>CAVUOC010000030.1:0-40590 GCA_963742965.1 uncultured beta proteobacterium | reverse complement strand
TGCACTTCGAGATCCGCCGGCAGGGCAAGCCGGTCGATCCATTGCGCTACCTGCCGCCTGCATGACACGCGCGCCGCGCGCTCCCGACGACGACGTCGACCTCGAGCTCCCGGGCATTGCGCACGCGGACGCGGACGACGCGGCGCACGCCGCGCCGGCCGAAGACGAAGTGCCGAACGCCGCGACGCTGACGCGGCCGGAGCCGGACCACTACACACAGCAACTCCCGCTTCCCGAGCCCGCGCCTGGTCTCGGCGCCGACATCGTCAACGACATCACGCAGATGTACCTGAACGAGATCGGCCAGCACCTGTTGCTCTCCGCAGAAGAGGAGGTCTGCTCGCCCGTGCCATGGCCGGGGCGATTTCGAAGCGCGGCAGCGGCTGATCGAGCACAACCTTCGGCTCGTCGTCAGCATCGCCAAGCACTACACGATCGCGGGCTTGCGCTCCCCGACCTGATCGAGGAAGGCAACCTGGGCCTGATCCATGCCCTAGAGAAATTCGACGCCGAGCGCGGGTTCCGCTTCACCACCTACGCAACCTGGTGGATCCGGCAGGCGGTCGAGCGCGCGATCATGAACCAGTCGCGAACGATTCGACTTCCCGCGCACGTGGTCAAGGAGCCGAACGTCGTGCTGCGCGCGTTGCGCCATCCGAGATGCACGCGCAGCCGGACGGCCGCGAGGCCACGCTCGAGGACGTCGCGTTTCTGCTCGACAAGCCGATCGAGAAGGTGCGCAGCGTCCTCGGCTACAACGAGCGCATGACCTCGCTCGACGCGCCGATCGACCGCGACGCGGGCGTGTCGATCGGAGAGGGGCTCGCCGACGAAAGCGCGCTGGCGCCGGAGCTCGTGCTGCACAATGCAGCGATCGAAGGCTGGGTGCGGCTGTGGCTCGACGAGCTCAACGAGCGCCAGCGGACCGTGATCGAGCGGCGCTACGGTCTCAACGGCCGCGACGTCGCGACGCTCGAGGAGCTCGCGCGCGAGATAGGGGTCACGCGGGAGCGGGTCCGTCAGATCCAGGCGGAGGCGCTCGAGAAGCTGCGCGAGCGGCTTCACCGCAAAGGCCTCGACCGCGAAGCGCTTCTCTGAACCTTCGCAAAATGGGCTGCGCGGCCCGATAGCTTTGTCGTTTCCTCTCGCCCCTCGCTGTACCTCTATGTACCGGGGCTCGCTGCGGGCGACGCGGGAAATTCGGCTCTCGGGCCGCTCGCCGGGATTTTGCGATAGGTCTGGTACGCCTATGTCGGCGCGGGTGTTGCCCGCAATTCGGCAGGCGAGGGCAGCAGGTCGAGCGCGCGCTGAGGCGCCAGAGCGCCGAGGCCCGCTCGAGCGTCGTGTCGGCGTGCGCAGCCACCGGACCGTAGCGCAGCGCAGCGTAGGAGTCGCCGATGATGGCGAACGCGCTCGTGAATTCAGGCCAGCGCGACGCGGCGCGCCCGGCGTAGTCGACCGGTCCTTCGTACGCCGCGCGCGGCAACCCGGCGCGCGCGAGCCGCGCGCACATCGCGTCCCAGAGCGCGCGTGCGCGGTCCTGCCGGCGCTTGCGCCACGCAAGCCAGCCCAGGACGGCGCCGACCCAGACCGCCCCGATCGTCACGACGATGCTCGTGATCTGCCACGGCGCCAGCACGTTGAGCTTCCATTCGCGCCACAACGCGCGCTGACGATCGAAATTGAATCCGACCACGTTGCGGCGCCAGTCGTGGTTGATCGCATCCCACGACAGTTGAAAGCTCTTGAGGAACGAATCGTCGAGCCGCGCGAGCATCGGAATCGGATCGCTCGCCGGCACGGCGCCGCCGAGCCCCATCTGGATCCGCGACGGCGCGATCGCGGCCGTCGGATCGAAGCGACGCCATTGCCCGCCGACGAGCGCCTCGGACCACGCGTGCGCGTCCGACTGGCGCACGATCAGATAATCGCCGTTCGGATTGATCGTGCCGCCCTGGTAGCCGGTCACCACCCGTGCCGGAATCCCGGCCGCGCGCAGCATCGCGACGAATGCGCTCGCGTAGTGCTCGCAAAAGCCGCGGCGCGTGTCGAACAGGAAGCCGTCCACCGGGTTGTCGCCGAGCAGCGGCGGCGCAAGCGTGTAGTAGAACGACTGCTTGTTGAAGAGGGCGAGCACGGCGTCGATGTAGCCGGCATCGTCCGGGTGCGCCCGCCGCAGCTCCCGCGCAAGCGATCGGGTGCGCGGGTTCGTGTTGACGCCGCCTTGCGGCAATTGAAGGTTCTCTTCGATCTCGCGCTCGAGCTCGACGCCCGCCGACGCGGGATACGCGCTGCGCAGGTTCGACGTCTGCTGGTAGCGCAGCGGCTGCGTGACGGGGAAGCGGGCGATGATCTGCTGGTCGCGGGTCAGCACGGCGTTCGCATCGGCGTGAAACGCCAGGTCCGAGTCCGACGTCACCTGCGGAAGGCTCGCGGGCAGATCGAGCGCGAACAGCCACGGCTTCCAGTGCGGCTCGAGCGTGACGGTGTAGATGACCGGCGCGCCTTCGGGCCGGGTAAACGCAGCCGAGGGTCGCTGCGGTCCCATCGTCCATTCCCGGCCGTCGAAGCGCGACAGCACCGGCCCGCGCCAGTAGCGCAGCCACGGCGGGGGCACCGCGCTCTCGAAATCGACGCGGAAGGCGACCGCGTCGGAGAGCGACAGCTCGCTGATGATGCCCGGCGACATGTGATCGGACAGGCCGGAACTGGCGGAGTGGTCGGCCGGCACGCTCCACAGAGGTCCCGCGATGCGCGGGAAGAGCACGAAGAGCGTCACGGCGATCGGAACGCCTTGCGCGAACATCCTGAGCGTGGCGGCGAGCGGCGTCCGCCATCCGCCGGGCAGCGGCGGGAGCCCGTCCGGGCGGGCGAGCGCCTGCAGGACGCCTCCCATCAGCAGGACAGCGGGTATGGCGAGCGCGGCGGCGAGCAGCGACTGGCTGTAGAAGAACGGCGTGACGATCAGCAGGCACGCGAGGCAGACGATGAGCGTTCCGTCGCGCGCGTTGCGCGTCTCGAGGAACTTGATGCCGATCAGCGCGAACAGGAACGCGACGCACGGATCGCGGCCGATGAAGTAGCCGAGCGAGTGGCGGATGGCCACCGCGGTCACGAGCGCGAGGAGCCCGAGGATCCACGAGCGGATGATCTGCGGCGCGGGGTCGCGATTCTTTACGCTGCGCGCGACGAGCACGAAACGCAGCGCGACGAGCAATATCCCGAGACAGGCCACCCATACCGGCACGTAGCCGAGCATCGGCAGCTGGGTGGCGAGCAGCAGCGCGCCGAGCCAGCGGATCTGCGACGGGGACAGCGTGACGACGCGCCGTCCCGGCGGCGCGCGGCGCTGCTTCGTCGGGTGCAGCCACGTCATTGCGAGCGCTCCGGCATCAGCGCGAGCGCGGTGAGCGCGGCGCGCCGATGCTCGCGACCCTGCCCGGTGGCGAGCGCGATTCCCGGCGCGGTGAGGCTGAATGGCCGCGCCGCGCGCTCGGCGGCGAGCACCCACGCGGTCAATCGCGCGATCCGCACTTTCGGGTCGAGCTTCGGCGGCAGCGCATGCCAGTCGAGATGGACCGGGCCGCCACCGCCGCCGCCTTCGAATTGCTTCGTGTGCCATCCGATTCCGCGCGCGACGGCTTTCCACGCGACGCGCTGCATCGGATCTCCGGCCTGATACGTGCGCAGCCCCGCGAGGTCGCCGTAGTCGCTGCGCGACGTCGAGAAATCGTCCTGCCCGGCGGCCCCCGCTGGAAGCGGCGGGGGCGCGACCTCGGGCGTCGGGAACGCGATGCCGGCCAGCGGAAAGTGCACGTACGCCCAGCCTTGCCACAGCCCGAGCGGATAGTCGGAGGAGAGCGTGATGCGACCGAGCACAATGCGTCCGCGGCGCGGCGTCAGGAGCTCGAGCGCAACGGGCAGCGCGGAATCCGGCACGACGTCGACGGTGACCGGAAAGCACCCGCGCGCCGACAGCGTGATCGCGTAGCGCGGCGTCGCGCCGCCCGCGAGCCCGAGCGTGAACGGCATGACGCTGCCCGCGAACGTCTCGCCCGCGGCGAGCGGCCGCAGCTCGATGCCCGCAAGATTGCGGAACGTGTGGATCAGCGAGGCCGCGACGAGTCCCGCCAGCAGGAACGTCGTGCCGAAGCCCAGCGACAGCGAGTAGTTGAGCGAGGTGAGCAGCGCCATCGCGAGGGTGGCGAGGAATGCGATCCCGCGCTTCGTCGGCAGGATGTAGATGCGGCGGTGCCGCAGCGTCACCGGGTCGCGGTCGGCCGGCGCGTGCCGGAACAGGCGCTGCCGGTAGGTCTCGCGCCAGGAGCCGGGCCCTGCGGCCGGGGCGGTGGCGGTCGTCGACGCGCGCATCGGCGGAGTCTCTTGTCAACGAGCGGGTCGCGGCCTGGGCGCGGCGCGGCTCCGCACGCCTATCGTGGATCAGGGAATCGCGACGGTGCGAAGCAGCGCCTGCGCCTGCAGCGCGCCTGCGCGTGCGCCCCCCGCGAGCCGATGGCCGGCGACCGACGGAAACACCGCCTGGACGTCTTCGGGAAGCGCCATCGGACGCCCGGAGAGCATCGCCCAGGCGCGCGCCGCGGCGAGCAGCAGCAGACCGGCACGCGGCGAGAGACCCCGGCGCGCGCCGGCGTCCGCGCCGGTGCCCACGTTGCCGCGCGTGGCGGCGAGCAACGCCTGCACGTAGTCGAGCAGCGCCGGCGCGACGTGCACCGCCGCGGCTTCGCGCTGCCATTCGAGGAGCGTCGGCGGATCCGCGAGCGGCGGAAGCGTCGAGACTTGCGCGCGCCGGTCGCCGCCGGTCAGGAGCTCGCGCTCCGCCGCGGGATCCGGATAGCCGATCTCGATCGCCATAAGGAAACGGTCGAGCTGCGATTCCGGCAGCGGGTACGCGCCGATCTGCTCGACGGGGTTCTGCGTGGCGATCACGAAGAACGGATCGGGAAGCCTGCGCGTTTCGCCGTCCTGCGACACTTGCCGCTCTTCCATCGCCTCCATCAGCGCGCTTTGCGTCTTCGGCGGCGCGCGGTTGATTTCGTCGGCGAGCACGACCGAGTGGAAGATCGGGCCGGGGTGAAAGCGGAACGAGCGCGTTTCCGTATCGAAGATCGACACGCCGAGCACGTCGGCGGGAAGGAGGTCGCTCGTGAACTGGACGCGCGCGTACTTGAGGCCGAGCGTCGTCGCGAGCGCCTGGGCGAGCGTCGACTTGCCGACGCCGGGGATGTCCTCGATCAGCAGATGGCCGCGCGCGAGCAGGCACGCGAAGGCGAGCTTCAGCGGCTCGCGCTTGCCGACGACGATGCGGTCGAGCTGCACGAGCACGGCGGACAGGCGCTGGGTGATCGGGTCGTTGGCTTGACTGAGGGGGCGGACGGTCATGGGTCTTTTTCCGTATCGTGGGTGCCGCTAAGGGGCACATTAGCTTGTTATCCCGGACTGGTCATCCTCGGCATGCGCGGGCTACACTCCGCCCGTCGGGGTGCGCTCGCCGTTCGGCGCACGCGTCCTGGACCGGGTTCACCTGCTTGCCGCCGGATCCATCGAAGCAAACGCCGTGCCCACCGCTTACATAACGCACCCGTCGTTCCTGCTGCACGACATGGGGCCGTACCACCCCGAATGCCCGGACCGCTTGTCCGCGATCGGCGACCGCCTGATCAGCGCGGGACTCGACCCCTATCTTCGCCACTATTCGGCGCCCGCGGCGACCCACGAGCAGCTCCTCCGCGTGCACAGCCGCGACTACATCGCGCTGATCGAGGCCGAGGCCCCGGCGGACGGGCTGCACTTCCTCGATCCCGACACGGCGATGAACGCGCACTCGCTCGACGCCGCGCGGCACGCGGCGGGCGCGGTCGTCCTGGCGACCGATCTCGTGCTGTCGGGCGAGTGCCGCAACGCCTTCTGCGCGGTGCGTCCGCCGGGACACCACGCCGAGCGCGACCGCGCGATGGGATTCTGCCTGTTCAACAACGTCGCCGTCGGCGCCGCGCACGCGCTGGCGCACGGCCTCGAACGCGTGGCGGTCGTCGATTTCGACGTCCATCACGGCAACGGCACGGAGGCGATGTTCACCGACGACCCGCGCGTGCTGATGATCTCGACGTTCCAGCATCCGCTGTATCCGTATTGCGGGCTCGACAATACGGCGCCGAACATGGTCAACATCCCCCTCTCCGCGGGCACCGGCGGCAAAGGGTTCCGCGAGGCGGTTTCCGAGCACTGGATGCCGGCACTCGAGCGCCACCAGCCGGAGATGCTGTTCATCTCGGCGGGCTTCGACGCGCATCGCGAGGATCCGCTCGCCGGGCTCAAGCTCGTGGAAGACGATTACGCGTGGGTCACCCGGGAAATGATCGGCGCCGCCGCGCGCTACGCGAAGAACCGGATCGTGTCGACGCTCGAAGGCGGCTACTCGCTGTCTGCATTAGGCCGCAGCGCGGCCGAGCACGTCCGCGAGCTCATCGCAGCCTAGGGTCGAGTCGAGGAGCGAGGTCTTGGAGCGACGCCAATTTCTGGGGACCTGCGCCGCGCTGTCGGGCGCAGGCGGCTTGCCGGCATTGTCGGCGTGGGCGGACACCGCAACCCGGTTCTACGAGCGCGCGGCGCTCGTCGACGCGTACCGCGCGCCGCTGCGCGTGCGCGACTTGAAGGACGAGACCAACTACGTCTTCCAGTACCCGTACGCCGGCACGCCCTGCTTTCTTCTCAAGCTCGGCCACCCCGTCGAAACGGCGGCCACGCTCAAGCGCGAGGACGGCTCGACGTACGAGTGGCGCGGCGGAGTGGGGCCGCGAAATGCGATCGTCGCATTCTCGGCGATCTGCGCGCACAAGCTCGCGTATCCGACGCGCGACGTCTCGTTCATCCGCTACCAGCGGCAGCCCTCGTCCAACTCGGTCGCGCAGGCGATCCACTGCTGCGCCGAGCACAGCGTCTACGACCCCGCTTCCGGAGCTCGCGTGGTGTCCGGCCCGGCGCCGCAGCCGCTCGCGGCGATCCTCCTCGAGTACGACGCGGGGCAGGACGCGCTTGCCGCCGTCGGCACGCTCGGCGCCGAGCAGTTCGACGCGTTCTTCCGCAAATACGAATTCAAGCTCGCGATGGAGTACGGCGAGGGCAAGGCGCGCCGTCCGATCGGGAGCACGACGGTCGTCAGGGAGCTCGCGCAGTATTGCCGCCAGACGATCCAGTGCTGACCGAGCGAACCGACTCCGCGATCGTCGTCGCCGATCTCGCCAAGTCCTACGGCGCCGTCGAAGCGGTCAAGGGCATCTCGTTCGCGGTTCGCACCGGCACGACGACCGCGCTGCTCGGGGGTAACGGGGCCGGCAAGACGACGACGCTGTCGATGCTGCTCGGCGTGCTGACACCGAGCGCCGGGCGCATCACCGTCCTCGGCGAGGACATGCCGGCGCAACGGCACCGCGTGCTCCCGCGGATGAACTTCACGTCGCCGTACGTCGATTTGCCGAAGCGGCTGACCGTCGCGCAGAACCTCTCGGTCTTTGCCGACCTCTACGGACTGCGCCGCGCGCGCGAGCGAATCGCGGAAGTCGCCGATGACTGCGATCTCACCGGGCTGTTGAAGCGTCCGTACGGCAGCCTGTCGGCAGGCCAGCGGACCCGCGTCTCGCTCGCGAAGGCCGTGCTGAACGAGCCCGACGTGCTGCTTCTCGACGAGCCGACGGCCTCCCTCGATCCCGACATCGGCGACCGGATGCGCACGTACCTCGAGCGCTATCAGCACCGCAGCGGCTGCACGATGCTGCTCGCATCGCACCACATGGGCGAGGTCGAGCGGATGTGCGACGACGTCATCATGCTGCGCGCGGGCGTGCTCGTCGACCAGGGCTCGCCGCAGGAGCTCATCGCGCGCTACGGCCGCGAGAACATGGAGGAGGTGTTCCTCGACATCGCGCGCGGGCTCACCGACGAGCGCGTTCCCGGCGGCACGGTGGAAGTCGCCCAATGAGCGCGGCGGCCGGCCTGACGTGCCACACCGGCGCCGCGGCATCGCTGCGGCGCGTGCGCGCGATATTGCGCCGCCACGGCTATCTGATCCTGCGCTCGTGGACGCGCATCGTGTCGATGATGTACTACCCGACGGTGACGATGGTGATCTGGGGGTTCCTCACGCTCTATCTCGCGCCGACGAACAATTTCCTGCGCGACGCGCCCGGATTCTTCATCGGCGCAGTGCTGCTGTGGGACCTGCTGTTTCGCGGCCAGCTCGGCGTCTCGCTGACGTTCATCGAGGAGTTCTATGCGCGCAACCTCGGCAACCTGTTCGTCGCGCCGCTCACGCTGCCCGAATACATCGCGGGGCAGCTCACGATCAGCCTCTTACGGGCGCTGATCGGCGTCGGCGGCGCGTGCCTCTTCGCGTATCTCGTCTTTCGCTACTCGATCTTCTCGATCGGGCTGCCGCTCGCCGCGTTCTTCGCGAATCTTGTCGTCTTCGGCTGGGGGATCGGCCTCGCGATGTCGGGTGTGATCCTGCGCCTGGGCATGGGCGCCGAGGAGCTCGCGTGGGCCGCGGTGTTCATCATCGCGCCGATCTCCGGCGTCTACTATCCGATCGGCGTGCTGCCTGCGTGGATGCAGACGATCGCATCGGCGATCCCGTCGTCGCACGTGTTCGAAGGGATGCGCTCGGTGCTGATCCAGGGCGTCTTTCGCTGGGACCACTTCTGGATTGCGTGCGCGCTCAACGTCGTCTACCTCGCGCTGGGCGCCGCCGTGTTCGCATGGTCGATGCGCGACGCCCGCAATCGCGGCACGCTGCTGCAGATGGGTGAGTGACGAATGACCGCTGACAGAGCCAGGGCGCAGGAGCTCGAGCGGATCGCCCGCCTCACGCTCGCGCATTACGAAGAGCGCGCCGACGCGTTCTGGCAAGGCACGCGCGAGCACGACGTCAGCCAGAACATCGCTGCGCTCCTCGACCACATTCGCGGCGAGCCGCCGTTCAGGATCCTCGATTTCGGATGCGGGCCGGGACGCGATCTCAAGACCTTTGCCGCGCTCGGCCACGAGGCGATCGGTCTCGAAGGGGCGGCGAAGTTCGCCGAGATGGCGCGCGCGTACAGCGGCTGCGAGGTATGGCAGCAGGATTTCCTGAGGCTCGACCTGCCCGCGGACCGATTCGACGGCGTGTTCGCGAACGCGGCGCTGTTCCACGTTCCCGAGAGCGAGCTTCCGCGCGTCCTGCGCGAGCTCCGAGCGGCGCTCGCGCCCGGCGGCGTGCTGTTCAGCTCGAACCCGCATGGCGCGAACGAGGAAGGCTGGAACCGCGGCCGTTACGGCGCGTACCACGATCCGGAGACCTGGCGCCGTTACGGGAGGGAAGCTGGTTTCATCGAGCTTGCATCGTACTATCGGCCGGCGGGGCTGCCGCGCGAGCAGCAACCGTGGCTCGCGACCGTGTGGCGGAAAGAATAATCGGCGGCGTCCAATGCCCGATCGAGCGATGGAACAAGGCGCGCAGCCACCCGGCGCGGCGACGAGTTGCGGCCAGGACGTTCCGGGGTGGACGCCGTTTGCGCGCGCCGAGATCGAGCAGACGGTCTTCGCCCGCTTCGAGCGCATCGCCGATGCGAATGCCGGGCGCGCCGCGGTTGTCACTCGCGCCGGAAGCACGAGCTACCGCGAGCTCGACGGCGCAGCCAATCGCATCGCGCACGCGATTCGAGACCGGACCGACGCCGCGTCCGGGGCGATTGCGACGCTGCTCGACAGCGATTCGCGGCTGGCGGCCGCGATGCTCGCGACTTTCAAGCTCGGCCGTCTCTATGTTCCGATCGATTCGCGCTGCCCGGTGGCGCGCGGCGCGTTCATGGTCGACGACGTCGCGGCGCGAATCGTGCTCACCGAGAAGCGACACGAGCACCGCGCCCGGCAAATGGCCGGACCGCGGCGCACTGTCTTGTGCGTCGACGCAATCGCGGCCGACGTGCCGGCCGGCAATCCCGGCGTTGCGGTCTCCGTCGACTCGCCGCTGTGGGTGATGTACACGTCCGGGTCGACCGGCCAGCCGAAGGGCGTCGTGCAGACGCACCGCAACCTCCTGCACTACGTGCGCAATTACGCCAACGGGCTGGGCCTCGCAAAGGGCGATCGCCTGCTCACCTTGATGCAGCTCACCGTCAACGGCGGCTGCCACGACGCGCTGATGACCTGGCTGACCGGCGGGACGCTGCAACTGTGGAGCGTCAGGGACGACGGTCTGCAGTCGCTCCCTGACTGGATGACGGCGCGGCAGGCGACGATCCTGTCGGCCGCACCGACCGTCTTCCGGCAGCTCGTCGCCGAGCTCGCACCGGATTTCCGGTTCGCGTCCGTGCGCATGCTGAAACTGTGGGCCGAGCCGAGCTATCGACGCGACTTCGACGCGTTCCGCCGGCACTTTCGCGACGACGCCGTGCTCGTCAATCGGCTCGGCAGCAACGAGCAGGGATCGACGCAGTGGTACTTCTTGCGCAAGGACACGCCATTCGACGGCAACGATGTCCCGGTCGGCTATCCGACCGAAGACAACGCGGTGCGACTCGTCGGCGACGACGGCAACGAGGTCCCGAATGGCGAGATCGGGGAGATCGTCGCTTGCAGCCGTTACCTGTCCCCGGGCTATTGGAACCGCGACGACTTGACGCGTGCCGCGTTCTCGCGCGACGCCGCGGATCCGGCGCTGCGCATGTACCGCAGCGGCGACGTCGGCTATCGCCGCGCGGACGGGTGCCTGGTCTGCGTCGGCCGCAAGGATTCGCAGGTCAAGATCCGCGGCTATCGCGTCGAGACCGCCGAAGTCGAGCGCGTCCTGTTGACGCATCCCGCGGTCGGCGAGGCAGTGGTCGTCGGCCGCCCCGATGCGCGCAGGCAGGGCGAGCAGCGGCTCGTCGCGTACTTCGTGGCGAAGCGCGGCCGCGCGGTGGACGTAGCCCAATTGCGCAAGCTCGTCGCGTCGCAACTTCCCGGCCCGATGTGGCCGGCAGCGTATGTTCGAATGGAGCGCTTTCCTCAGGCGGACAACGGCAAGGTCGCGCGCCCCGCGCTGCCGGAGCCGGGCGATGGGCGGCCCGAGCTCGAGGTCGCCTATCGCGCCGGGAGCACGGACACAGAACGTGCACTGACCAGGATCTGGACCGACGTTCTCCAGCTCGCCGACGTCGGTGTCGACGATCCCTTTCTGGAAGTCGGCGGAGACTCGCTGCGAGCGGCCGAGATCGCGTTACGCGTGCGCATTCGCTTCACTGCCCGCGTTTCGGTCATGGATCTGCTGGCTTCAGCGACGATCGCGGCGATGGCGACGCTCATCGACGAGCGGCGAAAAGCGTCGCAATCGCCGTAGTCAATTCATTTCGGCAGGTGTTCCCGGGGCCGGCGTGAAGCCGAGGTCGCCGCGCGCGAGCGCCGCCTCGCGGCCGCCGAAGCTCGCGAGCAACTGCTGCTGGCGCTTCTTCGCCCTCGCATCGACGGCGGCCGGATCGAGCGTCGCCTGCAAGAGCCTTTCGCCCTGCGCGAGTACGTCGGCGAACCGGGTGTCGCCGGCGAGGTCGACGAGTTCCTCCGGATCGGACCCGAGATCGAAGAGCTGCGGCCGGTACGCGACGTAGTGACAGTACTTCCACTTGCCGAAGCGCAGCATGAACGCGCCGCCCGTCGAGCCGATCGCGTGATACTCGGAGATCACCGGCCGCGCCGGCGACGCGCCTCGCGCCACCGCGAAAAGCGAGGCTCCCGGCAGCGATCCATCGCCCGCGCGCAGGTCCACGCCGGTCGCTTCGAGGATCGTCGGCGCGCAGTCGATGTGCGATACCGTCGTCGACACGACGCGTCCCTGCGCGACGTCGGGACCCGCGACGATCAGCGGCACGCCGGCGCTCTCCTCGTAGAACGTGGACTTGCCCCACAGCCCGCGGGCTCCCGCGTTGTCGCCGTGGTCGCTCGTGTACAGCACGCGCGTCGAGCCTTCGAGACCGGCGTCGTGGAGCGATCGCAGGACGTTGCCGATATTCTCGTCGAGCGAGGACACGAGGCCGGCGTAGCCCGCGATCGCGCGCTTGACGTCGGCCGTCGAGCTGAAATGCGGGTCGTAGTCTACGGTCCGCGCGTAGTCGTCGATGAACGGATGATGCGGACGCTCAGCCTTTGCATACTGCTTCGGCATCGGCAGGTCCTGTTCCCAGTACCGGTAGAACCATCGGGCCGGCGCCGTGAGCGGGAAGTGCGGCGCGACGAACGACACGAACAGCACCCATGGCCTGTCGCGCCACCGCGGCGCCTCCTCGTGCAGCCAGATCTGGGCGCGCGAGGCGATCTCGCGGTCGTAGACCGTGTACGGCGACTCGCCGGGACCGGCCAGCCGCGCCATCTTGTCGCCGCCCTTTCTCGTCGGGATCCGGTCGCGGATCAGCCCCTTGACGTCGCCGATGCCGTCGACGATGTGCATCGGCACGATCTCCTCGGAGAAGCCGTGGTCGTCGCCTTTGCGACCGCGGAAGTGGAGCTTGCCGATCGACACCACGCGATGGCCGGTGTCGCGCAGCGCGTGATGCCAGCTGCGAATCGCCCCGTCGTAGCCGTCTGCGTTGTCCCAGTAGCCGATCTCGTGGACGTAGCGGCCGACCGCAAAGCTCGCGCGGGCCGGCACGCAGATCGGGCACGCGGTGTACGCGGAGGTGAAGCGCGTGCCGCGCGCGGCGAGCGCGTCGAGACTCGGCGTGGCAATGAACGGATGGCCGGCGGCGCCCAGGAACTTCGGGTTGTGCTCGTCCGACATCAGCACGAGGAGATTGGCAGGGGTCATGGCGGCCGGCGGGATCGGTATGATTGTACGGCGGCAAAGCCCGATCGAAGGACGACGCTGTGCCCGAGCCCGAGCGACGGGTGCCTGTGCCCCGCCGCCGCCACCAGGAGGAACCATGAACAAGTCACCTCGCGCTTGCCTGGCGCTCGTTGCCCTCGCGACGCTCGCGTTCGCCGGCGGTGCTTCGGCACAGACCTACCCGAACAGGACGATCCGCCTCGTCGTGGCCGACGCGCCTGGAGGCGCGCCCGACCAGCTCGCGCGCCTGCTCGTGGACAAGCTCGCCGATGGCGTCGGCCAGCCGGTCATCGTGGACAACCGCGCCGGGGCCGGGGGTGTCGTGGGTGCCGAGATCGTCGCGAAATCGCCACCCGACGGTTACACGCTGCTGCTCACCACGACGGCGATCTACGCGATCCTGCCCAACCTTCGCAAGGACCTTCCATACGACGCAACCCGGAGCTTCGTCCCCATCTCGCGGATCGCGACGGCATCGAATGTCCTCGTCGTCAACATCGAAGTGCCGGCGAAGACGGTCGCCGAGCTCGTCAAGCTCGCGAAGGACAAGCCGGGCGTGCTGAACTATGCGTCGGCCGGCGTCGGCACGCCCGCGCACCTCGCCGGGGAGATGCTGAACCTGCTCGCCGACATCAAGGTGACGCACGTTCCGTACAAGGGCGCGGCGCCGGCGCTCCTCGACGTGATCGCGGGAAACGCGCAGTACATCATCACCTCGCCCATCGCCGCCGGCGCGCACATGAGCGGAGGCCGTGTACGGGCGCTCGCGACGACCGGCGCGGAGCGCAATCCGAGCCTGCCGGACCTGCCCACGATCGGCAGCACCGTGCCGGGGTACGAGATTTCGCAGACCTGGGGTGTCGTGGCGCCCGCCGGAACGCCGCCGGAGATCGTCGCGCGGCTGTCCGACGAGATCGTGAAAGCGATGAGCCTCGCGGAGGTCAAGGAGCGCGTGCTGAAGACCGGCGCGGTGCCGGTCGGGGACCGCCCGGCCGACTTCGCGGCCTTCATGGCGGAGGAGCGCCGGCGACTCGGCGACGTGATCACTCGCTCGGGGATCGTGCTGAAGGATTGATCAGCGCGCCGCCAGCACGCGATCGATGAAGGCGTTGGCCGAGCCCAGGTAGTTCGCAGGGTCGAACAGCCGCGCGAGCCGCACCTCGTCGATCGCCTCGCGCACCTGCGGATCGTCGGCGAGCACGTCCTTCAAGTGACGCTCTTCACGCAGCGCGCGCGCCGACGCGTCGCGGACGACGTGATGCGCGACGTCGCGCCCCAATGTCGGCGCCAGCGCCATCTGCGCCGCCTCGGCGAGGATCTGTCCGTTCGAGTGGTCGAGATTCGCGCGCATCCGGACGGGATCGACGTCGAGTCCCGTGACGGTTTCGGTCATCGCATCGAGCGCGCCGGCGGCAAGGAGCACGATCTCCGGCAGCGTGTCCCATTCGGCCGGCCAGTTGCCGAGGCCGCGCTCGTGCTCCTGCACCGCGGCGGCGAGCATCGTGCCGACGAGGTGTGGAACGCGCACGGCTGCGGCGATCGCAATCGAAGCTGCGACGGGATTGCGCTTCTGCGGCAGCGTCGACGAGCCGCCGCGACCGGGCGCGGCGGGCTCGAACGCCTCGGCGACTTCGCTTTGCGCGAGCAGCGCGATGTCTCGCGCGAGCTTGCCCAGCGTCGCCGTCAGGATTCCCAGCGCGGCGGCGAGCTCGCACAGCCGGTCGCGGTGCGCGTGCCACGGCGTGTCGGCGACGGCGAGCTCCAACGCCTCCGCCAGCGCCTTCTCCACGTCAGGACCGCGCTCAGCGAGCGACGCGAGCGTGCCGGTCGCGCCGCCCAGCTGCAGCGTCAGCAGCCGCGGACGCAGCTCGGAAAGCCGCGCGCGATCGCGCGAGAGCGCGGACAGCACGCCGGCGAGCTTCAACCCGAGCGTCACCGGAAGCCCCTGCTGCAACCACGTTCGTCCGGGCATGACCGTTGCCCGATGCAGATCGGCCTGCGTCGCCAGCGCGCCGTCCAGCCGTGCGAGATCGCCCTCGATGAGTGCGAGCGCGTGGCGCAACTGCAGGACGAGCGCGGTGTCGAGAATGTCCTGGCTGGTGGCGCCCCAATGAACGTAGCCGCGCGCGCCGGCATTCGCCTCGCCGACCCTTTTCGTGAGCGCGGCGACGAGCGGAATCGCCAGGTTCCCCGCATTGCGCGCCGCGCCGGCGATCGCGTCGCCGTCGTAGAGCTCGGCGCGGCAGCACGTCGCGATGGCCGCCGCGGCGTCGGCGGGGACGATGCCAACGCGCGCTTGCGCAGCGGCGAGCGCCGCTTCGACGTCGAGCATCCGCTGCACTCGCGCGCGCTCGTCGAAGATCGCGCGCATCGCGTCGGTCGTGAAGAGGCGCGTCACCACGTCATGTGCCGCGCAGCTGGTCGCGCAACGCCTTCTTCTGCACCTTGCCGGTCGCGGTCTTCGGCAGCGGCCCGAAGATCACGCGCTTCGGCGCCTTGAACCGGGCGAGCCGCAGGCGAGCGTGCTCGATCAGCTCGGCGCCGCTCGCTGCGGCGCCGTCCTTGAGCGTGACGAACGCGACGGGGACCTCGCCCCACTTCTCGTCCGGCGCGGCGACCACGGCGACCTCGAGGACCGCGGCGTGGCTCGTCAGCGCCTCCTCGACCTCGATCGACGACACGTTCTCGCCGCCCGAGATGATGATGTCCTTGGCGCGATCGCGCAGCGCGACGTAGCCGTCGCGGCACATGACGCCGAGATCGCCGGTGCGGAACCACCCATCCGGCGCCGCCTTGCGCGTCGCTTCGTCGTCGTCGTAGTAACCGAGCATCACATTGTTGCCCCGGATCGAGATCTCGCCCATCGTCGTTCCGTCGGCGGGCACGTCGGCTCCGCTCGCGTCGACGACGCGGATGCGCTCGCTGATCGCGTTGCCCACGCCTTGCCGCGCCTTGAGCTTCGCCTGCTCGGCGATCGGAAGCGCGCTCCATTCGCTGCGCCATTCGCACAGCGCGACGGGGCCGAACGTCTCGGTCAGCCCGTACAGGTGCGTGATGTCCATGTCGAGCGCGGCGAGGCGCTCGAGCAGCGCAGGCGTGGGCGGCGCGCCGCCGGTCGCGATGCGCACGCGCCGGGGCGACTTGCCGGCATCGGGATGCCAGATCGTCATCGTCAGCACCGTCGGCGCTGCGCAGAAATGGGTGACGCCGGACTCGCGCAGGTGCCGCCAGATTGCGGCGGGCTCGACCTTGGGGAGGCACAGGTGAACGCCGCCCATTGCGGTGACCGCCCAGGGGAAGCACCAGCCGTTGCAGTGGAACATCGGCAGCGTCCACAGATACACCGAGTCGCTCGTGAGTCCCATGTGCATCGCCATCGCCAGCGCCTGCAGATAGGCGCCGCGATGGTGATACATGACGCCTTTCGGCCGCGCTGTCGTCCCGCTCGTATAGTTGAGCGCAAGGAGCGATCGCTCGTCGGTAACCGGATGGCGATGCGGTGCGGCTGCCGCGATCATCGGCTCCAGCTCGTCGGAGTCCCCGCCTGCGCAAACGAGCCGCAGCCGCGTGCCGACGCTGCCGCCGACCTGCGCCGCGGCAGGCGCATGGTCGTGATCGTAGACGAGCACCGTCGCGCCGGCGTGCCCGACGACGTAGGCAATGTCGGCCGGCGTGATCCGCGTGTTGAGCGCGACGAGGACGGCGCCGGCGAACGCCACCGCGTAGTGCGCAGCGAGCATCACGTGCGTGTTGCCGGCAAGCACGGCGACGCGGTCGCCCGGCGCGACGCCGAGCGCCTTCAGCGCGCCCGCGAACTTGAGCGCGCGCTCGTGGAATGCGCCGTACGTGAATCGAAGGCCGCCCTGGACGACGCCCGCGCGGTCGGGAAAGACGTGCGCGGCGCGCCGCAGGAATGCCGACGGCGTCAGAGGTTCGTCGTTGAAACCCGGTTGCATCGCGCTTCGCTCGATCGTGCGATCATAGCAAAATGGACTTCGCCCTCACGCCCGAGCTCGTCGATCTGCGCGATCGAACGCGACGATTCGTCGTCGACCACGTGCTTCCGTTCGAAGGGGATCCGCGCGAATCCGCGCATGGCCCGAGCGAGGACTTGCGCGCCGAGCTCACCGCCAAGGCGCGCGCCGCGGGATTGCTGACGCCGCACGCGTCGCGCGAGATCGGCGGCCTCGGCTTGAGCCACGTGGCAAAGGCAATCGTCTTCGAGGAAGCCGGCTACTCGCGACTGGGCCCCGTCGCGCTCAACGTTCACGCGCCCGACGAGGGCAACATCCATCTGCTGGAGGCGGTCGCCTCGCCGGAGCAGAAGGCGCGCTGGCTCGCGCCGCTGGTCGCCGCCCGCACTCGATCGTGCTTCGCGATGACGGAGCCCGCGCCCGGCGCCGGCGCCGATCCGTCGATGCTCAAGACCACCGCGGTGCGCGACGGCGACGACTACGTGATCAACGGCACCAAGTGGTTCATCACCGGCGCGACCGGCGCGGCGTTCACGATCGTGATGGCGAAAATGGATGACGGCTCGGCGAGCATGTTCCTCGCCGACATGGACGCGCCCGGCATCCGCGTCGTGCGCCAGATGGACGCGTTGGACGCGTGCTTTGCCGGCGGGCACGGCGTCGTCGAGTTCAACGACCTGCGCGTTCCGGCCTCGGACGTGCTCGGTGAGATTGGCAGGGGCTTTCGCTACGCGCAGGTGCGGCTCGCGCCGGCGCGGCTCACGCACTGCATGCGCTGGCTCGGCCAGGCGCGACGCGCGCACGAGGTCGCCGTCGACTACGCGCGGCGTCGCGAGGCGTTCGGCAAGCCGCTCGCAGAGCACGAAGGCGTGGGCTTCATGCTCGCCGACAACGAGATGGATCTGCAGACCGCGCGCCTGCACATCTGGCACACCGCATGGCTGCTCGACCGGGGCGAGCGCTGCAACTACGAATCGAGCCGCGCCAAGGTCGTCTGCTCGGAAGCCGAGTGGCGCGTCGTCGACCGCAGCGTGCAGGTCCTCGGCGGACGGGGCGTGACCGGCGAGTCAGTCGTGATGCGCATCTTTGCCGACATGCGCGCGTTCCGCGTCTACGACGGCCCGAGCGAGGTCCACCGCTGGAGCATGGCGAAGAAGATCGTCAGCGGGGATCGAAGCGGTACTGGAACACCAGGCTTCCGAAGGTGAGACCGTCGTTCGGCTTCTTGATGTCGGCGTTGGAGACGTGCTGATAGCGGACGCCGACATCGAATTCGCGCTTGTCCCCGAATGCGATGCCGACCCCGGCGAACTCGCCGAACTGGAATGCCGTGCTGAGCTGACGCTCGTCGATCCACGTGCGCGTCAGCACGTTCAGGCCCACGCTGCCTTCCACGTAGGGAACGATTCCCGCGACGGTGCTCAACTCGAGCCGCAGCACCGGATAGGCCCGGAAATCGACCAGCGACCGGTTCGAGACACCGTCGCTCGCGTGCCACAGCGCAACGCCGGCAGTCGGGCGCAGCGACAACGACCAATCGGGGTCGACCGGCCACGTTCTCCACGGCTCGAAGCTCACGCCGACCTCGTAGACGCCGACGCTCTGGCCACCGCCCGCGGTGCCGTAAACATCGACCGCCGCCGCGTGCCCGGCGAGTCCCGACAACGTCAACGCGCACAGCGCACGCAACAAGGGCGAGCCGCGGATCGGGCGCATCGAATGCTCCATTCGTCGACGTCGGTCGAGAGGGAATCGGATACCCGAGGACCGGGCCGGCTCTCGTTTCAGCCCGGGAGGATGATGCGCGACGCGTTGCCGCTCATGTCCAGCATGAGCTCGTTGATGCGCTTGACGAATGCCGCGGGATCGTCGAGCTGGCCGCCCTCGGCGAGCAGCGCCTGATCGAGCAGGACGGCCGCCCAGTCGCCGAACTTCTTCTGCTCGTCGACGAGGCGCAGCACGACGGGATGCCTGGGGTTGATCTCGAGAATCGGCCTGGATGCCGGGCCCGGCTGGCCCGCGGCCTTCAGCAGTCGCGCGAGATTCCCGCTCATGTCGTGCGCGTCGGCGACGAGGCACGCCGGCGACTCGGTGAGCCGATGCGTGATGCGCACGTCCTTGACGCGCTCGCCGAGGCTCGTCCGAATCCGCTTGACGAGGCCCTCGAGCTCCTTCGCCTCCTGCTCGTTCTCCTTCTTCTCGGCCTCGTCCTCGAGCTTGCCGAGGTCGAGCCCGCCCTTGGCCACCGACGCGAGCGGCTTGCCGTCGAACTCGGCGAGGTGGGTGACGACCCACTCGTCGACGCGATCGGAGAGCAGCAGCACTTCGATGCCCTTCTTGCGGAAGATCTCGAGATGCGGGCTGTTTCTCGCCGCATTGAACGTCTCGGCGGTGACGTAATAGATCTTGTCCTGGCCTTCCTTCGCGCGCCCGATGTACTCGGCGAGCGAGACCGTCTCGTCGCTCGAGTCCGCCCGCGTCGACGCGAAGCGCAGCAGCCCGGCGATGCGTTCCTTGTTCGCGAAGTCCTCGCCCACGCCCTCCTTGAGCACGGTGCCGAATGCGTCCCAGAACTTCGCGTATTTCTCCTTGTCGTTCGTCGCCAGCTCTTCGAGCAGCGCCAGCACCTTGCGCGTGCAGCCCCCGCGGATCGCTTCGATGTCCTTCGACTCCTGCAGGATCTCGCGCGAAATGTTGAGCGGCAAGTCGTTCGAGTCGACCACGCCGCGCACGAAGCGCAGGTACGCCGGCAGGAGCTGCTCTGCGTCGTCCATGATGAACACGCGGCGCACATAGAGCTTGATGCCGTGCCGGGCGTCGCGGTCCCAGAGGTCGAACGGCGCCCGCGCGGGAAGATACAGGAGGTGCGTGTACTCCTGCCGTCCCTCGACGCGCGCGTGCGTCCACGCGAGCGGATCGTCGAAGTCGTGACCGACGTGCTTGTAGAAGGTCTTGTACTGCTCGTCGGTGATGTCCGCCTTCGGCCGCGCCCAGAGCGCCGATGCCTGGTTGACCGTCTCGACGTCGGAGAGCTTGTGCTCCTTGCCGTCCTTCCATTCCTCCTTGGGCATGAGGATCGGCTGGACGATGTGATCGGAATACTTGCGGATGATCGACCGCAGTCTCGATCCGCTCAGAAGATCTTCCTGGCCCTCGCGCAGGTGCAGCGTGATCTCGGTGCCCCGGCCGGCCTTCTCCTCCATCCCGACCGTGTATTCGCCGCCGCCGTCGGACTCCCAGCGCACGCCCTGGTCGAGCTTCTCCCCGGCACGGCGCGTGCGCACCGTCACCTTGTCGGCGACGATGAACGACGAGTAGAAGCCGACGCCGAATTGCCCGATGAGGTGCGCGTCCTTCTGCTGGTCGCCCGTGAGTTGCGCGAAGAACTCGCGCGTGCCCGATTTCGCGATCGTGCCGAGGTTGGCGACGACCTCGTCGCGGCTCATTCCGACGCCGTTGTCGGCCACCGTCAGCGTGCGCGCCTCCGGATCGTAGTCGACGCGGATCCGGAGCTCGAAGTCGTCCTCGAAAAGCCCCTCGTTGTGCAGCGCTTCGAAGCGCAGCTTGTCGCACGCATCGGACGCATTGGAGATCAACTCGCGCAGGAAGATCTCGCGGTTCGAGTACAACGAATGGATCATCAGTCCGAGAAGCTGCTTGACTTCGGCCTGGAAGCCCAGCGTCTCGCGCTCGGCGCGGGTGGCGGTGCTATCAGTCACAACGGTCCTCCTCGGGATGACGATCGTCCAATCTTTGCGCTGCCGGGCGGAACTTCAAGGTCGCCGTTCGAGCATCGCGGGTCGACGCCGCTTCGCAGGAGGAGACCGCGCCCATCACTCGGTCTTCGGTCGGTGATGCCCGCCGAGAAGGCGAAATCGCTTTGAGGAACGGTTCTTGCTTGCCAAGCTGGGCTTGGATATCAAGCCGGGCCAACTTGCACGCTACAAACCTTTCGGGGTAGGGCGGGATTGGATGGTTTTGGATGTATTCCGCCGACCTTGCCGCTCTGACGCAGAGCAGGCATCGCTGCCGGTATCATTCCGGCGCGACTTCCCGGACCCGCGTCCACCCAACATGACCAAGTCTGAAATCTGATATATGAACGAACGCGAGCTTCGATCCAAACGCCAGAGTAACAGTCTGCGCCGCGCTTGCGCAATCGCGGTAGCGACCATCGGCATCTCGGTTGCGTGGTTTCACGCAGAGGCGGCCAATCCCGAAAGTTCCAAATTCTACGACGACGCTCTCGGACGTCTTGAACGAAACGACGTCGCAGGCGCGATCATTCAGCTCAACAACGCACTGCAGAAGGACCCGAACATGCTGGCGGCCCATGTACTGATGGGCAAGGCGCGCCTCAGGAATGGCGACCCAGCGGGCGCGGTGACGTCGCTCGAAAAGGCACTCAGCCTCGGCGTGGACCGTGTAGAAGTGACTCTCCCGTTGGCTCAGGCCTATAACGCGCAGGGCAAGCTGGATCTCCTGCTCGAGCGCATTACGCCTGCCGGGCTCCCTCGGCAAAGCCAGGTCGAGATTCTCATCATGCGCGGGAACGCCCAGGCGGACAAGGGCAATACGGCCGATGCGTTGCGCTCGTTCGACGAAGCGCGTGCGCTCGATCCTCAATCGGTCCCGGTCCGCGTCGCACAGGCGAACGTCCTGTTACGTGCCGGTGAGAAGGCCCGGGCCGCAAGCGTAGTCGACGAGACAATGAAGCTCGCTCCGAACGATTCGGCTATTTGGAATTTGCGGGCTTCGCTGGCACATCTCAACGGCAATTTGCCTGCAGCCCTCGCTGACTACTCGAAGGCTATCGCACTTGACCCTCGGAATGTGGATGCGCTGGTTGCCAAAGCCGGCCTATTGCTCGACCTCGGGCAGCTGGAGGAGGCCGAAGCAGTGCTCGCTGATCTTCAGCAGGTTGCCCCGGTTGAGCCTCGAGCGGCATACCTGCGCGCTGTTGCTGCGGGCCGTAAGAATGACAACGATGCCGTGCGCACACAACTTACCGAAGTTGTCGCACTGCTCGATCCGGTATCGAAAGAGGTACTGAGCCGGTACGGCCAGCTAGTACTGCTGGGGGGGTTGTCGCACTACAGTTTGGGGAACATGGAGAAGGCCGGTCAGTATCTTGCAATTTACTTGAGACTGAATCCAAAGCACCCAGGAGCGAGCAAATTGCTGGCGAGTATCTCTATCGACCGCGGCCACCCGGAACGCGCGATCGCGTTGCTGGAGCCGCTGCAGTCCTTGGCACCAAACGATCCGCAGCTCCTGTCACTGTTGGCCGCAGCGAGCATGGCGCAACGGCGGTACGCGGAGGCCGCAGCCTATCTCGAGAAAGCGGTCAAGGTTTCTGGCGGCGCGCCCGACCTTCGGGCCGATTTCGGCGTCAGCCTGATCGGGGATGGGCAAGCGGAAGTCGGGTTCAATCAGTTGCAACAAGCGTTCGCCAAGGATCCCGGCCAGGTACGCGCCGGCATGGTGCTGACAGCGCTTTATCTCAAGCGCGACCAACCGAAAAAAGCGCTCGAAATTATCGACGCGGTAGTGCGGCGCGATCCAAAGAACGCCGATGCCGCCAATATGCAAGGCATTGCGCGGGTGGCCGCGGGAGACATGATTGGAGGTCGCGAGGCCTGGGGAAGAGCTCTCGCGCTGAATCCCAAATTTCACGCGGCGCGTCTCAATCTTGCTCGACTCGATTCCGCCGAAGGCAAATTGGACGCGGCTCGTCTACGCTTGACGGAATTGCTAAATTTGAACAAGAACAATGGCGATGCGATGCTGCAATTAGCCCGGTTGGAAGAGCAAGCCGGCCGGCCGAATGAGGCGATTCAGTGGCTAGAGAAGGCGGTGACGATTCCGAGGTATCGGATACCTGCCGGCATATCCCTCAGTGAGCTGTTGCTGCGCCGGCGCGATTTCGAGCGCGCGGTAGTCGTCGCAAGACAAACGGCAAGTCGCGCATACAACGACTTGTCGGCGCTCTATGCACTCGGTCGTGCGGAACTGGCCGCGGGCAACACCGGTCGCGCCCGGCAAACTCTTGGCAAGATGACTGCGCTCGCAGGCTTCGATCCAGTCGCCAACGTCGACATCGCGCGGCTACAGTTCGCGGCCGGTGACCGGGAAAGTGCGGCCTACGGCTTGGGGAAGGTGCTCAAGTCCAATCCGGATTACCTTCCGGCGCTCGCATTGCTCACCGAAGTCGAGATCGGCGGAGGCGAATATGCCAAAGCCGAGCAGACTGCGCGACGAATCGCCGAACATTATCCTACACGCGGCTTAGGCCAGCGCCTATTGGGCGACCTCGCGGCGGCACGCGGCCAGACCACCACAGCGATCGCAAACTACCGCGCCGCACTGGCGAAAGAGAAGGGCAGCGATACCGCGGTTCGCCTCTACCGTACGCTCGTGCTTGCGGGTGATTCAGCCAAGGGGTTGATTTTCATCGAGCAATGGTCCAAGGATCACCCGGACGACTTTTTGATTCTCCGGGAGGTCGCCGACGGCCGCCTACGCGCAGGAAATCTGTCGGGGGCGCGGACCGATTACGAGCGGCTGCTTCAGCGCAATCCGAATGATGTCGAAGTTCTTAACAATCTCGCTCAGATAGCGAACCGACAGAAAGATAAGGCAGCGCTGGAATACGCCGACCGGGCCTATCAGCTGGCGAATACCAATGCGTCCGTTCTGGACACCCTCGGGTGGGTCCTGATTCGGCAGGGGCAGCTGGAACGCGGAACGAGCCTCCTACGTGATGCCCGGCTGCGCGATTCGTCCAATCCCGAAATCCGCTATCACCTTGCGGTCGCGCTGGCGCAGTCCGGCCGCGAAGCAGAAGCGCGCAGCGAACTGATGGAGGGCCTCAAAGTAGGGGCCGCGTTCGATGAAATTGAAGATGCGCGAAAATTGCAGCAGAAGCTCGGCCGTTGAAAAGCGCACGCGAGCTCGCTGCGTCAGTTGGTTCAACGGTGTCGGAAAAATTTACAGCATTGGATTATTCAAATGTCATTTCATTGATTATACAATAAAATATTTCATGGGCTTGATTATTGCCTTAAGCGGAAATGCCAAACTGTTCCGTATTGCGTCGCACTCGGGAACGGCGGCCACCGATTTGGAGGATGGGGATGAAGAACAAATACGAATGGTTTGTGGCGCTGGGAGCGTCTTGGCTTTTGGCGGTGAGTCTGCCAGCTGCCGCAGGGACGATATACCAATGGAACGCGGGGAACTGCGCATCCGTCGGCGGTAGCCCGGCGATAACGCTGAGCTGCACCGACACGAGCACCTCACCTAGCGGCGGACCAACGGTCACTTACTCCGCAATCTCCGACACTGGCGCCACAACCAATGGCCAAAAGGGTTTGGCCGCCGCTTACGTGGGAAATTACAACCCCAACCTTGGCGCCACGAGCGCGGCTGGCCCGAATTCCTCGCCCGCGAACACACAGGAATCCACGACTCCACCGGATCACGCACTGGATAACAACCTCAACTCGGAGTTCATCGAGTTGAATTTCGGGGGCACGTCCGTTAATTTGACTCAGGTACAACTGGGTTACTTTTCCGGCGACTCAGACATCACGGTTCTGGCCTACACGGGGGGCGGAGCCCCTTCATCCTTTACGGGTAAGACCTATAACAATACCGGCGGGAATACGGGGCTTCTGCAGAACGGGTGGCAACTCGTCGGGAACTACTTCGACGTTTGCGGTGCCAGCTGCACTAGCGCCGCTCCCAAGACGGCTACAATCACAAACCCCTACAGTTCCAGCTACTGGCTAATCGGGGCGTTCAACAACCTAGGAAATGCTGCTATCGGGGACAGCGTCGCCGACTATGTGAAAATTCTCACGGCGAGCGGCTGCGTCGGGGCAGGGTGTGTCACCACGAGTCAGGTTCCCGAGCCGCCGTCGTTGTTGCTTGCCGCGATTGCCCTTCTTGGGCTGACGGTGCTGCGACGGCGCGGGGCACTCTGACGGTCTAGTCGCAGTCTTAACCGGGCGCGCTGAAATCAAAACGAGGCGAAACGGGAAGTATTCCAAACCAAATCTTCCACGCTGACTGATGGGCCCGGCTTGATAGGCGGGCCCATTTCGTTTGACCTGTCGATTCTGCGCTTTCCGCACAGCGGGCTGCGGTCGACGCTAGGTCTATCAAGGGGTTGGCGCCGCGAAGGCGGCTCAAACTACCAACAGCGCGGCGACCACGCTCCGGCCTTCGGCGGCAAGGATATTGAACGTCCTGCACGCGGCCGGCGTGTCCATCACTTCGATCCCGACGCCCCGCGTCGGTCAAGGCGCGCGTAACCCGCGGGTGCGGGAAGCGGATCGCCGATCCGGCGCCGAACAGCACGACTTCGGGCTTTTGCGCGAGCAATTGCAGCGAAATCGGCGTCGGTGAGCCCCTCGAACCCCGAAGCCGCCCATCCAGTTGCGATCGCCTCCGATGTCAGCACGAGATTCTCGCGGTATTCGGTGGCGCCGATGCGAATCCAGCCGGTACCGAGCCCCGGTGACGACGTTGCCTGTGCAGTGGAAAGGTGAAATTTCACGAGCGAGGTTTCCGAACCGCAGTATGAGCCCATGTCGGCATTTCGTCTGTCGGAGACCGTAGCGAGCGGTCGCCGAGCAATCGTTGCCGATAAAATGCGGGGCCGGATACGCGGAGTGCGTCGGATCCCTGCGTGTCCAATTCCAAAGTCTACGACGCGAACCGTGAGGCATTCAGCCCATCTCGCAGGCTGCCAATGGCGCTCCCCACCCTCGCCTCGGCATTGACCTGCGTCGTTTGCGGCACCGAGCTGCCGCCCGCGGCGAAGTTCTGCCCCGAATGCGCGCACCCCGTGGCGGCGCCCGCGACAGGAAACGCGAAGGACAGCGGCAAGGCGCCTGCGCCGTACACGGCGCTCGAAGGCGAGCGCAAGCTCGTCACGGTGCTCTTCGCCGACCTCAAGGGCTCGCTCGAATTGATCGCCGATCGCGATCCCGAAGAGGCGCGCAAGCTTCTCGACCCGGTGGTCGAGCACATGTGCGAAGCGGTCGAGAAGTACGGCGGAACGGTCAGCCAGGTGATGGGCGACGGGATTCTCGCGCTCTTCGGCGCGCCCGTATCGTGGGAAGACCACGCGGTGCGCGCGTGCTACGCGGCGCTCAGCATGCAGGATCTCGTCCGACACTACGGCGACGACATCCAGCGCGTCTATGGCGTGCCGGTCCAGATTCGCATCGGGCTCAATTCCGGCGAGGTCGTCCTCAACGTCAGCGGCCGGGGGCTCTACATGAGCTACATCGCCGTCGGACGCACGGTGCACGTCGCGGCGCGGATGGAGCAGATGGCGAAGCCCGGCTCGGTGCTCGCGACAGCGGAGACCGTGCGCCTCGCCGAAGGGTATATCGACGCTCGCATGATCGGCCCGGTCAGCGTCAAGGGGATCGAGCAGCCCGTCGAGGTTGCCGAGATCAGCCGCGCGTCCGCGCCGCGATCGCGCTTCGACCGTGCGCCGGTGCGCGCGATGACGCCGTTCCTCGGGCGCGAGGCCGAGCTCGCGAAGCTGCTCGAGGTCTTCGACGACGTCGCGCTGCGCCGCCAGGGCCGCATCGCGATCGTCGTGGGCGAGGCCGGCATCGGCAAGTCGCGCCTCGTCCACGAATTCCTGCGCATCGTCCTGCGCCGGGATGCGCTGGCGCTCGACGGCGGCGGCGCGCCGTACAGCAGCGGCGCCGGCTACCGGCCCGGCGTGCACATCCTGCGGCAGTACTTCAACATCGGCGACGTCGACGACGTCAGGCTCGTCCAGGAGAAGGTCGCGGGACGGATCCTGGCGCTCGACGGCGACGCGAACGAAGTGGGCGTTCCGATCCTCGCGCTGATGCGCGCGCTCCCGGCCAATCACCGCTTCTTCGATCTGTCGGTCGCCGAGCGGCGGCAGCGCGTGTTCACCGCGCTGATGTGGCTGGGACGCAGGATGGCGGCCGACCGCCCGCTCGTGCTCGCCTACGAGGACCTGCAGTGGGTGACGTCCGACACGCGCGATTTTCTCGATGCATTCGCGCGCGAGACGCCGCCGTCCACGCTCGCGCTCCTCACGTACCGCTCCGACTACGACGCGAGCTGGCTGATGGATCGCGGTTACGTCGAGATCCGGCTGGACGGGCTTGCGCCTTCCGCAACGCGCCGGATCATCACCGATCTGCTCGGCGACGATCCGTCGCTCGCCTCGCTCAAGGACGAGCTGCCCCGGCAGTCGGGCGGCAATCCGCTGTTCATCGAGGAGTACGTTCGCAACATGGTCGACTCCGCGGAGCTCGTCGGACAGCCCGGCCACTATCGGTTGGGCGGGCGTCGCGACGCCACCACGATCCCGCCGACGGTGCGGGCGGTGCTCGCCGCGCGGATCGACCGCCTCGCGCGTCTCGACAAGCACGTGCTGCAGACGCTCGCCGCGGTCGGCGAGGTCGCGACCGTCGCCTTGCTCGAGCGCGTCAGCGACATCGCGACCGACGAGCTGCGCAAGTCGCTGCGGCGCCTGGAGCGCGCGGGCCTTCTCGTCGAGCGAATCGACCGCGAGCAGCTCGCCTACGAGTTCAAGCACTCGCTCACGCAGGCGGTCGCCTACGAGACGCTGCTTCATCAGCGGCGGCGCGAGCTGCATCTCGGCATCCTGGGCGCGCTGCGCGACACGCAGGAGTTCGACGTGCTCGCGCGGCACGCGGAGCAGGGCGAGGCGTGGGACCAGGCGCTCACGTACCTGCGCGAAGCCGGGCGGCTCACCGCGCAGCTCGGCGGCCTCGAAGCCGTCTCCTATTTCGAGCGCGCGCTCACCGTGCTCGATCACCTTCCGCCTTCGGCGCATTCGCTCGAGACGGCGTTCGACCTGCACTGCGAGCTGCGCAACGCGCTCGTGCCGCTCGGCCAGCACGCCCGACTGCTCGCGGTGCTGAAGGCCGCGGAGGCGCTTGCCAAGAAGATCGGCGACGAGCGGCGGCTCGCGCAGATCTATTCGTTCCTCAGCAACTACTACGGCAACGTCGGGCACTCCGACTTCGCGCTCGAGGCCGGCGAGCGCTCGCTCGTGCTGAGCGAACGCCTCGGGGCCACCGAGCTGCTGCTCGTCGGCAACATGAGCGCCGGCGAGATCTACCGCACGCTCGGCAACTACCCGAAAGCGCGAACGTTCCTGATGCGCGCGGTGCTGCTGATCGACCCGGAGCGCGAGCAGGAGCACGCGGGTCAGGTCGGCCTGCCGGCGGTGCGCGCGCGGAGCCACCTCGCATGGACGCTCGCGGAGCTCGGAGACTTTCCGGGCGCGCGGATGGTGGCCGACGAGGCGATGCGCGTCGCGGACATCTCCAACCATCCGTACACCGTCTGCCACGCGTGTCTCGGATTGGGCGGCACGCGCGTGCGCCAGGGCGAATTCGACGCCGCGATTGCCGTGCTGGCGCGCGGATTCGCGACGAGCGAGAGCGTTCCGCTGCTGCGCCCGCCGATTGCAGCCGACCTCGGGCTCTCGTATGCGCGCTGCGGCCGCATCGCCGAGGGCTTGTCGCATCTCGATGCGGCGGTCGAAGGGGCGACGAAGATGGGGCGGTTCAGCCGGCTTCCGCTGCTGCTCGCCAAGTGCGGCGAGATCCACCTGCTCGCCGGCGACCAGGACGAGGCGGAGCGCCTCGCGTCGACGGCGCTGCGCCTCGCGACCGAGCAGAAGGAGCGCGGCAACAAGGTCTATGCGACGCACCTGCTCGCCGGGATTGCCGCGCAGCGCGGCGCGCTCGGCGGAGGCCGAGCGCCACTACCTCGACGCGCTCGCGCTTGCGACCGAGCTCGGCATGCGTCCGCTCTCCGCGCACTGTCACGCCGGGCTCGCGCGTCTCTACGCGCGCGACCGGCAACCGGAGAAGGCGGCCGAGTATCTGGACGAACGCGCTGTTCATGTACCGCGAGATGGCGATGTGGTTCTGGGTCGAGCGGCTCGAGAAGGACAGCTAACGGAGGGCGGCGCGCCGCGTAAGCCGAAGGGCGCCCGGTTCTCGTGAAGCCCGGAGGTTCATGCGACGCGCCGCCCCAGCGCTCGTTCGCTTGTGCATTGCGGTAAGCCCAAGAATTCGCTAGGATTAGCGTCTCGCTACGCTTTCACGTCGCTCGGACGGTTCCGGGCGCCTACGCCGAAAGACCCGCCATGGCATCGTCCCCCGGAATCGAGTTCGCGCGCCTCACGCGCCTGCCTCCGTATGTGTTCAACATCACCACGGAGCTCAAGATGGCCGCGCGCCGCCGAGGCGAGGACATCATCGACTTCGGGATGGGCAATCCCGACGGACCGACGCCGAAGCACATCGTCGACAAGCTGATCGAGACGGTGGTCCGGCCCGACACGCACGGGTACTCGGTGTCGAAGGGGATCCCGCGGCTGCGCCGGGCGATCTGCCATTGGTACGCGCGGCGCTACGGCGTCGAGTTCGATCCGGAGACCGAGGCGATCACGACGATCGGATCGAAGGAGGGCATCGCGCACCTCGCGCTCGCCACCCTCGGCCGCGGCGACACGGTGCTGGTGCCGAACCCGAGCTATCCGATCCACATCTACGGCCCGGTGATCGCCGGCGCCGACATCCGCCACGTGCCGAACGTCGCGGGCGGCGACTTCTTCGCGGAGCTCGAGCGCACGATCCACACCAGCTTCCCGAAGCCCAAGATGCTGATCATCAACTTCCCGTCGAATCCGACCGCGCAGTGCGTCGAGCTGCCGTTCTTCGAGAAGATCGTCGCGCTCGCGCGCGAGCACGGGATCTGGGTCGTCCACGACCTCGCGTACGCCGACATCACCTTCGACGGCTGGAAAGCGCCCTCGATCATGCAGGTCGCCGGCGCGCGCGAGATCGCCGTCGAGTTCTTCACGATGTCGAAGAGCTACAACATGGCCGGCTGGCGGATCGGCTTCATGGTCGGAAACCGCGACCTCGTCAACGCGCTCGCGCGGATCAAGGGCTACCACGATTACGGCACGTTCACGCCGATCCAGGTCGCGGCGATCGCCGCGCTCGAAGGGCCGCAGGAGTGCGTCGGCGAGATCGCGATGCGCTACCAGAAGCGCCGCGACGTCCTCGTCAAGGGCCTGCACGAGGCGGGGTGGAACGTCGACGTCCCGAAGGCGTCGATGTACGTATGGGCGAAGATTCCCGACCCGTATCGTGCCGGAGGCTCGCTCGAATTCACGAAGCAGCTCCTTGCGCGGGCGAAGGTCTCGGTGTCGCCGGGGATAGGCTTCGGCGAGTACGGCGACGATTTCGTGCGTTTCGCGATGATCGAGAACGAGAGCCGGACGCGGCAGGCGATCCGCGGCATCAAGCAGATGTTCCGCGAAGACGGTCTGTCGAGATGAAGGCCGTCCGGGCACCGGGAGGACGACGATGACGCGCGCGCCGATGAAGCCGCTGCAGGTGGGCCTCCTTGGCATGGGACGGTCGGCCTCGGCACGTGGACGGTGCTGCGCCGCAACGAGGAGGAGATCGCCCGTCGCGCCGGCCGGCCGATCCGCATCACGTGGATCGCCGAGCGGGCGCTGGAGCGCGCCCGCGAAGCGACGCGCGGCGCGGCCGGCGTCAACCTGACCGACGACGCCGCGAAGGTGCTCGCGCATCCCGACATCGACATCGTCATCGAGCTGATCGGCGGCATCGAGCCCGCGCGCACGTTCATCCTGCAGGCGATCGAGAACGGCAAGCACGTCGTCACCGCGAACAAGGCGCTGCTCGCGCGGCACGGCAACGAGATCTTCGCCGCCGCGCATCGAAAGGGCGTGATGGTCGCGTTCGAAGGCGCGGTCGCCGGCGGCATCCCGATCATCAAGGCGCTGCGCGAGGGCCTGACCGCCAACCGGATCGAATGGATCGCCGGCATCATCAACGGGACGTCGAATTTCATTCTCTCGGAGATGCGCGCGAAGGGCGCGTCGTTCAAGACGGTGCTGGCCGAGGCGCAGGCGCGCGGCTACGCGGAGGCGGATCCCACGTTCGACATCGAGGGGATCGACGCCGCGCACAAGCTCACGATCATGTCGGCGATCGCGTTCGGCGTGCCGATGCAGTTCGACAAGGTCTACACCGAGGGCATCTCGAAGCTCACCGGCGAGGACATCCGCTACGCCGAGGAGCTCGGCTACCGGATCAAGCTCCTCGGCATCACGCGGCGCACCGCCGCCGGGCATCGAGCTGCGCGTGCATCCGACGCTGATCCCGGCGAAGCGGCTGATCGCCAATGTCGAAGGCGTGATGAACGCGGTGCTGGTGAAGGGCGACGCGGTCGGCGCGACGATGTACTACGGCGCCGGCGCGGGCGCCGAGCCGACGGCGAGCGCGGTGATCGCCGATCTGGTCGACGTGACGCGGATGCACACCGCTGACACCGGGCATCGCGTGCCGCACCTCGCGTTCCAGCCCGACCAGCTCTCCGATCTTCCCTTTCTGCCGATGGGCGAGGTCGAGACGAGCTACTACCTGCGGATGCGCGTGCTCGACAAGCCCGGCGTGCTCGCCGACATCACGCGGATCCTCGCCGACCGCGAGATCTCGATCGACGCGATGATCCAGAAGGAGCCCCCCGAAGGCGAGGAGCAGACCGACATCATCCTGCTCACGCACAAGTGCATCGAGAAGCAGGTCATTGCGGCGATCTCCGGAATCGAGGCGCTCGCGACCGTCAAAGGCAAGGTCGTGCGCATCCGCCTCGAAGCGCTCAACTAGGGCCGACACGTGCGCTATGTTTCGACGCGCGGCGCGTGGGCCGGCAACCCGCAGCCGTTCTCGGCGATCCTGCTCGAAGGCCTCGCGCCCGACGGCGGGCTCGCCGTGCCGCAGAAGTACCCGCGCTTCTCCGCGCGGGAGATGGACGCGCTGCGCGCGCGCTCGCATCGCGCGCGCCGCTTCTATCCCGATCTCGCGTTCGCGGTTCTGTCGCGCTTCATCGCCGACATTCCGGCCGCCGACCTGAAATCGCTGATCGATCGGACCTACACGAAAGAGACCTTCTTCAACGACGCGATCATGCCGGTCGACGGAGCTCGAGCCGGGCATCTACCTGATGCACCTGTCGAACGGGCCGACGCTCGCGTTCAAAGACATCGCGCTGCAGCTTCTCGGCAACCTGTTCGAGTACACGCTCGCGAAGGAGCGGCGCACGCTCAACATCCTCGGCGCGACGTCCGGGGACACCGGCAGCTCCGCCGAGTACGCGATGCGCGGCAAGCGCGGAATCAACGTCTTCATGCTGTCGCCGCACGGCCGGATGAGCCCGTTCCAGCAGGCGCAGATGTATTCGCTCGACGAGCCCAACATCCACAACATCGCGATCGAAGGCGTTTTCGACGATTGCCAGGACATCGTGAAAGCCGTGTCCGCCGACGCCGGCGTTCAAGGCGCGATGGAAGATCGGCACGGTGAACTCGATCAACTGGGCGCGCGTCGCCGCGCAGGTCGTCTATTACTTCAGCGCCTATTTCGCGGTACGAAGGAGAAAGGGGAGCTCGTCGATTTCGCGGTTCCGTCGGGAAACTTCGGCAACATCCTCGCCGGACACGTCGCGCGGTCGATCGGCCTGCCGATACGCCGGCTCATCCTCGCGACGAACGAGAACGACGTGCTCGACGAATTCTTCCGGACCGCCCGCTACCGGCCGCGGCGCGCCGACGAGACGCACGCGACGTCGAGCCCGTCGATGGACATCTCGAAGGCGTCGAACTTCGAGCGCTACATGTTCGACGTGGTCGACCGCGAGTCCGCAGGCATTGAGCACGCTGTGGGATCGGCTGGAGCGCCGCGGCGACTTCGATCTCGCCGGCACGCCGCACTGGGAGCGCATCGTGGCGACGGGTTTCGTCTCCGGCTGCAGCACGCATGCCGATCGCATCGCGACGATCCGCGACGCCCATGCGCGCGACGGCATCGTCATCGACCCGCACACCGCGGACGGTCTCGGCGTCGGGCGCGTGCACCGGAATCCGTCCGTGCCGCTCGTCTGCCTCGAGACCGCGCTGCCCGCGAAATTTGCGGAAACGATCCGCGAAGCGCTGGACCTCGAGCCCGATCGGCCCGCCGCATTCGCCGATCTCGAGGCGAGGCCGCAGAAGCGCGTCGTGCTGCCCGCCGATGTCGAGCGCGTGAAGGATTACATCGCCGCGCACGCGGGGCCCGGCGCCTGAAGCTGTAACCGCGGCGCCGCAGGCCGCGCACGCCGCCATCCACCTGATGCACCACCTCGCGAATCTCGCCCGCAACCTCGCCGCCGGGCTGAGGCTCGTCCTGTTCCTGCCCGTCTCGCGCCTCGCGTTCCGGATCGACCTCGTCCAGTTGCTGCTGCTGCTCGTCGTGTCGGCGGTGATCGATCTCGGCATCGATTGGGTCGCGCTTCGGCGCGGACGGCTATTTCTCGTGGTTCGGGCTCGGCAACGAGTTCTTCGGCGCCGGCATCCTGCTGGTGACCGCGGCGCTGCTGGCGCTCGCCTTTCGCGAGACCGCGCTCGTGCTCGCGCTGCCGGTGCTCGTGCTCGCGGCCTTTCCGCTGGTGCAGATCGTGCGCGTCGCTCCCGAGCTCGTGCCGGACTTCTTCCCGCACGACGGGCTGTTCCCGATGGTGTTCGACGGGGTGATGATCGCGTGGGTCACCGCGATGACGGTGCGGGCCGTCGACGTCGCGCTCGCGTCGTTCGGTCGCGCGCCGCTGGTGGCGAGCGCTGCTGGGCGGGTTGGTGCTGACTGCGCCGATCTGGTTCGCGTCGTCGATCGCGCCGAACGATGCGTGGTGGACCGCAGCCGGTCGCCGGCAACGGCGTCGACCCGCGCTATCCGAATCCCGCATCGGAGCCCGTGATCGCCGCGCAGCAGCGCCTGCTCGACGAAGCGCTCTCGAGTCTCGAAGACGAGCGCCCGGGCGTCGACCGACCTCTACTTCGTCGGGTTCGCCGGCGACGCGCGCGAAGATGTCTTCCGCAAGGACGTCCAGGCCGCGCGGAAGGTGATGGACGAGCGCTGGGGCACGAAGGGCCGCTCGATCGCGCTCATCAACAATCCGCGGACGCTGCTCGAAGCGCCGCTGGCGACGGTGACGAATCTGCGCGAGACGCTGAACGAGATCGCCGCGATCGATCGATGTCGAGCAGGACGTCGTGATGGTCTACCTCGCGAGCCATGGCAGCCGCGATCACGTGCTCACCGTCACGATGCCGCCGCTCGAGGTCGCGCCGCTCACCGCGCCTGCGCTGCGCGGCCTTCTCGATGCCTCCGGGATCAAGTGGCGGATCGTCGTCGTCTCGGCGTGCTACTCGGGCGGCTTCATCGATGCGCTGAAGGACGACTACACGCTGGTGCTCACCGCCGTCGGCCACCGACCGCACGTCGTTCGGCTGCGGCAACGAGAGCGACAGCACGTTCTTCGGCGAGGCGCTGTTCCAGCATGGGCTTGCGCAGTCCGACTCGGTGCTCGGCGCATTCGACGCGGCGAAAGCGCGTGTCGCCGAGCGCGAGGCGGCGGTAGGGTTCAAGCCGCCGTCGAATCCGCAGATCTTCGTCGGGCCGGCGATGGCCGCCAAGCTCAAGGAGCTCGACCGGGGCAACGCCGCGCGGCGTACTGGCCGGAGCGTTTGAGGCAGACTGGTATTTGTTACGAAAACGGAGTATGTATGGCTGAACGAATACATTGGTTTGACGCGAGAAGGACGCATCAGCTATACTTGAAAATCCTGTCGCGGGGTGGAGCAGTCTGGCAGCTCGTCGGGCTCATAACCCGAAGGTCGAAGGTTCAAATCCTTCCCCCGCAACCATTCCCATCTTCGAACCTCCGGCGGCTACCGCCAGCCGCTGGAGGGGCGATTCAAACTCGGCAAAGAGTTCTGGCCCCGATTCCACGAGGCGGATCTCGCCGAAGATCTCCCGAAGCATGGCCCGGGGAGCGTGTCACATCGTGAGCCAGGGCGCCGGGTAGGTCAGCAACAAGGCGCTTGTACCTCGGCACGATGTCAGACAACCGACAGCCTATTGGCTTGCTCGCGGCCAGTTTCCGCAGGTCGTCGCGTTCACGTTCGGCCGCAGCCAAGCGCTGAGTTATTGCGGCGAAATCCCCATGGTCGCTATCGCTTGGACCATGTTCGCGATTTCCCGGTCCAATTCAGCTTGGCGTGAAGAAATGCTGTAGTTTCTATTCTTCGTATCTCGAACGGCGGCGGACGAAACCTCGCGCACGGCGCGCTGAGCGTCTGCAAGCCGTGGTGTCCAAAAATACGAACGACGAGGGGCGGTAGAATGACGGCATGGGCTCGGTGCCACCGCTGCTGTCGTTTCTGCTGATGATCGCCGCTGGCTGGGTTCATCGCCATCAACTGATCGTCATCGAATTCCTTCAAGCTGAGAACCGACTGCTCAAGGACCGGCTGCGCGGACGGCGCATCCGCTTCACCGACGCAGAGCGGGCTCTCCTGGCGCGCAAGGCCAAAGCCGTAGGGCGAAAGGCCTTGCTCGAGCTCGACACCATCGTCTCTCCGGATACCCTGTTGCGGTGGCATCGGCGGTTGGTTGCGCAGAAGTGGAACTTTGCCGAGCGACGAGGCGCGGGCCGGCCGGGCATCATGCGTCACATCTCGGAGTTGATCGTGCGCATGGCGCAGGACAATCCAGGCTGGGGATACACGCGTATTCAAGGAGCGTTGGCCAATCTCAGCCACAAAGTCGGCCGCGGGACGATTGCCAACGTGTTGAAGCGCAATGGCATCGAGCCGTCGCCGGAGCGCAGCCGACGCACGCCGTGGTCGACGTTTCTCAAGGCGCACTGGAAGGTGCTGGCCGCCAGCGACTTCTTGACGGTTGAGGTATGGACGGCGAAGGGGTCTGGTCACTCACTATTTGCTGTTCGTGATCAGTCTTGCCGATCGCGTTGTGCACATCGCCGGCATCACGACGCGACCTGATGAATCGTGGATGCTGCAGATTGCTCGCAACATGACCGATGCGCAGTCGGGAGCCTTGCACGCCAAGCGCTACCTGATCATCGATCGAGATACCAAGTACTCGGAGCAATTTCGGCGGCTGATTCGTGACAGTGGAACGAAGGTCATCCGCCTGCCGCCGAGGTCGCCGAATTTGAACGCATATGCCGAGCGCTTCGTACGCTCGATCAAAGATGAATGCCTGGATCGGATGATCTTCGTTGGGCAGGCATCGTTACGCCGTGCCGTTGCCGAATACATGAGCACTATCACGCAGAACGCAATCATCAAGGTCTCGAAAACCGATTGATCGTTCCCAGCAGCGATGGCAGGCAAGTGACGGCGCAGTCCATCGCCATGCGCGGCTCGGCGGAACACTGAACTTCTACTACCGCAAGGCGGCATGACGAGTTCGTTCGGAAATGTGGACATCACGCGCTCAGTCGCACGGCCTGACCTGAGTGGCCGATTCCCGCCGGCCTCGTAGCGCGGTCACTCCGGCCCGCACCGAGCCTGCCAGCCCGGCGTAGAATCAGTTGACCTGACGGGACGAACCGCCCCTCGGAGAAGACGGTGGTGCCGTCCGTAACGAGCCTCGGAGGAGCCACGATGAAGATCACCTTGAACGTCAACGGCAAGCCGGCGACGATCAACGCCGACGATCCGCAGATGCCGCTGCTGTACGCGTTGCGCGACGATCTCGGCCTGCATGGTCCGCGCTTCGGTTGCGGGCTCGGCCAATGCGGCGCGTGCACCGTGCTCGTCGACGGCAAGGCGTGCGCTCGTGCGTGATGCCGGTCGGCACGCGTCGCCGGCAAGAAGATCGTGACGCTCGAAGGCCTGGGCACGCCGGGCAAGCCGCATCCGCTGCAGCAGGCGTTCATCGACGAGCAGGCGGTGCAGTGCGGCTATTGCATCAACGGCATGATCATGCAGGCCGCGGCGTTGCTGCAGACCAACAAGAAGCCCACGGAGCAGGAGATCAAGGCGGCGCTCGCCGAGAACCTGTGCCGCTGCGGCACGCATCTGCGCATCGTGCGCGCGATCAAGCGCGCGTCCGAAACCGCCGCCTGAGGAGACCGCCATGACGTACGCAACACTGCCGAACGCCCGGTCAGCACCGCGCGGCGCGATTTTCTGAAGACCGGCGGCGCGCTCGTCGTCACGTTTTCGCTCGGCGCCGGCCGCGGCGCACGGCGATCGACAAGGCGACGCCCGCCAAGACCGTCGCCGCCGATCAGGTCGACGGCTTCCTCGCCATCGACGCCAAGGGCCGCGTCACCGTCTATTCCGGCAAGGTCGACCTCGGCACGGGCATCGCAGACGGCGATGGCGCAGATCGCCGCCGAAGAGCTGTCGGTGCCGCTCGATCGCGTCACGGTGATCCAGGGCGACACGCTGCTGACGCCGGACCAGGGCATCACGTTCGGCAGCCTGTCGATCCAGAACGGCGGCATGCAGATCCGGCAGGCGGCGGCCACGGCGCGGCAGGCGCTGCTCGCCGAAGGCGCGGCGAAGCTCGGCGTCGACAAGGACGCGGTCGACCGTCAAGGACGGCGTCGTCGCGCCGAAGGCCGGCGGCAAGGGCGTCGACTATGCAGCGCTCGTCGGCGGCAAGGACTTCCGCCTAGCCGTCGACGCCAAGGCGCCGCTCAAGGACCCGAAGGACTACACGATCGTCGGCAAGTCGATCGCGCCGCATCGACATTCCCGGACAAGGTGACCGGGCGCTTCACCTACATGCAGGACTTCAGGCGCAAGGGCATGCTGCACGCGCGCGTGGTCCGGCCGACGGCGATGAAGGCGACGCTCCAGTCGTGGAACGACTTCGACTGCCGCAAGATTCCCGGCTACATCGGCGTCGTGAAGAAGGGCAATTTCCTCGCGGTGCTGGGGCGCACCGAGTGGGCGGCGATCGCGGCGAGCCGCGCGATCGAGACCACCTGGTCCGACTGGGCGGGGCTGCCCGATCAGGCGAAGCTGTGGGAGTACGTGCGCAACACCAAGGTCAGCAAGGACGAGGACCTGCAGAAAGTCGGCGACGCCGCCGAAGCGCTGAAGACGCCGAACGCGAAGCTCGTCAACGCGAGCTACGACTTCGCGATCCACACGCACGGCTCGATCGGGCCGTCGTGCGCGGTGGCCGAGATACGTCGACGGCAAGCTCACGTGCTGGAGCGCGTCGCAGCAGACGCATCTGCTGCGCAAGCAGATCGCGAACATGCTGTCGATGAAGCCCGAGGACGTCCGCTGCATCTACATCGAAGGCGCGGGCTGCTACGGCCGCAACGGGCACGAGGACGCCGCGGCCGATGCCGCGCTGATCGCGAAGGAAACCGGGCTGCCCGTGCGCGTCCAGTGGATGCGCGCAGGACGAGCATGGCTGGGACCCGAAGGGTCCGCCGACGCTGCTCGACTACCAGCGCGGCGCTCGACGACAAGGGCAACGTCGTTGGGCTGGCAATCGCGAAGTCTTCATTCCCGATCGGCCGAAGGACATCGCGGTGGCGCTTGCTGCCGGCCGAGCTCGCGGGCTGCCGCACGAGGCATCGCATCCCGGCAACATCCAGGCGTCGCTCGGCATCCCCTACACGTTCCCGAACATCCGCGCCACCGCGCACTGGCTCGCCGAAACGCCGTTCCGGCCGTCGTGGATCCGCACGCCGGGACGCATGCAGAACACGTTCGGCAACGAGAGCTTCATCGACGAGATCGCGGTCGCCGCCGGCGTCGATCCGCTCGAGTTCCGGCTGAAGAACCTCAAGGATCCGCGCGGCGCCGAACTGCTGCAGGCGCTCGCGGAGCTCGCCGACTGGAAGCCGCAGCGGCGCGCGGGCGGCCGCCAGCGGCGACATCGCGCGCGGCCGCGGCGCTCGCCTACGTCAAGTACGAGCTCGTGCGCACCTACGTCGGCGCGGTCGCCGACGTCGAGGTCGAACCTCAAGACCGGCAAGGTGCGCGTGACGAAGTTCTACGTCGCGCACGATTGCGGGCAGATCATCAATCCGGATGGCCTGCGCAACCAGATCGAAGGCAACGTCGTGCAGACGGTGAGCCGCACGCTGATCGAGGAGCTCAAGTTCGATCGTTCGCGCGTGACCAGCGTCGACTGGGCGAGCTATCCGATCCTCAAGTTTCCCGACGTGCCCGATGTCGCGATCAAGCTCATCGACCGGCCAGACCGAAAAACCGTGGGGCGCCGGCGAGCCGACGGCCGCGGTCGTTCCGGCGGCGATCGCCAACGCCATCTACAACGCGACCGGTGCGCGGATGCGCTCCGTGCCCTTCACGCCGGAGAAGGTGCAGGCGGCGATGAAGGCGGTTTGACGATCGGCGTCGTGCGGTGCGAGCGGTGTGGCGGCAGCCCTCGGTCGCCAGACAGCGTGGAGGTGGCGCAGTGGGCGAGCCCGAAGAGGAACCTCGGCTTTGCCTCGGCAATGTCGCTGACCGGCCACAACCAGACTGCCTGCGGCGTCCAATTCCTGCGTGGAGGCGTAGCATAGTTGGACTTCCACTAGTACTACAGCCCATTAATTACGAAACATAATGCCGGCCCATCTTTCGATCTGCATCCTGCCGCGTGAAAGTCCACTCGATGCCGCGGCCTTCGGCGTTGCGGCGCTGCTGCCAAGCGGCGACTTCGGCGGCGAGCAGCGGTCGGGTCGGCAGGCGTCGGTCAAGGCATTGGCGATCGAGGATGCCGATCTCGATTTCCGCCATGTTGAGCCAACTGGCATGTTTCGGGGTGTAGTGGAAGACGACGCGGCGGAGCAGCTGCCGCGCCACGTTGACGCCGAGCACCTCCTCGAAGCACACGCGAAAGTGGGTATTGAGGTTGTCGAGGACCAGATGGATGCGCCGCGCGTTTGGGTAGACGTGTTCGAGCAAGTGCTGGACGAAGGCAACGAAGTCGATCTTGGCGCGGCGATCGGTCACCTCGACCGTCCGTCGTCCGCCCTTGGGTTCCACCGCCACGAACAGGTTGCAGGTGCCGGCGCGGACATACTCGTAGTCGTGCTTGGCGGGCGCCCCGGGCTTGCATCGGCAGCGGCGCCGCGTATCGCGGAGCAGTTGCTTGCTCTTCTCGTCCACGCAGACCACCGGTTCCTGGCGTCGGAACGGACGGGCATACAGCGCCAGCAGGTCGTACATGCGCTGCCGGTACTGCGCGGTCAACACGCCAATGCACCACATCAGCTTGCGCCACGGCTTGAGGCAGTTTTTTTTAGCAGCCGGCGGATCGTCTCGCGGCTGATCGGTCCGATGCCCGCCTGGGCCTGCGCCGCCTGCTCCAGCAAGACCAACGTCCAGCGCTGCGGCACCGGCCGGTGGCGCCGAACAGGCCAGGGCCGCAATCTGCGCTTCGACATCGGTATCGTACTGGCGCGGTTTGCCCGGCCGCGCCACGTCGTGCAGCGCATATTCCAACCCGCCTCCAGATACGCCGCCCGGGTGCGCCAGATCGCCGTTCGCCCCACGCCCCAGCACCTCCATGATCTGGGCCTCGGAAAGCCCGCGATCCAGAGCAGCGAGAATGTGCGCTCGGTTGAACTCGCGCGCCAAGTGCATACCCTTTGCCCGAAATGAAGCAATCAACTGCCGATCCTTCTTGGTGAGATGCAGTTCGGTTCGACGCATCGCCATGTCCTCCGGAAGTGGTGGGCGTGCGTCATGATACAATGTTTCGTTATTTACGTGTTAACGTACTAGTACGGATGAAGCGCGACAGTGACATGGCCCCCGTTGTGGCGACGGGGAGATCCTCCACGGCGGGTGATTACGCGGCT
>CAVUOC010000029.1:0-135355 GCA_963742965.1 uncultured beta proteobacterium | reverse complement strand
GAAATAGCGTCCACCCCGAAAGCGGTCGCTCAACGATTCCTTGTCCGGCCCTGCGTCAGCGACCGCGGTCGCGGCGCGCGATCAGATCGAAATGTTCGTGAGCAACGCTGCCACAGACAGCGATGGCAGCGCCAAGCACCATCAGACCGATGCCGGCGACGCTCGCGACCGCGCGCCCGTGCTTCCAGTTCTTTTCGACGAAGAACAGCACGAACAGAATCGCCATCCAAGGAAGATTCATCAGGCCGACAACAACGAGCACCATCATCGCCGCCCAGCAGCAGCCGACACAGTACGCGGCGTGCATCATGCCCGCGCCGAATGCATGTCGGACGCCGCGACGGAAATCATGCTTAAAAACGAAGGCCAGAGGACTTCGACACATGTCGGCGCAATGTTGCTTCCAGCGCGAAAACTGATAAGCCCCCGCGAAGATGAGTATTCCGCCGGCGAGCAGGGGCAGCCAGCGCGGCGGCGCTTCGCCCACGTCCCATTGTGCGAAGACCGAATACCCCAGCCACATCACGATGCCGATCGCCCACCACACCATCAGGTAGCCCGCCACGGACGCAAGCGTGGAAAGCGCGCCCTCGTTGCGTCGGAGCGCGACAGCGTGATGCGCGAGAACCATTGGGGCGATCGTCGGCAGCATCATCGCCGTCATCATGGCGATCCACATCGTCAGGAACGCGACGGCGCTCATCTCGGCTTGATTGCCATAGCCGAGCTGTCCCAATCCCATCGCCATGCCGCGCATTGCGTTAGCCTGCGCGATGGTGCTTAGCCACGCAACCAGCGCCACGGCTACGATAGCGAAGAGAATGACAGCGTTGACGCGCCACGGAAGAAGATCAAACGCGAGACGCGGCGTATCTTGCTCGGGCTTCATCGATCTTTCGTACCTCAAGCCTGTCTCGACCCGCCCATCATTTGCTTGATCAGTCCGACGATGATCCTGGGTGTGATGACGGAACACTTTGATCGCCGAGACGGCAAGAATGACCGAGAGCAGAAGTGTTAGTGCCCGCGCTGGGACCATGCCGAGAAGCAATCCGCCAAGCCCTACTCCGGCGATAGAGCCGACCGCCATCCAACTCAGAAGTGGCCTTTCGCGCGCGAGGACCGAGAAGGCCGCGGCCGAACGATAGCGCATCAGTCCCACGATCATTGTTGGCAGGCTCACCGCCAGCGACAGGCTGCCAGCGAGCTTGATGTTTACTCCGAATAACAGCACAAGGGTTGGGATGAGCAATTCCCCTCCGGCGACTCCCAGAAGGGCCGCCACGCCACCGATGACAAGGCCAGCGGCTACGCCGGCAACGATCTGTAGCGCCGGGTCATCGAAAAACGGTCGGCCGTCACCGTGTAAGCCCGTGAGGCCGTGGGCGAACATCAGCACCGCCAGCGTCGTGAGAAGGATCAGTACCAGTTGATTCAACGTTGAGCCGGAGAGTCGGACGGCATGCCCGGCCGCGAACCACGCGCCGACGAGGCTTCCTGCGAGCAGGTTCAACACAATGCCTGCGTGAGCAAGCGTTTCGTCGAACGGGATCGCGGGCAGGCGGAACAAAAGGGCGGCGACTACGACCACCAGACTGATTGCCTTGTTCAGAATCACCGCTTCAAGCGTCGGGAACCCAAAACGTCCGACGAGAACAGGCAATCGGAACTCCGCGCCACCGAGTCCGATCAGCCCACCCAGCGTCCCGATGAGCGGCGCCCCATCCGAATTCCTCAATATGGCGTCGGGGTCTGATCATGATGGGTTGGGTGGGCATTTCGGCACGCGCATGCCTATGCGTGCAGAGAATACCTGAAGAAGCGCGCCATCCCAAAGCGCGTCTCCCTTCTCAGCCGCGTTGAGCCCCGGAATTGAACGTCCGTGCGTATGTCGGGTTGTGGCCGGACGCGGCCAGTCGAGGGTAGCCCGTATGAGTTTCGACGCGCTCGACGATCCTCAGGTTGAGGTCTTCGCGCGTCGGTTACTTCTTTCCGTAGAGCTTCTTCAGACCGCGCCGGCGACATCGTCTTCAACGACGGGCACTACCTCCAGTTCCAGGAGATCGGCCCACTCGGCATTAATCTCCGCGAGCGCGGCCTCGGAACCTTCGACGAGGTGGAAACCTCTGCTTGAACCGGCCGTATGCCATCGACCGATAGTCTTCAGGCCTTTCGGTGCCGGCGCCCGGTCTTGAGGAATCGCTTGACCGCCGTTGTGTAATGCGCCGGTGGGATCTTCCACATGATCATGAACTTCATCGACATCTCCTCGGGTTGCCGTTTCTTTGTCGATCGGTTCGGCGAACCGTGACCATCGGATGATAACTCGGCGACATACCAAGGCATCGAATCCTGCGGGCAAAGCAAGTTGTAGGTGATGGCCGCTTTCGGGTAATTTGGGTCGCGACCCTGACCGCTCTTGGCCGACTGCGGACGACGGCTAGCGCGCGACGCTTGGACCATCCGCATCGCGTTTCCAGGCACTACGTTACGTCCGGGAGTCCCGCCCTGCGGGCAGCGTCCTCGAAGCGTGCATCGTCGATCTCCTGCATCACGCCATCGAAATCCGGCCTTCTCGATCCGGTCAAAGAGACCGGAGAGCGGCGTGTCCGGCCGCAGCGCTCCGGCCTCATACAGCGCCCAGATCTCGCGAAGCTCAAGGTCGGTTGATGTCGGCAATCACGATGCAGACGTGCCCCCGGCGCGGTAAAAGCCCGGCAAGTGCAAAGTGGGTCGCGGCTTGGTGGATCGTCGGAATTCTGTGGCCACCCCCTCGATTTGCATCTCGGCTTCGCGGCGGCTTGGACCCTCGATTGTTTCGACCTTGCGGGCAAGCTCTTTGCGATTCCGAGACGGAAATGAGCCCGGGACGTCGGGAACTTTGTTCGGTTGCTTGTGTTTCGGGATGCTCTTGGAAATATCCATAGGTAGTCTCCGTTTGGGAATTCGGCTCCCGACCTCTCCGCGTCCGCGAGCGAATCCGCGCATCCAGACTAGGAGTTCGCAAAACGCCTGTCTGTGCGCTAACGACCATAGCTGCTCATGCCCTAGTCGTCTCGGGCCAGGCATCTCCGGCGCGAGAGGCGGCCGGCCCGTCGCGGATAAACCTTCGTTCCGTGTGCTGCCGTACAGTCCGCGGATACTCTCGCGCATATTCTTCGGAAAGTGGGCGCCGAAAGCTTGGTGCGACGCTCCAGTCAATCATCGAAACAATCGTCAGGAGAAAGTTATGACTACGTTCAGGAAATCAATGTTCGCGGCAGCGATCTTCCCGATGGGGATATACGGTAGCGGCGTTGCGCTTGGCGCCGACGTCAAGGTTATGCTGACCGGGGCAAACGAGGTTCCCCCGGTCACAACATCGGCTAGCGGCGACGGTGCGATCTCGATCGCCGATGACGGTACTGTTTCCGGAAGCGTCACGACCAAGGGCGTCCAGGGTACGGCCGCGCACATCCACATGGCGGCCGCCGGCAATAACGGCCCCGTGATTGTGCCGTTTACCAAGGAGGGCGACACTTACAAGGCACCCGCCGGGGCCAAGCTCAACGCCGACCAGTTGAAGGCGTTCAAGAGCGGCGACCTATACGTCAACGTGCACAGCGCTGCGAATCCAAACGGGGAAATCCGTGGCCAGCTGAAGTAACGTGCGCCCGCCATTACGGGCACCGGCCCCGCTCTGGCGGGGCTAGACCAAGAGCCTCGGCGCAACCAGCAGGACGCTCACTCGGCGACGATCTTGTGCTCGGTGGCGATCTGCTTCCACTGCCCGAGCTCGGTCTTGATGCGCGACGCGAACACCGCGGCGCTGATCGCTTCGGGCAGCGTGCCGTCGGGCTCGAGCACCGGCGAGAGCTCCGGCGACGCGGAAACCGCGTTGATCTCGCGATTCAGCCGGTCGACGATCGCCGCGGGCGTGCCGGCGGGCGCGAAAACGCCGACCCAGATGTCGACGTTGAATCCCGATGCGACGCTCGCGAGCGGCGGCAGATCGGGGAACGCCGGATGCGGCTTGTCGGACGTGACCGCGAGCGCCTTGATCTTGCCGTTCTTCATCAGCGGCGCGACCGTGCTGTAGTTCGAGATCATCACCTGGATCTGTCCGCCGGCGAGGTCGACGGCGGCGAGCGCCGCGCCCTTGTACGGCACGTGCGTCATCTGGATCTTCGCCGTGTCGTCCATCAGCTCGGTCGTGAGATGCGCGATCGAGCCCACGCCCGCGGTGCCGTAGTTCAGCGCGCCGGGCTTCGCGCGCGCGGCGGCGACGAGCGTCGGCAGGCGACTTGTACGGCGTCGTCGCCGAAACGACGAGCAGCATCGGTCCGCGTCCCGACCATCGCGACCGGTGCGAACGCGGCGATCGGGTCGTAGGGCAGCTGGTTCTGCGTCGCGGCGGCCGTCAGGAAGCTCGACGACGTGAGCAGCAGCACGGAACCGTCGCGCGGCGCCTTGGCGACGAAGTCGGAGCCGATGACGCCCGCGGCGCCGGGCTTGTTCTCGACGATCACCGTGGCGTCGAGGCGCTTGGCGAGCGGGACGGCGAGCGCGCGCGCGATGACGTCGTTGCTGCCGCCCGGAGCGAACGGCACGACGATGCGGATCAGCTTGGGCAGCGCGTCCTGCGCCGACGCGACGGTCGTCAACGCCCACGCAGGCGACAACGCAAAGAACCAATCGGGCGAGCGATACGCGCATGCAGGGCACTCCTCGACGAGCTGTCGAGAAAGGCAATCGTATCGCGTCCGCGCTGCGCTCGTCCACGGAAGTCGCTCTGCTATGATGTTTGCGCCGCTCGAAGAGAATCGCCGTGCGCTCGCTACGCATCATCTGCCCGAACGGTCATCTGGGATTCGCGCCGACGCGCGAAGAGAGCTTCAGGATCGGCGTGGCCGCGCGTCCCGACTGCATCGCCGCCGATTCGGGCAGCGACGACGTCGGTCCCGATCCCGCTCGGCTCCGACACGTCGACGAGCCCGCTTGCGTGGCAGACGCACGACCTCGAGCTGATGCTCGTCGCCGCGCGCGAGCTTCGCGTCCCGATGATCATCGGGTCGGCGGGCGACACCGGCGCGAACAGCCGCGTCGATCTCTACGTGAAGATCATCAAGGAGCTCGCCGCGAAGCACCGCCTCGCGCCGTTCAAGCTCGGCTACTTCTATTCGGAAGTCGGCAAGGAAGACCTGCGCCGGCGGATGCGCGCGGGCGAGACGGTCGCCGGGCTCGAGGGTCACGCGACGCTCATCGAAGCGCGAGCTCGATGCGACCGAGCGAATCGTCGCGATGGCCGGCGTCCATCCCTTCATCGCGCTGCTGCAGCAGGGCGCGGACGTCATCATCGGCGGCCGCAGCAGCGACAGCTGCGTGTTCGCGGCGCCCGCGATCCATCACGGCTTTCCGGAAAACCAGGCGTACTACCTCGGCAAGGTCCTCGAATGCGCGTCGTTCTGCGCGGAGCCCTACGGCGGCAAGGAGACGGTGCTGGGAGAAGTGAGCGCCGACGCGGTCGAGGTCACCGCGATGCATCCGGCGCAGCGCTGCACCGTCGCGTCGGTCGCCGGACACGCGATGTACGAGCGCGCCAATCCGTACTACGAGCACGTCGCCGGCGGAACGCTCGACATGTCGGAGTGCCGCTACGAGCAGATCGCGGAGAAGACCACGCGGATCACCGGCGCGAAGTTCGTCCGCGCGCAGCCGAGTTTCGCGTGAAGCTCGAAGGCGCCGGGAAGGTCGGCGAGCGCTACGTCGGAATGGTCGGCATCCGCGACCCGTACACGATCGCCCATGTCGACGAGGTGATCGGCTGGGCGCGACAGCAGGTGCGCGAGCGCTTCGGCGACACGGGCTACGAGCTCCACTACATCGTCTACGGCCGCGACGGCGTCATGGGCGAGCTCGAGCCGCTGCGCAACCGCCCCGCGCACGAGCTCTGCATCCTCGTCCAGGGCGTCGCGCCGACGGCGGCAATGGCCGAGGAAGTCTGCATGATCGGCACGCGGCAGATGTTCTACGCGCGACTGCCCGACGTGAAGGGCTCGGCCGGATCGGTTGCGTTCGCGCTCGACGAGGTGTTGCGCGCGAGCCCCGCGTATCGCTGGACGCTCAACCACACGCTGCGCTGCGCGGATCCGCTCGAGCTCTTCCCGACGCACATGACGTCGGCGGGCGTTTGACGAGTGCGCCGATGAAGACGCAGAAGCTCTCCGAGCTCGCCAAGACCATCCGCAGCAAGAATGCGGGCGTCGACCTCATCACGTTCGACATCATCTTCCGCGAGCGCGCGACCTATGAGCGGGTGAAGCGCGCGCGCGTGCTGACGCGCGAGTCCGTGATGAAGCTCTACGGGCTCCCGCCCGAGCGCCTTTGCGATTTCGTCGAGTTCGATCCGGGCAACGCGATCAAGTTCACGATCTACCGGCTGCGGCCGAGCGGCAGCCCGGGCGACCCCGACATCTTCGGCGCGCAGCAGTACGCGCCGCTGCTCGATCTCGAAGTGCCCGCCGACTAGAAGCGACGCGTCCGACTCGCAGCCCGCCTCTTGACACCACGCGGCCGGCGCGCTCAGATTGCGTGTCGTCGCGCGCGCGGCGCGAACAGCGCGCGAGCACGGCAGAGCGCGATGCTTGTCGTCGCGTTCCGGCCATCGAAAGGAGCGCCCATGACGTCGAAGAACCTTCGATTCGCGCTCGTCAGCGCGGGAATTTGCGCGTTCGCGATGTGGCCCGGCGCGCCCGGAGCCGGGAACGACACATTCGACCCCTTGCTCGATGGCGGCCCGCTGTGCGGTCCGCAGTCGCGGCGGCCAACCCCCGATACTTCGCGCGCTGATCCTCGCGAAGGCGGAGACCGCGCCGTTCCAGCCGGTTCCCGCGCAGCCCGCGATGGGCGAGGCGCCGGTGCTCTACGAAAATCTCGGCACGCTCACGTTCAAGGCGGGAACGTCGAATCGCAGGGCGCAAGCGTGGTTCGATCAGGGCGTGCGGTTGTCGTTTGCCTTCAACCACGCGGAAGCGCAGCGCGCGTTCCGCGAAGCGCAGAAGCTCGACCCGAAGTGCGCGCTGTGCTTCTGGGGCGAAGCGCTGATCCTCGGCCCGAACATCAACGTTCCGATGATGCCCGAGGCAAACCCGCCGGCGCTTGCCGCGCTCGCCAAGGCGGTCGAGCTCGCGAAGGCGGCGCCGCCGCGCGATCGCGCGCTGATCGCGGCGCTCGCGCAACGCTACTCATCGGATCCCAAGGCCGTGCGCGCAGACCTCGATGCCGCGTACGCCAAGGCGATGGGCGATGTCGCGCAGCGCTTTCCTCGCGACGACACGGTGCAGGTGCTGTATGCCGAGGCGCTGATGGACACCCAACCCTGGGACTACTGGGAGGCAGGCGGCGCGAAGCCGAAAGGCAACGGCGCGGCGATCGTCGGCACGCTCGAGAAAGTGCTCGAGCGCAATCCACAGCATCCGGGCGCCATCCATCTGTACATTCACGCGGTGGAAGCGTCGACGCAGCCCGATCGGGCGTTGCCCTACGCGCGCAAGCTCGGCGCGCTGATGCCCGGCGCCGGTCACGTCGTGCACATGCCCGCGCACATCTACTACCGGGTCGGCTTGTATCGCGAGTCGCTCGCGACGAATCAGCGGGCGATGGCCGTCGACGAGCGCTACTTCAAGACTTCCCCGTCCGACCCGCTGTACAAATCGGCGTACTACCCGCACAACATCCATTTCCTGATGGTGTCGGCGCAGATGGGGGGCGACGGCAAGACCGCGATCGACGCCGCGGCGAAGCTCGATGCGGCGATGCCGGTCGAGATCGTGAAGCAGTTTGCGATCCTGCAGCCCATCAAGGCCGCGCCGTACACGACGCACGCGCAGTTCTCCGATGCCGAAACGATCCTCAAGCTCCCGGCCCCGTCCGATGGACTCGTTCTCGTCGAGACGATGTATCACTACGCACGCGCGCTCGCCTTCGCCGCGAAGAAGGACGCGCCGTCCGCGCAGAAGGAGATCGACATCCTCGCCAGGATGGAGCGCGACGCCGATTTCAAGCCGTTCGCCGACTGGGGCATTCCCGCGAAGGAGATCGTCGGCACGGCGCGCCTCGTCGCGATGGGGCGGCTCGCCGACGCGAACGGCGACCTCGAGGGCGCCGCCAAGGCGTACGATGACGCGGTGTTCATCGAGGATACGCTCGCGTACATGGAGCCGCCGTACTGGTATTACCCGGTCCGTCAGTCGCTCGCGGCGGTGCGGCTGCGCCAGGGCAAGCTCGACGACGCGGAGAAGATCTTCCGCGAATCGCTCTCTCGCGTGCGCAACAATGCCTGGGCGCTCGCGGGACTCGACGAGACGTATCGGCGCAAGGGCGACGCTGCGGCAGAGAAAGCGACGCGGCAGGCATTCGCCAAAGCATGGCTCGGAAATCCGGCGGGGCCGGCGATCGATCGGCTTTGATCGGCGGCGTCCCCTTTTGCGCCGGTGTCGGACGCGCTCGCGCGCGGACGGGGCGACAGCGTGTGGTCATCGAATGAAGGAGGACGCATGAACAGCAATCGGTCGAAGTGGCTCGTCGCGGCGGCTGCCGCGATGACGTGGCGATGTGCGGTGCCGCATGGGCACAGGGAGTGACCGACGGAGCGCTCATCAGCGAGCGCGTGAAGAAGCTGACGCGCGGCGTGCAGTGGCGTCAGGTTGCCGCCATCCCTATCAAGTTCAACACGCAGCATCCGCAGGGGATGATCAAGATCGGCGACACGTTCTACGTGTCCTCCGTCGAGATCAAGACGCCGACCAAGCGGTACCCGCAGCTGCAGGACGGCTACGACCGCGACACCGGCGAAGGCGCCGGCCATCTGTTCAAGTTCGACATGAGCGGCAACCTGATCACGGACCTCGCGCTCGGCGAAGGCTCGATCTATCACCCCGGCGGCATGGACTACGACGGCAAATGGATCTGGGTGCCCGCGGCCGAATACCGTCCGAACAGCCGCGCGATCATCTACCGCGTCGATCCGGCGACGATGAAGGCGACCGAGGTGTTCCGTTACGGCGATCACGTCGGCGGCCTCGTCCACAACACGAAGAGCAACTCGCTGCACGGCGTGAGCTGGGGCTCGCGCCGCTTCTACACGTGGACGCTCGACGCCAACGGCCGCGTGACCAACGTCGATACGCCGCCCGAGAAGCTGCGCGTGACGAATCCGTCGGGCTACATCGACTACCAGGATTGCAAGTATCTGGGCGGCCAGGAAGCGCTCTGCTCCGGGCTCAACATGTATCAGATGAAGAAGGACGCGCCGCGCTTTCCGCTCGGCGGATTCGAGATCGTCGACCTCGCCGCGAATCGCGCGGTGTTCCAGATGCCGGTCGAGCTGTGGACCGACAGCGGGCTGCCGATGACGTACAACCCGTTCTGGATCGAGCCGACGCGCGACGGGGCTGCGCGCGTACTTCATGCCGGAGGACGAGAAGTCGACGCTCTACGTCTACGAGGCCGACGTCAAGTGATGCGCGTCGGGGCGGGCCGAACATGCTGAAGCCGCTGCGCGCGACGGCGTTCATCCTGCTCGGCCTCGCGGTCGCGCTTGTCGCCGCGGCGCCGCCGTCGGTCATCGTGATGCCGCTCACCGGCGCGATCGGGCCGTCGAGCGCGGACTTCGTCGAGCGCGGTCTCGCGCGCGCGGGCAGCGAGCACGCGCAGCTCGTCGTGCTGCAGATCGATACGCCGGGCGGCCTCGACCGCTCGATGCGCGACATCATCAAGGCGATCCTCGCCTCGCCGGTGCCGGTCGCGGCGTTCGTCGCGCCGAGCGGCGCGCGCGCCGCGAGCGCCGGCACCTACATCCTGTACGCGAGCCACGTCGCGGCGATGGCGCCGGGAACCAATCTCGGCGCGGCGACGCCGGTGCAGATCGGCGTGCCGGGGATCGGCGCGCCGGAGCCGCCGCGCAAGCCCGCCGACGATTCGGCGAAGGCGAAGACGGACAAGGGCAAGTCTTCCGACGAAGCGGCCGCATCGTCGGATCCGATGACGCGCAAGCAGGTCCACGATGCCGCCGCGTACATCCGCGGCCTCGCGCAGATGCGCGGCCGCAACGTCGAATGGGGCGAGCGCGCCGTGCGCGAGGCGGTGAGCCTTTCGGCCGACGAGGCGCTCGCGCAGAAAGTGATCGACGTCGTCGCGCGCGACGTGCCGGAGCTCGTCGCGAAGCTCGACGGCAGCAAGGTCGACGACCGCCGACGGCGAGCACGTGTTGCAGACCGCCGGCGCCGTGGCGACGACGATCGAGCCCGACTGGAAGAGCCGGTTCCTCGCCGTGATCACCGATCCGGGCGTCGCGCTGATCCTGATGATGATCGGCATCTACGGGCTGTTCTTCGAGTTCTCGAATCCCGGCTTCGTGCTGCCCGGCGTCGCCGGCGCGATCTGCCTCGTGGTCGCGCTCTTCGCGCTGCACATGCTGCCGGTCAACTACGCCGGTCTCGCGCTCATCCTTCTCGGGCTCGCATTCTTCGTCGCCGAGGCGTTCGTGCCGAGCTACGGCTCGCTCAGCGTGGGCGGGATCATCGCGTTCGCGATCGGCGCGGTGCTCCTCATCGATTCCGACGTGCCCGGGTTCGGCGTTCCGCGCTCGCTGATCGCGGGCCTCGCGGTCGTGAGCGCCGTGTTCGTCGCACTGGTGTCGGGCGTCGCGCTGAAGGCGAGGCGGCGGCCCGTCGTTTCCGGAAGCGAGGAGCTGATCGGCAGCGTCGGCGTCGCGCGAGGACGACATCGAGCGCGAGGGCTGGGCGCGCGTTCACAGCGAGCAATGGCGCGTCGTGAGCCCGGTTCCGCTCAAGCGCGGGCAGACGGTGCGAGTCGTGACGCGCGACGGGCTCGTCCTGACGGTCGCCCCGGTGGCGAAGGGAGAGTAGCGATGGGGATCGGATTCGGACTGGGCGGCATCGTTCTGCTGGTCGCGATACTGGTGATTTCGTCGTTTCGCGTGCTGCGCGAGTACGAGCGCGGAGTCGTCTTCATGCTCGGGCGGTTCTGGAGGGTCAAGGGACCGGGCCTCGTGCTGGTCATTGCGGGCGTCCAGCAGATGGTGCGCGTCGACCTGCGCACGATCGTTCTGGACGTGCCGCCGCAGGACGTGATCACGCGCGACAACGTTTCCGTCAAGGTGAACGCGGTCGTCTACTTCCGCGTCGTCGACCCGGAGAAGTCCGTGATCCAGGTCGCGAAATTTCTCGAGGCGACGAGCCAGCTCGCGCAGACGACGCTGCGCGCCGTCCTCGGCAAGCACGAGCTCGACGAGCTGCTGCCGGAGAGGGAGAAGCTCAACAGCGACATCCAGCGCGTGCTCGACGCGCAGACCGACGCGTGGGGCATCAAGGTGTCCACCGTCGAGATCAAGCACGTCGATCTCAACGAGTCGATGATTCGGGCGATCGCGCGACAGGCCGAGGCCGAGCGCGAGCGGCGCGCGAAGATCATCCACGCCGAGGGCGAGCTGCAGGCCTCCGAGAAGCTGCTGCAGGCGGCGCAGATGCTCGCGCAGCAGCCGCAGGCGATGCAGCTCCGCTATCTGCAGACGCTCGGCAACATCGCCGGCGATCGCAGCTCGACGATCGTGTTCCCCGTGCCGATCGACCTGGTCACGGCGATCGGGGGCGCCAAGCGCCCAGCGTGATCCAGCGGGTGGCCGCGACGTTGCGGGGGCGGCGCGAGAAACGCGCTAGAGCGATCGCGCGCGCTGCGGATGCGCCCCGTCGAACCGGCGCAACAGCAATGCGAGCGCCTTCGCCTTCTTGTCCATGTGCTGCGCTTTGGCGTGCACGAGGTTCTCGCGGATGTAGCGCTTCAGAACCAGCCGGCCCGCCGGCGTGTTGATGAGCTCGCAGCCGATCTCGGCGGCGACGATCTCGGGCACGTGCTCGTGCTCCGCAATGGCAGCGACCTCCGCGTCGGAGAGATCGCTCAAACCGATGCAATCCTTCAGCGTCAACATCTGGATTTCCTCCTGCTCTGGCGACTGCTCATCCCTCGATGTTTTCATCGCGACGCTTCTTGCGAGCGCGCCCTCGCGGGTGATTTGCATTATCCGCCGTTATGCCAGATGCATACAATGATCTTTGCCGAATTTCGATATGCGTCGCGCGCGAATCGATCGCACCGCGGGAATCCGGCGATGCGACGGTGCGACTACTTCAGCGAGCGACAGCGGACACTCACTTCTGATGCATTCGCAGGCAGATTCTGCTGCAATGCGGAATCACTCGAAGGCGATTCTGCCGGACCGGCTGTTCAGAAACGGAATCCGCGAATCGCGAGCCACGCGATGACCACGGCGAGCGCAGCGAGGGCAATGTAGCGCAGCGTCGGGATTGCGGTCGGGCGCGGGCGCGGCGACATTCGCGGAGTCCGCCGGTCGTCGCCTCCGCGGAAGCCGGCTCGGGCGCCGTCGGCGCGACGCGCTCGGCGAAGCGCGCGAAGAACTCGTCCGCCATCTTCGCCGCGGCGCCGTCGATCAATCTCGAGCCGAGCTGCGCGATCTTGCCGCCGACCTGCGCCTTCGCCGTGTACGTCAGCGCGGTCGCCTGCGAACCGGACGGCGCGAGCGAGACCTTGGCTTCGCCGTTCGCGAATCCCGCGGCGCCGCCCTGGCCCTCGAACTTCAGCGTGTACGCGGTCGGCGGAGCGAGGTCGGCGAGCGTGATGCGTCCGTTGAATCGCGCTGCAACCGGGCCGACCTTGGCCGCGACGACGACGCGCCATTCGGTGTCGGTCACGCGCTCGAACGACTCGCAACCGGGAACGGCGTCCTTGAGCACGGCGGGATCGTTGAGCGCAGCCCAGACCTCGTCCGGCGGCGCGTTCACGACGCGCGTGCTGGTCATCTCCATTCGCGGTTCCTCCTCGCCGGCTCGAGCGCAATCCTACCGCACGGCGCGCGCGCGGGAGAGCGAGCGCCGCGGCGAGCTCGGTGAGCGATTGCAGGTTGTGCACCGGCAGGAAATCGTCGACGTGCGGCAGCATCGCCCGGATTCCCGCGGGCCGCGCCTCGAAACCCGCATAGCGGAGCAGCGGATTCAGCCAGATGAGCCGCGCGCAGGACTTCGCAAGCCGTTCCATCTCGAAGTCGAGGCCCGCGCCGGCATCGGCGTCGAGCCCGTCGCTGATCAGCAGCACGACCGCATTCTGACCGAGCAGGCGCCGCGACCAGCGGCGATTGAAGACGGCGAGCGAGGCGCCGATGCGCGTTCCGCCCGACCAATCGGCCACCGCTTGCGTCACCTTCGCGAGCGCCACGTCGACGTCGCGATGCTTGAGGTGGCGCGTGATGTTCGTGAGCTGCGTGCCGAACGTGAGCACGTGCACGCGGTGCCGGTCGTTCGCGATCGCGTGGAGGAAGTGCAGCAGCATCCGCGCGTAGCGGTCCATCGAGCCCGAGATGTCGCAGAGCACGACGAGCGGCGGCGGGACTTTCCTTCGCGTGCGCCGCGCGAGCGGCGCGGCGGCTCCCGCGGCGCTCATCATTCTTCGCATCGTCGCGCGGAGGTCGACCGCGTGCCCGCGCTGCGCGCGAACGGTGCGGCGAACGATGATCTGCGGCAGCGGCAGCACGAGCCGCGCGAGCATCGCTTTCACCTGGAGGAGCTCGTCGGCGGTCATCGTCGCGAAGTCGCGCTTCTGCAGCACCTCGCGCGACGAGAACGTCAGCGCGGCGTCGAGATCGACTTCGCGCTGATCCGGCTCCTGCCTGCGACTTGGCCGGTCAGGCAGCAGCGCCTGCGCGAGCCGGGCCGGCAGCTCCGGCTCGGGCGTGCGCTCGCCGGTGCGCGCGTGCACCTTGGGCAGCAGCGCCGCAAGCATCTTCTCGAGCAGTTTCGGGTCGCGCCAGAAAAGCTCGAACGCCTGGTCGAAGAGCGCGAGGTGCTCGTGCCGCGAAACCAGCACCGACGCGAGCGCCGCGCGGAAATCGTCGCGATTGTCGAGACCGACCGCTTCGACGGCCGAGAGCGCGTCGATCACCTTCGCGGGGCCGAGCGGCAGCCCGGCGTTGCGCAACACCCGCACGAAATGCAGCACGTTCTCGGCGAGACGGCCGCGCGGCAGCGGCGTCACCGCGCCCGAACGCCCGAGCGGCTGTCACGAGCCGGCGCCCGCCGCCTTGACGTCGGCGACGAGCTTCGCGGCCACTTCGGGGCCGAGCGCGCCGAGATCGTCCTGATACTTGAGCAGCACGCCCAACGTGTCGGCGACTGTCTGCGGGTCGAGCGCGACGCGGTCGAGCGCGATCAGCGCCTCGGCCCAATCGAGCGACTCGGCGATTCCCGGCGCCTTGAAGAGGTCCATCGCGCGCAGCCGCTGCGTGAAGCCGACGATCTCGCGCGCGAGCGACTCCGGCGCCTGCGGACATTTGCGGCGGATGATCGCGAGCTCGCGCTGCGCGTCCGGATAGTCGACCCAGTGATAGAGGCAGCGCCGCTTGATCGCGTCGTGGATCTCGCGCGTGCGGTTCGACGTGATCACGACGATCGGAGGCGCCGCCGCGCGGATCGCGCCGAGCTCGGGGATCGTGACCTGGTAGTCGGAGAGCACTTCCAGCAGATACGCTTCGAACGGCTCGTCGGCGCGATCGAGCTCGTCGATCAGCAGCACCGGCGCGATGCCGTCGTCGGGCGCGAGCGCCTGCAGCAGCGGACGCTTCAGCAGAAAGCGCGTCGTGAAGATGTCGTGCGCGAGCTCGCCGCGCACGACGCCGCCGGCCGCTTCCGCGAGCCGGATCTCGATCATCTGCCGCGGATAGTTCCACTCGTAGACGGCGGCCGCGGTGTCGAGGCCTTCGTAGCACTGCAGGCGCACGAGCTTTCGCGCGAGCCCCGCGGCGAGCACCTTCGCGATCTCGGTCTTGCCGACGCCCGCCTCGCCCTCGAGGAAGAGCGGCCGCCGGAGCTTGAGCGCGAGGAAGACGGCGGTCGCGAGACGGCGCTCGGCGACGTAGTCCTGCGCGCTCAGCAGATCGAGCGTCGCGTCGACGGTGGGCGGGAGCGCGGGGAGGTTCATGGAGTTCAGGGTTGCGAATGGCGCAAGCTTCCGGGCTTCACGAGACCCGGGCGCCCTCCAGCTTGCGCCATCCGCAACCGTCGCGGCGTCGCAGCACGTCAGACGGCGCATTCGAGCGCGAGATACGTTGGCGCGCGTCGGGTCGGGCGGCGCGGGTCGAAGGGCGCCCGGTTCTCGTGAAGCCCGGAGGCCCGTGCTGCCGCGACCCTGAACACGCGACCGAATCCGCGTGCGTCAAGCGTTGGCCGCAGCCACCGCGCGCGCCGCCATCACGGAGATGAGATGCGCGCGATATTCAGGCGAGCCATGCAGATCGTTGTTGAGCCCCGATGCGTCGATCTTCACGCCCTTCGCGGCATCCGCGGTGAACGACTTCGCGAGCGCCGCCTCGAGCGGTGCCGCGCGGAACACCGAAGGCTTCGCTCCGGTCACCGCGACGCGCACCGCGCCGTCCGCGCCTTGCGCGACGAAGACGCCGACCAGCGCAAAGCGCGACGCCGGATTGGGAAACTTCACGTACGCCGCCCTCTTCGGAACCGGGAACGACACGGCAACGATGATCTCGTCGGCGCCGAGCGCCGTCTCGTACATGCCCTTGAAGAAATCGCCGGCCGCGATCCGGCGCTTGTTGGTGACGACCGTGCCGTTGAGCGCGACCACCGCCGCCGGCCAATCCGCGGCGGGATCGTTGTTGGCGATGCGAGCCGCCGAGCGTTCCCATGTTGCGGACCTGCCGGTCGCCGATGCCCTCGGCGAGCGAGGCGAGCGCGGGGATCTGCCGCTTCACGTCCTCGGACGCGGCGACTTCGGCGTGCCGCGTCATCGCGCCGATGACGATCGCGTCGCCGTCCTTGCGAATGCCGCCGAGATCGGGAATGGCAGCGAGATCGACGAGCGTTCCGGGCTGCGCGAGCCGCAGCTTCATCGCGGCGACGAGGCTCTGTCCGCCGGCGAGCGGCTTGCCGCCGGTCTTCGCGAGCAGCGCCGCGGCGTCGGCGAGAGATTTGGGCTTCTGATAGTCGACTGCGTACATGATTCGTCTCCTCAGGCGTTGGCTTTGGCGGCGTTGATCGCCTGCCACACGCGATGCGGCGATGCCGGCATGTCGAAATGCTTGACGCCCACCGGCGCCAGCGCGTCGAGAACCGCGTTCATCAGCGCGGCCGGCGCGCCGATGGCGCCCGCTTCGCCGCAACCTTTGGCGCCGAGCGGGTTGTGCGTGCACGGCGTGACTTTCGTTCCCACCTTGAACGAGGGCACGTCGTCGGCGCGCGGCAGCGCGTAGTCCATCAGGCTGCCGGTCAGGAGCTGACCGCTGTCCTTGTCGTAGACGCACTGCTCGAGCAGCGCCTGGCCGATCCCCTGGCACAGCCCGCCGTGCACCTGGCCCTCGACGATCATCGGGTTGATGATGTTGCCGAAGTCGTCGCACGCGCTGAAGTTGGCGATCTTCGTGACGCCGGTGTCGGGATCGATCTCGACCTCGCAGATGTGCGTGCCGGCCGGGAACGTGAAATTCGTCGGATCGTAGAACGCCGTCTCGTTCAACCCCGGCTCGAGCTTGTCGAGCGGATAGTTGTGCGGGACGTACGCGGTCAACGCGATCTCGCCGAACGTCTTGCTGCGATCGGTGCCGGCCACCGTGAATTTGCCGTCCTTGAACTCGATGTCGGTCTCCGCGGCTTCGAGCAGGTGCGCGGCGATCTTCTTGCCCTTGGCGATGATCTTGTCGAGCGCCTTGACGATCGCCGTTCCGCCGACCGCGAGCGAGCGCGACCCGTACGTCCCCATGCCGAACAGCACGCGGCCCGTGTCGCCGTGAACGACGTCGACGTTCTCGACCGGGATGCCGAGTCTCGTCGCCACGACCTGCGCGAACGTCGTCTCGTGGCCCTGGCCGTGGCTGTGCGAGCCGGTGAAGACGGTGACGCTGCCGGTCGGATGGACGCGGACCTCGCCCGCCTCGAAGAGTCCCGCGCGCGCGCCGAGCGCGCCTGCGACGTTCGACGGCGCGATCCCGCACGCCTCGATGTACGACGCGTAACCGAGCCCGCGCAGCTTGCCGCGCTTCGAGGCTTCGGCCTTGCGCGCCGGATAGCCTTTGACGTCGGCGATCTTCATCGCCTCGTCGAGGCACGCGTCGTAGCCGCCGGTGTCGTAGAGCAGCGCGACCGGCGTCTGATACGGGAACGTGCGGATGAAGTTGCGCCGGCGCAGCTCGTCCTGCGGAATTCCGATCTCCGCGGCGGCCTGATGGACGATGCGCTCGACGACGTAGGTCGCCTCGGGCCGGCCGGCGCCGCGGTACGCGTCGACCGGCGCCGTGTTGGTGAACGCCGCCGTCACCTCGCAGAAGATCGCCGGCGTCGTGTACTGGCCGGCGAGGAGCGTCGCGTAGAGGATCGTCGGGATGCACGAGGCGAACGTCGACAGGTAGGCGCCCATCGCCGCGATCGTATTGCACGCGCAACGCGAGGAACTTGCCGTCCTTGTCGAGCGCGAGCTCGGCGTGCGTCACGTGATCGCGGCCGTGCGCGTCGGAAAGGAACGACTCGCTGCGCTCGGCGACCCACTTGATCGGGCGGCCGACGCGCTTCGACGCCCAGACCATCGCGGTCTCTTCGGCGTAGAGGTAGATCTTCGAGCCGAAGCCGCCGCCGACGTCCGGCGCGATCACCCGCACCTTGTGCTCGGGCAGTCCGAGCACGAACGCGGTCATCAACAGCCGCTCGACGTGCGGGTTCTGGCTGGTGACGTAGAGCGTGTAGGCGTCCTCGGCGCGCTGGTACGAGGCGACCGCGGCGCGCGGCTCGATCGCGTTCGGGATGAGCCGATTGTTGACGATGTCGAGTTTCGTCACGTGCGCGGCCTTGGCGAACGCGGCGTCGACCGCGGCCTTGTCGCCGAGCGCCCACGTGTAGCACTTGTTGCCGGGCGCCTCGTCGTGGATCTGCGGCGCGCCGGGCTTGAGCGCGTCGACGACGTTGACGACCGCCGGCAGCACTTCGTAGTCGACGTCGATCAGCTCGGCCGCGTCCTTCGCCTGATGGAGCGTCTCGGCGACGACGAGCGCGACCTGGTCGCCGACGTAGCGGACCTTGCCCTTCGCCAGCACGTGGTGCGGCGGCTCCTTCATCGGCGTGCCGTCGACGCTCGTGATGAGCCATCCGCAGGGCAGCCCGTTCACGCCCTCGAGGTCCGCGCCGGTGTAGATCGCAACCACGCCCGGCGCTTTCTTCGCCTTTGCGGTGTCGATGCCGCGGATGCGCGCATGCGCGTGCGGCGAGCGCAGGAAGAACGCGTGCGCCTGGCGCGCCATCGTGACGTCGTCGGTGTACTGACCCGCGCCCGTCAGGAAGCGCGCGTCCTCCTTGCGCCGGAGCGATTGGCCGATGTATCCGGTTTCGTTCGCGCCCATGGCCGATCCCCCTTATTTCGCCATCGCGGCGGCGCCCTGCGCCACCGCCTTGACGATGTTGTGATAGCCGGTGCACCGGCAGAGGTTGCCTTCGAGGCCTTCGCGGATCGCGTTCTCGTCGGCGCCGGGATGCCGGGTGACGAGGTCGATCGCGCTCATCACCATCCCCGGCGTGCAGAAGCCGCATTGCAGGCCGTGGCAGTCCTTGAACGCCGCCTGCATCGGGTGCATCGTGCCGTCGGCGGCGGCAAGGCCTTCGATGGTGAGCACGTCGGCGCCTTGCGCCTGCACGGCGAGGATGTTGCACGACTTGATCGCGCGGCCGCCGAGGTGGACGGTGCATGCGCCGCACTGCGCGGTGTCGCATCCGATGTGCGTGCCGGTGAGCCCGAGATTCACGCGCAGGAAGTCGGCGAGCAGCATGCGCGGATCGACGTCCGCGCTGACGGGCTGGCCGTTGACTTTCAAGGAAAGGGAGACTGACACGGCATTCCTCCTTCGGGTTCGCGGGCCTCACCGCCGATGTGGTGTTGTTGTGACGGCAGCCACGGGGAAGTGAAGAATACTTCCAAGCGCGCCGTCGGGCAATGCGATGTTGGTGTCGGCGCGTCGCCAGCCGATCGGGGCGTGCCGCGGCGTCGCGACCGGGACTACAACGGCGAAAGCGGTCGACTCAGAGGATGCCGGGCGGTGCCCGGTCGTGCGGCGCGCTGAACCACTCGCCGACGTGCCCCAACGCGTGCGCGTGCCCCGCCCACTGCATGACGAGCAGCAGGAAGGCGAAGATCAGCGTGAGGATGCGGCGTTGCATTCGCTTACCCGAAGCGGTTGCGATGCGACGAAGGGTGCGCGTGAGTCTAGCCGAGCGTTGAAGGCGCCGCAACGGAGGAAACCGAGCCGTTCCGCCTGGTGCGGGAGGGCTACATTGCGCCGGTCGCGAACGTCGGCGCGATCACCTGCGGCGCCGCCGCGGCCGCCGCCGGCTCGAGCACGGTGATCCGCCACAGCGTGCGCGGATCGTCGGGATCGATGAGCGTCGCCGAATGGAGCAGCGACGCGTTGTCCCAGACGACGACGTCGCCGACGCCGTACTTGAGCGAATAGCGATACTTGGGCTGCGTCGAATGCGCGGCGAGCTCGTCCAGGAGGTCGAGCGCCTCGTCGTCCGGCATGCCGACGATGCCGAACGAGCTCCCGTTGACGGCGTAGAGCGACTTGCGCCCGGTCACCGGGTGCGGCCGCGCGATCTTGTGCGTGATGAGCGGCATCTTCGCCTTCTGCTCGTCGGTGAGCGGCGAGGCCGCGGTGCGGCTCGCCTCGTCGGTGTCGTGGCGATTGCCGTAGTGATGGATCGCGTAGAGCGGCTCGATCCGCCGCTTCATCGCGTCGGGAAGATCGTCGTAGGCCGCCTGCTGGTTGGCGAACAGCGTGTCGCCGCCCTTCTTCGGCACGACGATCGAATAGAGCGTCGTCGCGCGCGCGGGCACCTGCAGGTACGAGTAATCGGTGTGGAAGTACGAGCCCGCGTCCTGCAATCCGGTCGGCTTGCCGTCCTTCTTCACGTTGGACAGGATCAGGATGTTCGGATCCTCGGGATGGTGGAACTGGTCGATCACGTGCGGCTGCGGCGGGCCGAGGCGGCGCGCGAACGCGACGAATTGCGCCGGCGTGAGCGACTGGCCGCGCAGCACGAGCACCTGGCCCGCGTAGAACGCGCGCTCGAGCTCGGCGAACGCGTCATCCGGACAGCGGCTGCGCGATGTCGACGTCGTGGGCCTCCAGTCCGAAGCCCGGGCACAACGGCTGGAATCTGGGCATCGCCGACTCCGCGTCAGGCGGTCCGCGCGCGTCGCAGTCTACTTCAGGAACTCCGGCCGGATCAGCTCCGGGCAGCCACAGCGGGATCTGCGGCCAGACGATCATCGCGGCGAGCACGAGCGAGCATCGGCACCAGCATGATCATCGTGTCCTTGAGCGCGTATCGCAATCGGACCTTGGCGATCGCGCACGAGATCATCAGGCACAGGCCGTACGGCGGCGTGACGAGCCCGAAGGCGAGCGCGACGATGCCGATGATCGCGAACGACACCGGATGCATGTGCACCGACTCCGCCAGCGGCTGCAGCGTGGTGCCGACGATGATGATCGCCGGAATCGCGTCGAGGAAGCAGCCGACGACCAGGAACACGAAGACGATGAAGAACCCGACGCCGACGAGGCCCAGGCCCCACGACGTCACGTTCTCGAGCAGCGCCTTCGGGATCTGGAAGTAGGCGAGCAGCCAGCCGAACACCGACGCCGTGCCGACGCAGAACAGCGCGATCGCCGAGAGCTTGCCGGTTTCGAGCAGCGCGTCCCACAGCTTCTTGCGCGTCCATCTCGCGGTAGAAGAAGAGCGACAGCACGGCCGCGTAGATGCACGGCGGCGGCCGCGGACTCGGTGGCCGTGAACCAGCCGAGCAGGATGCCGCCGACGATGATGAACGGCGTCATCAGCGCCGGCACCGAGACGGCGGCCGCGGTCACGAACTCCTTGAACGTCGCGCGCCGGTACGTCGGGTAGTGCCGGACCTTCGCGTAGACGTGGACGGTGGCCATCTGCGCGAGGCCGATCAGCAGTCCCGGGATGACGCCGGCGAGGTACAGCGCGCCGATCGACACCTGCAGCACGCCGCCCCAGACGACCATCAGGATCGACGGCGGGATGATCACCGCGAGCACCGCCGACACCGCGGTGATCGCGATCGAGAACGAGAGGTCGTAGCCTTCCTTGACCTGCGCCTCGATGAAGATCTTGCCCTGGCTCGCCGCGTCCGCCGTCGACGACCCGGAGATGCCGGCGAAGAACACCGACAGCAGCACGTTGATCTGCGCCAGCGCGCCGGGGAAATTGCCGACCATCGTTCGCGACAGCGTGACCAGCCGATCGGTGATGCCGCCGACGTTCATCAGGTTCGCCGTCAGCAGGAAGAACGGCACGGCGAGCAGGATGAACGAGTTGTAGGCCTTGAACGTCGTGTTGAAGACGACCATCGGCGAGAGCCGCGGCTCGATGAACAGCACCGGCAGGCAGGCGAGCCCGAGCGCGAACGCGACCGGCACGCGCAGCACCATCAACAGGAAGAACCCGCCGAACAGCCAGAGCGCCGCCACGGCCGGCGTGAGCGTCGCGCCGGTCATGGGGCCTCGCCCGACTCGCGGCGCATCGCGGTCGTAACGGCTTCGCCGCGTCCGCTCATACGACGCTCCCGGTGCCGATCTCGCGATGCGCGTCGGTCGCTGCTCGCCGGAGCGGGGCCGTCGATGACGATGCGCAGGTCCGCGCGGAATCGCTCGAAGCCGAACAGCAGCCAGGTGAGGCCGGTCAGCGGCCACGCGATGAAGATGTACGTCATCGGCAGGTCGGCGAGCTCGGAGGTCTGGTTCCAGCCGAACTGCACGAACTTGATGCCGTACCAGACGAACACCAGCGCGAACACCAGCACGAACACCATCGAGACGATGCGCAGCAGCGCGTTGGCGCGCGGCTTCAACTCCGGCCAGACGTCGCACTTCGAAGTGCGAGCCGTCGCGCACGCCGATCATCGCGCCCAGCATCACCATCCAGATGAACAGGAAGCGCGCCATCTCCTCGGTCCAGATCCAGGCCGGGATCAGCCGGGTGAAGCGCGAGATCATCTGGATCGTCACCGGAATGACCAGGATGGCCACGGTCGCGCCGAGCAGCACGTTGAGCAGCCGGTAGTAGCCGTCGATGAACTTGCGCATGCGTCCTCCCGGACGTGTCGACCGCGGCGGACAAAAAAATACCGGCGCAAGACGGAATCTTGCGCCGGCCTCTTCAGCCCTTGGCTACATCGAGTTGATCTTGTTGTAGATCGCTTCGGCGCCGATTTCCTTCGCGTATTCGGCCATCACCGGATCGGCGAGCTTCTTCATCTGCGCGCGGTCGGCGAACGGGATCCTCTTGAGCTTGCCGGCCTCTTCCATCGCGTCGAGCTTCTTCCGATCCTCGGCGCCGATTCGATCTGGCGGCCGTATTGCCCGGCTTCCTTGCCGGCCTTGAGGATCGCCGCCTGCAGGTCGGGCGGCAGCTTCTTGAACGTCTTGCCGGAGAAGCAGATCGGCCGGATCGTGATCGCGTGCTGCGTCATGTTGAGGTTCGGGCCGACTTCGTAGAACTTCATCGCCTCGACGCCGGCGGCCTCGTTCTCGCCGGCCTGGATCACGCCGTTCTGGATCGCGTTGTAGATCTCGTCGTAGGCGATCACCGTCGGCGACATGCCGATCGCGGCGAACGTCTTGCTCCAGATCGGCGCGCCCTGCACGCGGACCTTGAGCCCCTTCATCTCCGCGAGGTTGCGCACCGGCTTGTTGGCGAAGATGTTGCGCGTGCCGCCGCCGGCGAAGCCGATCAGCATCACGTCGCCTTTCGCCTCCACCTCGTCGGCGATCGGCTTCAGCGTGTCGGCGTCGAGCACCTTGTTCCAGTGGTCGAGGTCGCGGAACAGGAACGGCGCGTCGATGAACGGCGCCGCCTTCGAGAACGTCGACATGTGCGCCGGCGACACGATCGCCGTAGTCGACCGAGATCCCCTGGTTCATGTAGGCGAAGTAGTCCTTCTCGAGGCCGAGCTCGCTGTTCTTGTGCAGGACGAAATTGACCGGCTTGCCGTAGTACTTGACGGTGAGCTCCTGGAACTTCACGAGCGCGCGGTTGAACGCGTGGTCGTCGTTGAACTGGACGGCGCCGTGCAGCGTGATCGGCGCCTGCGCGCGCGGCGCCGAACGAAACGGCAAACGTGAGCGGCGGCCAGGCATCGGACTGCTGCGCGAATCGGATCTCGCATGTTTCCTCCTGTGAGTTCGGGTCCACCGTGCATCAGCCGCTGTGCGTGCTCGTCGCGGCGTTCTGGTCAGGTGGTCGGACCAATTGAACCGGGCTTGACAGGGTCCTGTCAACGCGAATCGAATGCTGCTCTGCACCATACAGCGCGGCGAGCATCGCTACGTCTAGAGGAAGCCCTTGCCGGCCGCCGCTCGCTCGACGAGCAGCGGCGCAGGCTGCAGCGTCGAATCGCCCGCGCGGTTCGCATATTCGGCCAGGCGGTCGCGAACGACGCCGAGGCCGATGCGGTCCGCGTAGTACATCGGACCGCCGCGCCATGCCGGCCAGCCGTAGCCGTTGATCCAGACGATGTCGATGTCTTCCGGCCGCAGCGCGATGCCCTCGGCGAGAATTCGCGCGCCCTCGTTCACCAGCGGAAAGATCATCCGCTCGACGATCTCTTGCGCGGCAATTGCCCGGCGCTCGATGCCGAGCTTCGCCGAGGTTTCGACGATGATCCGCTCGACCTCGGGATCGCGGATCGGCGTCCGCGATCCGGCTTCGTAGCGGTAGTAGCCTTTGCCGGTCTTTTGTCCGAAGCGGCCGAGCTCGCACAGCGCATCGGCGATCGGCTCGACGGTCCCGCGCCGGCGCCGTATCCGCATGCTGACGTCGAGGCCGGCGAGGTCGTCGACGGCGAAGTGCCCCATCGCCATGCCGAACTCGGTGAGCGCCGCGTCGACCTCGTGCGGGAGCGCGCCCTCCTGCAGCAGCCGCTGCGCTTCGGTGATCCGGCGCGCGAGCATCCGGTTGCCGATGAAGCCGTCGCAGTTGCCCGAAAGCACGGCGACCTTGCCGATCGTTTTCGCGAGCGCGAGCGTCGTCGCGATCGTCGGCCATGACGTCTTTGCGCCGCGGACGGCTTCGAGCAGCCGCATGACGTTCGCCGGGCTGAAGAAATGCGTGCCGATCACGCTCTCCGGGCGCTTCGTCGCGCCGGCGATCGCGTCGATGTCGAGCGTCGAAGTGTTCGACGCGAGGATCGCGCCGGGCTTCGCGACCGCATCGACGCGTCGCATCACGTCCTGCTTGATCGCCATCTCCTCGAACACGGCTTCGACGACGACGTCGGCGTCCGCGATGTCGTCGTAGGCGAGCGAGCGCGTGATCCGGGAGAGCGCCTTCTCGCCCGCTTCCGCCGACAGGCTTCCGCGCTTGACCGAGGTCGCGTAGTTGCGCGCGGCGGCGTCGAAACCGCGATCGAGCGCTTCCTGCGTCGAGTCGAGCAGCACGACCGGGATGCCGGCGTTCGCGAAGCACATCGCGATGCCGCTTCCCATCGTGCCCGCGCCGACGACGGCGGCCTTGCGCACCGGGGCAGGCGCGACGTCGGCGGGCATTCCCGGAATCGCTGCCACCTTGCGCTCGGCGCGGAACACGTAGCGCAGCGCGCCCGATTGCTCGCCTTGCATCAGCTCGTCGAAGAGCGCGCGCTCGCGAACGAGTCCTTCGGCGAACGGCAATTCGAACGATGCGCGCACCGCTTCGACGCAAGCGGCCGGCGCGCGCAGATGCCGGTTCTTCGCGAGGAGGCGCGACGCGGCGTCGTCGAAAGGCGCGGGATTGGCGCGAAGCGGGGCCAACTGCTCGTCGCGCTGCGACACCGGCCGAAGCGGCGTCCGGCTCGCGACTACGTTGCGCGCAAACGCGATCGCGTGCTGCGGCAGCGGGCCATCGGCAAGCTCGTCGGCGATGCCGAGCGCTTTCGCGGTGGCAGCGTCGACGGGCTTCCCCGCGACGATCATCTCGACGGCGCGAACAGGTCCGACGATGCGCGGCAGGCGCTGCGTTCCTCCGGCGCCAGGCAACAGTCCGAGCTTGATTTCGGGAAGACCGAACTGCGCGCCGCTCGACGCGATCCTGAAATGACATCCGAGAACGAGCTCGAAACCGCCGCCGAGCGCCGCGCCGTGAATCGCGGCGACGACGGGCTTGGGGAACGCATCGAGCGCGGCGATCACGTCCCGGAGCGACGGCGGGCGCGGTGGAAGCCCGAACTCGGTGATGTCGGCTCCCGCGCAGAAGAGGCGTCCGTTGGATGCGAGCACGACCGCATCGACGGCCGGATCGTCGCGCGCGCGGTCGAGCGCGTCGACGAGCCCGGCGCGGACCGCCTGTCCCAACGCATTGACCGGCGGGCTGTCGATCGTGATGACCGCAATGCGTCCGTCGAGCGTCGAGCTGACGGGCGTCACGCGGCCTCCAGTATGCGAATCTCCTTCCCGCGCACGTAGTCCTTGACGCGCCCGCGATACGCCTGCATGTGCGCGGAAGTATCGTGCGCGCGCAGCGCATCGACGCTCGCCCACTTCTCGACGATCGTCAGCCGGTCGGGTCCCATCCGGTGCTGCGAGGCGATGTCGGTGTCGGCGTCGACGACCGGCACGTACTCGATGCAACCCTGCTCGGCGTGGACGAGCGGAACGACCTTGGCGAACTCCGCGAGAAAAGCGGCGCGCTTGCCGGGCGCGAATTCGAGTGTGGCAATCACATAGACCAAGATGGTTTCCTTTCGTCGTGTTGTCAGGACGCGGCAGCGCGTCAGGGCTTTGGCGGCGCGGGCGTCCGCGCCGAGCGGCCGCACGGTCGCTTCGACCTCGACCGACAATTGCCTCCCGCCGCGATTTTCGAACTTCAGCGTAATCGGCACCTTGTCGCCGGGATTGAGCGGGGCTTTGAGCTCGAACAGCATCATGTGATAGCCGCTGGGCGTGAGCTCGACCGGCTTCCCGGCCGGCACCGGCAGCCGATCGACCGCCTTCATCTTCATCACGTTGCCTTCCTTCTTCATCTCGTGGATCTCGATGAATTTCGCGCTCGGAGAGGTCGCATCGACGAGCGCGGTGTCGGCGGTCGAGACGATCTGCATGAAAGCGCCGGCGACTTTCTGTCCCGGTACGGTGCTGCGGATCCAGGCGTTGCTCACCGTCACGTCGGCGAAGGCCGGGAGCGCGCAGGCGAATGTGACAATTGAAACAAAGGCGGCTTTCCAGTTCGGGTTCATCGGCATTCCTTGATTTGGATGCGCACGAGTTCGGCGCTCAGAACCGGAATGTGACACCGCCGACGGCCGCCCAGTTCACGGCGAGCTGCGTGCCATTCACGTACCGATAGAGCGGCAACTGCGCGAACGCGTAGAGCTGAACCTGCGGCGACACCGTATAGCTTAAACCAGGGCTGAAGAAGAGCGAGCGCCCGCCGCTTTCCTCCGGTTCGGCGTTTGCACCCGAATCGCGCCCGCGCCACAGCGCATTCAACTGCCCCAGCAGCGCGAGGTTGTCCGTTACCGGCCACGAGACGCCTCCGGTCAGGAGCATCTGGTTGCCCGGGCGAAAATCGTCGGCGGTCGCCATCGCGCCCTGGAACTGGAACTGCGCGAACCAGATCGGGCCATCGTGCGTCGCGTAGTTCGCGTAGAGGCCGAGCACGCCGCTCGTGGCGCCGGTTCCAGGCTGCAGCGAGCGCTCGGCGACGACACCCTGCGCATTGGTCACGTCGTGGGGACCTGTCGGCAACACGACGCCGAACTGCGCGCCGACGTTGTAGCTGTCCGCCGCGATGAAGCGATAGCGGCCGACGACCCGCGCGTCGCCGAGACGCGTGAAATCCCACGATTCAGGCGTTGGGTCGTCGAACGGGTCGGCGAGGTGATCGTGCGTCCGCTTGATCGACCGGCAGTGTCGCGGTCACGCCCCAACGCGCATCGAACGAGTAATCGAGAGACGCGATCAGCGTCTGGCTCACCGTCTTCTGCTCCAGCGCATCGGCGTCCTCGGGTGCCACGCTCGTCTTGTGCGAGCCCGCGTAGAGCTGGTCCTGCTTGATGTAGTCGTACTGGATCTGGAAGAGCGTGCCCCCGGCTTCGGTTGGAATGCCGTGGATTTGCCACTGCGTGTTGACGAGGCACGCGGCGGAGCCGCACGAGGCTGCGGCGGGCGTAGCGAATGCGGGCACAAGCGTGGCGAGTATCGCGGCGAGTACGCGGGGCGAGGGGCGATGCAGCATGCACGGCATGCGAATTCCTTTCGTGAGCGAGCGACTTCCCGCGCGCAAGCGATGCGCGGCGAGCGGATCAGGCGAAAAGACTGGCGTAACGCGGCGTGATGCGCCGCGTCAGCGGTCAGGCGGGCGCGGGCGGCCCGCGAGGACGGGCGACGAGAAGGTCGTCATGCCGCGCGACGGACGGCCGCGCGATGACGACGACGTCCGATGGCTCGGCGACGGCGAGCCACGGCGGGATCGACGGAGGGAGCGCGACCGCGCCACCGGCGCAGCCGGCGCAATCGCTGCAGTGCTTGGCGGCGGGCGGCTTCTTTCCCGGAACTACGGCGGGCGATGGGGTTGCCGGATCGTCGTCGGCGTGCAACGTGCAGAAGTCGGGATGGAAACCCGCCCCGGCGCCCATCGCGTGCGCCTGCATTCCGAGCGGCGCCATCGCGAGCGCCGAGAACATGAAGGCCGCGAGGACGGCCCACGTGCTGCGGCGAAGGGTGCGACGGCGCGCGAACATGGCGCGGCGATTCTAACTCGATCCGTGTCTTCGTGCCGGATACGGGCAGAGCCGGACGCGTTGCAATATCGACTCGGCCTCTTGGCCTAATCCATCGGCGCATTTCACTGCTGCGAAGCGCCTCGCAGGCCCACACACCTGTCGGTTTCTACAGGTGCGCGCGTTTCTCGCGCGTCCTATCGTTGCCTCGCGCTACTGCCAAAGCGACGCACGGTGTCCCAGCATTCTCGTGCGCCGCTCGGGGCCCTCGCAAACGCTTCGCTCCGTCGTTTCGAGAACACGCGGACGCGACGCAAGCCGCAACCACAAGAGCTTCGGGGAGGGCGCGGTGGCCCGTCAACGTTCGGCCGTGGCGTTAGCGCGACTTCGTGTTGCGCCGCATCTGTGCGCCGCGGTCGCGCTCGTCGGTGCGGCTCGCGGACGCACGGGCGGCGTCGAACGTCCTCCAGTACACGCGCGACGCAGCGGGCAACGTCGTCGCGATTCAGCGCGTCGACTCGTCACCGATAGCCATTGGCGCTTTTGCGCCCGTCTCGGGAACGCCGGGAACTGCCGTCTCGATCACGGGCAGCGGGTTCGCGGCGACGCCCGCCGCAAACACTGTCCTGTTCAACGGCGCGACAGCGACCGTCACGGCGGCGACCGCAAGCACGCTCGCGGTGACGGTGCCCACCGGTGCGGCCACGGGCAAGATCGTCGTGAGCGTTGGCGGGAACAGCGCGACGAGCGCGCAGGAGTTCACCGTCATCGCCGCAGGAGCCCCGACGATCACGGCATTCGCGCCCGCTGTCGGGGCTGCCGGAACGCTCGTCAACGTTGCCGGGACGAATTTCTATCCGGCCACCGGCGCGACGTCGCTGAAGCTCAATCAGAGTGCGGCGACGCTCGACCTCCGTCACGCCGACGCAGCTCGCCTTTCCGGTTCCGCCTGCGACGGGCTCCGGCAAATTGCGCATCGCGACGGCGGCGGGCACGGCAGTGAGCGCCGTCGACTTCATCGTGCCGCCGCCGGGCGTCGCGGCGGCCGATATCGTCGCATCGACCCGGCTCATCGCCAACGGCCCGGCGCAATCCCTCAGCGTTCTTGCGATCAACAAAGTCGGAGTGATCCTCTTCGACGGGAGTCCGGGCGACTCGGTGAGCGTTCAGTTCGCCAATTTCGCGATCAACCCTGCGGGCGCCAGGCTTTCCTACGCGATCTACAAGCCGGACAACACGCAGCTCGCAAGCGGTGTCGTGTCGGCGGCGAGTCTGACGATCCGCGCGCCGCAGCTTCCGGCGGCTGGAACGTATACGGTGCTGCTCAAGTCCGGCGCGACGCAGGTGTCTGTCGACGCGCGCCTCGAGACCAATCGCGCCGTCGCCGGTGTCGGCGCGACGCTCGAAGCGTCGAGCGACGGCGATCGCAGGTAGCGACGATGACGCCCGCATCGATCTGTCGTTCGATATTCGTGATGCTGTTCTCGATTGCGATGGCCAGCGGCGCATGGGGTCAGGCGCTCGATGCGCGTTGCATGCAAGACGGCGGCGACGCTTTCTGCAGGAGCCCGGTCCCGCTGCCGCTGACCCCGACCTCCGCCGTCGATTCCGACATGTGGATTTACGGTGTCTGCGATGTGGACGGCGCGTTTCCATGGCGGAACGATGCGTGGTGCAAGGCCGGGGGCTGCGGCCCCGTCTTCGATACGACGCTCGTGGGCGTGGCGACCGAATTCGAGCGCATCGTCAACAAGGCCTGCGAGGTGAACGTCGCGGATTCGGGTTGGGGACAAACGCTTCCGGACGGCATCCTGTGCTGGTCGGGGCCGCCGCTTTCGCAATTGGGGATCCTCGTCCGTGACTTCCGCATTCTCAAATTCAACGGCTTGGGGCAAACGGCGACAGGGTGCAACGGCGCCTGGAAGGACACGGTTTACGCGGGCCGCTGGCGTGACGCGGGATGCTCGCCGGGATTTGCTGCACGCGTGGGAGCGACCGGCAATCCCGAGTGCTGGACGTTCGTCCCGACCTGTCTGACGCTCGGCAATCCGATCAATCTTCTCGACGGCTGCAAGCTGCAGAGGGAGCTCGACTACCGGTCGCGCACGCCGGGCGGAATCGAGGTCGAGCGCCATTACAACAGCACCGGTTTCATTCGCTTCGAGCCGCGCGCCGACAGGGCGAGCGACTACTGGAGAACGACATGGGACAGGCGCATCGTCGTCCCGCCGGTTGCCGGCAACGTGCTTGCGTATGCGCAGCGCGCCGACGGCTCGTTGATGGTCTTCCTCGCAAGCGGGCGCGAAAAGCTCAACATGGCGGGCGGCGGATCGGCGCGGATCGAGCGGCTCGCCGACGGCGCGGGCGCGTTGACCGGGTGGCGTCTCACGACGTCCGACGCCGATGTCGAGGTCTACGACGCTTCCGGGCGGCTCAAATCGATCACGACACGGTCCGGCTGGACATACGCCCTGGCCTACGACGGCAGCGGCCGCCTCGCGACGGTCACCGACGCTTCGGGCAATGTCGTGAGGTTCACTTACGATGCGGCAGGGCGCGTCAGCGGCTTTGTCGCGCCGGGCAACCGCGCGTACGCGTATGGTTACGACGCAATCGGGCGCCTTGTTTCCGTCACGTATCCGGACAACGCGGTGCGCCGCTACCACTACGAAAACAAGCGATTCCTTCATGCGCTGACCGGCATCACCGACGAGAACGGCGCACGCTACGCCACGTGGTCGTACGATACGACGGGACGCGCGACTTCTTCGCAACACGCGGGCGGTGCGGAGAGCGTCAATCTGTACTATGGCTCGTACTCGACGACCGCCAATCAGGGCAGCACGTTGGCGGTCGATGCGTTTGGAACTGCGCGCACCTACTACTATCAGGGCGCAGGCGGCGCCCTGCGCGCTCAGCGCGTGTCACGGCCGTGTCCCGGATGCACCGGCGAAAATACGACTTACACCTTCGACTCGAACGGCAACGTTGCCTCGGTGACGGACTTCAACGGCAACAAGACGACATATGTGTTCGACCTCGCGCGCAATCTGGAAGTCTCGCGGACCGAGGCAGCAGGCACGACGCTCGCCCGAACGACCACGACGCAGTGGCATCCGGTTTATCGATTGCCGACGAGGATAACCACGCCATCGGGTGTGGCCGGCATCGACGAGGTGACGGACTACGCGTACGACGCCCAGGGAAACCTGGTGCAGAAGACGGTCACCGCGGGCACGCGCACGCGGCAGTGGACGACCACCTACAACGAGCGAGGCCAGCCCCTCACCGTTCGTGGACCGCGAGTCGACGTCGCGGATGTCACGACGTACATCTATTACGGCACGGCGGACCCGTGCGTCCAATGCCGGGGCAACGTGAAGACGATCACCAACGCGATGGGCCACACCACGACGTTCAACGACTACGACTCGGACGGTCAGCCAACCCGCATCACCGATGCCAACGGAGTCGTGACGACGTCGACTTACGATGCGCGCGGACGATTGCGCGCGCGCAGCGTGAACGCCGGCAATTCCGACGCGGAAACCACCACATTCGGCTACGACGCCGCCGGACAACTTACCAGCGTCACGATGCCGGACGGGAGCGTTCTGCGCTATCAGTACGACGACGCGCACCGGCTGACCGAGATCGCCGATGCTCAAGGCAATGTGATTCAGTACACGCTCGACGCGATGGGCAATCGCATCAAGGAAAGCGTATTCGATCCGGGCGATCGGCCGGTCAAGACGCAGCAACGCATCTACGACGGACTCGTTCGCCTCAACAGTGACATTGGCGCTTCGGGGCAGACGTCGAGCTACCGCTACGACGGCAACGGCAACCTCACCGCGGTGACCGACCCGCTCGCGCGAACCGTCACGCGGACCTACGACGCGCTCAACCGGCTCGTCACGTTGACCGACGCCGCCGGAGGTCTCACCCGATATACGTATGACGCCAAGAATCGGCTCGTATCGGTGCGCGACCCGATCAATCTGACGACCACTTACTCCTACGATGGCCTCGGCAATCTGGTGCAGCTGGCGAGTCCGGACACGGGCATCTCGACGTTCGTTCCGGACTCCCAGGGGAATGTCATCGGATCGACCGATTCCCGCGGCCTGGCAACGAGCTACGCGTATGACGCACTCAATCGGCAGACACTTGCAAACCATGTCGGCGCCAGCGTCGCGCTCGAATACGACAACGTTGCCACCGGCGGCGCTTACGCGCGCGGCCGGCTGACGAGGATCACCGATCCATCAGGGGCCACGAGTTACGCGTACGACGCGCTGGGGCGGGTCGTGCGCAAGACGCAGGTCGTGGGAACCGGCGCCTCGGCGAGGACGTTCACCGTCAGCTATCGACACGCCGCGGGCCGAACGACTGCGATCACGTATCCCTCGGGACGCGCGGTGAGCTACAGCTTCGACACGCAGGGACGGATTGGCGGGATCACGGTTGCCGGCCAGACCGTGTTGACCGGGGCGGCCTATTTGCCGTTTGGCGGGATCGCGTCGTGGACCTGGGGCAACGGACAGGCGTATCGGCGGGGCTACGACGCTGATGGACGGATCGCCACGGTGACGCTGGGTCCCGACTCAACTGCGTATGCCAGCGAGATGTGGACCTTCGGTTACGACAAGCTCGATCGATTGACGGCGGCTGTGCTTCCGCAGGGAGACAATCTTGCTTACATCTATGACGGCGATGGCAACCGGAAGCAGGAGACCCGCAACGGTGTCGCGACCAACTACGGATATTCCACGGCCTCCAATCGATTGCAGGGATTGACGGGCGCAGTTGCGAGGAGCTTCACCTACGACGCGGCCGGCAACCTCACTGGCAACGGCAATTCAACGTTCACCTACGATGGGCGCGGCAGGCTGACGCAGACGAGCAGCGGCTATTCCTACGCGATCAACGGCATGGGACAGCGCGTAGCGAAGAGCGGGCCAGGCGTCGCGACGGGCGCCACGTATTTCGTCTACGACGAGCAAGGGCACTTGATCGGCGAGTACGATGGAGCCGGCACCGCGCGCCAGGAGATCGTCTATCTGGGTGACACGCCTGTGGCGAGCGTGCGTGCGAGCACGAGCGGCGGGACGGTCATCTACCCGATCTACAGCGACCACCTCGACACGCCGCGGCTCATCACCAATCAGGCGAACCAGAAGGTATGGGAGTGGAAAATCGACACGTTCGGCGCGGGTGCGGCGAACGAGGACCCGAGCGGATTGGGAGCCTTCGCGTTCAACCTGCGGTTTCCGGGGCAGTATTACGATGCGGAGACGGGGCTGCACTACAACTACTTCAGGGACTACGATCCGAGCATCGGACGCTACATCGAGAGCGATCCGATTGGAATTTGGGGTGGGCTAAACACGTTTGCGTACGTGGCAGGAAACCCCTTGCTCTATGTCGACAAGCGTGGGGAAAACATCCATGGCAATTGGTGTGGGCCCGGCGGAGGTGGCCCAATCCAAGACGCAGTCGATCAGTGCTGCAAGGATCATGATGATTGCTACGATGGCTGCAACGCCAATTGGAAGAACAAGGTGTTCGGGACGGGCGGGACGAAAGATGCAGGACCAGATCGGAAACTGCGATCGCAACATATGCCTCTGTCTCGCAAAGGTGCTGCCCAAAAACGAGCCAGAGCGAAGAGGAAGGGAGCAGGTAAGTTGGTTCTTCAAGTGCACCGACCCTCCAAACGGTAGCCAAAAGCCAAAGTAGGTGTCCGTACTCTATGCATCCGCTGTATTTTTTCATAGCTGCCGGGCGCACTTGCTCTTGGCGTGTGGCACCTAGGTCTGGCGCTGCAAGCGATCTTTGTGTTCCGCGCCGGGGAGCCGCTTACATCGTGGATTTCGATTCTAGCTGGGGCCAGCTTGCACCCTGCCTGCGACATCGCTCGCGCTTTTCTCCAGTCGCTGGGGCGGGATCTTGGCTTCTTGGTCAGCCGTGATTTCGTTTATCGCATTCGCGGTCGGCGAGAGGGGTGTGAACGAGAACGTCATTCAATTCCTCCTCCGCATTTCTGTGCCGATGATCGTGGCGGCTGTTCTGCTCCTATGGACACGTAAGCGGCCACAGCGAGGTTGACCTTTCGTAAAGCCGACAGAGATGAGCGAGCAGCGTGATCGTCGGCTTGAACAGTTTCGCCGCCGTCGGTTGATCCAAGACCAAGTGGACCAAGAGTGAGTGGTCGATCGTTTCGCATGGCAAAATGTGCCATGGCCGCCGAAGCCGTCCTCGCCTCTCCCGCACATGCGAACGCGCCGCGCCGCGAGCGGTCGCGACTTGGCTCTTCCTCTGTTGCGCGCTCGTGTTCGCGATGGTCGTCGTCGGCGGTGTCACGCGTTTGACCGGATCGGGCTTGTCGATCGTCGAGTGGCAGCCGATCGTCGGCGCGATTCCGCCGCTCACCGACGCAGATTGGCAGCAGACGTTCGAGAAGTACCAGCAGACGCCGCAGTACAAGCTGGCCAATCACGCGATGACGGTCGCCGAGTTCAAGGGCATCTTCTGGTGGGAGTACATCCACCGGCTCCTCGGCCGTCTGATCGGTTTCGTGTTTTTCGCGCCGCTCGTCTGGTTCGCCGCGCGCCGCCAGATTCCGCCCGGTTACGCGTGGAAGCTCTTCGGCATCTTCGTCCTCGGCGGACTGCAGGGCGCGATGGGCTGGTACATGGTGAAGAGCGGCCTGGTCGACGACGTGCGCGTGTCGCAATTTCGCCTCACCGCGCATCTCGCGCTGGCGCTCGCGATCTTCGCCGCGATGTTCTGGGTGGGATTGACACTCGTCGATCCGAACCGCGCGCGACTCGCCGACGCCGGCTCAGCGCCCAACGCGAACTTGGGCGATCGCCTTCATCGCGCTCGTCTGCCTGATGATCGTCACCGGCGGCTTCGTCGCCGGCATTCGCGCGGGCTTCGCGTACAACACGTTTCCGCTGATGAACGGCAGCTTCGTGCCTTCCGAGATCTTCATGATCGAGCCGGTGTGGCGAAACTTCTTCTGGAACATGGCCACCGTCCAGTTCGACCACCGGGTGATCGCCTGGCTGATCGCATTCATGACGCCGTTGCTGTGGTGGAAGTTGAGAACGACCGACGGCCTGCCGCCGCGCGCGCGGATCGGCGGCCATCTGTTGCTGGCACTCGTCGCCGTGCAGATCGCGCTCGGGATCGCGACGCTCGTTTTCGTCGTCCCGATTCCGTTGGCGGCGGCCCACCAGGCGGGCGCGGTGCTCGTGTTCGCGGCGGCGCTCAACGTCGTCCACGCGTTGCGGTAAGCGCGCTGTCCCCCAGGGGCACGCCCCGGCAAGGTTGCGCTGGCGACCCCGTCGGCGGATCATTAGGGGTTCCGACCCGCGATCCCGACGAAAGCGAGCCATGGCAGACCCCCGCGCCCTCGACGAACCCCTGACCGAAGCCGAGCTCGATCAGCTCGAGGCGTTCCTCGCCTCCGATGCGGTTCCGCAGGACTGCATGGACCTCGAGATGCTCGACGGCTATCTTGCCGCGGTCGTCTCCGGACCCGAAGTGATCCAGCCGTCGGAATGGCTGCCGCAGGTGTGGAGCGAAGGCAACCACAGCGCCGCGGCGGCGTTTGCCAACAAGGACGAGGCGCAGCAGATCATGGCGCTCGTGCTGCGCCATCTGGTCGGCATCCAGCGCACGCTCGGCGAGTCGCCGACGCGGTTCAAGCCGCTGCTGTATCTGCCCGAAGGCAAGGCGCGCGGCAGCGACCGGATGCCGCCCGAGGGCACGGCGTGGTGCGAAGGCTACATGGCGGGCGTCAAGCTCCGCGACGACGAATGGCAGCCGCTGTTCGACGCGCCGGACGCGCGCGACTGGGTGTTCCCGATCGAGGCGCTCGCCTACGGCGATCGCGACGACGAGTTCACCGAGTGGGTCGACACCGAGGAGAAGCGCGCCGAGCTGATCGACGAGCTTCCGGTCGCCGCGGTGCTGATCTACCGCTTCTGGCAGGAGCGGCGCAACGCGAAGCAGGTGCGCGGTCCCGGCGTGCGCCGTGAAAAGCTCTCGGAGGCCGCGCGCAAGTCGCGCCAGCGCCTGCACTGACACCGCGGTCAGCGCTTCGGGCGCACCCCGCGCCAACCGCTGCGTCATGCCCTCCGCTTTCGATTTTGCCCTCCCGACTCCGGCCGCCGATGAGTTGACGCCGCTTCGCGCGCGCATCGCGGCTGCGTATCGCGCCGACGAAGAGCAGATCGTTGCGCGCGCGGATCGACGAAGCGCGCCTCACCGCCGCGGAGCTCGCGCCCACGCAAGCGCTCGCCTCGCGCCTCGCCGAAGGCGGTGCGCGCCGAACGCACGAAAGCGGGCGGCGTCGACGCGCTGATGCTCGAGTTCTCGCTCGACAGCCGCGAGGGCGTCGCGCTGATGTGCCTTGCCGAAGCGCTGCTGCGCGTCCCCGACGCGGCGACGCGCGACCGGCTGATCCGCGACAAGATCAGCAAAGGCGACTGGTCGACGCACGTCGGCGCCTCGCCGTCGCTTTTCGTCAACGCGGCGGCGTGGGGACTCCTCGTCACGGGCCGGATCGTCGAGACGCGCAGCGAGGGCACGCTCGAGCAGGCGCTCTCGTCGCTGGTGCGCAAGGGCGGCGAGCCGCTGATCCGCAAGGGCGTGGATCTCGCGATGCGCCTTCTCGGCCGCCAGTTCGTCACCGGGCGCACGATCGAGGAGGCGCTCGCCAACGCGCGCGAGCGCGAGGAGCGCGGCTACACGTTCTCGTTCGACATGCTGGGCGAAGCGGCGATGACGGCGCGCGATGCCGACCGCTACTTCAAGTCGCTACGAAGGCGCGATCCACGCGATCGGCCGCGCGTCCAAAGGTCGCGGGATCTTCGCCGGACCCGGCATTTCGGTGAAGCTCTCGGCGCTGCATCCGCGCTTCTCCCGCTCGCAGCGCGAGCGCGTGGTCGCCGAGCTGATCCCGCGGGTCGCTTTGCTCGCCAAGCACGCGCGCGACTACGACATCAGCTTCAACATCGATTCGGAGGAAGCCGATCGGCTCGATCTGTCGCTCGACATCGTTGCGGCGCTCGCGGCGGATGCGACGCTCGCCGGATGGGACGGCCTCGGCTTCGTCGTGCAGACGCTACCAGAAGCGCGCGCGGGAAGTGATCGACTGGCTCGTCGCGTTGGCCCGGCAGCATCGCCGCAGGCTGATGGTGCGCCTCGTGAAGGGAGCGTACTGGGACAGCGAAATCAAGCGCGCACAAGTGGACGGGGCGCGCGACTACCCGGTATTCACGCGCAAGGTCCACACCGACGTTTCCTATCTCGCGTGCGCGCGGGCGATGCTCGCCGCGCCGGAGGCGATCTATCCGCAGTTCGCGAGCCACAACGCGTTCACGATCGCCGCGATCCACACGCTCGCCGGCGACGCGTCGTACGAGTTCCAGTGCCTGCACGGGATGGGCGAGAGCATCTACGACCAGATCGTCGGCAAGGACAAGCTCGATCGCGCGTGCCGGATCTACGCGCCGGTCGGATCGCACGAGACGCTGCTCGCCTATCTCGTGCGTCGTCTCCTCGAAAACGGCGCGAACAGCTCGTTCGTCAACCGCATCGTCGATCCGTCGGTAAGCATCGCCTCGCTCGTCGCCGACCCGGTCGCGCAGGCGGAGAAGACCGGCGGAACCCCGCATCCGGCGATTCCCTTGCCGGTCGCGCTGTTGCCGGGACGCCGGAATTCGCGCGGCGCGGATCTTTCCGACGACACCGAGCTCGCGTCGCTGCAGGCGGCATTGGCGGAGGTCTCGGGACCGCGCGACGCTGCGCCGATCCTCGGGCACGACAGCGGACCTCGCGTCGCGCAAACCGGTGACGGTGCGCAACCCCGCCGACCGCGACGATGTGGTCGGGACGCTGATCGAGTCGAGCCTCGATGACGTGACGACCGCGATCGACATCGCCATCGCCCAAGGCTCGACATGGTCGGCGATGCCGGCCGCCGACCGCGCTGCCTGCCTCGAGCGCGCCGCCGATCTCCTCGAAGACGAGCGGCCGCTCTTTCTGGCGCTCGCGGTGCGCGAGGCGGGAAAGACGCTCGCGAACGCCGTGTCGGAGGTGCGCGAAGCGGCGGACTTCCTGCGCTATTACGCGGCGCAAGTGCGCACCGATCTCAGCGTGTCGACGGCGGCGCCGCTCGGCCCCATCGTCGCGATCTCGCCGTGGAACTTCCCGCTGGCGATCTTCACCGGCCAGGTGAGCGCTGCGCTCGCCGCCGGCAACCCGGTCATCGCGAAACCCGCCGAGCAGACGCCGCTCATCGCGTACGAGGCGGTGCGCATTCTCCATCGCGCCGGCGTGCCGACGGCGGCGCTGCAATTCCTGCCCGGACGCGGCGACACGATCGGCGCCGCGCTCGTCGCGGATTCGCGCATCGCCGGCGTCATCTTCACGGGCTCGACGGAGGTCGCGCGGCTCATCTACCGCGAGCTCGCCAAGCGCGACGACGATCCGGTGCTGATCGCCGAGACGGGCGGAATGAACGCGATGATCGTCGACAGCTCGGCGCTCCCCGAGCAGGTCGTCGCCGACGCGTTGAGCTCGGCGTTCGACAGCGCCGGCCAGCGCTGCTCGGCGCTGCGCATCCTGTGCCTGCAGAACGACGTCGCGCCGGAAATGCTCGCGATGCTCCAGGGCGCGATGCGCGAGCTCACCGTGGGCGATCCGCGACGGTTGGCCACCGACGTCGGTCCGGTCATCGATGCCGACGCACGCGCGCCGCTCCTCGCGCACATCGCGGAGATGCGCGCTGCGGGCCGCAATGTCGTCGAGATGCCGCTCGCGCCGGAAACCGCGGCGGGCACCTTCGTCGCGCCGACGCTGATCGACCTCGGCGGCATCGACGGACTCGGCGCGCTCAAACGCGAAACATTCGGACCGATCCTGCACGTGATGAGCTGGGAGCGCGACGAGCTCCCGGAGCTGGTCGATGCGATCAACGCAACCGGATACGGGCTGACGCACGGCATTCACACGCGGATCGACGAGACCGTCGCGGAGATTCTCGCTCGCGTGCGCGCCGGCAACGTCTACGTGAATCGCAACATCGTCGGCGCGGTCGTCGGCGTCCAGCCGTTCGGCGGGCACCGCCTGTCGGGAACCGGTCCGAAGGCGGGCGGGCCGCTCTACGTCCGGCGCCTGACGCGCGCGCGCATCGGTCCCGACACCCGCCGCGCCGATCGCGTTGCCCGGACCGACCGGCGAGTCGAACACGCTCGAATTCCATCCGCGCGGCGTCGTCGGCTGCGTCGCCGGCGACGAGCGCTCGCTCACGGCGCAGGCGAGGGTCGCGCTGGCGCTGGGAAACACCGTGCTGCTGCGCCGGGATCTCGTCTCGCTCCGCGTGCGCGAAGTCCTCGGCGACCGGCGCATCGTCCTCGTCGACCGGCATCGAGCCCGCCGCGGTCGACGCGGTGCTGCTTGCCACCAACCTGGACGATGCGCGGCGCGTCCGCGCGAAATTTGCCTTGGCCGACGGCGCGATCGTCCCGATCATCGTCGCCGATGCGACGGGCCGCTACGATTGGGCGCGGCTCGTCGTCGAGCGCACGGTGAGCGTCAACACCGCGGCCGCGGGCGGGAACGCCGCGCTGCTGTCGATCGCCGACGGCACGTAGTCGCACGCTCGATCGCGCCGCCGATGCGCTATTTCGACGCCGCCGCGATCCGCTCCCGGCTGCCGTGGCCGCGAATGCTCGCGGCGCTCGATGCGATGCTGCGCGACGAGGTCTCCGCGCCGCTTCGCGCCAATCATCCGATCCCGGTTCCCGGAGAGCCGACGGCGACGCTGCTGCTGATGCCGGCCTGGCGCAGCGGCCGGCGAATCGGCGTGAAGCTCGTCACGGTCTTTCCGGGCAACGCGGCGCGCAACGAGCGCGCGGTCGGCGCCGTCTATGCGCTGTTCGACGCGCGCGACGGCAAGCCGCTCGCGATGTTCGACGGCGAGGAGCTCACCGCGCGCCGCACCGCGGGCGCATCGGCGTACGCGGCGCGCCGCCTCGCGCGCGCCGACGCGCGTCATCTGACGCTCGTCGGATCCGGACGGCTTGCGCGCGAGCTCGTCGAAGCGCACATGCCACGTGCGCCCCATCGAGCGCGTGAGCCTGTGGAGCCGCACCGCCGAGCACGCCGAAGCCGCCGCCGCCGCGATGGCGGCCGACGGCCTGCCGGTGACCGCGGTGCGCGATCTCGAGCGCGCGGTGCGCGACGCCGACATCGTCTCGTGCGCGACGCTTTCGACCGAGCCGCTCGTGCGCGGCGCGTGGCTGCGGCCCGGCGCGCATCTCGACCTGGTCGGCGCATTCACTGCCGGCATGCGCGAGACCGACGACGCGGCGATCGCGCGCGCGGACCTGATCGTCGTCGACAGCCGCGCCGGCGCGCTCGCCGAAGGCGGCGACATCGTTTCGGCGCTCGCAAGCGGAGCGATCGATGCATCGGCAATCGCCGCCGACCTTGCCGATCTCGCGCGCGGCGCGCACCCGGGGCGCACGCGCGACGACGACATCACCGTGTTCAAGTCGGTCGGATTCGCGCTCGAAGACCTTGCCGCGGCCGAAGCCGTGTACGACGCCGACGCGGCCGCCTGAAGCGCGTTCGCCGTAAGCGTTCCAGTCGAGATCGCGCGCTGACGGCGGCGTGGCGTATCTCCGATCGGCAACTTCATGTCAGTGGACACGCTAGCGCCGGGTTGGACATACGCCAGCCAACGACGCGAAGGAGAATGACGCCGCTGAAGACGGAGTTCGGCCTCTGGATAAAGGAGATCATCATGGCTAACGCAACGGTGTCGGTCGTACTCGTTCACGGAGGCTTCGTGGACGGCTCGGGTTGGGAGGACGTCTACAAGATCCTGAAGAAGGACGGCTACGACGTGAGCATCGTCCAGAACCCGACGCTATCGCTGGCGGACGACGTGGCCGCCACGAAACGCATTCTCGCGAGGGCGAGTGCGCCCATTGTTCTCGTCGGCCACTCCTATGGCGGGGTGGTGATCACCGAAGCGGGCAACGATCCCAGGGTCGCCGGGCTTGTTTACGTCGCGGCCTTTGCTCCGGATAAAGGGGAGTCGGTCGCCGCGCTGATCAAGGATCCGCCCCCGGGCGCGCCGGTCCCGCCGATCATGCCGCCGCAGGATGGCTACCTCTTCCTCGACAGGGCAAAATTCGCCGCTTCGTTCGCGGCCGATGTGGCCAGGGAAAAGGCCGAGTTCATGGCCGATTCACAGGTTCCCTGGGCCTTGGAAGCGCTCAACGGCGCGATCAGCGAGCCGGCATGGAAGTCGAAGCCGAGCTGGTATCTGGTCGCGACCGACGACAAGATGATTCCGCCTCCCGCCCAGCGCTTCATGGCGAAGCGCGCGGGCTCGACCGTTGCCGAAGCAAAGGGCAGCCACTCGATCTACGTGTCCAAGCCCGACGCAGTGGCCGCCCTGATCGAGCAGGCCGCGAACAGCGTGAAGCCGGCGGCGAAGTAGCTTGTTGGGCGTGCCGCCGGGGAACGCGCGCAGCTGACGGCAGCCTTAGCCCTCGCGATTTCGCGTCGCGGCGTTGGACTCCTATCCTTCGGTGGCTCCCCTCCGGGTGGCGCCGGGGCGCCGGCGGCGCTGGTCTCTCTGCACGACCTCGCCGTTCGCCACACTGACACCGGGACAGTGACAGGCCCCCGACCGAAGAAGGGTGCGCGATGCCTCGGCGCCTCTCGCTGCTGACGAGCGTGATGGTCTTTGCCTGTGCCATTTGCGCGCCGGCAAAGGCGGCGCCCAGCGCCGACGCCGTGTATTCCAACCTGGAGACGTTTCAAAACGACTCGTTCGCCGCGGGCGGCGCCACGCAGCAGGTCCTCAACACGATCACGCGCATGGCCGCCGACGACCTCAACCTTGTCGGCACCCCGCCCTATTCGATAAACGGCTTTCGCTTCACGGTCACGAACCGGAATGCCGTCGACGTGACGGCGCGTCCGCTGGTGCGTTTCTACCTCCCCGACGGTCCAGGCGGCGGACCGGGCACGCTCATCGAGGCGAGAACGTACAACCCGATCGTGTTCGCGGCCCTGAGCGTGGGCAAGGTCATCAAGACGAGCAGCACGTTCGTTCTGAACAGCTCGTCGATCTGGGCCGGCATCGCGTTCGACGACAACGGCGGCACGACGGCGCAACGGCAGCGCAGCTCGACAACCTGGCCCAGGGCATCTTCTCGCCCCCGGAAGTCGGCACCAGCGCCGATCAGTACTTCGTCACGACGGATGCTGGTTCATTCGCCTCGGACAACCCGGTCGGCACGCTTCAGAATTTCGGCGGGGCACCGCCGGCGGATTTCGGTTGGGAGATCCTGACCGCGCAGGACGTCAATCTGTCGATCACCAACTCCGACGGCGTCGACACCGCCTTCCCCGGCGGCAGCGTCACGTACACCATCACCGCGAGCAACGCAGGGCCCAGCCGACGTCCGGTGCGCGCGTCGTCGACTCTCTTCCCCGCGACACTCACGTGCAGCTGGACCTGCGCGGCGAGCGCAGGCAACGCCTGCGCCGCGAGTGGCACCGGCAACATCAACGACGACACGGTCGACCTGGCGGCGGGCGGCAGCGTGACCTACACGGCGACGTGCGCACGTCTCGCCAGCTGCCACCGGGACGCTCGTGAATACCGCGGCCATCTTTGCGCCGGGCACCGCGGTGGAAGCCGAGCGCCAGCCGACAACCTCGCGACCGACACCGACTACTCTCGGTATTTCAGCGGACCTCGCGATCACGAAGACCGACGGCGTGACGACCGCGACGCCCGGCGGCAGCGTCACCTACACGATCACGGCGAGCAACGCCGGCCCGAGCAACGCGACAGGCGCGACGGTTGCCGATACCTTCCCGGCTTCGCTCACCTGCACCTGGACCTGCGTCGGCGCCGGCGGCGGCACCTGCACGGCATCGGGCAGCGGCAACATCAACGACACGGTCAACCTGCCGGCGGGCGGCAGCGTGACCTACACCGCGAGCTGCACGATCGCCGCCGCGGCGACCGGCACGCTGTCGAACACCGCCACGGTCACCGCACCCGCCGGCGTCACCGATCCGACGCCGGGCAACAACTCGGCCACCGACACCGACACGCTGGGCGCGCAGGCCGATCTCTCGATCACCAAGACCGACGGCGTGACGACCGCCACGCCCGGCGGCACCGTGACCTACACGATCACCGCGAGCAACGCCGGGCCGAGCAACGCGACCGGCGCGACCGTGGCCGATACCTTCCCGGCTTCGCTCACCTGCACCTGGACCTGCGTCGGTGCCGGCGGCGGCACCTGCACGGCAGCAGGCACCGGCAACATCAACGACACGGTCAATCTGCCGGCGGGCGGCAGCGTGATCTACACGGCGAGCTGCACGATCGCGGCCGCGGCCACCGGCACGCTGACCAACACCGCGACGGTGACGGCGCCCGCCGGCGTCACCGATCCGACGCCCGGCAACAACTCCGCGACCGACACCGACACGCTGGGCGCATCAGCGCAGATCTCGCGATCACCAAGACCGACGGCGTGACGACGGCGACGCCGGGCGGCACCGTCACCTACACGATCACGGCGAGCAACGCCGGGCCGAGCAACGCGACCGGTGCGACCGTGGCCGACACGTTCCCGGCTTCGCTCACCTGCACCTGGACCTGCGTCGGTGCCGGCGGCGGCACCTGCACGGCAGTCAGGCAGCGGCAATATCAACGACACGGTCAACCTGCCGGCAGGCGGCAGCGTCACCTACACGGCGAGCTGCACGATCGCGGCCGCGGCCACCGGCACGCTGTCCAACACCGCGACGGTGACGGCGCCGGCCGGCGTCACCGATCCGACCCCGGGCAACAACTCGGCCACCGACACGGACACGCTGGGCGCATCCGCGGATCTCGCGATCACCAAGACCGACGGCGTGACGACGGCGACGCCGGGCGGCACCGTCACCTACACGATCACGGCGAGCAACGCCGGGCCGAGCAATGCGACCGGCGCGACCGTGGCCGACACCTTCCCGGCTTCGCTCACCTGCACCTGGACCTGCGTCGGGGCCGGCGGCGGCACGTGCACGGCATCCGGCACCGGCAACATCAACGACACGGTGAATCTGCCGGCAGGCGGCAGCGTCACCTACACCGCCAGCTGCACGATCTCGGCTGCGGCCACCGGCACGCTGTCCAACACGGCAACCGTCACGGCACCGGCCGGCGTCACCGATCCGACGCCGGGCAACAACTCGGCCACCGATACCGACACGCTCGCCGCTGCGCTCGCTGCGTCGGTGTCCGGCACCAAGACCGTTGCGGGCAGCTTTGCGCCGGGCAGCACCGTCACCTACACGATCACGCTGAACAACGGCGGAACCGGGTACGCAGGGCGACAATCCCGGCAACGAGTTCACCGACGTGCTGCCCGCCGCGCTGACGCCCGCTTGCGCGCGCCCCGGCTTGCGCAGCTCGTACTCTTCGATCAGCGCAAAGAGCTCGTCGATCCGCCGCTCGGCGCCCGCATCGGGCTCCTCGGCCATCAGCGCGTCGAGCTCGTCGAGCGCGGCGAGGTACTTGCTGTCGTTGTCGATGCGGTTCGGGTCGAGCAGGTGCGGCATGGCGGGCCTCCGTGACGGCGCGATTGAACATAGACGTCGATCACGCTGGCGCGCGAACCGCGTCCTCGCATCGATCATCATCGGAAGCGACGGCTGCGCCAATCGGACGCATGGCCGAAGCGCACAGCGCGTGATTGCGCGGCGGGGGTTGCGGTGCTCGGCCCGACGTTGAGGCGCCGGCTGTTGTAGGAGAGATCCCGCAGCCCGTTCCACGTTGCCGCCGATATTGCCGGCGTCGCCATGCCGCTAGAGTGGGGAGGGCCCCGTCGCTGGTCCATCCCTGCCATGACGAAGTCGCCTTATCCGCGCTATGCCCTGATTGCCTTGTCGGTGGCGGTGATGCTGGCGCTCGCCATCGCGTTCTTTCCCTGGCGGATCTTGCGCGGCCCGCTCGCGAGCTACGAGAGCCACCGGCTGCAGCGCGAAGTGACGATCGGCGATCTGGACGTCGACCTCGGCTGGATCACGCGCGTGAAGCTCGACGAGATAGCGATCGGAAATGCTTCCTGGTCCGCCGATCGACGAATGGCGTACGCGTCGCGGATGGTGCTCTTTTTCAGCCTGGGCGCTCTTCTCAAGGCGGAGCCGGAGTACGTGCAGCTCGTCGAGCCCGACGTGCTGCTGGAGAAGAGCGCCGACGGCGTCGCCAACTGGCAATTCGGCAATGCGCGTCCCATATTTCCGGAGGTCACGGCGATCGACGTCGACCACGGGATCGTTCGGTACCGCGATCCGGCGCTCGACGCCGATTTCAGCGTGAGCCTCGACACGGAGGCGACCGAAGGCGAGCGATCGTCGTTGCGCTTGAGCGGCAACGGAAAGCTTCGCGGCGAGCCGTTCGAGCTCGAGGGACGCACCCAGGGTCTCGTCGCGCTGCGCAGGCAGGGCGATCCCTATCGACTCGCGCTGCAAGCGCGTTCAGGCAGGACGATGGTCGATTTCGACGGCACGATCATCCCCGGCAATCCGGAAAACGCGCGCGGGACGCTGCAGCTGCGCGGTCCCGATCTGTCGCTGCTCCATCCGATCGTTCCCTCCCCCATCCCCTGGACGCCGCCGTACAACCTGAAGGGCGAGCTTGCGCACACCAAAGGACTGTGGACGTTCCGGCGTTTCAAGGGTGTCGTCGGCGACAGCGATCTTTCGGGCGATGTCGAGGTGGACGTTTCCGCACCTCGCGCGAAGACGACCGCCGATCTCGTGTCGGCGCGATTCAATTACAAGGACCTGGGCGGATTCGTCGGACTGCCGCCGAACAGGCCGCTTTCGCGCGCGCAGACGGCTGCACAGCAGAAGAAGGCGCTCGCGCGCGCTCCTTCGCCGCGCGTGCTGCCCGACAAGCCGTTCGAAATCGCGCAGCTGCGCGAATACGACGCCGACGTGAGGTTCCGCGGCACGAGCGTCAAATGGGGCGATCTGCCGATGGACAACCTCGTCGCGCATCTCAGGCTCCAGAGCGGCGTGTTGCACTTCGACCCGCTCGACTTCGGCATCGGAGGCGGTCACGTCGTCAGCAACGTGGTGGTCGATGTCAATCCTCGTCTGCCGCAGGCCCACGGAGAGCTGAACGCGCGCAGCGTCGAGCTCAAGCGGATCTTTCCCCGGCTCGCATCGCCGCAGGGATCTGCCGGTCGTATCGGCGGACGCGCGCGCTTCCGAACCGAAGGTACCAGCGTGGCTGATCTCTTCGCGGCGCTGAACGCCGAGGCCGCGGTCTCGATGCGCGGCGGCGAAGCGAGCACGCTGGCGCTCGTGCTGACGAATCTCGATCTCGCTCGCGCCGCGACGCTGATTCTCAAGGGCGACGAGACCGCCGAGATCACCTGCGCGGTCGCAGCATTCCACGCGAAGGACGGCGTCGCGACGCCCGACCTGCTGGTCGTCGATTCGACGGCAGAGCTGATTACCGGCGAGGGATCGGTCGACTTCCGGCAGGAACGCTACAACCTTCGGCTCAAGGGCGACTCGAAGCGCATGAGCCTGCTGGCGCTTCGTGGCCCGATCGTCATCGGCGGTACGTTCAAGGTGCCGGTGGTCAGTCCCTCCCTCGGTCAGGTTGCGGCCCGCGTCGGCGCAGCGGTCGGCTTGGGCGCGCTCGCACCGCCCCTTGCGATTCTGCCGTTCGTCGACCTTGGCGACGCCAAGGACGTGGACTGCCGCACGCTGAACGAGGAAGCGCGCGCCCGGACCGGAACCACCGAACGCATCGTCCGCGCGCCGCGAGCGCAACCAAGCGCCAAAGCCGCACGCAAAGAGCCGGGCCCGGAGGTATCGAGCTCGGCCCGTCCGCCGGCTTAGGCGACGCAGCCTCGGAAGCGCCGGTTTCAGTGACGAAACGGCGAGTCCGCCGGCAGCAAGCGGCGCGTTTCGGGATGACGCCGCATGTAGTCGCGCACATAGCTGCACCGAGGCTCGACCTCGAGACCGTGGCTCTCGGCGTATGCGAACGCCGCGCGCACGATCTGCGCGGCGATCCCGCGGTTCGCGACGGGCGGCGGCACCTCGGTGTGATGGATGCGCATCACGTTGCCGGCGAGCGTGTACGCGGCCACGCAGAGCCAGCCCTCGACCGTCGCCTCGAATCGGCTCGCGGCGGCGTTGTGGCGGACCTCGATCGCCGCGCGCGTCAAGGCAGCTGGATCTTCCCGCCGCCGGGCATGCCCCCGGGCGGCAGCGCGCCGCCTTGCGGAATGACGATCGACGACGAAGCCTGGCGGCGCATTTCGGCGAGCTCGCGCATCGCGTGCGCGACGCCTTCCTTCGCCGCCTCGGCGTACTTCGACACGGCCTCGGCGAGAGTGACGGCCGGCACGTCGAAGCTGATCGGCAGCGGCCCCATGTTGGTCATCAGCTGCGCTTCGCCCGTGTAGATCGTCGGGCGCGACGTGTCCGGCGCGCCATCGGCCGTCACGGGGGTGAGCACACGCAGCGTGCCGACGGCGCGATCGGTGAAGATCTCCTCGCGATACAGCGATGCGGGATCCATCGACGGGTTGCCGGTGCGTGGGTTGGGCTCGGTTGCCATGGCAATCCTTTCTACAGCGGGTCGAAAACCATGATTTTACGAGGTCTCCGTCGTCCGCGCGACCCAACCGTGTTGCAAAACGAGAGGCATTCGAGGACGATTGCGGCACCCCGAACCCCGTTTCCCGCTGCGCGCGGCGATGTGCGCCTCCCGCGGTGAAGGGTCCGTGTACTTTTTTCCGATCCTTTCTCTCCGAGCGCGCCACCGCTCCATCCGCCCATGACCCAAACGACGCCCCCCGCCCCTGCGACAGACGAAGACAAGAAGCGCATGCGCGAAAAAGTGGAAAAGCTCCTCGCGCAGAGCCCGCACGCGAGCGAGAGCACGATCACGCTCGGCGGCCGCGCGATGGCCTACACTGCCACCGCCGCCTTCGTCCCGGTCGCCGCAGGAGGATTCGACGAGAAGCGCGGCGATCCGGACGCGGCGGTGTTCACGATCGCGTACCAGCTGAAGGATGCCGAGCCGCGCACGCGTCCCGTGTTGTTCGCCTTCAACGGGGGACCCGGTTCCGCATCGGTGTGGCTCCATCTCGGCGCGCTCGGCCCGAAGCGCGTCATCATCAACGAAGACGGCACGATGCCGTCGCCGCCGTACACGGTCACCGACAACCCGGAATCGTGGTTCGAGCACTTCGACCTCGTCTTCGTCGATCCGCCGCACACCGGGTATTCGCTGACCGCGAGCGAGGACGCGCGCAAGAAGATGCTTTCGGTCGACGGCGACGTCGCGGCGCTCGCCGAGGTCGTGCGCACATGGCTCGGCAGGCACCGCCGCTGGGGCTCGCCGATCTTCATCGCCGGGGAGAGCTACGGCACGACGCGCGGCGCCGCGCTCACCGACAAGCTGCAGGAACTGGGCGTCGCGGTCTCGGGGCTGATCCTCGTGTCGTGCGCGATGGACCTGCAGAGCATCGTGTTCACGCCGCGCAACGATCTGCCGTACGCGCTGTTCCTCCCCGGCTTTGCCTGCGCCGCGCAGTACCACGGCAAGCTGACGGGACCGAATGCCAAGTCGCCGGAAGCCGCGCGCAGCGCCGCCGAGTCCTTCGTCGCCGAGGAGTATCTGGCCGCGCTGCACGCGGGCGCGCGCCTCTCCGAGGCGCAGCGTCGCCGCGTCGCCAAGCGGGTCTCCGAGCTGACCGGGCTTCCGGCCGCGCTCGTCGAAGAGAAGAACCTGCGCATCAGCGACGAGACCTTCTTCTTCGAGCTGCTGCGCAGCGAGGGCCGGATCGTCGGCAGGCTCGAGTCGCGCGTCACCGGGCCGATGGCGGCGTCGCGCACGCGCGATTGGGAATTCGATCCCGGCATCGAAGCGCTCGCCGCGCCCTACACGATGGCCGCGCACGCGTACATGAGCGAGACGCTCGGGATCGACACGACGACGCGCTACGACGTCCTCAACATGGACGTTCACAATCAGTGGAACTGGAATCGCGGCGAAGCGAAGGGCAACGGCTTCGCATGCACGAGTCCCGATCTGTCGCGCGCGCTGCGCCGCAATCCGCACTTGCGCGTGCTCGTCGCGAGCGGTCGCTACGACCTCGGCACGCCGTACTCGGCGACCGACTGGTCGCTCGCCCAGCTCGATGCGCCGCCGGAGGTGCTGGCGCGCGTCCAGCATCACTATTTCGATGCCGGCCACATGGTGTACACGCGCGAGACGGACCTGAGGAAGCTCAAGGTCGACCTGGCGGCGTGGCTCGAGAGCTGAGCGGCGGGCCGCGCCCATCGCGGGGCGCAGCGCGATTACGGCACCGGACCGCCGGCGCTCACGGCAACGGAATCCATTCGTGCTCGCCGGGTATCCGGCCCATCCGTTGCTCGCGCCAAGCCGCTTTCGCCTGCTCGATGCGCTCCTTCGACGACGAGACGAAGTTCCACCACACGCGTGCGGTGGCCATCGAGCGGCTCGCCGCCGATGACGACGTAGCGCGCGCCCTGCGGCGCGACGATCGTCGATTCGCGACCGGGAGCGAGAACGGCCATCGTGAACGCAGGCACGTCGCTGCCGTCGGCGACGATCGGCTGATCGACGCTGTAGACGGCGCGCTCGATTCCGGGCTCGGATCGGAAGCGCAAGCGCAATGCCCGGGCTCCGCGGCGACGTCGACGTAGAGCGTCGTCGAGAACGTCTTCACCGGCGATTGCCGGCCGAACGCATTGCCGATCAGCACGCGCGCGCGAATTCCCGGCTGCGACCACGCGGGCAGCGCCGCGGCCGGCGTGTGAAAGAACGCGGGGTCCGTCTCCTCGTGCGCCTTCGGCAGCGCGGCCCAGAGCTGCAGTCCATGGATGTCGTACGTCGTCCCGCGCAGATCGTCGGGCGCACGCTCGGAATGGACGATGCCGCGCCCCGCCGTCATCCAGTTGATCGCGCCGGGCTCGATCCGCTGCACCGAGCCGAGGCTGTCCCGGTGCAGCATCGCGCCCTCGAACAGATAGGTGACCGTCGAGAGCCCGATGTGCGGATGCGGGCGCACGTCGTGGTTGTCGTCGGGGCGCGTCGTGATCGGGCCGAAGTGATCGAAGAACACGAACGGGACCGACGCTCTGCGTGGGCAGCGCCGGCAACAGCCGCCGCACCGTGAAGCCGCCGCCGATGTCCCTCATGCGCGGGCGAATGAGCTCTGCGATAGGCATGGCGAATCCTCGTCGTTCGGTCGCTCCACTATAATCGATCGGATGCAAACGCTGCGCTTCGACAACCGTTTCGTGCGCGAGTTGCCCGCCGATCCGGAGGCGGGGCCGCGGCTGCGTCAGGTGCACGGCGCGCTCTACTCGCGCGTCGAGCCCACGCCCGTCCCGGCGCCGCGGCTCATCGCGTATTCGCGCGAGGTCGCGGAAATGCTCGGCATCGACGAGGCGGCGATCAACTCTCCCGAGTTCGCCCAGGTGTTCGGCGGCAATGCGCTGCTCGACGGGATGCAGCCTTACGCAGCCAACTACGGCGGGCACCAGTTCGGCCAGTGGGCCGGGCAGCTCGGCGACGGCCGCGCGATCACGCTGGGCGAGACGATCAACGCGGCGGGCGAGCGCTGGGAGCTGCAGCTGAAGGGCGCCGGTCCGACGCCGTACTCGCGCAGCGCCGACGGGCGCGCGGTGCTGCGCTCGTCGATCCGCGAATTCCTGTGCAGCGAGGCGATGCATCACCTCGGCGTGCCGACCACGCGCGCGCTTTGCCTCGTCGCGACCGGCGAGGAGGTGGTCCGCGACATGTTCTACGACGGGCATCCGCGCGCCGAGCCGGGCGCGATCGTGTGCCGCGTCGCGCCTTCGTTCATCCGCCTCGGCAACTTCGAGCTTCCGGCCTCGCGCGGCGATGCGGCGCTCGTGAGAGCAGCTCGTCGACTTCACGATCCGCCGCGATTTTCCGCACTTGCTCGCCGCCGGCGGCGACGCGGTCCTGCGCAGCGACGCAGCCGCTCGAGGAGGCGCGTCGCGCCGCGTGGTTCGCCGAGGTGTGCGAGCGCACCGCGCGGATGATCGCGCACTGGATGCGCGTGGGTTTCGTGCACGGCGTCATGAACACCGACAACCTCTCGGTGCTCGGCCTCACGATCGATTACGGTCCCTACGGCTGGATCGACGATTTCGATCTCGACTGGACGCCTAACACGACCGACGCGCACGGACGCCGTTACCGCTTCGGCCATCAGGCGCAGATCGCCTACTGGAACCTCGGCCAGCTCGCCAATGCGCTGGCGCCGGTCTTCGCGTCGACCGATCCGCTCTACGCAGGGCTCGAGCGCTACGTCGCAACGTACGAGCAGGCCGAGCGCGCGAATGTCGCCGCAAAGCTCGGGCTCGCCGAGTGCGTCGACGACGATGTCGCGCTCATCCAGCAGCTCTACGCGTTGCTGCAGGCGGCGGAAGTCGACATGACGCTCTTCTTCCGCGCGCTCGCCGACGTCGATCCCGAGCGGCCGGCGCTCGCACCGTTCGACGGCGCGTTCTACGACGAGGCGAAGCGGCGCGACGCCGAGCCCGCGTTCGTCGACTGGCTGGCGCGCTACGCCGCGCGAGCGCGCCAGGACGGCATCGGCGCCTGAAGCGCGACGCGCGCGGATGCGGGCGGCGAACCCGCGCTACGTGCTGCGCAACTATCTCGCGCAGCAGGCGATCGACCGCGCCGAAGCGGGCGATGCCGCCGGCATCGACGAGCTCCTCGACGTCATGCGCCATCCTTACGACGATCAGCCCGGACGCGAGCGGTTCGCCGAGCGCCGGCCCGATTGGGCGCGCCACAAAGCCGGCTGCTCGATGCTCTCGTGCAGCTCGTGAGGTAGCGCTATGCTTGCTGGTCACCGGGAGTCTCCCATGCTGCGTTTCCTCGTCGCGTCGATCGTCGGCGCTGCCGCACTCGCTGCCTCTGCCTCGTCCTTCGCGCAGGACTATCCGACGAAGCCGATCAAGATCATCGTGCCTTTCGCCGCAGGAGGCCCCGCCGACATCTACGCGCGCTTCATCGGCGCGCGGTTGACCGACGCGCTCGGCCAGCCGGTCGTCGTCGAAGACCGCCCCGGCGCGGGTCGATCATCGGCACCGACGCCGTCGCGAAGAGCGCTCCCGACGGCTACACGCTGCTGATGATGTCGAACACGCACACCGTCAACGAGACGTTGATCCCCAATCGCCCGTACCAGCTGATGCGCGATTTCGTGCCCGTGGCGACGATCAACTATTCGGACCTCGTGCTGGTCGTGCATCCGTCGACGAACGTCACCACGGTCGCCGAGCTCATCAAGGTCGCGAAAGCGAATCCCGGCAAGCTCAACTACGCGTCGTCGGGTCCGGGGACGCCGTATCACATGGCCGGCGAGCTCTTCAAGGCGATGGCAGGTGTCGACATCGTTCACGTTCCGTACAAGGGAAGCTCGGGTGCGCGCACCGACGTGCTCGGCGGACAGGTCCAGATGATGTTCGATGCGGTGACGACGATGAGCGAGCACGCGAGAGACGGGCCGCGTGACCGCGCTCGGCACGACCGGCAAGACGCGATCGACGGTGCTTCCCAACGTGCCGACGATCTCCGAGGCGGGCGTCGCCGGCTACGAGGCGGTGATCTGGCTCGGTCTCATGGCGCCGAAGGGCACGCCGGCCGCGATCGTCAACCGGCTGAACGCGGAGATCGCGAAGATCCAGAACCGCCCCGAGGTCCGCCAGGAGTGGGCGGGCCAGGGCGCGGCTCCGATGGTGATGACGCCCGAGGAATTCGGCCGCTATCTCGACGAGGACATCGTCAAGTGGGAGCGCATCGTGAAGATCTCCGGTGCGAAGCCCGACCAGTGATTCGCGTCGCGGCGATCGCGCGACAGTAGGCCCGTGGTGCGCGAGGCTCTGCGGTTACTTAGCGCCGGCGCGGCGCAGGGCGTCGTCGAGGCGATCCGCGCGCCGTTTCTCGCGGCGAGCGGCGCGGGGATCGACGCGACGTTCGGCGCGGTCGGCGCGCTCGCCGAGAAGCTCGAGGCCGGCGAGCGCTGCGATCGTCGTGATCCTCACCGCGGCGATGATCGCCGATCTCGACGACGCGGGCAGCTCGTCACCGGAACGAGCGCGCCGCTCGGGCGCGTGCGCACCGGCGTCGCGGTCCGCGCCGGCGATCCGCTGCCGGCGATCGGCGAACGCGCGCGAGCTCGCAGCCGCATTGCGAAGCGCGCCCGCTGTCTACGTTCCCGACACCGCGCGCTCGACGGCCGGCATTCACGTCGCCGATGTCTTGCGCCGCCTCGGGCTCGCCGACGAGCTCGCGCCGCGCTTGTCGATTCATCCGAACGGCGCGACGGCGATGCGCGCGCTCGCCGCCGCGAGCGTGCGCGGGCGCGATCGGCTGCACGCAGATCACCGAGATACGCTACACGCCGGGAATCGCGCTGGTCGGACCGCTGCCGGCGGAGTTCGAGCTCGCGACCGTCTATTCGGTGGCGGTGACGGCAGCGGCGCGCGACCCCGCGCTCGCGCGGCAATTCGCGGCGATGATCGCCGGACCCGACAACCGCTCGCTGCGGGAGGCGGCGGGATTCGAAGCAGTCGACGGTTGAGGGCCGGCCAGCGCGCGCGTCACTGCGCGCGTGCGCGGCGGATGGAAGCGGTAGGAGTCGTTGGCGAGCGCGCCGCCGTCGAAACCCGTGGACAGGCGTTCGACGCGCGCGCCTTCGCCTGCGGCGCCCCAGGCGACGAACAGCGGCAGCAAGTGCTCCTCGGTCGGATGCGCGCGCGCGGCCTCGGGCGCCTGCTCGCGATAGGCGATCAGCGCATCGGTGTCGCCTGCCTCGAGCCGCTCGTGCAACCAGTCGGCGAACGCCTGCGCGTAGCGCAACGGCTCGCGGCGTCGAGGGTTCGACATCCAGTCGCGCAGATTGTGCGTCGCGTGTCCCGACCCGACGATGAGGATCGTCTTCGTCGGCAAGCGGAGCGAGCGCGCGTCCGAGCTCGACATGGCGCGCGGTCCCGAGCTCCGGTTGCAGCGAGATCTCGACCACCGGGACGTCCGCGTCGGGGTACATCCACTTGAGCGGCACCCACGCGCCGTGATCGAGGCCGCGACAGCCGTTGACGCCGGCAGTGATGCCCGCGCGCTTCAACAGCTCGACGGCGTGCGCCGCGAGCTCCGGCGCGCCGGGCGCCGGATAGCGGACCTGGAACAGCGCGTCGGGGAAATCCGCCGAAATCGTGGATGGTCTCGGGCTTCGCGCTGCCCGAGAGCATCGGCAGCGACGTCTCCCAGTGCGCCGAGGCGACGAGCACGGCGCGCGGTTTCGGGATCTGCGCCCGAGGCTCGCCCACATCCGGCTCGACGGCGTGTCCTCGATGCCGTTCATCGGCGATCCGTGCGAAATGAAGAGCGTGGGCAGGCGTGACATGGCCATTCCGTAATCGTGAATGAAAGTGAGGCATCCGCGGCGGGTTCGGTTCCGCCGCGGAGCGGACGCCTCACGCGGTTTGCAGCAGCGCCGGACGGCTCGACGTGCGCAGCGCGAAGGCGCCGTCGCCGAGGAGCGCCTGGACGACGAGCGTCACGGTCCAGAACGCCGGGTATTCCCATCCGCCTTTCGGCGCGCTGAAGAGCCACCCGTTGCCCGAATGCGCCCACGTGGCGCCGAGCAGGAACGGCACGAGCGCGAGCGACACGGTCCGGACGCGGACACCGGCGATCAGCAGCACGCCGCCGACCAGCTCCGCCGCGAAGGTCGCGTAGCCAAGGGCGCCCGGCAAGCCGAGCGACTCGAAGAATTGCGCGGTGCCGGGCAGCGTGAACACGAAGTACTTGAGCAGCGCGTGCGCGACGAACATCGTGCCGAGCGATACGCGCAGCACCAGCGCGGCGACGGCGGGGTTGCGTGAATCGGTCATGGTTCGCTCCAGATCGGTGGTGCGCTCGAAGGCGCGACGGAACGAATGATGACGATTGTTGAATCAGGGATAAACTAGCGATTTGTTGAAATATTATTGCGAATTATGCAATAATAGTCGAACCGATGGACCGCTTCCACGCGATCACCGCATTCGCCCGCGTCGTCGAGGCCGGAAGCTTCGCCCGCGCGGCCGACCGCCTGGGCGTCTCGGTCTCCGCGGTGTCCCGCCACGTCGCCGAGCTCGAGGCGCACCTCGATGTCCGGCTTCTCAACCGGACGACGCGGCGGCTTTCGCTCACCGAAAGCGGACAGGCGTTCTTCGATCGCTGCGTGCAGCTTCTCGCCGATCTGGAGGAAGCCGAGGAGGCGGTCACGTCCGCATCGATCGTGCCGCGCGGACGCTGCGGCTCACGTCGTCGGCGACGTTCGGCTCCCGCCACCTCGCGCCGGCGATCGCCGCATTCGCCGCCCGATACCCGCAGATGCGCTTCGACGTCGAGCTCTCCGAGCGGATCGTCGATCTCGTCGAGGAAGGCTTCGACCTCGCCGTCCGCATCGGCGCAGCCGGCAGCCAGAACCTCGTCGCGCGCCGCGTCGGCGCGACGCGCGTCCTGTGTTGCGCCGCGCCGTCGTACCTCGAGCGCCACGGCGAGCCGCGCGAGCCCGAGGATCTGGCGAAGCACCTCTGCCTCACCTACGAATACCTGCCGAATCGCAACGTCTGGTCGTTTCGCGACCCGAAGGGCGGCGAGCGCAGCGTCCGCATCGCGGGGCCGGTTCACTCGAACAACGGGCGCTTCCTCGAGGCGCTGGCCGCGCAAGGCACGGGCATTTCCCGCGAGCCCGATTTCATTTCCGGGCCCGACATACGCGCCGGCAGGTTGAAGCTTATCCTGCGGGAATTCGAGCCGCCGCCGCTGCCGATCTACGTCGTCTATCCGAGCCGCCGGCATCTGTCGGCGAAGGTGCGCGCGTTCGCCGACTTCCTCGCCGAGCGCTTCGCGAAGGAAAAATGGGGAGATCGCATGAGTGCGGCGGGCGAAGCCCAGGCCAAGGGCCGCGACGATTGCGCGCGCCCGACGCTCACCCGATTTGCGGAAACCATGATGGAGGGCGCCATGAGCCGAGTCGCTGCTCGATTGTTCGCTGGCCTCGCGCTTGCGCTTGCCGCGAGCATCGCCTGCGCTGCCGCCGATCCGAGCAAGGTGCTGCGCATCGCGTCGCCGGACATCGAGACGCTCGACCCGCATCAGTACAACGACAGCCCGTCGTTCAACGTGATCACCGCGATCTTCGAAGGTCTCTACGAATAGGACTACCTCGCGTCGCCGGCGAAGCTCAATCCGGTGGGCGCCGCGGCGCTGCCCGAGATCACCGACGGCGGCAAGACGTGGACGATCCGCGTCAAGCCCGGCATCCATTTCACCGACGATCCGGCGTTTCGCGGCAAGCCGCGCGAGGTCACCGCGGACGATTGGGTCTATTCGCTCAAGCGCTGGCTCGATCCGAACCTGCGCCGAGGCGGCGATCCGATCGTCGCGGACCTGCTCGTCGGCGCGCGCGCGGTCGTCGATCGCGGCGCGCAAGGGCGGCGCGCGGTTCGATTACGACAAGCCGATCGCCGGTCTGCGCGCGCTCGACCGCTACACGGTTCAGCTCAAGCTCAACGAGCCGAACTACCCCAATATCGAGAACTTCCTGACGACGTGCGCCGTGGCGCGCGAAGTCGTCGAGGCGGCCGGCGGCGACATTCGCGCGCGGCCCGTCGGCACCGGCCCGTACCGCCTCAGGGAATGGAAGCGCGGCTCGCGCGTCGTGCTCGAAGCCAATCCGGCTTATCGCGCCGTGCGCTTTCCCGACAGCAACGATCCGGCGCTCGCGCCGATGGTGAAGCAGATGCGCGCCAAGTCGCTGCCGCAGATCGGCGTCGTCGAGATCAACGTGATCGAGGAGGACGTGACGAGGCTGCTCGAATTCGACCGCGGCAAGCTCGACGTCGTCGTGCTGCGCGGCGAGATCGCGTCCCGCCTGTTGTCGGGCGGCAAGCTCAAGCCCGAGTACGCGGCGCGCGGCATCGTGCGGCAGGTCGTTCCCGAGCCCTATCTCTTCTCGATCTACGTGAACGTCGCCGACCCGGTGATCGGCGGGCATGACCAACGATCGGATCGCGCTGCGCCGCGCGATCGCGCTCGCGTTCGACGTCGACAATCTGATCAAGGTGCTCTACGCGGGCCAGGCGCTGCCCGCGAACCAGCTCGTCCCGCCGGGCGTCACCGGCCACGACCCCGAGTTCGCGCCGAGGCCGCCGCACGACGCGCGCGCGGCGAACGCGCTGCTCGATCGCTTCGGCTATACGCAAGCGCGATCACGACGGATACCGGCGCGGCGCCCGACGGCAAGCCGCTCACGATCACGCTGTCGCTGCGCACCGGCGCGATCTCGCGCGAGATCCAGACGCAGTGGAAGAAGGACATGGACGCGATCGGCCTGCGCATGGACTATCGGCTGACGCCGTTCCAGGACCTGATCAAGGACCTCGAGGGCGGCAAGTTCCAGCTGTACTTCGGCGGCTACGGCGGGATCCCGTCGGGATATGCGCAGCTGATGCAGCTCTACGGCAAGGAGCCGCCGTCGGTCAACGCGAGCCGGTTCAACTCGGCCGACTACGATCGCGCGATGGAGGAGTACCTGCGCAGCGGACGCGACGCCGAGCAGATCGCCACCGCGCGCAGGATGTCGGAGATCGCGAAGACCTTCGTCCCGATCATTCCGGCGATCTTCCGCCTCGAGAACGACTTCGTGCAGCCGTGGATCGAGGGATATCGGCCGCAGATGTTCCAGACCTACTGGAAATACCTCGACATCGACCTCGCGCGGCAACGGCGGGCCGAGGGAAAGATGAGGTGTCGGCGCGGCGGCCGCCGCCACAGTCGACCGCCGCAATTGTTTCCAAATGTTTCGCGGGGTCAACCGTCAACCGCGCCGCCGCGTTCGACGTTTTCCCGGAAGAAGCCCAACCGAGGTCGGTTGGGGCGTACGATGTTGGCTGAACGGCATGCGGAGCGCTCCGCGGCCGCGTTGGCGGACGTCTGAGCGCGGGGTCTCCCGCACCGCGCGCCGACGCGACCGGAACTTGAGTTCGGTCGGCGCGTCGAACGAAGGATCGGGGACTGGACCGGAGGAATTCCATGAAAAAACTGAGCATTGCAATTGCCGGGACTCGCGATCGCCGCGATGGTGAGCGGCGCAGCGCTGGCGCAAGGCCGCGGCGGTGGTGGTGGTGGCGGCGGCGGCGGCGGTCACGGTGGCGGCGGCGGTCGATGGGCGGCGGCGGCGGCGGCTGGCACGGCGGTGGCGGCTGGCAGCGGCGGCGGCAACTGGCAGCGGCGGCGGCAGCGGCGGCAGCTGGCACGGCGGCGGCGGGTAACTGGCACGGCGGCTACTACGGCGGATATCGCGGCGGCTACTACGGCTATCGCGGCTATTACCCTTATTTCGGTTTCGCGTCTGGGCTTGGGCTTGGGCTGGCCGTACTACTGGGGCGCCTGGCCGTATTCCTATCCCTACTACTCGGCGTCCTACCCGGTCGTACCTACCCGTACGCGCCGACCGGTCGATCTGACGGCGGCGTCTACTCGCAGGCGGCACCCGCGTCGCCGCAGTCGGTCCCGGCCAATCAGTACTGGTACTACTGCACGGACCCGGCGGGCTACTATCCGTACGTCCAGAATTGCTCGAAGGCCTGGATGCAGGTCGTGCCGCAGGCAACCCGGGTGCGCCGCGGCTGCGCCGCCGCAATGACGATCGATGGATGGTGCGATGACGAAGCTTTCGCTGCTGCTGCCCGCTTTCGGCGCTCGTCGTGCTGGGCGGGCTGCGTGACGGTCCCCGTCGGGCCCGCGGTGCGCGTGATGCCCGGGCACCAGAAGAGCTTCGACCAGTTCCAGGCCGACGACGGCGACTGCCGGCAATACGCGCATGTGTCGATCGGCGGTCCGGACGCGGCGCAGCCGGGGCAGGACACCGCCGCGGCGAATGCAGCGGTGGCAGCGGCCTCGGCGCGGCGGCGGGCGCCCGATCGGCGCGGTGACGGGTCAGGCCGGCAACGGCGCGGCGATCGGCGCGGGCACGGGCTGCTGTTCGGCAGCGCCGGCGGGCGCGAACGCCGCGGGCTATTCGTCGTACCAGCTGCAGCGACATGTACGACACCGCCTACATGCAGTGCATGTACGCGCGCGGCAATCAGGTGCCCGGGCACATGGCGTACCGCTCGTCGATGCCGGTGTACTCGTATCCGCCAGCAGTACTCGTACCCGCCGGCGAGCAATCCGGTGCCTCCCGGAGCGCCGGAATCTACTCCGCCGCCGAACTACCCGCCGCCGAATACGCCGCCGCCGCGGACTAGGCGATCGCGGACCGCGGCGAGAGCCGCGCCGGGTCCGGACCGGCGGCTCTCGCCGAGCCCGGACGCGCTTCGGGACCGCCACAGTCCCGCGACGCGTTCAGGCGTGCGCGAGCTGCCGCCCGTGCTCGCGGGTGGCGTGAAAGCCGACCTTCGGCCAGCGCTCCATCGTCACCTGCAGGTTGTACTTGTTGGTCGCGAGGAACACCGGATTGTCGTCGACGTCGGCGCCGAGCGAGGCCGCCTGCTCGCGCTCGAAATTGCGGCGCATGTTCTCGTCCGGAAACGTGAGCCAGCGCGCGGTCGAGATGTTCGCGGTGTCGTAGATCGCGTCGACCTTGTATTCGGTCGCGAGCCGATGCGCGACGATCTCGAACTGCAGCGGTCCCACGGCGCCCAGCAGCAGCGTGCCGCCGTGCAGCGCCTCGAACACCTGGATCGCGCCTTCCTCGCCCAGCTCGCGCAGGCCCTTTCGACAGCGGCTTCGCCTTGAACGGGTCGCGCGGCCGCGCGACGCGAAAGAGCTCCGGCGCGAAATACGGAATGCCCTTGAAGTCGAGCGCCTCGCCTTCGGTCAGCGTGTCGCCGATCGAGAGCTGGCCGTGGTTGTGGATGCCGATGATGTCGCCGGCCACCGCATCCTCGCTCGCCACGCGCTCGTTCGCCATGAACGTCAGCACGTTGCCGAGCTTCATCTCGCGGCCCGTGCGCGCAGGTGGCGCACCTTCATCGCCGGCCGGTAGCGGCCCGAGCACACGCGGAAGAACGCGATGCGGTCGCGATGCTTCGGATCCATGTTCGCCTGGATCTTGAACACGAAGCCGGAGAACGCGGGCTCGGCCGGATGCACGACGCGCGCGCCGCCGTCGCGCGGCTGCGGCGGCGGCGCCCAGTCGATCAGCGCCTGCAGGATCTCCTGCACGCCGAAGTTGTTGATCGCCGAGCCGAAGAACACCGGCGTCTGCCGGCCCGCGAGGAACGCTTCCATGTCGAACGGATGGCTCGCGCTGCGGATCAGATCGACGTCGTGGCGCACCGCGCCGATCTCGTCGGGAAAGAGCGCGTCGAGGCGCGGATTGTCGAGCCCTTCGATCAGCTCGCTCGTCGTCGCTGACGCGCTCTTCGCCCGGCGCGAAGCGCTTCGAGCCGCTCGCGCAGCAGATCGAAGACGCCGCGAAAGCTCTTGCCCATGCCGATCGGCCAGCTCACCGGCGCGCAGTCGATGCCGAGCACCGCTCGATCTCCTCGAGGAGCGCGAGCGGCTCGCGCACCTCGCGGTCCATCTTGTTGACGAAGGTGATGATCGGCGTCGCGCGGAGCCGGCAGACTTCGAGCAGCTTGATCGTCTGCGCCTCGACGCCCTTCGCCGCGTCGATCACCATCACCGCGGCGTCGACCGCGGTCAGCACGCGGTAGGTGTCCTCGGAGAAGTCCTCGTGGCCCGGCGTGTCGAGCAGGTTGATCGTGTGGCCGGCGTACTCGAACTGCATCACCGAGCTCGTCACCGAGATCCCGCGCTGCTTCTCGACTTCCATCCAGTCGGAGGTCGCGTGGCGCCTGCTCTTGCGCGCCTTCACCGTGCCGGCCATCTGGATCGCGCCGCCGTAGAGCAGGAGCTTCTCCGTGAGCGTCGTCTTGCCCGCGTCCGGGTGCGAGATGATCGCGAACGTGCGGCGCTTCGCGACGTCGCGCACGAGATCGGGAGGGAAGGCGGTGTCATTCATGGATACGGGCGCGCATCAAGCGAAAAGCCGCCCTTGGCGGGGCGGCAATCGGGCAATTATAGCGCGGTGCGGACCGCCCGCCTCGAGGCGAACGATGCGAGTCAGGGCTTGCGAGCCGCCTCGTACAGCGACGGCGTGACGCGCGCGTGGGCGAGATATTCGCGCAGGTGCAGGACGTCCTGCCGGCCGAGCGTGTTGCCGCCGTGCGGGCGGTGCAGGATGCCTTCGTGGCCGTTCAGCTTCACGCGGACGCGCGTTCCCGACAGCGACTCGACGCCGCGCCCAGGTGGCGCAGCAGCGACTCGACCTCGCGCCACTGCAGGTTGCCGCTGATCGGGTCGTGGAAGATCGCGCGAATCAGATTGTCGTGCTTGTGGCTCATGGGATGGGCGTAAGGTCGGGAGCGCTCGGCCCCGCGCCAGCCGCAAGCGCCGATCAACCGCGATTTTATCCCGTTGGCATTTCGCCTGCATAGTCGCAGGCCGCGCGACGTCGGTACACTGTCCGTGCGCGCGCCTCGCCGCCCGCCGCTCGCCATGCCCACCCCTCCCGCCCGGCTGATCGCGCATCTCGACATGGATGCGTTCTACGCGTCGGTCGAGCTGCTGCGCTATCCCGAGCTCGCGGGCCGGCCCGTCGTGATCGGCGGCGGGCGCCGGCACCAGCCGCGTCGAGACCGTCGATCCCGTCACGGGCGCGCCCGTGCGCACGTTCGCCACGCTGCGCGACTACGCCGGCCGCGGCGTCATCACGACCGCGACGTACGAGGCGCGCGCGTTCGGCCTGCATTCGGCGATGGGGCTCATGAAGGCCGCGCAGCTCGCGCCCGACACCGTGCTGCTGCCGGTCGACTTCGATGCGTACCGCAAGTATTCGCGGCTGTTCAAGGACGCGGTGCGCGCGATCGCGCCGCGGATCCAGGATAACGGCATCGACGAGATCTACATCGATCTCACCGACGTGCATCCGCCCGACGTCGGACGGCGAGCTCGGCGAGCCGGCCGGCGATCCCTGGTGGCGCGCGCGGCGAAGTCGCGCGGTCGATCAAGGAGGCGGTGCGCGCGGCGACGGGGCTTTCGTGCTCGATCGGCGTCGCGCCGAACAAGCTCCTCGCGAAGATCGCCTCCGAGCTCGACAAGCCGGACGGGCTGACGCTGCTGCGCCCCGGAGGACATGGCGCGGCGCATCTGGCCGCTGCCGCCGCGCAAGATCAACGGCATCGGACCGAAGTCGAGCGCGAAGCTCGAAGCGCTCGGCGTCCGCACGATCGGCGAGCTCGCGGCCGCCGATCCCGCGTGGCTCGTCGAGCATTTCGGTCGCGCGCACGGCGCGTTCATGCACGACGCCGCGCACGGCCGCGACGAGCGCGACGTCTCACCGAGATGGAGCCGAAGTCGATCAGCCGCGAGACGACGTTCGAGCGCGACCTCTCGGCGCAGCGCGACCGCGACGAGCTGTCGGCAGATCTTCACGGCGCTGTGCGACGGGCGTGGCCGACGATCTGAAGCGCAAGGGCTATGTCGGCAAGACGATCGGCCTGAAGCTTCGCTACGACAATTTCAAGACGGTGACGCGCGACCGCACGCTCGAGCTGGCCGACCGACGACGCCGCACGCGATCCGGCGCGCGGCCGGCGAATGCCTGAAGCGCGTGCCGCTCGATCGGCGGATCCGGCTGCTGGGCGTGCGCGCCGGCGCGCTCGTCGCTGCCGATGCGCGCGCGTCCCGCGCCGCCCGCCGAAGCGAGGACACGACCCCGTCGCTGTTCGACGATGGCTAACCGTCGGATTCAGCCGACCATTCGACAGGAAGGCCGACGATTGCTTGTCCCCCTCGGGCTCATTCAATCGAGACGGTGAGGTCGGTGTTCCAGGTGATGTCGACCTTGTCGCCCACCTTGACCTGATCGAACACTTTCGGATCGACGACCCGTCGGCTGTATTTCCAGCCATTCGGCGCCTCGAAACTGACTGACGATGCGCTCTTGTCGATGGCGGTGATGCTCGCCGTCATTGTCCGTACCACCCCCTTCGTGCCGCTGGTCATTCCCGTGCTGGCGACCGGGCTGGCGGTATCGACCGCCGCCTCGCCCGGCGGCTTCAGCCGCACGACGACGTTGTTGTTGTACGTCGCCTTGACCTTTTGCCCCACCTTGAACTCGGAGAAGCGCGTGACGCTCTCGGGCACGTTGACGGCGACGAACTTGCCGTCGGCCGTCTTGATGTTCATGGCACGCTTGCTTTGATCGACCGTTTCTATGGTGCCCGAAATGGTGATGGTCTGTGTCGGGAGTTCTTTGACCTGTGCCCAACTCGGCAGGGCGAGGGCCAAGACAACTGCGAATGCGCTCAGCATCGTCGTTTCGCGCTTCATGTTCTCTCTCCTATGGCTTGTCCGTTGCTGACGGTATGTCCCGTATCTCACGGTGCGGCAAAGGCGGCGCGCGCCGGACATGACATCGTCATGGCTAGATGGCGTCTTGTCAAGTGCCCGGCCGCGCGATTTGTACCTCGCGGCACGAGTGTCCGCTCCGGCCGTCGTAAGCGGCCATCCGGAATCCCATGCTGAAGTGATCACGCGCGGCGTTGCCCAGCCCCGTCGGCCGACGCGAGTAGGATGTGCCGTTTCGCTCGGAACTTCCGTCCACCACGCGAGGATTTATGAGAGCTCAGAATGTTCTCGAAACGATCGGCAACACGCCGCACATCCGGGTGAACCGCCTCTTCGGCCCCGCGAGCAACGTCTGGATCAAGTCCGAGCGCTCGAACCCCGCCAGCTCGATCAAGGATCGCATCGCGCTGTCGATGGTCGAGGACGCGGAAGCGACCGGCAAGCTGCGCAAGGGCGGAACGATCATCGAGCCGACGTCCGGCAACACCGGCGTCGGCCTGGCGATGGTCGCCGCGGTGAAGGGCTACAAGCTCGTGCTGGTGATGCCCGACAGCATGTCGGTCGAGCGGCGCCGATTGATGCTCGCCTACGGCGCGACGTTCGTGCTGACGCCGCGCGCCGAAGGGATGAAGGGCGCGATCGCCAAGGCGCAGCAGTTGATCGACACGACGCCGGATTCCTGGATGCCGCAGCAGTTCGACAATCCCGCCAACATCGACGTCCACGTGCGCACGACGGCGCGCGAGATCCTCGCCGACTTTCCCGAAGGGCTCGACGTGCTGATCACGGGGGTGGGCACCGGCGGCCACATCACCGGTTGCGCCCGCGTGCTGAAGAAGGCGTGGCCCGCGTTCAAGGTCTTCGCGGTCGAGCCCGCGGCATCGCCCGTCATTTCGGGCGGCGCGCCGTCGCCGCATCCGATTCAGGGGATCGGGGCGGGTTTCATCCCGAAGAATCTCGACACGTCGCTGCTCGACGGCGTCATCAAGGTCGAGGCCGACGCCGCGCGCGAGATGGCGCGTCGCGCCGCGCGCGAGGAGGGCGTGCTCGTCGGCATCTCGTCGGGGGCCGCGCTCGCCGCGATCGCGCAAAAGCTGCCGGAGCTGCCTGTGGGAAGCCGTGTGCTCGGCTTCAACTACGATTCCGGCGAGCGATATCTGTCGGTGGAGGGGTTTCTGCCGGTCGAGTAATGCGGACGGCAGCGCGGCGCAAGGCTGCCCGCGGGACTCGTTATACAATGCGCGTCCCTTTTGCATCAGCCTCCCACTGACGGCGACTCGATGTCCTCGACGACCGGTTCAAGCGACGCAACGCTCGTCGAGCGCGCCAAGGCGCTGCCGCGCGACGTGCTGGCCGCGCTCAACCGCGGCATCGAAAAGGAGAGCCTGCGCGTGCGGCCCGACGGCGCGCTCGCGACGACGCCGCACCCGGCGCCGCTCGGCTCGGCGCTCACGCACCCGCTGGTGACGACCGACTTCAGCGAGTCGCAGCTCGAGTTGATCACCGGCGTGCACACGAGCGCGGATGCCTGCGTGCAGGAGCTCACCGCGATCCATCAGGCGGTCTACCGGGCGATCGGCGACGAGTTGCTGTGGTGCGCGAGCATGCCGTGCCGGCTGCCCGAGGAGGCCGCCATTCCGATCGGCCGCTATGGGACCTCCAACGTCGGCCGCGCGAAGAGCGTGTACCGCACGGGTCTCGCGCATCGATACGGCAAGCGGATGCAGATGATCTCGGGCATCCACTACAACTTTTCGCTGCCCGATCGGCGCTCGAACGACGACTACTTCGCGTTGATCCGCAACTTCCGGCGCAATTCGTGGCTGCTGCTCTATCTGTTCGGAGCGTCGCCCGCGGTCTGCGCGAGCTTCGTCGCGGGCCGCAAGCACGAGCTCGAGGCGCTGTCCGGCGACACGTTGTACCTGCCGTATGCGACGTCGCTGCGCATGGGGCGGCTCGGCTATCAGAGCGACGCGCAGTCGTCGCTTGCGGTGAGCTACAACAACCTCGAGTCCTACGCGACGTCGCTCCAGGAGGCGCTTACCCGTCCGTACCCGCAGTACGAGGCCTTCGGCGTTCGCGCGGGCGACGACTATCGCCAGCTCGGCACGAGCCTGTTGCAGATCGAGAACGAGTTCTACGGAACGATCCGGCCGAAGCGCGTGATCCGGCCCGGCGAGCGGCCGCTGCACGCGCTGCGCGAGCGCGGCGTCGAATATGTCGAGGTCCGCCTGATGGACCTGGATCCGTTCGAGGCGGTCGGCATCAACGCAGCGACGTGCCGGATGCTCGACGTCTTCCTGCTGCACTGCCTGTTGCGCGCGAGCCCGCCGGATACGCCGGAGGAGCTCTCCGCGATCGTCCGCAACAAGCAGCGCGTCGCTGCGCGCGGCCGCGAGCCCGGCTTGCGCCTGATCTGCGGCGCGGACGAGGTCCCCCTCGCCGAGTGGGGCGTCCGGGTGCTCGCCGAGTGCGAGCCGATCGCCGCGGCGCTCGACGCCGCCGCCGCGACGCATGCGCACCGCGACGCGATCGAGGCGGCGCGTGCGCGGCTCGCCGATCCCGCGTCGACCCCGTCCGCGCGCGTGCTGCAGGCGATGGAACGCGAGCACGACAACTCGTACGTCCGCTTCGTCCTCGCGCAGTCGCGGCGCCATCGCGATGCAATCTGCACGCTGCCGTTCGCCGGCGACACCGCCGAGCGATTCGCCCGGCTCGCCGAGGAGTCGCGGGCGAGGCAGCGCGAGATCGAGGCCGCGGACACCGTCCCGTTCGAGCTCTACCGGCAAAAGTACCTGGATCCTGCGCGGCTCACCGTCTGACGGAGGCCGCGGGCGGCGCTTGCGATCGGCGGCGCCGGAGGGACGCGCGATGTCGGACGATCGCGTACGCGATGCCGTTCCGCCGGCCTCTTGACCGCCGTGCTTGCCCGCGTGGCAGAATGTTCGGCATGAAGCTCGCCGACATCACCCTTCGCCTCGCACGCCGCGCGGACGTGCCGACGCTTGCGGCGATGTCGCGCGACCTGATCGAAACCGGGCTCGGCTGGCACTATCGGCCGGAGCGCGTCGCGAAGTTCCTCGATGACCCGGAGACCGCGACCGTGGTCGCCTGCGACCGCGAGCGCACCGTCGGATTCGCGATCATGCAGCTCTTCGACGAGCGCGCGCATCTCGTGCTGCTCGCGGTGAGGCCCAGCCATCAACAGCGCGGGATCGGCCGGCGGCTCACCGACTGGCTCGTCACGTCGGCATCGACTGCGGGCGTCGCATCGGTCCACGTGGAGCTGCGCGCCGACAACCGTCCCGCGTACGCGCTCTATCGCAAGACGGGGTTCACCGAGACCTTGCGCCTCCAGGGCTATTATCGCGGCCGCGAAACGGCGATCCGCATGATGCGCCTGCTCCGATTGCCGGGCGTCGTGCCGCCCGCGTGGAAGCCTCCCGCGCGGGACAGGAAGTGACGGCGGATCTTGCTGCCGTCGTCGCCGACATCGCGCCGACCGGCAAGCTCCGCGCGGCGATCAACTTCGACAATCCGGTTCTCGCGACGCGCGACGCGAGCGGCGAGCCTGGCGGGGTGTCCGTCGAACTGGCGCGCGAGCTTGCGCGCCGGCTGGGGCTCTCGATCGAGCACGTCCCGTACTTCGCTGCCGGCAAGGTCGTCGAAGGCGTCAAGGCGGGTGCGTGGGACGTCTGCTTCCTCGCGATCGATCCGGTTCGCGCCCAGCAAATCCTCTTCACGCCGCCTTATGTCGTGATCGAAGGGGCATACCTCGTCGCCGACGGTTCGCCGCTTCGCGACAACGCCGAGGTCGATCGGCCCGGCGTGCGTCTGATGGTGAGCGCGGGCAGCGCGTACGATCTCTACCTGTCGCGTACGATCCGGCACGCGACGATCGTCCGCACCGTCGCGGCGAAGGACGTCGTCGATGTCTTCGTCGCGCAGAAGCTCGACGTCGCGGCCGGCGTGAGGCCCGCTCTCGAGGCCGATGCGCGGCGTGTTCCGGGGCTGCGCCTGCTGCCGGGGCGCTTCATGGCAATCAACCAGGCGATGGGAACGCCGCGCGGACGCGAGATTGCCTCCGCCTATCTGCGCACATTCGTCGAGGACATGAAGGCATCGGGCTTCGTCGCGCAGTCTCTCGAGCGCAACCGCGTCGAGGGCGCGTCGGTCGCGCCCCTCGACGAGTAGGGTCGGAGACCGGATCCCGCAGACGACCGGAAAGCGGGGCCGCGAAGATCATCGCTGCCCTGGTCTCATGTTCGCCGGTGCAGCCGGTGGTCGACGTAGAGCAGCAGCGTGCTCACGCTCGCGGCAAAGACGACGATGATGAGCGTCACCGCCATGATGAGCTCGACGTTGTGCAGGCCGATGCCGTTCATCAGCAGGTAGCCCAGGCCGCGCTGCGACGCGAACATCTCGGCCAGCAGCGATCCGATCAGCGTCAGCGCGAAGCCCACGCGCAACCCGGTGAAGATCTCGGGGATCGCCGCCGGGAACAGGATCCAGCGCACCATCTGGAAGCGCGTGAGCTTGAGCACGCGCCCCGTCTTGATCAGGATCGGCTTCGTGTTGTGGACGGCCGAGAGCGTGAACAGGATGATCGGGATCACGCCGTGCAGCACGCCGAACGCGACCTTCGCCGAGAGCGTCAAGTCCGAACGCGAGCAGCAGGATCGGGTAGAGCGTGAGCTTCGGAATCGCGTACACCGCGACGATCATCGGCTCGAGCGTGTCGCCGGAGAGTCGATCGAAGCCCAGCCAGAATCCCACCGCGAGGCCGATGACGACGGACAGCAGCGTACGCGATGGCGAACGCGCGCAGCGTGTCGACGAGGTGCACGTCGAACGATTCGCTCGCGACGAGCTTCGCTGTGTAGCGCAGCGTCGCGAGCGGCGAGGCGAGCGCGACGTCGCCCGCCCACCAGTAGAGTCCCTGCCACAGCGAGCACGAGGGCCGCGATCAGCACGAGCGCGTTGCGCGAGGCGGTTCCAGCGTCCCTCTTTCATCGCATCCCTCTCCGCGCAAGCAGCCGCTGCTCCCAGCGCGACAGCACCGCGTTGACCGCGACCGACGCGAGCAGGATCAGCACGATCAGCGGATACATCGTCGCGTTGTCGAAGCTCGTGTACGCGAAGCTGATCTCGTAGCCGATGCCGCCGCGCGACATGATGAACTCGGAGCCGATGACGCCGATGAACGCGTACGCGACGGCGAGCTTGATCCCGGTGACGATGTAGGGTCCCGCGGCCGGCAGCGTCACGCGCAACGCCGTGTCGATCGGCGACAGGCGCATGATCCGCGCCGTCTTGACGAGCACGGCAGGCACGCGGTCGAGCCCGTTCAGCGTGTTGACGATCATCGCGACGACGCCCAGCATGAACGCGATCAGGATCTGCGGCAGGTCGCCCAGCCCGAAGACGACGATGAAGAACGGGTAGAACGCGAACACCGGAACCGCGTAGTAGGTCGCGAACAGCGGATCGAGCGTATCGCGCAGCGCGCGCCAGCGATGGACGAGCGCACCGACGACGACGCCGACCGAGAGCGCGAGCAGCAGCGCGAGCAGCGTGTTCGACAGCGTCTTGGCGATCGCGCCGTTCATTCGTCCGGAGACGAGCATCCGGAAGAGATCGCGGGCGATCAGGTGCGGCGGCTGCATCGTGATCTTGTCGATGACGCCGGTGAGGCACAGCACCTCGAGCAGCGCGATGAGGCCGCCGATCACCAGCGCCCGATAGACGACGATGCGCTTCACGGCCGCGCCTGCGCCGCGCGCCGTCTGCGCGATCGTCTTCAGCGATTCCTCGCGCAGCGTCTTCCACAGCCGCGCGGTGATCGCGCCGAACTCGCTGTGCTCGATGATGCGGCTGTCGCGCTCGCGCGGCCAGCGCGTCTCGACGAAATCGACGAGCCGGCCGGGTCGCGCCGACATCACGGCGATGCGGTCGGCGAGCATCGTCGCCTCGTCGAGCGCGTGCGTGATGAGGAAGACCGTGGCCTCGGTCTGCCGCCACAGCCGCAGCAGCTCGTCGCCCATCAGGAGGCGCGTCTGCTGATCGAGCGCGCCGAAGGGCTCGTCGAGCAGGATCAGCCGCGGCTGCATCACGAGCGTGCGCGCGATGCACACGCGCTGGCGCATCCCGCCGGAGAGCTGCGCGGGGTAGCTCGTCGCGAAGTCGGAAAGGCCGACGAGCTTCAGCACGTTGCGCACGCGCTCGTCGCGCTCGGCGCCGTCGAGATCGAGCCGGCGCAGGCCGAACGCGACGTTGTCGGCGACGTTGAGCCACGGCAGCGACGCGTCGTCCTGGAACACGACGCCGATGCCGTCCGGCGCCTCGCCGCCGATCGGCCGGCCTTCGAACGCGATCGTTCCTTCGGTCGGCGGCGTGAGCCCCGCGATCAGCTCGAGCAGCGTCGACTTGCCGCACCCCGAAGGGCCGACGACCGCGAAGAACTCGCCGCGCCGCAGCTCGAGATCGACCGGTCCGAGCGCGTGCAGCGGCGCCGGCGGGCGGCCCACCGTGAACACCTTGCTGACGTTGGACGAGCCGGACCTGCTCGGCCGACACGGGCGGCGCCTCCGCCGCGACGGCTATTTCAACGCCTTCAGATCGTCCGGCAGGAACCGCGTATCGATGATCTTGCTGTAGTCGACTTCGCCCTGGATCGCGCCGACCGAGCGCTGCGCCTCGATCATCCGCTTCAGGCCTTCGAGATGGATCTCGCCTTCGCCCCAGTACGGGACGCCCTTCGTCGTGCTGGTCGTCAGGTTGCGCACCGCGCTCTTCGCGACGTCGAGATCGATGTTGTATTCCTTGGCGACGATCTCGGCCGCTTCGTCCGGATGCTCCTTCATGAACTTGACCGCCTTGCGCCGCGCGCGGATCACGGCGCGGATGAAGTCGCCCTTCTTCTCCGCCATTTCGACGGTCGTCACGCCGACGACGTTGTCGAGCGGCGGCAGCGCCTCGCTCGCGACGACGACGGCGCGGTACTTGTGCTTGACCTTCGACCACAGCGGCTCGGTGATCGCCGCGACGTCGATCTGGCCCGAGTCGAGCGCCGCGATGCCCTCGCCGAATCCGCCGGTCTTCACGAGCTCGGCGTCGGCCTCGGTGTACCCGCCCGCCTGCAGCAGCATCCGCGCGAGCGCCTGGCTCGTCGAGCGCGGGTTCGTGTAGCCGATCTTCTTGCCCTTGAAGTCCTTGAGCGTCTTGATCGGCGACTCGGGCTTCACCGCCCAGACGAATTCGGCGACGGTGAGCACGTTGTCGCTGACGATCTTCAGGTCGGCGCCGGCGAGGATCGCGGAGACGACCACGCCCGGATTCACTTCGCCGTACGGCACGCCGCCGCCCGCCAGCATGTTGCGCAGCGACGTGCCGCCGCCCGCCGACGAGATGAGGCCGGTGATGTTGAGGCCCTCTTCCTTGAAGTAGCCCTTGTGCGAGCGCGACGCCGAACGGCATGCCGTTCGCCGAGACGCCGTAGTTGCCGACGGCGATTTCCTCGGCTGAAGCAAGCGTCGCGAAGCCCGCGACGAGCGTAGCCGGCGACGAGCGAAATCAGGCGATGCATGACGAACTCCTCCTATGAAACTTCGGCGGCGCTTGCGGCCGCAAATCAGGGGGCGCGCGTTGCGTTCCAGTGTGACGTTGATGTTCTTGATCTGCGTGCAGGCAAAGAGCTCCTCGATCGACTCCTCGCGGCCGATGCCCGACTGCTTGTACTCCGCCGAACGGGACGCCGACGTGATGCGTGCTCGCGCCGTTGATCCATATGTAACCCGCTTCGACGCGCGACGCAAGGCGATGCGCGCGGTCGAGGTCGTGCGTCCAGATCGACGCGGTGAGGCCGTAATCGAGCGCGTTGACGCGCGCGAGCACGTCGTCCTCGTCCGACCAGCGCAGGATCGACACCACCGGCCCGAAGATCTCCTCGCGCGCGATGCGCATGTCGTCGGTGACGTCGGCGAACACGGTCGGCTCGACGAAGAGCCCGCCGGCGAGCTTCGGATCGCCGGCGGCGCTTGCCGCCGCAGGCGAGCCGCGCGCCGCCTTCGATGCCGAGCTCGATGTAGCTCATCGTCTTGTCGAACTGCGCCTGGCTCGAGAGGCACCCGACTTCGCTGTCCGGCTCGGAGGGCAGCCCGACCTTGAGCGCCTGCACGCGCCGGACGATCGCGGCGAGCGCGGCGTCGTGGATCGATTCGTGCAGATAGACGCGGCTCGTCGAATTGCACGACTGCCCGGTGACGTAGCGGAAGTTCATTCCGCGCACGACGCCGTCGGCGACTTCGTCCGGCGACGCGTCGGCGCAGGCGATCAGCGCGTTCTTGCCGCCGAGCTCGAGCGTGAGCGCCTTCAGCGTCGCGGCTCGCGCCCTGCATCACCGCGCGGCCCGCGTTCACGCTGCCGATGAAGCCGATCTTCGCGACCTTCGGGTGCGCGACGAGCGCGGCGCCCGCGTCGCGTCCGCCGGTCACGACGTTGAAGACGCCAGGTGGAAACACGTCGTGCCACAGCTCGGCGATGCGCAGCGACGTGAGCGGCGTCTCCTCCGCGGGCTTCACGATCAGCGTATTGCCCGCGACGAGCGGCGCGCCGCATTTGCCCGCGGTGAAGAGCAGCGGATGATTGAACGCGCCGATGCGCGCGATGACGCCCAGCGGCTCGCGCAGCGTGTAGTTGAGCGTGCCGGCGCCGATCGGGATCGTGTCGCCCTTGATCTCGGTGACGAGCCCGGCGAAATATTCCATGTAGCCGGCGCTGATCTCGACGTCGAAACGCATCGCCTGCATCGGATTGCCGGTGTCGACCGCCTCGAGCCACGCGAGCTCGTCGGCATTCGCGCGCAGGATCGCGATCGCCTTGCGCAGCGCCGCCGCGCGCTCCTGCGCCGGCGTGTCGCGCCACGCCGCGAACGCCGTGCCGCGCCGCGGCGACGGCGCGATCGACGTCCTCGGCCGATCGCGTCGACCGCGGTGCCGAGCGCTGCGCCGGTCGCCGGGCTCGACGACGAGGATTTCGCGCGCCGCCGCCGACTCATGCCACGCGCCGCCGTAATAGAGGCCGCGATGCTGCGGCAGGCGCGGGTCCGGCGGAGCTTGCGGCAGTGTCGGGCATGAGTCGGTCCTTCAGCGTCGCGCGGGACGTTGCCGCAGCAGCGACGCCGAAACGGCGCGCGAATATTCGGGCGCGACGCGCGCATCGATCGACGGCAACGGCGCCCGCCGCGCACATCGGCGATCGCCTTGCCGCAGCGCTCGACGCAAGCTCGTCGCGCGCTGCGCATCGGGACCGTAGCCGTTGGCGCCCTGGCGCGCGCGCGAGCGCCGCGAGATCCATCGCCGGATCGCTCATCCGCATGCCGATCCAGCGGTTTTCGACCGGCCGGTTGCGCAGCCGCGCCATGCGCTCCTGGTGCAGCTCGTCGTTGAAGAACGATTCGTTGTTGGCGACGAGTATCAGCACCGGCACGCGATAGTGGACGCCGGTCCAGAGCGCGGTCGACGCCCATCAGGTAGTCGCCGTCGCCGAGCACCGCGACGGGAAGCCGATCGGAACCGAGGTCGCGCAGCGCGAGCGCGGCGCCGACCGCCATTCCCGGACCCGAGCCGATGCCGCCGCCGCCGTCGAAGCCGATGTAATCCTGCGGATGCTCGAAGCGGCAGAACTTTCCCGGCCATCCCGAGCGGCAGCCGCATGTACGACGGACGATGCGGCGCGAGCGTCTCGGTCGCGACGCGCGCGAGATCGTCGAGCGGCATGCATCCGGCGGCAGTGCTTTGCGTCGATGCGTTCGCGGCGCCGCCCGATTCGCGGTCCGCGCTCGCCTCTTCCGCAGGTCGCGGTGAACCAGGGCTCGACGCGTTGCGCGGAATCCGCATCGAGCGCAGCGAGCAGCGCCGAGACCAGCGCGTCGGGCGGCGCGAGGACTGCGACGTCGGTCGGCGGCAGCCGCCTGATAGTCCATGTTCCAGCCGTTGTGCACGTACTGATCGAGCGAGCATTGGACGACCTTGGCGCGCGGCAGCTCGCCGCCGCAGGCCTGGGCGAGCGTGCCGCCGAGGTCGATCCAGTCGAAGCTCACGATCACGTCGGCGTCGCGGATCAGCAGGCTCGCGTCGCCGGTCACGTAGAGCGAGGGCGGAAACGGATGAAGTCGATGGAGCGTCGGAAAGCTCGCGCCCGTCTTGATGTCGGTCAGCACGAGCGCGCCGAAGCGCTCGGCGAGCGCGACGCGACGCGCGAAATCGGCGGGGTCCGACGAGACCCGGCCGATCATCAGAAGCGGTTTGCGTGCCGCCTTCAGCAGCCCGGCGACTTCGCGCACTGCGTCGGCCGGCGGCGCCGCGGGCGAAGCGGCGCGATAGCGGTCGAGCGCGGGCAGCGGGACCGGCGTCGCTCAGCGCCTCTTCCTGCAGCGCGGCGTCGAGCGAGACGTAGACGGGACCCTGCGGCTGCGTCGTCGCGATCCGATCGGCGCGCACGATCGCTTCGAGCGCCGCTGCCACGGACCCCGGCTGGTCGTCCCACTTCGTGTACCCTCGAACGAGCGCGCCCAGGTCGCGCGACGTGTGGATCCAGTCGACCCAGGGCCGCCGCTTGACGGCGTCGATCGGGCCCACGCCGCCGAGAAGAAGGATCGGAATCCGATCGCACCACGCGTTGAAGATCGCCATCGTCGCGTGCATCAGCCCGACGTTCGCATGCAGCGCGACGGGCAGCGGTTGCCCGGTGACGCGCGCATAGCCATGGGCGAGCGCGACCGCGCTCTCTTCGTGCACGCAGAGCAGGAGCTCGGGGCGGGTGTTCCCCAGGTAGTTGACGAGGCTGTCGTGCAGGCCGCGAAAGCTCGCCCCCGGCGTAAGCGCGATGTACGGAAACGCGAGCGCGCGCAGCAGATCGGCGATCGCGTCGCTGCCCCATCCAGCGGCGGTCTCCCCCGGCTCGCCGCTCTGCGCGGCGGACCCGGCGGGCTGCGTGCGCGCGGCGTCGTTCATGAGCGCGATTGTGCTACAACTCGCGGGCGCTTCCGGTGCCAGTCGGTCGCCTGCTGGAACGCGCGCCCGATCCGCACGAGCGTCGCCTCGGTGAAAGCCGCGCCGGTCAATTGCACGCCGATCGGCAGTCCGTCGCGCCGAAAAGCCCGCCGGAAGCGACAGCGCGCACGCGCCGAGATAATTGGCGGCGCGCGTCCACGTCGCGAGCGGCGTCGTCGACTCGTCGACCTCGCCGAGCGGCGTGGCGGTGATCGGCAGCGTCGGCGTCAGCAGCGCGTCGCGGCCGCGCATCCATTCGGCGAACCACGCGATCGCGCGATGCTGCTCGGCGATCTCGTCGTCGTATTCGCCGGCGCTGATCGCCTTGCCGCCGAGCACGCGCTTGCGCACCCACGGATCGATGTCGAGGCGCTCGTCCTCGATGTACGCGCGATGGTAGCGATAGGCCTCGGCGGCGATGATCCGGCCGTTCCTGCACCATCGCCTCGTCGAAATCGAGCGGGAGCCGCTCGCTGTCGATCGACCGCGCCCAGGTCCTGCAGCACGGCGATCGCGTCGTCGTAGGCGCGGACGACGTCGCGGCGACGTGGACGGCGGGAAACTGCTCGGGCGCAAGCGTCGTGATGCGCATGCCCGCGGACGTCCGGGCGCGCCGGCGAGCGCGGCGGCGAAGTCGACCCGCGGGGCGGCCAGCGTCGTCGGGTCGCGCGAATCCGGGCCCGCGATCGCAGCGGTCAGGAGCGCGACATCGTCGACGGTGTGCGCGAGCGGGCCGACCGAGTCGAGCGTCGGCGACAGCGGCACGGCGCCGTAGAGGCTCACGCAGCCCGTACGTGGGCTTGAGACCCGTGAGCCCGCAGAGCGCAGCGGGAATGCGAATCGATCCGCCCGTGTCGGAACCGATCGCGGCCGGACGCGAGTCCGCCCGCGACGGCGACCGCCGAGCCGCTCGACGAGCCGCCGGCGACGCGATGCGTTTGCATGTCCCACGGATTCCACGGCGCGCCCATCGGCTCGTTGCGTCCCCAGCCGCCGAACGCGAACTCGACCATGTGCGTCTTGCCGAGCGGGATCATGCCGGCGGCGACGCAGGCGCTCGACGGTCGTCGCCGTGTGGTCGGCGATGCGCCCGCGCCAGCTCTTCGAGCCGGCGCGTCGTCGGCCGGCCTTCGATGTGCAGCAGGTCCTTGAGCGCGATCGGCAGTCCGGCGAGCGGGCCGCGAGCCTCGTGATCGATGCGTTCGCGATCGGCGGCATCGGCGCGCTCGAGCGCCTCGTCGCGATAGACGTCGACGAACGCGTGCAGGCGGCCGTCGAGCGCGTCGATGCGCGCGAGGCAGGCCTCGACGATTTCGCGCGAGCGTGGTCTCGCCGCGCGCGAGGAGCGTCGGCAAGCTCGGTCAGCGAGCGCAGCGGCAGGTCGGAGGCCACGCGGCAAAGCTACCGCGGCGGCCGGAAAATGTCGACTGAGCCGTGGGGATCTGGACCTTCTGCGCCGGATTGCCGCGGTCGCCCGAGCCCGCCCAAGCGAATTTCGGGCCAGAAGCGAATTTTGGCGAAGTCGTGCATACTTGCACTTGGGCGATATGACGGAGGTATGGACGGTCCGGCGCATCCGGGCCGGAGCTCGCGACATGGATCCACTGGTTCTTGCGGTCGACATGGCGGGCCTGCCCCAAGCTTGGGTCGAGCTCGAGGAAGCGATCACGTATCACGCGAAGCAAATGGTCGCGTGGTCGGTCGGTCGCGAGGTCCGTGAGTTCCGGGGCGGCTGGCAGAAGAACGGCGTGCGCTCGCGCATTGCGACCCGTTCGATCCTGGCGATCAAAGGCAGCGGCGCCGGCGCGCATCGTCACGCGCCGGGACTCACCAACCAGATGCTCTTCGTGCGCGACCGCCAGGTGTGCGCGTACTGCGGCGGGCGTTTCATGGTCCGCGATCTCTCGCGCGACCACGTCGTGCCGGTTTCGCGCGGCGGCAAGGATTCGTGGACGAACGCCGTCACCGCCTGCCGCAGCTGCAACACGCGCAAGGGCGGGCGCTCGCCCGAGCAGGCGCGGATGCCGCTGCTCTACGTTCCCTACGTGCCGAACCGGCACGAGCACTTCATCCTGCGCAACCGGCGCATTCTCGCCGACCAGATGGAATACCTGCTCGCCGGCGTGCCGAGGACGAGCCGCCTGCACGCGAGCCTGTCCGCGCGGCACTCCTGATCAGCGGCAGACCGTTCCCGGATCGCGGAACACGAGGCGCGACAGCTGCTTCGTCTGCGTCACGGTGACCGCCGGCGAGCCGAGGGTCACGCTGTAGGCGAAGGTTGCGTTGTCGCCGTTGCCGAACGTGAGCGTCGCGTTGCCGACCGGCGAGCGTACGACCTTGCGCCGGGTCGAATGGCAGGGTTCCGAACGCCGGCCCTGTCGTCCGGTACAAGGTTCCGCTGTAGACGCCGGGCGCGGCCTTCTGCGCGGTTGCCGACAGCCACAGCGGCGAGCCGTCGAAGTCGTACGTGAACCAGGTCGCGAAGATGATGTCGCCCTGGTGCGTGAAGTGGAGGCCCCAGCCTGTTTCGCCGGTGCCCGCCGCCGCCCACCAGATGTCCTGGTAGTTGGTCGCAGCGTACAGATCGGATTGCGTCGCGGAAGCCGTGCAGATCGGCAGGTTTCCGAAAACCGTGCGCGTGATGGGCTTGCTCTGCGCGATGCCGTTGACGTTGTAGCTGAACGTGCCGTTGTTCGCATCGCTGAAGTCGAGCGTGCCGGTGCCGACCGCGTGATACGCGACGGCACTTCGAGTCGAACGGGACCGTGTTGAACGCCGGCCCGCGCGTTTCGTAGAGCGTGCCCGAGAACACGTTGTTGCCGATCCGATTGGCGGTCATGCTCAGCCACCACGTCTTGCCCGTTGCATCGTAGGTGAACACGGTCGCGAAGATCACGTCGCCCTGGTGCGCGAAGTTGAGCCCCCAGCCCGACTCGGATCCAGCGGGCGCCGTCCACCACGAGCCCTCGAAGTTCGGCGCGAGCGTTTGCGCCGGCGGTTGCGGCGCGCCCACGCCCGTCGCGTCGAGCGGAACGCGGTACGGGCCTTCGGACGTGTCGATCGTCACTTCGTCGCTTCGATCGCCGGAGCGCGCGAGGCGCGCCAGCTACGCCGAACGTGCAACTTGCCCCAGGCGCGAGCGAGGCGCCCGGCGCGCAGCCGTTGGCGCCGACGAGAAAATCGCCGGTGCCGGTCCGGATACCGGAAATCACCAGCGCGGCATTGCCGCTGTTCGTGACCGTGATCGGGCTCTCGCTCGAAGCGACGCCCACGCGCGAGCGTGCCGAAATCGACGATCTCCGGCAGCGAGCACACGTTGGCGGCTGCCTGTCCCGCGGGCGGGCCGTAAAGGCAGCGGCAGCCATGCACGTCGTCCGGCGCGAGGCCCGTGTAGTTCGTGTACGCCGAATCCGGCGGACCGGACATCAGCGTGCGCTCGAGGTTCGAATGCGCGAGGCCGATCGCGTGTCCCCACTCGTGACTCACGGTGCTCGTCAGCTGCGCGGTCGTCGTCACATACGCCGGATCGAGCATCATGTCGGCGTCGACGAGCGTCAGGCCGCTGCTGCCGTTCGTTTCGTACCATGCATACGTTGCGCCCGAGATGCCCATGTCCGGCTTTTGCCACCCGATCACGCTGATCCCGTCGGGCCCGCCGGCGGCGAGCGTCTTCGGAACTGCGGTCGTTTCACCGTCGTACGCGATCTGCACGCCGCAAACCGCGGTCCATTTCGCCGACTCCGCGACGATCTGCTGAATCACCGCGTCCTTTGCGTTGCTGAATGCCGCCGGCGCATTGGCGTGGTTGTAGCGCCACCGCATCACGCCTGGCCACCGCGCAGGCGCGCCGAACATGTACTTGAACTTGGACACTGCAGCGGACTTCTGCGCCGCCGGCGCGCCCGGAACAGGGCTCAACGCGTAGTCGGGGACGTCTCCGCCGACTTGCGCCCGTGCCGGCCCCGTCGATGCGAGCAACACGATCAGCCCCGCAGCTACTGCGATGAACGCGCGTCCGACTTCGAACGAATTGAGGGGATTTCGCATGTCGCATCGTCGGATGACGACTGGAAACATGCGATCAGCGACGGCCCTGTACCGCTATAAGGGCAGTCCTACAGTCCTACACCCATCTCCTGCGATGGCATAGGGCGATTCCTACAAACGCCCCGCCTTGGTGCGCTACCGTACAGTTGTAGCGAACAATCGTGCGATTTTTCGGCTACACGACGCCGGCGGCGCCGAGGCCGGCGGCGACCGCGAGAACCCACAGCGGATGCACGCGCGTCGCCATCGCGATGCCGAGCGTGACCGCAGTGAGCGCATAGGCCGCCCAGCTGTGATCGGTCGTGCGCGTCAGCACGTAGCCCGACGAGAGAATGAGGCCTACGGTGACGGGCGCCAGCCCGCGCTCGATCGCGATGCGCAACGGCGCGGCGCGGAACCGGTCCCACGCGCGCGCGACCTGATACGTGAGCACGAACGACGGGCCGCACATCGCCAGCATCGAGACGATCGCGCCGGCCACGCCCGCGACTTTCCATCCGATGAGGCTCACGATCAGGACGTTGGGCCCCGGCGCGGCCTGCGACAGCGCGAACATCTGCGAGAAGTCCGCGTCGGTCATCCAGTGCTCGATGTCGACGGCGCGCAGATGCATCTCCGGAATGATCGCGTTGGCGCCGCCGATCGACAGCAGCGACAGCAGCAGGAACTGCAGCGCAAGATCGACGAGCAGCGGATTGATCATCCCCGCCTCCACCACGCCAGCCCGATCGACAGCGGCGCGATTGCCGCAAGCGTCCAGAGCAGCGGCAGGCGCAGCCAACGCAATCGCGGCGAACGTGATCGCCGCAATGCAGATCTCGAGCGGCATGCGGCGGATCGGGCGCGCCATCTTGAGCGCGACCGAGAGGACGAGCCCCGACGCCGCCGCGGACACGCCGCTGCATGCGCCGCGAACGGCCTCGATGTGGGCGAACTCGGCGAACAACGACGCGAGGATCAGCACGATCACCAGCGGCATCAGCAGCAATCCGAGCGTTGCGACGATTGCCCCGACGGCCCCCTGGAAGCGACGCCCGACGATCACCGACAGATTGACGATGTTCGGCCCCGGGAGGAACTGCGACAGCGAGAGCGCTTCGGTGAACTCGCGCTCGGTGAGCCAGCGGCGACGCTCGACGAGCATTCGATGCGCGAACGGCATGACGCCGCCGAAACCGGACACGCCGATTATCAGGAAGCCCCGGAACAGCGTGCCTGTCGCGACGCGCGGCGGGGCCGACGGCACGTCGGTCATGCCGAAGTTTAAACCACCGCCGGAACGCGGAGGCCAGCTTCGCGGCGCCGCGTCGCAGCCGATCGACGCATCCGCATCGAAGCGGATTGGTCGACCGTCGCGGTCGATGTCAGAATAGCGAGCGCGGCGACGTGGATGAGGCGAGGGAGCGACGAGCCATGGGGCGGAAGGAGTGGTCGGAAGCCAAGAAGGCGCATCAGCGCGCCGAGTACGAGACCGAGGCCCTGCTGTACCGGAAGATGGCCGACGAAGGCGATGCGCGCGCCCAGGCGTTTCTCGGCGTCATGTACGACAAGGGCCGCGGCGTCGCGCAGGATTTCGCCGAAGCGCTGAAATGGTTTCGTCTCGCGGCCGATGTGGGCGAGCCCCGCGCGCTCTGCAATGTCGGCAGCATGTACGACCGGGGCCGCGGGGTCGTGCAGGATTATGCCGAGGCGATGAAGTGGTACCTGCGTGCGGCCGACAAGGGCGACGCGCACGCGCAGCACAACATCGGGGTCATGTACGACCGTGGACGCGGCGTGCGCGCAGGACGACGTCGAGGCCGTCAAGTGGTACCGCACCGCCGCCGGGCAGGGCCTCGCTCGCGCCGAATACAACCTCGGCGTCATGTACGACAAGGGCCGCGGCGTGCCGCAGGACTATCTCGAAGCGATGAAGTGGTTCCGCAAGGCGGCCGAGCAGAGCCACGCGAAGGCGCAGTACAACATCGGCTTCATGTACGAGCACGGGCAGGGGGTCCCGCAGAATTACCACGGCGCGATGAACTGGTATCGAAAGGCCGCCGACCAGGGCGATGCGGCGGCGCAGACCAACGTCGGCAGCATGTACGCGACCGGCCGCGGCGTTCCCGTCGACTATGTCGAGGCGATGAAGTGGTATCGGCAGGCGGCCAACCAGGGCGACGCCGCCGCGCAATGCAACGTCGGCAGCCTCTATGCGAGCGGCCGCGGCGTGACGATGGACCAGGCCGCGGCGTTCACGTGGTATCTGAAGGCCGCGCAGCAGGGCGACGCGGTCGCGCAGAACCACGTCGGCAACATGTACGCGACCGGCCAGGGCACGGCGAGGAACTATGCCGAGGCGATGAGCTGGTACACGAAGGCGGCGGAGCGCGGCGACGCCAGCGCGCAGAACAATCTCGGCAGCATGTACGCCGCGGGCAAGGCGGCGCCGCGCGATCTCGTCCAGGCGCACAAGTGGTACACGCTCGCTGCGGCGCACTTCCCGCCCGACGAAGCGGCATTTCGCGACAAGGCCGTGAGAAACGCCGACACCATCGCGGCGAAAATGTCGGCCGAGCAGATCGCGGAGGCGCAGCGGCTCGCCCGCGATTGGAAACCGGGCTAGCGAGAGCCCGCAAATCGGGATTTTGCGACAGGTTCTATTTCTTCGCCGAGGCTTCCGTCGAGCTCGGCCGCGTTCCACCCGCCGCCCAGCGCCTTGATCAGGCCGACGCTCGCCGTCAGTCGCCGGGCGAGGATCGCGAGCGCAGCGCGCTCGTTGTTCAGCTCGGCCGCTTGCAGCACGACGACGACGGTGTAGTTCGCGGTGCCCGCCTTGTACTGATTGTTGGCGATCGTCGCCGATTCCTGCGCAGCCTTGACCGCATCGGCCTGCACGCCCGCTTCCTGCTCGAGCAACGCGAGCGAGAGGAGGTTGTCCTCGACTTCCTGGAACGCGGTGAGCACCGTCGAGCGGTAGTTCGCGACGGTCTCGTCGTACGCGGCGACGGCCTGCGCCTTCTGCGCGTCGCGAAGGCCGGCATCGAAGATCGTCTGCGCGAGCGCCGCGCCGAGCGCCCAATAGCGACTCGGCAGCGACAACAGGTTGCCGAGCGTGGAGCTCTGCAGGCCGCCGGTGGCCGACAGCGAGAGCGACGGAAAGAACGCCGCCTGGGCAACGCCGATCTGCGCGTTCGCGCTCGCGACGCGCCGCTCGGCCGCCGCGATGTCCGGACGGCGCTCGAGCAATTCCGACGGAAGCATCGGCGGGATCGCGGGGAAGCTTGCGGCGACAGACCGCGGAGCGATCCCGAGCTCCGACGGCGGCTTGCCGACGAGCACGGCGATCGCATGCTCGAGCTGGCCGCGCGCGATCTTCGCGTCGAACACCTGCGCCTGAGTAGATTTGAGCTGCGCTTCGGCCTGGGCGACGTCGCCGCGCGCGACGATTCCGGCTGCGTACTGATTTTGCGTGAGCTGCAGCGCCTTTGCGTACGCGGCGACCGTGTCCTCGAGCAGCTGGATCTGCGCGTCCTGCACGCGCAGCAGCAGATAGCTCTGCGCGAGAAGCGCTTGCGCCGACAGCCGCGCGGCGGCCAAGTCGGCGGCGGTCGCCTGCGTGGTCGCCTCGCTCGACTCGATGCCTCGCCGCACGCGGCCCCAGAGATCGACCTCCCAACTCGCATCGAGGGCGGCGTTGTAGCTGGTGGTGGACGACGACGTGCTGCCTCCGGTCGTCGTGCCCCCGCCCGAGTTGCGCGAGCTCCGAGCCACGGCGGCGTTCCCTGTCACGACGGGAAACAGTCCCGCGCGCGCCGCCTGCGTCGCCGCGCGTGCCTCGCGCACGCGTGCCTCGGCCGCCTGGATCGTCTGGTTCGAGACGTCGACCTGCTGTGCCAGCGCATCGAGGTCGGCGTCGCCGAACACTTGCCACCAGTCCCCGCGCGGCGCGTCGTCCTGCGGCTGCGCGGTCTTCCAGCCTTCGCTCTCCTTGAATGCGGGCGCGGTCGGCGCCGACGGCCGCTCGTAGTCGGGCCCGACCATGCAGCCGCCGACGAGCACCGCCACGACTCCCGCGACGGCCGCCGCTCGTGCCATCGCGCGAGGCGCCAGCGCACCCGCACGGGTCGACGACGACAGTCTCATTCGGCCCCCGCGGGCGCCGGCGTCACGCCCGCGCGCCGGCCGCGCGTGCGCGCCACCCAGAGGCTGAAGCGGTCGAGGTACAGGTAGACGACCGGCGTGGTGAACAGCGTCAGCATCTGGCTCACCAGCAGCCCGCCGACGATCGCGATGCCGAGCGGCCGGCGCATTTCCGCGCCGTCGCCCGCGCCGAGCGCGAGCGGCAACGCCCCGAGCATCGCCGCCATCGTCGTCATCAGGATCGGCCGGAACCGCAGCAGGCACGCCTCGAAGATCGCATCGCGCGTGCTCAAGCCGCGCGTCCGCTCGCCCTCGAGCGCGAAGTCGATCATCATGATGGCGTTCTTCTTCACGATGCCGATCAGCAGGATCACGCCGATGAACGCGATGATCGTGAAATCGGTCCCGAACAGCATCAACGCGAGCAGCGCGCCCACGCCCGCCGACGGCAGCGTCGACAGGATCGTGATCGGATGGACGTAGCTCTCGTAGAGCACGCCGAGCACGATGTAGAGCGTGATCAGCGCGAGCAGGATGAGCCACGGCTGGCTCTTGAGCGAATCCTGGAAAGCGCGCGCGCTGCCCTGGAACGATCCGCGGACCGTGTCCGGGACGCCGATCCGCGCGAGCTCCGTCTCGACGGCGCGCGTGGCCTGCGACAGCGACACGTTGGGCGCGAGGTTGAACGAGATCGTCGAGGCGACGAACTGGCCCTGGTGATTGACGCCGAGCGCGGTGTTGGTCGGCCCGTACGTCGCGAACGCCGAGAGCGGCACCTGCGCGCCGGTCGCCGTGCTGACGTAGACGGTCTTCAGCGTGTCGGGCGACTGCCAGAACTGCGGCGCCGCCTCCATGACCACGTGGTACTGGTTGAGCTGCGCGTAGATCGTCGACACCTGCCGCTGGCCGAAGAGATCGTTCAACGTCGTGTCGATCATTCGCGGCGTCACGCCGAGCCTCGTCGCCGCGTCGCGGTCGATCGTGAGCGAGGTCTGCAGGCCCTTGTCCTCCTGGTCGGTGTTGACGTCGGCGAGCTCCGGCAGGTTGCTGAGCGCGGCGCGGATCTTCGTTTCCCACGTGCGCAGATCGCCGAGGTCGTCCGCCTGCAGCGTGAACTGATACTGCGCGTTCGCCGAGCGGCCGCCGATCCGGATGTCCTGCACCGGCTGCAGGAAGAGGTTCGCGCCGGGCTCCTTGGCGAGCTTTCCGCGCAGCCGCGCGATCACCTGGTCGGCGGTCTCCTTGCGCTGGCTGAGCGGCTTCAGCGCGACGAACATCGTTCCCGAATTGCGGCGCGCGCCGCCGGTGAATCCGACGACGTTCTCGACGGCGGGATCGCTGCTCGACGATCGTCATGAAATCGGCGAGCTTCTGGCGCATCGCCTGGAACGAGATGCTCTGGTCCGCCTGGATCCCGCCGATCAGCCGGCCGGTGTCCTGCTGCGGAAAGAATCCCTTGGGGATGATCACGTACAGGTAGACGTTGAGGCACACGGTGGCGAGCAGCACCAGCATCACGATGACGCCGTTGCGCAACCCCCACGCCGAGCGCGCGGCCGTACGCGTCGACCATCGACTGATACGCGCGCTCGCTCCATCGGCCGAGCCGGCTCGACTTGCGCTCCTGCGAAGGCCGCAGCAGCCGCGCGCACATCATCGGCGTCGTCGTCAGCGAGACGACGAGCGAGATCAGGATCGCGACCGACAGCGTGACGGCGAACTCGCGGAAGAGCCGCCCGACGATCCCGCCCATCAGCAGGATGGGGATGAACACCGCGATCAGCGACAGGCTCATCGACAGCACGGTGAAGCCCACCTCGCGGGCGCCCTGCAGCGCCGCCGCGAACGGCGGCATGCCCTTCTCGATGTGCCGCGACGTGTTCTCGAGCACGACGATCGCGTCGTCGACGACGAAGCCCGTCGCGATGGTGAGCGCCATCAGCGTGAAGTTGTTGATCGAGAAGCCGGCGAGGTACATCACGGCGAGCGTGCCGATCAGCGAAACCGGCACCGCGACGCTCGGGATCGCCGTCGCGCGGCCGTCGCGCAGGAAGAGGTAGACGACGAGGATCACCAGGATCACCGCGATCGTCAGCGAGCGCCCGACGTCGCGCAGCGACGCGCGGATCGTCGTCGTGCGCTCCATCGCGGTCGCGAGGTCGATGGCGCTCGGGATCGACGCGCGCAGCGACGGCAGCAGCGCGCTCACGCGATCGACGGTCTCGATGATGTTGGCGTTGGGCTGCCGGTTGATGATGACGAGCACCGAGGGCTTGCCGTTGGCCATGCCGGCGTTGCGCAGGTCCTGCACCGAATCGACGACTTCGGCGACGTCGGGAAGCCGCACGGCGCTGCCGTTGCGATACGCGATCACGAGCGGCAGGTACTCGGCGGCGGTCTTCGCCTGGTCGTTCGCGTAGATCTGCCAGTGGCGATCGCCGTCCTCGAGCGAGCCCTTCGGCCGATTGGCGTTCGCAGCCGCGAGCGCCGCGCGAACGTCCTCGAGCGCGATCCCGTACTTGTTGAGCGCCTGCGGGTTCAGCTCGACGCGCACCGCGGGCAGCGAGCTCCCGCCCACCGTCACCTGGCCGACGCCTTCGATCTGCGAGAGCTTCTGCGCGAGGATCGTCGACGCCGCGTCGTACATCTGCCCCTGCGTCATCGTCTCCGAGGTGAGCGTCAGGATCATGATCGGCGCGTCGGCGGGATTGACCTTCCGGTAAGTCGGGTTGCTGGGAAGCCCCGTCGGCAGCAGATTGCGCGCCGCGTTGATCGCGGCCTGCACGTCGCGCGCCGCGCCGTCGATGTCGCGCGAGAGATCGAACTGCAGCGTGATCCGGGTCGACGCGAGCGAGCTCTGCGACGTCATCTCGGTGACGCCGGCAATCCGCCCCAGCGAGCGCTCGAGCGGCGTCGCGACCGTCGCCGCCATCGTCTCCGGGCTCGCGCCCGGCAGCGACGCCTGGATGGATATCGTCGGGTAGTCGACCTGCGGCAGCGGCGAGACCGGCAGCAGCCGGAACGCGATCCCGCCCGCGAGCGCGATGCCGAGCGTGAGCAGCGTGGTCGCGACCGGCCGGTCGATGAACGGTGCGGACAGATTGATCACGGTTGCGGCCGCTCCACCGGCGCGCGTGGCGCGTCGCGGCCCTCTCCCTTCGGCTCTGCGCTCCCCGTCACGCGCTCCTTCGCGGCCTCCGTGCGCTCAGCGTTTAACAAGGGTCCCATGTCGGCCGCCTCAGTCGCTCGCGGACGCGCCCTGCGGGCCTGCGCTTCGCGCCACTCGCTCCTTCGTCCGCCTTGCCAGGCGGTCGAACGCGAGATAGATGACCGGCGTGGTGAACAGCGTCAGCGCCTGCGACAACAGCAGGCCCCCGACCATCGCGATGCCGAGCGGATGGCGCAGCTCGGAGCCCTCGCCCCACCCGATCATCAGCGGCAGCGCGCCGAGGATGGCGGCCATCGTCGTCATCATGATCGGCCGGAACCGCAGCAGGCACGCCTGGAAGATCGCCTCGCGCGGGGCCATTCCCTCGTCGCGCTCGGCGTCGAGCGCGAAGTCGATCATCATGATCGCGTTCTTCTTCACGATGCCGATCAGCAGGATGATGCCGATGATCGCGATGATCGAGAGGTCGTTGCCGGAGACGATCAGCGCGAGCAGCGCCCCGACGCCCGCCGAAGGCAGCGTCGAGAGGATCGTGACCGGGTGGATGAAGCTCTCGTACAGCACGCCGAGCACGATGTACATCGTGATGATCGCCGCGAGGATCAGCCACAGCTCGTTCGCGAGGGAGGCGCGGAACGCGTTCGCGGCGCCCTGGAAATTGATCTGCACGCTCGCCGGCAACGCGAGCTCGGCCTTGACCTTCTCGACCGCCTTCACGGCGTCGCCCAGCGACGCGCCGGGGGCGAGATTGAACGAAACGGTCGCCGCCGGGAACTGGCCGATGTGATTGACGGCGAGCGCCGCCGGCCGCTCGACGATCCGCGCGATCGACGACAGCGGCACCTGCTGCGGCGGCTGGCCCGGGACCGTCGACGTCACGTACAGATCGTTGAGCGCGGCGGGGCCGCGCTGGAACTCGGGCTTCACCTCGAGGACGACGCGATACTGGTTCGACTGCGTGAAGATCGTCGACACCAGGCGCTGGCCGAACGCGTTGTACAGCGCGTTGTCGATCGCCGCCGGCGTGATGCCGAGCCGGCTCGCGGTCGTGCGGTCGAAATCGACGTAGGCCTGCAATCCGTTGTCGGAGAGGTCGCTTGCGACGTCGGCGAGCTGCGGCACGTCCTTCAGGCGCTCGACGAGCGTGTGCACCCACGTCGCGAGCTCCGCGGCGTCGACGTCCTCGACGGTGAACTGGTACTGCGTGCGGCTCACGCGCGCCTCGATCGTCAGGTCCTGCACCGGCTGCATGTACAGCGCGATTCCGGCGACGTCGGCGAGCTTGCGCTGCAGCCTGCGAATGACGGTCGTCGCGCTCGCGTGGCGCTCCGATCGCGGCTTCAGGTTGATCAGCATCCGCCCGCTGTTGAGCGTCGTGTTGTTGCCGTCGACGCCGATGAACGAAGTGAGGCTCTCGACCGCCGGGTCATCGAGCACGACCTTGGCGAGCGCCTGCTGGCGCTCGGACATCGCGGCGAACGAGATCGACTGCGGCGCTTCCGAGATGCCCTGGATCGCGCCGGTGTCCTGGATCGGGAAGAAGCCCTTCGGAATGACGATGTAGAGCACCGCCGTCAGCACGAGCGTCAGCACCGCGACGATCAGCGTGGCGACCTGGCGATCGAGCACCCAGTTGAGCATCCGTCCGTAGCCGCCGATCAGCCGCTCGAACATCTCGCCGCTCCAGCGGTAGAAGCGGCCCTGCTTCTCGGGCGGCGTGTGGTGCAGCAGCTTCGCGCACATCATCGGGGTGAGCGTCAGCGAGACGACCGCCGAGATGAGGATCGACACCGCGAGCGTGATCGCGAACTCGCGGAACAGCCGCCCGACGACGTCGCCCATGAAGAGCAGCGGGATCAGCACGGCGATCAGCGAGAACGTGAGCGAGATGATCGTGAAGGCGATCTGCTCGGTGCCCTTGAGCGCCGCGTCGAGCGCGCGACTCGCCCTTCTCGATGTAGCGCGCGATGTTCTCGATCACGACGATCGCGTCGTCGACGACGAACCCGGTGGCGATCGTGAGCGCCATCAGCGTCAGGTTGTTGATCGAGAAGCCGGCGAGGTAGATGACGCCGAACGTGCCGACCAGCGACAGCGGCACGGCGACGCTCGGGATGAACGTGGCGGGCAGGTTGCGCAGGAACAGGAAGATCACCATCACGACGAGCGCGACGGCGAGCAGCAGCTCGAATTGGACGTCCTTCACCGACGAGCGGATCGTGACGGTGCGGTCGGTCAGCAGCGTGACTTCGACGGCGGGCGGCAGCGACGCCTTGAGCCGCGGCAGCAGCTCCTTCACGCGGTCGACGACCTCGATGACGTTGGTGCCCGGCTGCCGCTGGACGTTGAGGATGATCGCCGGCGTCGCGTTCGCCCACGCGGCGAGACGCGAATTCTCCGCGGCTTCGACCGCATCGGCGACGTCGGCGATTCGCACCGGCGCGCCGTTCTTGTACGCGATGATGAGCTGCTCGTACTCGGCGGCGCTCTTGAGCTGATCGTTGGCGTCGATCGTCGACGCGCGCGTCGGGCCGTCGAAGCTCCCCTTCGCCTGATTGGTGTTGGCGTTGGCGATCGAGGTGCGCACGTCGTCGAGCGAGAGCCCGTACGCGGCGAGCGCCTTCGGATTCACCTGGATGCGCACCGCCGGGCGCTGGCCGCCGCTGATGCTCACCAGCCCGACGCCGGGAAGCTGCGAGATCTTCTGCGCAATCCGCGTGTCCGCGAGGTCCTCGAGCCTCGGCAGCGGCAGCGTCTGCGAAGTGAGAGCCAGCGTGATGATCGGCGTGTCCGCCGGGTTGACCTTGTTGTAGATCGGCGGATTCGGCAGGTCGGTCGGCAGGAAGCTTCCCGACGCGTTGATTGCCGCCTGCACCTCCTGCTCGGCGATGTCGAGCGAGAGCGTGAGACTGAACTGCAGCGTGATCACCGATGCGCCGCCGGAGCTCGTCGACGACATCTGGTTCAGGCCGGGCATCTGCCCGAACTGCCGCTCGAGCGGCGCCGTGATCGACGAGGCCATCACGTCCGGGCTCGCGCCGGGGTAGAGCGTCACGACCTGGATCGTCGGATAGTCGACCTCGGGCAGCGCGGAGAGCGGCAGCACGCGATAGGCGACGATCCCGGCGAGCAGCACGGCGACCATCAGCAGCGTGGTCGCGACCGGGCGCAGGATGAATTGGCGGGACGGATTCATCGATGTGCGCTCCGCTTCGCGGGCCGTTGCGTCAGCCGCCGTCCTTCGCGCGCCGCTGGCCCTCGGGTCGCGGCGCGGACCCCGTTGCCTTGTCGCCGCGCGGAGGACGCGCCTTTGCGGCGGGCGCGGCCTGCGCTTCGGGCGTCGTCAGCTCGACCTTCGCGCCTTCGCGGAGCTTGTCGGCGCCGTCGACGACGACCATGTCGCCCGGCGAGACGCCGCTCGCGATCGCGGTGACCTCGCCCTGAACGGGCCCGAGCTTCACCGGCGACACCGAGACCGTCTGATCGCTCTTGACGATGTAGACGAACGTCCCCGGCGCGCCGCGCTGGATCGCCGCCGACGAGACGAGCGTCGCGTCGGCGAGCGTCTGCACCAGCATCCGGATGTTGACGAACTGGTTCGGGAAGAGCGCGAGGTCGGTGTTCGCGAATTCCGCGCGAAGCTTCACGGTCCCCGTCGTCGTGTCGATCTGGTTGTCGATGGTGACGAGCTTGCCGGACGCGAGCTTCGCTTTCTGATCGCGGTCCCACGCGTCGACGGGCGACCGGCTCGCCGCTCGCGAGCCGCCGCATCATCTGCGGCACGTTGTCTTCCGGGATCGGGTAGAGCACGGTGATCGGCTGCAGCTCGGTGATCACGACGAGGCCGTTCGCGTCCGACGCGTGGACGATGTTTCCCGGGATCGACTTGCCGCAAGCCGACGCGGCCGCCGATCGGCGCCGTCACCCGCGAATAGGTGAGCTGCAGCTTCGCGCTGTCGATCGCCGCCTGGTCCGCCTGCAGCGTGCCTTCGTACTGGCGCACCAGCGCCTCCTGCGTGTCGACCTGCTGCTTCGCGATCGAGTCCTGCGCGAGCAGCGTCCGGTAGCGCTCGAGGTCGACCTGCGCGTTGCGGAGCAGCGCCTGGTCCTTCGCCATCTGCCCCTGCGCCTGGGCGAGCTGAACCTGGAACGGGCGCGGGTCGATCTCGGCCAGCAGGTCGCCCGCCTTGACGACCTGTCCCTCCTTGAAGGCGACGCGCATCAGCTGGCCGTCCACGCGCGACTTGACGATGACCGAATTGCGCGGCGTGACGGTGCCGAGCGCGTTGAGATAGACGTCGATGCTGCCCTTCCGGGCCGCTGCCGCCACGACCGGAGTCGGTCTCCCGGCTGCATCGCCGCGCCCGCCGCGCCGCCACGGCCGCCTCCGCCACCGGCCGTCGTCGGTGCAGTTGCAACGTTCGACGACCAGTACCAGACGCCGATGCCGGCGGCGACGAGCAACAGCGCGCCGCCAATCCACGGCCAGCGGCGCTTGCGCGGCGCCGGAAGCCTCGGAACCTCCGCAGGCGGGGGCAGGATCGGCGTTTCGCTCGTTGTCATCGAATCAGCGGCAAGTCGTGGAAAGCGCTTGATTCTCCACTATTTGGCACACTTCGCCACGCGGAGATGTAACGAGCTGTAATGCGGAAATCCCCGCGTCGACGAGCCACGGGGCAAGAATGCCCCGCGTCGCCGCGGCCCTGCGCTGATGCGGCAGATCACGGCGATCCCGACGGAGAACTCGGGCTGCCGCGGCCGGTAAAACTTGCAGAAGGACGCCGCTACAGCCCGAAAGGCCGTCTGTTCGACGCTGCAACAGCGCGGAAGTTCGTCGGTGGGCACACCTCCGCCCACATACGGGCGCAACTCTATCGCGATGCTGAGGCCGTAGGAAATCACTGACGCGGGAATGGGCGTTGCGCCGATCGTTGCGACGAAGGTCGTGGACGAAGATGGGCCCGTCGTACACATCATCTGATGTCGATTCCACGATCAAGGCGCAAGCCGAAGATCAGGCTATCAGCCCTCGGGCGAATGCCGGGAAACGACAAGGACGGACTCCTCCCCAGTCTGATGTGAACGACAATAGCGGCCGCCATCGCGCGGCCGCTTCCTTTTGCGTCGGCTGGCGTAGCGACGAGCGGCTAGCCGAAGCGGGCCGCGAGCGCCTACAATGGCCTCGAAGCTCTCTGGAGGCGATCACGGACGCACGCCCTGTTGTGCCGTTCCTGGCTGTCGCGCTCGGCTGCGCGATGGGCCTCTCCGCGGCGCGCGCGGACATCTACACCTGGACCGACGCGGGCGGCCGGGTCAATATCAGCAATCTCGCCCCTCCCGAGGGCGCGCGCGTGACCAGTGTGCTGCACGAGGCCCCGAAACCCGCGCGGCCGCAGCAGCCGGTCGAGACGGCGCCTCAACCCGACGTGCGGGCGCTCGCCGAGCGTGTCATGCAACTCGAATCGGAGCTCGATCTCGCGAGGCGCCAGCCGCCGCCCAGTGATCTACGCGGCGGCGCCGCCGCAACCCCAGTATGCGCCGCAACCGATTCCGCAGTACTCGTACCCCGAGCCCGCGCAGGCGCCGAGCTATGGCTACGGATGCGATCCGTCATGGCTCGGTTGCGGGTACGCGTGGTCGCCGTGGGGCTACCCGGCGAGCATCGTCGTCGTGCGAAGCCCCGGCTTCCGCCGCCCGGCGTTTCACGGGATGCACCGCCCCGTCTACCCGCAGCCGGTGGGCCCGCGTCCAGGCGGGCCCCCGGGACGACCTTCTCCCGGCGGGATGGGGCGACGCTAGCGAAAAACGTGCGGCCGAGCGTTACGCCCGGCCGCACTGGCAGAACCGGCTAGCTCAGACGACTCAGCCGCGATCCCAGTGGCCGTCGTGGAAATACCAGCGGTCGCCGCGTTGTTCCCAGCTGTGCGCGACCCAATGCTCGCCGTGGCGCTCCTTCATCCAGCGACCCCAGTGCCACACGTGCTTGTGACCGTTCCACGCGTAGTAGCCCGGCGCCCACGTATACCCATGGCGCGGCGCAGGAACGACCTCGTAGCGCGGCGCGGGCGGCGCGATGACCACGCTGACCTCGGTGCGGGCGGCCGCGAGACTTGATCCGATCGCGGTGCTGGCCGCGAGCAATGACGCGATTGCGAGTTTGCGCATGTCCATCGATTCCTCCTTGCATGCGAGGCTTACAGCCTCAACGTTGACGAACGGCGCAGCATTCACCTGCGCTCGATGCGTAGACCGGGGCATGCCGTTCCAGTTCGTCCGAATCGACAAATCAGGATTCGACCTACGCCGGCGCGGGATCCTGTCCGACAATCGCGTTGCCCGAACGCGGCGTCGTGTTCGAGGCGCCGTCGATTTCCGATTGCGGGCCTTGCGCGCGTGTTCATCGACGGCGTGAGCGTCCCGCGAGAAGCGCGGCGATCGCAGCGCATTGGAGGATCGCTGCAGCGAGGAAGAAAACGCCGGTTCCGCGTCCGAAGCGCACATCGTTGCCGCTCGAGAGCGCCAGCAGAACGCCGAATGCCGCGGGCGCGAACGCATACGCCGCCTGCGCGATCCCGACGATCAGCGCGATCACTCGCTGCACGTCCTCCTTCGCGAATTCGACTTGCGCGATCAGCGGAGGGAGCGAGGTCGCGTTGCCGATCCCCGAGCCGAACAACAAGACGCCGAGGAGAATGAACCCGACGTTCTGCTCGCCGGCGCCGGCGAGCACGAGCGCGCCGATCATCTGGACGAGATACGCGGCGCACGCGGCAAGCCGGCGATCGGCCCCGGCTCCGAGCGCGCGCGCGACGATGGCGCGGCCGCCGATCGCGCACGCCGTCGCGAGCGCCATCGCAACCCCCGCGCGTTGCGCGCCGATCGCCGGGGCGAGCAGATTGAAGAGGTGGGCGATGAGTCCGACCTGGACGAACAGCCCGATCGCCATCGCCGCGGCAAGCGTCAGGAATCGGCGATCTCGCAAGAGCGTCCTGCCCGGCAACGGTCGCGCATCCGCAGGCTCGACGTCGACGGGCGAGGCGCCGGGCGCGTCGCCATCGCGGAGCTGGCCGAGCTGCTCCGGGGTCTTGCTGAAGACGAACCACGCGAGTGCAGCGGCGACCACGACCGTCGCGATACCGACGAGCGCGGTCGCCGACAGGAACCCCGCGCTCGCGATCAACGCGACCCACAGCGGCGAGAAGACGACGCCGCCGATGCTCGCGCCGTTGTAGGCTTTCGCGAGCGCGATCGGCCGGCGCGCGCTCGTACCAGCGCGCAACCACCGCATTGATCGCCACGGCGCCCATCGCGACCCAGCCGGCCGCCGCTTGCGAGCGCCGCCACGAAGAGCTGCCACGGCGCGGCGGCCGTTGCCCATCCCACGATGCCTGCCGCGGCGATGCAGGCGCCCGCGACGATGGTCGCCGGCACGCCGAATCGCCGGTACGCGCGGGGCAGGTTGACCACGACGACCGCACCGAAAAGGAAGTGCAGCGTCACCGCCGAGGACACCGTCACCAGCGGCCACCCGGTGCGCTCGACCACCGCATGGAGGAATATCGGCGGGCCGTAGAAACCCACGCCCCAGCCGAATATCGCGAGGACGAAGGCTGCGCGCACCACGTGCGTCCCGAAGAAGGATCGAGGTTGCGGCGGTGCGGCGGAGATCGAAGCGCGTTGCATGCGTGTCAGCGGTCCGGGGACGCCCATTGCGTCCCTCGGATGCTGACAGGCGACGGCGCGCAAATGGTTCGTTCCGGATCGAAACGTCGCGCGACAGCCGGATCGCGCGTGCCGGCGCAGCGGCGTAGAATCGCCCGACGCGGCGGCATGACCGTCCTCGCAGAGACGGCCCGACCCGCCCGTCACGATCCGGGAGGAATCACGATGAAGATCACACTGACCGTCAACGGCAAGGCGGTCGCGATCGACGCCGACGATGCGCAGATGCCGCTCCTCTACGCGCTGCGCGACGACCTGGGATTGCACGGGCCGCGCTTCGGCTGCGGCCTCGGCCAATGCGGCGCGTGCACGGTCCACGTCGACGGCAAGGCGGTGCGCTCGTGCGTGATGCCCGTCGGCGCGGTCGCCGGCAAGAAGGTCGTCACGCTCGAGGGCCTCGGCAGCGCCGGCAAGCCGCATCCGTTGCAGAAGGCGTTCATCGACGAGCAGGCGGTGCAGTGCGGATACTGCATCAACGGGATGATCATGCAGGCGGCTGCGCTGCTGCAGACCAATCGCAAGCCCTCGGAGCAGGAGATCAAGGCGGCGCTCGCCGAGAACCTCTGTCGCTGCGGCACGCACCTGCGCATCGTCCGCGCGGTGAAGCGCGCGTCCGAAACCACCGCCTGAGGGGGACCGCCATGAACACGAAAACCGCGGAAGGCTCCGTCAATGTCGCGCGTCGCGATTTCCTCAAGACCGGTGGCGCGCTCGTCGTGACGTTTTCGATCGGCGCCGGAAGCGCCGCCGCCGTCGGCGAGGCAATGCGCTGCGAAGACGGTCGCCGCCGATCAGGTCGACGGCTTTCTCGCGATCGACGCGAAGGGCAACGTGACCGTTTACTCGGGAAAGGTCGACCTCGGCACGGGAATCCGCACGGCGATGACGCAGATCGCCGCCGAGGAGCTCTCGGTGCCGCTCGATCGCGTCACCGTCATCCAGGGCGACACGGCGCTGACGCCCGACCAGGGCGTCACGTTCGGCAGCCTCTCCATCCAGAACGGCGGGATGCAGATTCGCCAGGCAGCGGCCACCGGCCGCCAGGCGCTGATCGCCGAGGGCGCCGCGAAGCTCGGCGTCGCCAAGGACGCCGTCATCGTCAAGGACGGCGTCGTCGTGCCGAAGAGCGGCGGCAAAGGCGTCGCCTACTCGACGCTCGTCGGCGGCAAGGACTTCCGCCTCGCCGTCGACGCCAAGGCGCCGCTCAAGGACCCGAAGGACTACACGATCGTCGGGCAATCGATCCGACGGCTCGACATTCCCGACAAGGTCACCGGGCGCTTCACGTACATGCAGGATTACAAGCGCAAAGGAATGCTGCACGCGCGCGTGATCCGGCCCGCGGGCGATGAAAGCGTCGCTGATGTCGTGGAACGACTTCGACTGTCGCAAGGTTCCGGGGTACGTCGGGGCCGTGAAGAAAGGCAATTTCCTTGCCGTGCTCGGACGCACCGAATGGGCGGCGATCGCGGCGAGCCGAGCGATCGACACGACGTGGTCCGACTGGGCGGGACTCCCCGATCAGACGAAGCTGTGGGAGTACGTGCGCGGCACCAAGGTCGTCAAGGACGAGGACCTGCAGAAGGTCGGCGACGCCGACGAGGCGTTGAAGACGCCGAACGCGAAGCTCGTCAAGGCGAGCTACGACTTCGCGATCCACACGCACGGGTCGATCGGCCCGTCGTGCGCGGTGGCCGAGTACCTCGACGGCAAGCTCACGTGCTGGACCGCGTCGCAGCAGACGCATCTCCTGCGCAAGCAGATCGCGATGATGCTCGGCATGAAGCCCGACGACGTGCGCTGCATCTACATCGAGGGCTCCGGCTGCTATGGCCGCAACGGGCACGAGGATGCGGCGGCGGACGCGTGCCTGATCGCAAAGGAGACCGGACTCCCGGTTCGCGTCCAGTGGATGCGGCAGGACGAGCATGGCTGGGACCCCAAGGGACCGCCGACGCTTCTCGATTACAGCGCGGCGCTCGACGGCCAGGGGAGTGTCGTCGGCTGGCACTCGCAGGTGTTCCTTCCGGACCGTCCGAAGGACATCGCGGTCGCGCTGCTGCCGGCGGAGCTCGCCGGGCTGCCGACCGATCCCTCGCACCCGGGCAACGTCCAGGCCTCGCTCGGGATCCCGTACACGTTCCCCAATATCCGCGCGACCGCGCACTGGCTCGCCGAAACGCCGTTCCGCCCGTCGTGGATCCGCACGCCCGGCCGGATGCAGAACACGTTCGGCAACGAGAGCTTCATCGACGAGATCGCGGTCGCAGCGGGCGCGGACCCGCTCGAATTCCGATTGAAGAACATGAAAGACCCGCGCGGCGCCGAGCTGTTGCAGGCGCTCCGCGAGCTCGCGGCGTGGAAGCCGCAGGCGCGTGCGCTCCGCGATCACCGGCGACGTCGCGCGCGGGCGCGGCGTGGCCTACGTCAAGTACGAGCTCGTGCGCACCTACGTAGGCGGCGTCGCCGACGTCGAGGTCGACTTGAAGACGGGCAAGGTGCGCGTGACGAAGTTCTACGTCGCGCACGATTGCGGGCAGATCATCAATCCGGACGGCTTGCGCAACCAGATCGAGGGCAACGTCGTGCAGACGGTGAGCCGGACGCTGCTCGAGGAGCTCAAGTTCGACCGCTCGCGCGTGACGAGCGTCGACTGGGTGAGCTATCCGATCCTCAAGTTCCCGGATGTTCCCGACGTGGCGATCAAGCTGATGGAGCGCCAGGCCGAGAAACCGTGGGGAGCGGGCGAGCCGACGGCGGCCATCGTGCCGGCTGCGATCGCGAATGCCGTGTTCAACGCGACCGGCGTGCGCGCTCGCTCGGTGCCCTTCACGCCGGAGAAGATGCAGGCGGCGCTCAAGACCTGACGACGCGCGCAGCGAGGTCGACCCACTTCGCTACGGCGACTCGGGCAGAGGCTTGCTGGCGATGGTTCCCTTGCAGCTCTTGAACTTCGTGCGGCAGCGGTTCGAGCACATGAACTCGACATTGGGGTCGCCGCGCGGGCACGCGGCGAGGCATTGCGTGTTGGCTTTCAGGCACGAGCTTGCCGACGCGGTCTTGCGCGCGCTGTCCGTCCTGGCTGCGTCGGACGCGTTGCGTTCGAGTCGAAAATCGCCACGGGTCACCTTTCTTTTCGGAACGTCCCGCAGCATGTACGTGCCGTTGAACGTCGCCGGCTCGCAGGTTCCGTCAAGACGTAGCGTAACGTCTTTCGCGATGACGACCTCGATGGTGCAACGGCCATAGACGTTCCCGCCCGACCTGATGAGCGCGTTGCCCTGCAGCGGGGACGACGTCTTGACGCTGCCCTTCATGATGCCACCTGCTTCCCGCAGCTCGACGACAATCGGAATGGGAGGGTCGGGGCCGTCCGGCTGAAGAACGCCTTCATAGCTCGCGGTGAGCGCGAGGGCGGGGATAGGGCAAAGCGCCGCGAAAACGAACAGCGCGAAAAGCGGTACGAGGCGGATGCGGTGCATCGAGGCGGCAAAGCGAGCGGCCGAAAGGGTATCGCCGTATTATCGTGCAGAGCGAACAGCTGGCGAAATGACAGGCGAGAGCGAGACGGCGTTCGGCTTCGCCGCGGCGCGCGACGTGCCGATCCCGTACCTGCAGCGCACCCGCGACTACTATCAGGCGCTGGGGTATGGCGCGCCTTACGTCTGGGCACACTATGCCGACGTGCCGTTCCGGCTGCTGTCCAAGCCGCTGGGCGAGAGCCGCATCGCGCTTGATCACGACCGCGGCGCCCTATCGGCCCGACAAGGGAGACCAGGGACCGCGGGCGCCCTATAACGCAGCCGCGAAGTTCTACGCGGTCTACTCCGGCGACGCCGCGATCGACCACGATCTGCGGATCGCGCACGTCGCGATCGATCGCGTTCACACCACGGCGGAGGATCCCGGCGTCTACTTTCCGCTGCCGGCGCTGCGCCGGGCGGCCGCTTCCGGCCGGATCGGATCGGTTGCGCCGCGCTTTCACGGCGCGCCGACCAATCGCAGCCACCGCGCGACCCTCGAAGTCGATTGCCCGGAGCTCGTCGCGCGGTGCCGCGAGGACGCGGTCGACGCGGCAATCCTCGTTCCGAATTGCCCCGTCTGCCATCAGACGATGAGCCTCGCGGCGCGAATGCTCGAGGAAAACGGCATCGCCACGGTCGTCATGGGCTGCGCGAAGGACATCGTCGAGCACGTCGGCGTGCCGCGCTTCCTTTCTCCGACTTCCCCCTCGGCAACTCCGCGGGGCGGCCGAACGACGCTGCGTCGCAGGCGTTCACGCTCGATCTCGCGCTGCGTGTGCTCGAGCACGCGCCTGCGCCGCGCACGACGGTGCAATCGCCGCTGCGATGGAGCGCGAGCGCCGACTGGAAGCTCGACTATTGCAACGTCGAGCGTCTGAGTCCCGAAGAGCTTCGCCGCCGCCGCGCCGAGTTCGATGCGGCGAAAGCGCAAGCGAGGGAGCGCCGCGAGGAAGCCGCGGGGTAGGCGCCGGGCGGTCGAACGTAACGCCGCAGCGTCCGGCGGGCCCCTCGGGCGCCGCATTCGCATCTGCCGCGCGGCCGCTTGCGGAGCGTCGAACGTTCGTTCGATAATGGGCGCGTCGCCTCCCTGTCGCGGCGCGGCCCCCGTCAGCGATGACCGATCTCAACCGTCTTGCCTTCGTCGACGTCGAGACCACGGGGCTCGATCCGACGACCGATCGCATCGCCGAGATCGGTGTCGTGACGGTCGATGACGCCGCGCCCGCCGAATGGGGAACGTTCGTCGCGCAAAAGCGCGGCGCGGGGCCGCGTGCGCCTCGAGCGGCCGCGGGGTCGATCCCTTTGCTTCCCGATACGGCGCCGACCTTCAAGGACATCGCGGTCGAGCTGACGAAACGATTGGCGGGCCGCCTCTTCGTCGCGCACAACGCGCGCTTCGACTATGCGTTCCTCAAAGCGGAGTTCGCGCGCGCGGGCATCGCGTTCGACGCTCCGGTCCTCTGCACGGTGATGCTGTCGCGAAGGCTCTACCCGTGCGCGGCGTCGCACGACCTCGATGCGCTGATCGAACGCCACGGTGTCGCCGCCTCCGACCGGCATCGCGCGCTGGCCGATGCGCGGATGCTCGGCGCATGCTGGCTCGCAATGGAGCGGGAGCAGGGTCGAGCGAGGATCGCGGATGCGGTTGCCGAGCTGCTGGCGGGGCCGGTGATGCCGGCGCATCTCGATCCGGCGTTGATCGATCGATTGCCGGAATCTCCCGGCGTCTACATGTTTCACGGCGCGGGCGGAGAGATCCTGCGCGTCGGAGAAGCGCGCAACCTGCGATGGCACCTCACCGACTATTTTCGCCTCGATCGCGCGTCTGCACACGCAATGGCCGTCTCGCATCGGATCGAGACGATCGCGTGGCGCGTCACGCAGGGAATGCTCGGCGCGCGGCTCCAGCGGATCGCGTGCGTGAACGCGAGCGCCGGAGCGCGGCAGGCGCGCGGCAGCGACAGCCGTTTTCCTGGCGGGCGGCACCCGATCGATTCCCGAGCCTCGAGCTCGTGCCGATCGGAGCCGGCACGCTCTCCGGCGGCAGCGAGCTATTCGGCATCTTCGATTCCGAGCGCAAGGCGCGCAACGCGCTCCTTCGTCTTTCGCGGCAGCACGCGTTGTGTCATCGCCTGCTCGGCATCGCGCGGGACACCGCGCACGCCTTGCCTGGCGTGCGGCGACGCGCGCGTGGCTTGCGGCGAGAAGACGGAGCGCCTCCGGCACCTCGTCAGGTGCTTCGTCGCGCTGAGGCCGCTTCGCGTTTCTCCGTGGCCGTATCGCGGACCCGTGGTCGTGCGCGAGCGGCGGGACCTGCACGTCTTCGACGAATGGCGCCATCTCGGGACCGTGAAGACGGAATCCGAGGTCTCGCGAGACGATGAATGCGCGTCCCGGCGAGTTCGACAAGACCGTCTACGCCTGTCTCGCGCGCACTCTGCCGAAGATCGCTCCGGATCGCCTCTACTGCGTCGCGGAGCGTGACCCGGGATCCTTTTCCGACGACGGTCTCCCCGACGCGCGACGCCGAATAGAGGAACGCGCGTTCTCCGGCGGGTGCTTCGGCATCGTCGCAGTCTCGGCTGAGTCGGAATAGTTGCGCCGCGGACGGTGTTAATTCGTGGAGTCATGGTCGCGTCACGCGCATCTGGCTCACCGGTCGCGGTTCGCGGCGCTCGCCGATAGGTCTGACGCCGGTCGCCGGGCCGTCGTTGCCGGCCACCAAACGAGTCTGGCCAACGGAAAACTGACTCGGTACTTCGTTGAACAACAAGGAAAGGAGGTTGCGATGCGTCGATGTCTTTCAATTGGATCCGTGCTTGTCGCCACCGTGGCAGCACTCTCGGGCACGCAATGTCTGCGCACAGGAGTTCTCGGCGCGCTTCTCGGGGTTCAACGAGATCGGCGGGCTCGGGGCAGGCGAAACGGGTGCAATCCTTTCTCCCGGCACCGGCACACTTCGTCTGAAGCTCGACAAGAAGGCCGCCATGATCAGCTACACGCTCGACTATTCCGGTCTTACGTCGTCGGTGACCCAGGCTCACATTCACTTCGGCAAAGTGCATGTAGCGGGCGGCATCATGGCCTTTCTCTGCACGAATCTTGGGAACGGGCCAGCAGGAACCCCACTGTGCCCGGCGAATGGCGGGACGGTCACTGGCACGATCACGACTGCCCAGATCATTGGGCCAAGCGGGCAAGGTGTGTCTGCCGGCAACTTCGACGCACTCGTGGCGGCGCTGGGTTCGGATACCGCCTACGGCAACGTCCACACGGCGAATTTCCCGGCGGGTGAAATTCGCGCTGACCTCGGCAAGGGAGGCAAAGACGGCAACTACGGAACGAGGAAGACGACGAATAGCGGACGCGCGGGCGCGGGGGGGGGGTGGCCCTTTTTTTGTTTAGGAGGGGTTGGGGAGCTTTTCGCGATACGGCGCCTGCGCGGATGGCGCGCGGCGTCAGACGATCTGGTTCTTCAACACGGCTTCGCCGCGCCACAGGCGCTCGAGATTTTCCAGCAACAGGTCGATGACGTTGTCCTCGTAGCGCCGCGTCTCGCCCGCGGTGTGCGGCGTGATCAGCACGTTGGGCACGCCCCACAGCGACGATGTGGCGGGCAGCGGCTCGTCCCAGACGCAGTCGAGCGCGGCGCCGGCGATGCGTTTCTGCGTCGAGCGCTTCGACGAGCGCCGGCTCGTCCACCACCTTGCCGCGCGCGACGTTGACGAGATAGGCCGAGGGCTTCATCGCCGCGAGCGCGTTCGCGTCGATCAGGTTCTCGGTCTCGCGGCGTGAGCGGGCAGGTCAGCGCGACGAAGTCGGCTTGCGGCAACACGTCGACGCAGGCGCTCCGCACCGACGACCTCGTCGGCCGCCCCCGCGCCCTTGGACGGATCGCTGCCGAACGCCGATCACGCGCATGTCGAACGCCTTGGCGAGCGTGGCGAGCCGCGAGCCGATGCGGCCCATGCCGACGATCACGAGCGTCTTGCCGCCGAGCTCGTCTTCGCGCTTGCGAGATGTCGCCGATCATGCCGCGCCACTTCCTCGCGGTCTGGTTGTCGCGCGCCTGCGGGATCTGCCGCGTCATGGCGAGGATCAGCGCGATCGCGTGCTCGGCGACCGCGCGCTCGTTCACGCCCTGCGCGCTCGCGACGCGAATGCCCGCCGCGCGCAGCGCGTCGCGCGAATACTGGTCGGTGCCCGCGCTGATCGACTGGATGAAGGCGAGCCTCGGCGCCGCGGAAATCAGCTCGTTTCGCCACAAGCCGGAGCACAGCAGCACGTCCACGTCCTCGATGCGCGCCTTCAAATCGTCGAGGCTGCGCACCTCGAACCAGTCGAGGCCGGCGTTGCGCAGCGCGAAGCGCTCGCCCATCCGATACGCGACGTGGGCGAAGCAGATCGTCAGCTTGTCGCGGGCGGGGAGAGGTCGCGCGCTCATGCGATGGTGTGGGGAGCGAACAGAGCCGGCTCGCGGAACGGCGCGGCATGAGCGGAGTGCGAGACATTGCGCTTGACCGCCGCGGCCCCATATCGGGTCCAGCCAGCGCTTTTTTGCCCATACTGCCCCTGTGGACGAGGCAGAACCGTGCAGAGGAAGGTGATGGTGGAGACGAGGAGGATCGAACTCCCGACCTCCGCATTGCGAACGCGGCGCTCTCCCAGCTGAGCTACGTCCCCACGGGTCTCAAATTATAGCCGAAGGGCCCGCGGAGCGTAAACTGGCGCGCCGCCGCCGCGCGCAACCGGCATCGCCGTCTGATGGAGCTCGATCGGCCGTCATGGACCAACTGATCGCATTGATTCAAAAGCACGGGCTGTGGCTCGTGTTCGCGAACGTGCTGGCCGAGCAGGCGGGCGTGCCGATCCCTGCCTATCCGACGCTCATCATCGCCGGCGCGTACCTGACGCTGGGCGAATACAGGCTCCTGGCGCTCGTGCTGGTCGGCGCGCTCGCCGCGGTCATCGCCGACACGTTCTGGTATCTCGCCGGCCGCCGTTTCGGCACGCGGGTGTTGCGGACGCTGTGCCGCATCTCGCTGTCGCCGGATTCGTGCGTGCGCCAGACCGAAACGATCTTCGAGCGCTTCGGCCCCGCGTCGATGGTGTTCGCGAAGTTCGTGCCCGGATTCGCGTCGGTCGCGACCGCGCTCGCCGGCGCGCTCGGCCTGCGCTACTGGAAGTTCGTGCTGTTCGACCTCGTCGGCTCGCTGCTGTGGGTCGGCGTGGCCGTCGCGATCGGCTACCTCTTTCGCGACGCGATCGGCGACGCGCTCGAAACGCTGCAATCGCTCGGCAAGTGGGGGCTCGTGCTCGATCGTCGCGGCGTTTGCCGCGTGGATCGCGACGAAGTGGTGGCGGCGCATCCTGTTCATCAGGCAGCTGCGGATGGATCGCGTGACGGTCGACGAGTTGAAGACGCTGCTCGACGCGAACGAGGTCGGCGTGATCCTCGACGTTCGATCGGCGCTGTCGCAGCAGGCGAGCGGGCGCATCCCCGGCGCGCGACGCGTCGACATCAAGAAGATCACCGAGGGCCTCGACGGCGTGCCGACCGACGGCGAAGTCGTCGTCTATTGCGCCTGTCCGAACGAAGCGAGCGCGGTCAAGGTCGCCGAGAAGCTGCGCGCGGCAGGATTCAAGCGCGTGCGCCCGCTGCACGGCGGCATCGACGCGTGGATCGCCGCGGGGCTCGAAGTCGAGCACTGACGCGGCCGGCGCGTGGTAGATTCGCCGGATTGCGCGAGGGAGGGGCGATCATGCCGAAAGAAGCCATCCAGACGAAGAGCGCGCCGGTTGCGCTCGGGCCGTATTCGCAGGGCATTCGCGCGGGCCAGACGGTTTATCTGAGCGGCCAGCTCGGCCTGGATCCCGCGACCGGCAATCTCGCCGACGGCATCGACGCGCAGACGCACCGCGTGTTCGGCAATCTGCGCGCCGTCGCGCAGGCTGCCGGCGGCCAGCTCGACGACATCGTCAAGCTGACGGTGCTCCTGACGGACCTCGCCGACTTCGCGAAGGTCAACGAGATCATGGCAACCTACTTCAAGCCGCCCTATCCTGCGCGCGCGACCTATCAGGTGGCCGCTCTGCCCAAGGGCGCGAAGCTCGAAGTCGAAGGCGTTCTCGCACTCGGGGGATGACGTCGCGCGCGGCAAGAGCACCGCTGCCGATCTGATATCGCCGGCGATGCCCGCTCCCGCGAAGGCCGCGCCCGCCAGCCGGTCCGCCTCGCGCGGGCTCGCCGAGCAGCTCGCGCGTCTCGGCCTCGTCCGCGACCAGGACCTCGTGCTGCACCTGCCGCTGCGCTACGAGGATCACACGCGGATCGTCCCGCTCGCGGCGCTCGCGAGCGGCGTTTTGCAGCAGGCCGAGGGCACCGTCGTCAACACCGACATCCAGTACCGGCCGCGGCGGCAGCTCGTGTGCCTGCTCGAAGACGGCGACGGCGGTGCGCGCGCGCAGCTCGTTCTGCGCTTCTTCCACTTCTACCCGAGCCAGCAGAAGGCGCTCGCGCCGGGGCGTCGCGTCCGCGTGTTCGGCGACGTGCGCGACGGCCACTTCGGCCGCGAGATCGTGCATCCGCAATTCAAGGTGGTCGAGCCGGGTACGCCGCTGCCCGATCGCCTGACGCCCGTCTATCCGACGACGGCCGGCCTCGGGCAGGAGACGCTGCGGAAGCTGATCGCGCGCGCGCTCGCCGCGGATCCGCAGCTCACCGCGGAGTTGCTGCCCGGCGCGCTCGATCGCGCGGCTGCGCCTGTGGAAGTTTCCCGACGCCGTGCAGTTCCTGCACGCGCCGGCGCCGCGTCTCCCGGTGCCGGTGCAGCGCAGCCTCGACGAGCGCACGCACCCCGCGTGGACGCGCATCAAGTTCGACGAGCTCGTCGCGCAGCAGCTGTCGTTGAAAGCGCATCGCAAGGCGCGCGCAGCACGGCGCGCGCCGGTGCTCGACCGGCACCGGTGCGCTGACCGGCGCGCTTCGCGCGCGGATTCCCTTCAAGCTCACCCGCGCGCAGGAGCGCGTCTGGCGCGAGATCAGCCACGACCTGAAGCGCACGATGCCGATGCAGCGGCTGCTGCAGGGCGACGTCGGCAGCGGCAAGACGATCGTCGCCGCGCTCGCCGCGCTGCAGGCGATCGAATCGGGACGGCAGGTCGCGTTCATGGCGCCGACCGAAATCCTTGCCGAGCAGCACTACCGCAAGCTCGCGCAGTGGCTCGACGGGCTGCCGATCGAGATCGCCTGGCTCTCCGGCAGTCTCCCGGCGAAGGCGCGGAACAAGGCGCGCGCGGCGCTCGCGAGCGGGCGACGCGATGTTCGCGATCGGAACGCACGCGCTGTTCGAGGACGAGGTGCTGCTGCCGCGGCTCGGCCTCGCGATCATCGACGAGCAGCATCGATTCGGCGTCGCGCAGCGGCTGAAGCTTCGCGGCAAGGCGATGGGCGACGCGCATCAGCTGATGATGAGCGCGACGCCGATACCGCGGTCGCTGGCGATGACTTTCTACGCCGACCTCGACGTCTCCGCGCTCGACGAGATGCCGCCGGGTCGCAGGCCGGTCGCCACGCGGCTCGTCAACAACCGGCGCCGCGACGAAGTGATCGAGCGCGTTCGCCGTGCATGCGCCGAAGGACGGCAGGCGTATTGGGTCTGTCCGCTGATCGAGGAGTCGGAGAAGCTCGAGCTGCAGACGGCGGTCGCGCTGCACGCCGAGCTGACGGCCGCGTTGCCGGAGCTGCGCGTCGGACTCCTGCACGGCCGGATGAAGCCCGACGAGAAGGCGGCGGTGATGGCCGATTTCGTCGCCGGCGCGATTCACGTGCTCGTCGCGACGACGGTGATCGAGGTCGGCGTCGACGTGCCCAACGCGTCGATGATGGTGATCGAGCACGCCGAGCGCTTCGGGCTCGCGCAGCTCCACCAGTTGCGCGGCCGCGTCGGGCGCGGCGCCGCCGAGAGCACCTGCTACCTGCTGTTCGAGGAGCCGCTCACCGACACGGCGAAGGCGCGTCTCAAGGTGATCTTCGAGAACAACGACGGTTTCGAGATCGCGAGGCAGGACCTCGTCATTCGCGGCCCCGGTGAATTTCTCGGCGCGAGGCAATCGGGCGTGCCGATGCTGCGCTTCGCCGATCTGGAAAAGGACGTCGCGCTGATCGAGCAGGCGCGCGATGCGGCGACGGAGCTCCTCGACAAGGACCGCGCCGCGGCCGAAGCCCACCTGACCCGCTGGCTCGGCGGGCGTCAGGAGTTCGTCAAGGCGTAGTCGATGCGGTCGTTGACCCTGCCCGGCACCTGCATGGGAGCAGGCGTGCTCGCCGCCTTGATCTCGGCGTGCACGTCGGTCGCCGGCGATGGCGAGCGGCGCGACGCCCCCGGCGGGACACTCGCTACCGTCGTGCTGACTGCCGCGCCCTACAACGCCGGGCGAATCGGGAGGGCATACCTCGTTCCGGACGGCCAGCGAACCATCGTGCGCATCGAGGCGAGCGGCGTGCCGAACACGGTCACACGGCCCATCCATCTGTACACGTTCATCCATGAGGGATCCTGCGCGGCGCGTACCGAAAAGGCGGCGTTTGCGCTGACCGATACCGTGCTGGCGAGCTCGGTCGCGAACCCTGCCGGAATCGGCGCATTCGGCGGCGTGCTGACGATAACGAACGTCGCGCCGATCTCCTTCGATGCGCTTCGGGCGAAGCCCTACGCGATCGTCGTCAAGACGTCCCCGGCCGACGGCGATCGCGATCTTTACTGCGGCGACTCGGGAGGCCGCTGAGGTTGCGCGCTCGTTTCAGTCTCGCGCCTTCGCCAGCGCCTTCCGGATCGTGTCGCGATCCTCGGCCGTCAGCTGCTCCGTCCCGAGCTTGTAGGTCAGCTTGTCGATCGTTCCCGTGAAGCGAAACGGCAGCTTGTAGCTGTCGTCCACCGCGGTTCGAGTGTCGAGCCCGATGTCGAAGCTCTCATCGATGGCCATCAGGAACGGAATCGTGTGCTCCACCTTCTGGCGAGACAACTCCTTGCCGTCGACCAGGAGCACGCCGGTGCCGCCCTTGCCCAAGCCCGGCCCGTCGATCTTGAAATCGAAGACGATGGTGTGCTTGCCCGCCTTGAGCGAGCCCCCCAGCCAGTCGCGGCCGCCGACGCCGCCTTCCCAGCGATACCGTTTCAGGTTGAGAAGGTTGTAGACGAAGACCGGTTTGCCTTTGAGCAGGTAGAGACCGTAGCCGCCGAAGCGTCCGCCCATCGTCGCGATCATGCCCTCCGCGCCCTCCCTGGGGATCGTCACCTCGGCGGTGATCGTGTAGTCCTTGTTCAGCAGGCTGGGAGCGTTGCCTACCGGAATGCCCGCATTCGGACCGGTGTACGTGAAAACCGTCTTTCCCGGCGGTCGCGCTCGGCCGCGGCGTGATGAGGCGCGGAAGGATCGAGTTGTCCAGCGGGAGGACCTGGTACTTCGCCGCCTCCGTCAGGAACAGCGCCTGCAGCTCCTTGAGCTTGTCGGGATTCCTGGCGGCCAGATCGTTGTATTGCGAATAGTCCTCGGTGAGGTTGTACAGCTCCCATTTGTAGTCGTTGATCTCGGGGAGCTTGGTCGTTCCCAATGACCAGGGCGGCGCGGGCGGCGTCGTGCAGGCGTACCAGCCGTCGTGATAGATCCCGCGATTGGCGAACATCTCGAAATATTGCGTGGATCGCTTCGACGGCGCATTGGCGTTCGCCTTGTCGAAGGTGTAGGCCATGCTCACGCCTTCGATGGGTTTTTGCGCGATGCCGTCGACGGTCGTCGGCGCCGGGATGCCCGTGGCCTCGAGGATCGTCGGCACGATGTCGATCATGTGATGAAACTGCGTGCGGACGCCACCGGCATCGTTGATGCGACCGGGCCACGAGACGACCATGCCCTGCCGCGTTCCGCCGAAGTGCGAGGCGACCTGCTTGGTCCACCTGAACGGCGTATCGAACGCCCACGACCACGCCACCGACATGTGCGGATAGGTCTTGTCGGAGCCCCATGCTTCGTAGTTCAACATGAGCTCGGCTTCGGGGAGATCGAGAATGCCGTTGTACGCGGTCATCTGGTTCGGTGTCCCCTCGAGCGTGCCTTCCGCGCTCGTGCCGTTGTCGCCGCTGATGTAGACGATCAGCGTGTTGTCGAGCTTGCCCATGTCGTCGACCGCCTGGATCACGCGGCCGATCTCGTGATCGGTGTAGGCAACGTAGCCGGCAAACACCTCTGCCTCGCGCGCGTAGAGTTTTTTCCGGATGAGCGAAAGCGAGTCCCACTTCGGCAGGTCGGCGGGCCACGGCGTGAGCTGGGTGTTCGCCGGAACGACGCCGAGGCGTTTCTGGTTGGCGAAGATCTGATCGCGCATCTTTTCCCAACCCGCATCGAACTTGCCTTTGAACTTGTCGATCCATTCCTTCTTCGGCTGGTGCGGCGAGTGCGTGCCGCCGGGCACGTAGTAGACGAAGAACGGCTTTTCGGGATCGGCTGCATTCAGGCTGCTCATGTACCTGATCGCCTCGTCCGCCATGTCGGTGGTGAGGTTGTAATCCTTCCTTCCAACCCACGGAAAGATCGGCGTCGTGTTCTGGTACAGGTACGGCGTCCATTGGTCGGTCTCGCCGCCCATGAACCCGTAGAAGTACTGGAAACCCATGCCGACCGGCCACTGATCGAAAGGCCCGCCCGCGCTGTAGAGGTAGGTAGGCGTGTTGTGGTTCTTGCCGAACCACGATGTCGCATATCCGTTGTCGCGAAGAATCGTCCCGATCGTTGCGCTCTCGGCGCCGATGACCGAGTCGTACCCAGGATAGCCGGTGGACATTTCGCCAATGACGCCGAAACCGACCGAGTGGTGGTTGCGGCCGGTGATCAGCGCCGCGCGCGTCGGCGAACAGAGCGCCGTGGAGTGAAATTGCGTGTAACGCAGACCTGCCTTGGCGATGCGGTCCATGGCCGGGGTCGGAATGACGCCGCCAAACGTGCCCGACACGCCGTATCCCTGGTCGTCCGTCATGATGAGCAGCACGTTCGGCGCGCGCTTGGGCGGCACGACCGTGGGTGGCCAATAGGGTTTCGAATCCCCGGCGTTTTCCTTGATGACACCGCCGAACTTCGCGGGCGGCGGCGGAAGCTGCTTGCCGTCGATCGTCGTGGTCGAGCCGGGCGTGCCGGGCACGCCGGAGGTCTGCTGCGCGCCAGCCGGCACAACGGCCAGCGTTGCAACGATGAAAAGTGCGGCGACGATCGAAGCGAGGCGGCCAACCGCTCTCGGTCCCTGTTCCATGGACTGTGCTCCCTTTTGTTCGTTCGTCGCGCTTCGGAAGCGGCGCGATCGAGCATGCCCCCTTGTTCTTTTTTTGTCGCGCTTTGGAGGCGGCGCGATCAGTGTGCGCCGGGGTCGTTCAGGCGCGCATTCCGCTCACTATACAATCTTCACGCGTGGATCATTTGTTACGGATACATGTCGATCCATCGGGTCGATGCAAGGCTACGTATGAACGCTTTTGCAAAATCGCGCCTGCGGGCGCGGCGAGACGACGGAGGTGCGCACGGACCCCCTCTTCGGTTTCGCTTTCATCGTCCCGCGCTGTTTTGTTGCTCCAAATCAAGATCTTGAAAGCCGCGGCCGCGCGCATAGGCTAGAATGCCCAGCCAGGCGTCGAATACGGACATGTCGCTTTTCACTCTCGGCTTGAACCATCAGACCGCGCCGCTCGCGGTGCGCGAGCGTATTGCGTTCTCGCCGGAAGCGCTCGGCCAGGCGCTGCGCGATCTGCTCGGGCGTCCGAAGGTCAAGGAAGCGGCGATCCTGTCGACGTGCAATCGGACCGAGGTCTACGTTCGCGCCGAGGATCCGGCGCCTGCGGCGCGCTGGCTCGAGGACTTTCACCGCGTCCCGGCCGAGTCCCTTGCTCCGTATCTCTACACGCTGCCGCGCGAGAAAGCGGTGACGCACGCTTTCCGAGTCGCGAGCGGGCTCGATTCGATGGTGCTGGGCGAGCCGCAGATCCTCGGCCAGATGAAGCAGGCAGTGCGCCACGCCGAATCGGCGGGCACGCTGGGGCTCGTGCTGAATCGGCTGTTCCAGCGCACGTTCGCCGTGGCGAAGGACGTGCGCACGCACACCGATATCGGCAGCGCGTCGATCTCGATGGCGGCCGCCTCCGTCAAGCTTGCGGAGCGCATCTTCCCGTCGATCGGCAGCGAGCGCGTGCTGTTCGTGGGATCGGGCGAGATGATCGACCTCGCAGCGACGCACTTCGCCGCGCGCTCTCCGAAGTCGATCACCATCGCGAACCGGACGCTCGAGCGCGGCCGGCAGCTCGCCGACCGCTTCGGCGCCGAGGCGATCACGCTGACCGAGCTCCCGGAGCGCCTGCCCGAGTTCGGCATCATCGTGAGCTGCACGGCGAGCACGCTGCCGATCCTCGGCAAGGGACTGCTCGAGCGCGTCGTCAAGGCACGCCGGCACGCGCCGATCTTCATCGTCGATCTTGCAGTGCCGCGCGACGTCGAGCCCGAGGCCGCCGAGCTCGACGACGTGTTCCTCTACACGATCGACGACCTCTCCAACGTCATCAAGGACAACCTGCAGATCCGCAAGGAATCGGTCGTCGAGGCCGAGCAGATGATCGCGACGCAGGCCGAGAGCTTCGTTCGCTGGCTCGAAGGCCGCACTGTCGTCCCGACGATCACCGCGCCTGCAGAGCCACCACAACGCGCTGCGCGCCGCCGAGCTCGAGCGCGCGCGACAGGATGCTTGCCGGCGGCACGCCGCCCGCCGAAGTGCTCGAGCTCCTCGCGCGCGGCCTCACCAACAAGCTGCTGCATGCGCCCACTCAGGCGTTGAACAAGGCGGGCGAAGCCGAGCGCGCGGAGCTTGTCGCGATGCTCGAGAAGATCTACCAGCTGCCTTACGATAACTAGCTGCGCGGTCCGCCGCGCGGCCTGTCGTCGCCGTCGCTCGCCTCCGCGGCGCGCGTGCTCTTGCCGATGAAACCGTCGCTACGCTCCAAGCTCGAATCGCTCGCGCATCGCGTCGCCGAGCTCGACGCCGTGCTGTCCTCGCCGGACGCCGTGCGCGACCTCGACCGCTACCGCGCGCTCACCCGCGAGCGCGCGGAGATCGAGCCCGTCGTTGCCCGCTTTCGCGAGTACGAGCACGCCGAGGGGGACGTTGCCGCGGCGAACGAGATGGCGCGCGATCCGGAAATGAAAGCGTTCGCCGACGAGGAGCACGCTCACGCGACCGCGAGGATGGCGACGCTTGCCGCCGAGCTGCAGAAGATGCTGCTGCCGAAGGACCCGAACGACGAGCGCAACGTCTTCCTGGAAATCCGTGCCGGAACCGGCGGCGACGAGTCGGCGCTCTTCGCGGGGAGCCTGTTCCGCATGTACACGCGCTACGCCGAGCGCCAGCGCTGGCACGTCGAGATCGTGTCGGAGTCGCAGGCGGAGCTCGGCGGATACAAGGAGGTGATCGCGCGCATCGCCGGGCAGGGCGCGTACTCGAAGCTCAAGTTCGAGTCGGGCGGCCATCGCGTGCAGCGCGTGCCGGAGACGGAGGCGCAGGGCCGCATCCACACGTCGGCCTGCACGGTCGCCGTGATGCCGGAGGCGGATCCCATCGCCGACATCACGATCAGCCCCGCCGACGTGCGCATCGACACGTTCCGGGCGTCGGGAGCCGGCGGCCAGCACATCAACAAGACCGACTCCGCGGTGCGGATCACGCACCTGCCGTCGGGCATCGTCGTCGAATGCCAGGACGACCGGTCGCAGCATCGCAACCGCGCACAGGCGATGGCGGTGCTCGCTTCGCGGCTGCTCGATCGCGAGCGCACCGAGCGGCAGCAGAAGGAAGCGTCGATGCGGAAGTCGTTGATCGGGTCCGGCGATCGCAGCGAGCGGATCCGCACGTACAACTTCCCGCAGGGCCGCGTCACCGATCACCGGATCAATCTGACGCTCTACAAGATCGACGCGATCATGGACGGCGAGCTCGACGAGCTGATCACGGCGCTCTCGCAGGAGCACCAGGCCGAAATGCTCGCCGCCCTCTCGGGCGACGAGCGCTGAGCTCGCGACCCGCGAACCGAGCTGAACGCTACGCCGGCGACCGTTCTGTCCATCGCCTTGTAGATCCAGGCCATCAATCCGCTCTGGATGATGTGCGTGATGATGCTCACTGCGCCGCGTGCGTCGGCCCACCATGGAAAGACGCTCGTGAATCCGTAGAAGTTGATGGAGTAGAGCGCGAGTCCATAGATACCGCCGACGACGATCGCCCACGCCGTATCCATGCGTTCGATGATCAGCGCAAGAATCACGCCGTAGAGAACCGCGAGCGCCATATGGATAGCGACCGCGACGCCCACGATCTTGAGATCGAACGTATCGAGCGGTGTGAGAGCACTGGGGCCCAGACCGATCGCGGCAATGAAGTGGTACGGCATCCACGGTGAAGCGCCGCGGGCGACGGGCGCGAGTATCGTCTCGAGCACAGCGAAGACGAGGCCGGCGATGACGCTTGCCCAGATCGCGGCGCTCCAGTTGAGCGCGTGACGATGCGTTCCGGCGGGTAGTGTATGTGTGTCGGCTTGAGCCATGAATCCTCCTGACTCCAAATACGGACACGACGAACTGCGCATACTTCATGCCAGATGAAGAATCGCGGCGACCATGTTGGTCGCGTCGGGTTTGGCGACGCAAATGATTGAACATACGGTTGTTTTACGATTGCGGCTCCGACGATCGCTGGCGGCGGCACAACGGTGAATTTCGCAATACACGATGTAACTCTTACCGGAAGCGTTGCAAACACGAGCGATCGATGAGCTACCAAAGAACAGACCCGCTCCGTGGCTCGAGACGCTGCGCCTGGAGTTCACGACGTTCGTCGACGGCGACTTCGACGATCTCTACCGTCTCGACAGCGACCCGCGCGTGATGAAATACATCGCGGACGGCAAGCCGGCCTCGCGCGAAGCGGTTGCGCAGCGACTGAAGCGGTTCCTCCGCTACCCGGCGCTCTACCCTGACCTCGGCGTGTGGCGAGCCTCGCGCCGCGACAACGGCGCCTACATCGGGTGGTTCGCGCTCAACTACGCGGGGAAGACGACGGACGTCGAAGTGGGCTACCGGCTGCTGCCCGGAGCCTGGGGCCGGGGATTCGCGACGGAAGGCGCGAAAGCGCTCGTCGACTACGGCTTCGACGACCTCGGTCTGCGACCGCATCATCGGCGTCACCCATCCCGGCAACAAGGCGTCGCAGCGCGTGTTGCAGAAGGCGGGGCTGGAAGACGCCGGCTGGGGGCGCTACTACGATCGTCGGCTGCGCCTCTTCGCCGCGGAGCGCGGCGCGCGGCTGACTCGAATGCCGCCGCGCTACGGCGCGCCGTAGTTGGCGCTGAGGTAGTCGACGATCTCCTTCGCGTCGGCGTCGCTGATCGGCGCGCCGAATGCCTTGATCATCTTGGTCACTTCGGCGTCCCAGACCTGGCGGGTGCATGAACGGCGAGTTGGCGACGATGTAGTCGAGGCTGTGGCACGCGACGCAATTCGCCTCGACCTTCTCGCGCCCGGCGCCTGCCTTCAGCTCGACGCGTTGCTCGGCCGCGGCGACGATCGTCGCCGCGACTGCCACCGGTATGACGGCGATCCAGATCTTCATCGGTCGCCTCACGTGACGGTCAGCGCGACGCGCTGGACGACGTTGTGGTGATAGCCGGCGGGGTTCTGAATGAGCTCGAAGGTCTGCGTCGCGCCGTTGCGATTGGTCGCCCTCGCCATCAGCGTCAGCGTGCCCTTGTCGATCGGCGTCTGCGCGAAACTCCATGGCCGGAACGAAAACCGGCCGTAGTCGGTGCCGAGCGGCGCGGTGCGCCACGACTGCCCGAGGTCGGCCGACACTTCGACCCGCACGATCCCGTAGCCGCCGTCCCACGCGATCCCCTTGACCTCGAACGCGCGGCCCGACGGCACCTGCTGTCCGGTGACGACATTCGTGATCAGCGAATTGACGACCATCTCGGTGATCGGCGTATTGACGTCGGTCTCCTGGCTCACGAACCGGTCGATCACGCGGAAAGCGCCCGCGCGGGATCCGGTACGCCGACTTCACCCAGAACCCGTCGAAGGGCTTCGAGACCGCCATGATCGACGTCACCTGCTTCATCCAGTAGGTCGCCGTCCATCCCGGGATGACGATGCGCGCGGGAAAGCCGTTCCAGTGCGGCAGCGGCGCGCCGTTCATCTCATAGGCGATGAGCGCGTTCTCGTCGAGCGCCTTCCAGACCGGAATCGACTTGACGAAGTCGGGCGTGCCGGGGAACGAGCCCCCATCGGCGCCGTCGAGGACGATCTCGATCGCTTCCTTCTTGAGCGCCGGCCTTCGCCAGCACGTCCTTCAGGCGCGCACCCTTCCAGCGGGCGTTGCCCATCGCGCCCAATCCCCATTCGACGCCCGGAACGTGCGGCTGAAACATCCCGCGCCGGTTTCCCGAGCATTGGCAGACCGCGGCGACCTCGACTTGCTCGAAATCGCGCTTCAACTGCTCGAGTGAAAGCTCGAACGGCGCGCCCGCGGCCTCGCCGCCGACCTTGAGCCGCCACGTTGCCGCCGCGACTTCCGGAATGTTCGACAGGTGATAGCGGACGAAGAACGCGTCGTTCGGCGTGAAAACTTCGTTGAAGTAGGAGAGCGGCGTCTCGAAATTCGGCGGCCGCCAGCTCTTCTTGATGAGCGGCACCTTTCCCGGCAGCGCGTCGAGCAGCGACGAGGCAAGCGTGCCTTGGGGAAGCTCGGGCGGACCGAGCAGCGAATCGGCGCCGCGGGCATGCGCCGGCGGCCCACGCGCCGCCGGTGGCGAGCACGAGCCCGCCGGTCGTCTTCAGGAAATCGCGTCGCGATGCCATCGTTGCTCCTCCGAAACGGTCGAACGACGAGCCCGCGTTGTTGACGGCTTGCCGCGGCGTGACCATTATCGGCAGCGACCGCATCCGCCGCAAGGCGCGGCGCAATACGCCATGAGCGTATAGAAGTGGCGAACGAGTGCGCATGAGCTCGACGCAATCGGTTTCCCGCGCGCTCGCGCAGTCGGGCCTCGTTCCGCTCGACGCGCAGGTGCGTGCTCGCGCACGTGCTGGCGAAGGATCGCGCCTGGCTCGTCGCGCACGCCGACGACCCGCTCACCCGCGAGCAGGAGGCGGCGTTCTTCGCGCTCGCCAAGCGGCGCCGCGACGGCGAGCCCGTCGCGTACCTGACCGGCGTCCGTGAATTCTGGGGGTTGCCGCTCCGCGTCTCGCCGGCCGTGCTGATCCCGCGGCCCGAGACCGAGTCGCTCGTCGAGCTGGCGCTCTCACGGTTGCCGCCCGATCGGGAGCTTTCGGTGCTCGACCTCGGCACCGGATCCGGCGCGATCGCGCTCGCGCTCGCGCGCGAGCGGCCGCGCGCGAAGGTGCTCGCGACCGACGTCTCGATCGAAGCGCTCGCCGTCGCGCAGGACAATGCGCGGCGGCTCGGCATCGCCAACGTCGAGTTCGCGCGATCGGACTGGTTCGCGGATCTGCCGGCCGCATGGCGCGACACCGCGTTCGACCTGATCGCGAGCAATCCGCCGTACGTCGCGATGAACGATCCGCATCTGCGCGACGGCGACGTTCGCTTCGAGCCCGCGGCGGCGCTCGCGTCCGGAGTCGACGGACTTGCGGCGATCCGGCGAATCGTCGACGGCGCGCGCGCGCATCTCGCGGCCGGCGGCACGCTTGTCGTCGAGCACGGCTACGATCAGTCGGAGCGGGTGCGCGAGCTGTTCTCGGCGGCGGGCTTCGCGGAAATCGTCGCGGCGAAGGATCTCGCCGGCATCCCGCGCGTCGTCGCGGGTCGCAATCGAGCTTGAGGGCGCGTGACGCGCGATCAGCGCGAATCGCGCCCCGGCTGCGGGCAGCGCGACGCCGAGCTTCTCCGCCCACGGCTCGAGCGCCGGCATGATCGTCGGATAGAGCGCGACGCCGTTCGCGCGCTGCTCGCGCAGCCGGCGCATCCCCGCCTCGCCGGGAAGGCGCACGCGCTCGACGCCCGGGCGCGGCTTCGACGCGTGCGTGATGTCGACCATGTGATCCATCTGCCGCCGGAACGCGGCGATTCCGCCGAAGGCTTCCGGGTCGAAGACCTGCACGAACACCGTGCCGCCCCAGCCTTCGGGCGGGTCCGCGCGGCCGAAGCCGGAGAGTCCGGCAGTCAGCGCTTCGACGAGCAGCGTCAGCCCGAAGCCCTTGTAGCCGGCGTCGAGCCCGCCCAACGGCAGCAGCGCGCCGCGGGGATCGGTGGAAAGCGCGGCCGGATCGTCGGTCGCGTTGCCCTGGTTGTCGATCAGCCACGCGCCGGGCAACTTCTTGCCCGCGCTCTTCTGCTGAAACGCGAACCCCATGCTCGTGATCGAGCTCGAGATGTCGATCAGGATCGGGTCGCCCGACGTCGGCAAGCCGGCGGCGATCGGATTCGGCGTGATGACCGGCGTGATGCCGCCGTGAGGAACCACGGCGAAGACCGTCGGATCCGAGCTCTGGACGATCGCGACGAGCCCGCGCTCCGTCGCGCGCAACAGATACACGGCGAGGCACGCGATGTGATGCGAGCGCCGGATGACGACGGTGCCGGTGCCGTTCGTTTTCGCCATCGCCGCGGCGCGGTCCAACGCGCGCAGCGTGAGCCAGGTGCCGGGCAGCCGGCTGGCCGTCCCACGTCTCGCTCGCCGCGCGCGCATTGACGACCGTCGGCTCGCCCGATCTTCGTCATCGCTGCCCTTCTCGATCTCCGCGAGATACGGGGCGAGCAGCGCGAGCCCGTGCGTCGTGTGGCCGAGGAGGTCGGCGGTGACGAGCACGTCGGCGGTCGCGCGCGCGATGTCGGCGCGCACGCCGGATTGCGTGAGCAGCGTGTCTGCGAACGCGACGAGCGCGTCGGCGCCGAAGCGCGACGCCGGTCGTCTCGCTCGATCCGCTCATCGCGCCGCGGCGAACGCCCGCTCGGCGAGCGCGACGGTCGTCGCGATGTCGTCGGCCGAGTGCGCCGCCGAGACGAATCCCGCCTCGAACGCCGACGGCGCGAGATAGACGCCGGCGTCGAGCATCGCGTGAAAGAACTTGTTGAAGCGCGCCTTGTCGCAGGCCATGACGGCCTCGTACGTTCCGGGGATCGCGTCGGCGAAGTAGAGGCCGAACATGCCGCCCACCGATTGCGCGCAGAACGCCACGCCGGCGCGCTTTGCCGCGGCCTGCAAGCCGTCGACGAACGATTTCGTCGTCGCGGACAGCCGATCGTAGAATCCGGGCGCCTCGATCGCGTCGAGCGTCGCGAGTCCTGCCGCTACGGCGACCGGATTGCCGGACAGCGTTCCCGCCTGGTAGACGGGACCGAGCGGCGCGATCTTCTCCATGATCGCGCGCCTGCCGCCGAACGCGCCGACCGGCATGCCGCCGCCGATCACCTTGCCGAGCGTGGTCAGGTCCGGCGTCACGTCGAAGAGGCCCTGCGCGCCGCGCGGATGCACGCGAAAACCCGTCATCACTTCATCGAAGATCAGCACCGATCCGTAGCGATCGCAGATCGCGCGCAACCCGCGCAGGAAATCCGGCCGCGGCATCACGAGGTTCATGTTGCCCGCGACCGGCTCGACGATGATGCCGGCGATGCGCGCGCCGTCCGCCTTGAACGCCGTCTCGATCGCATCGAGATCGTTGTAGGGGAGCACCAGCGTTTCGCCGGCGATCGCCGGGGGGACGCCCGCCGACGACGGCTGTCCGAACGTCAGCGCGCCGGACCCCGCCTTCACGAGCAGGCTGTCGCCGTGCCCGTGATAGCAGCCTTCGAATTTGACGATCGCGCTGCGCCCGGTGAATCCGCGCGCGAGCCGCAGCGCCGACATCGTCGCCTCGGTGCCCGACGACACGAGCCGCACGAGCTCGATCGACGGCACGAGACGGCAGAGCTTCTCCGCCATCTCGATCTCGGCCTCGGTCGGCGCGCCGAACGAGAGGCCCTTCGCAGCCGCTTCGACGACGGCGCGGACCACTTGCGGATGCGCGTGGCCGAGAATCGCCGGGCCCCACGATCCGACATAGTCGATGTAGCGCTTGCCGTCGGCGTCCCACAGGTACGCGCCTTCGCCGCGCGCGAAAAAGCGCGGCGTGCCGCCGACGGAGCGAAACGCGCGTACCGGCGAGTTGACGCCAGCCGGAATCGTGCGCTGCGCGCGGGCAAAGAGTTCGTCGTTGCGGCTCAAGGACGCAATGATAGCCGTTTGCCGGAGCCGCGGCGATCGGAGCGCCTTGCTCGCGGCTCGCGCTCGGTCGCGATTGACGCCGCGTCGCGATTCTCCGACGATTCCACCTCCCGCGGACCGCCCGCCGCGATCCGTTCATGGCCGATCCCTCCTCGTGCTCCCCTCGTCGCTGACGGTCAGCGTCGTCACGTTCCGTCCGGACGCCGCGCTGCTCGAGCGCTGCCTGCGCAAGCTCGCGCTCGCGATCGGCGCCGCACGCGAGGAAGGCGTCGTACGCAGCGTCGCGCTCGCGCTCATCGACAACAGCGAGGACCCGAAGGTCGCCGACGAAGTGATCCGCCTCGGCAAGCTGCGCTTCGCGGACTCGGGCGTGCAGCTTCACTTCCTCCACGGTCACGCGAACATCGGCTACGGCATCGCGCACAACCTGATGCTCAACGGCACCGGCGCCGACTACCAGCTCGTGCTGAACCCCGACGTCGACGTCGCGAGCGATGCGATCGCCAACGCGGTCCGCTGGCTCGACGCGCATCCCGAGGTCGGCGCGCTCGCGCCCGCGGTGACCAAGCCCGACGGGACGCCCGACTTTCTGTGCAAGCGCTACCCGGCGGTGTTCGATCTCTTCCTTCGCGGCTTCGCGCCCGCGTTCCTTCGCCGATGGTTTCGCCGGCGGCTCGACCGCTACGACATGCGCGACGTCATCGATCCGGCCGGAAGCGAGCCGGTGCGCGACGTCCCCGTGATGTCGGGTTGCTGCATGCTCGTTCGACGCACGGCGATCGACACGACCGGGGGGTTCGACCCGAAGTTCTTCCTCTACTTCGAGGACTTCGATTGGAGCGTGCGGCTGAACAAGGTGACGCGGACCGCCTGGTTGCCGTCGTTCCGCGTCGTTCATCACGGGGGCGGCGCCGCGCGCAAGGGCTGGAAGCACATCGGCTGGTTCACGAAGAGCGCGTTCCGCTTCTACGGCAAGCACGGCTGGCGCTTCTTCTGATGCCTCCTTTCGAGATGAGCGATTCGCGCATCGTCACCGTGACGGGAGCCGGCGGCTTCATCGGGCGCGCGCTCGTCGCGCACTTCGAGAGCACGGGGCGCGCCTGCCGCGCAGTCGTTCGGCAGGACGACGCCGAGCAGCGAGCGAAGGCCAACCGTCGTCCGGTGCGCGACCTCGCCGTGGCGTCCGACGCCGAGATCGACGGACTCGTCGCCGGCGCGCGCGCGGTCGTCCATCTCGCCGGCCGCGCGCACGTGCTCGACGAAACCGATCCCGAGCCGGCCGCGGCCTTCGCGTCGGCGAACGTCGCGGCGACCGCGCGGCTCGCTCGCGCCGCGGTTCGCGCGGGCGTCGAGCGCTTCGTCTTCGCCAGCACGATCAAGGTGAACGGCGAAGCGAGCGCTCCCGGCCGGCCGTTCGTGCCCGGCGATGCGCCCGATCCGCGCGACCGCTACGCGCGGAGCAAACGCGATGCCGAGCGCGAGCTCGCGGCGATCTGCGAAGGCACGCCGATGGCCGCGATCAGTCTTCGGCTGCCGCTCGTCTATGGACCCGGCGTGAAAGGTAATTTTGCGGCGCTCCTCGACGAGGTCGCCCGCGCGCGCCCGCTGCCGCTCGGCGCGATCCGCAATCGCAGGAGCGTCCTGTTCAGCGGCAACCTGGTCGAGGCGATCGACGCGGCGCTCGATGCGCCCGCGCCGCCGGCGGGCGCCCATTTCGTCACCGATGCCGAAAGCGTTTCGGTCCCCGCGCTCGTCACCGCGATGGGAAACGGCGCTCGACATTCCGGTGCGCCTCAAGGCAGTCCCTGTCCGCTTGCTGTTATTCGCCGGCCAGGTCACCGGAAGGCGAGCGTTGATCGAGCGCCTCGTCGGCACGCTGGAAGCGGATCCGGCGTCGTTCGTCGACGCGACCGGCTGGCGCCCGCGGCATGCGCTCGACGAGGGCCTCGCTTCGACCGCGCGCTGGTGGCGGATGCGGCACTCGATATGACGTCGGGCGAGACTCGCCTGGCCGGCCCTGCGGTTCGCCTCTGCAAGCGGCGCTACCCGTCGCTATAATCGAAGCCTCGCCCCACGGGGAGCCGCGATGAGCGCTCGGCCTTCCGGGCGGCGCGCCGATCAGTTGCGCCCGCTCCGCATCACCCGCCACTACACGAAGCACGCCGAAGGCTCCGTGCTGATCGCGGCAGGCGACACGCACGTGCTCTGCACGGCGAGCGTCGAGGAAGGCGTCCCGGCGTTCCTGAAAGGCAAGGGGCGAGGTTGGCTCACCGCCGAATACGGGATGCTGCCGCGCGCCACCAACACGCGGATGCGGCGCGAGGCCGCCGAGGGCAAGCAGTCGGGACGCACGCAGGAGATCCAGCGCCTGATCGGCCGCAGCCTCCGCGCGATCGCCGATCTCGGCGCCCTCGGCGAGCGGACGATCAAGATCGACTGCGACGTGCTGCAAGCCGACGGCGGGACGCGGTGCGCGTCGATCACCGGCGCCTGCGTCGCGCTCGCCGACGCGATCGCGTGGTGTCGCGCGCGGGACCTCGTCGCCGGTAATGCGCTCACCGACTTCGTCGCCGCGGTCTCGGTGGGCATGGTCGGCGGCACGCCGGTGCTCGACCTCGACTATGCCGAAGACTCCGGCTGCGACACCGACATGAACGTCGTGATGACCGGCGCGGGAGGGTTCGTCGAGGTGCAGGGCACCGCCGAAGGCGCGCCGTTCTCGCGACACGAGATGGACACGCTGCTTGCGCTGGCCGAGCGCGGGATCCGCGAGCTGATCGCGCAGCAGCGCGCCGCCGTTGCGGCGTGACGCGGTTTCGGCGCGCCGCGAAACCGTGCGATCGCTTCCGCGCCTCGTCCTCGCGTCCGGCAACGCCGGCAAGCTGCGCGAGTTCCGCCGGTTGCTCGCGCCGCTCGGAATCGAGGTGATCGCGCAGGCGGAGCTCGGCATCGCCGAGCCCGACGAGCCGCACGTCACGTTCGTCGAGAACGCGCTTGCCAAGGCTCGCCACGCAGCGCCGCATGCGAAGCTGCCCGCGCTCGCCGACGATTCGGGCATCTGCGTTCGCGCGCTCGGCGGCGCTCCGGGCGTGCTGAGCGCGCGCTACGCCGGCGAGCCGAAGTCCGACGCCCGCAACAACGCGAAGCTGATCGCTGCGCTCGCCGCCGTGGCCGACCGCCGCGCGCATTACGCATGCGTGCTCGCGCTGTGCGTCACGCCGAGGATCCCGAGCCCATCATCGCCGAGGGCGCGTGGCACGGGACGATCGTCGATACGCCGAGGGGGACCGGAGGCTTCGGCTACGACCCGCACTTCCTCGACAGCGAGACCGGCCTCACCGGCGCCGAGCTGCCGCTCGAGCGGAAGAACGAGCTGTCGCATCGCGGCAAGGCGATGCGCGCGCTGATCGCCAGGCTCGAGGCGGACGAATGAGCGCTCCGGGCGAAGCCACGGTTGCGGCCATCGACGCCGCCTCGCTGCGCGGCCCGCGGTTCGCGGCGCTGCCGCCGCTCGCGCTCTACGTGCACATTCCGTGGTGCCTCAGGAAATGCCCGTACTGCGATTTCAATTCGCACGAGGCGCGCGGCGACGCGCCCGAAGACGCGCTACGTCGACGCGCTCGTCACGGATCTCGAGCTTGCGCTGCCGTCGATCTGGGGGCGCAAGATCGTTTCGGTGTTCATCGGCGGCGGCACGCCGAGCCTCTTTTCCGCGGCGGCGATCGACACGCTGCTCGCGGCGATACGCGCGCGCGTTCCGCTGATCCCCGACGCGGAGGTGACGCTCGAGGCGAATCCCGGAACGTTCGAGCGCGCAAAATTCGCGGGCTTTTTCGCGGCCGGCGTGAACCGTCTGTCGCTCGGCGTCCAGAGCTTCGACCCGAAGCACCTTGCTGCGATCGGCCGCGTCCACGATGCGGACGAGGCGCGTCGCGCCGCCGAGTCCGCGCTCACGATCTTCGGCAACGTCAATCTCGACCTCATGTACGCGCTGCCGCAGCAGACGCGTCGCCGAAGCCGAGGCCGACGTCGCGGAGGCGCTCGCGTTCTCGCCGCCGCACCTCTCGTTCTACCATCTGACGCTCGAGCCGAACACGCTGTTCCACCGCTATCCGCCGCCGCTCCCCGACGACGAGACGGCGGCCGACATCGAAGAGGCCGTTCAGGCGAAGCTGGGCGCCGCAGGCTACCAGCACTACGAGACCTCCGCCTACGCGCGCCCGGGCCGCCAATGCCGGCACAATCTCAACTACTGGCGATTCGGCGACTACCTCGGCATCGGCGCCGGCGCGCACTCGAAGCTCTCCTTCGCCGATCGCATCGTCCGGCAAGTCCGTTACAAGCAGCCGAATCAGTATCTCGAGCAGATCGCGTCCGGGAGACCGGTGCTCGAGGAAGGCGAGGTCACCCGCGCGGACGTCGGATTCGAGTTCATGCTGAACGCGCTGCGGCTCGCCGAAGGCGTTCCGGCGGCGCTCTTCGCCGAGCGCACCGGCTTTCCGCTCGCGATCGTCCAGAAGGAGCTCGCGCGTCGCCGAGGCACGGGGACTGATCGAGCGCGATCGCGCGGCGATTCGTCCCACGGCGCTCGGCCGGCGGTTCCTCAACGATCTTCAGCAGCTCTTTCTGCAATCGTGATGGCTTCGGCGAAGATCGGACGCGGAGCGCCATGAGGGAGGAGCTCTTCCGCTGGACGCTCACCGCGGCCGCCGACGCGATCGCCGCCGGCACGATCACCGCCGGCGCGCTCGCCGAAAGCGAACTTGCGCGGATCGCCGCGACCGACGCCGCGATCGGCGCATGGGCGCACCTCGATCCGCTGCGCGTGCGCGCCGAAGCGCTGGTGTGCGACGCGCGCAAGGGGGTGACGAGAGGGCCGCTCAACGGAATCGGCATCGCCGTCAAGGACATCATTCCGACGATCGACGAGCCGATGCAATTGGGCTCGCCCATCTACGCGGGCCACCGCCCGCAGGAGGACGCCGCCTGCGTCGCGCGGTTGAAGCACGCGGGCGGATTCGTCTTCGGCAAGGCGGTGACGACGGCGTTTGCGTTTCTCGACCCGGCGAAGACGCGAAATCCCTGGAACCCGCAGCACACGCCTGGCGGATCGTCGTCGGGGCCCGCGGCCGCCGTCGCTGCGGGACAGGTCGCCGGCGCGATCGGCACGCAGACCAACGGCTCGGTGATCCGGCCCGCCGCCTATTGCGGCGTCGTCGGGTACAAGCCTTCGAAGGACGCGATTCCCTTTTCCGGCGCTCACGTTTTCAGCCAGACGCTCGATCAGCTCGGCACGTTCACGCGCAACGTCGCCGATGCGGCGCGCCTCGCGGCAACGCTCGCCGATCCGGGGCGAATCGCGCCGCTGCCGGGCGCGCAAGGCAAGCCTCCGCGTTTCGCGTATCTCGACGGGTTTCCCTGGGTCGCGAAGAATGGAGCGCGACGGCGACGAAGCGCTCGACGCCGCGTTGACGCGCCTTCGGCAACACGGCGCCGAGGTCGTCGCCGTCGGCTTTCCGCTGCCGTGGCGCGAGGCGAACCTCGTGCACCGGACGATCATGCTGTTCGAGGCCGCGCAGAATCTCGGCGGACTGCAGGAGCGCGAGCGCGCACGCCTGTCGCCGAAAGTGAACGCCGCGCTCGACGAGGGTCGCGCGATCTCCGCGGTCGACTACAAGGTTGCGATGGTGCTGCGCGAGGCCGCGATCGTATCGTTCACCGAATGGCTCGACGGATACGACGCCATCCTCTCGCCGCCGGCACCCGGTCCCGCGCCCGAAGGCCTGGATTCGACGGGCGACCCGTCGTGCTGCACGCTGTGGTCGCTGACCGGCTTCCCCGCGCTCGTGCTGCCGATCGGATTGGCACGCAACGGCATGCCGCTCGGCGTGCAGATTGCGGCCGCCACGGGCGCCGACGACAAGCTGCTCGCGCTTGCCGCGTGGTGCGAGGCGCGTCTTCCGTTCAAGGGTCTCGTCTGACGTGAAGCGCGCGAAGAAGCACCGTCCGCCCGGGCCGCCTGCGGTGCGCAATCCGGTCGCGCGCTCGCCGCTCCTCGGCAAGGGCGGCGCGCACGGCAAGTCGACCGCGGCGAAGCGGCGTGCGGCCAACGTGGCGCTCGCGAAGGAGCTGCGCGAAACGGGAGGGCACGAGTGAGCGAGCCATGAACCGCTGGCCGCACCATCCCGACACGCTGTCGCGCAAGGATCTCGAGGCGAACCGGATGCGCGAGATCTACGCGGCGGAGATCGATGCGACGCGCACGCTCTCCGATGTCCAGCTGTCCGAGTCGCTGACGGCGACGCTCGCCGCGAAGCCGAAAGGCGCGGGATGGTGGGTGTTCGCGTACGGGTCGCTGCTCTGGAATCCGCTCTTTCCCGTCGCGGAAATGCGGCCGGGAACGCTCGCCGGCCTGCATCGGCGGTTCTGCCTGTGGTCGCTCGCCTCGCGCGGGACGCGCGACCGCCCGGGGCTGGTGCTCGGACTCGATCGCGGCGGCGCGTGCTGCGGCGTCGTGCTGCGGCTGCCGGCGATGCTGGCGATCGACGAGCTGCACCTGCTGTGGCGGCGCGAGATGGTCGTCGGATCGTACCGCCCGACCTGGGTCAAGGTCCGCACCGACGGGCGCGACATCGTCGCGCTGACGTTCATCGTCCGGCGCGATCATCCGCAGTACGCGCGCGGGATCACGCTCGACGAGCAGGTCGCGGTGCTCAACACCGCATGCGGCGCGTTCGGCTCGTCGCTGGATTATCTCGAGCGCACGCGCGTTGCGCTCGTCTCGCACGGGATCGTCGACCCGTATCTCGAGCGCCTCGCCGAGCGGATCACCGCGTGTCGTGGGCCCTGCCGTGCCGGCTAGATCGCGACGTGACGGCCGCCGTCGACGCGGATCGTTTCGCCGGTGACGTAGGTCGCCTCGGCGATCAGGAAGTACACCGCCTTTGCGATGTCGTCGGGCTCGCCTTCGCGCTTCAGCGGCGTGTGCGAGATGATCCGCTGCCGCGACAGCTCGTCGAATGCCGCGTCGTCGGGCCAGAGGATCGGCCCCGGCGCGATGGCGTTCACCCGGATCTCGGGCGCGAGCTCCCGCGCGAGCGAGCGCGTCATGCCGAGCAGCCCCGCCTTGGCGATCGAATAGACGACGAAGTTCTTGAGCGGCCGCTCGGCGTGGATGTCCGCGATGTTGACGATCGCGCCCTGCGACTTCTTCAGCGCAGGCGCGGCGGCCTGCGCGAGAAACAGCGGCGCGCGGAGATTCGTTCCGACGAGATCGTCCCACGCCTGCGCGGTGATGTCCCCGACCGGCGTCGGGAAGAACGACGACGCGTTGTTGACGAGCGCGTCCAGGCGCCCGAACGTCTGCAGCGTCTGATCGACGATGGCCGGCAGCTTGTTGAGGTCGAGGAGATCGGCCTGGATGAGCGCGACCGACTCCGCGCGGATGTGGTTGAGCTCGGCTTGCAGCAGGCGCGCTTCGCCGGCGGACGCCCGGTAGTGAAGCATCAGGTTGGCGCCCTTGGCGTGCAATCGGCGACAGATCGCGGCCCCGACGCGTATGGCGCCGCCGGTGATAAGCACGATTCGGCCTTCCACGCGCGCCCTCGCATTCCACGTTAGACTTTGCGGCAATCTAGCACATCGACCCTGGTGCCGCATCGGCGACCGTTGCCGCCGGCTCGCCCGTGGACCGTCTTCCCGAACCCGATGCAGCCGCGCGCGCGCACAGCGAGCGCGTCGCCGCGGCCCTTCGCGCCGCGATCGCCGCCGACGGCGGGTACCTTCCGTTTGCGCGCTACATGGATCTCGCGCTCTATGCGCCGGGGCTCGGCTACTACGCGGCCGGCGCGAGAAAGCTCGGCGCGGCCGGCGATTTCGTGACGGCGCCCGAGCTGACGCCGCTGTTCGCGACCGCGCTCGCCACCCAGGTCGCCGCGATTCTGGCGGCGACGCCGCGCCGGGAAATCGTCGAGCTCGGCGGCGGCAGCGGCCGATTGGCTGCGGACCTTCTGAATGCGCTCGGCGCGCGCGACGCGCTGCCCGTCGCGCTACGCGATCCTCGAGGTGAGCCCGGATCTCGCGGAGCGCCAGCGGGCGACGATTGCGCGCGACGCGCGGGCGCACTGCGATCGCGTCTGCTGGGTGAGCGCGTTGCCCGATGCGATCGACGGCGCGCTGATCGCGAACGAAGTGCTCGATGCCGTCGCGCCTCACGTCGTTGCAAGGAGGAGCGGCGAATATTTCGAGCGCGGCGTGACGTGGGACGACGCGCAATCGGAGTTCGCGTGGGCGGAGCGCCCGGCCGACTCTCGATTGGCCAACCTCGCGGCGACGCGCTTTCCGCAAGGCATCGACTACGTGAGCGAGATCAACCCCGCGGCCGAGGCGCTCGTCGAAACGATCGGCACGCGCATCGTCGCCGGCGCGGCGCTCTTCCTCGACTACGGCTTTCCCGCTGCCGAGTACTACCACCCGCAGCGCAGCGAAGGAACGCTGATGTGCCACTACCGGCACCGCGCGCACGGCAACCCCTTCGTCTGGCCGGGCTTGACCGACATCACGGCGCACGTCGACTTCAGCGCGATGGCGGCTGCCGGCGAGCGCGGAGGTCTCGACGTGGCAGGCTTCGCCGCGCAGGCGCCGTTCCTGCTGGGCTGCGGAATTCTCGACGCGCTCGCGGCGACCGGCGCGCCGGAGACGCTCGACTACATTCGCGCGGCCGCTGTCCGTGCAGAAGTTGCTCGCGCCGTCCGAGATGGGCGAGCTGTTCAAGGTCCTGGCGCTCGCGCGGAGCGAAACGATTGCGTGGCCCGGATTCGAGATGAGCGATCGGCAGCATCGTTTGTAACGACGACGCTCGAAGCGCGCGAGGCGTCGCTCGCTCGCGGCTTCAGCCGAGATCGCGCTACGTCGGTGGATAGACTCCCGCCAGGCGCGCGATCAACACCGCGAGGAACAGCGCGCCCATGATTTGCTCCACGACACACAGGGCGCGCGCCTGGCGGATCAACGGCGTGATGTCGCCGAAGCCCGTGCTCGTGAGCACCGTGAAGCTGAAGTAGAGGTCGTCGGCGATCGACAGCGGCGCCGCCGTGCCGTAGACGGCAAACGCGTCCGGATGAAAGTATCCGACCAGCGCATAGATGTACGCCCAGGAGATCCCGATCATCAGATACGCGGCCGCCGCGCCGAAGAGCTTGTCCGTCGTCATGACCTCGCGCTGGAACACGTAGCGGAGCAGATAGACGATCGCGGCCACGTAAAGCGCGCAGCCGAACGCCCACGAGCGCGCCAGCGACTGCGGATCGTCTGTCGACAAATGGATCCACTGGAACCCCAGCGCGGGCGCCGCCAGCAGCAGCGCGATGACGAACGACAGCGCGGTGCGGCCGACCGCGGCGACGGTGGCGATGATCACGAACAGGTTGACGACGTTGACTGCGATCCGGCCATTGGCCGTGGTCGGTTCGATGAACGGCAGGACGCCGATCAGCGTGAGCAGAACGACGAACAGATAGAAGCACCGCTGGCCGAAGATCCGCCCCAGCCGTTCGCGCGCGACGTTGATGGCCATGGTTTTTGCGGTGCGGGAGCGTTTGCCGTGCGCGGGCGCGCGATCATTCCGAGCCGATCCCGATTTTTTCGCCGACGATTCTATCCTGGGCGATGTTACGCTGGACAGATCACGGGTGTATTCTTTCCAGGCAATGACCGGAGCGATCGAAACCAGGACATGGAGCCGAAGAATGAAAGCGGGCAGCGCAGCGCGAGCCAGCCGCGTGGATCCGCCGTCGCGGCTTCAAGCATGGAGGAGTTCTCGAATGAGCCGTAGATCGTGGTGTGCCGCTCCCTCTCGGCGCGTTGCTGATGCTGACGCTGCTGCCTTCGGCGGGGGCGCAGCAGCCGATCGTCATCAAGTTCAGCCATGTCGTCGCCGTCGACACGCCGAAGGGCAAGGGCGCCGAGCAGTTCAAGAAGCTCGCCGAGGAGCGCACCAAGGGGCGCGTGAAGGTCGAGGTCTATCCGAACAGCTCGCTCTTCAAGGACGGCGAGGAGATGGAGGCGCTGCAGCTCGGCTCGGTGCAGATGCTGGCGCCCTCTCTCGCGAAGTTCGGCCCGCTCGGCGTGCGCGAGTTCGAAGTGTTCGACCTTCCGTACATGTTCGACAACTACGAAGAGCTCCACAAGGTCACCGACGGAGCGGTCGGCGCCGCGCTTTTCAAGAAGCTCGAGGGCAAGGGCATCGTCGGGCTCGCCTACTGGGACAACGGCCTCAAGGTGATGAGCGCGAACAAGCCGCTGCGCATGCCGGAGGACATGAAGGGCCTCAAGATGCGGATCCAGTCGTCGAAGGTGCTGGGCGACGAGATGAAGGCGCTCGGCGCGATCCCGCAGGTGATGGCGTTCTCCGAGGTCTACCAGGCGATGCAGACGGGCGTGGTCGACGGCTCGGAGAACACGCCGTCCAACATGTTCACGCAAAAGCACCACGAGGTGCAGAAATACACCGCGGTGACGAACCACGGCTACATCGGCTACGCGGTGATCGTCAACAAGAAGTTCTGGGACGGCCTGCCGCCGGACATCCGCACGACGCTCGAAGGCGCGATGAAGGACGCGACGAAGTACGCGAACGAGATCGCGCAGAAGGAGAACGACGACGCGCTCGAAGGCATCCGCAAGTCGGGCAAGAGCGAAGTGATCGTGCTCACCGACGCGCAGAAGGCGGCGTGGAAGAAGGCGCTCGTCCCGGTGCACAAGGAGAACGAGTCGCGTGTCGGCAAGGACACGCTCGAGGCGGTCTACAAGCAGACCGGTTTCAAGCCCTAGCGGCCGCGCGGACGAGCACACTCGGATGACGCCGGTCGCCGATCCGTACCAGGACATCCGCGATGCGATCCGCGACCTGTGCGGCGGTTTTCCCGCGGCGTATTTCCGCGAGATCGACGAGAAGCGCGGCTATCCCGACGCCTTCGTCGACGCGCTGACCAAGGCCGGCTGGCTCGCCGCGCTGATCCCGCAGGAGTACGGCGGCTCCGGGCTCGGGCTCGCCGAAGCGTCGGTGATCATGGAGGAGATCAACCGCAGCGGCGGAAATTCCGGCGCGTGTCACGGCCAGATGTACAACATGGGCACGCTGCTGCGCCATGGGTCGGACGCGCAGAAGCGCCTCTACCTGCCGAAGATCGCGAGCGGCGAGCTGCGGCTGCAATCGATGGGCGTGACCGAGCCCACGACCGGGACGGACACGACGAAGATCCGGACCACCGCCGTGCGCCGCGGGGACCGCTACGTCGTCAACGGCCAGAAAGTCTGGATCTCGCGGGTCCTGCACTCGGACCTCATGATCCTTCTCGCGCGCACGACGCCGATCGACGAGGTCGCCAAGCGCTCCGAAGGGATGTCGATCTTCGTCGTCGACCTGCGCGATGCGATCGGTCACGGGCTGACCGTGCGGCCGATCGCCAACATGGTCAATCACGAGACCAACGAGCTCTTCTTCGACAACCTCGAGATTCCCGCAGAGAACCTGATCGGCGAGGAAGGCAAGGGGTTCAGGTACATCCTCGACGGGCTCAACGCCGAGCGCACGCTGATCGCCGCCGAATGCATCGGCGACGGCTACTGGTTCATCGACCGCGTCGTCGCGTACGCGAAGGAGCGCATCGTGTTCGGCCGCCCCATCGGGCAGAACCAGGGCGTGCAGTTTCCGATCGCGAGGGCACACGTCAACGTCGAGGCGGCGAACCTGATGCGCTTCAAGGCCTGCGCGCTGTTCGACGCGCACCGGCCGTGCGGCGCGGAAGCGAACATGGCGAAGCTCCTCGCAGCGGACGCGTCGTGGGAGGCGGCGAACGCGTGCCTGCAGTTCCACGGCGGCTATGGCTTCGCCGCCGAGTACGACATCGAGCGCAAGTTCCGCGAGACGCGGCTCTACCAGGTGGCGCCGATCTCGACCAACCTGATCCTGGCGTACATCGCCGAGCACGTGCTGGGGTTGCCGCGATCGTTTTGACCGATGGCCCGGAGAAAACGCGCATGACGACCAGCGATTTCGACGCGCGTGCCGAGACCTGGGACGACGATCCGGCGAAGGTCGAGCGTGCGCAAGCCGTCGCCGACGAGATCGTCGCGCGCGTCCCGCTTTCACGGACGATGCGCGCGCTGGAATACGGTTGCGGAACGGGACTGCTGTCGTTCATGCTGCGCGAGCGGCTCGGCGACATCACGCTCGCCGACGTCTCCGACGGCATGCTCGCGGTCGCCGCGCGCAAGATCGAAGCGGCCGGCGACCCATCGATGCGCGCGGTGAAGCTCGACTTTTTCGCCGATCCGATCCCTCCGCCCGCCTTCGACGTCATCTACTCGCTGATGACGCTCCACCACATCCCCGACACCGCGGGGATCCTCGAGCGGTTTCGCTCGGCGCTCGCGACGCCGGGATTCCTGTGCATCGCCGATCTGGATTCCGAGGACGGGTCGTTTCACGGCGCCGGCTTCGACGGGCACCTCGGTTTCGACCGCGGCGAGCTCGCCGCGAAAGCGCGCCGTGCGGGCTTCGCATCGGCGGAGTTCACGACGGCCTACCGTCTGACCAAGGCGGTAGGCGACCAGACGCGCTCCTTCCCGGTCTTCCTGATGCTCGCCCGCACGGCGCCCTGAGGCCGGGGACGGGATCGCAAGATGCTGAAACGGCTTCCACCCGCCCCTTGACGCCCCGGGCGGCGTGCCGGCCGCCACTCCTGTTTTCGAGCCTGCGCGGGCGCGGGTCTTCAGACTCCCAAACGCGTCTCCCGCAGTCCCGCCGGCGCGTGAATATTCTGCATTTCCGGCGCGGAGTCCTCCGTCTCGCCGTGTCGCGCGAGTCCCTAGACTGCAACTCATCGCCTGCGTGATTCCACGGTGGCGGCAGGGCGGCCGGATGAGGCGCCTTCCGCAAGAAGCCGCAGATCGTGGATCCAGGTCCGGGAGGAAGCGCAAATGAACAGGATCGAACGCGTACTCTGGGAAGAAACGCAGTTGGCAATGATTCAGCGCGTGCGAGGAGACTCCCTCGGGAGGGGGGCGAAAGTCGTGGCGATCGTGGCGCTGGCGGGTGCAGTCGCGCTGCTTGCTACCGGGGTGTCGATTCCGCGCCCCGACGACGTCGTGGTGCAGGCGCTGACCCCGGCGTCGATCGTCTACGCGCCGTACCCGGCAAGCGACGCTCGGCGCGCAATAAACGCGCAGTCGTACGACCCCGCCGACAAGGACGGTCCCTAGATTTCGAAGTCCGACCGTGCCCGGGAACCTGGACAGGAGACACATCATGAAACGCGACAGCAATTCGACCCACCGTAAAGCTTGTGTTGTTGGCGCCGCGGCCATGGCGGCGATTACCTTCGCCGTGTTCGTGGTCGTGCCGGCGCACCTCGCGGCCCCCGGCGGCGAAGCGCCCGTACAGGCCGCTGCGACTGCGCTTGCGCCATCGGCCGTCGAAGTCACCATTACGGCGTCGCCGATCGAGGTCATCGGCGTCCGCGCGCAGAAGACCCTGCTGGAACGAGCCCTGGCCCTCGTGCCGAGGCCGAGACAACGGGGCTGACACGGGATTTGCCGGGTCCGTGCGCAGGCGCCTTGAGCGGGTCTATGATGGCGTGATCGGGATTCGCGTGGCGCGTGCAATGCTCGCCTGCGACCGACAACCGCGAGGGGAAGACGCATGGTGAAACCTCCCGAACGCCCCAAGGCCGATAAGCGCCGACCGGCGCAGGCAGCCGTGCCGGTCGGCGCTCGGCCCATGTCGCACGACGAGGATCTGCCGCACGACGAGGATCTACCGCACGACGAGGATTCGAGGCTCGATCCCTATTTCGAGCTCGTGCTCGAGCTCATCGACGCAAAGGATTGGCGCGAGCTGGAGTTTCGCACCGGCATTCGCCGCGATCCGGCCGCGCGCGATCCCGTGCATCTCTCGATGCTGGTCGGGCTCGGAAACCGGGGACAGGAGATCCGCTCGATGGAGGCCGAGCTCCTGAAGGTCGGTCTCGATGTTCCACCCGTCTATTTCAAGCTGACCGAATCGGCATCGCCGCGGTACGTGACGGCCAGGATCGCGCTCGACCCGGGCAATCCGGCGTTGATCTTCAACGGCGAGGGCAGGACGCTGCGGCAGCAGCTTGGCATCATTCTCGGTCCGAAATCGTCCGTCGATCACCTCGAGCTCGCGGTTTCGCACCAGCCCTGCCTCGAAGAATCGCTGCGCCACATCGGCTTGCCGATCGACCGGAAGTTCAAGGGCAAAGTCCTGAAGGGCCACGGCGTGATCGTCGGAATCGTCGACGACGGCTGCGCGTTCGCACATCGGCACTTCCTCGGTTACGCAGCGGAAGCCGGGTGGGGGACGCGGATCCTCTCGCTATGGGACCAATCGTACGATGCGACGCCCGCGGACAAGGGCATAGGATGGACGATTCCCCCCGATTTCAAATACGGCCGCGAGCTGCGAAAAGCGAAGATCGACCCCGTCATCAATGCGAATTTGTCCGCCACGGGGGCGATCGCCGAGGACGCGGTGTACGAGTACTTTTCCTACACGCCGGGCGCCCCCGACGATCTATCGACGCACGGCACGCACGTGATGGACATCGCGGCGGGCAATGGCAAGTCGCTGATGGGATGGGAGGGCGTCGCGCCCGAGGCCGACATCGTCTTCGTTCAGCTTCCCCCGGTCGACCTCCTGAATCCCGGACCTGCGCTGTCGAAGGCCATCGCGGACGGCATCGCCTATGTCTTCAACGAGGCCAAAACCTTGAATCGCCCCGCGGTCGTCAACCTGAGCCTCGGCGGGAACCACGGGCCCCACGACGAGAACTGGCACTGGGCCAAGCAGATCGACGACTTGCTCGCCGACCCGGACCGCTTGGTCGTCGTTTCCGCCGGCAACGGGTTCGAGCAGGACACCCATGCGGGGGGTATCCTCTTTCCGGGCCAGAAGGCCACCCTGCCTTGGATAGTCAAGCCGGAGGATCCGACCTCCAACGACGTCGAGATCTGGTACAACGGCGACGCCGCACTCAAGGTTGCGCTCAAGACACCGGACGGGCTGACGGACTACGGTCCCTACGCCTCAGGGACCTCGACTACGCCTCTCAAGCGTCCGGGCGATGCGAAGATCATCGGCCACGTCGCCCACCGGAAATCGAAGGGCGACAAGCGCGCGCTGATCACGCTTCGGGCTACCCAAGAAGGGCCTCCGGACCCGGTCAACGCGCCGGCGCCCTCAGGGAGCTGGACGATCACGTTGCACAACACCGGCAGCAAGAACGCGCAGTTCGACGCGTGGATCCAACGCGACGACGTCGGGAAGCCGGGGGGCCGTCGCCAGCAGTCGCGGTTCGCGCCCGGAGTTGCCTATCCAGGCTGCACGATTTGCGATTACGCAGCCGGCAAGAAGACGATCGGCGTGGGCGCGTTCAATGCCGGGACGCATGAGGTGAGCCGCTATTCGGCGTGCGGGCCGACCCGTGTGCGACCCGGCAAGCCAGGGCGGATGAAGCCCGACATCTGCGCGCCGGCGGAGGAAGAGGTCGCGGGCGGCGGCATTCTTTCTGCCTCCTCGCGGCGGGCGCAACCCACGCGCATGAACGGGACCAGCGCGGCCGCGCCCCATGTCGCGGGGCTCGTAGCTCTGATCCTCGAGTACAACACCAGCTACGCGACGACGAAATTGACCGCCGACGAGATCCGCGAAGGCATCGTCACGGCCGGAAAGAAAGGTGCGTTGCTTCCCGATCGCCACCAGGTCGCCGACGTGAGGGTGCCGATCAAGCAGCAGGACGTGTTCGGCGACCTCGTCGGCGGCGGCGAGATCGACTTCCTCGCGGCGATGACTTGGCTCTTCGACGCCGCCTCCTGTCGTCACCGGCACCGGTTCGAAAACTGAAGGGGAGAATCATGGCGATACCGTTCACCAACGAAGGCAGTGAGGGAAGTGAAGGCAGCGAAGGCAGCGAAGGCAGTGAAGGCAGCGAAGGCAGTGAAGGCAGCGCATCGTCGGTAGCGGGCATCGCCGCTTACTCGGGGCAGCGGACGAGCACGCTGCTGGCGCGGGCGCTCTGGACGACGCAGGGTGAAATCACCCGCGGGATCGCCGGCGTCGGCGCGGCCGATCTGACCCAGATTTCGCTCACGGTGGAAAAGGGCCTGGCGCGCTGGTCGCGGGACGTCCGTGCCCGGCTGTATGCGTTCGAGCTGCTCGCCGACCTGCACTTCGACGGACGGAGCCGCGATTTCGCGGAATTGTTCAAGCTCAACGCCAAATTCCCTGGGTCCACCGGAGGCACTCTGGCCATCACGCCCGCGCTTGTCGCCCGGCTTGACCGGCCCCGTTACGATTACCGTCCCGATAGTGGCGCTCCCGGCTCGGCGCCGGGCGACAAGCTCGAAACCGAGCTCAAGCGAGTGTTCGAGCTGGCTGCACTGCGCTCGGATCGATTGGGCGAAATCCTCGCCCAGGTCGTCATCCCGTATCCGTTCTTCGCGATGGTGCTCAACTTGCAGCCCGGCAGGCATCGGTACATCTTCGAGCTGCTCGCGGCGGCGTTCAACCTCGCGTCAGCGGCGGGCCAAGTGTTCAAGCACCACTTCCGGGTCGCGCGACCGGCCGACCGCACGCCGCTCATCGACCCCATCGTGCAAACGCCCGGGCATGGCTCCTATCCCGCCGGGCATGCGACGCAATGCCACATCGCGAAGGCCGTCCTCGCGGAGCTCTTCAACAGGAAGGCGGGCACGGAAACGTTCGACCAGCTGGAAAAGCTCGCCAATCGCATCGGCGAAAACCGCGTCGTCGCGGGATTGCACTACCCGTCCGACATCGCGCAGGGGAAAGTTCTGGGAGAAGCTCTCAGCGCCCATTTCATCGCGATGGCGAAGGTCAACGATTCGGCACTCAAATGGCTGTGGGGAGGAGCGCTCGATGAGTTGAAGTGAACGCGTCAGGGCGGAACTCCGGCGATTGCCAGCGCTTCGCCGAAGAGCTTTGCCTGGGGGTGTCGCTGCCGGGATAGCGTTGTTCGAACCGGCTCACCGTCAGCGTCGGCTCGAGCTCGAGCAGGTCGCGGGCGGCGGTGCGCGATTCTTCCACGCGACCCGAGAGCGCGAGCGAAATGGCGAGGATGCGGTGCGTCGACGCGAACATCCGGTTTTCGCGGAGCGAGCGCCGACACCGCTCGATCGCCTTCTCGTATTGTCCGGCCACCGCATGCGCGGTACCGGCGATCGACATGAAACTGAACATGTTGGGGTCGAAGGGCGACAGCTCGATCGCCATCGGCGACCTTCGAACCGCTTCCTCGCCGTGCCCCAGCCAGGCATGGGCCGAGTGCTCCACACCCAGGCGAACGCGGCGCTCGGATTGATCGTGAGCGCCCGATCATACCGCGCGATCGCCGTCTCGAGATCCTTGTTCAGGTAGGCCGACACCAGGCCATAGACGGACAAGGCCCACGGATCCTTGTCGTCCAGGTCGAGCGCCGAGGCTGGCGTATCGATTCGCCTCGATGCGGTCCTGCTTCGGATCGGGGGACCATCCCTGGCCCACGCGCCGCACGTACCAGTGGGCGAGCCACGCCCGTGGGGCGATGTATTCCGGCTCGGCGAGGATGGCGGCCTCGAGCATCGTCCGGGCATGATCCAGGTCCTCACGCGAGCTGCGGTGCATGCGATCGATCGCCCGCAGCGTTCGCTCGTAGGCGGTGAGATCCTCGGGTCGCTTGAACCGCGTGCGCTCCAGCTCGAGCTGGCGAACGAAAGGAACGACGCGTTTCGCCATTTCCTGCGAGAGGCGGTCCTGGAGCTCGAAAATGTCGCCGAGCGAGCCGTCGAATCGCTCGGACCAGATCACGTGCCCGAGCTCGACTTCGGTAAGCTCGGCCATCAGTCGCGTCCGCATGCCCGAGGTCTGGATGGTTCCGGAGAGCACGTAGCGAACGCCGAGCACGTCGGCGACGTTGCGGGGTTCGTAGAGCCGG
>CAVUOC010000028.1:0-104922 GCA_963742965.1 uncultured beta proteobacterium | reverse complement strand
GAATGCCGTAAATACGCAAAAAATCCACTACTAAGCGACAAAAACGTCCGTAATTGCAATCCGTTTCCGCCAGTCTGTCGCCGTTTTTCCGCCCAAGTCAAACGGCATTACGGATGCAAAAAAGGGCTTCGCGCCGGGGCTTTTCAAGTCTCCGCGCGGAACTGCCGCCATCGCATGCAGTTCCGTCCCATCGTTCGGCCGTGGCTCGATCCGGCGGCTGCGCCGAAGGTGCTCGCGTTCTTGTGCGACGCTGGCATCGACGGCGACTGTCCGGAGGTCCTGATCGAACTCGCCTGCAGCTATTGGATCAAACGCGCGTGCCGACCAAGCAAGCGCCAGCGCATCGCCGCGGCCGCCTAGATCGTCGGCGCATGCGGGCTGTCTGGTCGACCGGCACGCGTGGAACCGACCGCTTAGAACGGGACAAGAGGCACTCAAATTGGCGCGGACATATCAGCGCACCTGCCTTCACGCGCTGCGGGGCTGTACGTTGATCCGTGGCGCTGGACGCGATCACCGAGGCGAGAGCCACGGGGCCAGGGCGGCTACCAAGTGAGAACTCCGGTTGGGGAAAGCCGCGGACCCGTTTGGATTCCGACCGCGCCTCCTCCAAGCGCCTATATATGTCGGGTTGCTATACCCTGCGCGGAGCAAGCTCGGGTTCAGGACTGATTTCCTATCGAGGAAACGTCAGTCCGATCAACAACGCCTTTGGTCAAAGGAAAGGAATCCGGAGCCATGCCCATATCGTGCTTCGGCTCAATGAAATCGCCGCGGGGTTTGCTTGAGTGTGTCATGCTGGCAAACTGATCCTATTGGCACGAACAACGTCACCATGATTCGATCAGGCAACGCGGTACGCTTTACACCGACCGAAGTCGAGGAGTTCCGACAAATAGGGCTCGACCTGGGCGATGTCAGGTATCAAACGACATCGAGCAAGAAGTGAGCCGGTGGGCCCACACCCTTGCCGGTGAACGTTTCGATCTACTGCAGAAGATCGCTTTGGCGATGGCGAAGGCGAAGGGAGTGAAACTGCCTCCCAAGCTCAACGTCGTACCTTCTGCAGTCTCCTCAGCAATCTTGATCCACCTGTCAGCGATGCGTTCGAGATAACGAAGATCGCCGGCCTCGATCTCGCCTGACCGTTTGAGCCTCTGGATCATTTCCGTCACGAACATCGGATCGTCCCTTGGCCAGTTGGATGACCATGCCGGCGGTCTTCTTGCGGTCACCATGCGAACGGCGCCGAGGGCAGTGGCATCGGTTGGAACCCGGTCTTGCGCCTCGTGCCAAAAATGACTACAATAGATGCCAATTGGCAAAGAGGGTAACTACCATGGCTAGCCGCGCAGCTGCCGAAAAGGCATTTCAGTCCGTAGAGAATGTGCTCGGTGGAAAGGGTGTATTGGGCGTTAAGCCCTATTCGTCACTGGACTGGGTTGGAATGATCCGCGAGGGCATTCCGGCGGCGGCAGTAGAGTTCGTGCTTAGCGCTGTGCACGTCTCTCAATCGGAGCTTGCTCAGGCTCTTGGTATCCCTGAACGCACTCTTGCGCGTCGGAAGCGAGAAGGCGTGCTGAACAGCGAAGAATCGTCGAAGCTGCTCCGCTTGGCTCGGGTTATGAGCCGCGCGAGTGAAGTCTTTGATGGCCCTGCCGCCGCAATCGATTGGCTCAAGTCGCCGAATGCAGCGCTGCGCGGCAATGCGCCGCTGAGTCTGCTCGATACCGATATCGGCGCCGAAAGCGTGCTCGATACTCTGGGGCGCATTGAACACGGAGTGTTCGCGTAGCCGGCAATGCTGATTGTCTGGCGGATCACGACGGCCAGGTTCGCGCGGTCTGCCTTTTCCGGAGAGGGTGCGCGACTCTACGGAGGGCGGTGGACTCCCAAAGGGCTGCCCGTGGTCTATACGGCGGCGAATCAATCGCTTGCTATGTTGGAGATGCTGGTCCAGGACCAGCCGCTCAGAGCGCGCTACGTCATGATCGAAGCGCGCATCCCGAGCGCAGTGACGATTGATCGCGTCAGCATCGATGACTTGCCTTCAGACTGGCGAGAAATCGGCGCTCGCCAAAAGCTCCAGGCGATCGGGGCGGAATGGGCAAGGAAACGGAACGCAGCGGTGCTTGCGGTACCCAGCGCAATCGTACCGCGCGAATCAAACTATCTGCTCAATCCGCTGCATCCGGCGTTTAAGCGGATAAACATCGGCAAGCCAAGCACAGTTGAAACGGACCTGCGTTTGATCAAACCCTAGGGCTCGGGACGCTGTTCTCGGCGTTGCTTTCTGCGGCTTAGTGGCACCGGGTTGCCGACAACCACGGCGTCAACCGCATGGCGAGACGACGCCGCGCGCGAAGACAGGCGACGTGCATGCGCGATCGGTCTCATGCCAGTGCCTCCTTCTTGGTCTCGGACGGCGGCACCGAATGCGCCGACCGAGCCGGTGACCCGAGGTACACGTTTGTGATCTGCGGACGGCTGTGCCCGAGCTGGCGGGCAATCTCGAGGAGCGCAGCTTTGAGTGTTTCCGGATCGGCGCATACGTCGCCGCCGCGCACCGGAGCCTGTACGCCCGTCAACTCGATGTGGAACTCGTGGGCGAATTGGTGACGCAGACCATGCGCCGTTACCCCGAGCTGACGCTTGGTAATACCGACCTTTTGCATCACGTTGTCGAAGCGCTTGAGCGACTGTTTGAGCGACAAGCCTGGATGTCCCAGATGTGATGACGGGCGCGGCGCGAATTGCAGGGCGAGGTCGAGCGCCGAGCGCTGCTCGTCGTTACGGATGGCCACAAAGCGCAAGCGGCCACCTTTGGTGCCACGCCGGACTCTGAGGAAAACCGCGTAGCGGTCAGACGCGTGCTGAGAGGTCGGTACGCTCTCCGCAGGGACGACGGCGATGTGTGGCATGAACATGACCGCTTCCTTGCGCCGCAAGCCGAAGGCGAGCTGTAGCGCCAACTGGGCGGCGACACGCGGATCAATGGCCTCAACCTTTTCGACGATGCTCGTGAATTCGACTTGCGTTGCCTTCCCAGCTGCGGTCTTCCTTGGCGGTATAGGAGCGTTTGAAGCGAGCGGGGTCGTCGACGTAGTCCGCGAGCGGATGCACCATGCCGGGCTTCCCGATCCAGGTGTCGGCGTAGACGCGCAGAAAGCTCAACTGCTGCTCTATGTACGGCGTGCTGTGCGGACGTTCCAGCATCTGCTACACCGCGCTGCCGACACCGGTCGGCGATGCGTGCATTGCCGGTCCAGTAGTCAACGAGCATCTGAATATGCCGACCGGCGAGGTTGCTGGGATCGATCTGATACCCGAGACGACGCAGCAGGGTGAAGGAGCGAAAGAGTGAACAGGCACGTTCGTGCATGGTTTTATTCGACACGCCTTTGGGCTTGCTTCCGTGTTGGCGGTTGTGCTCGTTGATCTTGTCCTGAAGCTGGCGTTTCCAATTAGGGTTGTTGCTCATGCGAGCCTCCCCACGGGACAAGCGGCGAATGGGCACGGGCACACGGTGCGAAAGGTGAGGCGCACGGCGCGGGCCGTGGCGGGTGCAGCTTGCGAATAATCGAGCGATTGCATCGTCGGCTCCAATGATGGTTACGCCGCGTCGCTGCCAGAACGCGAGCAAAAAGTCCGGCCGGGTGCTGTCACGCGAGCGAAGCGCTTGACCGTGAGCGCTTCGAAGCGGGGGCATTGAGTGAATCCGGAACGCGAGAGCCCCGCGGGCGTTCGGAAGTGGATGAGGTTTATCGCGCAAGGCGATCGGCGAACTTAAAAACGTGCAAGCAGGTGCGTGCCACGTATTTCTACGAGGCGTGTCCTTCCGCCATCAGGGCGGACGCGACCGGCGTCAAAGCGCCAGCGCGGCATCCGAGTCAGTGCTCGGACCCGGAATTCCGGTGTTCTATGGGGGATGTCTCTTCCACGATCGCATCCTCGGCCCTGCCACCAGGCCGTCTGATCGTTCGCGTGCTTAGCAGTGGGTGCGAAGCCTCAAGGGCAACGCGACGCCACGCCGAGCGCTCACATCGAGCGCATCACTCGCACGCGGGAAGAAACAACTTCGAGAAGCAAAGGTCGGCATCGATCAGGTCGATGCAGCGAAGGGTCTGGCCCATCGCTGATGCGAATCGCGCTCTAAAGGCGGCGATTCGTGGATCGGTGGCAAAGGCCGCTACGCGCGACCTTGAGATACGGGCTCTTTGAGGCCCGGCACTGCGTGAGGCGGTTAACGCCCGCAACGCTCGGTGTTCATCTCCGAGATCTGTTCGCGATGAACAGGAACAAGCAGCGTAGCGAGTATTGACGAGCGCGACGAACGCGTCAAGAGGGCGGCGGCAAAGTCGGCTTGACAAACAAATTCATCCTAATTGGTGCCCGAACAGGTTTCCTTCGCGGCCGCAATGCCACGCGATCGCCGCGCCAGGCTTGACATTGGCGTGGGGTGTGATTCCCTCGGGTTCTAATCCGATTGAGATCGGGCGGTGTTCAGGACGGTCGCATCGCCCTGGAGTGCGACCCTGGTACGCGTTCGACCGTGCTGGGCCGGTTGGGGGAAGGGTCAAGTCGCACTGTAGTCGCAATGGAGTGTGCCTGCAGTGCGACCCCGTCTCGCTGGCACAGCCGAACCGGCGCGCGTCGATACGTCTTGATGACGCAGGCAAGCTGGCCGATAGGTGCGGGCGCATATTGCCGGATCGCAGGCACGCGCGTTGAGCAGCGTCCGCGCCGCCGGCGTCAGTTCGGCCGCGGTCGGGCCCAACGGACCGTGGCCGTCACGGAAACACGCGCGTGATGCTCGACGCACGAAAAAAAGGATATCTGGAACTGAGTGTGGGAGCGCGCGTTCAGCGACGCATAGAACGCACAGTTGCCAGCTGCAGAAACATGGTTCGCGGCTGATCGGAAAACGGAATGAAACCGTGGTGCACGTAGAAAGCTGTCGCGCTGTCATCTTTGGCATCGACAACGAGCGCGAACCCGGCGACTTCGGAATCAATACTGCGTGACAGAGCGTCGGCCAACAGCGCGGCACCAAGTCCTTGCCCGCGTGCCGCCCGATCGACCGCTAACCGCCCCATGCGAATGGCCGGCACCGTAGGGTAGCTTGGCAGCTTCTTGTCGATGACCTCCGGCAGATTGGCCAAGAGCACGCTGGTGGCAGCCAACGTATAAAAGCCCGCAATGCGATTCCGTTGGTCGAGCGCGACAAAACAGTTCGTGATGCGACGGCGAACGTCTTGGGTCACGCGCTCACGAAAATTGCAGTCCAGCGCTTCGACCCCGCAGTGAAAGCCGGCGTCGCGAGCCGCGTGGTGCCCATGGTGCTGCCGCTCCGAAGACTGGCAACGCTTTGCTTAAAGCGTTGCGAGTTCGCGCCACATGGGCAACCGTATCGTCATCAAGTTGCACCGGTGACCCCGGGCTCCTCGAAGCGCTCCCGGCGACCAGAGGACCCGATGACTGGCCGAATTGGATTTGCGCGCTGTCGCCGAGCGGCTCGCACCAGGTTTCGCGAGTTCGGGCTGCTCGACGCCTGCTGGGGGCCAGACGTCGAGCTCGATCAACCGACGCGATGCAATGTGACTGACAAGAATGACGTGTAGCCTGATAATCATGGAGGGTTCGCGCCAAGGGGTACGCTGCTGGATTGATTGTGAAGCGCTCAAGGGCGTCATCGAGCGCCACTAGAGTCGGAGAATCAGGGCATCATGGAGGGGAACGTCAAGGGAAAGCTCAAGCACGTCTTGTTGACGCTGCCGTGGGCGGTACTGCGCTTCGTCGGCAGGATCGTCCGGCGCTTCTTCGTCGTCATCGTCGTGCTCGTCGGCGCTCGCCGTCGTCGTCTACGTCGAACTCGAGTCGATCATCGAGACGATCGACTCCCACTACTCCGACGATATCGACGCCCATCTGGGCATCGACGGTAGCGCGATCGCGCGGCTGCACGACCGCACCTACTTTGCCCAGCAATCGATGCTCGTTACCGAGGATCTCAAGACGGTCGCCTGCTTTTCCTCGCCCGAGCACCGCATCCTGATCGACGATTTCGCCGATATCCCGCCGCTGTTCGTCAGCGCGATCCTGGCGTCCGAAGACAAGAATTTCTTCGCGCACGAAGGTATCGACAAGGCCGCGATCCTGCGCGCGCTGGCGAAACGCGTGCTTCAGGAGAGCCGCTCGGGCGCATCGACGCTCACCATGCAGATCGCCAAGCACCTCCGAGGCGGCACCGGCCGCGCGTCAACCGAGTTGGAGAAGGTCGGTGACATCGTCATGGCGCTTCGGATCGAGCGCCAATTCTCGCGGCAGGAGCTGCTGCTCAAGTACGTGAACATGCCGTACTTCGGCCGCGGCCAGTACGGCATCGAGGCGGCGAGCCGGGCCTATTTCGGCAAGCCCGCCAAGGAATTGACCCTTCCTCAGGTCGCGTTCATCGTGGCGCTGATCAACAAGCCGGCGCTGCCCGATCGCTCGTCCGCGACCGACCCGCTGCTCAGCACGCGCGAACAAATCCTCGATGCGAACTGGGCCGATGCCACGCGCGGCACGATCCGCGTGCTCGACCTGATGCTGGACCAGGGCGTGATCGGTGACGTCGAGTATGCGCGGGCGGCGAACTCGGTCGAGAAGTCGCTGCGCAAGGAAGTCCTCGCGCCGGGTATCGGCTGCGGCACCCACGACCACTTCCTCGAGCGCGTGCGAATCCTCTACAAGGATCGCTTCCCGATCAACAAGGGCGGACTCACGATCTCGATCACGCGCGACGACGCGTTGCAGGACGTGCTCGCGAAGGCGGTCGATCTGACGCTCAGCACCTATCGTCGCCCGCCATGCCGACGACGCGGACAACGACCAGCTGCGCGCCGGAGCGTTCGCCGTCGACTTCACCGGCGACGTTCTCGCCGAGGTGGGCAATGTCGATTTCAAGCAGTTGAAGTATGACGTGATCGCGACGCGGCTGGCGGCAGCCGGGGTCGACGTTCAAGATCTTCACGTATGGAGGGCTGGTCGAGCGCCTCACCAAAGAAGTGCTCGCCGCCGAGCCGCAGACCGAGAGCGCGAAGCGATCGCGGCCAAAGTGCTCGAGCGCTGCACGGTGCTCGACGCGCCGGTCTTCGTTCCGCTCGGCCGCGGACGCGGCGTGAAGAAGATCGAGAACTTCCACTCGCGTTCGGAGCCGGAGTATCGCGGCGACATCAGCTGCCGGATCGCGCTAGGCGAGTCGCGCAACACGGCGGCGATGCGCGCTGGCGCACGCGCCGGAATCAAGAACGTGATCGATCTCGCTTATCGCGTCGGCATGCCGAAAGATGCCAAACACCCGCTGCAGCCGTATCCGACGACGGCCATCGGCGCGTCCGAAGTCAATCCGCTGTCGATGGCCTCGACCGCGGCGTTCCTGAACGGCGGATTTCGCGTGACGCCGCGCTTCGCTAACGACGTCTGCCGCGACGGCAAGTCGCTGCTCTACACCGACGACGACGGGCGCGCGAAGGACTGCGACGTCAAGGGCGAAAACCGCTCCGCCCGCAAGAGCGCTCATGCATCCCGCCGTATCGCGCGGCGATGACCGAGCTGCTGAAGAGTCCGCTCGACATCGGCCCGACCGGCACGGCGTCGGCGCTGCGAACCGGCGTCATTCCGGGCATGGACCCGCTGGGCGACGCGATCTGGAAGCTGAAGCCTGACGAGCGGAAGAAGCGCACGCTGGCGTTTCCGCTCGACCAGGCGGGCGAGATCGCCGGCAAGACGGGCACGGCGACGAATGCGGATGGGAAGACATCCGACGTGTGGCTCCTGTTGTTTGTTCCCGGCCCGCCCGAGCATCCGGATAAAGGCGTCGTGCTCGGCTTCTGGATGGGCAAGGACTCGAAAGATCATCCGCTCGGCAGTCGCGGCGCGACCGGCGGCCCGGGCTTCGCCGAATCGGGCGCGCGCAACTGGGTGCATTCGGCGGCGACCGTGCTCGCGTTCCTGCAGAAGGAGCGGGGGCTGCTACGGCCCGGATACAAATTTCAGCCGGTCATGACCGGCGAAGCATCCGCAAGTATCGGGGCCAAGATGCCGAAGCCATCGCCGCGCGAATTGACCCCCGTCGCGACGCCGGCGGAGCTATCGAAGGGTCCGATCCGCCGAGGGGCATGAGCACTTCGGCAAAGTGAGAAAGTAGCCCTCCTTCGCCCGCCCCTGCGTCATCGTCGCGGTAGCGCGCCACACACGCCACTCGCAACCAAACGCCCAAAGCGTTGCCAGCCCTCGGAGCGGCAGCACCATGGGCACCACGCGGCTCGCGGCGCCGTGCGGGCGCCCGCGTTGAGCGACGTGTCTTCACTCCTCGTTGCAACTTGACGCGACCGCGCGCGATTGTCAAGACGGAAAGCCCCCCGTAACGCGTGCTTGTCGTCTTGCACCCTGAATTTCGTCGCACAGACCCTTGAAGTGACGCACCGCGCAGTGCAATACTCAAGCCGCTTTCCGTGAGCATCGTGCTCACACAGCCTTCATGCCGGTTTGTCGTCAAGCCATGCATGAAGTCCAGTGCCTTTCGGCATTGGCGTTGCGGTCGTTACCCGCCCTTGAAGTGATCGGAAGCGATTCCGGTCTCGTCGCGCAAGCGACTTAGGTTGCAGGTTCGGCTTTACCGCCGAACGTAGCTGGTGTCGCCGACCGCAAGGTCTGGCGGTGCCATGTGATTCGCCTTCGGCCATGCCTCGTGCATGGATTCGACGGCTGGTCACGCAGCAAGGCCCTCAGTTCGCAAGGACCGAGGGCCTTTTTCTTTTCGCGCGCGGCAACGCGTGTGATGACCAAAGCCCTTCGTGCCGTCCGGCGCGAAGGTATCCCAGCGGGGAGCCTTTGTTCTCCCACAACGCGGCGGGTGATCCCCTTGTGTTTTGGAGGAGGACACCTTGTCTGCAGCGGAGCTACGTCAAAGTATCGGGCCCGATCCGCGCAATTGCCGTCGACGCGTTGGCCCGTCGCGTTCGTTCGAATTCAATCCTGCGTGCGGCGATTTGCGAGTTCTGCTCATCCGCGTCACGCGGATCCAATCGGGACTTGTGCGAACACAATGAATCCAGTCTTTTTCTTGCCGTGCACGGCGACCGGTGCAGGGCATGATCTGGAAGAGGTCGAGGCGATGAAGAAGCTTAGTTGTTCCCAATGCTGGGATTTGATCGTGGCACACCAGGCGACGTGACCGCCGAGCGCCACGAGCGAAATGATCCATGTACGGCGGCGCACCCGGCAAGACTGAGCGGTCCTGGCCAAGGGCGTAGTGCGGATCGTATTCGACGTTGTGAATTTGGCGGCTGAATGGACGCGCAAGTGCGCGCGGCACTCGGGGACAACGACGATCGTTGCGACGTCGTTGCTGCAGCCCAGTTGGACCGCCTTCGCTCGGTTTAGCGGCTGGGGCATCGCTAGCGTTGGAACGTAATAGCGCGCAGAAACAGGCGTGAACGGTGGATTTGGAATCGAAACGAGGCTGACGCGATGGGCGATTATTTGACCGACGCGGAATTGTTCGAACTGACTGGCCGCCGGCAACCGAAGCGCCAAGCGGTGTGGCTTGCTCGCAACGGCTGGCGGTTCGCGGTAACGGACCATGGCAAGCCGCGTGTCGCCCGCGCCTATTGGGCGAAGCGACTGGCCGACGATACGACCGCGGGCCCGGTGCGCGTAGAACCCGATTTTGCTGTCCTCGGCAATCGGGTATAGAGTGTTTTGCCTTATGGGCCGTCCCCGGACAAAGAACCGCGACCTGCCGCCCGGCATGCACCGGAAGCAGGGACGCTATTACTACGGGCAGAACGATATCGCGCTCGGCGCCAATCTTGCCAACGCGCTCAAGCGCTGGGCGGAATTGCACGGCGAACGCGTGCATAGCGATGTTCCGACCCTGGCCGACGCTATCCGTGAATATCGCCGGACCGAGCTGCCGCAGAAAGGCCCGAAAACGCAAAAGGGCTATGGACCGCAGCTGGTGTTACTCGACAAGGTGTTCGGGAAGATGCCGCTGGGCGCGATCACGCCGGCGGACGTCAAGGGCTACATGCGCCGGCGGCCGGCGATATCCGGCACGCGCGAAAAGGCGCTGCTATCGGCGGTTTTCAACTTTGCTCGAGGCGAAGGCCTGACCAGCGCCCCGAATCCGTGCGCGGGAGTCAAAGGTACGAAAGCCAAGCGTGACGTTTACGTCTACGACGCCACGTTCGCAGCGGTTTGGGAAGCGGCCGACGTGATGACGCGGGACGCGATGGATCTGGCCCTATTGACCGGCCAGCGACCCGGCGATACGACGGCCTTTCGCGAGACGGATATCCGAGATGCGCATCTCGAAGTTAAGCAAGGGAAGACGGGTAAACGGCTGCGCATTGCCGTGGTTGGCCAACTGAAGACGGTTGTCGACCGGATCGCCGCACGCAAGGCGACGTTTCCCGTCCACAGCCTCGCGCTGGTCGTGAACGAACACGGCCAGCCGCTAACCTATGCCGGCATCCGGAAGCGATTTGAAAAGGCCCGTAAAGCCGCAGCCGTAGCGTTCGGCAAGGCCGGTAAGGTCGAGGAAGCTGCGGCCGCGCGCGGATTTCAGTTTCGCGACCTGCGGGCCAAGGCGGCGACCGATTTGGAAAGCTCGGAACGCGCCCAAAAGCTGCTCGGGCATTCTACTGTGACGACGACCGAGGGCTATATCCGGGGCCGGCGCGGCGATCGCGTAATGCCGTTAGAGCGCGGAATTACGGATGAAAAACCCGGAATTACGGATAAGAAAAATAGCGGTTAGTGATTACTATCGCTGAAATGCATGCTGGTGGCGGAGAGTAAGGGATTCGAACCCCCGATACGTTGCCGTATACCTGATTTCGAGTCAAGCGCCTTCGACCACTCGGCCAACTCTCCGCGAACCGCGAATTATACCGGTTCGCGCTGGCGTCCCCGACGCGGAGCGCTGTCCGCCAGAATGAAAACGGGGGCGATTGCCCCCGTTTTCGCACGGCCCGCGGAATTGCGACGCGCGATGCGGCTTATTTCTTCGCCGGCGCGGCCGCCTTGGCGGCGGTGCGCGGCGCGCCTGGAGCGCCGGCGGCCATCGCCGTCGGCCCATCTGCGGCGTGACCGTCTTGCCCTTCGCCTTCTGCTCGGCGATGTAGCGCGCCGCGACGCGATCCTCGGCTTTCGCCTGCTGCGGCCTTGGCCGCTTCGGCGGCTGCGGCGTCCTTCGCCTTCTTCTCCTCGGCGGCGGCCTTCGCTCGTCGGTCCATCGGCGGCGGCGGCGGCAGCTTCGCGACCGCGAGGCCGAAGTCGCCACCACCAGGCCGGCGGCGATCAGTGCGCGCAGCGTCGTCATCTCTTCGCTCTCCTCGGTGCTCGTCGCGTCACGTCAGGCCGCGTCCTGCGCGTCGACGCGCTCCGCGGCGTTCCGTCGCTGCCGGCGCGACGAATTTCTCGCGCGCCTTGCCGGCGACGATCGTCTTGTACCAGCGCACGTGATGATGCTCGGCCCAGCTCGCTCGACGTAGCCGTCGCGCATCGCGCGATACGCGCCCGTCATGCCGATGGTGCCGAGGTAGATGTGCACGCAGGCGAGCGCGATCGCGAGGTACGCGGCGATCATGTGGATGATGTTGGCGATCTGCATCGTCGAGCGCGTCTGGTCGAAGTTCGGGAACACGAGCACGAGGCCGGTGACGATCAGCACCGTCGAGCCCAGCACGAGCACGAGCCAGAACACGAGCTTCTCGCCGGCATTGAAGCTTGCCGACGGGTACTCGTGGCCCGTGAAGTAGCCGATGATGTTGACGAACCACCGCAAGTCCTCGGCGCCGATGCCGTTGTCGCGGACGAAGCGGACGAACAGCCACGGCACGCGCGACGATCAGGATCGGCCCGATGAAGTTGTGCAGGTTCTTCGCGAGCGTCGCGAGCCACGAGAACAGCGTGTAGCCGATGAGCGGCAGCAGCACCGCCTTGCCGAGCGACAGGATGAGCCCGGTGATCGCGAGCGTGACCCAGACGATCGCGAGCAGCCAGTGCGCGTAGCGGTCCATCGGCGTGAAGCGCTCGATCATGCGCTCGCCCGGCCTGCGCGCTCGACAGCCATCGTGCCGCGCAACGAGGTAGAACACCGCGAGCCCGAGCACGCGCGAGCGCGAACAGGATGCCGCCCCGAACGCGAGATCGGCACGCGCAGCGCGCGCCACGTCTGGCCCTCGGGCTGGATCAGCACGTTGGTCTCGCGGCCCTTGACGGTCGTCACCTGCGGCGCGCCGGAGCGGATTTCCTTCCACACCGGCTGGTTGTTGAGCGGCTGCGTCGCCTGCCGCTGCTGCTGCGGCTGCGCGTCGTCCGCCTCCTTCGGGTTGACCGCCGGCGACTGCGCCGACCGCCATCGCGGCGGCGAAGCACAGCGCGGCAGCGAGCAGCGCCGCCGCGCCGCAAGTATCGATCGACTCACCATTGCCTCCTCGCGCGACCGTCAGCGAATCCGCTTGTACTCGTTCTGGTTCTGGTTGCGCGTCGCGAGCGCCTGCTCCCACTCCTGCTTGTTGCCGTTCCACGGCGCCGTCGCGTACGCCGGCGTGTCGGGCTTGCCCTGGTACTTGCCCTGCTTGTACTCGACGACCTGCGGCCGCTCGCCGCAGCCGGCGAGCCCGAGCGCGCCGCGACCGACGCGGCCGCGACCATGACGATCGCGCGCCGGATCATGATTTGGCCCTCCCGGCGGGCGGCGTGGCGGGAGCCGGCGCCGGCGCCGCGCCGGGCTGCTTCGGCGCCTCGGGCCGCCCGTACGCGGTGGCCCAGCCCCAGACCTCGCCGCCCTTGCCGCGCGACGGTGACGCGCGTCGCGATAGATGTCGGCGAGCACGTCGCCGTCGCCGCCGAGCAGCGCCTTGGTCGAGCACATTTCGGCGCACGCCGGCAGCTTGCCTTCGGCGAGGCGGTTGCGGCCGTACTTCTTGAACTCGGCCTCGGAGTTGTCGGGCTCCGGGCCGCCGGCGCAGAACGTGCACTTGTCCATCTTGCCGCGCACGCCGAACGCGCCGGCCTGCGGGAACTGCGGCGCGCCGAACGGGCAGGCGTAGAAGCAGTAGCCGCAGCCGATGCACAGGTCCTTGTCGTGCAGCACGACGCCGTCGTCGGTCCGGTAGAAGCAGTCGACCGGGCACACCGCCATGCACGGCGCGTCCGAGCAGTGCATGCACGCGACCGAGATCGAGCGCTCGCCGGGCACGCCGTCGTTGATCGTGACCACGCGGCGGCGGTTCACGCCCCACGGCATGTCGTGCTCCTGCTTGCACGCGGTGACGCAGCCGTTGCACTCGATGCAGCGCTCGGCGTCGCAGAGAAATTTCATTCGGGCCATGGTTGTCTCCTCTCCGTCCGCGTCAGGTGAACCTTCGCGACCTGGCAAAGCGTCGTCTTGGTTTCCTGCATCATCGTCACCGAGTCGTAGCCGTAGGTCGTCGCGGTGTTGACCGCCTCGCCGCGCACGATCGGCTGCGCGCCCTCGGGGTAGTACTCGAGCATGTCCTTGCCCTGCCACCAGCCCGAGAAGTGGAACGGGATGAACGTCGTCCCCGGGCCGACGCGCTCGGTGACCATCGCCTTCACCTTGATCTGCGCGCCGGTCGGCGTCTTCACCCAGACGTATTCGCCGTCGCGGATGCCGCGATCGTTGGCGTCCTTCGGGTTGATCTCGACGAAGTTCTCCTGCTGCAGCTCGGCGAGCCACGGGTTGGAGCGCGTCTCCTCGCCGCCGCCTTCGTACTCGACCAGCCGGCCGCTGACGTGAGGACCAGCGGGAAGTTCTTCGGCGACCTCGTTCTTGACGTTCTCCTGCTGCACCGTCTTGTACAGCGTCGGCAGGCGCCAGAACGCCTTCTTGTCGTCGTGCGTCGGGTACTTGGCGACCAGGTCCGGCCGCGGCGAGTACAGCGGCTCGCGGTGCTGCGGAATGCCGTCGGGGAAGTTCCAGACGACCGCGCGCGCCTTGGCGTTGCCGAACGGATGCGCGCCGTGCTTCATCGCCACGCGCTGGATGCCGCCGGAGAGGTCGGTCTTCCAGTTCTTGCCCTCGGCCGCCTTCTTCTCGTCGTCGGTGAGCTCGTCCCACCAGCCGAGCTTCTTCAGCAGCACGTGGTCGAACTCGGGATAGCCGGTGGTGAGCTCGCCGCCCTTCGGATACGAGCCGTCCTCGGCGAGCAGGTTGACGCCGTCGCGCTCGACGCCGAAGTTCGCGCGGAAGCAGCCGCCGCCGTCCATCATCGCAGCGTCGACGTGTCGTACAGGTTCGGCGAGCCCGGGATGCTTGATCTCCGGCGTGCCGTAGCACGGCCACGGCAGGCCGAAGTAGTCGCCGTCGCACGGGCCGCCCTTCGCGCGCAGCGTCTTCACGTCGAACGTGTTCATGTTCTTCATGTGCAGCTTCAGCCGCTCGGGCGACTGGCCGGTGTAGCCGATCGTCCAGGTGCCCTTGTTGATCTCGCGCAGGATCGACTCGATCTCCGGCTCCTCGAACTTGTTCGGCGTCGGGCTTGACGATCTTGTAGTTCTTCGACGAACTCCTTGTCCGAAGCCGAACTTCTTCGCGAACGCGTACATGATCGCGTGGTCGGTCTGCGACTCGAACAGCGGCTCGATCACGCGCTCGCGCCACTGCAGCGAGCGGTTCGACGCGGTGACCGAGCCGGAGGTCTCGAACTGCGTGCACGCCGGCAGCAGGTAGACGCCGTCCTTGCGCACCATCGCCGACCATCGCCGCGGTCGCCGACGGATACGGGTCGATGACGACCATCAGGTCGAGCTTCTTCATCGCCTCGACCATCTCCTTGCCGCGCGTCTGGCTGTTCGGCGCATGGCCCCAGAAGACCATCGCGCGCAGGTTCGAGTCCTGGTCGATCAGCTCGTTCTTCTCGGTGCACGCCGTCGATCCAGCGCGACACCGTCATCCCGGGCTTCTCCATCATCGCCTGCGACGCGTACTGCTTCTTCAGCCACTCGTAGTCGACGCCCCACACCGCCGCCCAGTGCTTCCACGAGCCGGCCGCGAGGCCGTAGTAGCCGGGCAGCGAATCGGGGTTCGGGCCGACGTCGGTCGCGCCCTGCACGTTGTCGTGGCCGCGGAAGATGTTGGCGCCGCCGCCCGAGACGCCGACGTTGCCGAGCGCGAGCTGCAGGATGCACGACGCGCGCACGATCGCGTTGCCGATCGTGTGCTGCGTCTGGCCCATGCACCAGACGATCGTCGACGGCCGGTTCTTGGCCATCATCTCGGCGACCTTGTAGACCTGCGCCTCCGGCACGCCGCAGACCTCCTCGACCTTGTCCGGCGTCCACTTCGCCATCACGTCCTCCTTGACCTTGTCCATGCCGTAGACGCGGTCGTGGATGTACTGCTTGTCCTCCCAGCCGTTCTTGAAGATGTGGTAGAGCATGCCGAACAGGAACGCGATGTCGGTGCCCGAGCGGATGCGCACGTAATCGTCGGCCTTCGCCGCCGTGCGCGTGAAGCGCGGGTCGACGACGATCATCTTGGCGCCGTTCTCCTTCGCGTGCAGCATGTGCAGCATCGACACCGGGTGCGCTTCGGCGGCGTTGGAGCCGATGAACATCGCGCACTTCGTGTTCTGCATGTCGTTGTACGAGTTGGTCATCGCGCCGTAGCCCCAGGTGTTGGCTACGCCCGCGACCGTGGTCGAGTGGCAGATGCGCGCCTGGTGGTCGCAGTTGTTCGTGCCGAAGAACGACACGAACTTGCGCAGCAGGTACGCCTGCTCGTTGTTGTGCTTCGAGCTGCCGACCCAGAACACCGCGTCGGGCCCCGATTCCTTGCGGATCGCGAGCAGCTTGTCGCCGACCTCGTTGATCGCCTGGTCCCAGCGAGATCTTCTGCCACTTGCCGTCGACGAGCTTCATCGGGCTCTTCAGGCGATCGAGTGCTCGTGCATGCCGTGCTCGCGGATCGAGGCGCCCTTCGCGCAGTGCGCGCCGAGGTTGAGCGGCGAATCGAACACCGGCTCCTGGCGCATCCACACGCCGTTCTCGACGACCGCGTCGATCGCGCAGCCGACCGAGCAGTGCGTGCAGACGGTGCGCTTGACCTCGACCTTCGTCGGCTCGGCTGCCTTCGCCGTCGTCGGCCCTGCCGATCGTGCCGTAGGGCAGCTGGCTCGCGAACGCCCCGGCGCCGGCGACGAGGCCCGAGCGCTTCAAAAACGTACGCCGATCCAGCGTCGGGAGCGGAACCCCCGCGAGGCGGCGAAGACGCGGACCGGCTGCCGCGACAGTTTCGCTTGTCTTGGTGAGCAGCATGATCCTTCCTCCTCCTGGAGATACCTAGATTCGTGTCGTGCGGTAGTAGTCGCGAACGTGTTCGGATTCGCGATACGCGGCATCCTGATCGCTCGGCTCGGTCGCGCTGCTGCGTTGCGGCAGCGCGGCAGCGCGCCGGCAGTCGCGACCGCCGCGCCGGCGCCGCCCGCGCCGAGCGCCAGCAGAAAGCGGCGACGCGCGGGATCGGTGGAGCGGGATGGCTGCGCCGTTTGCGGGCGCGACGGGATGTTCGAGAGACGTGGCGTTGCGACATGCGAGCCTCCGGAAGAGTACGTGATGAACGCGTCGTCAGTCGATGGCGAACGAGGCCCGCTCGATCACCACGAAGGAATGGGTGAATTGTGCAACGCAACGATAATAATTGGCAACAGAAGAATCGCTCTATTGCAGTGCAGCATTCGGATGCCCACGTGATGCGACGATGACGATCGAAGAAGCTTCGCTGCTCGGCGATCGCGGCGGGGGGACGACTCGGCGTCGCCGGCGACCAGCATGCGCATCGTCTCGAGAACCAGCGCGAGGTGGTCCTCGAACTCGCTCTCCGTCGGACGCCGCGCGAGCCCCAGCCCGGCGAGCGAGGCACGGATCTCGGCGAGCGGCCTGCCTGACTGCGGGCCGAGCTAGTGCGATGCGTAGCAGGCTCACCTCGCTGCGGCCCACGCCGATGAACAGCGCCTGTACTCGTCACGCACCGCGTCGGCATCGGCGCGTTCGCTCGCCGCGCGCAAGTCGTCCCAGGCGCCGGCGAGCTCGGACGCGGGATCGTCGCCTCCTGACACCGACTCGCGTCGGCGCGAGCGGCGGCGCGCCGGCAATCGACCTCAGCAACGCCGCATCCGGCGCCTCGCGAAAAAGCCGCGCGAGCAGCGCGTAGAAGTTCGCGCGCGCCTGGTCCTCCGGCTCGAGTTGCGCGGAGTGCGCGCCGCCGTTTCAGACATCGCGGATGTCGACGCCCGCGCTCGTTCTTCATCAGGTCGATCACGCGGCAGTCGGCGCACATCTGCAGCCGGTCGAGCGCGCCCGGGGCGGCGAACATCGAATGCCCGGCGAGCCTGCCCAGCATGTTGGCGATCATCTTCTCCGGGCCGAGCGGCTTGCCGCAGGCGATGCACTCGAACACCGTCGCCTCGTTGACGACGCGCGGCTGCTTCGCCTCGGCGGCGAGGCTGAGTCGCGGAACGAGCGTGATCGCGCTCTCCGGGCAGGTCTTCGCGCAGATCCCGCATTGCACGCACTTCGCTTCGATGAAGCGCAGCTGCGGCGCCTCCGGGTTGTCCAGGATCGCGCCCTCGGGGCAGGCGCCGACGCACGCGAGGCACATCGTGCACGCGTCGCGGTCGACGGCGATCGTGCCGAACGGCGAGCCCGCCGGGCAGCGCGATCTCGCGCCGCGGCACCGGCGCGTGCTGCGCCAGGTGCTCGATCGCGAGCGCCGCGGTCGTCCGCTTGTCGTTGGTGAAGGCGAACGTCGCGGCGGCGCGCACCGCGAGCGCCGGCTGCCAGGACCACAATGCCGCGATCGAACGCCTGCGTGTCGGCGCCCTCGAAAACGCGAAAGTGCTCGCCCTGGTAGCCGAGCGCCTGGGCGATCGTGTCGGCGATCTCCATCTGGGCTTCGAGCGCGGCGCGATACTGCGGCGCCTCGTTCGCCCGTCAGCATGACGGCGACCTGGCTCGCGCCGTGCGCGAGCGCGCCGAGCCAGACGTCGAGGCCGATCGACGCCACGTGATGGACCTCGAGCGGAATCACGCGCGCCGGCAACCCGCGGCCGCGTCGCGCGAGCCGCGCGATCGACGCGCGGCCCTCCTCCGCGTGCAGCAGCAGCGCGGCGTCGCGGCCGCCGGCTCTTGCGTAGGTCGCGAGCAGCGTCCGGATCTGCCGCCCGAGATCGGAGACCGATCGGATAGCCATAGCTCATCGCGCCCGACGGGCAAACCGTCGCGCACGCGCCGCAACCCATGCACAGGTGCGGCTCGACAGTGACGCCGTCGCCGTCGGCGCGGATCGCCTCGGTCGAGCACACGTCGATGCACTGCGTGCAGCCGACCTTTTGCGAGCGCGCGTGCGCGCAGATCGACGCCTTGTACGCGAAGTACTTCGGCTTCTCGAACGTCGCCGGTCATCGCGGCGAGCTCGGTCGCGGCGATCGCCTGCGCGACGGGATCCGCGCCCGGCGCGAAATAGCCCTGCGGCGGCTGGTGCATCCGCAGCTGCGGCGTGCGCTGCAGGTCGAGAACGAGATCGAAGCGCTCGGCCGCGCGCGTTGTCGCTCCGCGCGAAATCGATCGCCGCCGTCGCGCCGCACGCCGCGACGCACTTCCGGTGCGCCTTGCAGCGATCGAGGTCGATCTGGTAGCTCCAGTCGATCGCCTGCTCCGGGCAGACCTTGATGCACGCGTTGCAGCGCGTGCACAAGTCGAGATCGATCGGATTCTGCTGGACCCACGCGACGTCGAATGCGCCGAGCCAGCCTGCGATCTTCGCGACCTTGCCGGAGTGGACAGGGTATTTGCGCTCGGCGGGGAGCTCGGCGCCGGCGGCGCGTCCCGTGGCGAGCACCGTGACCGCGAGCTGCGACGACAGCACGCCGGCCCAGTGCAGCGCTGCCTCCGCCGGACCCACGATCAGCAGCTGCCCGTGCGACTCGTAGGTGACACGCGGCACCGGATCCGGATCGGGCAACCCGGCAAGCGCGAGCAGCGCTGCGATCTTCGGCGTGGCCTCGCGCGCCTCCGCCGACCACCCGCCCGTTTCGCGAATGTTGACGAAGCGGATCGTCTGCGTACGCCCGCCCTCCTCCGCGACGTCGCCGAAGAGCTTCGCCTCCTGCGTGCAGGCGACGACGACGTCGCCGGCGGCGGCGCCGGCGAACGCTGCGAGCTCCTTCTGGCAGAGCATCGAGCGGGCCACGGGTGCGCCGGAGAGCTCGAGCGCGCGCGCGAGCGCCTCGCGGTCGAGCGGCATCGTCCCATTGCACGAGCAGAGGTGCAGCGTTGCGCCGTCGAGACTCATTGGCGCGCCTGGCTCGGATCCTTCGAGAGGCGGCGAGGCCTTTTCGGAGCCGGCCGCGAGATCGGGTTCGGAACCCTGCGACGCGACCTGCGAGGACGTCATTGGAGAATCCGCCGCGGAGCCGGCCAGCGGTTCCTGCGGCGGCGGCATCCGCGTCGCCGTCGATCTCGTCGGCTGGCACGTCTTCGACGACGCCCGCTTCGTTCACGCGAGTACGCGGCGGATCGAAGAGGTAACGCGCGTGCGCGAGCTGGCGCACGAGCTCCGGCGCGATCGGGTCCGGGATCGAGTAATCGTCGATGTAGACGTCGAGGCCGTCCATCACGTTGAAGCGCGGGTCGCTGAAAAGTTTCTTGAGCGCCTGGAGCTTGAGCCCCTCGTCGACCTCCGGGTCGAGGAACGCGCTGAAATCGGACTCGATCGTCAGCGACTCGACCGGTGGCAACGGTGGCGCGTCTTGCGTCGGGGCGCCTGATGTAACAAGCGACGCCGCCGGCGGCGGCGCTGCGGCGACGAGATCACTCGGGGCGGGCGGCGCGTCGCCCGGCACGGATGCCGCCGCGTCGGGCGCATCCGCGCGAGGCGCGCGCGTCGCCTCCAGCTTGCGCTGCGACCATCGCCTGAGCGAAAAGCCGCGAGGCGAGGGATCGTCGGTCGTCATCGATGTTCGATCGCAGGCCCGATCAGCGTTGACGCCGCGCGCCGCGAGCGTCGCGATCCGCGAAGGGGTCGTTGCGGCGAACCTTGCGCCGCGGTTCGGGTTTGTAATGCTCGCTGACGAAGGGGGCCATCCATGCGAGGATTTCGGGAAGCATCGGCACCGCGTCGACGCGCTCGCCGCCGTCCATCAGGCGCGCGGCTTCGTTGTAGCTGACAGTAACGACCTCGGGACGAATCGGCGGCTTCGCCCCCTCGTCGCACGCCCGCCACATCACGAACACCTTCGGTTCCACCGACGACGTGTTGAGAAAGTAGCCTTCGGCTTCGCTTCGATGCAATTCGATCGCGTGCGCGTCGAATCGCCAGCGCGTTCCCGCGGCGTCGAGCGCGACGCTCGCCGAAACAGCCGATGCCGGATCGCCTGCCGCTGCTTCGACCGCGACGGGCTCCCAGCGTTCGCTCTGCCAGCGGCTGGCGAGCGGCGTGCATTGAACGACGACGGAGACTGGAAACCGCGCAGAAGTCATGGACATTGGAATCGATCCGCCGCTGTGAAACCGAGCGCCGATCCCATGCGGGCGATCATACACCAGCGGTTTGCGCCTCTGCTAACATCACTGGTTGCGCGCCTCATCCCTCTGACTGCGGACCGACTCGAAACGCATGGCGACGATCATCCCGATAGCCGATCTGCGCGACGCCGCAGGCAGCGATGCGCGCGCCAACCCCACGGGTGCGCTCGGCGACGCCGAGGCGGGCGCCGCCGCGGCGGCCGCTGGCCCCGCGACCGACACGCGCGGGCGGGCGCTGGGCGACCTGCGCATATCGGTCACCGACCGCTGCAACTTCCGGTGTGTCTACTGCATGCCGAAGAGCGTCTTCGATGCCGACTTCAAGTTCCTGCCGCACGCGGAGCTCCTCACCTTCGAGGAGATCGCGCGCCTGGCCGGGATCTTCGTGGATCAGGGCGTCCGGAAGATCCGCCTGACCGGCGGCGAGCCGCTGATGCGCCGCAACCTCGAGCGGCTCGTGGAGATGCTGGCGAAGCTGGGCGAGCTCGACCTCACGCTGACGACCAACGGCGCGCTGCTCGCGAAGAAAGCGAGGAGTCTCGTCGACGCGGGGCTGACGCGCGTGACGGTGAGCCTCGATTCGCTCGACGACACGACGTTCCGCGCGATGAACGACGTCGATTTTCCCGTCGCCAGGGTCCTCGAGGGGATCGATGCGGCGGCCGCCGCGGGGCTGGCGCCGATCAAGATCAACATGGTCGTCAAGCGCGGCACCAACGATTCGTCGATCGTGCCGATGGCGCGCCGCTTCAAGGGCACCGGGCACATCGTGCGCTTCATCGAGTACATGGACGTCGGCGCGACGAACGGCTGGCGAATGGACGACGTCGTTCCCGCGGCGGAAGTCGTCCGCGCGATCGATGCGGAAATGCCGCTCGCGAATGCGGATGCGAATTACCGCGGTGAAGTCTCGCAGCGCTGGAAATACCGCGACGGCAGCGGCGAGATCGGCGTCATCGCCTCGGTGACGCAGGCATTCTGCCGGGACTGCACCCGCGCGCGGCTTTCCACCGACGGCAAGCTCTACACGTGCCTCTTTGCGACCGCGGGCCACGACCTGCGGGCGCTCTTGCGCGGCGGCTTCGACGATGCGCAGATCGGCAACGCGATCGCAGCCGTGTGGAAGCGGCGCGCCGACCGCTATTCGGAGATCCGCAGCGCGAACACGCTGCGGCTGCCGAAAGTCGAGATGAGCTACATCGGCGGCTGAAGTGCCGGGTCGTGAAATCGCTCGATAGCCCGCGGCGATGAATGCGCCGAACACCCCTTATCGCCCGGTGCTCACGAACGCCGCGCGTCCGTCGACCTTCGGCGTGCAGGCCGTCGACGAAACCGGCGCGGTCCGCGATACGCCGATCGCCGGCGAGCATCCGCTGACTCTCTACGTCGACAAGCACGAGCTCGTCACGCTGATGACGCTCGGCGCGGCGCCCGAAGCGCTCGCGATCGGCTACCTGCGCAACCAGCGCCTGCTCGACCGCATCGAGGACATCGTCGCCGTGCAGGTCGACTGGGACGTCGGCGCCGTCGTCGTCAAGACGCGACACGGGCTCAAGGAACTCGAAGCGAAGACGCGCAAGCGCACGACGACGAGCGGCTGCGGCCAGGGCACGGTGTTCGGCGACCTGATGGCCGACATCGAGAATGTGCGGCTGCCCGCGGATGCCACGCTCTCGCAGTCGACGCTCTACGCATTGCTCGACCGCGTCCGGCTGCACGAGACGATCTACAAGCAGGCGGGCGCCGTCCACGGTTGCGCGCTCGCGACCAACGAGCGCGGCCGCTCGGAGATCCTGACCTTCGTCGAAGACGTCGGGCGCCACAACGCGGTCGACGCGATCGCCGGCCAGATGTGGCTCGACCGGATCGACGGCGGCGACAAGATCTTCTACACGACGGGGCGGCTCACCTCCGAGATGGTGATCAAGGCGGCGCAGATGGGCATCCCGTTCCTCGTCTCGCGCTCCGGCCTCACGCAGATGGGGCACGAGATCGCGGAAAAGGTCGGGATCACGATGATCGGTCGCGCGACCGGCAAGCACTTCCTGCTCTTCACCGGCGCGGGCCGATTCCGCGCCGAGCCCTCCACCGTTGCGCGATGACGGGCGCCGGCGCCGGCGATCACCGGCATCGTGCTGGCGGGCGGTCAGGGGCGCCGGATGGGGGGCGTCGACAAAGGCTGGGTCGAGCTTGCGGGCGTGCCGATGATCGTCCACGTGCTGCGCCGGCTCGCGCCGCAGGTCGACGAGATCCTGATCAACGCGAATCAGAACCTCGAGCGTTACCAGGCGCTCGGTCACGCGGTGTTCGCGGACGCCGTCGGCGGCTTCGCGGGCCCGCTTGCCGGCCTGCATGCCGGCATGACGCACGCCACGCGCGAGATGGTCGTCACCGTGCCCTGCGACTCGCCGTTCCTCCCGGCGGATCTCGTCGATCGGTTGCATGCGGGGCTCGTCGCGAAGCGCGCGCAGCTCGCCGTCGCGAAGACGTTCGACCAGCCGCATCCGGTGTTTGCGCTGGTGCGCCGGGACGTCCTGCCGAGCCTCGCAGCGTTTCTCGAGCGCGGGGGAAGGAAGATCGATGCGTGGTACGCGGCACTCGAGGTCGTCGAAGTCGCGTTCGACGACGAGGCGGACGCGTTCCGCAACATCAACACGACCGACGAGCTTGCCGCCGCCGCGAAGGCCTGACGCCGCTCTGCCTGCCGACATCGACATGAATCGCCACGCATCCGATCCCGCAGGTGCCGTCGCTGCGAGTCCGGCGAAGACGCTGCGCGAAGCGTCGTGCGCCGACGACTACGATCCGGACTCGATGCCCGTCGAGCGCGCCCGCGCGCTGATCCGCTCGTTTCTCGCGCCGGTGACCGCGACCGAGCGCGTTGCGATCCGGCAGGCGCTCGGGCGTGTGCTCGCGGCCGACGTCGTCTCGCCGCTTTCCGTGCCGGCACACGACAACTCGGCGATGGACGGCTACGCCGTTCGCTTCGCCGACCTCGCGCCCGATCGCGAGACCGTGCTGATGCGCGTCGGCGAATCCTTCGCGGGCAGGCCTTCGCGAGTGACGCTCGGCGCCGGTCAATGCGTGCGGATCTTCACCGGCGGCGTCATGCCCGATGGCGCCGACTCCGTCGTCATGCAGGAGCGAACGAGCGAGGAGGCGGGCCGCGTTCGCGTTGCCGCCGGTGCGATCGCGCGTGCGGGACAGCATCGCCGCCTTGCCGGCGAAGATCTCAAGGCCGGACAGGTCGTGTTCGGCGCAGGGCAGCTCGTGCATCCCGCCGAGCTCGGGATGATGGCTTCGCTCGGCGTCGGCGAGGTCCGCGTCTATCGGAAGCTCCGCGTCGCCTTTTTCTCGACCGGCGACGAGCTGCGCTCGGTCGGCACGCCGCTCGCCGCGGGCGAGGTCTACGACAGCAACCGCTACACGATCTACGGAATGCTGACGCGGCTCGACTGCGACGTGCTCGACATGGGCGTCGTTCCCGATTCGCCGGAAGCGCTCGAGCGCGCGCTCAATGAGGCGGCGGCAGCCGCCGACGTCGTCATCACGTCGGGCGGCGTTTCGGTAGGGGAAGCCGACTACGTCAAGGCGCAGCTCGACAAGCTCGGCGAGGTGCTGTTCTGGAAAATCGCGATGAAGCCCGGGCGCCCGCTTGCGTACGGCCGGATCGGCGGCGCGCACTTCTTCGGCCTGCCGGGCAATCCGGTCGCGGTGATGGTCACGTTCTACCAGTTCGTCCGCGACGCGCTGTTCATCCTCCAGGGACGGCGCGACGTCTCGCGTGCAGCCGACGTTCAAGGTGAAGCTCGAAGCGCCGATCCGCAAGCTTCCGGGGCGAACGGAATTCCAGCGCGGCATCCTGACGCCCGACGGCAGCGGTGGCTTCACGGTGCGCGCGACCGGCGATCAGGGCTCGGGGATCCTGTCGTCGATGTCGCAGGCGAACTGCTTCATCGTGCTGCCGGTGGACACCGGCAACTGCGCCGCCGGCGATCTCGTCGACGTTCAGTTGCTCGAGGGACTGATCTGAGCTATTCTCGTTGAAGGGCTTTCGCAGACGCCCCGCCGCATCGCTGGCCCCGCGCCATCCAAGTTCTGCTTCGTTGCTGCTTCGCGCAGCAGGAGGCATTGAAGACCATGGATGCGGCCGTCACTCCCGTTGAACTCGACGCATCGGCTCGCGGCGTTTCCGCCGCCGACGCTGATCGACGTGCGCCGGCAACCGGCGTTCGAGCAGGATCCCGAGATCATCCCCGGCGCGCTGCGGCGCCTTCCCGAGGACGTCGATGCGTGGGCGGCGCAACTCGAGCCGTGGCGCCCCGTCGTCGTCCATTGCGTGCGCGGACACGAGGTGGGCCAAGGCGCGGCGCGAGCGCTGCGCGAGCGCGGACTCGATGCCCGGTATCTCGACGGCGGCCTGGAGCGCTGGCGCGCCGAGGGCAATCGAACGCAGCCCTTCGCGCCGCCGACGCGGTGGGTGACGCGCGCGCGGCCGAAGATCGACCGCATCGCCTGCCCGTGGCTCGTGCGCCGCTTCATCGACCCTGCCGCGGAGTTCTTCTACGTCCCGACCGCGGAAGTGCGCAGCTTCGCCGCGGCGAACGCCGCGACGCCCTACGATGTCCCGGATGTCCGTTACACGCATGCGGGTCGCGATTGCAGCTTCGACGCCTTCATCAGGTTGCACGGGCTCGATCATCCGGCGCTCGCCGTCCTCGCGACGATCGTCCGCGGCGCCGACACCGGCGCGCCGGAGCTCGCGCGGGAAGCCCCCGGATTGCTCGCCGTCTCTCTCGGGCTCTCCGCGATGTTCGCCGACGATCACGAGATGCTGAAGTGGGGAATGCTCGTCTACGATTCGCTCTACGCGTGGTGCCGCGAAGCGCAGGCCGAGACGCACGGCTGGTATCCGGAGAAGCTGCGCGCGGAGGCGCACGCGTGAGCGAGGCGGGCGAAGCCAAGTCCCGGAGGACGCCTGAGCGAGCGGGGCGAAGCCAAGGCCCGAAGGGCCCGACCGCGAGCGATGGCGGCGGCCGAAACGCTGACGTCACGAGCAGCGCTGAGCGTGCTGAGGCCGCGCGTCGCCCGGCAACGCCGCGCCCCCCCACGCCCGCGCAAGCCTTCCGCTACTGGCTGAAGCTCGGCTTCGTGAGCTTCGGCGGGCCCGCGGGACAGATCGCGATCATGCATCACGATCTCGTCGACCGGCACCGGTGGATCTCCGAGCGCCGCTTCCTGCACGCGCTCAATTACTGCATGGTGCTGCCCGGTCCGGAAGCGCAACAGCTCGCGACGTACATCGGCTGGCTGATGCACCGGACGTGGGGAGGCGTGATCGCCGGCGCGCTTGTTCGTCCTGCCGTCGCTCGTCGTCCTGATCGCGCTGTCGTGGCTGTACATGGCGTACGGCAGCGTCCCCGCCGTCGCCGGAATGCTCTACGGCATCAAGCCCGCAGTCGTCGCGATCGTGCTGCACGCGGCGTGGCGGATCGGGTCGCGCGCGCTCAAGCGCCCCGTGCTGTGGATCTTCGCGGCGCTCGCGTTTCGTCGCGATCTTCGCGCTCAACGTGCCGTTCCCCGCGATCGTGCTGGCCGCGGGCGTCGCCGGCTACATCGGCGGCCGCGTCGCGCCGGCCGAGTTCGCCGTGGGCAACGCGGAGGGCGCGAGCGGCACCGAGCATCCTCCGGCAGTCATCGACGACGACACGCCGACGCCACCGCACGCGCATTTCCGCTGGGCGCGGCTCGCGATCGTCGTCACTGTCTTCGTCGTGCTGTGGAGCGTCGCCTTCGGTCTTGTCGCGCTGCGCCGGGGATTCGACGCGACGCTGCCGCAGATGGCCGTTTTCTTCACCAAGGCCGCGTTGCTCACGTTCGGCGGCGCGTACGCGGTGCTTCCCTATGTGTACCAGGGCGCGGTCGAGGCGTATTCGTGGCTCACGCCGACGCAGATGATCGACGGGCTCGCGCTCGGCGAGACGACGCCGGGCCCGCTCATCATGGTCGTCGCGTTCGTCGGCTTCGTCGGCGGCTGGACGAAGGCGCTGTTCGGGCCGGACTCGCTCGCGCTCGCCGGCATCGCCGGCGCGTGCGTGGCGACGTACTTCACGTTCCTGCCGAGCTTCCTGTTCATCCTCGCCGGCGGCCCGCTGATCGAGACGACGCACGGCCAGCTGCGGTTCACCGCGCCGCTCTCCGGGATCACCGCGGCGGTGGTCGGCGTCATCGTCAACCTCGCCGTGTTCTTTGCCTGGCACGTGTTCTGGCCGAAAGGCTGGGCCGGAGAAGAGGCGATCCGCGGCCTCGATCCGCTGGCGCTCGGCGATCGGCGTCGTCGCCGCGCTCGCGCTCTTTCGCTACAAGGCGGGCGTCATCCCGGTGATCCTCGGCTGCGGCGCGATCGGAATGGCGACAGCGTTGCTCTGACGGCGGCCGTCGTACCGGATTGTCGCGACGGCCGACGGGCGCGACGCGCTCAGCGCCGTCCCGCCGAGAGCACGCCGCGCACGTCGCGCACCATGCGCGAGCGCGCGCCCGAGCGCTGCCAGGCTCTTCACTTCGAGCGTGAAGGCCATCCGGGTCGCGCTGTTCTTCGTCAGCGTGTTCGCGGCGGTCACGTTGATCTTCTCGCGCGAAAAGATCTCGGTGATGTCGCGCAGCAGCCCCTGGCGGTCCATCGCCTCGAGCACGACGTCGACCGGAAAGACCTCGTCGCGCGGCGCGCCCCAGTCGGCGGCGATCAGCCGTTCCGGCTCGCGGCTTCGCGCGCGCACGATGTTGTTGCAACTCTGGCGGTGGATCGTCACGCCTTTCCCGCGCGTGACGTACCCGACGATGCCGTCGGGCGGCGCGGGCTTGCAGCAGCGCGCAAGGTTCGTCATCAGTCGATCGACGCCGACGACGAGGATCCCGCCGCCCGCCCCGCCCGCCTTGCTCTGGCGCGCGACGACTTCGACCTCCGGCTCGGGCGGCGGGCTCGCGCCGGGCTGCTGCACGGCCTTGATCGCCATCTGGATCTGCCGCGTGTTGACCTCGTCGCGCGCGGCCGCGGCGTAGAGCTCCTCCGCCTTGGCAAAGCCCGCCTTCGCCGCGACCGCGTCCAGGTTGACCGCCGTGGCGCCGGCCCGCTGCAGCTCGCGCTCGACGAGCGCGCGCCCCTGCGCGAGCGTCTCCTCGTGCTGCTGCGCCTTGAACCACTGCCGCACCTTCGTCCGCGCGCGGTGGCTGTGCGCGTAGCCGAGCTCGGGGTTCAGCCAGTCGCGCGACGGGCCCTCGACCTTCGCGGCGATGATCTCGACGCGCTGACCGTTCGTCGAGCACGTGGTTGAGCGGGACCATCGCGCCGTCGACGCGCGCGCCGCGGCAGCGGTGGCCGAGGCTCGTGTGCACGGCGTACGCGAAATCCACGGGCGTCGAGCCGCGCGGCAGGTCGACGACTTTCCCCTGCGGCGTCAGCACGTAGATCGTATCGGTGAAGAGACTGCTCTTGAACGCGGCGAGCCACTCGGACTCGTCGGCGACCGCGTCCTTCCAGTCGAGCACCTGCCGCAGCCACGCGATCCGGTCCTCGAACGCGGGATCGCGGCGCCCGGCCTTGCTTCCGGACTCCTTGTAGCGCCAGTGCGCGGCGACGCCGTATTCGGAGTGCTGATGCATCTCGAACGTGCGGATCTGCACTTCGAGCGGCTTGTCCTCCGGCCCGATCACCGCCGTGTGCAGCGAGCGGTAGTTGTTGGCCTTGGGCTTCGCGATGTAGTCGTCGAACTCGCCCGGAAGCGGCGTCCACATGTGGTGGACGATGCCGAGCGCCGCGTAGCAGTCCTTGACGTCGTCGACGAGGATGCGCACCGCGCGAATGTCGTACAGCGCGTCGATGCCGGAGCCCTTCCGGCGCATCTTGTTCCAGATGCTGTAGATGTGCTTGGGGCGGCCGGTGATCTCGGCGCGGATCCCCGCAGCGGCGAGCTCGCGATGCAGGCTGCCGATGACCTCCTCGATGTAGCGCTGCCGGTCGAGGCGGCGCTCGTCGAGAAGCTTCGCGATCGTCTTGTAGGTTTCGGGCTCGAGCGCGCGCAGCGACAGGTCCTCGAGCTCCCATTTCAGTTGCCAGATGCCGAGGCGATTCGCGAGCGGCGCGAACAATTCGAGCGCCTCGCGCGCCGCCTGCTGGCGCGGCTCGATCATCGCCGCGCCGCCCGCCATCAGGAAGCGCAGCGCCGCGGTGCGCTCGGCGAGCTTCACGAGCACGACGCGGATGTCGTCGACCATCGCGAGCAGCATCTTGCGCAGGCGCTCGGCCTGCGCGGCGCGCTCGTCGGCGTCGCCCTGCGGCGCGATCGCGCGGATCTCGTCCATCCGCGCGGCGCCGGCGACGAGCGTCGCGACGTCGGCGCCGAAACGCGCGCCGACCTCCGCTGCGTCGAATGCGCCGGCGCTCGGAAGCCCGCCGAGCAATGCGGCGCGCACGGTCCCGGCATCGAGCTTCAAACCGGCGAGGATCGTCGCCGCCGCGAGTCCGCGCCCGACGAGCGGCTCCCCGTCGCGGCCGGCGAGCTCGCCGCAGCGTTCGCGCGCGTAGGCGAGCGCAGCGGCGAACGTATCGAGGTCGTCTTGCGGATAGACGCCGCGCAGCGCCGCGAGCCACGCCGCGACGGCCTCCGGCGCGCCTGCCGCCGGCGCCGAATGGAGGACCGCGACCATCAGCCGCCGGCCGCGGCCGCGATCACATCCGCCAGGACCTGCGCATGCTTGTCGGCCACGTCCGCCTCGCGCGCCTCGACCATCACGCGAAGCACCGGCTCGGTGCCCGACGGGCGCAGGAGCACGCGGCCCGTCGTCGCCGAGCGCGGCGATCGTCCCGGCCTGCGCGGCGCGAATCGCCTCGTTCGCCTTCCAGTCGTAGCCCTTCGGGACGCGCACGTTGATGAGACGCTGCGGGAAGAGCGTGATGCCGTCGGCGGCGCGCGCGAGCGTCGTCCGCTGCTCGACCAGCGCGCGCAGAACCGCGAGCGCGGCGATGATCGCATCGCCGGTCGTGTGCTTGTCGAGGCACAGCACGTGGCCCGAATTCTCGCCGCCGAGCAGCCACCCCTTTTCCTCCATCCGCTCCAGCACGTAGCGGTCGCCCACCGGCGCGCGCTCGAGCTCGATCCCGTGCCGCGCGAGCGCCTGCTCGAGCCCGAGATTGCGTCATCAGCGTGCCGACGACGCCGCCTTCGAGCGCCTTGCGCCGTCGATAGTCCATCGCGATCACGTAGAGAAGCTGGTCGCCGTCGTACGCGCGGCCGTCGCGGTCGACCATCAGCAGCCGGTCGCCATCGCCGTCGAGCGCGATGCCGATGTCGGCCTTGTGCTCGACGACCGCCGCCTTCAGATGCTTCGGGTTCGTCGCCCCGACGCCGTCGTTGATGTTGAGCCCGTTCGGCTCGGCGCCGATCGCAATGACGTCGGCGCCGAGCTCGTGGAACACCGGCGGCGCGACGTTGTACGCGGCGCCGTGCGCGCAGTCGACGACGATCCGCCAGCCCTTGAGGTCGAGCTCGTTCGGGAACGTCGACTTGCAGAACTCGATGTACCGGCCTCCGGCGTCGTCGATGCGGCGCGCCTTGCCCAGTTGCGCCGACGGCACGCACGCGAGCGAGCGCGCCATCACGCTTTCGATCGATTGCTCGAGGCTGTCCGGAAGCTTCGCGCCCGCCCCGGAGAAGAACTTGATCCCGTTGTCGTCGAACGGATTGTGCGACGCGCTGATCACGATGCCCGCCGAGAGGCGCAGCGCGCGCGTCAGATACGCGACCGCGGGCGTGGGCAGGGGGCCGGACAGGTAGACGTCCACGCCCGCCGCGGAGAGGCCCGCTTCGAGCGCGGCCTCCAGCAGATAACCGGAGATCCGCGTGTCCTTGCCGATCAGCACCGAGGGGCGCACGCCGTCGCGCGACGAGTCGGCCGCGAGCACGAGTCCTGCCGCCCATCCGAGCTTCAGCACGAGCTCGGGCGTGATCGGCTCCTCGCCGACACGGCCGCGAACGCCGTCGGTTCCGAAATATTGTCGCGTCATCGCGCGTTTCTCATTCGTCGTTCGTCACGGCGCGCTCGATCGTCAGCGGCTCTGCTCGATCGCGTTCCAGACCTTCAGCGCATCCACCGTTTCGCGCACGTCGTGCGCGCGGACGATCGACGCGCCTCGCGCCACCGCCGCAAGCGCGGCCGCGAGGCTCGCGGCGAGCCGCTCGTCGACGTCGCGCCCGGTGATGTCACCGAGCGACTTCTTGCGCGACAGGCCGACGAGCACCGGATAACCGGTCGCGGCGAACACCCCGATCGCCCGCAGCAGAGCGAGATTATGCGCCCGCGTCTTGCCGAAGCCAAAGCCGGGATCGATCGCGATGCGCTCGGCGCGCGATGCCCGCCGGCTTCGCAGGCGGCGGCGCGCGCGACGAGGAAGTCCCTGACTTCGGTCACGACATCGCCATAGACGGGCGCGTCCTGCATCGTCGCGGGCTCGCCCTGCATGTGCATCAGGCAGACGCCGGTGTTTCCCGGCGCGCACGCGTCGATCGCGCCCGGCGCCTGCAACGCGCCGATGTCGTTGATCATCGACGCGCCCGCGGCGATCGCCGCACGCATCACGGCGGGCTTGCGCGTGTCGACCGCGACGGCGATGCCTTCGCCCGCGAGCGCGTCGACGAGCGGAATCACGCGCTCGAGCTCGGCGTCCTCGGCGACGGCCGCCGCGCCCGGCCGCGACGATTCGCCGCCGATGTCGATCAGATCGGCGCCGTCGTCGCGCATCCGGCGGGCGTGCGCGAGCGCGCTCTGCCGATCGAGATACCGCCCGCCGTCGGAAAAGGAATCCGGCGTGACATTGAGGACCCCCATCACCAGCGGCCGGGCGAGGTCGAACGTGTGCGCGCCGCAGCGAAAAGGTCGTGTCACGTTGCCGTCCAAAATGAAACGGGGCGTGCTCGTCGCGAGCACGCCCCGGTATCCAGCGCGGCGACCGATTCAGGCCGGATTTGCCGACGGCGCGGCGCCGGCGCCTGCCGACGATCCCGGCGTCGCCGTGCTGCTGCCGGCCTGCGTGGGCTTCGGCGGCCGCGGCGGCCTGCCGGCCATGATGTCGTCGATCTGGTCGGCGTCGATCGTCTCGAGCTCGAGCAGCGTCGCGGCCATCGTCTCGACCTTGTCGCGATTGTCCTCGAGGAGCTTGCGCGCGACCGCGTACTGCTGATCGATGATCTTGCGGATCTCGGCGTCGACCTTGCGCATCGTCTCTTCGGACATGTTGACGGTCCTCGTGATCGAGCGGCCCAGGAAGACCTCGCCTTCGTTCTCGCCGTAGACCATCGGGCCGAGCAGATCCGACATGCCGTAGCGCGTGACCATGTCGCGCGCGATGTGCGTCGCGCGCTCGAAGTCGTTCGACGCGCCGGTCGTCATCTGGTTCATGAAGAGCTCCTCGGCGATCCGCCCGCCGAAGAGGACCGCGATCACGTTCAGCATGTGCTCGCGGCCCATGCTGTAGCGATCCTGCTCGGGGAGCTGCATCGTCACGCCCAGCGCGCGGCCGCGCGGGATGATCGTGACCTTGTGCACCGGATCGGTCTTCGGCAGGAGCTTGGCGACGATCGCGTGACCCGACTCGTGGTACGCGGTGTTGCGCCGCTCCTCCTCGGGCATCACGATCGAGCGCCGCTCGGCGCCCATGACGATCTTGTCCTTCGCCATCTCGAAGTCGTCCATGTCGACGAGGCGCTTGTTCTTGCGCGCGGCGAAGAGCGCCGCCTCGTTGACGAGGTTCGCGAGGTCGGCGCCGGAGAAGCCGGGCGTGCCGCGCGCGATGACCTCGGCCTTCACGTCGGTCGCCATCGGCACCTTGCGCATGTGCACGAGCAGGATCTGCTCGCGGCCGCGGATGTCGGGCAGCGGGACGACGACCTGCCGGTCGAAGCGGCCGGGCCGCATCAGCGCCGGGTCGAGCACGTCGGGGCGGTTGGTCGCGGCGATCACGATGACGCCGGCGTTGCCCTCGAAGCCGTCCATCTCGACGAGCAGCTGGTTCAGCGTCTGCTCGCGCTCGTCGTTGCCGCCGCCCAGGCCCGCGCCGCGCTGCCTGCCGACCGCGTCGATCTCGTCGATGAACACGATGCACGGCGCGTTCTTCTTCGCCTGCTCGAACATGTCGCGCACGCGCGCGGCGCCGACGCCGACGAACATCTCGACGAAGTCCGAGCCCGAGATCGAGAAGAACGGCACCTTCGCCTCGCCGGCGATCGCCTTCGCGAGCAGCGTCTTGCCGGTGCCCGGGCTGCCGACCATCAGCACGCCGCGCGGGATGCGCCCGCCCAGCTTCTGGAACTTGGACGGATCGCGGAGGAACTCGACGATCTCGGAGACTTCCTCCTTCGCCTCGTCGCAGCCGGCGACGTCGGCGAACGTCACCGTGTTGTTCGACTCGTCGAGGATCTTCGCCTTGCTCTTGCCGAACGAGAACGCGCCGCCGCGGCCGCCGCCCTGCATCTGGCGCATGAAGAAGATCCACACGCCGATCAGCAGCAGCATCGGGAACCACGAGATGAAGATCTGCGCGAGGAAGCTCTGCTCCTCCTCGGGCTTCGCCTCGACCTTGACGCCGTACTTGACGAGGTCGCCGACCATCCAGATGTCGCCGGGACTGTAGGTGACGAACCGCTTCTTGTCGGCCGACACCCACTTGATCGTGCGGCCCTCGACCGTCGCGGATTCGACGCTGCCGGCCTTCGCCCGGTCCATGAACTCGGAATACGGGACGGCGTCCTTGGGGCCCTGGCGGGCGTCGAACTGCTTGACCACCGTCAGCACGACGAGGCCGATCACGAGCCAGATGCCGATGTTCTTGAGAAGATTGTTCAATGTTGCTCCTCGTGACGCATTGCCTGCTCGACGCGCCGCACATTCCCGAAACGTTGCGGCAGCGATGGCTGCATGCGCCGACGGTTCGATTCTATCCGTTCGGGGGACACGCAGCCAGTTTCGTGCCAACCGGGTGTCGCTTTTGGACGACGCCCGCTCGGATGTTGGTGCTCGTCAATTTTCCTCAGCTTTTCAGGCCCTTGCCGACCAGGAACACCTCGCGGCTCCGGTCCCGGGACGCCTTGGGCTTCCTAACGTAGACCTTCGCAAAGTGCGCTTCCAGCGCACGCCGAAGCTCCACGAATCCCTCGCCCTGGAACGCTTTGACGACGAGATCGCCTCCCGGTTGCAATCGCGCCCTGGCGAAATCGAGCGCGAGCTCGCCAAGGTGGACAGAGCGGGCCTGATCGGCGGCCTCCACGCCGGATAGATTGGGGGACATGTCCGAAACGACAAGGTCGGCCTTTTCGTCGCCGAGGGCTTTTTCGAGCGCCGAAAGCCCTTCGCCCTCGCGAAAGTCCGCCTGCACGATCGTCACCCCGGCAATCGGCTCCATCGGCAGCAGGTCGATCGCGACGAGCGTCGCGTTCGGGCCCAGGCGCTCGCGGAGCACCTGGCTCCAGCTTCCCGGCGCGGCGCCGAGGTCCACGACCCGCATCCCCGGTCTCAGCAGCTGGTCACGCTCGGCGAGCTCGATCAGCTTGAACGCGGCGCGGGAGCGGTAGCCGCGGCGCGTGGCTTCCTTGACCCAGGGGTCGTTGACGTGCCCCGTCATCCACGCCTTGACGAACTTGTTCTTCTTCGATGACTTGATTGCCATGCAGCGAGGTCGTGCCGACCGGGCGAAGCGCGTGATGAGCGGCGCAGTAGAATCCGTCGATGCGAACTCTAGCATCCGGGGCACGACGGGCGCTTCGCGCCAAGGCTCACCCGCTCCGCCCCGTGGTGGCGATCGGCACGAACGGCCTCACCCGTGCCGTGCTGCACGAGATCGACGTCAACCTGAACGCGCACGAGCTCGTCAAGGTTCGCGTGTTCGACGATGACCGCGGCGAGCGCGAGAGGCTGCTCGCGCAAATCTGCGCCGATCTCGACGCTGCACCGGTGCAGCATCTCGGCAAGATACTCACGCTGTGGCGGCCGTCGCCGGCGCCCGAGGCGGTCGCGGCCGTGGCGAAGACCCGACCCGCCGCGTCATCCAGGCCGCGCCGCCGCGCGACGCGATGAGCGGCTTGCAACCCGGCAAGGATTTCCCGATCGAGCGCTACGCGTAGCGCACCGCGCGCACTTCGTACTCGCGGACGCCTCCGGGCGCGTGCACTTCCGCGGTGTCGCCCTCGACCTTGCCGATCAGCGCCCGCGCGATCGGCGAGCTCACCGAGATCTTGCCGTGCTTCAAGTCGGCTTCGTCGTCGCCGACGATCTGATAGGTCACTTCGTCGCCCGTTTTCACGTCCGCCAGCTCGACGGTTGCGCCGAACACGATGCGCCCGTCGGCGTCGATCTCGGCCGGGTTGATCACCTGCGCGTGCGCGAGCCGGCGCTCGATCTCGTGGATCCTGCCTTCGATGAAGCCCTGCCGCTCTTTCGCCGCGTCGTAGTCGGCGTTCTCGGCGAGATCGCCGTGCGAGCGCGCGTCGGCGATCGCCGTGATGATCGCCGGACGGTCGACGGTCTTGAGGCGATGCAGCTCGACCTTGAGCCGCTTCGCTCCTTCGACCGTCATCGGGACCTTCGTCGTCATGCCGTCACGCCCGCCGACTCGGTCCGCGACCGGTCCGACTGGCCGTTGCGGTGCAGAAGCTCGTGCAGCGACTGGATCGCGTAGGGAACGAGCTCGCGCATTCCCGTCAGGCCGATCGCCGCGGCGCGGGCGCCGGCGAGCGTCGTGTAAGTCGGGATCTGATCGGTGAGCGCCTCGCGGCGGATCTGATAGCTGTCGAGGATCGCCGCGCGCTTCTCCTGCACCGTGTTGACGACGAGCGCGATCTCGTCGTTCTTCATCATGTCGACGATGTGCGGACGCCCTTCGTGCACCTTGTTGACCGGCGTCACCGGCACGCCGGCCGCCTCGAGCGCGGCTGCGGTGCCGCGCGTGGCGACGATCGAGAAGCCCAGTCCGACGAGGATCTTCGCGAGCTCGATCGCGCGCGGCTTGTCGGCGTCCTTGACGCTCACGAACACCCTGCCCCGCTCCGGAAGCTTCACGCCTGCGGCGAGCTGCGACTTGAGGAACGCCTCGGCGAACGTCTCGCCGACGCCCATCACCTCGCCGGTCGATTTCATCTCCGGGCCGAGGATCGTGTCGACGCCCGGAAACTTGATGAACGGGAAACACCGCCTCCTTCACCGAGTAGTACGGCGGGACGATCTCTCCGGCGATCGCCCTGCGCCGCGAGCGACTGGCCGACCATGCAGCGCGCCGCGATCTTGGCGAGCGGGCGGCCGGTCGCCTTCGACACGTACGGCACCGTGCGCGACGCGCGCGGATTGACCTCGAGCACGTACACCGTTCCGTTCTGGATCGCGAACTGGACGTTCATCAGCCCGACGACGGAGAGCCCGTGCGCCATCGCGACGGTCTGCCGCCGCAGCTCGTCCTGCGTCTCGGCCGAGAGCGAGAACGGCGGCAGCGAGCACGCCGAGTCGCCGGAGTGGACGCCCGCCTGCTCGATGTGCTCCATGATGCCGCCGATCACGACGTCGCGTTCCGTCGCAGACCGCGTCGACGTCGACCTCGATCGCGTCGTTCAGGAAGCGGTCGAGCAGGACCGGCGAATCGTTCGACACCTTGACGGCCTCGCGCATGTACCGCTCGAGGTCGCTGCGGCTCGTGGACGATCTCCATCGCGCGGCCGCCGAGCACGTACGACGGGCGCACGACCAGCGGGTAGCCGATCGCGTCCGCGGCGCTCATCGCGTCCTTCTCGGTGCGCGCGGTGCGGTTCGGCGGCTGCCGGAGCTCGAGCCGGTGCAGCATCTGCTGGAAGCGCTCGCGGTCCTCGGCCATGTCGATCATGTCGGGCGAGGTGCCGATGATCGGCACGCCGTTCGCCTCGAGGTCGCGCGCGAGCTTGAGCGGCGTCTGCCCGCCGTACTGGACGATGACGCCGAACGGCTTTTCCACGTGGACGATCTCGAGCACGTCCTCGAGCGTCAGCGGCTCGAAGTACAGCCGGTCCGACGTGTCGTAGTCGGTCGACACGGTCTCCGGATTGCAGTTGACCATGATCGTCTCGTAGCCGTCCTCGCGCAGCGCCATCGCCGCGTGCACGCAGCAATAGTCGAACTCGATCCCCTGCCCGATGCGGTTGGGACCGCCGCCCAGGACGATCACCTTCTTCCTGTCGGTCGGCGCGGCCTCGCACTCCTCCTCGTAGGTCGAGTAGAGGTAAGCGGTCTGCGTGGCGAACTCCGCCGCGCACGTGTCGACGCGCTTGTAGACCGGGCGGATGCCGAGCTCGTGCCGCCGCGCGCGGACGTCGCCCTCGTCGGACCTTGAGCAGGTGCGCGATCCGGCGGTCGGCGAAGCCCATCCGCTTCAGCCCGCGGAGCTCGTCCTTCGTCGAGCTCGGCGAGCGTGTCGCTTCTCGAGCGCGAGCTCGGTGTCGACGATCTCCTTGATCTGCGCGAGGAACCACGGATCGATCTTCGTGTGGCGGTAGACCTCGTCGAGCGGCATCCCGACGCCGAACGCGTCGGCGACGTACCACAGGCGCTCGGCGCGCGGATACGCGAGCTCGTCGCCGATCTTCTCCGGATCGACGGTCTTCAGGTTGAAGCCGTCGACGCCGGTCTCGAGCCCGCGCAGCGCCTTCTGCAGCGACTCCTGGAACGTGCGGCCGATCGCCATCACCTCGCCGACCGACTTCATCTGCGTCGTCAGCCGGTCGTCGGCCTGCTTGAACTTCTCGAACGCGAAGCGCGGCACCTTGGTGACGACGTAGTCGATCGTCGGCTCGAACGACGCCGGGGTCGCGCCGCCCGTGATGTCGTTCGAAAGCTCGTCGAGCGTGTAGCCGACGGCGAGCTTCGCGGCGATCTTCGCGATCGGGAAGCCGGTCGCCTTCGACGCGAGCGCGGAGCTCCGCGACACGCGCGGGTTCATCTCGATCACGAGCATCCGGCCGTCGGCGGGATTCGACCGCGAACTGCACGTTCGAGCCGCCGGTGTCGACGCCGATCTCGCGCAGCACGGCGATCGACGCGTCGCGCATGATCTGGTATTCCTTGTCGGTCAGCGTCTGCGCGGGCGCGACGGTGATCGAGTCGCCGGTGTGCACGCCCATCGGATCGAGGTTCTCGATCGAGCAGACGATGATGCAGTTGTCCTTGCGGTCGCGCACGACCTCCATCTCGAACTCTTTCCAGCCGAGCAGCGACTCCTCGATCAGCAGCTCGTGCGTCGGGCTGATCGCGAGGCCGCGCTTGCACATCTCGACGAACTCGTCCTTGTTGTACGCGATGCCGCCGCCGGTGCCGCCCAGCGTGAACGAGGGCCGGATGACGGCGGGGAAGCCGATGTCGCGCCTGGACTTCGAGCGCCTGCTCGAGGTCGTGCGCGATCCCCGAGCGCGCGGAGCCGAGCCCGATCCGCGTCATCGCCGCCTTGAACTTCTCGCGGTCCTCGGCCTTGTCGATCGCCTTCTTCGACGCGCCGATCAGCTCGACGTCGAAGCGGGTGAGCACGCCCTCGCGCGCGAGATCGAGCGCGCAGTTGAGCGCCGTCTGGCCGCCCATCGTCGGCAGCAGCGCGTCGGGCCGCTCGCGCTCGATGATCTTCGCGATCATCGGCCAGGTGATCGGCTCGATGTAGGTGACGTCGGCCATCTCCGGGTCGGTCATGATCGTCGCCGGATTCGAGTTCACGAGGATGATCCGGTAGCCCTCCTCGCGGAGCGCCTTGCACGCCTGCGCGCCCGAATAGTCGAACTCGCACGCCTGCCCGATGATGATCGGGCCGGCGCCGATGATCAGAATCGACTCGATATCGGTACGCTTGGGCATGGTCGGAAAGCTACTGCGCGGGCGCCCGCTTCGTGTCCTCGCTCCCATCACTTGCGCTCCATCATCTTCACGAAGCGGTCGAAGAGATACGAGATGTCGTGCGGGCCGGGGCTCGCTTCGGGATGTCCCTGGAAGCCGAACGCCGGCCGGTCGGTGCGCGCGATGCCCTGCAGGCTGCCGTCGAACAGCGACACGTGCGTGACGCGCACGGTCGCGGGCAACGTCGACGCATCGACGGCGAAGCCGTGGTTCTGGCTCGTGATCAGCACCTGCCCGGTGTCGCGGTCCAGCACCGGATGGTTCGCGCCGTGGTGGCCGAACTTCATCTTCACCGTGCGCGCCCCCGACGCGAGCCCGAGCAGCTGATGGCCGAGGCAGATGCCGAACGTCGGCACGCCGGCGTCGACGATCGTCCGGATCGCGCGGACCGCGTAATCGCACGGCTCGGGATCGCCGGGACCGTTCGACAGGAACACGCCGTCCGGTGCGAGCGCGAGCGACCTCTTCGCGCGGGCGTCTGCGCGGGAACGACGGTCATCCGGCACCGGCGCTCGGCGAGCCGGCGCAGGATGTTGTGCTTGACGCCGTAGTCGTAGGCGACGACGTGGAAGCGCGGCGCGCCTGCGGCGCGATAGCCCTCGCCGAGCGCCCACGTGCCTGCCGTCCACTCGTACGGCGCCGTGCAGCTCACGACCTTCGCCAGATCGAGTCCCGCCATCGACGGCGCGGCCCGCGCCCGCGCGACGGCGTCGTCGACATCGATCTCGCCGTTCGACGCGCGCGCGACGATGCAGCCGTTCTGCGCGCCGCGCTCGCGCAGCATTCGCGTGAGGCGGCGCGTGTCGATGTCGGCGATCGCGACGATGCCGTTCGCGACGAGATAGGCGCCCAGGTCGCCGGTCGCGCGGAAGTTCGACGCGAAGCGCGGCAGGTCGCGGATCACGAGTCCCGCGGCAAAGGGTTGACGCGACTCGACGTCCTCGGCGTTCACGCCGACGTTGCCGACGTGCGGATACGTGAGCGTGACGATCTGGCCGGCGTAGGACGGATCGGTGAGGATCTCCTGGTAGCCGGTCATCGCCGTGTTGAACACGACTTCGCCCACGGCGTGGCCCGCGGCGCCGATCGCGCGACCGCTGAAAGACGCTGCCGTCGGCGAGCGCCAGCACTGCCGGCGTTGTCGCCGGAAGGAGCGACGGGCGGACGGGGGCAGCGGCGGTCGAATCGGGCATGGCGGAATCGCGCTTGGCCTCGGCGTCGCGCACCCGCGTCGCGTTTCGCGGGAGTCCGGACGTGCGAAGCGGGAACGCCGGCGATACCCGCAGTCGTTCCCGCTTGAGGCTCTGAATTATACCGGCGCGCGCGCTTCCGCGCACAACCGCGGCCGCTCGCGCCGCTCAGTACGACGCCGAAAATCCTCCGTCGACGTAGAGCACGTGGCCCGTGACGTAGTCGGCCGCCGTCGAGGCGAGGAACACCGCGGCGCCGGCGATCTCCGCGCGGCTCGCCCCAGCGCCCTGCCGGCGTGCGGCGCGCGACCCACGCCGAGAACTCGGGATCGGCGATGAGCGCCGCGTTCATCTCGGTCTTGAAGAATCCCGGCGCGATCCCGTTCACCTGGACGTTGTGCGCGGCCAAGCTCCACGGCGAGCGCGCGCGTGAGCATCCTCACCGCGCCCTTGCTCACCGCGTACGGGACGATGTTGGGTCGCCCGATGTCGGAGGCGAGCGAGCAGATGTTGATGATCTTGCCGCGGCGCCGCGCCTTCATCGCCGGGATGAGCGCCCGGGTCACGAGGAACGGCCCGTCGAGATTCGCCGCCATCAGCGCGCGCCATTCGGCCGGCGCGAATTCCTCGAGCGCCTTCCTCTGATTCATCGCCGCATTGTTGACGAGGATGTCGATCGGGCCGAGCGTGCGCTCGACCTCCGCGATGCCCTCGGCGACCGCGGCGGCATCGGTGACGTCGAACGGCGCCGTGCGGGCGTCGAGCCCGTCGGCTGGCAAGCGACGCCGATGCAGCGGACAGCTTGTCGCGGTTGCGGCCGTTCAGCACGACGTGCGCGCCGGCGCTCGCGAGACCGCGCCGCGATGGCGAAGCCGAGCCCCGACCCGCCGCCGGTCACGAGCGCGCGCGTGCCGTGGAGGTCGAACGAAGGGGACGTCGCCGGCACCGCCGCCTACCCGAGCCCCAGGACGTCCTGCATGTCGAAGAGACCGGCGCGGCCCTGCGCGCGATGCGCGGCGACGAAATGCGCGGCGCGCAGCGCTCCGGTCGCGAAGTTCTGCCGCGAGGCCGCCCTGTGCGAGAGCTCGACCCGCTCGCCCGCCCCCGCGAAGATCACCGTGTGCTCGCCGACGACGTCGCCGCCGCGCAGCGCTCGCGAAGCCGATGGCGCCGCGCTTGCGCTCGCCGATCGCGCCTTCGCGCGCATAGACGGCGTTCTGCGCCAACGCAATTCCGGCGCCGCGGGCCGCCGCTTCGCCGAGGCCGAGCGCGGTGCCCGAAGGCGCGTCGACCTTGTGCCGGTGATGCATCTCGACGATTTCGATGTCGTAGCCGGGGCCGAGCCGGCGCGCCGCGTTTTCGACGAGCGCCAGCAGAACGTTGACGCCGACGCTCATGTTCGGCGCGAAGACGACCGGAACGCTTTGCGCGCGAGTCCGCGAGCTCGGCCTTCTGCGCGTCCGAGAGTCCGGTCGTGCCGACGACGGCGCCGGTCCGATGGCGCACGCACGCGGCGAGGTGCGCGAGCGTTCCTTCGGGGCGCGTGAAGTCGATCAGCACGTCCGCCGCCGCGCGCCGCGGCGTCGCGTCGGTGCCGACGGTGACGCCGGTCGCGCGGCCGAAGCGCTCGCCGGCATCGCGACCCGCGAGCGGGCTGCCGGCGACGTCGAACGCCGCGGAGAGCACGAGCGCCGGATCGCGAGAGCGTCGCCTCGATCAGCGCCTGGCCCATCCGGCCGCCGGCACCGGCAACGGCGATCCGCGACCATCGTCAGTTACGCGAAAATGTCGAGGATCGAATCCCACCACGAGCGCGGCTCGCCCCACTGCGCCTCGCTCGCCGTGCGCGCGAGCGGCTTCGCGGTTGAGATCGGCCTGCGATGCCGGCATCTCGTCGCCCTCCCAGCGCGCGAGCTTGTCGTCGACGAAATACACGGTGAACGTCCGGTGCGCGACACTGCGGCCCTGCTGCGTGAACTCGTAGACGTAGTCCCAGCGGTTGTCGCGGAACGCGCTCACGACGAGCGGCGTGCCCAGAAGCTGCCGGACCTGCGCCTTCGTCTGCCCGACCTTGAGCTTGTCGACCATGTCCTGCGACAGGTAGTTGCCCTGGTTGATGTCGAGCTTGTAGACGCCGAAGTTGCGCAGCGTCGGCAGCGTACTCGTCGACCGTCGCGCACCCTGCCGCGGCGAGGGCGAGCAGAGCGCGAGCGCCGCGAGGCCGCCGCGACGAGCAAGCGATTGCAGCAACGAGGAAGGCGAGACCACGAGCCTGTGAATTTGCGTAGACGACTGGTTATTATAGCCGTCGCCGCGCACGCCCGAGCTCCCGGCGGATCCCTCCGACGATCCGTCTGCCGCCCCTCGCGTCACGCCGAACCCGGAGATCACGGCCGTGTCATCGCCCAGCGACCTCAAGAACGCCGGCCTCAAGGCCACCGTGCCGAGGCTCAAGATCATCAACCTGTTCGAGACGTCGAAGGTGCGGCACCTCACCGCGGAAGACGTCTACCGCAAGCTCCTCGACGAAGGGCTCGACATCGGCCTCGCCACCGTCTACCGCGTGCTCACGCAGTTCGAGCAGGCGGGCCTGCTGATTCGCCATCACTTCGAATCCGGCAAGGCGGTCTTCGAGCTGAACGAGGGCCACCACCACGACCATCTCGTGTGCCTGCAATGCGGGCGCGTCGAGGAGTTCTACGACGCGGGGATCGAGAAGCGCCAGACGGCGGTCGCGCGCGAGCGCGGCTTCGAGATCACGCGAGCACGCGCTCTATCTGTACGCCGAATGCGTGAAGCCGCGCTGCCCGTACCGCAAGACGGGAAGCCACTGACGCGACGCAAGCGCATGCGCGCGCACGCTCGGCGCAGCATTCGCATCGCGCGTCAAGGCTCGAGATCGCCCGGCGTCGGACACCTCCGGGTGCGGCCTCGCGCCGGTTGAAATCGGCGACCCGGAAGCCCAGCAGCCACAGCGAAGCGAAATAGGCGGCGGCGCCCGCCGCGCAGACGCCGGCGAGACGTCCGACCTTCGGCCACAGCGACGCCGAGAGCCAGAACGACGCGGGACCGCCGAGCAAGACGAGCACGCCGGCAAGCACGAACAGCGCGACGAGCGAGCTTCGCGAGGAAGCGCGAGCCAGCCGGCGCTCGGCACGTAGTAGCCGCGCTTGCGCAGGAACCAGAAGAGCAGCGTCGCGTTGAAGCACGCGCCGATCGACGTCGACAGCGTGAGCCCCGCGTGGCCCATCGGGAACATCAGGATCACCGCCAGCGTTTGCGACACGAGCACCGTCGTGAACGCGATCTTCACCGGCGTCGCCATCACCTGGCGCGCGTAGAAGCCCGGGGCCAGGATCTTGACGACGATGAGGCCGAGCAGCCCGACGCTGTAGCCCAGCAGCGCGGCGCGCGTCTGCATCACGTCGTTCACCGTGAAGCGGCCGTACTGGTAGAGCGTCGAGATCAGCGGGATCGCGAGCACCCACGAGCGCGACGGCCGCCGGCAGCGCGAGCATGAACGCGAGGCGCAGCCCCCAGTCGAGCAGCGACGAGTACTGGTCGGGATTCTCGTCGGCGTGATGCTTCGCGAGCGACGGCAGCAGCACCGTGCCGAGCGCGACGCCGAGCAGCGCGCTCGGAAACTCCATCAGCCGGTCCGCGTACGTGATCCACGAGATGCGGCCGTCGCCGAGCGCGGACGCGAGCTGCGTGTTGATGAGCGCGGAGATCTGCGCCGCCGACACGCCGAGCACCGCCGGTCCCATCGCCGCGAGCACGCGCCGCACGCCTTCGTCGCGCCAGTCGAAGCGCGGCGCGGCAAGCATCGCCGATCTTCGCGAGCGGGCGCACCTGGAGCGCGAGCTGCAGCGACGCCGCCGATCGTCACGCCCCAGGCGAGCGCGATGATCGGCGGGTCGCAATACGGGGCGAGAAAGATCGCGGCGCCGATGATCGACAGGTTGAGCAGCACCGGCGTGAACGCGGGGATCGCGAACTTCCGGTAGACGTTGAGCACGCCGCCCGCGAGCGAGACGAGCGACACGAAGAAAATGTACGGAAAGACGATCCGGATCATCGTCGCCGTCAGCTCGACCTTGCCGGGCGTCTGCGCGAAGCCGCCGGCGAGCACGTAGACGAGCCACGGCGCGGCGAGCACGCCGAGGACCGACAACGCGAGCAGCACGATCGCGAGCAGCGTGCCGACGCGCCCGACGAGCGCCTGCGTCGCGTCGAGGCCCCGCTGCCGCCGGTACTCGGCGAAGATCGGAACGAACGCCTGCGAGAACGCGCCCTCGGCAAAGAGACGCCGCAGGATGTTCGGAAGGCGGAACGCAGCCTCGAATGCGTCCATCTGCAGTCCCGCGCCGAACGCGACGGCCTTCAGGCTCTCGCGCGCAAGCCCGGTGATTCGCGACAGCAGCGTCATCCCGCTCACTGTCGAGAGCGCGCGCAGCAGATTCACGCGGGTCGGCCCGCATGAGGCCCCGCGTCCCCGCGCCCGGGCGACCGAGAGCGCGCCGATCGCGGGAGAGTTCGTTGAGGATGGCGGACATTTCGGGCGGGATGCGACAGCCGCCGAAGGCGCAGCGTTGCGCGAGCTGTCGTAAGGTGCTATTATGCTAGGTCTTTTTCGGCTCCTCCAGAATTCGAAGGAAAACCAGACATGGCGAACAGCGCCCAGGCCCGCAAGCGGGCCCGACAGGCAATCACGCGCAACAAGCACAACGCGAGTCTCCGCTCGTCGTTGCGCACGGCGGTGAAGCAGGTGAGGAAAGCGATCTCGGCCGGCGACAAGGCGGCCGCCGCCGCCCAACTCAAGGCATCGCAGGCGGTGATCGACCGCGTCGCGGACAAGAAGATCGTCCACAAGAATCTCGCTTCGCGAACGAAGTCGCGGCTCGCCCACGCGATCAAGGCGATGGCGTAGCGCAGACCGTACGCTCGCAGCGAACGAGGGCGCCTCGAGGCGCCCTTTTTCATGGGCGCTCGCGGCGATCGCGGATGCGAGACATCGACACGTCTCGTCGCGAAACGACGCGCGCAGACGAAACCCCGCAACGCGATCGATCCGGCTGTGCACGACAGCCGCTGGCACGCGAGCCGTCCTCCATCGGTGGCGATTCGCGTCTTCCGTTGGCCACGCCAACACCCGGTGATGGGCATGGCTATTGCTTAGCATTGAACGATAGGCAGCGCGTCAGGCCGAGAGACGTTCAACGGCCAAGGCGAGCCCTCGAGCGAGCGCTCGGCCTCGTTTGCCATCCCGAAAAAGAGCGACCGTGTCGAACGCACCCACCGCCCACTGTCTCACGCCGTCGAGGGCCGACGCGCGGCGCGGGCGAGCGCGCGTCGTCACGCGCGCGTTGCACTCGGCGCGCCGGTGCGGACTCGCCATCGCAATGCGATGGGCCGCGGTCCTCGCGTCGCTGGCGCTCATCGCAATCTGCGTCGTCGCAACGCCGATCGCCGCGGCGCAGTCGCTGGGCGCCCGCGCAAGCGACATCGAAACCTATCTCTACGCGCATCCAAGGCGCGCGCTGACGGAATTGGCCCCGCTCACCCAGGAGGTCGCCGCGGCGACGCCGACCGAGCGCCGCTTCGTCTACGGCCTCTACGGCCAGGCTCTCGTCGCATCGGGCAGGAAAGCCGACGCGATCGATCTGGCGCAGCGCATGGAGCACGACGCAGGCGCTCGCGGCGACGACCTGTGGCTCGCCACGGCACGGCTCGTCCGCGGCAGCGTCGAATCGTTGTCGGGCGACTACGGCAAGGCCAATGCGCTCGCGAAGGAAGCGCGCGCGCTTGCGCGAGGCGCGGTCGACCCGAATGTCGGCTATTGGTCCGAGATGATGATCGGGATCACCGCGCGCGGCCGCGGCCAGATGGACGAATCGCTCGCCGCGCTGCAAACCGCGCTATCCGCAGCGGAGAAGCGCGGCAACGCCTACCGCCGATCGTATGCGCTCTACCAGATCTCGCAGCTGTATCTCGCGATGAAGCAGCCGCGGCGAGCGCTCGAGGCAAGCCGGCAATCCTACGGTTTCGCAGAGGCCGCGGGAGCGGCCCACGGGATGGCGAAGGCGCGGATGGCCGAGTCCGCCGCAATGGAGCTCCTGGACAACCCGGCGCGCGAGCTCGAAGCGATGCAGGAAGCGCTCGCGATCGCGCGCAAGTCGCAGTCCGGCGTCGCGGAGAGCCTCGCGCTCATCAATCTCGCCGACATCGAGCTGCGGCGCAGGAATTTCAACCTGGCGCTCGAGCACTCGCGCCGATCGCTCGAGCTCGCCCGCGAGTACGACGACGTCGGGATGAGCGCCACGAGCAAGGCGAATCTCGGGTTCGCGCTCTTCGGTCTGGGCAGGGTGGTCGAGGGCAAGCGCTTCGCCGACGACGCGCTCGCCGACTACGAGCGCACCGGCGCGACCGCCGAGATCGCGTCGCTGCTCGCCGACTACAGCGAGTATCTGGAGCGTTCCGGCGACTACAAGGGCGCGCTCGCGCTCTACCACCGCGAGCGCAAGCTCTACGATGAGATCGCGGCCGTCGCGCACCAGAGGTCGGTGCTCGAGATCCAGGAAAAATACGAGTCGGAGAAGCGCCGCCGCGAGATCGAGGCTGCTCAACCAGCTGAACGAATTGAACGCGGCGGAGCTCGAGAACCGCCAGCTCCACGAGCGGATCTGGTGGATGCTGGCGGCGACCTTCGCGGTGTCGTCTCTGGTGATCGCGGCGTTCTACAGGAAGCTTCACGCCACCAACCGGCTGCTCGCGCGGACCAACGCGGAGCTCAACGTCCGCAGCAGCCGCGACCCGCTGACCGCGCTGTACAACCGCCGCTATTTCCAGGAGTTCATGAAGGACGAGGGCGACCGGCGCGAACGCCGCCGCCCCGGCACCGGCGACGCGTCGATCCATGCGCTGCTGCTGATCGACATCGATCTGTTCAAGCAGACCAACGATCGCTACGGGCACGCCGCCGGCGACACGGTGCTGGTGACGGTCGCGCGGCGCCTGCGCGAGACGCTTCGCGAGACCGACATGATCGTGCGCTGGGGCGGCGAGGAGTTCCTCGTCTTCGTACCGCAGACGAGCGCGGAGAGGCTCGACGAGATCGCAGCGCGGATCATGAGCGCGATCGCTTCCGAGCCGATCGAGTACCAGAAGAGCCTGATCCGCGTCACGGCGTCCATCGGGTATGCGCCGATCCCGTTGCCGCCGGAGGACGTGATGCTTTCCTGGGAGCGCGCGATCGGCCTGATCGACATGGCGCTCTACATGGCGAAGCTTCACGGGCGCAATTGCGCGTACGGCATCCGCGGCCTCCGGCAAACCGACGAAGAGTCGCTGGCGTCGATCGAGCGGGATCTCGAGAAGGCCTGGGAGAACGGAATGGTCGATCTCCATCTGCTGCCCGGCCCCGACATCGACGCGTACGCTGCCGGGGCTTCCGGCAACCGCGCTGCGAACGCACACGCCTAGCGCCCCGCCACGCATGCCGGGCACGGCGCGGAATCGACGCGCCGGCCGCCGGCGCCGGATGCCCGTGCTAGTATTTTCACTCGACAGGCTTCCGCCGTACCCGGCGCGATCGCGATGCCCGCCGCCCCGCCCAGGCATTTTCTGCAGATCAGCGATTTTTCGCTCGACGAGCACGAACACCTGATTGCGCGAACGCGCTGGATCAAGGAGCGCTTCAAGCGTTACGAGGTCTACCAGCCGCTGCGCGACCGCACGCTGGCGATGGTGTTCGAAAAGGCGTCGACGCGAACCCGCGTGTCGTTCGAAGCGGGCATGAACCAGCTGGGCGGCATCGCGATCAACCTGAACCGCGGCGACACGCACCTCTCGCGCGGCGAGCCGATCGAAGACGTCGCGCGCGTGATCTCGCGGATGGTGGACGTCGTGATGATCAGGACGTTCGAGCAGGCGATCATCGAGCGTTTCGCCGCGCACTCGCGCGTGCCCGTGATCAACGGTCTCACCAACGAATTCCACCCGTGCCAGGTGCTTGCCGACATCTACACGTACGTCGAGCACCGCGGGTCGATCCGCGGCAGGACGATCGCCTGGATCGGCGACTCGAACAACGTCTGCAGCACGTGGCTCCAGGCCGCCGCGATCTTCGATTTCCGCGTGCACGTTTCCGCGCCCCCCGGCTACGAGGTGACGTCGGCGCGCGCCGGCGGGGACCGGCACTTCGAGTCCTTCTCCGATCCGATGGAAGCGTGCCGGAACGCCGACCTCGTGACGACCGACGTGTGGACGAGCATGGGATTCGAAGCCGAGAACGCGTCGCGCGCGCGCGACTTCGCCGGTTGGCGCGTCGATTCGGCGATGATGCGGCAGGCGAAGCCCGATGCGCTGTTCATGCATTGCCTGCCCGCGCATCGCGGCGAGGAGGTCGCCGCCGAGGTGATCGACGGGCCGCAGAGCGTCGTCTGGGACGAGGCGGAGAACCGGTTGCACGCGCAGAAGGCGCTGCTCGAGTATCTGGTGTGCGGCCGCGTCGACCCGTAGGAGAGCTCGATGATCGATCACACGGGCGTCACCGTTTCGGACGTTGCGAAGAGCAAGGCGTTCTACCGCGCGGCTCTCGCGCCGCTCGGATACGCGGTGCTGATGGAATTCGAGGAGTTCGCCGGCTTCGGCGTCGCGCCGAAGCCGGACTTCTGGATCGGTGCGGGAAGCCCGAACGTTCCGCCGATCCACGTGGCGTTTCGCGCCGAGACGCGCGCGCAGGTCGACGCCTTCTACAAGGCCGCGATCGCTGCGGGCGGTCGCGACAACGGGGCGCCCGGCCCGCGGCCGCACTACCACGCCAACTATTACGGCGCGTTCGTCCTCGACCCGGACGGCCACAACGTCGAAGCGGTGTGTCACGCGCCGATGTAGACGCCCGGGTTGCCTTCGCGCCGGGTGGGGCAAAGCACTCGTGATGATTCGCCGCGGCGTCGCACGCTCCGTTGCCACGGTCCTGCTGAGCGCCCTGGCGTCGCTCGCCCAGGCCGACGCGTGGCCCGACAAGCCGATCCGCTTCGTCGTCGCCGCGCCGGCGGGAAGCTCGCTCGACGCGCTCGCCCGGGTCGTCGGCGAGCGGTTGAAGGACCGACTTGGCCAGCCGGTGCTCGTCGACGACAAGCCGGCGGCCGGAGGCACGGTCGCAACCGCCGAAGTCGCGAAGGCGCCGCCCGACGGCTACACGATGCTGCTCGGATTCAACGGCCCGCTCGCTTTCGGTCCGCTGCTGCAAAGGCTTCCCTACGACGTCGCGCGGGACCTGGCACCCGTGATCATTCTCTCGAGCCAGCCGAACGTGCTCGCCGTCAACGCGCAGCTTCCGGTGAAGAACGTGCGCGAGCTGGTCGCGTGGGCGAAGTCCCATCCGGGCACGCTCAACTACGCATCGGTCGGCAACGGCAGCTCGTCGCACCTCAACATGGAGATGCTCAAGTCGGTGGCGGGCTTCGACGCTGTCCACGTCCCGTTCAACGGCTCGCCGCCCGCCGTCACCGCGACGATCCAGAACGAGACGCAGATGATGTTCGCCGTCATGCAGCCGCTGCAGGCGCAGATCGAGGCGGGCAAGCTGCGCGCGATCGCCGTGACGACGGCAAGGCGCTTTCCGCTTCTTCCCGATCTGCCGGCGATCGCGGAATCCGGCTACCCGGGCTTCGAGGCGCTCGCGTGGAACGGCGTGATGGTTCCCGCGGGCACGCCGAAGGCAATCGTCGCCCGCCTCAACGCCGAGATGAATTCGATACTGAAGCAACCCGACGTCGTCGCGAAGATGCACGCGTCGGGATTCGATCTGATCGGCGGGACGCCCGAGGATTTCGGCGATCTGATCCGGCGCGAAAGCGACACCTGGGCTCCCGTCGTGAGAAAGCTGGGCCTCAAGGTCGACTAGGCGGCCTGCCGCGCGAACGCTCGCGGCCGGAACCTCCCGGGAGCGATCCATCAGGCGCGCGTTCGGAGCGCGACGCTTCGCCGGGACGACGAAGGCGGACCGTGCGGGGGCCCCGGCTCGCCGCTCGCGCCGCGGCCTCCGCACCGGCTGAATGTGATCGTCGCGTCCGACTGTCGACCGCTTGCGGCGACTCGCCATTGCTCGGTCCCCGTTGGCGTTCGCGCCGGGGCCCCGGCTCGTCGAGCTCGCGCCGCGGCCCCCGCACCGGCTGTATCTGATCGATGCGTCCGACTGTCGACCGCTCGCGGCGACTCGCCATTGCTCGCGCCGCCTTGGCGCTTCGCGTCGAGGTCGCCATGTTCGAAGCGCGCGCGCCCGACGAGCTCGATCGCGCTTTTGCGCAAATGATCGCGGGCCGTTGCGACGCCGTGCTGGTCCAGGCCGGCTCGATGTTCGCGGTCAATACCAGGACGACCGCGGAGCTCGCGCTCAGGCACCGGCTGCCTTCGGCATCCGCTCTGTACGACTTCGCGGAAGCCGGCGGCCTCATCACGTACGGACCCGACCGGCTCGAGGGGTATCGGCGCGCGGCCGTGTTCGTCGATCGCATACTGAAGGGTGCGAAGCCTGCCGATCTCCCCGATCGAGCAGGCCAGCACGTTCGAGCTCGTCGTGAACATGCGCACCGCGAAATCACTCGGGCTTTCGATTCCGCAGCCGCTGCAGGTGCGCGCGCGCCTTATCTGAGAGCAAGGAACCGCGAGCTGCGAGCGCCTGTCAACGCGTTCACGCGTGACCTGCGCCCTAATCGGGATCGGTGTCGTCGGTGAGCCGCGGCAGCGGCGAGTCGGCCGAGGGTCGCAGCAGCCCGGTCTTCATGTACGTGACGAGCTTCTCGCGCGTGTCGGCGATGTCGAGGTTGCGCATCGTCAACTGTCCGATGCGATCCTGCGGCGTGAACGCGGACGCGCCCTTCTCCATCGTGAGCCGCTCGGGCTTGTAGGTGAGATTCGGGCTCGCCGTGTCGAGGATCGAATAGTCGTTGCCGCGCCGGAGCTCGAGCGTCACCTCGCCGGTGACTGCGCGCGCGACCCAGCGCTGCGCGGTCTCGCGCAGCATCATCGCCTGCGGATCGAACCAGCGTCCCTGGTAGAGCAGCCGGCCCAGCCGGCGCCCGCCGTCGCGGTACTGCTCGATCGTGTCCTCGTTGTGGATGCCGGTCACGAGACGCTCGTACGCGATGTGGAGGAGCGCCATTCCGGGCGCCTCGTAGATGCCGCGGCTCTTCGCTTCGATGATCCGGTTCTCGATCTGGTCGCTCATGCCGATGCCGTGCCGGCCGCCGATCGCGTTGGCTTCGAGCAGCAGCGCCGACGTCGTCGGCAAACGTCATGCCGTTGAGCGCGACCGGCCGCCCCTCGTCGAAGCGGATCGACACGGTCTCCCGCTCGACGACGACGTCTTCGCGCCAGAACGCGACGCCCATGATCGGCTCGACGATCCGGATTCCCTTGTCGAGGAGCTCGAGATCCTTCGCTTCGTGCGTCGCGCCCAGCAGGTTCGAGTCGGTCGAGTACGCCTTCTCGGCGCTCATCCGGTAGTCGAAGCCCGCGCGCCTCAGGTACTCGGACATCTCCTTGCGCCCGCCGAGCTCGTCGATGAACGCCGCGTCGAGCCACGGCTTGTAGATGCGCAGATCGGGGTTCGCGAGCAGCCCGTAGCGGTAGAAGCGCTCGATGTCGTTGCCCTTGTACGTGCTGCCGTCGCCCCAGATGTGGACGTCGTCGTCCCGCATCGCGATGACCAGCATCGTGCCGGTGACGGCGCGGCCCAGCGGCGTCGTGTTGAAGTACGTCTGCCCCGCCGTGGAAACATGAAACGCGCCCGCCTGCAGCGCCGCGAGCCCCTCGGCCACGAGCGCGGCGCGGCAGTCGACGAGACGCGCGCCTTCCGCGCCGTACGTTCGCGCGCGGCGCGGGATCTCGTCGTAGTCCGGCTCGTCGGGCTGACCGAGATTCGCCGTGTACGCATACGGAATCGCGCCTCGCGCCCGCATCCAGTGCAGCGCGGCGCTCGTGTCGAGACCGCCGGAGAAGGCGATGCCGACCTTCTGGCCGACCGGAACGTCCTGCAGGATGTGCGACATGAGCGAAGCGCGCGTCGTGAAAACCGGGTTATTCTAGCCGAGTCCCCTCGCCGGCGACCGGCGCATCGGCGAGACGGCGATCACGATGGGCACGACGTCGAAACTGCACCGCTACGAAGGCACCGCGCTCACGGTGACCTACGACGCGGCGCGCTGCATCCACGCCCGCGAATGCGTGCGCGCGCTGCCTTCGGTGTTCGATCCCCGCGCGAGGCCCTGGATCGACGCGGACGGCGCCGGATCCGACGAGCTGCGCGGCCGCCGTGCGGCGCTGTCCGACCGGCGCGTTGCACGTCGAAAAGCCGGACGGGCTGCCGGAGTCCCCGCCGGCGACGAACACGGCGACGCTGACGGCGGACGGCCCGATCTATCTGAGCGGCGATCTTGCGATGATGACAGCGGACGGCGACGTGGGGCTCGCCGACACCCGGATCGCGCTGTGCCGGTGCGGCGCCTCGCAGAACAAGCCGTTTTGCGACGGCAGCCATCGCAAGGTGGGCTTCGAGGACGACGCGACGCTGCGCGCAGCCGAATCGCCTCCGGCGCCCTATCCGGGCGGCCGCGTCGCGATCCGCGCGCGTCCGAACGGCCCGCTGATGCTGACCGGCCCGCTCACGCTGGTCGGCGCGAACGATCGCAGCGCATTCGCCGAGTCGACGTTTCTGTGCCGATGCGGCGCCTCGGGCAACAAGCCCTATTGCGACGGCACGCACAGGAAGATCGGATTCGTCGCGTAGGTCGGCGTCCTTCGCGGCAATCGGCGGTGAACCGGACATCCCAGATGGCGATCACACGACAGGATTGCGTGGCGCTCGACGACGCGCGATGCGCTCGCCGCGCTGCGCGCGCGCTTCCTTCTCCCGGACGGCGTCATCTATCTCGACGGAAACTCGCTGGGCGCGCTGCCGCGCCACGTCCCGGCGCGAATGCGAGCGATCGTCGAAAGCGAATGGGGCGCCGGGCTGATTCGCTCGTGGAACGATGCCGCCTGGATCGACGCCGCGCGCAGGACGGCGGCGAAGATCGCGCCGTTGATCGGCGCGGACGCCGACGAGGTGATGGTCGCCGACTCGACGTCGGTCAACCTCTTCAAGCTGCTCGTCGCAGCGATGCGGCTCAACCCGGGTCGCGACCGTGCTGCTGACCACGGTGGGCAACTTCCCCACCGATACCTACATCGCCGAGGGCGTCGCCGATCTCCTCGGCGTGGAGCTTCGGCGCGTCGATCCCGAAACGCGATCCGTGATCGCGGCGCTCGGTCCTCGCGTCGCGGTGCTCGCGATGACCCACGTCGACTATCGGACCGGCCGCATCCACCCGATGCGCGAGATCACCGCGGCCGCGCACGCGGCAGGCGCACTGACGTTGTGGGACCTGAGTCACAGCGCCGGCGCGCTCGAGCTCGATCTCGACGCGGCCGGCGTCGATCTTGCGGTGGGATGCGGCTATAAATACCTGAACGGCGGCCCCGGCGCGCCGGCGTTTGCGTTCGTCGCGCGCCGGCACATCGGCCGCGTGCGCCAGCCGCTCACCGGCTGGCTCGGGCACGCGGCGCCGTTCGCGTTTGCCGACGACTATGCTCCGGCCGCAGGCATCGATCGCATCCAGTGCGGAACGCCTCCGATGCTGTCGTTGCTGGCGCTCGAATCGGCGCTCGAGGCCTTCGACGGCGTGAGCGTTGCCGCGCTGCGCGCGAAGAGCATGGCGCTCGGCGATCTCTTCATCGGCCTGGTGGACGCGACGCTCGACGGGCTCGGCGTCGCCGTCGCTTCGCCCAGGGATGCGAGCACCCGGGGAAGCCAGGTCTCGCTCTCGCACCCGAGCGGCTATGCAGTCATGCAGGCGCTGATCGCGAACCGGGTCATCGGGGATTTCCGCGCCCCCGACATCCTGCGCTTCGGCTTCGCCCCGCTCTACGTTCGCTTCGTCGACGTGTTCGACACCGTGGATGCGATCGGGCGGATCCTTCGTACGGGCGAATGGAATCAGCCCTCCTTTCTTTCCCGGAAGGCCGTCACCTGACGCGATCGCGCGAGAGGCGGCCCGTTCGCGGAAACCCCTGATGCCGGAGCTCCCCGATCTCGAGACGTATCGCGATGCGCTCGCCGCGCGCGTGCGCTCGCAGCGCCTCGAAGGAATCCGGATCCTGAATCCTTTCGTGCTGCGCACGGCCGTGCCGCCGATCGCCGAGGCCGCCGGAAAACGCGTCGTCGACGTGCGGCGACTCGGCAAGCGGATCGTTCTCGCCCTCGAGGATCGAATGGTTTCTCGTCCTGCACCTGATGATTGCCGGGCGATTGCGCTGGCTCACGCGCAACGCGAAGCCGCCCGCCCGGATCACGCTGGCGGTCTTCGAATTCGCGAACGGCTCGCTCGCGCTCACCGAAGCGGGGACGAAGCGCCGCGCGTCGATCCACTGCGCGCGCGGCGCCGCGTCGCTGGCAGCCTTCGATGCCGGCGGACTCGAGGTGTTCGATGTCGATGTCGCCGCCTTCACCGCGCGGCTGGCGAGCGAGAACCACACGCTCAAGCGCGCGCTGACCGACCCGCACCTGATCGCGGGGATCGGCAACGCCTACTCCGACGAGATCCTGCATCGGGCCCGTCTTTCGCCGATCGCGCTCACGGCAAAGCTCGGGCCGGACGAATGGGCGCGGCTGTTCGCGGCGACGCGCGCGGTCCTTGCCGAGTGGGTCGAGCGACTGCGCACGCAGGCGGGAGGCGAATTCCCGGAACGCGTCACCGCGTTTCGCCCCGAGATGGCGGTGCACGGCCGATTCGGCAAGCCTTGCCCCGTCTGCGGCGCGCCGGTGCAGCGGATCGTCTACGCCGAGAACGAATGCAACTATTGCGCGCGCTGCCAGACAGGCGGCGTGATCCTCGCCGACCGCGCGCTCTCGCGGCTGCTGCACAAGAGCTGGCCGAGGTCGATCGACGCGCTCGAATGACAAACAGCAGTGGTCGCGCGGTACCGCGGCGCCGTCATTGGCGGTAGACTCGCGTTCCCCAACCAAGAGCAGGCCCAACATGCCCTCGTTCGACATCGTCTCCGAAGTGAACCAGGTCGAGGTCCGCAACGCGCTCGATCAGACGAACAAGGAAGTCTCGACGCGCTTCGACTTCAAGGGCTCGGACGCGCGCGTCGAGCACGCCGACAAGACGCTGACGATCTACGCCGACGACGACTTCAAGCTGAAGCAGGTCACCGACATCCTGACCGGCAAGCTCACCAAGCGCGGCGTCGACGTTCGCGCGCTGAAGCACGGGGACGTCGAGAAGATCTCCGGCAACAAGGTGAAGCAGGTCGTCACGGTCCGCGTCGGGATCGAGCAGGACCTCGCGAAGCGGATCGTCAAGCTGATCAAGGACAGCAAGATCAAGGTGCAAGCGTCGATCCAGGGCGACGCGGTGCGGGTCTCGGGCGCCAAGCGCGACGATCTGCAGGGCGCGATCGCGCTCGTCAAGAAGTCGATCACCGATTTCCCGGTCCAGTTCGGCAACTTCCGCGACTGACGCCAACGCGACGAGGGTTGCGTGCGGCGCGAGCCGAAGGGCGCCCGGTTCTCGTGAAGCCCCGGAGGCTGCGCGGAACGGGTTGCGTGCGGCGCGAGCCGAAGGGCGCCCGGTTCTCGTGAAGCCCGGAGGCCGCGCTGCACGCGACCAAGGTCAGGCGAGATCGGCGGCGAGCGCCGCGCGCGTCTCCTCGGCGACCGCGGGAATCGTCGCCTGGTATGCGGGATGATCGACGCCGATCCCGAGCCGCGCGCCGCGCTTGAGCGCCGACACCGATTCGCGGTCGAGCTCGAAGCGCAGGAAGTGCACGGCGGCGGTCTTCTCGTCGGTCGCAGCGCGGCAGATCCTCGTCGGCGATCGCGACGATGCGGGGGCGGCCCTCGACGTCGACGAACACGCACCGCTCGATGCCGTTGAGCTTCGCGAGCGCGCTCTTGCGCTCGTCGACGTCCTCGTACTCGATCAGCATCGTCGCCTTGAGGTTCGAGCCGTCGGGCACGAGCGGATTGTAGGCGTCGAGCTCGTCGCGGATGCCCTCTTCCTCGAAGACGCGCTCGATGCGCAGCATCTCCTGGATCTGATAGCGGATCGTGAGCTCGTCCTCGAAGAGCAGCGTCACGTGCTCGCCCAGGTGCACGGTGCGCGCCTTCTTGTGGGCGAGCACGCGCGCGCGGAACTCCGGGCGCGCCTTCGCGTAGGCTTCGAGCGACATCAGGCTGTCGCGTGCGATCGCAGGCATCGCGGGATCGCTCAGTGCTCGCCGGTGATGGGGCCCGACTTGAACAGCGCCTGACGCAACTGCTTGTCGAACGCGGGGCTGCGGCGCCGGATCCACTCGAGCGTCATCGACGCGTGCTCGATCTCCTCGTCGCGGTTGTGCGCGAGGATCGCCTTGAGCTCGGCGTCCGCGCACGCCTCGGCGCGCTGGTTGTACCAGTCGACCGCTTCGAGCTCCTCGATCAACGATATGACCGCGCGATGGAAGTCCTGCGTCTCGGCGGAGAGCTTTTCGACGGGCTCGTGATAGCCTTCATGGGCCATGGCGCGTTTTCCTTTCGGGCGTTGTGGAAGGTCCTGTCGAGGCGACTACAGTCCATAGGCAATCCGCAGCAGCGTCAGCGGATGCTCGTTGCGCGCTGCGGCGCCGGTGCCCGATTGATCGATGCCCGTGCAGGATCCGCCGGGCGGCGATCGGGCAGTCGGACGTGACGTAGTCCGGACCGGGCTCCGCCATCCGCTTGAACACGGGCGTGCCGATCTTCATCGAATTCGCGTAGGACTCGCGCTTCACCCCGTACGTTCCGTCGTGTCCCGCGCAGCGCTCGACCGTGTTGAGCGTCGTCCCGGGGATCCATTCGAGCGCTTCGCGCGTCCTCTGCCCGATGTTCTGCACGCGCGAATGGCACGGGACGTGGTAGCTCACCTTGCCGAGCGGCGTCCGGAAGTCCTTGCGCAGCAGCCCGTCCTTGTCGCGCAGCACGAGGTATTCGAACGGATCGAACATCGCGTCGGAGACGACTCTCGACGTCGTCGTCGCCGGGGAAGATCAGCGGCAGCTCGGTCTTGAACATCAGCGTGCACGAGGGCACGCAGGTGAGGATCGCGTGACCCGCCCGCGCCAGCGCGGCAAGGGCCGGAATGTTGACGTTCTTCAGCTTCTCGACGGACTCGAGATCGCCGAGCTCCAGCTTCGGCATCCCGCAGCACACCTCCTTCTCGACGAGCGTGTACGGGACCTCGTTGTGCGCGAGGATCGCGAGCAGATCGTGGCCGATTCCGGGCTCGACGTAGTTGACGTAGCACGTCGCGAAGATCGCGACCTTGCCCGGCGTCCTCGCGCCGTCCCTGACCGGGAACGCCAACGAGGCGCCGGCCGTCTCGCGGAAACGCGCGCTGTCGTATGTCGGCAGGGGCGCGGCCGAAGAGATGCCCATCGTCCTGTCCATCACCTTTCGCACCGCGGGCGTCGTGCTGGCCTTGTTCACGATCTGCGCGACGACGGGAATCGTCGCAAGCCGTCCCACGCGATCGGTGCTGGTCAGCACCCGGTCGCGCAGCCTCGCGCCCTCCTTCCTGAACTTCGCCGCCTTCGCGCGGAGCATCAGGTGCGGAAAGTCGACGTTCCACGGGTGCGGCGGCACGTACGGACACTTCGTCATGTAGCAGAGGTCGCACAGGTAGCACTGGTCGACCACCTTTGCGTAATCCTCCTTGGCGACGCCGTCGACTTCCATCGTCGGCGAGTTGTCGACGAGGTCGAAGAGCGTCGGGAACGACTGGCAAAGGCTCACGCAGCGGCGGCAGCCGTGGCAGATGTCGAAGACGCGCTCGAGCTCCTTGTCGAGCGCCGCATCGTCGTAGAACTCGGGATTGCGCCAGTCGAGCGGGATGCCGGGTGGGCGCCTGGAGGTTGCCTTCGCGCTCGGTCATCGTCTTGTCTTGCCAGGGGAGGCTCGCCGGAGGTCTTGCGCGCTACGTGCAGCGCCGCTCTTCAGCCCCGCGAGCGCAGCGCCGCATCGCGGGGAGCACGTCGAGCGTCGCGGTGCCGGCGACGCATCGACGCGAAACCGCACCTGCTAGTCGGCCAGGACGTCCAGCGCCTTCTGGAATCGATTCGCGTGCGAGCGCTCGGCTTTCGCAAGCGTCTCGAACCAGTCGGCGATCTCGTCGAAGCCTTCGCTGCGCGCGGCCTTGGCCATGCCCGGGTACATGTCGGTGTACTCGTGCGTCTCGCCTGCGATCGCCGCCTTGAGGTTGGAGCGCGTTGCGCCGATCGGCAGGCCGGTTGCCGGGTCGCCGACCTGCGCGAGGTAGTCGAGATGGCCGTGCGCGTGGCCGGTCTCACCCTCGGCCGTCGAGCGGAAGACCGCGGCGACGTCGTTCTGCCCCTCGACGTCCGCCTTGTTCGCGAAATAGAGATAGCGCCGGTTCGCCTGCGATTCGCCGGCGAAGGCTTCCTTCAGGTTGGTGTGGGTCTTGGTGCCATTGAGACTCTTCATCGTGGATCTCCTCGGTTGACTGCGCTCTGCGTGCGTTCCCCGGCTGCCGGAGAACGCGCAATCGACCCGCTATCCGCGCGGGATGCGGGTGCCGATGAGACGATTTTGCGCGCCGCGCACCCATACGTCCAATTGAATGTAACAATCCTTGCGATAGATCAGACTAATCGCTCGGCGAGCCGCGCTCCCGTCGCGAGCGCGCGGCGCGCGAGCCCGGCCGCTCAGTCGATCCGCTCGTAGGCGGGCAGCGTCAGGAACTCGACGAACGTGTCGTTGTTGACGAGGTCGGCGAATATCTGCGCCGCATCGTCGTACTTGCCCTCGCCGTACGAAGCGCCGAGCAGCTCGCGGATCTTCTGCTTCTCCTCGGGAATCATCGCCGCGACCATCTCCTTCGTGACCTTGCGGCCGTCGTCGAGCTTGCCCTTGGGCGAGCGGATCCATTGCCAGACCTGCGAGCGCGAGATCTCGGCGGTCGCCGCGTCTTCCATCAGATTGAAGATCGGCACCGCGCCCTGGCCGGCGAGCCACGCGCCGATGTACTGGATCGCGACGTTGATGTTCAGCCGCAGCCCCTTCTCGGTGATCAGGCGTCTCGGGCTCGAACTGAAGCAGGTCGGACGCCGCGACTTTGACGTCGTCGCGCTTGCGCGTCGCGATCTGGTTGGGCGTGGGCATCAGCCGGTCGAACGCCTCGAGCGCCACGGGCACGAGCCCGGGGTGCGCGACCCAGGTCCCGTCGTGCCCCTGCGAGGCCTCGCGCTCCTTGTCGGCCTTCACCTTGGCGAACGCCTCGGCGTTGGCCGCCTCGTCGTTCTTCACGGGAATCTGCGCCGCCATCCCGCCCATCGCGTGGATGTTGCGCCGGTGGCAGGTCTTGACGAGAAGCAGCGCGTAGCTCTTCATGAAGTGCGTCGTCATCGTGACGAGCGCGCGATCGGCGAGGCAGAAATCGCGGCGGTTCCGCAGCTTCTTGATGCACGAGAAGATGTAGTCCCAGCGCCCGCAGTTGAGCCCCGCCGAGTGGTCGCGCAGCTCGTAGAGGATCTCGTCCATCTCGAACGCCGCGAGCAGCGTCTCGATGAGGACCGTCGCGCGGATCGAGCCGCGCGGCACGCCGAGCTCGTCCTGCGCCATGACGAAGACGTCGTTCCACAGCCGCGCCTCGAGGTGGCTCTCGAGCTTCGGCAGGTAGAAATACGGACCGCTGCCGCGCGCGAGGAGCTCCTTCGCGTTGTGAAAGAAGTACAGCGCGAAATCGAAGAGCCCGCCGGAGATCGGCTTCCCGTCGATCAGCACGTGCTTTTCGGGCAGGTGCCAGCCCCGCGGCCGCACGAACAGCACCGCGGTCTTCGGATTCAGCTTGTAGGCTTTGCCTTCGGGAGACGTGTAGTCGATCCGGCGCCGGATCGCATCGCGCAGATTGATGTGGCCCTGCACGTTGTTGTCCCACCTCGGCGTGTTCGCATCCTCGAAGTCCGCCATGAACACGCTCGCGCCGGAATTGAGCGCGTTGATGACCATCTTCCGATCGACCGGGCCGGTGATCTCGACTCTGCGGTCGGCGATGTCCGCGGGGATCGGCGCGCAAATCCAGTCGGCTTCGCGGATCGCTCGCGTGTCCGGCAGGAAGTCCGGCAGTTGACCGGCGTCGAGCTCCGCCTGCCGCTGCGCGCGATGCGCGAGCAACTCGGCGCGGCGGCCGCCGAACGCGCGCTGCAGCTTTGCGGCGAGCGCGACGGCCGGCGGGGTCAGGATCTCCGCATATTCCGGCGTGATCCGGCCGGTGATCTCGATGCCGGGACCGTAACTGGGCGCGCTCATGATCGATTCCTGTCGTCTGAGGGACCCGCTCCGACGGCCGCGATGCGGCCGCGAAAAGCGAGGCAAGGAACCGAAATTCTAACTTATATTGCAGCGCAGCGCGATTCAGGAAACAGACGGCGAATCAATAGGTTGTTGACGACAGACCCCTGTCGCTCCCGTCGCGCCAGCCGTCAGGTGCGCCAGCCCTCGCCCGCCTGCCCGGGCAACCGAGCGAGCGTGATGTTCCAGGACATCGAGATTCGCGGACGCGCGCCGCGATAGGGGTTGACGCTGTGCAGGTAGTCGCTCGCAAAGATGACCATCGTGCCCTCGCGCAGCTCCGGAATCATCAGTCCCGTGACGCGGCCGGGCTCGTGCGGGCAGCAGTAGGGTATTCGCGGGTCGGCAAAGATCAGCTTGCCCGCCATCGCGTCGTCGGGATCGGGCTCGCCGGGATCGAGCAGGTAGACGATGCTGACGTTCGCGCGCAGATGGCTGTGCGGCATGCAGTATTGGCCGTCGCGGTACACGTTCGCCCAGCAATCGTCGGTGATAGACGTCGCTGCGCGAGAGCACGTGATGCGCGAACATCAACGCGCGCCCGTGGATGAGCTCGGCGGCCGGTCGCTTCCACTGATCGGGCCGCCGGACCTTCATCCCGCAACCGCCCTGGAAGATCCACATCCGAAAGGCGGGATCGCGTTCCATCTCGAGGATCGTCGCCGCGAGATCGCCGTGATAGCGCGCGTGGTCGTCGAACTGCGTGACCGCCATCAACGGCGCAGAAAGCGGCTCGACGCGCTGGCCCTCCGGCCACAGCACGACCTCCGCGTCGCCGACCCGGATGCCCGCCGGCAGGCGCGGCTTGTTCGCCGGCGCTCACTGTCGGTCTAGGCGGCCTTCTGCGGATTCAGCCGCTCCTCCTTGCCGTGCAGCTTGTTGAGCGCGTTGAGGTACGCCTTCGCGGACGCGACGATGATGTCGGTGTCGGCGCCGTTGCCGTTGACGATCCGCCCGTTGCGCTCGAGGCGCACGGTCACCTCGCCCTGCGCGTCGGTGCCCGTCGTGATCGCGTTGACCGAGTAGAGCAGCAGCTTCGCGTTCGACGACACCATCCGCTCGATCGCCTTGAACGCCGCGTCGACCGGGCCGTCTCCGCCCGTCTCCGCGTGCAGCACGGCGTCGCCGGCAGCCATCGCGACTCGCGCGCTGGGGACCGTGCCCGTTTCGGACACGACCTTGAGCGAGATCAGCCGGTAGTGCTCCTGCTCGGGCGTCACCGTCTCGTCCGAGACCAGCGCGTGCAGGTCCTCGTCGAAGACCTGCGCCCTTCTTGTCGGCGAGCTCCTTGAACTTCGCGAACGCGTTGTTCAGCGCTTCCTCGCTGCCGAGATCGATGCCGAGCTCGCCGAGGCGCGTCTTGAACGCGTTGCGGCCCGAGAGCTTGCCGAGCGTGATCGTGTTGGCGTTCCAGCCCACGTCTTCGGCGCGCATGATCTCGTAGGTCTCGCGGTGCTTCAGCACGCCGTCCTGGTGGATGCCCGACTCGTGCGCGAACGCATTCGCGCCGACGATCGCCTTGTTCGGCTGCACGGGAAAGCCGGTGATGCCGGAGACGAGCTTCGACGCCGCGAGGATCTGCGTGGTGTCGATGCCGCGTCGTGCACGGGAACACGTCCTTGCGCGTCTTGCACCGCCATCACGATTTCCTCGAGCGACGCGTTGCCCGCGCGCTCGCCGAGGCCGTTGATCGTGCATTCGACCTGGCGCGCGCCGTGCATCACCGAAGCGAGCGAGTTGGCGACCGCGAGGCCGAGATCGTTGTGGCAGTGGACCGACCAGACCGCCTTGTCCGAATTCGGCACGCGCTCGATCAGCGAGCCGATCAGCGCGCCGAACTGCCACGGCATCGTGTAGCCGACGGTGTCCGGGATGTTGACCGTCGTCGCCCCGGCCGCGATCACCGCCTCGAGCAGGCGGCACAGGAAATCGGGCTCGGAGCGCCCCGCGTCCTCGGGCGAGAACTCGACGTCGTCGGTGTACTGCGCGCGCCTTGCGCACCGCCTTCACCGCCTGCTCGAACACCTGGTCGGGCGTCATCCGCAGCTTCATCTGCATGTGGATCGGCGAGGTCGCGATGAACGTGTGCACGCGCCCGGACTTCGCGCGGCCGGATCGCTTCGCCGCAGCGCTCGATGTCGTGATCGTTGGCGCGCGCGAGCCCGCAGACCGTGCTGTCCTTGATCGCGCCGGCGATCGCGTTGCACCGCCGCCCAATCGCCGTTCGACGACGCGGGAAAGCCCGCCTCGATCACGTCGACGCGCAGCCGCTCCAGCTGCTTCGCGATGCGCATCTTCTCTTCGTTGGTCATCGATGCGCCGGGACTCTGCTCGCCGTCGCGCAACGTCGTGTCGAATATGATCAGGTGCTCTGCCATGGTCCACTCCCGGGACGTGTCATCGGGTTCGATAGCTCCCGCCGGCTGCGGGCCGACAGGGACGGGTACTGCGAAGGGGGGATGGTCTTATCTGCGCGCGGGGCGCAGCAGAAGCAGCAGCAGGCCGCCCGTGAGGGTGGTCGGCGCGGGGAGCGCGAGACGGCCGGCGATGGCGATGCGGTTCATTGCAGTGCACTATAACCGCAAAATCGCCGGCGCTGCAAGGGGTTCGCGCGCGGCCGCGGCGCGCGCGCGCTACATCGGCGGCGCGGCGCTGCGCCGGCGGCGCAACGCCATCCACTTCCACGCCGACGCGACGTAGCCCGACAGCGCATACGCGACGAACCCGGCGAACAGCACGATCGCCGGCTGATACGACAAGAGCGCGATCACCAGCACGAACACGAAGATCGCGAGAAACGGCACGCTCTTCTTGAGGTTGATCGTCTTGAAGCTGTAGTAGCGGACGTTGCTCACCATCGTCAGGCCGGCGAACACGGTGACGCACCACACCCACCATCTCAACGTGCTCGGGTCGATGCCGTAGTCGTCGATGATCCACACGAGCCCCGCCACCAGCGCGGCCGCGGCGGGGCTCGGCATCCCGGTGAACCAGTGCTTGTCGGCGACCTCGAGCATCGTGTTGAAGCGCGCGAGGCGCAGCGCGGCGCCGGCGACATAGACGAACGCCGCGATCCAGCCGAGCTTGCCCATGCCCTTTCAACGCCCATTCGTAGACGATCAGCGCGGGCGCGGCGCCGAAGCCGACCATGTCGGCGAGGCTGTCGTACTCGGCGCCGAACGCGCTCTGCGTGCGCGTCAGACGCGCGACGCGGCCGTCGAGCCCGTCGAGCACCATCGCGACGAAGATCGCGACGGCGGCCTGGTCGAAGCGCAGGTTCATCGCCTGCACGATCGCGTAGAAGCCGGCGAACAGCGCGGCGGTGGTGAAGAGGTTGGGCAGCAGGTAGATGCCGCGCCGGCGGATCCGGTTCTTCTGCAGCGCCCGCTGAGTGTCGAAGTCGGCCATCGCGGCAAAGGTAGCACAAGCGCGATGCAGCGGGCGCGCGTGCGTCAGCGAGGCGGGAACTCGGCGAGTATCGTCTCGGTCGCGAACACGGTGTCGCCGACGCCGACCTTCGGGCGCGCGTCGGGCGGCAGGTAGACGTCGACGCGCGAGCCGAAGCGGATGAAGCCGAAGCGCTGGCCGCGCGCCAGCGTGTCGCCGGCCTTCACGTAGCAGAGGATGCGCCGCGCGATCAGCCCCGCCACCTGCACGCACGTGACGTCGCGCGCCGTCCGCCGATCGCAGGTGCAGCGCGTTGCGCTCGTTCTCGACGCGAAGCCTTGTCGAGCGCCGCGTTGAGAAACGCGCCTGCGTGATACCACGCGGCGACGACGTTTCCGTCGACCGGGCTGCGGTTCGAGTGCACGTTGAACACGTTCATGAACACGCTGATCTTCAGCGCATCGCGTTGAAGGTACGGATCGCGCGCCTGCTCGACGCGCGACGACCTTGCCGTCGGCGGGCGACAGCACCGCATTCGGATCGCGCGGAACCGTGCGCGGCGGATCGCGGAAGAACTGGACGATGAACAGCGAGCGCGAGCCACGCGAGCGCCGCGAGCGGCCACGGCCCGGTGTACGTGAGCACGAGCGCGACGGCGAGCGCGAGCGCGACGAACGCCCAGCCCTCGCGCGCGATGATCGGATGCGGATACGCGCTCATCGAGCTACTTGACGCCGTCCATCCGCGCCGCGCGCTCGTCGGCCTGGCGCTTGAGCGTTTCCTCGACGCCGCGCGCGCGCTCGAGCGCGCCGCTCGCAGTCGGCGCCGCGCTGTCGACTTCCGGCGCCTCGACGACGGCGGGCGCCCGCGCCGGACGCTCGCCGGGCCCCGCCGCCTTCGACGCAGCCGGCCTGGGGTGCGAGCCCGTATTGCCTGAGCGCCTGCGTCGCGAGCAGCGCGACGATGACGAGCGCGACGAGGATCACGATGAGCCACCACGCCGCCGCGGCTCGCCGCGCGGCCTCCGCATCGCTGCCCACGCGGTCGGCCTCGCGACTAGTTCCTCGACTGGTCGACGAGCTTGTTCTTGCTGATCCACGGCATCATCGAGCGCAGCTTCGCGCCGACCTGCTCGATCGAATGCTCGGCCGTCAGCCGCCGCCGCGCGAGGAGCGTCGGCGCGCCGGCGCGGTTCTCGAGGATGAACTCCCGCGCGTATTCGCCGCTCTGGATGCGCGTGAGCAGTCCTCGCATCGCGGCCTTCGTCTCGTCCGTGACGATCTTCGGCCCGCTCACGTATTCGCCATACTCGGCGTTGTTCGAGATCGAATAGTTCATGTTCGCGATGCCGCCCTCGTAGATCAGGTCGACGATGAGCTTCACCTCGTGCAGGCACTCGAAGTACGCCATCTCGGGCGCGTACCCCGCCTCGGTCAGCGTCTCGTAGCCCGCCTTGATGAGCTCGACGAGGCCGCCGCAGAGCACCGCCTGCTCGCCGAAGAGATCGGTCTCGGTCTCCTCGCGGAAGTTCGTCTCGATGACGCCGGCGCGCGCGCCGCCGATCGCCGCCGCGTAGGAGAGCGCGACGTCGCGCGCCTTCTGCGACGCATCCTGGTGAACGGCGATCAGCATCGGCACGCCGCCGCCGGCGACGTACGTCGAGCGCACCGTGTGGCCGGGCGCCTTGGGCGCGATCATCACGACGTCGAGGTCGGCGCGCGGCACGACCTGCCCGTAGTGGATGTTGAACCCGTGCGCGAACGCGAGCGTCGCGCCCTTCTTGATGTGCGGCTCGACGCCGTTCTTGTACACGGCCGCGATGTGCTCGTCGGGCATCAGCATCATCACGACGTCGGCGCCCTCGACCGCGTCCTCGACCTCGGCGACCTTGAGTCCCGCCTTCTTCGCCTTGTCCCAGGAGGCGCCGTCCTTGCGCAGGCCGACCGTCACCTTGACGCCCGAGTCGTTCAGGTTGAGCGCGTGCGCGTGGCCCTGCGAGCCGTAGCCGACGATCGTGACCTTCTTGCCCTTGATGAGCGACAGGTCGGCGTCCTTCTCGTAATAGACTTTCATCGTTGTCTCCCGTTGCCTCTTGGTTTCCAAAGCGCCGCGTCCGGCCCGCCGACGCCGCTCCCGCGACGCCCGTCGCTCGATCGCTAGACGCGCAGTATGCGTTCGCCGCGGCCGATTCCGGACGCGCCGGTGCGCACGGTCTCGAGGATGACGCCGGGCTCGATCGCCTGCAGGAACGCGTCGAGCTTCGACGCCGGTGCCGGTCAGCTCGATCGTGTAGCTCTTGTCGGTGACGTCGAGGATGCGGCCGCGGAAGATGTCGGCGAGGCGCTTCATCTCCTCGCGGTCCTTGCCGGACGCGCGCACCTTGACGAGCATCAGCTCGCGCTCGATGTGGTTGCCCTCGGTCAGATCGACGACCTTGACGACGTCGACGAGCTTGTTCAGCTGCTTGGTGATCTGCTCGATCACGTCGTCCGAGCCGGTGGTGACGATCGTCATCCGCGACATCGTCACGTCCTCGGTCGGCGCCACCGTCAGCGATTCGATGTTGTAGCCGCGCGCGGAGAAGAGACCCGAGATCCGCGACAGCGCGCCCGCCTCGTTCTCGACCAGGATCGAAAGAATGTGCCTCATCACAGCTCTTCGGCCAGGATCATCTCCGTGAGCCCCTTGCCCGCCGCGATCATCGGGAAGACGTTCTCCGCCTGGTCGGTGATGAAGTCCATGAACACGAGCCGGTCCTTGAGCTTGAACGCGTCGCGCAGCGCGCCCTCGACGTCGCCCGGCTTCTCGATCTTCATGCCGACGTGGCCGTACGCTTCGGCGAGCTTGACGAAGTCGGGCAGCGCGTCCATGTACGACTCGGCGTAGCGGTTGCCGTAGAAGAACTCCTGCCACTGGCGCACCATGCCCATGTAGCGGTTGTTCAGGTTGACGATCTTGATCGGCAGGTGGTACTGCTTGCAGGTCGAGAGCTCCTGGATGCACATCTGGATCGACGCCTCGCCGGTGACGCAAGCCACGCGTCGCGCCCGGATTGACGAGCTGCACGCCCATCGCCGCCGGCAGGCCGAAGCCCATCGTGCCGAGGCCGCCCGAGTTGATCCAGCGGCGCGGCTTGTCGAACTTGTAGTACTGCGCCGCCCACATCTGGTGCTGGCCGACGTCGGAGGTGACGAACGCGTCGCCCTTGGTGAGCTCGTAGAGCTTCTCGCATCACGCACTGCGGCTTGATGAGCGCGCTCTTGCGTGTCGTAGCGCAGGCAATCCTTGCGCTGCCACTCCTTGATCTCGCTCCACCACGCCTTCAGCGCCGCGGGGTCCGGGCGCTGCGGCGACGATTCGATGCAGCTTCAGCCATCTCGTCGAGCACGTCGGCGACGTTGCCGACGATCGGCACGTCGACCTTGACGCGCTTGGAGATCGACGACGGATCGATGTCGATGTGGATGATCTTGCGGTCGGCGCGGAAGAAGTGCGCCGGGTTGCCGATCACGCGGTCGTCGAAGCGCGCGCCGATCGCGATCAGCACGTCGCAGTTCTGCATCGCCATGTTCGCCTCGTACGTGCCGTGCATGCCGAGCATGCCGAGGAACTGCGGATCGGTGCCCGGGAAACCGCCGAGGCCCATCAGCGTGTTCGTGCACGGGAAGCCGAGCAGGCGCACGAGCCGCGTCAGCTGCGGCGCGGCGTCGTTCAGCACGACGCCGCCGCCCGTGTAGACCATCGGCCGCTTCGCCTCGAGCAGGAGCTGCACCGCCTTCTTGATCTGGCCCGCATGGCCCTTCGTCACCGGGTTGTACGAGCGCAGCGACACGGTCTTCGGGTAGCTCGAACTCGCACGTCGCCTGCGTGACGTCCTTCGGAATGTCGACGAGCACCGGCCCCGGGCGGCCCGTCGCCGCGAGGTAGAACGCCTTCTTGATCGTCGGCGCGAGGTCCTTCACGTCCTTCACGAGGAAGTTGTGCTTCACGCACGGGCGCGTGATGCCGACGGTGTCGCATTCCTGGAACGCGTCCTGGCCGATGGCGTGCGTCGGCACCTGGCCGGTGAGCACGACCATCGGGATCGAATCCATGTACGCGGTGGCGATGCCGGTGACCGCGTTGGTCACGCCCGGGCCCGACGTCACGAGGCACACGCCGACCTTGTGCGACGAGCGCGAGTAGCCGTCGGCGGCGTGCGCCGCGCCCTGCTCGTGGCGCACGAGGACGTGCTTGACCTTGTCCTGCTTGAACAGCTCGTCGTAGATGTTCAGGACCGCGCCGCCGGGATAGCCGAAGACGTACTCGACGCCTTCTTCCTGCAGGCAGCGGATGACGATTTCCGCACCGGTGAGTTGCATGGCTCGATGCCTTACGCGAATGGGTGGAATCCTCCGGCGCCTTCGCCTCGCGTGGAGTCCGACTACTTCCAAACGTCACGTGCCGGCGCGATTCAGGGATAAGCGCGCCCACCACGGCTTTACCGGGTAGAAAGCCACGATTCGGGTAACACCCGCCCGCGCCCCAAGGGAGTCCCCGCCGACGCTTGTGGCATCGCGAAGGGAGCGCGAACGGCCGTTATTGCAGCACAACATCGGCCATCTCGCAGCCGAAGGTCTACGTTACCCGGCTGCGCTCGCGCGCGGTCAAGCTCCGCTGCAGCTGCACAACAGGGTTGCGCCGGGTCGCCCGAATCCCCTATAATGGCGCTCCTTTCGGAAGCGGTGCTGCCCTGGCGACTCATCAAGAAATCTCCGCGTTCCTCGCTGAAGTCGAGCGTCGCGCGTTCAAGCAGGCGATGTTCGCGCTGCGCGACGAGCACGGGGCGCTCGACGTCGTGCAGGACGCGATGCTCAAGCTCACCGAGAAATATGCGGCGAAGCCCGCCGGCGGAGCTTCCGATGCTGTTTCAGCGGATATTGCAGAATTCGATCCACGATCACTTCCGCCGGCAGAAGGTCCGGTCGACCTGGACCACGCTTCTCTCCGCGCTGGGAAAAGGCGACGAAAAGGACGAAGATTACGATCCGCTCGAAACTCTGGTCGGCGAAGTCCGACTCGAATGCAAACGCCGATCCCGCGCAACTTCTCGAGCAAGGGCAGATCATGTCGGTGATCGAGCAGGCGCTCGGGCGGCTTCCCGCGCGTCAACGAGAAGCCTTTCTGTTGCGTTACTGGGAAGAACTGGACGTGGCGGAAGCCGCCGCCGCGATGGGGTGTTCCGAAGGGAGCGTCAAGACCCATTGCTCGCGAGCGGTTCACGCGCTGGCCGAGATGCTCAAGGCCAAAGGGGTGACCCTATGACGACCGAAGACCAAGATTTCGCCAAGAAAATAACCACTTACCTCGATCACGGCACGGCCAATCTCAAGGCCGGCATCGCCTATCGGCTGCAGGCCGCCCGGCACGAGGCGCTCGCGCGCCTCGCGGATCCCCAACGCGTGACGGGGCTCGACCTGGCGGGCGCGCACAACGGCGGCGGATCCGGTACGCTGGGCGGCGGGCGCAGCTTCTGGGCCAGCGGACGACTCTGGATCGGGATAGCGTTGATCGTGGCAGCCGGGTTCGGCTTTCAGCAATGGCAGGCGTACCAGCAGTTGAACGACCTCGAGGAAACGGACGCTGCGATCCTGTCCTCGGACCTGCCGATCGATGCGTACTTGGACAGGGGATTCCAAAATTGGCTGAAGCGAACGGGCGACGAATAGCGCGCGGACTTCTAATGACCCTGGCGCTCGCCGCGGGCCTGGCCGCGAGCGCGTACGCACAGCCGATCGGCACCCGCTCGCCCTCGTGGGCCGATCTTCCGCCCCCCGAGAAGCAGTTCCTCACGCCATTCGCTTCGGAATGGGACAGTTGGGATGCCCAGCGCAAGGCCAAGTGGCGCGGGATCGCCCAGCGCTACCCGAAGATGGCGCCCGACGAACAGGACCGGGTTCGCCGGCAGATGACGGCGTGGGCGCAGCTCTCGCCTGCCGAGCGCGCCGCGGCCCGCGAGCGCTACAAGACGCTGCGGACGCTGCCGCCCGAGAAGAAGCAGGAGGTGCGGGAGAAATGGGAGCAGTACCAGAGCCTGCCTCCCGAGAAAAAGCGCGAGCTCGCGGCCAAGCCCGTCCCTGGATCGCCGCCGCCCGTGCGCGGCACGCACTCGCCTCCCCCTGCTCCCCCGCCGCCGCCTCCCCCTCCGGTGACCGGCGCCACGCCTCCCGCATCGCCCCCCGCATCGCCTCCCGGCAAGTGAGCCTGGCGTGAAGCGTGACGGGCAGCCGGTGCTGCCGCCCCGTCAGGCCCCCGCAAGGGCACGCTAGACCCTCGGGTTGGGGTTCGCCGCGTCGTAGCGGGCGACGCCGCCCAGGATCTCGCTTTTCGCCTCGTCGGCGCCGACCCACGTCGAGATTCGCACCCATTTGCCGGGCTCGAGGTCCTTGTAGTGCTCGAAGAAATGCGCGATCTGCTGCGTCGTGATCTCCGGAAGGTCGTGCGGCGACTGCACGGCGCGATAGAGCCCCGACAGCTTGTCGATCGGCACGGCGAGGATCTTGGAGTCGCCGCCCGCCTCGTCGTCCATCTTCAGCATGCCGATCGGCCGGCAGCGGACGACGACCCCCGTGATCAGCGGCATCGGCGAGAGCACGAGGACGTCGCACGGATCGCCGTCGTCGGACAGCGTGCGCGGGATGTAGCCGTAGTTGCACGGATAATGCATCGCCGTCGACATGAAGCGGTCGACGAAGACGGCGCCGGTCTCCTTGTCGACCTCGTACTTGATCGGGTCGCCGCGCATCGGGATCTCGATGATCACGTTGCAATCGTTCGGGACGTCGCTGCCGGCGGGCACGCGGTCGAGGTTCATCGGGTGGCGGGCTGTGGTCCTGGGCGCTCGCCCCGATTATAGGAGTCCGGGCGCGCGGATTCGACGGCGGGGAATCCGAAACCCGCCGATCCCGCATCTAAGTTGGACGCATCCGCAGCGGGAGGCCGCATGAAAGTCGTCTTCGCGATCCTGGGCGTTCTGGCCGCGATCGCCATCGCCGTGAGCCTCGCCTGGTTCTACCTGGTGTGGTCGCTCCGCGGGCGGCGGCGAGGTCGTCACCCAGGAACGGGCGCTGCCGTCGTTCAACCGGATCGTCGATCGAGGGCTTCGCCGACGTCACGCTGGTTCAGGGCGACGCCGAAAGCGTGCAGATCGAGGCCGCGCAAAAGCAGCAGCCTGGCGTTCGCACGCAGGTGAGCGGCGGCACGCTGACGATCACGCACGCCGGGACCCGGTCGTGGCTGGTCGTCGTTTTTCGGCGGCGGGGGGCGGGGCGCCGCGCGTGCGCGTCACCTTTCGCAGCCTCGACGCGATCAGCGCGGCCGGAACGGTCAAGATCCGCGCCGAGGCGCTCAAGGCCGACCGGCTCAAGGTGTCCGCGGCCGGCGCGACTTCGCTGCGAATCGCCGATCTCGACGCGAAGGAGCTGTCGGTGACGGGTTCGGGGGCGATGCGGGTCGAGCTCGCCGGGCGCGTCGCCGAGCAGCGCGTTTCGATATCGGGTGCGGGCGACTATCGGGCGGCCGAGCTCGCGAGCGAAGATGCGCGCGTGTCGGTGAGCGGCGCCGGACGCGTGGTGGTGCAGGTCGAGAAGACGCTGAAGGTCGCGCTCTCGGGCGCGGGGGCCGTCGAATACATCGGCAACCCCAAGGTCACACAGCAGGTCAGCGGCGTGGGCCGCGTCAAGCGCCGCGACGCGTCCGAGTCCGCGCGGGTCGTTGCGTACGGCTCGTGAGCGGGCCCTCGCCGGCCGAATCGGTCTCCCCGCCCTCGGGACCATAGAAGAACACCCAGACGAGGAGGTCGTCGCTGAACCCCTCGAAGCGGTGAACGACGCCGGCCTTGACGAACAGCACGTCGTGGGTCGCGATCGGGTGGCGATGGGCGCCGTTGACGAACCAGCCGGCGCCGCGCGCGACGACATAGGCTTCGTCGCGGGTGTGCGGTTGCTGAGGATCGCTGCCGCGCGGCGCATACAGCTTGACCTGCAGCGTGCCGTGCTCGAAGACGGCCGTCGAGCGCTTGCCGTCGGGCGTGGGCAGCATGGCTTCCGCCTCGGCGAGCGTGATCCGCTCGCGCTCCTCGGGTTCGACGTTCGCCGTGAGCTTTCGCATCAGTGCACCATGATCTTCGCGGACTCGGGGATCGTGTCGGGCTTGAACAGCAGCGCCGATCCGAGGCCGGGCACGCGATCCGCATGAACGCCGGCGAGGGCGCGAATGTCGTCGACCCGGCAATCGCGGAGCAGCTCGACCAGCATCGTCACGACGTCGCCGACGCGATCGAGCGGATAGAGCGGGCAGCGAAATCCCTCGGCGGCGCGAGAATCGAACGGCGACGACAGCGACAGGCGCAGCTCGCCGCCGCCGGGAGCGTCTTGCGCGCGATGCGCGCTGATCACTGCCGAGGGTTCGCCTGTCGAGCTGCGGAATCTCCGGATCGCGTTCGCTCGCGAAGAGTTGCGCCGAGACTTCGCGCTGCGCCGCGCGCCCCGCCGCGACGGCAGGCAGCGGCCGCTGCGGCGCGCGCGGCAGGACGAGCACCGACACGCCGTCGAGCGCGAGCTCGCGCGCAAGATCGCTGCGCGAACGGAATGCCCCAGCGGCCGACGTCGAGCTCGGCAAGCAAGTCGGCGGCCGGTGCCGCGATCGCGGTGCCGACGAGAAAGCGCAGATGGACCGCCTCGCTGCCTGCGCGAACGGCGATCGGCGCCGGGACCAGGTCTCGGCCGCCGGGCATCGCGCCCGGCGCGAGCGCGTCGGGCAGCTCGCCGCCACTTGCGAATCTGCGGCAGCCGCGCGATGTCGATCGCCTCCGCCGCAACGAGAGCATCGCCGAGCGCGATCGTGCGGTTGCCCTTCAGCGCGCCGTGCTCGCACAGGATCGCCGCCAGGCGCTCCGGATGCGCGAGCGCGCCGGGAAGCGAACGGCCCTCGCCCCCGCGCTCGACGCCCGACACGACCACGAGCGGCAGCGCGAACACGGTGACGGCGAGCGCCGCATCGCGCGATGGCGCGCTCCACGCCGAATCGAGCACGCGCCACAGGTGTCGCGTCACCGCGACCGACGGCGCATGAGAGAAGACCGCGGCGAGCTGGTCGCGCCGTCGCTCGCCAGATCGCTCCCGAGCGCTGCGCGCAGCTCGCGATCGCACGCATCGGCGCGTTGCTGCGAGTCCGCTGCGAGACTCTCCTCGGCGAGCGCGTAGAGCGTCCGCAGCTCCGGCGGGGCCGATTCGATCGAGGGAAAGGCGCGGGGATCGGGAACGGTGAGTGCAGGGTCGGTCATCGGGGTTCGATGCGGGCGCGCAAGCGGACGCATCCCGGGTGAATCTAAGGCATGCGCACGCGCGGGGTCAACCGCGTTCCAGCTTCGAGATTCGGCCGCCGCGCCGCGCCGTGATCTCGATCAAGGCGCGTACAATCGTCGGCGCGTAACCTTTCTGCATCGCGTCCGATTCGAGGAGCGAGAATGTACAAGAATCTGCTGGTGGCCACCGATGGCTCGAAGCTCTCCGACAAGGCCGTCGCGCACGCGATCGCGCTCGCGCACGGCGTCGGCGCGATCGATCACCGCGTTCTATGCGGCGCCCGACTATCCGATGCCGGCGTATGCGGACGGCATCGTCTACGAGCCGGTCTCGCGCAAGGAATACGCGAAGCTCGCGGCGCAGGACGCGGAGAAGATCCTCGGCAAGGCCGTCGCGAAGGCCAAGGCGAGCGGCGTCGAGTGCAAGACCGCGTTCGCGATCGCCGTCGACGCCGTGGGAAGCGATCCTCGCCGCGGCGAAGAAGAACAAGTCCGACGCGATCGTCATGGCGTCGCACGGCCGGCGCGGCCTCTCCGCGGTGCTGCTCGGCAGCGAGACGCAGAAGGTGCTGACGCACACGAAGCTCCCGGTGCATCGTCGTCCGCTAGCGATGGCGCGTCGGCGAGCGGGCGAGCCGGGCGCGGATGCCGTAAGCCGGAGGCGCCCGGTTCTCGTGAGCCGGAGGCTTGCGGCATCCGCGCCGGCTGAAGGGCATGCGCCGCAGCGACCCCCGCGCCGCTCGGGTAAAATGCGCGTTTTGCCCGGAAAAACAGCATCATGCGCGTTTCGCGATTCCTGCTCTCGACGCTGAAGGAGGCGCCGGCCGAGGCGGAGCTCGTCAGCCATCGGCTGATGCTGCGCGCCGGCATGATCAAGCGGCTCGCCGCCGGCATCTACACGTGGATGCCGCTCGGCCTGCGCGTGCTGCGCAAGGTCGAGGCGATCGTGCGCGAGGAGATGAACCGCGCCGGCGCGATCGAGCTGCTGATGCCCGTCGTGCAGCCCGCCGAAATGTGGCAGGAGAGCGGACGCTGGGCGAAATACGGCCCCGAGCTGCTGCGCCTCAAGGACCGGCACGAGCGCGACTTCATCGTGCAGCCGACCTCCGAGGAGGTCATCACCGACATCGCGCGCAAGGAGCTGCGAGCTACAAGCAGCTGCCGCTCAACCTGTACCACATCCAGACCAAGTTTCGCGACGAGGTGCGGCCGCGCTTCGGCGTGATGCGCTCGCGCGAGTTCATCATGAAGGACGCGTACTCGTTCGACGTCGACAAGGCCGGCATGCTCGAAGTCGTATCAGGCGATGTACGACGCGTACGCGCGCATCTTCACGCGGATGGGGCTCGAGTTCCGCGCGGTCGCCGCCGACACCGGCCAGATCGGCGGCAGCGCGTCGCACGAATTCCAGGTGCTCGCCGATTCGGGCGAGGACGCCATCGCGTGGTGCCCGGCGTCCGACTACGCGGCGAACGTCGAGCTCGCCGAAGCGCTGCCGCTCGCGCCCGTCGCGCCCCGCGCCTGCGGAGCCGATGCAGAAGGTGCCGACGCCCGGGCAAGGCGACGTGCGAGGAGGTCGCGGAGCTTCTCGGCCTGCCGCTCTCGCGCACCGTCAAGTGCATCATGCTCGCCGACCGACGCCGAGCGACGCGCCGGCGCGGATCCAGATGCTGCTGATCCGCGGCGATCACGCGCTGAACGAAGTCAAGGTCACCAAGGTTGCCGGGCTCGCGAAATTCCGCTGGGCGAGCGAAGCCGAGATCGTCGCGGCGACGGGCTGCAATCCCGGCTACCTCGGGCCCGGTCGGCATTCCGCAGGACCTTCCGCTCATCGTCGACCGCACGGTGGCGGTGATGGCCGATTTCATCTGCGGCGCGAACGAGCCCGACTTCCACCTTCGCGGCGTCAACTTCGGCCGCGATTGCCGCGAGCCCGACCGGGTCGCCGACCTCCGCAACGTCGTGGCCGGCGACCCCTCGCCCGACGGCAAGGGCACGCTCGAGATCCTGCGCGGCATCGAAGTCGGCCACGTCTTCGCGCTGGGCGACCTCTACTCGAAGGCGATGGGTGCAACCTTTCTCGACGCCGGCGGTCAATCGCAGGTCGTGGAGATGGGCTGCTACGGGATCGGCATCACCCGCGTGGTCGCCGCCGCGATCGAGCAGAACCACGACGCCAAAGGCATCATCTGGCCCGAGCCGCTGGCGCCGTTCAGCGTCGCGATCGCCGCCGTCGGCTACGACCGCAGCGAGGCCGTCAGGGCGCCGCCGACCCGCTGCACGACGAGCTCGAGGCGGCCGGGGTCGAAGTGCTGCTCGACGACCGCGGCGAGCGTCCTGGCGTGATGTTTGCTGATATCGAGCTGATCGGGATCCCGCACCGGATCACGATCGGCGACCGGGGCCTGAAGGAAGGCAAAGTCGAGTACCAGGCGCGGCGCGACGCCGCGGCCACACCGGTGGCCGTGGGCGAGATTGCGGCGTTCATCAGAGGGAAGCTGTCCGAGCAATGAGGAGCACCGGCATCCACCGGGTACGGCGCCGCGATCGCCGCAGCCGCGCTCGTCGCGCTGGCGCCGCTGCCGGCGCTCGCCGGCGCGCAGGTCGAGGAGAAGCTCGCGCAGTCGGTCGTCGCCGGCCTGCAGCGCGCGATCGCCGACAACCCCGTGCCCGACCGACTACGCGAACAGGCCGGACGTGCGGCCGTGGATCGACGAGATGTCGCGGCGGCTCGCGCCGAGATTTCCCGATGCGCCGCACGCGCGACGAGTTCATCGCCACCGTCCACTACGAGGCGACGCGCGCGGGGCTCGATCCGCAACTCGTGCTCGGCGTGATCCAGTACGAGAGCAACTTCCGCAAGTACGCGATCTCGTCCGCCGACGCCCGCGGCTACATGCAGGTGATGCCGTTCTGGACCAAGCTCGATCGGCGACGCCCGAGCACAATCTCTTCCACCTGCGCACGAACCTGCGCTACGGCTGCGTGATCCTGCGCTACTACCTCGACACCGAGAACGGCGATCTCTATCGCGCGCTCGGACGCTACAACGGCAGCCTCGGGCCGCCCGAGTATCCGACTGCCGTGCTTCGAGGCGATGAACCGCAACTGGCTGTACACGCCGGCCAGCGCACCGAAGGTCGGCGCGCTGCCGCCCTCCGCCATCGCGGTGCGGTGAGCGCCGGCGCCGGACTCGGCAACGCCGCGCTACCGCGGCCGCTACGCACCGTCACCCACCGGGCCGCTGCACTTCGGCTCGCTCGTCGCGGCGCTCGCGAGCTATTGCGACGCGCGCGCCGCCGGCGGCGAGTGGCTCGTGCGCATCGAGGACGTCGATGTGCCGCGCGCGCGTCCGGCGCCGAATCGGCGATCCTCGCGACGCTCGAGCGCTACGGCTTCGCCTGGGACGGCGACGTCGTGCGGCAATCGGAGCGCGACCGCGCTCTACGCCGCCGCGCTCGAGCGGCTGCGCGCCGCGGGCCACGCGTACGAGTGCGCGTGCACGCGCCGCGAGCTCGAAGCCGCGCCGCTCGTCCGCAGGCGGCGAGCGCGTCTATCCCGGCACCTGTCGCGACGGCATTCCCGCGGATCGCGCCGCGCGAGCGCAGCGCGCGTGGCGGCGTGCGCGTCGGCGACGCGCGAATCGACGTTCCGCGACCGCCTGCAGGGCGCGCAAACGCAGGACCTCGCGCGCGATGTCGGCGATTTCGTCGTCCGGCGCGCCGATGGGCTCTACGCGTATCAGCTTGCGGTCGTCGTCGACGACGCGCTGCAGCGCGTGACGCACGTGGTCCGCGGCGCCGATCTCCTCGCCTCGACGCCGCGACAGATCCTGCTCCAGCGGCTGCTCGGCTATCCGGAGCCCTCGTATCTGCACGTGCCGGTCGCGATCAACGCGCACGGGCGAGAAGCTCTCGAAGCAGACGCGCGCTGCGCCGCTTCCGCGACGACGCGTTGCCGGCGCTTCTCGCCGCGTGGCGCTTCCTCGAGCAGCCGCTGCCCGAGGGATCGCAAGCGCCGGCGTCCGTCGCCGAATTCTGGTCCTGGGCGATTCGCGCGTGGAATCCCGCCCGGCTGCCGCCGAGCGCGATGCTCCCGGCGCCGATGCACGTCGAAGGGGCGACCGCCGCAAAGGTATAATCATGCGGTTTCCTGCGCCGCACGGCTCTCCATCGCGCCGCGCATCACAAGAAGAAACCCATGACCACTCTCGTTGCCGTTCGCAAGAACGACGAAATCGCCATCGCCGCCGATTCGCTGACCACGTTCGGCGACACGCGCCTCTCGGCGGAGTTCGACCGGAGCTCCGAGAAGATCGTCCATTACAAGGGGAACTACATCGGGCTGTGCGGCAGCGCCGCGCACCAGCTCGTGTTCGAGAGCCTGCTCGCCAAGCACGGCGATCTCGACTTCTCGAACAAGGCGGCGATCTTCGAGACGTTTCGCAAGCTGCACCCGATCCTCAAGGAGCAGCACTTCCTCAACCCGAAGGAGGAGGAGGACGACCCGTACGAGTCGACGCAGGTGACGGCGCTCGTCGCGAACGAGCACGGCATCTTCGGCGTGTACTCGATGCGCGAAGTCTTCGAGTACTCGCAGTACTGGGCGGTGGGCTCCGGCCGCGAGTTCGCGCTGGGCGCGATGTACGCGCAGTATCCGAAGCTTCGGACCGCCGCCGCGATCGCGCGCGCGGGCATCGAGGCCGGCGCCACGTTCGACCGCAACTCCGGCCTGCCGATGACGCTCTACACGGTCGCGGCGAAGCCGTAACGGGCGCTCGCGCGACACGCCACGCCCCGACGGCGCAAGGAGCGCGCATGAGCGTCTACATTCCCGCGCATTTCGCGCCGCGCGACCGCGCGAGCGTCGCGCGCCTGCTGCACGAATATCCCGTTCGCCACGCTCGTCACGCCGTCGGCGACCGAGCCGTTCGTCACGCACCTGCCGCTGATCCACGTCGCCGACTGCGAGCCGCACGGCACGCTTCACGGTCATTTCGCGCGGGCGAACCCGCACGTCGAGGCGGCAGCGCACGGCGCGTCGCTCGCGATCTTTCACGGCCCGCACGCGTACGTCACGCCGTCGTGGTACGCCGATCCCGCCGGCGCCGTGCCGACGTGGAACTACGCCGTCGCGCACGCGCACGGCACGATCGAGCTCGCGCGCGATCCCGCGGAAACGCGCGCCGTCCTCGACCTGCTGATCCAGCGCTTCGAAGTCCGACGCGCTGCGCCCTGGAAACTGGGTCTCACCGCGGAGCGCCTCGACGCGATGGTGCGGCGCGATCGTCGGCTTTCGGATCCAGGTGACGCGGATCGACGTCAAGCTCAAGCTCTCGCAGAACCGCTCGCGCGACGACCGGGAGCGGGTTATCGACGGCCTCGCCGCGGAAGGCTATGCCGAAGCGAGCGCGACGGCGGCGTGGATGCGCGACCTTCGCGGCGGACACGTGACGCCGAGATCGACCGAGCGCGCACGCGCGCGCCTTGCTCAGCAGAGGCGCAACGCGGACAGATCGAGGATGAGGTCGGGACTCTGGTAGCCGCGCCAGACCGCGTAGGCGAGCAGCGCGGCGGCGACCACGCCCAGCGTGTGCCAGAGGACGCGCGTGACGCGGCTCCGCGAGGGGCGAGGCAGGGTCGAGCCGGCTGCGGCATTCACACGCGAAGACTACGCCCGCGCGGGACTCTCCGGCAACAGGTTGAGCATTGCGATCGAGCTCTGCAATGCCTGCAGCGACGGCAATTGCGGCGGCGTTTGCGACGTGAGGCCGAGGTCGCGCATCATCGCCATGATCGAGCTGAAATCGGCGGCCGTTTGCACGTCGGCGATCGGTTTCGCCAGCAGGTTCACCGCGCGCCCGCTGACCACCAGCGGAATTCCGCGCGGCAGTTGCGCCGCGCAGCGAGCGGATTTCCTGTCCGGCGATCTTGCCCGAGATGCCGCGATCGAACAGCAGCACGACGAGGCTCGCCTTGTAGGCGGCGGCCGCGCCGGCGATTTCCTGCGCCGGCACGCCGGCGCCCAGCGTCAGGCAATTCACGCCTTCGGTGAACAGCAGCAGCTCGAGAATGGCGAGACCGAGCTGGTTCGGATCGTTGGGCGGCGTCGCGAGCAGCACCTGCTGCGCGTCGCGCGTCGGGCGAACGAGGCGGGTCACGTCGCGAAGCAGGCGCTGCGCGAGATCGCCGAAACGAAGCTCCTGGAAGTTCTCCATCTCGCCGCGCACGACCCGTTCGTGCACGGCTTCGTTCAGCGGAATCAGCGTGGCTTCGAGAAACTTGCGCATCCCCTGGCCCGACGAGCAACTTCGACAGATGATTCTGCAGCTCGCCGATCCGATGCTGCGCGAGCAGCTTGACGCCGGTCTCGATCTCGGTCGGCAGCGGCGCCGGGTCCTCGACGGTGAGGCCGAGCATCGACTGCAGCACCGATTCGGTCAGCGGCACGACGGCGCCTGCGCGCCAGCCCTCCGAGAGCAGCTGCTTGATGAGCTTGAGCCGCGCGACCTGGTCGGGCGGATAGACGCGATCGCCGAAGCCATCGCGCAGCGGCGCGGGAAAGCCGTAGCGTCGCTGCCACATGTAGAGTTGCTCGCGGCGGAGCCCGGTGATCCGGACCACTTCCCGGATGTGCAGAGCACCGCGCGTGTCGGCCACCGGGCACCGATACCTCGGCCAGTTCCACCGGCGGCTCGCGCCGGCGAGCCGGCGCTTTGATCAGAATGCCCATCGTCGTCGTTCCCTAGCGTTTTGCGTCACTCTCGCGACGCAGCCTGTCCTACACAGTTGATTTGAGGACCCAATCCAGTGTTTTCTCGACGAATTGACGCAACGACCGTGGCCGAGCACACCGGCGGAACGCAAGCTGTGGATCACGGGCAGTACCATGCACGATGCGTGCCAACCTTTTCCCTTGCTATTGCCCGACCTTCTCTTTGGGCGATCATTTGCTCGGATTCGGCCGAAACATCCGCAAATCGGCGCCCGTGGCGTGCGATGCGAGCCGAAGGCCCGACGCGGATCGGTTCGGCCCCAGGCCGGGACAGGGGGCATTCGTGGGAGCCCGGACGGTTCCTCAGCCGCGACCTTGACGCGACGCAACACGCTCCGCCCCGATGTTCAAATTCCGCACGATCGCAGGCCCCTCTACGCGACGCCCGATCCGCCCAGCGCTGGCTCGCCACGCTTCCGTTCAACGACCCGCTGGTCGTGCAGCGCGAGGTCGTGACCGCGCTCGGCGCGGCCGCCGAGCGCACCGCGCGGCGCACGCCGTCCGTGCTCGCAGCCGTGTTTCGCGTCGACGCGCAAACCACCGCGCTTGCGCGCACACTGATGACGCAATACGCCGAGATCGCGAATCGCTCGTCGAAGATCGAGAGCCAGCTCTGGCACGCGCTGTTCGACCTCACGCAGGGATTCCTCGCGTGCTATGCGGCATTCGCGCGCGAGATCGTCGACCACGGGCACCACAGCCGGTGGCAGACGCTGCTGCCGGAGCTGATCGCGCGCCAGATCGTCCACCTCGGACGCGACGCGAAGATCCGGCTCTATCGCTGCGAGCCGTGGATCCCGGCGAAATGGGCCGAGCTCCACGCGGTGTTCACGCGGGCGTGCTCGCTGCAGTTCGAGCGCCAGCCGCTGCTGCTCGCGCCCGGCGCCGGGCCCACGACGATCGAGCGCGAATACCTGATCGCGTTGTTCCTCCAGCAGGCCGACCCGGGCAACATGACGCCGCGCCAGATCGAATGGGTCGCCAGCGCAGCTCGAGGAGTGGTGCCGGCCGCTGCGCCTCACGCTCGAGCCGACCGCGGCTGCGACGTTCTACGTCGACCTCGCGAGCAGCGCCGGCTTGAAGCGCCGCTCGGTGGGCGCCGCTCGAGGGACGCGTGCTCTTCGTCGACGCGCGGCCGCTGCATGCGCTGCTGCTGCAGAACCGCACCGAGCTCGAGCAGGCGGTGAAGAGCGAGCCGCGCAACGAGAAGGCGGTCGCGCAGCGCGAGCAGCTCGACCTCCTCGTGACGCTCTGCGCGAGGCTCGATCCGGAGTTCAAGCCGCTCGCGCGGCGCGGCGAGCGGATTCCGGCGAGCGGCGCCGTCGACGCGATCGTCGGGTTCGCCAACATCTCGGGCTTTCTCGCGGACGAAAAGACGCTGCGCGCCGCGGAATTCAACAGCACGGCCGCAACTTCGCCAACACGATGGATCTCGCCATGTTCGGGCGCTCGCGGGTCGAGCCCGACCCTCGCGACGACATCCTGCGCCGCCGTCTTGCCACGTTCGCCGCGCCCGGCGGGCCGTGGGAGATGAAGGACATGAGCGTGTCCGGATTCCGCCTGCTCGCGCCGATGAGCATCGCGACCGAGGTCACGCTCAGCATGCTCGTCGCGATGCATCGGCGCGGCGAGAACAGCTGGGTGATGGGCATCGTCCGCCGGATGCGCCGCCTTTCGGCCGACAACGCCGAGATCGGGTTGCAGCTGATCGCGAACACGCTGGCGGCGGCCGAGCTGATCGAGCAGCGCAAGCCGCGCGACACCGACTACTCGGTCGACGGCGAGCACGATCCGCTGTCCGGGCGCAGGTTCCGCGGCCTCTTCCTCTCGTTCAGCCGGCGCGCCGGCGAGCCTGCCGTGCAGTCGCTGATCGTCCCGCCGGTCGAGTATCAGCCGTCCAGGCGCTACACGCTGCAGACGTCGGATCGCGCTGCGCACGATCCGGTACGGCCGCGCTGCTCGAGCAGCACGACGGACTGGGTCTGGACGGTGATCGAGCCGCTCGAGCCCGACGGCGCCGCGGCGACACCGGCGCTGACCGGCGGGCAGCGCGCCGTGGCCGTCGACCGCTACGGCGAGATCTGCGCGGCGCACCGCTGGGACGTGCCGGCGCGATTCAACATCGCGCACGCGTGCTGCGCCCGCTGGGCCGACGACCGCGCGCGGTTCGCGCTGTACTGGGAAGACGAGTCGGGCGCGCGCAGCGCGTACACGTTCTGGGACCTGCAGCAGCAGGCGAATCGGCTGTCGAATGCGCTCGCCGCCCTCGGCGTCGGCGCGGGCGACAAGGTCGCGCTGATCCTGCCGCAGCGGCCGGAAACGGTCGTCGCGCACATCGCCGTCGTACCAGCTCGGCGCGATCGCGGTGCCGCTGTCGTTCCTGTTCGGCCCCGAGGCGCTCGAGTACCGGCTCATCGATTCCGAGGCCAAGGTCGCGTTCGTCGATCCGCAGTCGCTGCCGAAGCTTCGCGCCGATCCGCGAGCGCTGCCCCGGCGTCGCGCGCGGTCGATCGGCGTCGCCGGCGCGCGCGAGGCCTGGATCACGCCGTTCGACACGCTGCATCGATCGCGGCGCGCGACGCGTTCGACATGCGCGCGACACGGCGCCGACCGATCCGGCGATCCTCATCTACACGAGCGGCACGACCGGCCCGCCGAAGGGCGCGCTGATGCCGCAGCAGTGCCTGCTCGGCAACCTGCCGGGATTCGTCCACTCGCACGACGGCTATCCGCGCGAAGGCGATCTCTTCTGGTCGCCCGCCGACTGGGCGTGGACCGGCGGCCTGATGGACGCGCTGCTGCCCGCGCTCTATTTCGGCCAGCCGATCGTCGGCTATCGCGGCCGGTTCGATCCCGGAGCGCGCGCTCGCGCTGATGGCGAAATACGGCGTGCGCAACTCGTTCCTGTTCCCGACGGCGCTCAAGATGATGATGAAGGCCTTCCCGCGGCCGCGGGAGCGGTTCGACGCTTCGCCTGCGCACGATCATGAGCGCGGGAGAAGCGGTCGGCACGACGGTGTTCGAGTGGGCGCGCGAGGCGCTCGGCGTCACGATCAACGAGATGTTCGGCCAGACCGAGATGAACTACATCGTCGGCAACTCGCAGGAGCTGTGGCCGGCGAAGCCCGGATCGATGGGCCGCCCCTATCCGGGACACCGGATCGAGGTCGATCGACGACGACGGCCGCACGCGTCGCGCGACGGCGAGATCGGCGAGGTCGCGGTCAACCGCATCGCGCCGGACGGCAACCGCGACCCGATCTTCTTCCTCGAATACTTCAAGAATCCGGAAGGCACGGCGCGGAAGTTCGCCGGCGACTGGTGCCGCACCGGCGATCTCGCGAAGCGCGACGCCGACGGCTACCTCTGGTATCAGGGGCGCGCCGACGACATGTTCAAGGCCGCCGGCTACCGGATCGGTCCGTCCGAGATCGAGAACTGTCTCGTCGCGGCATCCGGCGGTGGCGAACGCCGCGGTGGTCCCGTCGCCCGACGAGACGCGCGGCAACGTCGTCAAGGCGTTCATCGTGCTGGCCGCGGGTCACGTCGCCGTCGCCGGCGCTCGAGGACGACATCCAGCAGCACGTCCGCCGCTCGCTCGCGCCGTACGAATACCCGAAGGAGATCGAGTTCATCGACGCGCTGCCGATGACGACCACGGGCAAGGTGCAGCGGCGCGTGCTGCGCGAGCGCGAGCGCGCGCGGAAGATGCGCACCCGAAGCCCGCTGAGCGGGCGAGGAAGACGCCACCCTCGACACCCGCCGGCGCGTCATGCGCGGGCGCGCTTCATCCGTTCGAGGAACGCGCGTGCGTCAGCACCCACGCGACGGCCGGCACGACGGTCGGCAGGATCAGCGCGCCGAACTGATAGGCGAACGCGATCGCCTCGCGCTGCCACGCGACGAAGCCCGTCTGCGACGCGATCTGCGGCCCCACCGTGATCGCGACGTTCTTCAGGAAGTCGGCGAGCACGCCCCACGCGACGAACGGCATCAGCGCCGCGTAGCCAGGCGAGCAGCCGCGGCCAGCGCGGCTCGCGCGCGGCGAGCACCAGCGCCGCGTAGAGCGGCAGGCCGAACGAGTAGAGCAGCATGTCGACGTCGACGGTGATGCGCGCCGACTGCGCCGCGGCGGCGCCGGGCCTCAGCGTCGTCGCGAACGCGAGCGTCGCGCCGGACTGCTCGATGCCGCGGACGAGGTCGGCGAAGCCCGACGTGCGCGACGAGCTTGACGACGAGCGCGGCCGGCCACAGCAGGACCGGCGCCGCGAAATACCAGACGACGAACGCCACGGGCAGCCAGGCGAAGACCCTGACGACGAATCCGCCGAGCGGCATCGCGCACGACGGCCGGCTCGCGTCAGCGGCTCAGGCCGACGCCGGCGCCGTCGATCCGCCCGGCGGTCCGCCCGGCCGGCCGCTCGAGCCGTCGGTCGCGCGGCAGCAGGCGCACCCAGACGAGCCACACGACCAGGACGTCGAGCATGATGAGCGCCTGCCAGACGTAGAGATGCGCCCACTCGAACACCCGCATGTTCCACTGCCCGAGGTAGAAGAGGCTGATCACGCGAACGACGTTGAGCGCCCTGCACGGCGACGATGCCGGCGGCGAGGCCCGATGAGCTTCCTTCGCCACGGCGCCGGAAACGCGAGCATCGCCGCGACGAGCACGATCGTCGCCTCGACGCCGTTGCAGCCCGCCTCGATCGACAACGGCGAAGCCGTTGACCGTGCTGCGGAGCACGTTGCCGGTCGCCGCGACGCCGGGATCGAAGACCGTGACGAGCCACGCGCTGATCGCGGCGAGCGCGTCGGTCCACGGAACGACGAAATACTGCTGCGCCCACGGCGTGAGCTCGGCGCCGAACAGCACGGCCAGCAGCGCGACGAAAGTGACGAAAAAGCGCAGCACCGCGCGATTCTACCGAAGCGGGCGGCGGCGCCGGAACCGCGCGGTGCGCGTCAGCCCGTGCCCGTCGCCCGGCGCGCGAGCGGCGGATTCGCCGCGAAGTAGCGGCGGATGCCGTCGCCCATCGATTCGGCGAACTTCGCCTGGTGGCGCTCGCTGCGCAGCTTCAGCTCCTCGTCGGGATTCGAGATGAACGCCGTCTCGACCAGGATCGACGGGATGTCCGGCGCCTTGAGCACCGCGAAGCCCGCCTGCTCGACCGCCGCCTTGTGCAGCGCGTTGATCGTCGCCGATGCTGTCGAGCATGTGCCGGCCGACCTTGAGGCTGTCGCTGATCTGCGCGGTCTGCGAGAGGTCGAGCAGCGTGCGCGCGAGCATCGGGTCCCTGCTGTCGAGATTGACGCCGCCGATCAGGTCGGCGGCATTCTCCCTCTGCGCGAGCCATTTCGCCGCGGTGCTCGTCGCGCCGCTCTCGGACAGCGCGAACACCGACGAGCCGCGCGCGCGCGCCTCGCGGAACGCATCGGCGTGGATCGAGACGAAGAGATCGGCCTCGACGCGGCGCGCCTTCTGCACGCGCGCGGCGAGCGGCACGTAGTAGTCGTCGTCGCGCGTCAGCATCGCGCGCATGCCGGGCTCGGCATCGATCAGGCGCTTCAGCTTCCTGCCGATCGCGAGCGTCACGTTCTTCTCGTACGTGCCGCGGCGGCCGATCGCGCCCGGATCCTCGCCGCCGTGGCCCGGATCGATCGCGACCGTGATCTCGCCGGCGACTCGCCGCCGATCTCGGCGCGGGCTTGGCCGCGGGCGCGCGCTCCGACGGCGCACGGAGGCGAGGCGGTTCGGCTCCGATCCGGCGGCTCGCGCCGCTCCTCGAGCAACGCCATCAGCGGATCGAGCGGCATCAGCGGATAGAGATCGAGGACGACGCGATACCCGAATTCGGCGACGGGCTTCAGCGCGAAGAGCTGCGGGCGCGTCTCGGTCTTGAGGTCGAACACGATGCGCAGCGTGTCGGGCGGCCGCGTCCCGAAGCGGATCGCGGCGATGTAGGGATCGGAGGGCTGCACGCGCATCGGCAGCTGCGCGAGCTCCGGAGTGAGCTCGGCGGCCGTCGAGCTCGAGCACGACGCGATTCGGGTCCCTGAGCGTGATCACCTCGTGCGCGATCGGCACCGGCGCCTCGAAGATCACGCGCGTGTATTCCTGCGCCGGCCACATGCCGCGCGGACGCGATCTTCGCTGCCGCGCCCCACGCGGTCGCAGGGAACGACGAGCTGCGCGGCGGGCACGAGCAGCCACCGGCACACGCGCCGGCGCTCGAGCGAGACCGAGGCTCTCCGCGCGCCCCTCACCGGACGGACGTCATCGCGGTCACGCATCGCTCACCGTCCTCCGTCTGCGCGGCGAGCGCGAGCTCGCGCCCGTCGACGCCGGGGTCGGCAGGATGCGACAAGCGTCAAGCCGCGAGGTCCGGCGGCGGCAGCAGACCGGCGACCCGCTCGGGCCACTCGACGACGCAGACCGCATCGTCGCGGAAGCAATCGGCAAGCCCCGCCGTTTCCCATTCGCTTGGATCGGCGAACCGATAAAAATCAAAGTGATAAAAGTATAAGCTCGACAGCGGATATTGTTCAACCAGCGTATAGCTCGGGCTCTTCACCGGCGCCGTCCCAGCCGAGCGCGCGCAGGCAGCCGCGCACGAGCGTCGTCTTGCCGGCGCCGAGGTCGCCGGAAATCGCGATGACCATGCCGCCGCGAAGCGCCGGCGCAAGGCGCGCACCGGCCGCTTCGGTGGCGATCGGCGTCGGGCAGGATGAGCGTGGCGGTGGACATCAGCGTGCGCTGCGAGCGTGCTCTGCACGCGGGAGCCTGTCCAGTGATTCGAGCAGGCTCGGTGTAATGTGCGACGGATGACGGCGTCCCGCGCGGCTGCTCCGCCCGAAACCGATCGCGATTGGCACGCGCTCGCCGCCGACATCCGCCGCTGGGGCGAAGAGCTCGGGCTTCCAGGAAATCGGCATCGCGGGCACCGATCTCGACAGCGAGGAGCAGCGGCTGCTCGAATGGCTCGCGCAGGGGCGGCACGGCGCGATGGATTATATGGCACGGCACGGCGCGACCCGCGCGCGCCCGGCGAAGCTCGTGCCCGGCACGCTGCGCGTCATCACCGCGCGCATGAACTACCGCCCGCCGCGGCGCGCGCCGAGCGCAGCCGTCCTCGCCGATCCGACGAAGGCGTTCATCGCGCGCTACGCGCTCGGCCGCGACTACCACAAGGTGCTTCGCGCGCAAGCTCAAGCGCCTCGCGTTGCGCATCCGCGAAGCGGTCGGCGATTTCGGCTATCGCGTGTTCACCGACAGCGCGCCGGTGCTCGAAGTGGCGCTCGCGGCGCGATCCGGGCTCGGCTGGCAGGGCAAGCACACGCTGCTGCTGACGCGCGAAGCGGGCTCGTGGTTCTTCCTCGGCGAGATCTACACCGACCTGCCGCTGCCGGTGACGCCGCCGCAGACCGCGCACTGCGGCAGCTGCAGCGCGTGCATCGACGTCTGCCCGACCGGCGCGATCGTCGCGCCCTATCGAGCTCGACGCGCGGCGGTGCATCTCGTATCTGACGATCGAGCTCCACGGCAGCATTCCCGAGGCGCTGCGGCCGCTGATCGGCAATCGCGTCTACGGCTGCGACGACTGCCAGCTCTGCTGCCCGTGGAACCGGTTCGCGCAGGACGCCGCGGAGCCGGCGTTCGCCGTGCGCAACGGGCTCGACGACGCCGACCTCGTCGCGCTCTTCGCGTGGACCGAAGCCGAATTCGGCGAACGGATGAAAGGCAGCGCGATCCGGCGGATCGGCTACGAGCGGTGGTCGCGCAATCTCGCGGTCGGCCTCGGCAACGCGCCGACGTCGCCGGCCGTCGTCGCCGCGCTCGAGGCGCGCGCCGACGATCCGTCGGCGCTCGTGCGCGAGCACGTCGCGTGGGCGCTCGCGCGGCACGGCGCGCGCTCGTCCAGCTGAGTTGCGCTGTTCGACCCGCGGCGGCGTCGGCCTTACCGCGGCGACCACTCGAGCAGAAAAGCGCGGAAGGCGGCCGGGTCGTAGTCCTTCGCGGCTTCGAGCACGCTCGTGTCCTGCGAGTGCAGCAGGCGGCCGTTGGCGTCGAGGACGAAGAGATGCGGATAGCCGGCGACCTTCGGCCAGCGCGCGAGGAACGCCTTGTTCTCGTTCTCTTTCGAGAAGTTGATCCTGAGCACGATGAAGTTCGCGTCGCGGATCTTCGCGAGGTCGGGGTTCGCCGCGAAGAAGTGGTCCATGATGTGGCACCACGTGCACCATTCGCCGCCGACTTCGGCCAGCACGCGGCGCCCCGTCCTGCGCGCCATCTGCAGCGCGGTGTCGAGGTCGCGCGCGGGGTCGCGCGCGGGATCGAACCGCGTCGGCAGCGGCGAGCTCTCGGTGAGCGCGGCGGCTCGCGGCGCGGCAACGAGCGCGCAGAGCGCGGCGATGACGCGACGGCGCGACAGGCGAGCGTGGCGGGCGATTTCGAGACCCGATTGCGTGTCCATTGACTGCTCCCCTCGATCCGTTCGCATCGTCGCCGCCGTCGCGAATCAGCGGACCAGCTGGTTCATCGAGACGATCGGCAGCATCACCGCGAGCACCAGCACCAGCACGATCGCGCCCATCATCACGATGAGCGCGGGCTGCAGCAAGCGCGGCGAACCAGCTGATTCGACGCTCGGCCTCGCGTTCGAGTTCCCCGGCGGCCCGCTCGAGCATCGGCGCGAGCTGGCCGCTCGCCTCGCCGTTCGCGGTGAGGTGGATCAGCACCGGCGGGAACACGCGCTGCTCCTTGAGCGCGCGCGCGAGCGAGACGCCCTCGCGGACGAGCAGCGCCGCCCGCGCGGCCGCGCTGCCGTGATCGGCAGCGCCCAGACGACGTCGCGCGCGGCGTCGAGCGAGCGCAGCAGCGGCGCGCCGCTGCCCGTGAGGATCGCGAGCGTGCTCGCGAAGCGCGCGGTCTCGACGGCGACGACGAGCCGGCCGAGCACCGGGACGCGCAGCAGCGCCGGCGTGCCAGCGGGCGCGAAACGCCTCGCGCCGGTTCGCGAACGCGAACGCGATCGCCGCGGCGACGAGCCCGGCGAGCCACATCCACGCGGTTCCGCGCACGAAGCCGCTGAGTCGCGATCAGCGCCTGCGTGAGCCACGGCAGCGTCTGCCGGCTCTGCTGGTACACCGAGACGATCTGCGGCACGACGTAGACGAGCAGCACGACGATCACCGCGAGCGCGATGACCGTCACGAGCGCCGGGTAGACGAGCGCCAGCGTGAACTGCTGCCTCTGCGCCTGCCGCGCTTCGAGATAGTCGGCAAGGCGAGCGAGGACCTCGGGCAGCTGCCCGTCTCGGCGGCGACGGCGACGAGACCGCGGTAGAGATCCGAGAACGTGCGCGGCCATCGCGCGAGCGCGCCGGCGAGCGTCGCGCCCGCGGCGACCTGCGCGCGCACCTGCCGTGAAGACGCGCGCGGCGCGCGCATCGTCGGCCTGCTCGGCGACGGCCGACAGTGCCTGGTCGAGCGGCATGCCCGGATCGCACGAGCGTTGCGAGCTGGCGCGTCGACAACGCGACCTGCGCGGCCGGAAGGCGCAGACGCTCGACGACGACGCGCGCCCGGAGCGCTCGCGTCCGCGTCCGGCGCCTTCGCCGCTTCGATGACCGTCGGGAAGAGGCCCTCGGCACGCAGCCGGTCGCGCACCGAGCGCGAGCTCTCCGCGTCGACCAGCCCGCGCCGCGGCTTGCCGCTCGGGTCGACGGCTTCGAAGCGAAACGCAGGCACGCGTCAGTGCCCGCCCGGCCGCACGAAGGGCACCAAGCGAGCGCGGGGCCGTCCATCTCAGGTTTCGCGCGATACGCGGACGAGCTCGGCGAGCGAAGTCGTGCCGTCGGCGAGCCAGCGCGCGCCGTCGCGCCGCAGCGGACCATGCCCGCGGCGATCGCGGCGGCGCGCAGCGCGTGCTCGGGCGCGCGATCGTGGATCAGCTTCGGCGCAGCGCGTCGTCGACGACGATGAGCTCGTAGATGCCGCTGCGGCCGCGATAGCCGGTTCGCCGCACTCCGCGCAGCCGGCCGGCGCGAAGAGCGGCAGGTCGGGCGGCAGCCCGATCTCGGCGAGCAGCGCCGCTTCGCCGGCGCGTCGGCGCGACTCGCGCGCGGCACGCGGGGCAAAGCGTGCGCACCAGGCGCTGCGCGAGCACGCCGAGGAGGCTCGACGCGAGCAGGTACGGCTCGACGCCCATGTCGGCGAGGCGCGTCATCGCGCTCGCCGCGTCGTTGGTGTGCAGCGTCGCGAGCACGAGATGTCCGGTGAGCGACGCCTGCACGGCGATCTGCGCCGTCTCGAGGTCGCGGATCTCGCCGATCATGATGATGTCGGGATCCTGGCGCAGGATCGCGCGGAGCGCGCGCGCGAAGTCGAGCTCGATCTTCGGATTGACCTGCGTCTGGCCGACGCCGTCGAGCGCGTACTCGATCGGGATCCTCGACCGTCATCATGTTGAGCGTGCCGCGCGGAAGCCGCGACAGCGCCGCGTACAGCGTCGTCGTCTTGCCGGAGCCCGTCGGGCCGGTGACGAGCACGATGCCGTGCGGCTCGCGGATCAGGCGGTCCACCGCGGCGAGCGTCGCGGCGCTCATGCCGAGCGCGGTCAGGTCGAGCTGCGCCGAATCCTTGTCGAGCAGGCGCAGCACGACGCGCTCGCCCGGTCCCGTCGGCAGCGTCGACACGCGGACGTCGACCTGCTTGTCGCCGAGCTTGAGCGCGAGGCGTCCGTCCTGCGGCAGCCGCTTTTCGGCGATGTCGAGGCTCGCCATGATCTTGACGCGCGAGACGAGCGCCGCCGTGCAGCGCGCGCGGCGGCTCGAGCACGTCGCGCAGCACGCCGTCGACGCGAAAGCGCACGACCGAGCGCGATTCGTACGGCTCGAAGTGCACGTCGGACGCGCGCTCGCGCAGCGCCTGCAGCAGCAGCGCGTTGATCATCCGGATCACCGGCGCCTGCGCGCCGCTGTCGAGCAGGTCGTCGGCCGGCGGGAGGTCCTGCATCAGCCGCGCGAGATCGCCGTCGCGCGACGAAATCGTCGCGAATCTGCGCGACGCTCGGTTCCCGCGGCGTTGTAGGCGCGCGCGAGCTCCGCGGCGAAGCGCTCGGCGTCGACGGCGCGCGTTAGCGAGCGGCCGCTGCAGCACGCGCTTCAGCTCCGCGATGCCTTCGACGGTCGCGTCGGGGCGCGTCAGCACGACGATCTGACCGCCCTCCTCGCCCTGCGCCAGCACGCCGTGCGTGCGCGCGAACGCATACGGGATCCGGTGCGCGAAGCCGGCGGCGGACGGCGATGCCGGTGGCGAAGCGGCGGCCATTCGCGCTAGCGGCTTCAGGGCTCCGCGCGGCGGCGCGGCGCGGGCTGCGGGCGGCGGCGGCTCGAGCTTGTCGCCCAGCAGCGGCGGCGTGACATCGGCGCCCGGGCGTGCCGGGCATCGCGCCCTGCGCGCGGCAGCATGCGGTTGCGTCGGGTCGCTCCAGAAGAGCCGCGGTGGGCGGCGTCTGCCGCTCCTGCTCGCCCCGCAGGTACTCGTAGCGCTCCGAGGTGATCTCGCGCCCGTCGGCGCTCGTGCGCAGACACCGTCGGCTTGATGAAGATCATCAGGTTCGTCTTCGTCCCGCTGGCGCGCGTCGTAGCGAAACAGCGCGCCCGCGATCGGGATGTCGCCGAACAGCGGAACCTTGTCGCTGCCGTCGGTCAGCTGGTCCTGGATCAGCCCGCCCAGCACGATGATCTGCGTGTCGTCGACGATCACCGTCGACTCGAGCGCGCGCTTCGACAGGATCGTGCCGGTCGACGTGGACACGTGCTGTCGATCCGCGACACCTCCTGGTAGAGCGCGAGGCGGATCGTCCCGCCCTCGGTGATCTGCGGCTTGACCCGCAGCACGATGCCGACGTCCTTGCGCTCGAACGTCTGGAACGGCGTCACCGTCGTCGTGCTGCCCGTCGTCGCGTAGCTGCCGGTGACGAGCGGGATGTTCTGGCCGACGATGATCCGCGCCTCCTCGTTGTCGAGCGTGAGCAGCGTCGGCGTCGACAGGATGTTGCGCGCCGATCTGCGTCTCGAGCGCGCGGGCGAGGAAGGCGAGATTGGTGATCGTGCCGAGGCCCGGGAATGGTCACCGTGCCCTTCATCACGCCGAGCGCGAGCCCCTGGCCGACGGTGCCGGGATTGACGGCGACGTCGATGATGTTGTTGCCGCTGCCGCGCGGCGTGAAGTTGGTGCCGCCGATCACGCGCGTCTGCGTCGAGTTGTAGCCGGACAGCGCCTGCCACTGGATGCCGAACTCCGCCGCCTTGTCCGCCGAGACCTCGACGATCAGCGCCTCGACGAACACCTGCGCGCGGCGCACGTCGAGCTTCTCGATGATCGCGCGAAGGTTGTTGTAGACGGGCTCGGGCGCCATGATGACGAGCGCGTTGCTCGCGACGTCGGCGGTGATCGTCGCGCCGTTCGCGGAGAACGACGTCGGCGCCGCTGCGGGCGCCGCGGCCGCGAGCGGCGCCGTCGGCGCGTCGCGGTGCGGCACGCGCTCCGGCCATCGGCGCGTTGCCGAGGAACGAGCGGCGGCGCCGCCTGGCGAGCGATCGGCCGGCCGGCGAGCCGCCGCCGCTGTCGCCGCCGGTCAGCATCGCGCGCAGCGTCTGCGCGACGCGCGCGGCCTCGGCGTTCTTGAGATAGACGATGAACATGTTGCCGCCGGGGCGGCCGGGCGTGTCGAGTTGCTCGATCAGCTGGCGCACGCGCGCGAGCCGCCCGGGATTGTCGGCGCGCACCAGCACGCTGTTCGAGCGCGGGTCGGCCATGATCGTCACGCGCTGCTGGGCGTCGGTCGGCGCCCGGTCCCGCCGGCGCCCGGGATCGGCCAGCAGCCGGTTCAGCAGCGCGACGACGTCGAGCGCCGACGCGTTGCGGAGCGGCACGAGTGATCGGCTCCGCCGCCCGGCGCCTGGTCGAGCGAGGCGATGATCCGGTCGATGCGCCGCAGGTTGTCGGCGTAGTCGGTGATGACGAGCGCGTTGCTGCCCGGAAACGCGGCGATCGTGTTGTTCGGCGTGATGAGCGGCCGCAGCACGTTGACGAGCTGCGCCGCCGACTCGTACTTGAGCGTGATCACCTGCGGTGACCAGCCGGTCGCCGCCGGCGCCGAGCGGCCCCACCGCCACCGCGCCGCCCTGCTGCTTCGCGTCGGCCTCGGGCACGATCTTCACGACGCCGTCGCCTTCGACCACGGCGAAGCCCTGCAGCCGCAGCGCGGAGAGCAGCGTGGGATAGACGAGGCTCTTCGGCACCGGCCGCGCCGAGATGATGTTGATCGTGCCCTTGACCCTGGGATCGATCAGGAAATTGCGGCCGGTGATCTCCGCGACCGCCTTGACGACCGCCTCGATGTCCGCGTTGACGAAATTGAGGGTGACGGTGTCGTCGGCCGCGCGCGGCGAGCGGCGCGAAACCGGCCCAGAATCGCAAAAGCCAGCGCGGACGACGCGTCCGCGCCCCGGGCGAGGCGCGGGCGCGCTACGGCGATGCACCAGGTCTACGCAGTTTCGTGGTCAAACGGGCGCCAGGAAGAACGATCGTGGCCGCGCCAGAGCGGCCGCGCGCGGAAAACTGCACGAATCGGACGCGCGCAGCCGAATTTCGCGAGCGACCGCGCCGTTTCGGGAATAATAGCATGCACCCCGAAACGGCTCCGCGCCGGTGGAAAGGTGAATCCAAACGCCCGGATGGCCGCATCCTAACGGGCAAATGAACCTTCTCACGGGAGCCCGCATGAATCATCCGTCCGCCACCGCCGCCGTGCCCGCGCCGCGCTCGTCCGCCGGCTGGTGCTCGGGACGGCCTTTTTCCTCGGGCTTGCGCTCGCGCTCGTGCCGCGGACGCCGCCGGTGCACGCCCAGGAGCCCAAGAGCCCCGGCGGCCACGGCGCCGAAGTCCCAATCGCCGGCTCGAAGATCGATGTCCGATCACCGACGGGCGCGGCGCGGAGATCAAGATCGACGTCAGCGAAGGCCGGCGACGCCAGCGGCGAAGGCATCGGAATCCGCCGGGCGACTCGCCCGATGCCGAGGATCCGGCGGACAGCCGGCACAGTCCGGCGCCGGGCGCGGCGATCACGATCGGCAAGCGCGCGCGAGTCGACGATCGACGGGCTCGGCACCGACCGCGAGTTCGATTCCTTCGACGAGTTCGTCCACGACGAGCCCGCGCTCGCCGCGATGGTCGTCGCGATCGTCGCCGTCGTCTTCTTCGCGCCGGTGCTCGCGATCGCGCTCATCCTCTGGTACCGGATGCGCAAGGCGCGGATGCTCAACGAGACGATGCTGAAGCTCGCCGAAAAGGGAATCGTGCCCTCCGCCGATGCGCTCGACGCGCTCGCCGGCGGCAAGCAGGCCGCCGCGGTCGCAGCTGCCGCGACCGTACGGTACGAGCAGGCGAAGCAGATGCGCCGGCGCGCCGCGTGGTCCGACCTGCGCAAGGGCGTGTTGATCGGCGGGCGTCGGTCTTGCGTTGTCGCTCTATTCGCTGCTCGACGACCGGAGCCGAACGGCGCTCGGGCTCGTGCTGCTCTTCGTCGGCCTCGGCTTCGTGGTGCTCTGGTGGTTCGAGCAGCGGCACCTCGTTCCGCCAGCCGGCGCGTACCCGGCGACGCGGCGCTCGGTCGGGGCGCCGGGCACCGACGCCGGGCGGCTCGCCGCCGCCGGCCTGATGGTTGCGACAGCGCACCTCGAACGCCGGCCGCCGCGCGATCAACCGCCCCGATGGCGGAGCCGCCGCTTACCGATGCCGAGCTCATTGCCCGTGTCGTCGTTCGCGATGACCGCCATGCCTTCTCGGAGCTCGTGCGCCGCCATCAGTCGGCGGTGCGCACGACGCTGCGGCGGCTCACGGCCGGCAATCACGCGCTCGCCGACGACCTCGCCCAGGAAACCTTCATGCTCGCGTATCGCAATCTCGAGTCGTTCCGCCAGGAGGCGCAAGTTCTCGACGTGGCTCTACCGGATCGCGACCAACGCGTACCTCGCCGATGCGCGCAAGCGGAAGGAAGAGCTGCTCGGCGACCGCGACGCCGGACCTCGCGGACGACGAGGGCGGCGATCGCGCCGGACGACGAGCCGGCGGCCCGATCCCGCGCGGGCGGCGTCGCTGTCGCATGGACATGGAGCGCGCCATGGCGGTGCTGTCCGACGCCGAGCGCGCCGCGATCGTCCAGTGCTACCATAATGACCTCTCGCACGAGGAGGCCGCGCAGGTGCTGAACTGCCCCGTCGGCACCGTGAAGACGCACATCCTGCGGGCGAAGCAGAAGCTCAAGGCGCGGCTCGCCGCCTGGGCGCGCGATTGACTGGAACACGGCCATGAACGATCGACCGCTCTCACCGCCACGAACGCCGACGACGACTGGCTCGACGCCGCGCTTCGCGCCGACGGCCGCGAGCATCGCGCCAGCTATCTCGACGACGCCGGATTCACCGCGCGGGTGATGGCGGCGCTCCCCGCGCCGGCGGCGCTGCCGGCGTGGCGCAGGCCGGCGCTCACCGCGCTCTGGGCCGCGCGCCGGGCTCGGCATCGCGCTGGCGCTGCCCGGCGCGGTCGTCGACGTCGCGCACGACGTCCTGCGCCTCGATCGTCGGGCAGCGCGTGTCGCTCGCCGGGATCGGCGCGGCGGTGCGTGGCGCTGGGCGTCGCCACCTGGGCGGCGGCGGCAGTCGCGTTGCGCGACGACTGAGGCAACGTGCCGCGCCCGCCAACTGCAAACGGCCGCCGCGACGCGGCCGTTTGTTCGCAGCTCGAGCGTCGCGCGGCCGCTATTCTTCAGCTGGAAGACGACCTCGATCTCGGCGACGTACTTCTCGCCTTCGGCGGCGTACTTCCACTCCTTGACGCCGTCGATGACCGTCCGATCGAAGACGCCGCGGCGGTTCGGACGACACGATGATGACGTCGGTGACGTTGCCCTTTTCGTCGATCATCAGCGCGCGCGACGACGCGACCCTTCTCGATGCCGGCGCGGATCGCCGCGCGCGGATAGACCAGATCCTCGCCCGATCTGCGCTTCGGGTCCTTGCGGATCGCCGGCTTCGGCGCCGGCGGCGCGGGCGGCGACGACGGCCGGCGGCGCGATCACGTACGGCTCGGGCGGCGGCGGCGCGTCGTGGGCGCCGTGATGACCGGCGCCGTCTGCGGCGTCGGGACCGGAATGTCCGGCGGCGGCACGTAGGTCTCGACCGGCGCCTGGCCTTCGGCGGCTCGACGATCTTCTTCGGCGGCGGCGGGGGCGGCGGCGGCGGCGCCTTGATCTCCTCGATGATCGTGGCCGACAGCGGCTTCTTGATCACCTCGACGACGCCTTGCGCGCGAGCCCGGTCAGCAGCGCCTAGATGACGAGCACGTGCACCAGCGACGACGAACACGATCCCGATCGCGTGCTTGGTCGGGTCTCTTTGCTGGCGTGCGTAATCCATTGTCGTCTCGACTCCGATTGCGCGGCGGCCGCGTGCGCGCCGTGCCGCTACTCGATGAACTGCTCGCTGCCGACGATGCCGATCTTGGTCAGCCCGAGCCGCTGCGCCGACGCCATCACCATGGCGACGATCTCGTACTTCGCCGCCTTGTCGGGACGCAGATGCAGCTCGGGCTGCACCGCCTGCTGCGGCGGCGGCCTTGAGCTTCGTCTTCGAGCGTCGCCCGATCGGGCACGACCTCGCCGTTGAAATAGATGACGCCGGTCGCCGTCGATGTCGATCTTCAGGACTTCCGGCTTGACGAGCGGCGGCGGCGGGTTGCCCGTCGGCATGTTGAGATTGACCGAATGCAGCTGGATCGGGATCGTGATGATCAGCATGACGAGCAGCACCAGCATCACGTCGATCAGCGGCGTGGTGTTGATGTCCATCATCACTTCGGGTTCGCCGCGAGTCGCCGGCCCGAGCCTACGTTCATTGCCATGATGCTGTTCCTCATGCGCGTCGTGCGCGGCGTCAGCCGCCGCGACGGGCGGTTCGGTGATGAAGCCGACCTTGGCGATGCCCGCGCGCTGGCAGGCGTAGATGATCCGCCCGACCGAGTCGTACTTCGCGCCGCCGTCGCCGCGGATCTGCACTTCGGGCTGCGGCACCAGCACCGCGATCTTCTTCAACCGGTCGATCAGCGCGTTCGTGTTGGCGATCTTGAGCTCGTTCCAGTAGATGCCGCCGTTCTGGTCGACCGAGATGACGATGTTCTCCGGCTTGCGTTTCGCGGACCTCGTTGCGCTTCCTTCGGCAGCTGGACCGGAATCGACGTCGTGACGACCGGAATCGTGATCAGGAAGATGATCAGCAGCACCAGCATCACGTCGACGAGCGGCGTCGTGTTGATGGTGGAGACGACCTCGTCCTCGCCTCCGCGGCGGGCCGACGTTCATCGCCATGGCTCTAGCCCTCTGACTGGGTGCGCGTCTTGGCGGCGCTGCTCAGCAGCACGGCGTGCAGGTCGGCGCCGAAGCTGCGGACGCGCTCCATCGCCGCCTTGTTGCGGCGGACGAGCCAGTTGTAGCCCAGCACCGCGGGAACCGCGACCGCGAGGCCGAAGGCCGTCATGATCAGCGCTTCGCCGACCGGGCCCGCGACCTTGTCGATCGACGCCTGGCCGGCGATGCCGATCGCCGTCAGCGCGTGATAGATGCCCCAGACCGTGCCGAACAGGCCGACGAACGGCGCGGTCGAGCCGACGGTGGCGAGGAACGCGAGGCCGTCCTGCGTGCGGCTTTGCACGTTGTCGATCGCGCGCTGGATCGACATCGTGATCCACTCGTTCATGTCGACCTTTTCGAGGAGGCCGGTGTGCTTGCTGGTCGCCTCGATGCCGGTTTCCGCGATGAAGCGGAACGGGCTGGACTTCTTGAGGCCCGCGGCGCCTTCCTGCACCGACGGCGCCTTCCAGAAGTTCTTTTCCGCGGCGCGCGCCTGCGCGCCCATCTTGCCCTGCTCGTACACCTTGGTGATGATGATGTACCAGCTGCCGACCGACATGATCGACGAGGATCACCAGCGTGACCTTGGCGACGACGTCGCCGCCCTTCCACAGCGCTTCGAGGCCGTAGGGATTGTCGACGACTTCGGTCGTCTTGGTCGCGCCGGCCTTGGCGGGCGCCGGCGCCGCGGCCGGGCCGGCGCGGCCGGTGCGCGGGGCGGCGCGGGCGCCGCGGCGGGCGCGGCGCCGGGTTGGGCTTGCGCAGCGCCGTCGCGGAGCCAGCGCGGCGGACGCCGCAACGAGCACGACCGCGGCCAGTGCGGCCAAACGGGTCATCTTCAGCATGTTCTCTCCAGACAGAGGATTGTTCGGTGAGCGAGCGGCACGGCCGGCGCTGGCCTGCGGCGGCACGCGGCAAGACGGGATCTCGCCGACCACCGGACGGGCCTGGAATAGCGGGCCCGGTTTCCCCGGAAAGGGGCGGATGTTAATGCGGTCCGCGGAAAAAGCAAAAAAACGCGCTCCAGCCGTTCGTCCCTTCCAGCCTTTCCTCCTCCACACTGCCGCTCCACAGCGAATGCAGCGTCTTGCGTTCCATCCCCGCACGGTCCCGGCAGGCCGCCTTCCTCACGTATTTGATCAGCGGAATGGTCTCGGCGATTTCGTAGGCCTGGACGGCGCGGATCTTGCCCTCGAGCTGCAGGTAGCGCACCGCTTTCTTGGGCGGCACCGCCTTCATCACGCGGTTGTACAGCGTGCGGCGCGCCTTGGTCTCCGCTTCGTCCGCGCTGATGATGTCCTTGGCGATCTGCTTGGCGTACAGGTCGGACACCGGCTTGTCCTGCCCGACCACCTCGATGATGGTGACGTTCTTTTCGCGGCCGGTCATGTCGAGGTCCGCTGGTAGGCGTCGTAGGCCGGCCAGAATTTCTTGGCCTCGGCCGGCGTGAGCATCAGCATCGAGGCCACATAGGCCTTCTTGTCGGCGCGCACCGCGGCACGCAACGCCTGCATGTCCGTGACATCGCGAACCCGATCCTGCGCAAACGCGCCGGGCGTAGCGAACATTGCCGCGGCAAAGACGACGGGGGCAATGTATTTGCTCATTGTTTATCCTTGATCTTCCGTTGCAGTAGATTCAGGGACGTGCACTTCGACCAGGCGGGCATCCTTGCGAGATTGCCGTGGCTTGATGCGCAGTCTGGCAGCCCGGGGCGGTCTGCCGGGCCACGTGCAAACGTGCACATACAACATCGCAGCACCCGACAATCGCCAAGCCAATCCAGCGTGCCTTTTTAGCATCTTTTGTGCCGTTGAGCGCCGATCCCGGAGAGGGCAACACGTTGCTGAACGCGACGTCACCTCGCCGAAAGCGCGCGGGCGTCTCCAGTGGCGCGGTTTCGATCGAGGTAGAATGACAAATCTGACCCGCACCGGCGACGCGGTTGGCAACGCGGGAAAGGGGCTTGTTGGTGTGATGGCGCGAACCCGCCGGCGGTGGCTTTGCTGGGTTGGCTGGCCAGACCCGGGAAGGAGGCGCCAGATGAGAACTTGGGCAATCTTGCTGCTTCGATGCTACTTGCCGCCTGCGCGTCCGTTCCCGAGGCGCCGCGCGAGGGCTGTTCAACGATCGCCTGTTCGCCGCCGCCGTCCGAGCGCATCAGCGCCGACGATGTGTTCGCGCTCAGCCCGGACATGAAGCGCTATCTCAACGAGCGATATCGCCGGCGACGCGCGACCAAGGGCAGCCAGCAGGGGCTTTCGACGCGCTCTACGAGCAAGGGCAGCTCAAGCTCGAATACGACTCCGTGATGACGCGAAACGCGGCGCAGGCGTTTGCGGCGCGCTCCGGCAATTGCCTGTCGCTCGTCATCATGACCGCCGCGTTCGCCAAGGAGATGGGCCTGCCGGTCGCGTACCAGAACGTCTACGTCGACGAAACGTGGAGCCGCATCGGCGACATCTACTTCTCGATCGGACACGTCAACCTCACGCTCGGCAGGCGGCATGATCCGACGTCGGTCCGCGACGACGAAGCCGATCTGCTGACGATCGATTTCCTGCCGCCGAGCGAACTGCGCGGCCTGCGCACGCGCGTCGATCGGCGAGCAGACCATCGTCGCGATGTACATGAACAATCGCGCCGCCGAATCGATGGCGCGCGGGCAGCTCGACGACGCCTATTGGTGGGCGCGCGAGGCGATCGCTGCAGGACCCGCGATTCCTGAGCTCGTACAACACGCTCGGCGTCGATCTACCGGCGTCACGGCAACCTGCGGAGGCGCCGAGACGGTGCTCGCCTACGCGCTCGAACGCGAGCCCGGCAACACGCGCGTCGATGTCGAACCTCGTGCGGTGCTCGAACGCGCTCGGCCGCGCGGCGGAGGCGAAGGAGCTGCCGCGCAAGCTCGCGCAGATCGAGCCCGATCCCGCCGTTCAGCTACTTCAACCGCGGCATGGCGGCGATGCGCGACGGGCGACTACCAGGCGCGCGCAGGGACCTGTTCGCGAAGGAAGTCGACCGCGCGCCCTACTACCACGAATTCCACTTCTGGCTCGCCGTCGCCTATGTGGGCCTCGGCGAATCGACCACGCGCGCAAGCACATGGCGCTCGCGATGGAGAACAGCACGACGCGCAGCGACCACGATCTCTACGCGGCGAAACTCGACAAGATAAACGCCTTCCGTTCGCGGTAGGCAGCCGTTCGCGGGGCAGCCCGTTGTTCTACGCGGGGCAACCTGTTGTCGTGCTTCGGCCGAGTCCCGGGCTACTTTTTCGCTTCGACCTTGCAGCCGGCGATCGTGTCCACATAGTCGATCACCGGCGTCCAGTCGATCGAGACGTTGTTCTCGAACTGCGCGTTGATGTAGTAGCGCTTGCACGGCTCCACGTCGAGCATCATCACCTTGAGGTCGCTGCCCCCGGCCACCTGGGGACGGGCGCGCCGATGATAAGGCGGCGATCGCCGGCTCGACCTTGATCGGGTTCGAGGGGAAGGCACCTTGATCGTCGATGTGCTCGATGATCGCCGGCCGGCGGTACAGGATGCCGCCGACGTACCGATCCCCGGTGATTTCGCTCCAGGTGGGACCCCAGGTCTGGCAACCCGGCAGCACCACCGGCAGGAACAAGGTGAGAATCAATAGCTTGCGCATCGTATTCCTCCTCGTATCGCTCCCCTTCGCGAAAATATAGCCGAATTCCGGGTCGCGCGCGATTCGCCGCCGGTCGTCATCGTAGCCATCGTCACGACGATAACCGGATCCTTCGCAACGGCTTGCATCCGCGGTCCGCTTCAATGAGGAAAACAGGCTGCGCGAGGGCTTGTTCCACTTGCCCTTGTCTGGCGGGAAACCGCGCTCCGATATCGGCAGCCCCGACGGGCTGACCCGTCAGGAAACAGCTCTGCCTTTCACACCCCGGCGGCGGCCCGGTGGGCTCGCGCAACGGTTGTCAGGCGAAAAAAAACGGGGCCGTTGCGGCCCCGTTCGAATGTGGAATTCCTGTGCCGGTTGGTCACCAGGTTACGACCGCCCGAGCATACAGCACACGTCCGCGCGGATCGTAAATCGTGGGATCGTAGCCGTACTGGAAGAAATTCGCCGTCGGAATGAACAGGTTCGGGTCCTTGTCGGTCAAGTTGCGCGCACCGAAGGTAAACTGCAGGTTCTTGCTGGCGGACCAAGTACCCTGCAGGTCCCACGTCATGAAATACGGCACCGAATGCGGCGTTGTGCCATCTTCCTGGTTGGGCGCGGTGTGGTAGCCGGTGATGTAATTGTTGGCCAACGTCACACCAAACGGCCCGTACTGCCAGTTCAACGAAAGGATATGCTTGTAGCGCAGGATGACGCCGCCGTTGAGCGGGATCGCGAGCGGAACCTGTGTACCGGTGTCGACGATCGTCCCGACGTTGTGCTCGACGACGCCCTGTTGGTCGAGGTCCGCCTTGATGTAATACGTGGCGTTGTAGTCGACCGTCCACGAGCCGTACTCCGAGGGGACGCGCCAATTGCCCCGGAAGTCGATGCCTTCGAACGTGGCCGTACCGGCATTCTGAACGGTTTGGTCGACGGTGTCGACGGAGGAATTAACGTCGTTTGGATCAGAGAATGTGACTTCGCCGGGATGGTAGACGTACCCCCCGGCGCGCGCCACGTTGACCAAGGCCAACGCCGACGGGCTGGTGATGTAATTCTTGATCCTGAGGTACCAGTAATCGGTCGCGAAGTTCAACGACCCCCAGCCGGAAGACAACCGCGGGGTCCAAACGAAACCGGCGGATGAATAGAGCGATTTTTCCGGCACCAGGTCCTTGTTGCCGCCATTGAGATTGTTGGCCTGGATCGGCCCGTTGTCGACGAACAGCGGGTCGATGAACTGTTCCGTGGTGCCCAGGGCTACCGGCTTGTTCAGCTCGCCCAGCGTCGGAGCGCGGAAGCCGTTACCGACACTGGCGCGGATCAGGCCCCACTCGACCGGCTTCCAGGTACCCGATACTTTGCCGGTGACGGGCGTCTGCTCGGCTACGAGGTCGCTGTAATGGTCGACGCGCGCTGACGCGTCCAAGTTGATTTCCTTCGTGACCGGAAGCGCGAACTCGACGTACCCGCTCCAGACGTTCCGATTGCCGCTCTGGCTCAGCGTCGCGCCTCCGAGACCGGCGATGTCGCCGGTTTGCAAAATATCGGGAACGTTGATGTCGTACGTTCCTCGGTAGAACGAGGTGCCGATGTTCATCGACACGGGGCCGGCTGGAAGGGTGTAGATCTCGCCGACCGTATGCGCATTGAACGTAGTGAGCGTTTCCTGCGCCGTGGCGGTCGGCCCGACATAGTTGCCGGCCTTGATCGCCGCCGCCAGCGTCGGGTTTTGCACACCTCCCGCCGCCACGGGTCGACATACGAACCCGCGGTATTGCCGACGGTGTTCCACGCTTTCGCGAACGCCAGCTCGCGAGAAGTAGCCGTCGGTAACGGTGCCCTTCGACTCGCTTTTCCCGTACTGCGCATTGACGTCGTAGTCCCAATCCTTGTACCAGGTGCCTTTCACGCCCGCGACCCAGTTCTGCGCGGTGTTAATTCCTGCTCCGTGCGTTCGCCGGCCGCGAACGCACGGTTCGAGACGGCGAGGGGTCGACCCACCATCGCGGAGAGCCCGTGGCTGTTCAGCCGCGCGGTAGGGTAGTTGGGGTTCCCCGGAAAGATGAGGAGCGCGGCACTCACCCCGGATCCCTGGAACGCGGTGTCGGTGGCGAGGAAGGAGCCGCGCACCGGACTCGGCTGATAGGCTTCCTGGACGGTGTTCGTGGAGTAGAGCCCGGTAAAGTACAGCGTGTCGTTGGGCGTCAGCGCCACATACAGCTTGCCGAGACCGCTTGTCGTTTTTCGACCGACGGGAAGAGCTGGACGAACGGCGCGGAGTCGAACGCGCATCTCTTGCCTGTACCTGATGCCGGCTTGCTGCCGACGTCGTACATCAGCATTGCCGCGCATCCCGGGGAATCCGCACCGGGGTTGCCGAAACCCGTTGTAGTGTAGCCAAACGGGTTGGTCGTGGGGTTATACGCCTGGCCAGGGGAGTTGGAGTAGGTAAGGGCCGTATTCCAAGCACCCTCGAGATTGCCGCTTGGCGTGGCGCCCGCGCGACCAAGTACGGCGGAAGATTGGCCGTCTTCGAGAAGTCGCGGGTAGACGCAAGCAGCGAGTCTTCGCGCTTCCACTGGAAATTGAGAGTAAGGTTGTAGTTGTCTTTCTTGAGCTGCCAACCCCTAAGCTTGCCCAGATATTGTTGGTCCTGCCGCCGCCGCCGCCGCGCGTGGGCCAGTCGAGCTCGTAGCCGGCCGTCGCCCCAGTGTAATCCCGGCGCAGGCGGAATTGATCACGCCGGCCTCCGCATCGCTGCCGTAGATGCTGGACGCGCCGTCGAGCAGCACTTCCACGCGGTCGATCGCCGAAATCGGGATTTGGTTGATGTGACGCCGGTACTTATCTCCTGGGCGAACGGCGTCAATCGCATCCCGTCGAGCAGAACCAGGGTTCGCGTCCGCGCCCAAGCCGCGCAGCGATACCCCCGATGACCCATAGGTCGACTGTCCTGCCAGTTGCGCGCCGAACGTCGCGCCGGTGCCGGCCGTCGCCGAGATTTTCTGGTCAGCCCTTATTCCATGTTCTGAACGCCGCTGCGCTTGATGTCTTCGGCTGGTCATGATCGTCACCGGCTGCGCCTGGTCTTCCAGGTAGCGCTTGATGCCGGATCCGACGACATCGACTTTCAGCTGGACGTCCGGCGTCGCTGGGACCTGCGCGACCACCCGGGGCACCGGCGGCGAAGGCAGCTGCGCCCAAGGCGTACGCGATCGCATTGACCAGCTTTTTGCGCTGATGATTCATTCGAGTCCCCCAGAAAAGTTGAAATTGGCGACCGACAGCGGCTTCGAATTGCCTCGCGACAAGTGAAATAGACATTACAGTAGCGCCGAATTGGGCCGCAACAGATATTTTTGCAAATGTTACGATCAGCATCACAAAACTGTTGCAAATACACCAATCGTGCCTAGAGGAAATGTTTAACCCGATGATCTGCCAGCGATCGTCGGCATCGATGGCTGCCCCGTTCTGTTGTCAACAAACGACGATGGCCAGTCCGATTCCATGAGGGCGGGCGATCCGCGGCAGACCGCATTTGCGATCCGGAGCTGCGCCCGGCGACCTCGCCGCGATCCATTCGATGATTGCGGCGCTGGCGGAGTACGAGAAGCTGGCGCATTTGTGCGTCGCTACGAAGCCGATCTTGCCGATGCCCTGTTCGGGGCCGCGTCGAGTCGCCGAGGTGTTGATTGCATGTAAAGATGGAGAAACCGTCGCCTTCGCGCTGTTTTTTCACAATTTCTCGACATTTCTGGGACGGCCCGGCTTGTGGCTCGAAGACCTGTACGTGAAGCCGGTGTACCGCCGCCAAGGCTGCGCGCAAGCCCTGCTGCGGGCGCTTGCCAGCCTTGCGCGGAGCGTGGCTGCGGTCGGTTCGAGTGGGCGGTGCTCGACTGGAATGCCCCGGCGATCGCGTTCTATGAATCGCTGGGCGCGAAGATCCTGCCGGATTGGCGGATCGTTCGTGTCGTCGGCGCGGCGCTCGATTCTCTCGTCGACGGATCTGCGAAAGGATGATCCGCCGATCGCAACAATGGTTACGTCGAGCTCGTGTCCCGTGAAATGATCACAGCCTTTGCGCGACACCGAGAGCCGCACGCTCGCCCCCCAGATCCCGACTGTTCCGACACCCATG
>CAVUOC010000027.1:0-78229 GCA_963742965.1 uncultured beta proteobacterium | reverse complement strand
ACCAGGGCGGCCGCCACCCAGGTCGCCGCGAAAATCATGTAGGGGCCGCTGCGGAAGAGCCAGGAGGCATTGTCCGCGATCACCGCCTCCTTGCGAATGAGGCGCAGGAGATCACGGTAGGGCTGCAGCACCGGCGGACCGCGACGACGCAGCATGCGCGCCTTCACCTTACGCGTGAAGCCGAGCAGCAGCGGCGCCAGCACCAGCACCAGCAGCATTTGCGCCCCCTGCACGGCGAGATCGCGCATCACGACCATATCGACACCACCAGGAGCAGGCTGACCAGGGCGACGAACACGAGGCTCAGGTATTGGCGGATGGTGAGGAACTGCAGGCGGTTGAGCCGCTCCGCGGAGCCCGCGACGAGACTGGCGATGGGCGCGTAGAACGCCTCCCAGACGAGGTCGCGGACGATTACCGAGAGGTGGGCGGGGCGCGCGTCCCCGGGTGGCGGCATGTCGACGCGCTCGGACGCGCGGAACACCACGGCGCCGAACACGCGCCGGATCGGCTGGGCGAAGCTGTCGGCGGTGTATTGCGTAGCGGGGCTCGGATCGGGGAAGCCGCAGTCCCACGCGGGCCCCCGGCGCACCGCACGCGAGGCGAAGCGGTGGATGATCTCCACGCTGAGCAGGGTCGAGAGCGCGATGAAGGCGAACACCAGGAGCCCGTTGTAGGAGCTGCGGCTCTCGGCGATGGGTACGATCGAGAGCCAGGGCAGCGCCGTCTGTGCCGGCATGCGGGCGCCAACGAGTGCCTGCGTCACCGGCGCCAAGCCGTCGATGAAGAGGCCGGGCAGGATGCCGGCGAGCAGGCACAGGAGGGCAAACGCGAACATCGCGGCAATCGACGCTCTGTCGGTCTCGTGCGCGTTGGCGGCAACCGGCGTACGCGGCCGGCCGAGGAACGTCACGCCGAAGGCCTTGACGAAGCAGGCGGCCGCCAGCGCGGCGGACAACGCCAACATGGCGCCGACGGCGGGCACGATGATCTTCAAGCCCCACGACGGCAGCACCGGGCTCAGCAGGATGGCCTGGAAAGTCAGCCACTCGGAGACGAAGCCGTTGAGCGGCGGCAGCGCCGAGATCGCCGTACAGCCGGTGAGGAAGGCAAAGGCGGTGAGCGGCATATTGTGGATCAGTCCGCCCAGGTGCTCCATGTCCCGCTCGCCGGTCGCATTCAGCACGGCACCCGCGCCGAAGAACAGCAGGCTCTTGAAGAGGCAATGGTTGAAGACGTGCAGCAGGGCCGCAGTGAGCGCCAGCGCGGCCGGCGCCCGCATGCCGTGCGCCGAGAAAGCCAGAGCAAGGCCGAGGCCGATGAAGATGATACCGATGTTCTCCACGGTGTGGTAGGCGAGCAGCCGCTTGAGGTCGTGCTGCATCAGCGCGCTGAGCACGCCGAGCACGCAGGTGATGCCGGCAAGACCGATCACCAGGATGCTCCACCACCACGTCGCCGGACCCAACAGGTCGAAGACGACGCGCACGAAGCCGTACACGGCGACCTTGGTCATTACGCCGCTCATCAGGGCGGAGACGTGGCTGGGCGCAGCCGGGTGGGCGAGCGGCAACCACACGTGTAATGGGACAAGTCCGGCCTTCGACCCGGTGCCGATCAGCACCAGGATGAGGACGAGGCCGGGGAGGGCCGCCGGGGAGGAGCGGATCTCGGAGAAGGTGTAGCCGCCGCCGCTACCGGCGAGCAGGCCGAAGGCCAGCAGCAGCGTGAGCGTGCCGAAGCTCGCCATGACGATGTAGATGTAGCCCGCGCGCCGGTTCTCGGGATCGGTGTGGTGCGCCATCACCAGCGCCCAGGACGACAGCGACATGAACTCCCAGGCGACGAGGAAGGCGAAGGCGTCGTCCGCCAGGACGACCAGGTTCATGCCGCCGAGGAACGCCGGATAGAAGGGCAACACCCGGCCGGGCGCCTTCTCATGCTCGCCGTAGCCGATGGCAAACAGGCTGGCGCCGGCGCCGCCGAGGTTCACCACCACCAGAAAGAACGCGCTGAGCGCGTCCATGCGGTAGTTCGCGCCGATCCACGGCAGCCCGACGGGGAGCCGCATCACCGGCGCGGGGAGCGTCCCGGTCAGCAGCTCCGCACATGCGACGCCGAGGATGGCGAGGCAGGCGGCGAGACAAATGCCGTAGACTGAGGCGGCCGGCGCCCGGGAGCCTATGGAGAGCCACGCCCAACAGCCCCGCGCCCAGCAGGACGGCCACGCCTGTGAGCGCCATGGCAACCGGCATGGGCCTTCACCTTCCCCCTCGTGCGGGCGCCATTCGGCCACCCGCAATTTCGCGGTCGCCGGGCTTCCCTCGCTGCCAGCTCGACTCGGCTGTCACGAACGATACTCGCGGATCGGCAGAGGGGCCAGCTGCCATCGCGGCGTCGAAGCGTCGCTCGACTGTCGAACGAGAATTTGACCTGGATCAATTACATCGGCCGCCAAAGGAGACCGAGCCGGCGGAACGCTGCCAGGCCGTCTGCCGCAATACGCCGGGCTGCTTCGCCGCCACCTACAACGACTTCTTCCGCGGCAAGAACGTCGCCTGTCAGGTCTACCGCGAGATCACCGACACCATGCGCGCCCCGACCTCGACGCTGATGATCCGCAGCGAGTGAGTGGAAAGGGGTCAGACCCCTCGCCTCGACGTTGCGGTTCAGATCCATCGGCCTCGCGAGGGGTCTGACCCCTTCACCCCCGATGATACGGATGGCCCGCCAGGATGGTGGCGGCGCGGTAGAGCTGTTCGGCCAGCACGATGCGGGCGAGCCCGTGCGGCAGCGTCATGGACCCGAAGGAGAGCCTGATGTGGGCCGCCTCGCGCACGGCCGGCGCCAGCCCGTCGGGGCCGCCGACGAGGATGGCCAGCGTGCCGGCGCCGTCGTCGCGAATCTTGCCCAGCAGCTGCGCGAACGCCGGCTGGTCAGCGCTTTGCCGCGCTCGTCCAAGGCGATGATGGCGTCGGCATCGCGCGCCAGCTTGAGCAGGGCGGCCCCTTCCTCGGCGCAGCGCTTGGTCGCTGTGGCGGCGCGGCTTTCAGCCAGCTCATGCCAGACGACCGGAGCGAGCCCGAGCCGCTTGCCCAAGTCTGCAAAGCGGTCGCGATAGCGCTCCAGCAACTCGCGCTCCGGCCCGTCCTTCAGCCGGCCGACGGCGGCAATGATGAGACGCATGCCTCACGCTCCGGCATCGAGCTCGGCGCAGGGAGGGTCCCGGAATACATCCACCCCGCAACCTCACACGACAGCATTGCGCACGTTTTCTCAAGCATGCGTGAGGCGCGCTTGTCCGGCTGCCAGCAGCCCCGACATTTGTGGTCTGACGGGAGCTCTATCTCCCGCCGGCCTCAACTCGGAGAATGATCATGAGAACGATCCTATCAGCCTTGCTTGCGCTGTCGGTTCTTGCGGCCGTCGCCGCTCCCGCAAGCGCCGGGCACCCCGATCCGCGCAATCCAGCGGTCGAAATCCCGGACCCGTCTCCCAACTAACCGCACATTCGCGTTCCCCCGCTGCGGCACCGTGCTGCAGCGGGTGGTGCGCGATCCTCGTTCGGCGACGCGGCTACGCGGCTAATGCGTAGTCGGGTCGCTCGGGCGCTCGGCCGACCACATCTTCTCGAGGTTGTAGAACTCGCGCACCTCGGGCCGGAACACGTGCACGATGATGTCGCCGGCGTCGATCAGCACCCAGTCGCACTGCGGCCGGCCCTCGATGCGCACGCGGCCATGCCCCGCGTCTCGCAGCTTGCGCTGCAGCTGCTCGGCGATGGCCCCGACGTGCCGATCGGAACGGCCCGAAGCGATCACCATGTAGTCGCCGATGGAAGATTTCCCCCTGATGTCGATCGCCACCACCTTCTCGGCTTTGGCATCGTCGAGCCAAGCCGTGATGTGACCAAGGAGGGCTTCCGAGTCGTGCGTGGACACGAGTTCGGCCGGAGGCGTGCTCCTGCGAGCACCCTCAAGTGCGGTTGGCATATTGTGCTGAATGTCCTTTCGTCATCAAACCCGTATGGGTGGGCGCGAGGCGAGGTCGCGATAGGTAAGCGGCTGACCCCGTTCGCTTTCGTACGAACCCCGCAGGGCGAGATTCGCAAATCAGAAGATAAACTCTCGACCGCGACAGTTTCAAGACCCTTGGCCCGGTTCGCCGGCCGGCTGGCCGGGTCGGGCTCGGCATCGGCGGAGGCTCTCTTCCAAGACAGCTCGCCAGCCATCTGTGTCTTTTTAGCAACTAGGCGTTGCGTCGACCCCGGTTGCGCAAGGTGGTCGAGGACATGTGCGAGAGCGGACCCGTGAGGAAGGTCCAGGCGGGAGCGGGCCTGTGCGCGAGGCCGGCGGCTTCGGTCTCCGGCACCCGCGCCGCGGCGAAGGCGCGCGCAGCCTTGGAGGCCAGTGCTTTCATACGCCAGCCCGGCCGGTCCACCACGACGACGGGCACCATGGTGAAGATCTCGCGCCAACGCTGCCAGCGATCGAAGGTGGCGAGGTTGTCTGCCCCCATGATCCAGACGTAGCGGACGAGAGGGCTGCGCATCTTGAGGTACGCCAGCGTCGAGGCGGTATAGGGCGTCTGCAGGTCGGCCTCGAAGTCCGTCACGATGATGTGGGGATTCTTCGCAACACTGCGGCACAACACCAGCCGCTCCGCTAGCGGCGCCGTCTCCGACCGCCGCTTGAGCGGATTGCCCGGTGAGACGATCCACCAGACCTTGTCGAGTCCCAGCCGCTTGAGCGCCACCTCGCTGATCATGCGGTGGGCGACGTGGGGTGGATTGAAGGACCCGCCGAGCAGGCCGATGGCTTGGCCAGGCGCCGCGTACGGAGGGTGGGCCTTGAGGCGGCCGAAGCTGGAGGGAGCGGAGGGACGCATTATGGGCTTGGTCGATCGGTCGGTGCGGGCTTGCTGCTGCGGGCTGGTTCGATTGTAGCGTGAGGTGTTCGCAATGAAAGCGGCTTGCTGCAGCGCGGATCCGCCGGGCGCACCAGGCGGCGTCGGGAACTCCTCCCGAACTTCAGTGGGCGAAGATGTCCTCGTCCTCGAAGCCAGCGAGGTCGAGGCGCGCGCGCTCCGGCAGGAAGCGGAAGCACGCCTCGGCGGCCGCCATCCGGCCCTCGCGCACGAGCATGGCGTCGAGCTTGGCTTTGAGCGCGTGCAGATAGAGCACGTCGCTAGCCGCGTAGTGCTTCTGCTGGTCGGTGAGCTTTTCCGCGCCCCAGTCGGAGCTCTGCTGCTGCTTGGACAGGTCGACGCCGAGCAGCTCCGCGCACAAGTCCTTCAGGCCGTGGCGGTCGGTGTAGGTGCGCGCCAGCTTGGAGGCGATCTTGGTGCAGTAGACGGGCTGCGTCTGGACACCCAGGTGCTGTTCCAGCATGGCGATGTCGAAGCGGCCGAAGTGGAAGATCTTGAGGACGGCGGGGTCCGCCAGCAGCGCCTTCAGGCGCGGCGCCGACCAGTCCTTGCCGTCGAGCTGCACGAGGTGGGCGGTGTTGTCGCCGGCCGAGAGCTGTACCAGGCACAGCCGGTCGCGATGTGGCTTCAGGCCCAGCGTCTCGGTGTCGATGGCGACGGAGCCGGTGAAGGCAAGCCCGGCGGGCAGGTCGTTCTTGTGCAGCTTGATGGTCGCGCTCACGGGCGTTCGTCCGGCAGCAGATGTCGGCCACGGCGGGGCTGGAGTTTCCTACCAGGATCGGCGCGCCCGTGCTAGGCGGAAACCGGACCTGATCTCCGCTCTGTCATGGGTTGGCCGCCAGCAATGCAGCGACGTTCAGCTTCTGCTTGGCGAGCAGCGCGGTCACCGTCTGCGCGCTCCGGTAGGGGGAGTAGAGATAATAGAGAACGAGCTTGCCCCGCACGAACGTGGTGGCGAAAAGCGCCATGATCGTCACGTCCTTGCCGGTCTCGGCCTTGAGCCTCTGTACCAGCGCTGCATAGCACGCGTTCGCGTCCTCGGCGACGACTCCCAAGGAACGCACCTGGTTGACCTGCACGCCCCGCACCGCTTCCTCGACGCGTGCCTTCATGTCGGTTGCAAGCCCGCTCACCACTTTCTCGCTCGCCTCACGCTGCTGGCTGCAGAGCTGCTTGATCACGTCGGCCGGTGCCGCCGGAGCCGGCGTGTCCACCAACGCGATTGCCGTCTGATATTGTGCGAAGTCTTCGAGCAGTGCGCGTTTGCCCGTGTGCCAGTCCTTCAGCTGCTTGCAATCGGCGTAGAACCCGAGCAACCGGTTGCCGGCGCCGGCCAGCGTGCTTTCGGTGATCTGCAGCATGCGCGCGTCGGAGGGCTGGCCCGGGTCCAGCTCGCACTGGCCGGGCGGCGCCGTGAGCGTGATCGAGATCTGTCCGACCTTGGCATCCTTGGCCAAGCAGGGGAGGCCGAGAAGGGAGGCGAGCAGGAGAGCGAGGGCTGGTCGGATCGGCATGGGCGCTCCGTATCCTGGTGCGAGGTCGGGGGCCGCCTGGGAAACCGGCGACCATCGTCTCCACTAAGATCGGCAATAGGGCGCCGTGTTGGCACCCATCGCGTACAGGCGATCTTCGCTCGAGAATTGGCTCTCGCGCTGTTTTTGGCAATTGGCGGAGACGGAGTCCGCCCAGGTAGTGTCGACTCGTCGATCCTCGTCGTAGAAACCTGTTGATATACCGGCATTCCCACTATCCGGATGCCCCAGCCGTCGTGTCGAAGACACGCCTTCGGCACGAGGGGGAGGGCGGCACACGCGGGCAGGGGAGCCAGTCGATCTGCGGAGCGGGGAACAACCTTTGAAACGCCCGTTGGTCGGGAGCAGTTTCGCCGTACTCAGCTGGCGTCTCCGCCGCCAGGGTACCCCCGCTTCGCTGAACTGGGGTGCCTTGGGCCGTCAAGATGGGCTTCAATTTGGCGACGGCATCTGGCCACACGTGGTGCTCGCCCCGGCCACCCTGCAACTCGCATTCGCTGAGGCAACGAACCCGCCTAGAGCGCAGACCAGCAGCAGAGAAACTATGAAGGTCTCTTTCATCGCTATCTCCATCGTTGCAGACCAGCATCAACGACCTGGAGACCTCTCGGCGATATCGGGAACTTCGGGTATTTTTCGCAGCGCAACTGTATGCGTTGGCACTGGGCTACTACCCACTCGTCGATGAACCGCGCCCGAGCAGCCACCCGCTCTCGCGGGCCTCCCCGTGGGCGCTCAGACGCGGCGGGCAGCAGCCGATGTCAGGTGCGGGGCCAACATCGGGCGACCGCCCGCGCCGGGGTACGCGACCACGGCCATAGCTGGGTATCCTCAGTTTGGGGGAGACTTGGCGCTAGAGCGAGATCGTTCCAGATGGAAGAACTGGGGCTTCCATTAGGGAACGTGAATCTCGCTCTAAACTAAAGAAATAGAGCAGGGTTCACGCTTCAGTCCCACGTTGAATTCGGGAGCAGGCGATACAATCAGGTACACGCCTCAAAGCCCGCTGAACCAGTTGTAGCCTTGGTTTTCCCAGTAGCCGCCGGTGTAGTTGTTGAGCACGGCGAGGCCGACGACGAACTTGGGGTTCTTGAAGCCGAGCTTGGTGGGGATGCGGATGCGCATGGGGAAGCCGAGCCTGGTGGGCAGGATCTCGCCGTCGAACTTGAAGGTCATCTGCGTCTGCGGGTGCAGGGCGGTGGGCATGTCGATCGACACCGAGTAGCCCTCGGCGCAGGCGAAGTGCACGTACTTGGCGGTGAGATCCGCGCCGACGCGGGTGAGGAAATCCTTGAGCGGCGCGCCGGTCCATTTGCCGATCGCGCTCCAGCCCTCGACGCAGATGAGCCGGGTGATCTGCGTCTCCTGCGGCAGCGCGTAGAGCTGGTCGAGCGTCCAGGGCTGCTTGCTGGCGACCAGGCCGTCGACGATCAGCTTGTAGCGGTCCTCGTCGACGTCGGGCGCGGCCTCCTCGGGGTAGTAGCCGTTGAACGGGAACGGGCGCGTGATGGCGCTCTCGGGATAGGTCGGCGCCAGCCGGTTGGGATTGAAGAGGCGGGCCTGCACCCAGTCGTTGAACTGCGACACCACGCGCAGCGCCTTCTCCGCCGACCGCCCGTCGACGATGTCGCAGCCGGTGAGCAGGGTGAGCGCGCCGAGGCTCGCGGCATTGCGCAGGAACAGGCGCCGCGACGGCTCGGGCAGCAGCTTGCCCGCGTCCTTGACGAGGAGACCGGTGTCGACACCCGGAGCACGCCTGCCGGCTCGGCGCATGTGGTCCTCCTTCAGCGGCCGCGGATCATGGCGCGCAGGCTCCTAGGCACGAGGAGCGCCATGACGACATGCGACGACCAGGAACAGACCATCGCCGCCATGGCGAAGAAATGCACCAGACGTGCGCCCTCGTAGCCGCCGAACAGGGCGGCCAGCTCCTGCAGCTGCACGGGCTTCCAGATGGCGAAGCCGGAGGCGACGATGACGACGCCGGCGAGCAGCACACCGGCATAGAGCGCCTTCTGCACCGCGTTGTAGCGGGCGAGGTCGTCGTGGCTGAGCCGGCCGGTGAGCGCGGCGGCGACATCGCGCACGACGTCGGCCGGCCGGATCGGCAGCAGCTTGCGCCGCAGGCGGCCCGTCGCCAGCCCGATCACGACATAGACGAGCCCGTTGGCGATCAGCAGCCACATGGCGGCGAAATGCCAGAGCAGACCGCCGGCCAGCCAGCCGCCCAGCGTGACGCTGCTCGGGAAAGGTGAACGCGAACAGCGGCGAGGCATTGTAGATCTGCCAGCCCGAGCCGATCAGGATCAGAACGGCCAGCGCATTGATCCAATGGGTGATCCGCACGTAGAGCGGATGAATGACGGCTTCCCCCGGCGGCTGGGCGTGCGCGCCGCTCGCGTCGACGGGGTTGCGTATTGCCAGTGAGCGCCATGGATGAGCAGTATCATATGTCGGCGGGCCGAACATGGTTGCAAACTTCGCGTGACCGGCCACGTGCGGACTAAACAGTGCCCTTGGGACGTCTATGTCCTGATGGTGCAGGACGGGAGGAAGACATGTCTCAGCTAGGATTTCTGCGCGTTCTCGGAATGATTGCCCTGTTGTCGGCGCCGACCGTGCCGGCGTTGGCACAGGATCCGCCCGTGCGCGTGCGCGGCACGATCGACCGCGTCGAAGGCGACACCTACATCGTCAAGGCGCGCGGCGGCGCCGAGCTGAAGGTGAAGCTGGCGGAGAACGCGATGGTGGTGGCGCTGATCAAGGCCTCGCTCGCCGACATCAAGCAAGGCTCCTACGTCGGCGTCTCCGGCATGCCGCAGGCCGACGGCAGCCAAAAGGCGCTCGAGGTGCACATCTTCCCCGAGGCCATGCGCGGCACCGGCGACGGCCATCGCGCCCTGGGACCTGCAGCCGTCGAGCACCATGACCAACGGCAGCGTCGAGCAGACCGCCGCGTCGACCGACGGCCAGATGCTGACGCTCAAGTACAAGGACGGAGAGAAGAAGATCGCGGTGCCCGCCGACACGCCCATCGTCGTCTACGTGCCCGGCGACAAGAGCGAGCTGAAGCCCGGCGCCAGCATCTTCATCGCCGCGGCAGTCAAGCAGCCCGACGGCACCCTGCAGGCGCCGCGCGTCAACGTCGGCCGAGGCGTCGCGCCGCCGATGTGAAAGAGGCGGGCGACGCCGCGGACTGTGATTTGGGGTCGGCGTAGATATGGGGTCAGACCCTCATGCTCGGACAGTGACCGAGGAACGGTAGCGTGCATAGGGTCTGACCCCGTTACGACCGCCCTTGCGCGGAGGCGGCGCCCATGCGGCCATTGCGAAGCAGCGCTCTTGCATTTGCGGCTCTGCTCATGCCGTTTGCTCAAGGACCGGCTGTATACGGCCGGCAAGACGAGCCGCGCGCGCCGCTCGGCGCAGACGGCGCTCGCGTCGATCCGCGATGCGCTGCTCCAGCTGATGGCGCCCGTCCTGTCGTTCACCGCCGAGGAGGCGTGGCGAATCGTGCATCCGGCCGACGCGTCGATCTTCTGCAGCACCTGGGTCGAAACGCTCCCCGCGCAGCGGAACGAGGATGCGCTCGTCGCGAAGTGGGGCCGCATCCTCGCCGTTCGCGCCGCGGTCCTGAAGGAGCTCGAGACGCTGCGCCAGAGCGGAAAGGTCGGCTCGTCGCTGCAGGCGGAAGTGTCGATCACCGCAGCGGGCGACGACTACGATGCGCTCGCGAGCCTCGGCGACGACTTGCGCTTCGTGATGATCACGTCGGCCGCGACCGTGACGCGGGGCGAGGCGCTTGCGATCAGTGCGGCCCCCAGCGCGCACGCCAAATGCGAGCGCTGCTGGCACTACCGCGCCGACGTCGGCAGCGATCCGGCGCACCCGACGCTTTGCGCGCGCTGCGTGTCGAACCTCTTCGGCGCCGGCGAGCCGCGCGTCTTCGCGTGAGCGGCCAACGGATGCAGCCGACGGCGCAAGCGCAGCGCGCGGCACGATGGGCACGATGGCTCTGGCTGAGCGCCCTGGTGATCGCCGCCGATCAGGCGACGAAGGCTGCGATCCTCGCGACGATTCGCGAAGGCGACGGATTCGCCGTCACGCCGTTCTTCAGCATCGTGCTGACGTTCAACACCGGCGCGGCGTTCAGCTTCCTCAGCGCGGCGTCCGGCTGGCAGCGCTGGTTCTTCGTCGCGATCGCCATCGCCGCCGCAATCGTGATCGTCGTGCTGCTGCGACGCGGCGGCAGCCGCTGGTACCACACGGGCCTCGCGCTGATCCTCGGCGGCGCGCTCGGCAACGTCTGCGACCGGCTCGCGATCGGCAAGGTCGTCGATTTCCTGCTGTTCCACTACGCCGGATGGGCGTACCCGGCCTTCAACGTCGCCGACAGCGCGATCACCGTCGGTGCGGCGATCCTGATATTCGACAGCTTGCGCAAGCGCGACGACGACCCCGCTCGCGTCGCCAAAGGAATGCGATGAAGGTGCTGCTCGCCAATCCGCGCGGCTTCTGTGCGGGCGTCGATCGCGCGATCGCCATCGTCGAGCAGGCGCTCGCGAAGTTCGGCGCGCCGATATACGTGCGCCACGAGGTCGTCCACAACCGCTTCGTCGTCGACGACCTGAAGGCGAAAGGCGCGGTGTTCGTCGAAGGCCTCGACGAAGTGCCGGCGGGGAGCACGGTCGTGTTCTCGGCGCACGGCGTGTCCAAGGCCGTTCGCGCGGAGGCCGCCGCGCGCGGGCCTCACCGTGTTCGACGCGACGTGCCCGCTCGTCACGAAGGTCCACTCCGAAGTGGCGAAGATGCGCGACCAGGGCCGCGAGATCGTGATGATCGGCCACGCCGGCCATCCCGAGGTCGAGGGAACGATGGGCCAGTGCGACGGCGGCATACACCTCGTCGACTCGGTCGCCGATGTCGAGGGCCTTTCGATCCCCGACTCGGTGCCGCTCGCGTATGTCACGCAGACGACGCTGTCGGTCGACGACGCGGCGGCAATCGTCGACGCGCTGAAGCGCCGCTATCCGGGCATCGTCGGTCCCAAGCGGGACGACATCTGTTATGCGACGCAGAACCGGCAGGATGCGGTCAAGACGATGGCGCCGATGGCGGACGTCGTCATCGTCGTCGGGAGCCCGAACAGCTCGAACTCGAACCGGCTGCGCGAGGTCGCGGCGAATCGCGGCGTGCCCTCTTACATGATCGATCGCGCCGACGAGCTTGCGTCCGGAGTGGCTCGCGGGGAAGGCTTGCGTAGGCGTGACCGCCGGGGCCTCGGCGCCGGAGGTCCTCGTGCAGGAAGTCCTCGAGCGGCTCGCAGCGCTCGGCGCGGGCGAAGTGCGCGAGCTCGACGGCGCGCTCGAGCGCGTCGTGTTTCCGATGCCGAAGGGGCTGCATACGCTCGCGACGGCGAAGACTCCCGAGGTCGGCCCCCGGTCGGCCTGACGGCCGCTTTCGCTCTAGCTCACCGGCGCGTAGTCGTAGATTTCGAAGCCCGGCCCCTGCTCGACGAGCTTCGTGAGCACCGCGAAACCCGTTTCCTTGCCTCGCGTGAGCGCCATCCCCTGGTCGACGCCGAACACGCCCGCGGCGATCACGACCTGCGGCAGCGAGCCTTCGGCCTCGGCCTTGGGCGCCAAAGGCAGAACGACGACCGGCGCGCGCTTTTCGCCGTCGGCCGCGCTCTCCGCCGCCGCCGCCGCGGCTTCGGGATTGTCGGAAAGGATCTCGCAGCCGAACTCGAGCGAGCTGCCCTTCAACGTGTTGCGGAACCAGCGCACGATCGCAACCTGCGGGCCGGCACGCCCCTCCACGCGCAATGCGATCAGCTCGCCGATGCGCAGCGGGCTCGGCGCGGGATCGATTTGCCGGAGCGCGTAGCCGGCCGGCGTCTGATTGATGACCTGGCAATGCGTGAGCGGCGGAAGATTGGCGGTGGCGGCCGTCACCGACAAATGCCGTCCGCGGCTGTATTGCCAGACGCCGGCGAGACCCGTGCACATCACGACGCGTGCGCGCGAGGGCAGGCGGTTGAACTGGCGCGCCGGAGGGATCGCCCATTGCCGGAGCAGCCGCTTGAGCAGCGTCAGATACTTGAGCCGCGATGCCGCGTCCCGTCCGACGTTGGTCGGATAGTCGCCGCCGGCCTCGAGCTTGCGGACCTGCTCCTGGATCTGGAAGGCGAGGTCGAACGCGAGCAGGAAGAACTTGCTTCCCTCGATCGAACCGCCCTTGTTGGCGGAGAAGGGCGGGAAATCGTGGCCGACGGGAATGATCGCGACCGCCTTCGCCATCCGGTGCACCGGCACCACGTCGGTGAGCTTCACGTACTGCGCGTATTCGCGCACGTAGCGGATCACCGTGTCGAGCTGTCCCTGCAGGAAACCGTAGGGATTCGCCAGTGCGAGCAGCAGCGCCTGCAGGTAGGCGCGCTCGGGCGTCCCCTCGGGGTCGTCGTCCGAGACCGGCGCGCTCGTGCAGCCCGCGCTCGCGCGCAAACGCGTAGATCCGATGCGCGTCGAGCCAGGTCCGCGGCGGGATCGGCGAATACGCGAGGTAGCTGCTCATGAGGATGCGCGTCGCGCATTCGATGCAGCGATGGACGAGCGCGATCAGCAGCCGGTTGCTGCCGAACAGCGCGCGCTTGTTCGCTTCCTTCTCGAGCACCCGCTTGTACGCGACAAAGAGCTCGAGCGAGAGTCCGAGCGAAGCCTTCGCCGCGTCGAGCGCATCGCCGGCGAGAGGATGAGGCGCCCGGGCGAAATGCGCTTCGAGCTTCGGCCACAGCGCGTCGGCCGTGTCCCAATAGCGTTCGGCGAGCTCGAGCCGGCGCGATTCGCTCATCGCGACGACGTTCGTCGCGGCCAGCGCGTCGCCGATCAGCCGTGCCGCCTCGATCGCGTTGCGCTTCAACGCCGCGTCGAGCCACGGGAAGACCTGTGCCGGGCGGGTTTCTGGCGGATGCGCCGGGTTGGGATCGACCGGCGGAAGGCTGAGCGTCAGTGACATGAGCGACGCCGATTGTAAGCGATTGAGGCCTGCTGCTGCGTCGCGACGCCGCCCGGCGGCGTCGTCGCGCGCTCGGCGGCCGGCAGGCCGTAGATCAGCCGCGGATGAAGCGCAGGACCGGATCGATCTGGCCGGACGAGAGCAGCATCGGAGCGTGGCCGACATCGGGAAACTCGATCAGCGTCGGCTTGGGGCCGCGACGGACCATCTCGGCGGCCGTGGCGCCGACAGCAGGTCCGACTTGCGCGCCGCGCAATGCGAGCGTCGGCGCGCGGATCGCGTCCCAGAGTCCCCAGAGATCGGGCGGTGCCGCGCTCGAGCGGAAGGGCACGGCAATGCCGGGATCGTAGGCGAGGCCCCACCGCCCATCGGGCCGCTGACGCACGTTGGTGCGCGTCACGTGCTCCCACTCGGCTGCCGTGAGCGGCCCGAAGGGCGCCGAGATGGTTCGGATGTACTGCTCGATCTCCGCGTACGTGGCGAACGTCGGGTCGGTGCCGAAGTAGCCTCGAATCCGCTCGATTGCCGCAGGCTCGATCGCCGGACCGACGTCGTTGACGACGAGCCGTCCAATCGGGCTCTTCGGCTGCGCCGCCATCACGATCCCGAGAAGGCCGCCCATCGACGTGCCCACCCAGTCCACCGTCTGCGCGCCGCTGCGGGCGATGAGCGCGGTGAGCGTGGTCAGGTAGGTAGGAAACACATAATCATTGGGGTCGGCGAGCCAGTCGCTCTCGCCGCGGCCCGGCATGTCGACGGCGAGCACGCGGTGCGTCGACGACAGCGCTTCGCCCAGCACATCGAAATCGCGCGCGTTGCGCCCGACGCCGTGGACGCATATCACGACGCGCGATTGCGCGGGCTCGCCCCATTCGAAATAGACGACACGGTGAAATCCGTGCGGCGACAGGCTGCTGAAGATCGTTGCGGCGCGGCTCTTTTGCGGTGATCGGCATGGCGGGGTCCGGAAGGTCTGGAGCGAATCGTCGACGATGGCGCGCTCGCCGTCAACGCCATTCCGGCGGAAACAGCGGGATGAAGTTGACCGAGCTCTCGGCGAGGAAGCCGACGATCTCGTCGCGCCGCGCCATCGCGTCGTCGAAGCCCATGCGCATCAGCGCGCGGCAGTATTCGCGGTCGAACAGCAGGTACGACAGCAAATTGGCGCCGGTTCCGCGCGTGCTGCCCAATCCGCGCAGCAGGTAGCGGACTGCGCGAGGCAGCCGGTGCGCGTAATGCAACGCGAGAGCGCCGAGGTCGCTGGCTCGGCGCGAGCACGAGCACGTCGACGTGGCGCACGTCGGCGCGGCCGCGCGCGCGCGCGATCGCGGCCAGGCGGTTGATCGCGTGAAGCCGCTCGAGGTCGGCGGCGAGATTGTCGAGAAAGACCGAGGAGAGCGCGTGGCCCGCGATCTGCCCGAGCGACGGATAGCGCGGGGTCGGCTTGCGCAACCGATTGTCCGGAGAACTGGCCGACGGCGATGACGACGACCCGCGCGGCGCCGAGGTGAAGCGCCGGAGCGAGCGGCGCGATCTGCCGCACCGAGCCGTCCATGTAGTAGTCGGCGCCGATGCGCACGGCCGGAAAGACGAGAGGAATCGCCGCCGACGCCATCACGTGCTCGATGTCGAGGTCGCAGCGCTCGCCGCGACGGCGCACGCGGTGCCATGGCGAGAGCGCGGGCGTCGCGTCGTAGAACGTCACCGCGTGGCCCGAGCCGTAGCTCGTCGCGTTGATGGCGACCGCGTGCAGGTGTCCGGCCGCGATGTGCGCGCCGATTTTCGACATGTCGATTCCCGCGGAAAGAAGCTGCCGCAGCGGCGCGTTGTCGAGGAGCGAGGTCGCGCGCTCGGGTCCGAGGCCGCCCCCGCCGAGGCTCGCGAGAAGCTGGGCGCCGTGGCGCGTGATCGTCGCCAGGTCGGCGCGATAGACGTCGGTGACGCGGATCGAGCGCCACCAGCGAAGCAGGCCGCAGACGCCGCGGCGAAACGAATCGGCGTGCGCGCCCAGGACCGCGGCATTGATCGCGCCGGCGGACGTGCCGCAGATCACCGGAAACGGGTGCGTCGCTCGCTTGCCGAGAACGCGCGCGATCGCGCGGAGCGCGCCGACCTGGTAAGCGGCGCGGGCTCCGCCTCCGGGCAACACGAGTCCGGTCTCCGCGCGCGCGCTCGGCATCGCGATCCTCGTTGGCGAAAAGCCAGGGCCTGCGAGCGCCCTAACTGCTCTTCGCGCAGCATCCGGTCGAGCATCAGCAGCATCGCGGCCGTCGCGCCCCAGATGTAGCGCTCGCCATAGGGAATCGCCCAATAGTCGCGGCGGCGCGTTCCGATCATGCGGAAATGCCGCTGCTGGTTTGCCGGATCGAGCAGGAAGGCGAGCGGCACCTCGAACACGTCGGCGACTTCGATCGGGTCCGGCGTCAGCGCAAACGGCGGCTCGACCCAGCCGATGATCGGCGTCACGCGGTACCCGGTCACCGTCTCGTACTCGGGCAGGTGGCCGAGAATCGCGACCTGCGACGACGGGAGGCCGACTTCCTCCGTTGCCTCGCGCAGCGCCGTTGCCGCGAGCGTCGGGTCCTCCGGCTCGACGCGGCCGCCGGGAAAGCTGATCTGGCCCGGATGGTCGGGCAGCGCCGCGCTGCGCTGCGTCAGCAGCACCTGCAGCCCCGGGGGGCGGTTGACGAGCGGGACGAGAACGGCCGCGGGCGTCGGCGTGCCCTCGCGCCCCGGAAGCCGGAAGCCATCGGACAGATTGAGCGCCGACGGTGGCGCCGGGCGTGCGAGAGCGCGAACGAGCCAGTCGCGTTGCGCGCTGGGAGGAAGCTCGAACAAGGGAAGGGGCATCGAAGCGGCGCGGCCGGACGAGCAAAGCCGCCGCGCGCATTGTACCGCGCCCTGCAACCGCTTCAGAGGACGAGCTTGCCGCCGATCACGACCAACAACGCCTGCTCGTCCGATGCGCCGCGCGGACGAGCGAGCGATCGAGGCGCGCGACGCTCGTTACGTCGTCGCCGTCAGCGTCGGCGCCGCAGCTCGCGGGTGGTGCGGCCGCTCGTTTGCCGATGCAGCCCGCATTCCTTGTGCTCGGAGGCTTCCCACCACCAGCGCCCCGCGCGAGGGTCCTCGCCGGGCTGCACCGCGCGCGTGCACGGCGCGCAGCCGATGCTCGGATAACCGCGATCGTGCAGCGCGTTGTACGGAACGTCGTGGGCGCGAAGATATTGCCAGACCTCGTCGGACGACCAATCCGCCAGTGGATTGAACTTGGGCAGGCCGTGCACCGGATCGAACTCCTCGACGGCGACCTGCTGGCGGCTCGCCGACTGGGCGCGCCGCAGACCGGTGATCCACGCACCTTTGCCCGCGAGCGCGCGCTTCAGCGGCTCGGTCTTGCGGATCGCGCAGCAACCCTTGCGCAATTCGACGCTGCGGTAGAACGCGTTGACGCCGTTTTCTCCCACGAACGCCTCGAGCGCGCGCGTGTCCGGCGCATAGACGTCGATCGTCACGCCGTAGCGCTCGCGCGTGCGCTCGATCAGCGCGAGCGTCTCCTCGGGCAGCCGCCCGGTGTCGAGCGTGAAGATGCCGATGGGCAGCGCGTGCCGCGCAATGAGGTCGATCAGAACCATGCCTTCCGCGCCGAAACCGGCGGCGACGACGGCCGGCGCATGATCGGCGGCGATCGCCCGCAGCCGCGCAAGCGCCTCGGCCACGCGCGGGGCGAGATCGCGCTCCGCCGCCGTTGCGGCCCGGGCGCCGTCACGGCGACGGAACCAGGGCTGCGGCGTGCGCGACGTCGACGTGTAGACGCTCGAAAAATCGTCGAACCCGGACAACGCTGCGTGCGGATCGCGGTCCTCGCGGATCGCGAACGCGTCGAATCCGCATTCGGACATCGCGAAGAGCTGGTCGCGCAGCACGTCGCCGATCGCCCGGAGCTCGCGCCGGAATCCGTAGCGATCGCGCAGCAGGCGCGCGATCGAGTAACCGCGACCGTCGGTGAATTTCGGGAAGTCGACGGCGATCAGCGGCAGCGTTCCGATGTCGGGGAGGAGCGCAGCCGGATCGTCGGTCGGCGCAAGCCAGACGCCGACCTCGCCGCGGGCGTGAAGCGCGGCGCGGCGCGAGAGCCACAGCGCGAGCGGAACGATGACCGGCACGCCGTCGGGAACGTCGGCGAGCGAGGACGCCTCGCGCAGCAGCGTCCACGGATCGTCGACGACCGCGCGATCCTTAATGAGCCGACGCATAGACGCGCTCCTTGAACGGCTCGAGCCCGATGCGCCGCACGGTGTCGATGAAAGGCTCGTCGTCGTGGCGATTCTCGACGTAGACGTCGACGAGCTTGACGATCACGCCGGGCACCTCCGCGGCCGCGAACGACGGGCCGATCACCTTGCCGAGCGACGCGTTGTTGCCCTGCGCGCCGCCGAGCGAGACCTGGTACCACTCCTCGCCGTTCTTGTCGACGCCGAGAATGCCGATGTTGCCGACGTGGTGGTGGCCGCACGCGTTCATGCAGCCCGACATGTTGAGCTCGAGGTCGCCGAGGTCGTAGAGGTAATCGAGGTCGTCGAAGCGCCGCTGGATCGCCTCGGCGATCGGGATCGACTTGGCGTTCGCGAGCGAGCAGAAGTCGCCGCCCGGGCAGCAGACGATGTCGGTCGAGGAGGCCGATGTTCGGCGTCGCGAAGCCGAGCGCCTTGAGCCTTCCCCACAGCGCCGGCAGGTCGTTCTGCAGCACGTCGGCGAGCACGAGATTCTGCTCGTGCGTGACGCGCACCTCGCCGAAGCTGAAGCGGTCGGCGAGCTCCGCGATCGCTTCCATCTCCGCGGCGGTCGCATCGCCGGGCGGCGTGCCGGTGCGCTTCAGCGACAGCGTGACGCTCGCGTAGCCCTTGCGCTTGTGCGGGCGCACGTTGCGGCTCGCCCATCGCGACAACGGCCGGCTGTCGGCGAGCGCTGCGCGCCAGGCGACGCTGTCGCGCTCGAATTCGCGGTACGGCGGATCGACGAAGTGTCGCGGCGAGCCGCTCGATCTCCCCGGCCGGAACGGTTCCGGGACCGCCGCGCAGCGCGTCCCATTCGGCTTCGACCTGCCGCGTGAACTCGGCCGGCGTGAGCTCCTTCACCAGGATCTTGATGCGCGCCTTGTAGATGTTGTCGCGCCGCCCGTGACGGTTGTAGACGCGCAGGATGGCGTCGAAATAGTTGAGAAGCTCGGCGGCCGGAAGGAACTCGCGAATCACGCGGCCGATCATCGGCGTTCGGCCCTGGCCGCCGCCGACCATCACCTTGAATCCCGCCTCGCCGCTCGCGTCGCGAACAGCCTGCGCGCCGATGTCGTGAACGAGCGCCGCAGTGCGATCCTCGCGCGCGCCGGTCACCGCGATCTTGAACTTGCGCGGCAGGAACGCGAACTCGGGATTGAGCGTCGACCATTGCCGGATCAGCTCGGCCCACGGCCGTGGATCGATGATCTCGTCGCCGGCAACGCCGGCGAACGGGTCGCTCGTGATGTTGCGAACGCAGTTCCCGGAGGTCTGGATCGCATGCATCTCGACCGTCGCGAGCAGCGCGAGGATCTCGGGAACGTCCTCGAGGCGCGGCCAGTTGTACTGGATGTTCTGCCGGGTGGTGAAGTGCCCGTATCCTCGGTCATACTGGCGGGCGATCTGCGCGAGCACGCGCAACTGGGCCGACGACAGCAGACCGTACGGAATCGCGACGCGCAGCATCGGCGCGTGCTTCTGGATGTAGAGGCCGTTTTGCAGGCGCAGCGGCCGGAACTCGTCTTCGGTCAGCTCGCCCGAGAGGAAGCGGCGTGTCTGGTCGCGAAACTGCGCGACCCGCTGGTCGACGAGCGCTTGATCGAAACTGTCGTAACGGTACATGCTGCGTCGCGATATATAATCAAAGACGAAGATTAAACCAGCGCTCACTATATTCCGAAAGAATAAGTGGGCATGTATTACGCGCGCCCGGCTATAACGGGTCCCGGTTGACGCCTGAAGAGAGCTGACGGCATTGAATACCTCGGCCGTCAGGGCCGGCGATCATCCTTTTCGCGCATGGCGCCCGCGACGAGCGCTGGGCGGAGCCGTTCGCGCGGATCGTCTCCAAAGTCCGCGCGGCGGCCCCGGGACGCCTTGTCGAGCTCGCCTATCTCGAGCATCTGGAGCCGAGCCTCGAGCAGGCCGCGCGCCGCCTTGCAAAGCTCGGGGCGCCGTCGATCGTCGTCGTGCCGCTGTTCCTCGGCCGCGGCGGCCATCTGCGTGTCGATGCGCCAAGGCTCATCGCCGCCGCCCAGGCGGCGCTTCCGGGCGTTGCCATCGTGATCGCACCCTCGGCAGGCGAGGACGACTCGGTGATCGATGCGCTGGCGGCCTACTGCGTGCGCACCGCGCGCGCAGCCGCCAAGCCCGCGCGCTGACGGATTCCGCGTTGGGCAGCTCCGACGGCTCGGCTCGTCCCGCAGGCAGCTCGCCGAGTGCGCCCGCGACGATGCGCGCGACGAGCGAGCCGCGCCTCGTCTTGCGCGGCATCCGCAAAGCGTATCCGGGCGTGGTTGCCAACGACGGCATCGATCTCGCGGTGATGCCCGGCGAGATCCACGCGGTGCTCGGCGAGAACGGCGCGGGCAAGTCGACGCTGATGAAGGTGATCTGCGGCGTGACGCCCCCGACTGCCGGCGAAATGTCGTGGGAGGGCAGGCCGGTGCTGCCGCGGGATCCGGCGCACGCCCGCGCACTCGGCATCGGGATGGTGTTTCAGCATTTCTCGCTGTTCGAGACGTTGACGGTCGCCGAGAACATCGCGCTGACGCTTCCGCGCGGATCCGATCTCGCCTGCGCTCGCTCGGGAAATCACCGAGGTGTCGCATGCGATACGGGCTCCCCGTCGATCCGCGGCCGGCTCGTGCACGCGCTGTCGGTCGGCGAGCGCCAGCGGGTCGAGATCGTTCGCTGCCTGATGCAGAAGCCGAAGCTGCTGATTCTCGACGAGCCCACGTCGGTGCTGACGCCGCAGGCGGTGCGCAAGCTCTTCGCGACGCTGCGCGCGCTGGCCGCCGAGGGCTGCAGCATTCTCTACATCAGCCACAAGCTCGACGAGATCCAGGCGCTCTGTCACGTGGCGACCGTGCTGCGCGCGGGCCGCGTGACCGCCACCTGCGTTCCGTCCGAAGAGACGCCGCAATCGATGGCGCGGATGATGATCGGCGCCGAGCTGCCGGTGCCGCGGCATCGCGCCGGGGCGGCGACGGGCGAAGCCCGGCTGCGGCTCGCGGGCCTCTCGCACGCTGTCCGCCGACCCCTACGGCGTCGATCTCGAGGACATCCATCTCGACGTCCACGCCGGCGAGATCGTCGGCATCGCAGGCATCTCGGGCAACGGGCAGAAAGAGCTCCTGTGGGCGATATCGGGCGAGGAGCCTCTCGCCGAAAAGTATCCGGTGCAAATCCTCGGCGTCGAGGCGGGTCGCATGCGCGCGCGCGGCGCAGGCGAGGGCTTGGCCTGGGATTCGTCCCGGAGGAGCGCCTCGGGCGCGGCGCTCTGGCGCGCATGACGCTCGCGGAGAACGCTCTTCTCACCGCGCATCGGCGCGGAATGGTGCGCTGGGGTCTCATCGACGCCGCGGCTGCCGCCGACTACGCGCGCGAATGCATCGAGCGCTTCGGCGTCGTGTGCGGCGGGACGCAAGCGCAGGCTCGATCGCTCTCCGGCGGCAACCTGCAGAAGTTCATCGTCGGGCGCGAAGTGCTGCTGCAACCCGAAGTGCTCGTCGTCGCGCAGCCGACGTGGGGCGTCGACGTCGGCGCCTCCGCGTTCATCCGCCAGGCGTTGCTCGACCTGAGCGCCGCCGGGGCGGCGATCCTGGTGATCTCCGAGGAGCTCGACGAGCTCTTCGAGATCTGCGACAGGATCGCCGTCATTGCCAACGGCAAGCTGTCGCCCGCGAGACGCACGAGCGAGACCAGCATCGAGGAGATCGGCGTCTGGATGAGCGGCCTGTGGCCCGATGCGGAGCGAGCGCGGGCGATCTCCGATGTGGCCTAGGCTCGAGGCGCGGCGCGAGCCTTCGCGCGCGATGCGCTTTGCGGCGCCGCTCATTGCCACGGTGCTCACCTTCGTCGCGGGGCTCGCCGTCTTCGCGGCGCTCGGCACGAATCCGCTCGAAGGAATCCGCGTCTTCTTCCTGAGCCCGCTCAAGGACGCGTACGGCGTCGCCGAGCTCCTGCTCAAGGCGTCGCCGCTGACGCTGATCGCGATCGGGCTTGCCATCGGATTCCGCGCAAATGTCTGGAACATCGGCGCCGAGGGGCAATTCATCGCGGGCGCGATCGCCGGCGGCGGGATCGCGCTGCACTTCGAGGGGAGCGCGAGCCCGCTGCTGCTGCCGGCGATGATCGTCGCCGGCGCGATCGGCGGCGCGCTCTGGGCATCGATCCCCGCGATCCTGCGCATCCGCTTCAACGCGAACGAGATCCTCGTTTCGCTGATGCTCGTCTACATCGCCCAGCTCGTCGTGTCCTGGCTGGTCCACGGACCCTGGAAGGATCCGCAGGGATTCAATTTTCCGCAAACGAAGATGTTCGACGATGCGGCGCTGCTGCCCACGCTCGTCGAGGGCACGCGGTTGAACGCGCTGTTTCCGCTCGCGCTCGCTGCCGTGCTCGCCGGCTACGTCTTCATGCAAAAGAGCTTCATCGGATACCAGATGCGGGTCGCCGGCGAATCCGAGGCCGCGGCGCGCTACGCGGGGTACTCGACGCGGCGGACGATCTGGGCGGGCATGCTGGCGGGCGGGGCGATGGCCGGCATCGCCGGCATCGGCGAGGTCGCCGGACCGATGGGGCAGCTCACCGAGCACGTATCGAACAACTACGGGTTCGCGGCGATCATCGTCGCGTTCGTCGGGCGCCTGAATCCCGTCGGCATCCTGTTCGCGAGCCTGCTGATGGCTCTGCTCTACCTCGGCGGCGAACAGGCGCAGCAATACCTGAACCTGCCGTCGTCGATCGCGAAAGTGTTCCAGGGCATGTTGCTGCTCTTCCTCCTCGGCGCCGACGTCTTCGTCAATTACGAGCTGCGCTGGCCGGACGCATCGAAAGGGCGATCATCGAAGCAGGCATCCTGACGTCGATCCTCGCCGCGACGATCGTCGCCGGAACGCCGCTGATCCTCGCGGCGCTGGGCGAGCTCGTCACCGAGCGCTCCGGCGTGCTGAACCTCGGCGCCGAGGGGCTGATGTCGATCGGCGCGGTCGCCGGCTTTGCCGCCGCGCATCACTCGGGCAGTGCGGCACGTCGGCGCGCTCGCGGGCTTCGCCGCGGGGGCGGCGCTCGCGCTCGTGTTCGCCTTCGTCGCGATCACGCTCGTCGCGAACCAGGTCGCCTCGGGGCTCGCGCTGTCGATCCTCGGCGTCGGGCTCTCGGCATTCATCGGCAAGCCCTACGAATCGCTGACGCTGCCGTCCGGTGGCTGCGGTGCCGATCCCGCTGCTCTCGGACATCCCCGTGCTCGGCCCCGCGCTCTTCGACCAGCAGGCGCTCGTCTACGCATCGTGGGTGCTCTTCGGCGCCATCGCCTGGTTCCTCTACCGCAGCCGCGCCGGGCTCGTGCTGCGAGCGATCGGCGAAGCGCCCGCGTCGGCGTTTGCGGTCGGGCTGCCCGTCATTCGCGTTCGTTACGCCGCGACGCTTGTTCGGCGGCGCGATGGCGGGATTGGGCGGCGCGTTTCTGTCCGTCTGCTACACGCCGGCGTGGGTCGAGGGAATGGTGGCCGGGCCGCGGCTGGATCGCGCTCGCGCTGGTCGTGTTCGCGACGTGGCGGCCGGCGCGCGTGCTGCTGGGCGCCTACGTGTTCGGTGGCGTGATGATCGCGCAGCTTTTCGTCCAGGGATCGGGGGCGCAGGTCGAGGTTCCGTCGCAATTCCTGTCCGCGCTTCCGTACGTGGCGACGATCGTCGTGCTCGTGCTGATCTCGCGGAACCCCAATACGATACGATTGAACTCGCCCGCCTCGCTCGGCCAGCCCTACCGGCCCGACGCCTGACGCGGCAGAGACGGAGCGTGGCGCGCCAAACGAGGAGATTCGACATGCGGCAAGGCAGACACCTGCTCGAGACGCTGGCGCTCGCCGCCGCGATGGCGCTCTGCGCGCCCTGCGCATGGGCCGCCGACACCGTCTGCTTCGTCTACGTGAGCCCGATCGGCGACGCCGGCTGGTCGTATCAGCACGATCAGGGGCGCAAGCAGATGGAGAAGGCGCTCGCCGGCAAGGTGACGACGAAGTTCGTCGAGAACGTCCCGGAAGGCTCCGATGCCGAGCGCGTGATCCGCGAGCTCGCGCAGGGCGGCTGCAGGGTCGTCTTCACGACGAGCTTCGGCTACATGAACTACACGGAGAAGGTGGCGAAGCAATTCCCGAAGGTCGTCTTCATGCACGCGACCGGCTACAAGACCGGGCCCGAATCTCGGCATCTACAACGCCCGCTTCTACGAGGGCCGCTATCTCGACCGGCGTGGTCGCCGGCAAGATGACGAAGTCCAACGTTCTCGGCTACGTCGCGGCGTTCCCGATCCCCGAGGTCCTGCAGGGGATCAACGCGTTCACGCGCGGCGCGCGCAGCGTCGATCCGAAGGCCGAGGTGCGCGTCATCTGGACGAACTCGTGGTACGACCCGGGCAAGGAGCGCGAGGCGGCGAACACGCTGATCGCGCAGGGCGCCGACGTCGTGACCAACCACACCGACTCGACCTCGGTCGTGCAGGCGGCCGAGGAGAAGGGCAAGTACGCGATCGGCTATCACTCCGACATGTCGAAGTACGGCCCCAAGGCCCAGCTCACCGCCTCGACGCACCAGTGGGGCGACTTCTACACGAAGGCGGTGAGCGACGTGCTTGCCGGAACGTGGAAGACGACCAACGTCTGGGGCGGAATGAAGGACGGGATGGTGAAGCTCGCGCCGCTCAATCCGGCGATACCGGCCGACGTGAAGGCGCTCGTCGCGAAGCAGGAGGCGGAGATCAAGGCCGGAACGCTGCACCCGTTCGCGGGGCCCGTCGTCGATCAGGATGGCAAAACGCGCGTGCCTGCCGGCAGGAACATGACCGACGACGAGCTCGGCAAGATGGACTACTACGTCGAGGGCGTGGCGAGCAAGCTGCCGAAGAACTGAGCGGCGGCGGCGCTCACGACCGCTTGCCGGGCGGCGGCGGCGACGCCCACACCGTCGCGAGACGCAGCATGTTCGTCGTTCCCGCTTGTCCGAACGGCACGCCGGCAGCGATGACGATCTGGTCGCCGGGCTTCGCGAAGCCTTCCTCGAGCGCCGTCTTGCAGGCGAGATCGGTCATCGTGTTGACGTCGGCGATCTCCTGCGTCAGCACCGAGTGCGACGCCCCAGACGAGCGCGAGCTTGCGCGCGGTCGTGATCTTCGGCGTGAGGCTCAGGAGCGGCGCCTCGGGGCGCTCGCGCGACGCGCGGATGCTCGACGACCCCGAGTGCGTGTAGATGACGGTCGCCGATGCCGACACGATGTGCGCGGCGGCGCGCAGCGAATACATGATCGCGTCGGCTGCCGTCGCCTGCGGCTCCGAGTGCTGCGCATCGGTGAGCGTTCGATAGTGCTCGTCGTGCTCGACCTCGCGAATGATGCGGTCCATGATCTCGACCGCCTCGAGCGGATGCTGGCCCGACGCGGACTCGGCGGAGAGCATCACCGCGTCGGCGCCGTCGTAGACCGCGGTGGCGACGTCGGAGGCCTCGGCGCGCGTGGGCACGGGCGCGGTGATCATCGACTCCAGCATCTGCGTGGCGACGATCACCGGCTTTCCCGCGCGGCGGCAGGCGCGCAGGATGCGACGCTGCACCGTCGGCACCTGCTCCGGGCGCATCTCGACGCCCAGATCGCCGCGCGCGACCATGATTCCGTCGGCCTTGTCGACGATCGCGTCGAGGTGGTTGATCGCCATCGGCTTTTCGAGCTTCGCCATGATCGCCGCGCGATCGCCGATCGAGCGCGCGCGCCTCGTCGATGTCCTCGGGGCGCTGGACGAACGAGAGCGCCACCCAATCGGCGCCGAGCTCGAGCCCGTATTCGAGGTCGCGGCGATCCTTCGCGGTCAGCGGCGACAGCGGAATGATCGCGTCGGGGATGTTGACGCCCTTGCGATCGGAAAGCTTTCCGCCGACGACCACGCGCGTCACCGCAAAACCCTCGCCGCAGCTCTCGACCTCGAGGCGGAGCTTGCCGTCGTCGAGCAGGAGCTGCAGACCCGGCGTCATCACCGCGAAGATCTCGGGATGCGGAAGGCTCACGCGCTTTTCGCTGCCCGGCGCCGGATCGACGTCGAGACGCAGCGGCGCCCCCGGCTTCAGCATCACGGGGCCGTGCACGAACGTTCCGATGCGAAGCTTCGGTCCCTGCAGATCCATCAGCACGCCGATCGGGCGGTTCGCCTTTTCCTCGACCGCGCGAATCGCTTCCATCCGCTTGCGGTGGTCCGCTGCGGTGCCATGGCTGAAGTTCAGCCGAAAGACGTCGACGCCGGCGTGAAACAGCGAGTCGATCAGCGCCAGCGTCGAGCTCGCCGGGCCGAGCGTGGCGACGATCTTCGCGTTGCGTTGACGGCGCATCGGTTCGCGGCGCTTGCGGAACGACGGGGCAGGGCGGCTTCGCACTACTTCGCCGGGCCCGAGCACGACCGAGCCGGAGACGACGACGGTGACCGAGCTCTTGCCGCGCCTCGACGGGCACCGGTCCGGGCGGCGGCGGCAGCGAGTCGGCCATTCCGACCGCCGCCGTGCGGAACATCGGCTGGACCTGGCATCGGGCCTTCGGCGCGCACGGCGATCTGGCCGAGCACGTGACCCGGAAAGCCGAGCGTCCTCGCAATCGCGCGCGCCTTCTCCTGGAAGCGGGTCAGCGCTTCGCTCGTGAGCCTCGCCTCGGCCGCTTCGCGCGCACCGCGCGACAGCGAGAACGTCAGCGACGAGAGCTTCACGAGCGGCTGCAGCGTCCCGACGAGCGCGCTGATCGCCTTGAAGTCGCGGCTTTCGAGCGTGATGTCGGCGCGGATCCGCCAGCCGGTGATCTGGTTGCTGCGATCGTAGATCGCGTTCGTCTGGTAGTTGCCGGAGCGCGCTTCGACTTTCGGCTCGGCCTTCGCTTTCGCGAGCGCTTCCTCGATCCTCGCATTGACCCTGGAGGCGAGCTGGCCGGGGTCGGGGCCCTGTTCCTCGGTGAAGAGCGTCGCGGTGAGCGTGTCGGCGGTCACGTCGGCGGTGGCGCTCGCCTCGAGCGAGACGACGTTGTAGAACGGCGGCGGCTGCAGCGGCTGCGCCGCGACGCCGGATGCGACGAGCGCGAAAGCGAGGGTGGCGGCGGATCGTCGAATCATGATGTCGGGTCCTGCTCGATGGCGAGCACGATGTGATCGGAAGCGGGTCGCGACGGGTTCAGCGAATCCCGGAGTCTAGCGGAAATGGATTCCGGGGCGCCGAAAAAGGACGCCGCGCCGTCGAAGCGTCGGCGGCGCGGCCGTGGTGCGCGGGGTCGCGGTCGCGTGGAAGCGGATCGCGACCCTGCAATGTCCGGATCAGGGCGATCCGGGAATCGGCGACTTCAGATACGGGAAGGCGTTGGTGAAGAACGAGTCGTCGAGATACGCGCCGTCGGTGAAGTGGATCGCGCCCGATGGCGCCTGCGCCGCGGTGCAGCCGATATTGAGCGTGCACAGCAGCCCCATCGCGACGCGAAGCTCGATGTCGACGACATCGTCGCCCGGCCGGCGTCCGTTCGGAAAGCCCGCCGTGTCGCCGCCGACGACGCCGAGGCGATTCTGCTGCCCCTTCGCCTTGGGCGCGATCGACGTATTGAGCCGCATCATTTCCGCGGCTACGACGCCCGGCGGCTTGTTGAGCCCCTCGATCCCCGTCAGGAACGCCGCGACGAGGTCGTTGCGCGGGAAGTTGGTCGGCGCCTTGACGCCGGCCCCGCCGAACAGGATCTCGATCAGCGCGGGAAGCGTCGGATTGGTCACGTAGTCGGCGAAATTCGCCGCATCGTCGACGGGTCGGCTCGCGTTGAACTTGTCCTTGTCCTTGAGGCCGATCACGAGCTCGTTGACGAGCGGGGCGGACAACCGCGACACCTGGGCGAACCCGCCCGACGAGCTCGCGCCGGTCGCGCTGAACGTCTTCGTCTGGCGCACGGCCGCAGTGGTCCACGCGCCGATGATCGGCGTCGCCGCCGTCGTGACGCAGGCGATCGGGACTTCGAGCGCGATCGTCGTCACGTTCTTGTCCTCGAGGTCGTCCTTGCCGATCCTCTCGGCATTCGGGTCGAATTCGGTCGCGGGCTTCGCGATGTTGACGAGATCGAAGACCGGGCCGAGGTTCACGACGAACGGGTCCTTGCGCTGGCCGACGAAGACGCGGCCGTTGCTCGCGCATCCCGGGATCGTGATCGTGTACACGTGCTGCAGCGCATACGATTCGTAGTCCGGAATCGACTTCATCCCGACGTTGTCGATCGGCTTGTCGAAGAACTGCGCGCCGGTCGACGCATTCATCACGGCCTGCTCGCCGGCCGCGGTGGAGAGCGAGATGTTGTAGGTCTCGCGGACGTTGATCCCGGCCGGAAAGCGCCCGTTGATCGGACCGCCGTTGATCGTCAGCGGGATCGACACCTGCTTGCCTCCCACGGTCAGCTTGGTGTCGAGGTTCGTGTTCCCGAACGCGAAGTTGAACGTGAGGTTCGGGTTTCCGGATCCGTCGTTGTTGACGTGGATCTTGTAGACGGCGTCCGGATCCATCTCGAAGAAGTTCGGGCCGCCGTAACCGTCCTGCAGCGGGATGTAGTTGGCGATGAAGGTCACGTAGCCCTCGCGGCCCGGCTCGTAGCTTCGAAACACGTAGAAGTCGGTCCCGTCGACTTTCGGCATCGTCGTGATCAGCGGGGCCTCTCGATGGCTCGACCCGAGCACCGGCGCGGCAAGGCCCAGCGCGGCACCGGCCATCAACGCAGAAAGCAAAGCCCTCGCGACGGGGCGCGGGCATTCCGGGGGGTAGCGCGTCATCGTTGTCTCCTTTGATCGTGGCTTGGCTCCGCGCCGACCGGAGCCGGCGAGGATTCGGGCGAGCGCGAAACGCGGATCGCGCCCTCTGCAGCGCCATTTACGGTTCCAGGCGCCGAATGGATGCGGTTGCACTGCAGGGTGGCGGCGCCGAAATATTATGCGCAGCCAGAATGGCCTGAAAACAGGATGTTACAGTAATATTCTAATATTTAACTTCAAAATAGAGCGCTTTCGGCAGTCGCGCGCTCTGCATTGGCGAGCTGGATAGCGACAACTTTGGCGGTCCATCGAGGACTGCCCGATGACCAGGTTGCTCACGCAGACCGACGTCTGCCGCCCTTGGTCGGCGCGTGCCGCTAGCGGTCGAAGCAGCGCGACAGGAAATCGGCTCGGTGCGCCTCGGGCGGCAGGGGACGGTCGAAGACCTGCGACGCCTCGGCCATCAGGAATTCGGCGTCCTGCGGGTCGACGACGAACCAGCGCAGCTCCGGGGGAAAGGCCTGGATTGCGTAAACGTCGGCCACGAGTCGATCGATGAACACGGACTTCGGCATTCCGTTGTCGCGCGCATGGGCGGCGTTCGCGATGAAGTCCCCGCCTTCGAAGCATTCCTGCAGCGACGGCGCATGGCCCATCGACGGGGGCGACGGACATCGCAGCCAGTCCGATGATCAGGGCAGCGAGGCGAGCGCGAACGCGGCGGCCGTTGCGCCCGGGCGCCTTGGCATCGAGCCGCCGCTCGAGCCAATGCGGTCGCCGAAGCGCAATTTCCACGTGACGGACGGCCCGTTCGGCCATGGCGCCAGTTGTACCACTTCCGAAGTAGCCCATCGCGCATCTCGGGGTCCGGGTCGTGAGGTGCCGCGATGGCGCGAAGAGGGGCCGCAGCGGGAGGCGGTACCTGGCCGTGGGTGTGAGTCCTTAATTTGACATAATAACAATTATGCGACATTGGCGCCGAGATGGGCCCCAAGGCGATCGAGTTCAACCTTGCCGCCCGCGAGGCCGGAATCCGCACCGCCCCCGCGCAAAGTCCAGTAGCTGCGTCAACGGATCGGATAGCCGAGCTGGGTCATCGTCGGCGCGGCGAGCGCGTTGAACTTGCGCACGTTGTCTGGCGTCCATTCGATCGCCGGACCCGACGAAGGATCGTCCGGCGCCAGCGCCTCGCGCGCATACTGCTGCGGCAATCCGCAAAACTCGAGGAGACTCGGAACCGCCGCGTCGGTGACCTCCTCGATCTTTACCACTCGCTTGTTCGCTTCCGGGATTCGCGCCAGGCGCTCGGCGATGTTCGCGTTCACCGAGTTCCAGAACCACGAGATCTTCTGCACGCGATCGAAGCCGCGCCACGACGCGTACACGGGATCGGACGGGAACGGCACGGGCTTCGCGAGCAGCCACTGGATCGACAGCGCGTTGGGAATTTCGTCGGGATAGGTCGACGCCGCGCGCCGCGACCACGAGCGAACGCACGCATAGCCGTCGCGCACGAGATGGATGAACCTGGCGTCGGCAGCCTCGCGTGCAGATAGTTGATGAAATTGAAGCCGAACGCGTTGGCATCGCAGTACGCGACCCCGTTCGCCTCGCACCACGCGATCGACTTCGCGCGGCCCGCGAAGCTGTCGTCCATCAGCGCGCGGAGCGCGGGGTCCGGATCGAACGTGCGCCGGAACACATCCTCGCCGGCGTGGTGGTAAAGGTACGCGTTGAACTCGAGCATGCCGCCGAGTGCAAACTTCTTGCCGTGCATGGCTTCGGCCCCGCCGCGCACGGTCCCCTTGCCCTCGTGCATGCTCAGCGTGTTCGGTAGCGACTCGAAGAGCCTCCACAAGGTGTGCGTGCCGCAACGGCCGGTACCGACGACGAAGACGATCGGAACGGTCCCGGCAACCTTCGCGGGGCCGGGCGGAGCGGCAGGCGTCATCGTGCGCTGGGGTCGGTCGAGGATCGATGCGGGCCGAGGGCGTTTCGGCTTTCGCTCGTCAATCGCGGAGGATCGCGAGCGCCTTGTCGATTCGGTCTGCAGTAACAACATTAATTCCATCAATGGCTTGACGCGGTTTATTGAGATTTGGGATTAGAACCTGCGTAAAGCCGAGCTTCGCCGCTTCGCGGATTCGCTCCTGGCCACGCTGGACCGGACGGACTTCGCCGGCGAGCCCCACTTCGCCGAAGACGAGCGTCTTCGCCGGCAACGGCCGGCCCTTGAGCGACGAGTGCACGGCGAGAAGGATCGCGAGGTCGGCGGCGGGCTCGTTGATGCGCACTCCGCCCACCGCGTTGACGAAAACGTCGTAGCCGCCGGTCTCGACGCCGCCGTGACGGTGGAGCACGGCAAGCAGCAGCGAAAGGCGCTGCGGGTCGAGACCCACCGAAAGGCGCTTCGGCATGCCGCCCTGCGCGGGATCGACGAGCGCCTGGATCTCGACGAGCAGCGGCCGCGAGCCCTCGAGGGTCGCGACGACCGCGGATCCGGCGACGCTCTCGCCGTGCTGCGACAGGAACAGCGCCGACGGATTGGCCACGCCGCGAAGCCCGCGCTCGGTCATCGCGAACACGCCGAGCTCGTTCGATGCGCCGAAACGGTTCTTGATCGCGCGGACGAGGCGAAAGCTCGAGTGCGTGTCGCCCTCGAAATAGAGCACGGTGTCGACGATGTGCTCGAGCACGCGCGGGCCGGCGATCGCGCCCTCCTTCGTCACGTGGCCGACGAAGAGCACGACGATGTGGCGCTGCTTCGCGAGCCGGGTCAGCTGCGCCGCGCACTCGCGCACCTGCGCGACGCTTCCCGGCGCGGAGGTGAGCGCCTCGGTGTACGCGGTCTGGATCGAATCGATGACGACGACCTCCGGCGCTTCGCTGCCGATCGCCGCGACGATCGCTTCGAGCTGCACTTCGGCGAGCAGCGACACCGGCGCGTTCAGAAGCCCCAGGCGTTGCGCGCGCAGCGCGACCTGCTCGACCGACTCCTCGCCGGTCACGTAGAGCGCCTTCTTCGTCGCGCCGATCGCCGCCATCGCCTGCAGCAGCAGCGTCGACTTGCCGATCCCGGGGTCGCCGCCGAGAAGCACCACGCCGCCGGGGACGAGGCCGCCGCCCAGCACGCGATCGAACTCTTCGAGCCCTGTGGGAAAGCGCGGGCTCGACTTCGCTTCGACGGTGCCGAGCACGCGGACCGCGCTCGGCTTGCCCGCGACGCTCTGAAAGCGCGTCGCCTGCGGTGCCGCGATCGCCTCGACCAGCGTGTTCCATTGGCCGCAGTGCGGACACTGGCCCTGCCACTTCGGGCTCTGGCCGCCGCACTCGGTGCAGCTGTAGACGGTCTTCGCTTTCGCCAAGGCAGCGGCCCGCGTGGATTACGCGAGCTCGTCGGGTGTCGCGACCGCCGTGCCGAGCTTGCCGACGACGACGCCTGCGGCTTCGTTGGCGATGCGCACCGCTGTGGCAAGATCGGCGCCGGCGGCGAGCAGCACGCCGAGCGCAGCGATCACCGTGTCGCCGGCGCCTGACACGTCGTAGACCTCGCGCGCAACGGCAGGAATGTCCTCGGAGCCCGCGGCCGTGTACAGCGACATCCCTTCCTCCGAACGCGTGACGAGGATCGCGTCGAGATCGAGCTCGGCGCGCAGCGCCTGCGCCTTGCTTGCCATCTCGGCGGCGTCCTTCCAGCGCCCGACGACCTGCCGGAACTCCGTGCGATTCGGCGTGATCGCCGTCGCGCCGCGGTAACGCGTCCACTCGTCGCCCTTCGGATCGACGAGCACCGGCTTGCCCGCGGCGCGCGCGCGCCCGATCATCGTCGCGATGTGCGCGAGGCCGCCCTTGCCGTAATCCGACAGGATCACGAGATCGGTGTCGGCGAGCAGCCGCTCGTAGTCGGCGAGCTTGGTCGCGAGCACCTCGTGCGACGGCGGCGTTTCGAAATCGATCCGCAGCAGCTGCTGCTGGCGGCCGATGACGCGGAGCTTGACCGTCGTCGGGAATCCCGCATCGCGATGAAACGACGTGCGCACGTTGTCGGCGGCGAGGAGCTTCGCCAGCGTCGCGCCCGGCTTCATCGGCTCCGGTCGCCGAGACGAGCGTCGTGTGCGCGCCGAGCGCAGCGGCGTTGCGGGCGACGTTCGCGGCGCCGCCGGGCCGCTCTTCGCTGCGGGCGATCTTCACGACGGGCACCGGCGCCTCGGGAGAGATCCGCTCGACGTCGCCGAACCAGTAGCGATCGAGCATGACGTCGCCCGCGATCAGCACGCGGGCTCGCGCAACGCGATCGCGCCACGTCGAGAATCGGGAAGTCGCGGCGGCCATCGCGGTGCCTACGGGCGTCCGATGGAGAAGTACTCGAGCCCGGCGGCGCGAACCTGCGCGGGATCGTAGAGATTGCGGCCGTCGAACACGAGAGGCGTGCGCAGCGCCCGCGCGATCCCGTCGAAGTCCGGGCTGCGGAACTCCTGCCACTCGGTGACCACGACGAGCGCGTCGGCGCCGCTGACTGCATCCATCGGGGTCGCCGCGTACGCGACCGAGTCGGCGTCGCCGTAGAGACGGCGCGCTTCGGGCATCGCCACCGGATCGTACGCGACGACCCGCGCGCCACGAGCGATCAGGGCCGCGATGATCTCCCGCGACGGGGCCTCGCGCATGTCGTCGGTGTTCGGCTTGAACGCGAGCCCCCACAGCGCGAACGCGCGCCCGGCGAGGTCTTCGCCGAGGCGGCCGACGATCTTCTCGACCAGACGCAGCTTCTGCGCGTCGTTCGCCGCCTCGACCGCCGTCATGATCCGCAGCGGGCGGCCGAATTGCGTCGCCGTGTGCTGCAACGCTTTCACGTCCTTGGGGAAGCACGAACCGCCGTAGCCCACGCCGGGGTAGAGAAAGTGCCAGCCGATCCGCGGATCGGACCCGATCCCCTGACGGACGTGCTCGATGTCCGCGCCGAGCGCGTCGGCGAGATTGGCGAGCTCGTTCATGAACGAGATCCGTGTGGCGAGCATCGCGTTCGCCGCGTACTTCGTGAGCTCGGCCGAGCGCACGTCCATGACGAGCAGCCGCTCGTGGTTGCGCTGGAACGGCGCGTAGACCGCGCGCATCACCGCAATGGCACGCTCGTCGTCGGCGCCGATCACGACGCGGTCGGGCCGCATGAAATCCTCGACCGCCGCGCCCTCCTTCAGGAATTCGGGATTCGACACGACGGCAAACGGCGTATCGGCGCCGCGCGCGCGCAGCTCGTCGCTGACCGCTCGCGCGAACCCGGTCCGCGGTGCCGACCGGCACGGTCGACTTGTCGACGATGATCTTGTACTCCGTCATCCGGCGACCGATGTTGCGCGCGGCCGCGAGGACGTACTTCATGTCGGCGGATCCGTCCTCGTCGGGCGGCGTGCCGACCGCGATGAACTGCAGGACGCCGTGCGCGACCGCAGCGTCCTGGTCGGTCGTGAAATGCAGCCTCCCCGCCGCGACGTTGCGCGCGATCATCGCGGCGAGGCCCGGCTCGTGAATCGGCACGCCGCCCTGCTTGAGCACGTCGATCTTGCGCGCGTCGACGTCGAGGCACAGCACGTCGTTGCCGACCTCGGCGAGACAGGTCCCGGTGACGAGGCCGACGTAACCCGTGCCGATCATCGTCACCTTCATGCGGGCACCCCGAGAGCGTCGTTGATCGCCGCGAGCGCGGCGACGGGATCCGGCGCCTGGGTGATCGGCCGGCCGATCACGAGGTAGTCGGCGCCGTTCGCGACCGCCGCTTCGGGCGTGATGACCCGCGTCTGGTCGTCCTTGCTGCTGCCCGCGGGCCGAATCCCCGGCGTGACCAGCGTGAAGCGCGGCCCGAGCGCCGAGCGCAAGCCGGGCGCCTCGACTGCGGAGCACACGACGCCGTCGAGGCCGGCGGCCGCGGTGAGCCGGGCGAGGCGCAACGCCTGCCGCGGCGCGCTCTCGGCCACGCCGACGTCGGTGAGGTCCTGATCGCCGAGGCTCGTCAATACGGCAACGGCGATCAACAGCGGTTTCGGCCTGCCGATCGCCGCGGCAGTCGCGTCGACCGACGGCGCGCGCGGCGGCGAGCATCGCGGATCCGCCGGCCGCATGGACGTTGAGCATCCAGACGCCGAGCCGCGTCGCGGCCGCGCACGCCTGGGCGACGGTATTCGGGATGTCGTGGAACTTGAGATCGAGGAAGACGCGAAATCCGCGCTCGACCATCCAGCGAACGGGCTCCGGGCCGGCGACGACGAACATCTCCTTGCCGACCTTGAGCGCGCAGGCGCGCGGGATCGAGGCGATCCGCGAGCGCGAGCGCGTGCATCGGATTGGCGAAATCGAGCGCGACGATCACGCGCGGGTCGAGGTTGTCACGCATATCCATCCGGTGTCTCCGTGCGCGCGCGGCGAGTAGGTCTCCCACTTGCCGCATCCCGGGCAGCGCCAATAGTACTGGCGCGCGCGGAACCCGCAGTGATCGCATTTGTACATCCCGAGGCGCTTGATGTGCTGGCCGACGAGCTGCTTGACGAGCTCGAGATCGTGCCGGCGCTCGGCCGGCGCCGCCAGCAGCTGCGCCTCGAGCAGCCGGTCGAGCCCGAGCAGCGTCGGATTGCGCGCGAGCTCGTCCTTGATCAGCGCGCCCGCCGCAGCGGGCCCTTCCTCGGCGAGCGTGAGCGAGAAACACGTTGTTGAGCAGATCGAGCGACGGATATTGCTCCTGATAGGCCTTGAGCACGCGCAGCGCCTGCGCGAGGCTGCCCTGCCGGCGATAGGCGTCGGCGAGCCGCTCCGCGACGAGCGACAGGATACGCCGGATTCTGCGACTCGATCCGCTGCCACGCGTCGATGGCGGCGGCGAGGTTGCCCTGCTGCGCCTCGAGGTCGCCCAGCAGCAGCATCGCCCGCGCGCACGCGCGGTACTCGCCGAGCGCCTGGTCGAGATAGCCGCGCGCGCGCCGCGAAATCGGACTTCAGCACCGCGGCCTGCGCGAGCTCGCAGTAGTAATGCGCGATCTCCTTGAAGTACGGCCGCTTGGCGATCGCCTCCATCCGCCGCGTCACCGCGATCGCCTTCGGCCAATCCTTCTCCTGCTCGTAGATCGAGATCAGGAACCCGAGCGACGCGTGCTCGAACGGCGAGCCGTCGAGCTTGGTGAAAAGCTCCTCGGCGCGATCGAGGAGGCCGGCGCGGTGGAAGTCCTGCGCGAGCTCGAAGATCGCCGCCTGGCGCTTGTCGGCCGGGAGATTCGGGCGGTCGAGGAGGTTCTGGTGCATCCGCGTCGCGCGATCGATCTCGCCCTGGCGCCGGAACAGGCTGCCGAGCGCGAAGTGCAGGTCGATCGTCTGCGGATCGACCTTCACCACCTCGATGAACGACTCGATCGCCTTGTCGGGCTGCTCGTTCAGCAGGAAGTTGAGGCCGCGAAAATAGGACAGCGGCAGCGCGCGCGATTCGCGCAGCAGGTGCTTGATGTCGATGCGAGCCGCGGCCCATCCCAACGCGAAGAAAAGAGCCGGGATCGGCAGCAGCCACCAGAGTTCGAAATCCATCGGCGCGGCGTTCGCCGTCTGCCTACGGACCGTAGCCGGGCAGCCGGGTCATCGGCGCTGGACCGGGACGTCCGTTCGCTCGAATCCTGGGCCAGAGCCGGGCGCGACGCCCGGGCAAGGTGCCGGTTCGCGACCAGTCGGCGGCGGGCGCACCGTCGCGGTGGCGCTGCTCGCGCCGCAGGCGGTTGAGCTGGCGCGAAAGGCGCGCCGAGCGCATCGCGCCCGCGAGAAGCCCGGCCGCCGCGCCGATCGCGAACGCGATCAGCACGATGAAGATCAGCGGCGCCTGCCAGCTCCACCAATGGTAGAACTTGAGCGTCACGAGCTCGGAATTCTGCAGCGAAAGAAACAGCAGCGCCAGAAAGACGGCGGACCCCACCACCCAGCGCAGTACCTGCATCAGCGTGCTCGCGGATTCTTCGCCTCGTCCCACGCTAGGCGGATCCCTTGAAATCGACGCGCTCGCGCAGTTCCTTGCCGGCCTTGAAGTGCGGCACGTGTTTTTCGGGTACCTGCACCTTGTCGCCCGATTTCGGATTGCGCCCCGTCCGCGGCGGACGATAGTTCAAGCCGAAACTGCCGAACCCGCGGATCTCGATGCGCTCCCCTTTCGCGAGGCTCTCGGCCATCGCGTCGAGGATCATCTTGACCGCGAGCTCGGCGTCCTTCGCGACGAGCTGCGGGAACTGCGCCGCGAGGCGGTCGATCAGCTCCGATTTGGTCATCACGCCGCCCGCTTATTCGGTGGTCTTGTTGTCCATCTTGGCCCGCAGCAACGCGCCGAGATTCGTGGTTCCCGACGTCGTGCCCGCCGTGTCGGCCTTGACGTTCTGTATCGCCTCCGTTTCCTCGGCGTGGTCCTTGGCCTTGATCGACAGGTTGATGCTGCGGTTCTTGCGGTCGATGTTGATGATCATCGCGGTGACCGGGTCGCCTTCCTTCAGGTGCGTGCGGATGTCCTCGACGCGGTCGCGCGCGACTTCGGACGCGCGAAGGTAGCCCTCGACGTCGCCGTCGAGCGCGATCACCGCGCCCTTGCCGTCCAGCGATTTCACGGTCCCCTTGACGACGTTGCCCTTGTCGTGGGTGGCGACATAGTTGGTGAACGGATCGCCGTCGAGCTGCTTGATGCCGAGCGAGATCCGCTCGCGCTCGACGTCGATCGCGAGCACCACCGCCTCGACGTCCGCGCCCTTCTTGTAGTCGCGCACGGCCGACTTCGCCCGGAAGCGTCCACGACAGGTCCGACAGATGGACGAGGCCGTCGATTCCGCCCGGCAGTCCGACGAAGACGCCGAAGTCGGTGATCGACTTGATCTGGCCGGTGACCTTGTCGCCCTTCTTGTGGTTCATCGCGAAGTCGTCCCACGGGTTCGACATGCACTGCTTCATGCCGAGCGAGATCCGGCGGCGCTCCTCGTCGATCTCGAGGATCATCACCTCGACTTCGTCGCCGAGCTGCACGACCTTGGTCGGATGGATGTTCTTGTTGGTCCAGTCCATTTCCGAGACGTGGACGAGCCCTTCGATCCCGGCCTCGATCTCGACGAACGCGCCGTAGTCGGTGATGTTGGTGACCTTGCCGAAGAGGCGCGTGCCGGTCGGGTAGCGGCGCGACAGGCCGACCCACGGGTCCTCGCCGAGCTGCTTCATGCCGAGCGAGACGCGGTTCTTTTCCTGGTCGAACTTGAGGATCTTCGCGGTGACCTCGTCGCCGACCGACAGGACTTCCGACGGGTGCTTGACGCGGCGCCATGCGAGGTCGGTGATGTGCAGCAGGCCGTCGATGCCGCCGAGATCGACGAACGCGCCGTAGTCGGTGATGTTCTTGACGATGCCCTTGACGGTCGCGCCTTCCTGCAGCGTCGACAGGAGCTTCTCGCGCTCCTCGCCGAGGCTCGCCTCGAGCACGGCGCGGCGCGAGACGACGACGTTGTTGCGCTTGCGGTCGAGCTTGATGACCTTGAACTCGAGCGCCTTGTTCTCGAACGGCGTCGTGTCCTTGACCGGACGGATGTCGACGAGCGATCCGGGGAGGAACGCGCGAATGCCGTTGACCATCACGGTGAGGCCGCCCTTCACCTTGCCGGTGACGAGGCCGGTGACGATCGTGCCCTGCTCCATCGCGGCCTCGAGGTCGTGCCAGGCCTTGAGGCGCTTCGCCTTGTCGCGCGAGAGCTTGGTCTCGCCGTAGCCGTCCTCGAGGCTCTCGATGGCGACGGTGACGAAATCGCCGGGCTTGACCTCGATCTCGCCCTTGTCGTTCTTGAATTCCTCGATCGGGATGAAGCTCTCGGACTTGAGGCCCGCGTTGACGACGACGATGTTGTAGTCGACGCGGACGACTTCTGCGGTGATCAGCTCGCCCTGGCGCATCTCCTGCCGCGTGAGGGATTCCTCGAACAGCGCGGCGAAGTTTTCGTGCTGGGGGGTGTTGCCGGTTGCAATGCTGGACGTGGCGGTAGCCATCGGGTTCGGTTCCTTCTCTCGTCAAACCGCCGTGGGCGAGAACCCTGTTTCTCGCGCGGCGGGCTGGTTGTCGAATCCGCCCGGGAGACGCCGGCTAAAGCGCTCGCGGACGGTCCTGCTTCGCGGACCGGCGTTCGGGTCCGCTACGGTGCATCGCTGCCCTGACTTGCGCCGCCTTCTCCGCCATCCAACGCGCGGTAGCGCGCGACGACGAAGCCGACGGCGTCCTCGATCGACATGCCGGTCGTGTCGAGCACCACGGCGTCAGCCGCCGGCGCCAAGGGGGCGACGGCCCGGCTGGTGTCGCGCGCGTCGCGCTCCCGGATATCGAGCAAAAGACTTTCAATGTTACCGGAGATTCCTTTTTCGATCAACTGCTTATAACGCCGCCTCGCGCGTTCCTCGGGGCTTGCCGTCAGGAAGATCTTGAGGCGGGCGTCGGGAAACACAACCGTTCCCATGTCTCGCCCGTCGGCGACGAGGCCCGGAGGCCGGCGGAATGCCCGCTGCCGGGCAAGGAGCGCCGCCCTGACCCGTGGATGGACGGCGACCCGCGACGCGGCCGCGCTGACGGCTTCCTGCCGAATCGCCGCGGTGACGTCGCGGCCGTCGAGAACGACGGTCCCGTCGGAGAAGCGTCGCATCGAGCCGGAGCGCCGCGTCGGCGAGCGCCGCCTCATCGTCGACGCCGATCCCCGCTCTCGATCGCCTTCAGCGCGACGAGCCGATACAACGATCCGCTGTCGAGCAGGTGGAAGCCGAGCGCCGCGGCGACCCCTGCTGCGATCGTTCCCTTGCCCGAGGCCGCCGGCCCGTCGACGGCGATGACCGGAACATCGGCGTTCGCGCGAGGGACGCTCACGACGCGATGGCCCGAAACGCCGCGAAGAAGCCGGGAAAGGTCTTGCGCACGCAATCGGGATCCATGATGCGCACGCGCACTCCGCCCGAGCGCCGCGAGCGCGAAGCACATCGCGATCCGATGGTCGTCGTAGGTGTCGATCGTCGCCGGCTCGAGGCGCGCCGGCGGAACGATGGTCATCCGGTCGTCGCCGGCATCGACCTTCGCCCCCAGCTTCGCGAGCTCGGTCGCCATCGCGGCGATGCGGTCGGTTTCCTTGACGCGCCAGCTCGCGATGCCGGTGAGCGTCGTGGGTCCGCGCGCGAACAGCGCGACGACGGCGAGCGTCATCGCGGCGTCGGGGATCGCGACGCAATCGACCTCGACGCCGGACAGCCCGCTGCGGCCCGGAGCGCGCCTCGATCCAGTCGTCGCCTCGCTCGATCGCTGCGCCCATCCGCTCGAGCACGTCGGCGAATCCCACGTCGCCCTGGATCGACGCGCGTCCGACGCCCGTCACGCGAACCGGGCCGCCGCCGAGGGCGCCCGCCGCGAGGAAGTACGACGCCGTCGACGCGTCGCCTTCGACCTGGATTTCGCCGGGCGTCTCGAAGCGCGCGCCGGCGGCGACGGTGAAGGAGCGCCAGCCGTCCTGCGAGACCGCGACGCCGAAACGGCGCATCAGGTTCGTCGTGATCGCGACATACGGCTTCGAGATGAGCTCGCCGTCGATGTCGAGCGTGATCGGCCGGGCTCGGCGCTGCGCGATCGCGGGCAGCGCCATCAGCAGCGCGGAGGTGAACTGGCTCGACACGTCGCCGCGCACCGCTGACGCGATCGGCTGCCCGCGGAAGAGGCGCGCGCCGGACGAATCGCGAGCGGCGGAAAACCCGGGTTGCCGAGATAGTCGATGTCGGCGCCGAGCGCTCGCAACGCATCGACGAGATCGCCGATCGGGCGCTCGTGCATGCGCGCGACACCGGAGAGCTCGTAGTTGCCGCCGGCGAACGCGAGCACGGCGGTGAGCGGCCGAAACGCGGTGCCGGCGTTGCCGAGAAAGAGCTTCGCGTCCTTCACCGGCACGCGCCCGCCGAGCCCCCGCACGCGATAGTCGCGCGATCGCGCGATCGCCTCGATGCCGATCCCGAGCGCCGAGAGCGCATCGAGCATTCGCTGCACGTCGTCCGCGTCGAGCAGATCGCGCACGAGCGTGTCGCCGCGCGCGAGCGCGGCGAGCAGCAGCGTGCGATTGGAGATGCTCTTCGAGCCCGGCAACGCGACCGTTCCCGCCGCACGAGCCGCGGGCGCGAGATCGATGAACTCCGGGCCGGGCTTCGCGGCTGCCATCGTCGCCGCCACGCTAGCGTTCGCGTGAGCCGTCGGCGGGTACGGCAGGCGTCGCCCCGTACGTCGCGCCCCAGGCGCGCCGCGCCGCTGCCGCGCGCGAGAACAACGCCTCGAGCCCCGCCGCGTCGGATGCGGCGACGAGCGCTGCCACCGCGTCGAGCTGCGCGCGGTACGCCTCGATCGCCGCGCCGAGCGCGCCGCGGTTGGCGAGCGAGATGTCGCGCCACATCTCGGGCGAGCTCGCCGCGATGCGCGTGAAATCGCGAAATCCGCTCGCCGCGAAACGGAACACGTCGTCGGCGTCGGGTCGCGCGGCGAGCAGATCGACGAGCGCGAACGCGAGCACGTGAGGCAGGTGCGAGACCGCGGCGAAGACCCGGTCGTGGACGGCGGGATCGAGCTCGCGCACGTGCGCGCCGCACGCCGACCACAGGCCCGCCACCGTCGCGAGCGCGTCGCGGTCCGTTTCGGGGGCGGGAGTCAGCACGACGTTGCGATCGACGAAGAGCGTCGCGAACGCGGCCGATGCGCCGCTCTCCTCGGTGCCGGCGATCGGATGACCCGGCACGAAGCGCGCGACTGCGTCGCCGAGGTGCGCTCGCGCCGCGGCAATCACGCTCTCCTTGGTGCTCCCCGCGTCGGTGACGATCGCATGCGTGGACAGGCGGCCGGCGAGCGCGCGGAAGAGCGCCGGAAATTCGCCGACGGGTGTCGCGACGAGCACGAGGTCGGCCGCGCCGATCTCGCGCGTCCAGTCCTCGCCCAGCGTGACGGCGCGATCGACGATGCCGCGCGCGAGCGCCGCGTCGAGGTTCGCTCGACCGCGGCCGACGCCGACGACGGTTGCGACGCGACCTGCCTGCCTGAGCGCCAGCGCGAACGAGCCGCCGATCAGGCCGACGCCGATGACGGCGAGGGTCGCAACGCGTGGGGCGCCGGTAGTCACCGCGTGATCGAAAGCGGCGCGTCAGCCGGCAAGCGCCGCCGCGAGCGCGTCGAGGAAGCGCCGGTTTTCCGCGGGCAGGCCGACGGTCACCCGCAGGAACTCGGGCAGCCCGTACCCCGCCACGGGTCGCACGATCACGCCCTGCTCGAGCAGGCGCTGATAGACGTGCGCGGCATTGCCGACGCGTATCAGCAGGAAGTTCGCATGCGACGGCACGTAGGTCAGGCCGAGCGCGCGCGCGCCGTCCATCAGCGCGCGCATGCCGGCGGCGTTGAGCGCGCGGCTTTCGTCGACGTATTCGGTGTCGGCGAGCGCGGCGACCGCCGCCGCCTGCGCGAGCGCGTTGACGTTGAACGGCTGGCGCACGCGATTCATCATGTCGGCGACCTTCGCGTCCATGATGCCGTAACCCACGCGCAGCGCCGCGAGCCCGTACGCCTTCGAGAACGTGCGCGAGACGATCGAGGTTCGGGTGCTCGCCGATCCAGCCGGTGCTCTCGGCATGCTGCGAGGGCTCGAGGTACTCGTTGTAGGCCTCGTCGAGCACGACGAGCACGTTCTGCGGCACCGAGGCGATGAACGCGCGCAGCGGCTCCGGCGCGATCCACGTGCCCGTCGGATTGTTCGGATTGGCGACGAACACGATGCGCGTCTGCGGCGTGATCGCCGCGCGCATCGCCGGAAGGTCGTGCGCGTAGTCGCGAGCCGGCACCTCGATCCCGATCGCCCCGCGCGCCTGCGTGGCGAGCGGGTACACGACGAACGCGTGCCGCGAATAGACGGCATGATCGCCCGGCCGCAGAAACGCCTGCGTCGCGAGCTCGAGCACGTCGTTCGATCCGTTGCCGAGGACGAGCTGGAACGGCGAGACGCGAAGCCGCGCCGAAAGCGCCGCCTTCAGCTCGAAGCCGTCGCCATCGGGATACCGGCAGATCTCGTCGGTCGCGGCGGCGATCGCAGCGCGCACCCGGGCGCTCGGTCCTCGCGGATTCTCGTTCGACGCGAGCTTCACGATGTTGCTCGCGGTGAGGCCGAACTCGCGGGCAAGCTCGGGGATCGGCTTTCCCGGCACGTAGCGACCGAGATTGCGCACGTACTCCGGGGCGAGCAGCGCGGGGTCGACCGCGTGGTGGGGAACCGGCGAAGCGCTCATTCAAATCCTAATAAATCGCTGAAGGATACGATCCTAAGAGTTTGAGCATAGGTGCTTTTTTGCGAAGCTCGGCAATCGAGGCCGCCACCGCGGCGTCGGTCTCATGCCCTATGACATCGACGAAGAACAGGTACTCCCACAGCCCGGTGCGCGCGGGACGCGATTCGAAGCGCGACATGCTGACGCCGTGCGTCGCAAAGGGCTCGAGGAGGCTGTGCACGGCCCCCGGGCGATTGGGCGCCGACATCACGAGAGACGTCTCGTCGCGGCCCGATGGGGGAACGGGCCGGCGGCCGAGCACCCAGAAGCGCGTCGTGTTGTTCGGCTCGTCCTCGATGTGCGGCGCGACGACGTTGAGGCCGTAGATCGCCGCGGCGTTCTCGCCGGCGATCGCCGCGGATCCGGGCTCGGCGGCGGCGAGGCGCGCCGCTTCGGCGTTGCTGGCGACCGCCACGCGCGCGACGCCGGGAAGGTGCTGCGCGAGCCACTGCGCGCATTGCGCGAGCGATTGCGCGTGCGAATAGACCTTGGCGATCTCGCCGATGGCCGTTGCCGTCGACAGCAGGTTCTGCCGGATGCGCAACCGGATCTCGCCGCAGATCGTGAGCGGGGTCTGGCACATGAGATCGAGCGTGCGCCCGATCGCGCCCTCGGACGAATTCTCGACCGGGACCACGGCGTGATCGGTCTGGCCGCTTTCGCCGGCGCGGAACACCTCGTCGATCGTCGCGCACGGCACCGCCTCGACGAACTGCCCGAAATGGCGGGCGACCGCGTCGTGGGAGAACGTGCCGGCGGGACCGAGGTAGGCGATCCGCAGCGTCTGCTCGAGCGCGAGGCAGGCGGACATCACCTGGCGGAAGACGCCTGCGACCGCCTCGTTCGACAGCGGTCCGCGGTTTGCCGACTGCAGCCGCGCGAGCACCTGCGCTTCGCGCTCGGGGCGGTACGCGACGCCGTGGCCCTTGATTGCGCCGATCGCCTGGGCGTGCGCCGCGCGCGCGTTCAGCCGTTCGAGGATCTCGTGATCCAGCGCGTCGATCGCCGCGCGATGGCGCGAGAGCCCCGCCTTGGCGTCGCCGCTCTCAGACATCGGTCACTGCGGCCTCGGCACGGGGCTCGGTCGGTGACGGTCCAGTTGTCGGCCGCGACTCGCTCGGACGGCGACGCGCCCTTCGGGCCTTGGCTCGCTGACGCTCGCCCGCCGCCCTCACTCGTCGTCCTCTTCCGTCTCGACGACGCGCTCGAGGCCCGCGAGCTTCTCGCCCTCGCCGAGATTGATCAGCGTCACGCCCTGCGTCGAGCGGCTCATCTCGCGGATCGATTTCACCTTCGTGCGGATCAGCACGCCGCCGGTCGAGATCAGCATCACCTCGTCGTCGGGCCGCACCAGCGCCGCGGCGACCACGGTCCCGTTGCGCGCGGTCTGCTGGATGGCGATCATCCCCTTGGTGCCGCGTCCATGGCGCGTGTACTCGACGATCGGCGTGCGCTTGCCGTAGCCGTTCTCGGTGGCCGTCAGCACCGACTGCTCCTCGTCTTCGGCGACGAGCATCGAGATCACCCGCTCGACGCGCCCCAGCATCATTCCGCGCACGCCGTGCGCGTTGCGGCCCATCGGGCGCACGTCGTTCTCGTCGAAGCGAACCGCCTTGCCGGCGGAGCTGAAGAGCATCACGTCGTGCGTGCCGTCGGTCAGCGCGACGCCGATCAGCGAATCGCCGTCGGAGAGATCGACCGCGATGATCCCCGAAGTGCGCGGGCGCGAGAATTCGGAAAGCGGCGTCTTCTTGACCGTGCCCATCGCGGTGGCCATGAACACGAACTGCGTCGTCGGTGAACTCCTTGACCGGCAGGATCGCGGTGATCTTCTCGTTGTCCTGCAGCGGGACGAGGTTGACGATCGGCTTGCCGCGGGCGACGCGCGTCCCCTGCGGGACGCTGTAGACCTTGAGCCAGTACACGCGGCCGCGATTGGAGAAGCACAGGATGTAGTCGTGCGTGTTCGCGATGAACAGCCGGTCGATGAAGTCGTCTTCCTTGGTCGCGGTCGCCTGCCGGCCGCGGCCGCCGCGCTTCTGCGCCCGATACTCGGCGATCGGTTGCGCCTTCATGTATCCGCCGTGCGACAGCGTGACGACCATGTCCTCGGGCGCGATCAGGTCCTCCATCGAGAGGTCGACGCCCTGCGCGACGATCTCCGAGCGGCGCGCGTCGCCGAACTGGTCGCGAATCGCCGTCAGCTCGTCGTGGATGATCTGCGTGACGCGCGCGGGCTTCGCGAGGATGTCGAGGAAGTCGACGATCTGCGCCATCACCTCCTTGTATTCGCCGAGGATCTTGTCCCGCTCGAGGCCGGTCAGCCGCTGCAGCCGCAGCTCGAGGATCGCCTGCGCCTGCGTGTCCGAGAGCCGGTAGCCGGGCGGCTTCGCCTCCGCGTGCCAGCCGAATTCCGGCGGCAGCCCCTCGGGCCGCGCCGCGTCGGCGGCCGCGCGCTGCAGCATCTCTTCGACGAGCGGCGAGCGCCAGACCTTCGCCATCAGCTGCGCCTTCGCATCGGCAGGCGTGGCCGCGGCCTTGATCAGCGCGATGATCTCGTCGACGTTGGACAGCGCGACCGCGAGCCCTTCCAGCACGTGTCCGCGCTCGCGCGCCTTGCGCAGCTCGAAGCGCGTGCGGCGCACGACGACCTCGCGCCGGTGCTGGATGAAGTACTCGAGAAACTGCTTGAGATCGAGCAGGCGCGGCTGGCCGTCGACCAGCGCGACCATGTTCATGCCGAAGCTGTCCTGCAGCTGCGTGAGCTTGTAGAGATTGTTGAGGACGATCTCCGGCAGCTCGCCGCGCTTCAGCTCGATCACCACGCGCATGCCGGACTTGTCCGACTCGTCGCGCAGGTCGGAGATCCCGTCGAGCTTCTTCTCGCGGACGAGCTCGCCGATGCGGATCAGCAGGTTCGCCTTGTTCACCTGGTACGGGATCTCGTCGACGATGATCGCCTGGCGGTTGCCCTTGTCGAGGTCCTCGACGTGGGTGCGCGCGCGCATCACGACGCGCCCGCGGCCGCTGCGGTAGCCCTCGTGGACGCCCTCGAGCCCGTAGATGATCCCCGCCGTCGGAAAGTCGGGAGCCGGAACGATGTCGATCAGCTCGTCGATCGTGGTTTGCGGGTTGGCGAGCAGCGCGAGGCACGCGTTGGAGACCTCGGTCAGGTTGTGCGGCGGGATGTTCGTCGCCATCCCCACGGCGATGCCCGACGAGCCGTTGACGAGGAGGTTCGGCAGCCGCGACGGCAGCACCGACGGCTCCTGCTCCTTGCCGTCGTAGTTCGCGACGAAGTCGACCGTTTCCTTGTCGATGTCGGCGAGAAGCTCGTTTGCGATCTTCTGCAGACGGCACTCGGTGTAGCGCATCGCCGCGGGGTTGTCGCCGTCGACCGAGCCGAAGTTGCCCTGGCCGTCGATCAGCTGATAGCGAAGCGAGAAGTCCTGCGCCATCCGGACGAGCGCGTCGTAGATCGACAGGTCGCCGTGCGGGTGGTACTTGCCCATGACGTCGCCGACGACGCGGGCGCATTTGACGTAGGGCCGGTTCCAGACGATGTTCGCCTCGTACATCGCGAACAGCACGCGCCGGTGAACCGGCTTCAATCCGTCCCGGGCATCGGGCAGCGCGCGACCCACGATTACGCTCATCGCATAATCGAGGTAGGAATGGCGCATTTCCGCCTCGAGGCTTATCGGGAGGGTTTCTTTGGCAAACTGCTCCATGGGCGGGAAATTCTTCCTGATTGGGTGTTGCGCGGGGTTCGACCGACATTCCGCGGGCTACCCGGAATGTGAGCGCAACCGGCCCGCACGGCGCCTTTGCGCTCGCCCGCAGCCTCCGCGGCGCCCGCGACAGTCGTGATCGCGACCGCGCGCTTGCTGCCGTCGTCGCGCAAGGGCCTTGAAAACGAATAATTTTATCATGCCGTTGCATTGCCGCGACAGTCGGCACAACGGTGTTGGGAAAACCCTACTTTCTTTTGCACCGCCCCTCCCCCTGTGCTATATTTTCCGGCGAAGCAAGGGATTGGGTGCGTCGGTGGTTTATCTTGTTTTCCACCGCGGCGCCGGTAATCAGGGTCCGCAAAAACTTGTCCAAAACCAAAGCCTAAGGGGTGAAATAATGACTCGTCGTCTCGTTACCGGTGCGCTCGTCGGCGCACTCGCCGCGGCGTTTTCCGCGGGCGCGGCTGCCCAAGCGAACCCGAACAACACCGGTTATTGGGTCTCCCCCCAAACGCCTCCCGAAACCAATGTCTGGCGCAGCGGCAACTACGGCGACCCGAGAATAAGCAATCTTTGCTGGCGCGCCGGCTACTGGACGCCGGCGATGGCCATCGTCGAGTGCGACCCGGATCTCGTTCCGAAGCCGCGCGCCGCCCGCGCCGCCGCCCGCCGCGGCGCCGCCGCCCCCGCCGCCGCCGCCGCCGCCGCCCGCCCCGGCGCCGCAGGTGCAGAAGATCACGCTCGCGTCGAAGGCGCTGTTCGATTTCGACAAGGCCGTGCTGAAGCCTGAAGGCAAGGCTGCGATCGACACCGAGATCATCGCGAAGCTGCGCGACGTGCAGAAGCTCGAGCTCGTGCTCGTCACCGGCCACACCGATCGGATCGGCTCGCAGGCGTACAACCAGAAGCTGTCCGAGCGCCGCGCCGATGCGGTTCGCGACTACCTCGTGTCGAAGGGCGTCGCCGAAGGACAAGATCGAGACGCTCGGCATGGGCAAGACGCAGCCGGTTCCGGGCGTCGTCTGCAACATGAAGGCGATGAAGGAGCTGATCGCCTGCCTCGCGCCGAACCGTCGCGTGGAAGTCGAGGTGAAGGGCGAAGGCGATCAAGCGCTGAGCCTCGCGACACCGCACCGAAAAGAGCCCCGCGTTCGCGCGGGGCTTTTTTTTGGCCGCGCGGCGGATTCCGCGTTACGCTCACGAGATGCAAACCGCCGATCTGCGCATCGACGCCGGCTGGATCGTGCCCATCGAGCCTGCCGGCGCGCTGCGCGACCACGCACTGATCATCGCTGCCGATCGCATCGCGGCGATCCTGCCGGTCGACGAGGCCGACCGGGCCTTCGACGCGCGCGAGCGGCTCGTGCTGCGCGACCACGTGCTGATGCCGGGCCTCGTCAACGCGCACACGCACGCCGCGATGAGCCTCTTTCGCGGGCTCGCCGACGACGTTCCGCTCAAGGTCTGGCTCGAGCAGCAGATCTGGCCGCGCGAAGGGCGGTTCGTCAGCCCCGATTTCGTCTACGACGGCGCCCGTCTCGCCGCGGCCGAGATGCTTCGCGGCGGCGTCACCTGCTGCAACGACATGTATTTCTTTCCCGATGCGACGGCGCGCGCGTTCGTCGAGCTCGGGATGCGCGCGATGCTCGGCCTGCCGATCCTCGATTTTCCCGACTGCCTACGCCGCCGACGCCGACGGCTACCTGCACGCGGGGCTCGCGATCCGCGACGCGTGGAAACACGAGCCCGTGCCTCACGTTCTCGCTCGCTCCGCACGCGCCGTACACGGTGAGCGATGCGACGTGGACGAAGATCGTCGTCTTCGCGCGCCAGCTCGACCTCGCCGATCCAGACGCATCTCGCCGAGACGGCGGAGGAGCTCGCGGCGAGCGTCGAGCAGCACGGGCTTGCGCCGCTCGCCCGGCTCCATGCGCTGGGCGCGACGGGTCCCGGATTCATCGCGATCCACGGCGTGCATCTCGCGCCCGACGACATCGCGCTTCTCGCGACGCACGGCGGTCACGTCGTTCACTGTCCGGTGTCCAACATGAAGCTCGGCGCGGGCATTGCGCCGGTCGCCGCGCTGCTCGCCGGCGGCGTCAACGTCGCGCTCGGCACGGACGGCGCAGCGTCGAACAATCGGCTCGACCTCCTCGCCGAGCTGCGCATCGCCGCCCTGCTCGCGAAAGTCGCGCACCGGCGACGCGTCGGTGCTCCCGGCCCGCCAGGCGCTCGAGGTCGCAACGCTCGCCGGTGCGCGCGCGCTCGGCCTCGACCACGCGATCGGCTCGCTCGTCGCGGGCAAGCAGGCCGACATCGTCGCCGTCGACCTGTCCGCGCTCGACGCTGTCGCCCTGCTACGACCCCGTCTCCCACCTCGTCCACGCGGTGGGCCGCGACGCGGTCACCGATGTCTGGGTCGCGGGCCGGCGCGTCGTCTCCGGTCGCGCACTGACCACGGCCGACGAAGCGGCGATTGCGGCGCGCGCGCGGGCGTGGCAGGAGCGTCTGCAGTGACCGCCGCCCGCCCGTCCCCATCCGATCGGCGTCCGTCGACGGAGGAAAACGTCGACGCGCAGGAGCTCGCCAAGTTCGCGGCGCTCGCGCACCAATGGTGGGACCCGGAAAGCCCGATGTTCGGGCCGCTGCACAAGATGAATCCGCTGAGGCTCGAGTGGATCGACCGGATGGCGGGCGGGCTTTCGGGGAAGCGCGTCGTCGACGTCGGCTGCGGCGGCGGGATCCTGACCGAGGCGATGGCCGGGCTCGGCGCCGTCGCGCTGGGAATCGATCTCGGCGACAAGGCGCTGGGCGTTGCGCGGCTGCACAAGCTCGAGTCCGGCGCGACGGTCGACTATCGCCGCGTGTCGGCGGAGGCGCTCGCCGCTCGAGGCTCCCGCTGCCTTCGATGTGGTCACGTGCATGGAGCTTCTCGAGCACGTTCCCGAACCCGCGCAGATCGTCGCCGCGTGCGCGAAGCTTGCGAAGCCCGGTGGGCTCGTCGTCGTGCTCGACGATCAACCGCAACGCCAAGGCGTATGCGCTCGCCGTCATCGGCGCCGAGTATGTGCTCGGACTCCTGCCGAAGGGCACGCACGACTACGCAAGATTCCTGACCCCCGCCGAGCTCGGCTCGTTCGCGCGCAACGCGGGGCTCGCCGCCGCCGGCATCGCCGGTATCGCCTACAACCCGTTCAACGCGCTCGTTCCGCCTCGTGCAGGACACCTCGGTCAACTACATGCTGGCGTTGCGCCGGCCGCCCGATGGCTGACGCGCCCGACACTCCCCGTTCCGCGCGTGCGCTGCCCGTGGACGCCGTCCTGTTCGATCTCGACGGCACGCTCGCCGACACGGCGCCCGATCTCGCCGCGGCGTTGAATCGCGTTCGCGTCGACCGCGGGCTCGAGCCGGTTCCCGCGTCGCATCTTCGCTCGTCCTCTTCGCACGGCGCGCGCGGATTGATCGGCACGGGAATGGGTGTCGCGCCGGACCATCCCGATTACCTCGCGCTGCGCGACGCGTTCCTCGCGCACTACGAGTCCGCGCTGTGCGTGGACACGATGCTCTTCGCCGACGTCGACGCGCTGCTCGGCGCGATCGAGGCGCGCGCGCTCAAGTGGGGAATCGTCACCAACAAGGCGACGCGATACACGATGCGGCTTCTGGACTCTGCTGGGCCTCGGCGGGCGCGCCGGCGTGGTCGTCTGCGGCGACACGACGCCGCACACGAAGCCGCATCCCGCCCCGCTGCTCGCCGCGGCCGCGGGGCTCGGCGTGCCCGCGGCGCGCTGCGTCTACGTCGGAGATGCCGAGCGCGACGTCGCCGCGGGCGTCGCCGCCGGAATGCGCACGATCATCGCGCGCTACGGCTACATCGACGCGCGCGAGGATCCGCAGAGCTGGCCCGCCGACGGCGCGATCGACGACCCGCGCGCGCTGCTCGCCTGGCTTCCCGAGCTCAGCCCGGACACGCGCCGGCGTTGAGGAACAGCCACTCGGAGGGCTTGCCGTCGCGGACCCCGGCGACGCGCACGGGCTGGCTCGCGATCAGCGGCTTGACGAACGCGACCTCGACATCGTCGATGCCGGTGAGCGCGATGCCGTTCGCCTGCGTCATCCGGTCGCCCGTCTTCATTCCGAGCATCGTCGCGAACCCGGATCCGTCGCGCACCGCGAGACCGCCGGCCACCGGCGTGAGCAACGCCTGCCAGCTCTCGGGGCGGGACGCGACACCGGTCAGAAGCTCGGCGTTGAGCCGATAGATCGGCCCCTTGAAGCCGGGCGGCGGCGCACACGCGACGCGCGTTGCGCCGCGCGGCGCGGCAGCTTTGGCCGGTGCGGCACTTGCAGCGGAGCTCGCGCCGCGCAGCTCGATGTCGCGCATTTCGCCGTGATCGCGGATGCGCACGCCGCTCGGCCGCACTTCGACCAGCGTCACGCCGCTCGCAATTTCGGCCCCCGCCTTGACGAGGACCGGGCCTCGATCGGCAAGCCGAAACAACGCGTAGCCCGCGCCGCCCGCCTCGGCGAACACGCCGAGGAGCCTCGTATCGCCCTGCAGCGTCGCCGGCGCAGCGCTGTCGACGGCTTGCGGCGCGCCGGTGCGGCCGAAGAGCGGCGCGGCGACGATCGCCGGCGTCCAGCGCTCGGGGAGCGCAGGCGGCGCGACCACGGCGGGCGGCGGTCCCAGCCATCGCCAACCCCAGAGCGCGATGACGTAACCGAGCAGCACGATGCCGATCACTGTGGCGATCCACGACGCGATCCGCCAGCCCCACGGCAAACCAGCGGTGACGTCGCCGCGCGCGGAGTCTGCAGTCACAACGGACATGGCTCGTTCTCGATTCGCTCGCAGCCGGCGGTTCCGGGCCTCGCGAATTATCCCACGCCGATCGGCCGCGGCCTGTCGTCGCGGGGGACGCCCTGTCGCGAGCGCACCCTTCGCACTTCCCCCGGCACTAGAATGCCGGCCATGCCCACTTGCGACACCTCTCCCCGTTCCGGCCTCCGGTCGATGCTTGCCGGCGGCTTTCGCTTTTCATGGCAGGCGTTCGCCATCATCTTCCTGGTCAATACCGGAATTGCCGCCGTCTACTGGATCGAGGACCCGCGGCCATTCTGGCACCCGTTCCTCTCGGTCCAGTGCGACGGCCTCGCGATCGCCTACTGCGTCAATGCCGCGGCACCCTGGGCGAGCGCGACGCCGTTGCGCCGGCTGCTGGCCGCGGTCGGGATCGGCACGACGCTCGGCATCCTGCTGGTGATCCTGCTGAAGGGCTACTCGATCCCCTACGTGATCGAGCACCAGAAGACGTTCGTGCTCAACTTCATGGCGGCGTACTTCAACGGCGTGTTCGTCAGCCTGTTCTGGGTGCTCAAGTACCGCGAGGCGCGCGCCGCCGAAGCGCTGCACAAGGCGGAGGCCGAGCGCCACCTGCTGTCGAAGCATGCGGTCGAAGTCCGAGCTGAAGCTGATGCAGGCGCAGGTCGAGCCGCATTTCCTGTTCAACACGCTCGCGTCGGTGCAGTTCCTGACCGAGACCGATCCGCCGCAGGCATCGCGGATGCTCGGCCACCTGCTCGCCTACCTGCGCGCGGCGCTCCCGCAGCTGCGACGCGGCAGCACGACGCTCGGCCAGGAGGTCGAGCTCGCCGAGGCGTATCTCAACATCCTGCGAATGCGGATGGGCGCGCGCCTCGAGTTCGCGATCGACGTGCCGGAGGCGCTGCGGACGCACCCGTTTCCGCCGGTGCTGCTGATCTCGGTCGTCGAGAACGCGGTCACGCACGGGCTCGAGCCGCAGGCCGCCGGCGGCCGCGTCACGATCGCGGCGCGACAGGAAGCCGATCGCCTCGTCGTCACCGTCACCGACACGGGGACGGGTCTCGCCGGCAACCATTCGCCGCCCGGACAAGGCGTCGGGCTTGCCAACGTGCGCGATCGGCTGAGCGCGCTTTTCGGAGCGCGCGCGCGCTTCGCGCTCGAGGAGGCCGCGCCCCGCGGCGCGAAGGCGACGATCGAGGTTCCGTACGAGCCCGCGACGCAGCTCGCCGGAAACCCGCGCGTCACCGCGTAGCCGATGCCGACCGCGCTGATCGCCGAAGACGAGCCGATGCTGCTCGCGCAGCTCAAGGCCCGCCTCGCCGCGGCGTGGCCCGAGCTCGAGATCGTCGCCGAGGCGGCGAACGGCGAAGAAGCGCTCGCCCTCGCGAACGAAAAGCGCCCGGACATCGCGTTCCTCGATATCCGGATGCCGATCCTTTCCGGTCTCGAAGTCGCGCGCGAGCTCGCGCCGCGCTGCCACGTCGTCTTCGTGACCGCCTATGACGAGTACGCGGTCGCCGCCTTCGATGAAGGCGCGATCGACTACGTGCTGAAGCCGCCGATGCCCGAGAAGATCGCGAAGGTGGTCGCGCGGCTGAAGAGCCGGATCGCGCAGGCGCCGCTCGACCTGACCGCGCTCCTTGCGAAGCTCGCGGCGCGCGACGAAGGCGCGGCGCCGCTCAAGTGGATTCGCGCGTCGCTCGGCGCGTCGATGCGCATGATCCCGGTCGACGACGTGCTCTATTTCCGCGCCGAGGACAAGTACACGAAGGTCGTCACGCGCGAGGGCGAAGCGCTCATCCGCAAGCCGATCAAGGAGCTCTACGAGTCGCTCGATCCGGAAGCGTTCTGGCAGATCCATCGCGGCTCGATCGTGAGCCTCCGCGCGATCGAGCGCGTCGACCGCGATTGGCGCGGCGAGCCCGTGATCGTGCTCAAGGGCCGCGACGAGAAGCTCGCGGTGAGCCGGACGTTCGCGCACCTCTTCAAGGCGATGTAGCCTGCGGGGGCTTTGCCGCCCTCGCCTCGCGCGTTGCCCTCGTCCGTCCCGGATCGTTGCGGGGACCGCCCGCAACGGCGAGCCACCCGCGTTTCCCCGCGGTGCGCGGCGCCGCAGGGTAAAATCACGATCCATGTCCTCGATTGCCGTCATGACCGACCTCGAATCCGCGGTGGAAGCCGCGTGGGAATCGCGCGCGAGTCTCTCGCCGCAGACGGCCCCGGCGGCGGTCCGCGACGCGGTCGCGCAGGTGATCGACGAGCTCGATCGCGGCCGGCTGCGCGTCGCCGAAAAGCGCGACGGCGTCTGGATAACGCATCAGTGGATCAAGAAGGCGGTGCTGCTGTCGTTCCGCCTCGCCGAGAACACGCCGATGCGCTTCGGGCGCCACGCCGCCAGCGCGGAGCCGTTCGCGTTCTACGACAAGGTGCCGAACAAGTTCGCGGGCCTCTCCGACGAGGAGCTCGCCGCCACCGGCGTTCGCGTCGTTCCGCCCGCCGTCGTGCGGCGCGGCGCGTTCGTCGCGAAGAATGCGATCCTGATGCCGTCGTTCGTCAACATCGGCGCCTACGTCGACGAAGGCACGATGGTCGACGCGTGGGCGACCGTCGGATCGTGCGCGCAGATCGGAAAGAACGTGCACCTGTCGGGCGGCGTCGGCATTGGCGGCGTTCTCGAGCCGCTGCAGGCGAATCCGACGATCATCGAGGACAACTGCTTCATCGGCGCGCGCTCCGAGGTCGTCGAGGGCGTCATCGTCGGCGAGAACTCGGTGCTGGGGATGGGTGTCTTCATCGGCCAGAGCACGCGGATCTATGACCGCGCGAGGGACGAGGTCACGTACGGGAAGGTGCCAGCGGGGTCGGTCGTCGTCGCCGGCAGCCTGCCCTCGGGCGAGGGACGCTGCCACCTCTACTGCGCGGTGATCGTCAAGCAAGTCGACGCGAGGACTCGCGCCAAGACGAGCATCAACGAGCTGCTGCGCGCGTGATGACGGCGGTTGCGTCGGCGGCAACCGGCCCCGGATTCCGTTGTCCGGCGCACGCGCGCGGCGCGTCGCGCCCGATCCGAATCATCGCCTAGACATCGTGTCCGTCTCGCTCAAATCACCCGACGACATCGCGAAGATGCGCGTTGCGGGCCGCCTCGCGGCCGAGCTCCTCGACTATCTGACGCCGCACGTCGTCGCCGGGGTGACGACCGGCGAGCTCGATCGCATCGCGCACGACTACCAGGTCGACGTCCAGAACGTCGTGCCGGCCACGCTCAACTATGCGCCGCCGGGCCACCGCCCGTATCCGGCGTCGATCTGCACGTCGGTCAACCACGTCGTCTGCCACGGGATCCCCGGCGACAAGAAGCTTCGTCCGGGCGACATCGTCAACATCGACGTCACCGTGATCAAGGACGGATGGCATGGCGACACGAGCCGGATGTTCTACGTCGGCACGCCGCCGATCCAGGCGCGACGGCTCGTCGAGGTCACTTACGAGGCGATGTGGCGCGGGATCCGCGCCGTGAGGGAGGGTGCGTCCCTCGGCGACATCGGGCACGCGATCCAGAAGTTTGCGGAAGGCCACCACTTCTCGATCGTCCGCGAGTTCTGCGGCCACGGGATCGGGCGCCAGTTCCACGAAGAGCCGCAGGTCGTCCACTACGGCCGCCCAGGCACCGGCCTCAAGCTGCAGGCGGGGATGATCTTCACGATCGAGCCGATGGTCAACGCCGGTCGCGCGGCGATCCGGGCGCTCGCCGACGGCTGGACCATCGTGACCGCCGACCACTCGCTCTCCGCGCAGTGGGAGCACACGGTGCTCGTGACGCCCGACGGCTACGAAGTGCTGACCACCTCGTCCGGCTCGCCCTCGCCCCCGCCCATTTCTCCCTGACGGCGCGCGCGATGAACCGGCTCGCCACGCCTTCGCCCGTGGACGCCGCGGGCGACGCGGCGCAGCGCTGCCGTGCAGAGCTCAAGTCCGGCCGCGCAGCATTGCGCGCCGCGTTCTACGCACGCCCCGATACGGGACGGCTGCTGCGCGAGCACGCGCGGCTCGTCGATCGCGTCGTCGCCAGCATCTGGGACGAGCTCGGCGCGCCGGCGAAGGCAGCGCTGGTGGCCGTCGGCGGCTACGGCCGCGGCCAGCTCTTTCCCCACTCCGACGTAGACGTGCTGATCCTGCTGCCGGACGAGCCCGACGGAGCCGGCACCGAGTTCGTCGAGCGCTTTCTCGGCACGCTGTGGGACATCGGTCTCGAGATCGGGCACAGCGTGCGCACGATCGCCGAGTGCGAGGCGGAGATGGCCGCCGACATCACCGTCAAGACGAGCCTTCTCGAGCACCGCTGGGTCGCGGGCTCGCGCGCGCTGCACCGCGCGTTCGGCCGCGCGATCGCCGCCGCGCTCGACGTGCCGTTCTTCTACGAGGCGAAGACGCTCGAGCAGCAGCAGCGGCACCTCAAGTACCACGACGCCGCGTACAACCTCGAGCCCAACGTCAAGGAGAGCCCCGGAGGGCTCCGCGACCTGCAGACCGTGCTGTGGATCGCGCGCGCCGCCGGCCTCGGGCGCACGTGGCGCGAGCTGGCGCGGGCGGGCCTCATCACGAGCCAGGAGGCGCGCACCGTCTCGCGGCAGGAGGGGCTGATCGGGGGACTGCGCGCGCGGCTCCACTATCTCGCCGGACGGCGCGAGGACCGCCTCGTGTTCGACCAGCAGAATGCGCTCGCGCGCGAGCTCGGCCTCGCCGACACGCCGACGAGAGCCGCGAGCGAGCAATTGATGCAGCGCTACTATCGCGCGGCGAAGCTCGTCCGCCAGGTCAACATCATCCTGCTGCAAAACCTGCACGCGCGGCTCTTTCCGGCGCGCAACGAGCCGGTCGCGATCGACGACACGTTCCAATCGATCGACGAGCTTCTCGACATCCGCGACGAGGCGCTGTTCGAGCAGCGCCCGGCGGCGATGCTCGATGCGTTCCTCACGATGGAGCGCCATCCGGGGCTCCGCGGGATGTCGGCGCGCACGCTGCGCTCGCTGTGGCGCAACCGGCACCGCGTCGACGCGCGCTTCCGCCGCGACCCGCGCAATCGCGCGCGGTTCATCGAGATCCTGCGCGAGCCGCGCGGCGTCACGCACGAGCTGCGCCGGATGAATCTCTACGGAATCCTCGGCAACCTGGTGCCGGCGTTCGGGCGCGTCGTCGGCCAGATGCAGCACGACCTCTTTCACGTCTACACGGTGGACGAGCACATCCTGATGGTGATCCGGAACCTGCGCCGGTTCACCGAGCCGCAGCACGCGCACGAATACCCGCTGTGCTCGCGCCTGATCGAGCGACTTCGAGTGCCGCGAAACGCTGTACCTCGCGGCGCTCTTCCACGACATCGCGAAGGGGCGCGGCGGCGACCATTCGACGCTCGGCGCCGTCGACGCGCGCCGGTTCTGCCGCGCGCACGCGCTGCCCGCGAAGGAGGTCGAGCTCGTGGCGTGGCTCGTCGAGCATCATCTGTCGATGTCGGCGACCGCGCAGAAGCAGGACATCTCCGATCCCGATGTCGTCGCCGCATTCGCCGCGCGCATCGGCAGCGAGCGACGGCTCGTCGCGTTGTATCTGCTGACGGTCGCCGACATCCGCGGAACGAGCCCTCGCGTCTGGAACGCATGGAAGGCGCAGCTCCTCGAGGATCTTTTCTACGCGACGCGCGCCCGGCTCGCGGGCGCCGCGGGGGGCGTCACGCTCGCCGACAGCCTCCTCGCCCGGCAGCGCGAGGCGCAGCGGCTGCTGCGGCTCTACGCGGTACCCGACGGCGCCGAGCGGGCGCTGTGGCAGGAGCTCGACAACGTCTACTTCCAGCGCCAGACCGCCGACGAGATCGCGTGGCATGCGCGGCAGCTGCACTGGCGCGTGCGCGGCACGGCGCCGGTCGTGCGCGCGCGCATCTCGCGCGCCGAGGCGGGTCTGCAGGTCGCCGTCTACCTCCCCGATCAGAAGGACCTGTTCGCGCGGATCAGCGGTTTCTTCGGCCGGCGCGGGCTCTCGATCGTCGAAGCGAAGATCCACACGACGCGGCACGGATACGCGCTCGACACGTTCTTCGTGCACGATCCGTCGGATCCGCCTGCGGCGTCCTACCGCGACGCGATCCAGCTCGTCGAGTTCGAGCTCGCCAAGGTGCTGACCGAGCAGCTGCCGATCGAGCCGCCGGTCATGGGCCGCGCGAGCCGCCACCTCAAGCACTTCCCGTTGACGCCCGAAATCCAGATCTTCCCGGACGACAAAGGCACGCACCACATCGTCGAGATCGTTGCCGGCGACCGCCCGGGCCTGCTCGCCACGATCGCCTACACCCTCGCGCGGGCGAACATCAACATCGTCAGCGCGAAGATCAATACGCTGGGCGAGAGGGCGGAGGACGTCTTCCTCGTCGACGGCGCGCGACTGCACGACGAGCAGGCGCTGCTGCGCCTCGAGACAACGCTCTACGAGCAGCTGCGGCTCGCGTAGCTACTCGTCCTCCGGCGCGCTGTCCGGAAAGAGGATGTCGGTGTAGCCGAAGCGCGAGAAGTCGCGCATCCGCATCGGGTAGAGAATGCCGAGCAGGTGATCGACCTCGTGCTGAACGACCCTCGCGTGGAATCCGGTCACTTCGCGTCGAATCGGCCGGCCGCGCGGATCGAATCCCTCGTAGCGCAGGTGCCGGTAGCGCGGAACGATCCCGCGCAACCCGGGCACCGACAGGCAGCCTTCCCAGTCCTCGTCGCGCTCGTCGGAGAGCGGCGTGAGGACGGGGTTGACGAGCTCCGTATAGGGAACCGGCTCCGCGTCCGGGTAACGCTCGTTGCGCTCGACGCCGAAGATGACGACCTGTTGCAGCACGCCGATCTGCGGCGCCGCGAGGCCCGCGCCGCTTCGTGCCGCCATCGTTTCGCGCATGTCGGCGACAAGCGCATCGAGCTCGGGCGTGGCGAACGCGGTCACGCGTGCCGAGCGCTCGAGCAGACGCGCGTCGCCCATCCGGAGGACTTCGCGGATCATGGCCGGCTCCCCGCGCACAGCGGCACGACGTGCTCGAGCAGCGCACGGACCTTGTCCATCGCGGCCTGCAGCACTTTGTTGATGCCTTCCATCGAAACGCGCTCCGAGGAGTCGCCGCGGCCGGCGGCGTGGTTGACGACGACGGCGATCGCCGCGTAGGAGCAGGCCGAGCTCGCGCGCGAGCGCGGCCTCCGGCATTCCGGTCATTCCGACGAGCGTTGCGCCGTCGCGGTCCATCCGGTCGATCTCGACCGCCGTTTCGAGCCGGGGCCCGGAGACCGCGCCGTAGACGCCGCCGTCGACGAGCTGAACGCCGGCCGCTTGTGCCGCGACGAGGCACTTCGCGCGAAGCTCCGCCGTGTACGGATGGGTGAAATCGACGTGGACGACGCGATGGTCGCCGCCGTCGAAGAACGTGGATTCGCGGTCGTGCGTGTAGTCGATCAGCTGGTGGGGAAGGACGAGGTCGCCCGGCGCGCCGCCGCGAATCCCTCCCACCGAGGCGACGGCGAGGATCGCCGAGGCCCCCCGCTGCTTGAGCGCCCACAGGTTCGCGCGGTAATTCACCCGGTGCGGCGGGATCGTGTGCCCGTGGCCGTGACGCGCAATGAAGACGACATCGTGGGCGGCGATCTGCCCGAAAACGAGCGCGGAAGAGGGCTCGCCGTAGGGGGTCCTGACGACTTCCCGGTGCGCGACGGCGAGCGTCGAAAGCCGGGTGAGGCCGCTGCCACCGATGATCGCGAGCATGGAACTTGCGTTGGACGTGGGTCGTCAGGGGAAAGCGGGCTGCGGGCGCGTGCTTGTTGCGTGGATAGCGGATGCGCAGCCGGAAGCCGCGGCAACGGGGCTCGAAGCTGGAACTCCCCGTCGAATCATGACATTATCATGCTACTTCGTGCTCCCCTTCGCGAGGGGTGCGACAACCTATTGTAGCCCAGGGGCGAGCCACATGTACCTCGATCGACTGTTCAAGATGATGGCCGACCGTGCAGCGTCCGACCTGTTCATTTCGTGCGGCGCGCCGATCAACATGAAGGTGAACGGCGTCGTCGCCCCGCTCTCGGATCGCCCGATGGACCTCGACACGGTGCGTCGCGTCGCCTACGAGCTGATGTCCGACGAGCAGGCGAAGGTATTCGAGAGCGAGCACGAGATGAACCTCTCGCATCTCGATCCCCACGTCGGCAACTTCCGCATCAACATCTTTCGCCAGCGCGGCACGATCTCGCTCGTGATCCGCTACGTCCGCAGCGACATCCCGCCCTTCGAGCAGCTTCGGCTCCCGAAGGTCCTGCTCGACCTCGTCATGGAGAAGCGCGGGCTCATCATGATCGCGGGCGCGACAGGGTCGGGCAAGTCGACGACTCTCGCCGCGATGATCGACTATCGGAACACGCACCGCACCGGTCACATCCTGACCGTCGAGGACCCGATCGAATACCTGTTCCGCCACAAGAAGAGCGTCGTGAACCAGCGGGAGCTGAGGGTCGACACGCACGACTACACGAGGGCGCTCGCAAACGCGCTGCGCGAGGCGCCGGACCTCATCATGATCGGCGAGGTCCGCGACCGCGAGACGATGCAGTCGGCGCTGCTCCACACGCTGACCGGCCACCTGTGCCTCACCACGCTGCACGCGAACAACAGCTATCACGCGCTCTCGCGGATCATCAACATGTTTCCCTACGACGCGCGCTCGGGACTGCTGTCCGACCTCTCCATCGGGCTGCGCGCGATCGTCTCGCAGCGCCTGGTCCGCAACAAGGACGGCGTGCTGCAGCCGGCCGTCGAGATCCTGCTCAACACGGCGCTCATCGCCGAGCTCGTCAAGAGCGGCGAGATCACGCAGATCAAGGAAGCGATGGAGAAATCGCTCTATCCCGGGTCGCAGACCTTCGAGCAGGCGCTCTGCCGCCTCTACGTCGACGGCGCGATCAGCTACGAGGAGGCGATGACGGCATCGGACTCGTCGACGAACCTCGCGTGGCTCATCAACCAGAACGCCCCGACTGCGCGCGTCGATTCGATGGCGCAGGCGCAGCCCGAACAGGAGAAGAAGCCGCGCCGCACGGGAAGCGATTTCGCGGCGCTGCAGATCGAGCCGGACTTGCTCGACCGGCCGCATTGATGACCCGCTGAAGAAAAAGACGGTGTCGACCCGGCCCGCCGACACGCTCGCGCTGACCCGGACCCTGATCGAGCGGCGCTCGCTCACGCCAGAGGACGCCGGCTGCCAGGAGCTCATCGCCGCGCGCCTCGTTCCACTCGGTTTCCGCGCGGAGCCGCTGCAATCGAACGGCGTGGCCAACTTGTGGCTGCGTCGCGGCAAGGCGCGGCCTCTCGTGTGCTTCGCCGGTCACACCGACGTCGTCCCCACCGGTCCGCTCGCCGAATGGGCGTCCGATCCGTTCGTGCCGGCCGAGCGCGACGGCTACCTCTACGGGCGCGGCGCCGCCGACATGAAGGGCTCGCTCGCTGCGTTCGTCACGGCGATCGAGTCGTTCGTCGCCGCGCACCCGTCGGCGGCCGGCTCGATCGCGCTGCTCGTGACCTCGGACGAGGAAGGCCCGTCGGTCGACGGAACGGTCAGGGTCGTGGAGAGGCTTCAGGCGGAGCGCGAGACGATCGACTACTGCATCGTCGGCGAGCCGACTTCCGTCGATCGGCTCGGCGACATGATCAAGAACGGGCGGCGCGGCTCGCTGTCGGGCACGCTGATCGTCAAGGGGATCCAGGGTCACGTCGCCTACCCCAATCTCGGCAGGAATCCGATCCACGAGCTCGCGCCCGCGCTCGCAGAGCTCGCGGCGACGCGCTGGGACGACGGCGACGCGTACTTCCCGCCGACCACCTGGCAGTGCTCGAACGTCCACGCGGGCACGGGCGCGGCCAACGTGATCCCGGGCACGCTCGAGCTGATGTTCAACTTCCGCTTCTGCCCGGTGAGCACGCGCGAATCGCTGATGCAGCGCCTCGAGGACATCGTCGCGCGACATGGGCTCGACTACGAGCTTCGCTGGACCGGATACGGCAAGCCCTTTCTCACGCCGCGCGGCGCGCTCGTCGCCGCGGTGAGCGAGGCAGTGCGCGAGGTGACCGGAATCGTCCCGGAGCTTTCCTGCACCGGCGGAACGTCCGACGGCCGCTTCATCGCCGACATCTGCGACGAGCTCGTCGAGCTGGGTCCGGTCAACGCGACGATTCACAAGCTGAACGAGCGCGTCCGGATCGACGATCTCGCGGCGCTCTCCGCGATCTACCGCGGCATCCTCGAGCGATTGCTGCTGCCCGATCGGGCTGCCGCCAGCCGATGAACCCGCTCGCGAACGACCTCGAGACGCTGCGCGATTGGCTGCGCTACGCGGTGTCGCGCTTCGGCGAGGCGGAGCTCGCATTCGGCCACGGGACGACGAACGCGTACGACGAGGCGGCGTACCTGCTGCTCAACGCGCTGCACCTGCCGCTCGACCGGCTCGAGCCCTTCCTCGCGGCGAAGCTCACGCACGCCGAGCGCCAGAAGATCCTGCAGCTGTTGCAGCGCCGGATCGACCAGCGGGTTCCCGCCGCCTACCTCACGCACGAAGCGTGGCTCGGCGCGTTTCGCTTCTACGTCGACGAGCGCGTGCTGATTCCCCGCTCGTTCATCGCCGAGCTGCTGCCCGACGGCCTCGCACCCTATGTGGGGACGGCCGACCACGTGGCGAACGCGCTCGATCTTTGCACCGGTTCGGGCTGCCTTGCCGTGCTGCTCGCGCACGCGTATCCGGATGCCGACATCGATGCGGTCGACATCTCGTCCGACGCGCTCACGGTGGCGCAGCGCAATGTCTCCGATTACGGCCTCGCCGATCGCATCAACCTGATCCGCTCCGACCTCTTTGCGAACCTTCCGGGCAAGACCTACGACCTCATCATCAGCAACCCCCCTTACGTCACGGCGACGGCGATGGCCGAGCTTCCCGCCGAGTACCGGCACGAGCCGAGACTCGCGCTCGCAGGCGGCGAGGACGGGCTCGAGGCGGTGCGGACGATCCTGACCGAGGCGCCGCGGTTTCTGAACCCGGGCGGGACGCTCGTCGTCGAGGTCGGGCACAATCGCGCGGCGACCGAGCTTGCCTATCCGCGCGTCCCGTTCGTGTGGCTCGAAACGGCAACGAGCGCCGACAGCGTGTTCCTCCTCATGCGCGAGCAGCTGGTCGCCGGCGCCTAGCGGCACCTCGCTGGCGCGGCGAACGCCCGCCGGCGATAGAATGGGGCCTGCCCTGCCGACCGCCCATTCCGGCGGCGGCGCCACGGAGAGACGCTTGGCTACCCCGCGCACCGGCGGCGAAATTCTCGTCGCCAACCTCCTCGCCCAGGATGCAACGCACGTATTCTGCGTTCCCGGCGAGAGCTACCTGGCAGTCCTCGACGCGCTGTACGACGTTCGCGATCGACTGGCGCTTCTCGTCTGCCGCAACGAAGGCGGCGCCGCATACATGGGCGAAGCCTACGGCAAGTTGACGGGCCGGCCCGGGATCGTCTTCGTCACCCGCGGGCCCGGCGCGTCGAATGCCGCGGTCGGCATCCATACGGCGGCGCAGGACTCGACCCCGTTGATCGTCTTCGTCGGCCAGGTCGGTACCGACTTTGCCGACCGCGAAGCGTTTCAGGAGATCGACTATCGCCGGATGTACGGCAGCGTCGCCAAGTGGGCGGCGCAAATCGATCGCGCCGAGCGGATTCCCGAATACGTTGCGCGCGCCTATCGCGTCGCGATGTCGGGTCGCCCCGGGCCCGTCGTCCTGGCGCTTCCCGAAGACATGCTGGCCGCACGCGCGCAGTGCGCCGACGCGCCGCGTGTCGATCCGCTCGCTGCCGCAGCCGATCCCGCGCAAGTGAAGGAAGCGCGGGCACTGCTTGCGGCTGCGCGCCGGCCGTTCCTGCTCGTCGGCGGCAGCCGCTGGGATGCCGACGCGCACGCGGCGTTGCGCGCCTTTGCCGAAGCGAGCGCGCTGCCCGTCGGCTGCGCGTTCCGCGGTCAGCATCTCTTCGACAACCGCCATCCGAGCTATGCGGGCGATGTCGGAATCGGCATCAACCCGAAGCTCGCTGCGCGCGTCCGGGAAGCCGACGTTCTGCTCGCGATCGGAGAGCGCCTTGGCGAAATGACGACATCCGGCTACGCGTTGCTCGAAGTCCCGGCGCCGGCGCAGAAGCTGATCCACGTGCATCCCGGATCCGACGAGCTCGGCCGCGTCTACCAGCCGGTGCTGCCGATCGCGGCGACGCCGGGCGCCTTTCTCGCCGCGATGAACCGGGAGCCGCCGGTCGATGCGAGCGCGTGGGCGGGCGCAGCCGAGCAAGCGCACGCGGAGTACACGGGGTGGCAAGCGCCACGACCCGTTCCCGGCTCGCTCGACATGTGGCAGATCGTGAAGTGGCTCGACGAGCGGCTGCCCGACGATGCAATCCTCACGAACGGCGCCGGCAATTTCGCGACGTGGCTGCATCGGTTCTACCGGTTTCGCGGCTTTCGCACGCAGCTTGGGCCCTACTCCGGATCGATGGGGTACGGCGTGCCTGCGGCGATCGCGGCGAAAGCACTGCACCCGGACCGCGTCGTCGTCTCGTGGAACGGCGACGGATGCTTTCTGATGAACGGACAGGAGCTCGCGACCGCGAACCAGTACGGGCTGGCGATCGTCTTCGTCGTCGTCGACAACGGCATGTACGGGACCATCCGGATGCATCAGGAGCGCCACTATCCGGGACGCGTGTCGGGGACCGATCTCGTCAACCCGGATTTCGCCGCGCTCGCGCGGGCTTACGGCCTGGACGCCGCCACCGTCGCGCGCACCGAGGAGTTCGCGCCGGCATTCGAGCGCGCGGCGGCGAGCGGAAAGCCGTCCCTGCTGCATCTGAAGCTCGACCCGCAGGCGCTCACGCCCAACGCATCGCTCGATCAATTGCGGGCGCAGGGCATCGCCGCGCGCCGCGGCTGATCGAAGGGTCGCCCATGTACACGCTCTACTACTCTCCCGGCAGCGCGAGCATGATCGTCCACCTCGCGTTGCTCGAGATCGGCGTCCCGTATCGGCTCGAGCTCGTCGACGTGCATGCCGGCGGCCAGCGCGACCCTGCGTACCTCAAGCTGAGTCCGCAGGGCGTCGTGCCGACGCTCGTGATCGACGGTGTGCCGGTGACCGAGTCCGCAGCGCTGCTGATGGTGCTCGCGGAGCGTCATCCCGGCGCGGGCCTCGCCCCGGCGCCGGGAAGCGCCGGGAGACAGGCCTGGTATCGCTGGGTCGTCTATCTCAGCAACACGGTGGCGGCGACCTTTCGGTTCTGGTTCTACCCGGCAGACCTCGGCGCGTCCGAGCATCCGCCTGACGTACGCGAAGCGTTGCGGCGAAAGATCGAAGGCGCATGGGACCACGTGGACACGCAACTGGCCGCTGCGGGACCGTACCTGCTCGGACGTGAATTCTCGGGCGCGGATCTCTATCTGACGATGCTGATGCGCTGGTCGCGCAAGATGCCCCGCCCCGCCACCGAATGGCCCGCGCTCAAGGCGCTCGCCGATCGCGTGCGCGAGCGCCCGAGCTGGAAGAAGCTCTACGAGCTCGAGGGATTGACGGAGTGGTGACTCGGGCAGCGCCACGGTGACCCCGCGCGACGCCCTGCCGCTGATGGCTGCCGCGGCGCCCGCCGAGGCGGTCGCAGCAACCTCGGTGCGCGCGCACCGCGGGCGGCTGTTCCGCCGCTACCTCGCGCTCATCATGACGCTCGTGACGGGCGCCCTCCTCGCCTCCGGCGCGATCAGCGTCTATTTTTCGTACCAGGAGAATCGATCCGCGCTCGCCGAGCTGCAACACGAGAAGGCGATCGCCGCGGCTTCGCGGATCGAGCAGTACATCCGGCAGATCGATCAGCAGCTCGCCTACGCTGCGCTGCCGCAGCTCGATGCGGGCGACGTGGAGCTGCGCCGTCTCGAATTCCTGAAGCTCCTTCGCCAGGCGCCGGAAGTGACCGACATCGCGCAGATCGACGCCGCCGGTCGCGAGCAGATCGCGGTGTCGCGGCTCGGGATGGACGTTCCCAAGTCGGGCAAGGACCGCTCGGACGAGCCGGCGTTTCGCAACGCGAAGCGCGGCAAGCCCTGGTTCGGGCCGGTGTACTTCCGCAAGGAAACCGAGCCGTACATGACGATTGCGATCCGCTCCGGCAGCGACAGCGGACCGGTGACGGTTGCCGACGTCAACCTGAAGTTCATCTGGGACGTCGTCTCGCGGATCAAGATCGGCGACAAGGGCAAGGCCTACGTCGTCGACGGCAAGGGCTTCCTCATCGCCGACCCCGATATCGGCCTCGTGCTGCGCAAGACGAACCTCGCCCATCTGCCGCACGTGAAGGCCGCCGCCGAACGCCAGGATTCAGGCGAGCCGCGATGTTCTCGACCGACCTCGCGGGCGCGCAGGTGCTGGCCGCGATGGCCCCGATCGAGATGCTCGGCTGGAGCGTGTTCGTCGAGCAGCCGGCGGCCGAGGTGTACGCGAAGCTCAACGCGTCGCTCGTGCGCACGGGGCTTCTGCTTCTCGCGGGACTCGTGATTTCCGCGCTCGGCGCGCTCGCGCTCGCGCGCGGCATGGTGCGTCCGATCCGCACGCTCGACGAAGGCGCGCGCCGGATCGGCGCCGGCGAGCTCGACCAGAAGATCGAGGTGAAGACCGGAGACGAGCTCGAGGGACTCGCCGATCAGTTCAACCGGATGACGAGCCAGTTGCGCGAGTCGTATGCGGGTCTCGAGCGCAAGGTCGACGAGCGGACCCTGGAGCTCACGAACGCGCTCGAGCAGCAGACGGCGATCAGCGAGATCCTGCGCGTCACCTCGGCGTCGCCGACGGACGTCCGGCCGGTGCTCCAGGCGGTCGCCGAGCGGGCCGCGCATCTATGCGACGCGCCGTTTGCGTACGTCGTGCTGATCGAGGACAACGAGGTCAGGCCGGTGGCAGTCCATTCGACACACGACGTCAGCCCGGGACACGAAGATCCGAGCGAGATGAAGGGGCCGTTCCCCTTGACCCGCCAGCTGGTCGTCGGGCGCGCCATGCTCGACAGGACGACGATCCATGTCCCCGACATCGTCCCGCTGCTCGATACCGAGTATCCGGACGCCAAGGTCAATCAGACCCGTTTCGGGTTCCGCGCGATGCTCGCCGTCCCGCTGATGCGCGAGGGCGGCTCCTACGGCGCGATCTTGCTCTGGCGCCGCGAGCACAGGCCCGTTTTCGCCCGACCAGATCGCGCTGCTGCAGACCTTCGCCCGCCAGGCGGCGATCGCGATCGACAACGTGCGCCTCTTCAACGAGACGAAGGACGCGCTCGACCAGCAGACGGCGATCAGCGAGATCCTGCGCGTGATCTCGAGCTCGCCGACCGACGTGAAGCCGGTGCTCGACGCGATCGCCGAGCGCGCGGCGCGACTGTGCGACGCGTCGGTCGCGTCGATGTACCTGATCGACGGACCCGACCTGCGGCTCCTCGCCTCGAAGGGGCCCACTCCCGACCCGGTGCAAAACGTCGAAGCGCTGCCGATCGACCGCGGGTCGCTTTCGGGGCGCGCCGTGCTCGAGCGCAAGACGATCCAGGTACCCGACATGCTGACCGAGAGCGCCGAGTACCCGCTCAGCGCCGAGATGGCTCATCGCTTCGGTCACCGCACGGTCGTCGTCACCCCGCTGTACCGGGAAGGCCAGCCGTTCGGGACGATCCTGCTGCGGCGCAAGGAAGTTCACCCGTTCAGCGACCAGGAGATGGCGCTGCTGCGAACGTTCGGCGACCAGGCGGCGATCGCGCTCGAGAACGTCCGGCTGTTCAACGAGACGAAGGAGGCGCTCGACCAGCAACGCGCATCGGGCGAAGTGCTCGCTGCGATCAGCAGCTCGATCGCCGACACGACGCCGGTGTTCGACAAGATCCTGACGAGTTGCGAGCGGCTGTTCGAGGGCAGGCTCGTCCAGATCAATCTGATCGGCGACGACGGGCTGATCCACCTCGGGGCGCACCACAGTCCGGCGAGAGGGCGCATCGAGAAGATGTTCCCGCTTCCGCTCGACGAGAGCAGCGCGACCGGCACCGCGATCCTGCGCCGATCCGCCGTGCATTACCCCGACGTCGACGCTGACGACCGGGTGCCCCCCTTCGCGCGGCAGGGCTGGCAGATGATGGGCATCAAGGCGGCGATCGGCGCGCCGATGCTCTGGGAGGGCAAGGGTATCGGCTCGATCCTCGTGGGCCGCGACTATCCGGGACCGTTCTCGGACAAGGACATCGCGCTGCTGAAGACATTCGCCGATCAGGCGGTGATCGCGATCCAGAACGCGCGGCTCTTCCGCGAGATCCAGGACAAGAGCCGGCAGCTCGAGACCGCCAACCAGCACAAGTCGGCGTTCCTCGCGAACATGTCGCACGAGCTGCGCACCCCGCTCAACGCGATCATCGGCTTCTCCGAAGTGCTGCTCGAGCGCCTTTTCGGCGAGATCAACGAAAAGCAGGACGACTACCTGAAGGACATCCACGCGTCCGGCAGGCACCTGCTGCAGCTGATCAACGACATCCTCGATCTCTCGAAGGTCGAGGCCGGGCGCATGGAGCTCGACCTTGCGACTTTCGACGTGCCGGATGCCATCGCCAACGCGATGACGCTGATCCGCGAGCGCGCGCAGCGCCACGGGATCGCATTGAGCCTCGACGCCGACCCGCAGCTCGGCGAAATCGTCGCCGACGAGCGCAAGTTCAAGCAGATCCTGCTCAACCTGCTGTCGAACGCGGTAAAGTTCACGCCGGACGGCGGCCAGATCAAGGTCGAGCGCCCGGCGCGACGGCGGCGGGCTCGTCGTCGCCGTCCACGACACGGGGATCGGCATCGCTCCCGACGACCAGCAGGCCGTGTTCGAGGAGTTCCGCCAGGTCGGACGCAACTACACGAACAAGCAGGAAGGCACCGGATTGGGTCTCGCGCTCACGCGCAAATTCGTCGAGCTGCATGGAGGCCGGATCTGGCTGGAAAGCGAGCCGGGCAAAGGCTCGACATTCACGTTCACGATTCCGACAACGCGATGAGCCTCATCCTGATCGTCGAAGACAACGACAAGAACCTGAAGCTCGTCCGCGACGTGCTGCAGGTCAAGGGTTACCGGACGATCGAGGCCGGCACGGCGGAAGAAGGCATCGAGCTCGCCCGGGAGCAAAAACCGGACCTCGTGCTGATGGACATTCAGCTGCCCGGCATGAACGGCATCGAGGCGCTCAAGGTCCTGCGCGCGGATGCGTCGACCGAGCGCATTCCCGTGATCGCCGTCACCGCATCGGTGATGCAGCAGGACCGCAATCTGATCACCGAGGCGGGCTTCGACGGCTATATCGGCAAGCCGATCAACCTCAGGGAATTCATCGAAACCGTCCGCGTGCTGAGCGATGCTCGAGCGCCAAGCCGAAGGCATCGAGCGATCGCGGCCGACACGCGATCCGGCGAAGGTGTCTCGTCGTCGACGACACCCCGCACAACGTGAAGCTCCTCGCCGATCTCCTCGGCGCCAAGGGCTACGCGGTCGCCACGGCCGTCAACGGCGAGGAAGCGCTCGCGAAAGTCGCCGCGGAGAATCCCGACCTGATCCTGCTCGACGTGATGATGCCCGGGCTTTCCGGCTACGACGTCTGCAAGCGGCTCCGCGACGAACCCGGCCACTGCGCTTCTGCCGATCGTCCTCGTGACCTCGCTCGATCCGCAGGGCGAGCGCGTCAAGGGCATGGAAGCCGGCGCGGATGATTTTCTGCCGAAGCCGATCAACCAGGCCGAGCTCTTCGCGCGCGTGCGCTCGCTGCTGCGGATCAAATCGCTGCAGGACGAGGTGAAGCGCCAGGCCGAGGCGTTGAAGGAATGGAACGCCAGCTCGAGGAGCGCGTGAACGAGCAGGTGACGCAGCTCAAGGGGATGGCCCAGCTCAAGCGCTTCTTCGCACCCGCCGTCGCCGACGCGATCGTCTCGGCGGGCGAGAAGTCGATCCTGACGCCGCACCGGCGCGAGATCAGCTATGTGTTCGCCGACCTGCGCGGGTTCACGGCGTTCACCGATTCGGCGGAGCCCGAAGAGGTGGAATCGGTGCTGCGCGAGTTTCACGCGACGATGGGGGCGCTTGTCGTCGAATACGGGGGCACGCTCGACCGCTTCGCCGGCGACGGCATCCTGATCTTCTTCAACGACCCACTGCCGGTGCCCGACGCCCCGGGATGCGCGACGCCGGATGGCGCTCGCGATGCAGCAGCGCTTTTGCGGCCTGCGCGCCCGCTGGTCGAAGCTCGGCTACGACCTCGATCTGGGCATCGGGATCGCGCAAGGCTATGCGACGCTCGGCGCATTCGGATACGAAGGCCGCGTCGACTACACGGCGATCGGCAGCGTCGTGAATCTCGCCGCGCGGCTCTCCGACAAGGCGGGTCCCGGCGAAGTGCTGATCGACCGCAAGACGCGTGCGGTCGCTCGATGACACGGCGAAGGTCGACGCGCTCGGACCCACGGAGCTCGACGGTTTCGCGTCGCCGGTGCCGGTGTTCCGTCTCACCGCGTTGGGCTGATCGCGGGACGGCGCGGCGTGTGCACCACAGCGGCGCCGCTGCCGGCATGATCGCCACGTACGCGAGCCGGCGAGCCTTCGGCCAGGCGGCGGGGACTCGACGGCGCGGCCGACTACAGGCATTCTCTCGCCCTAGGAGCCGCGCCCTCGCGGGTGCAGGCCTCCGTTAGACGTCTCGTTCGGACGCGCGGCTTCGGCCCGCGCCGCCGAACGGAAGAGACCCTGTAGGAGGGGATCGCAGCAACGGCTGATCAGGTCCGGGTGCCGCAGCGCGGCCTCGCATGACGGGCTGCTGTGCGACACGAGGGAGAGCGGTTTGGCAGACCTGATCGAGGTGCGGGACCTTTCCATCGAGTTCGACAATCGCGGGACGATGGTGCCCGCGCTCGACCGGATCTCGTTTCGGCATTCGCACCGGGCTCGACGGTGGCGCTGGTCGGCGAGTCCGGATCCGGCAAATCGGTCACCGCGCAGGCGATCATGGGCATCCTGCCCAAGACCGCGCGCATCACGTCGGGCGAGATCCTGTTCTCGCGCGCCGGGCTCGACGCAAGCCGCCGGTCGACATCACGCGGCTCGACGCCCGACGGCGCGGCGATGCGCGCGCATCCGCGGCCGCCACATCTCGATGATCTTCCAGGAGCCGATGGTTTCGCTGTCGCCGCTGCACACGATCGGCGACCAGGTGAGCGAAGCGCTGTTCCTGCACCACAAGTCGGGCACGCGGAAGGCATGCGGCAGAACCGAGGAGATGCTGCGGCTCGTCGGCTTCCCCAATCCGGCGCGCGCGCTCGCGCAACTATCCGTTCGAGCTCTCCGGCGGGCTGCGGCAGCGCGCGATGATCGCGATGGCGCTCGTCTGCCGGCCGTCGCTGCTGATCGCCGACGAGCCGACCACGGCGCTCGACGTGACGATCCAGGCGCAGATCCTCGCGCTCATCAAGGAGCTGCAGGCCGAGCTCGACATGGCGGTGCTCATCATCACGCACGACCTCGGCGTCGTCGCCAACCTCGCCGAGGAGGTGGTCGTCCTCTACGGCGGCCGCGTGATGGAACAGGGCCCGATCGCCGACGCTCTATCGAGCGGCCCGCGCACCCCTATCTGCAAGGCGCTGCTGCACGCGGTGCCGCATTTCGACATGAAGCCCGGCGAGCGGCTCGTCCCGGTGCGGCCGATCGATCACCAGACCGGCGACGCTCGTGCAGAAGGCCGAGCCGTGGCCCGCCGACGCGCCGTCGATCCACCTCGACGTGCGCAGCGTGACCAAGACGTTCGGCCAGCGCGCCACCGGTCTTCTTCGCACAGCGCAAAGGGCCGTCAGTTCCGCGCCGTCGACGACGTGAGCTTCGCCATCCCGCGCGGCGAGTGCTTCGGCCTCGTCGGCGAGAGCGGCTGCGGCAAGACGACGCTCTCCAAGGTGATCATGCGCGCGCTCGAGCCCGACTCGCGGCGAGGTCCTGCTCAACGACCGCGGCACGATGCTCGACGTCGCGCGCGCCGACGCGCGACGCGCTGATGCGGTTCCGCCGCCGGGTCCAATACATCTTCCAGGACCCGTTCGGCTCGCTCAATCCGCGGATGACCGTGTTCGACATCCTGCGCGAGCCGCTGGTGATCCACGAGATCGGCGACGCCGACTACCGCGCCGAGATGGCGAAGGAGCTGATGCGGCTCGTCGGGCTCGACCCGCGCTTCCTCAACCGCTATCCGCACAGCTTCTCCGGCGGCCAGCGCCAGCGCATCGGCATCGCCCGCGCGCTCGCGCTGAAGCCCGACCTCGTGCTGTGCGACGAGCCGGTGTCGGCGCTCGACGTCTCGATCCAGGCGCAGATGCTGAACCTGCTGAAGGACCTGCAGGCCGAGCTCGGCCTCACCTATCTCTTCATCTCGCACAACCTCGCGGTGGTCGACTACATCGCCGACGAGATCGCGGTGATGTGCGCGGCCGCATCGTCGAGATCGCGCCGCGCGAAGTGCTGTTCCGCAATCCGGTCCACCCCTACACGCTGGGGCTGCTCGCCGCCGTGCCGTACCCGGACCTGAATCGCAAGCTCGATCTCGCCGCGGTGCTGGACGGCGCCGCGCGCAGCCCGCAGGAGTGGCGCGCGCCGTTCGGCTGGACCGCCGACGGCGCCGGCGAGCTGGTCGACGTCGGCGACGGCCACCGCGTGCGCATGCAGCCGGCGAGCGACGCAGGAAGAGGCTGATCCGCATGAGCGCCGACGCTGCCGCGTTCGCGCTGGTCGCTCGCGCTCGTCGCCGGCGCTCGTCGCTCGCCGGCTCGCGGCCGCGCGCCGAAGAGCCGCCGCGCTCGAGGCGGACGTCGACGCCGGCAAGCTGCCGCCGCTCGCGCAGCGCCTGCCGCAGCCGCCGCTGGTCGTCGACATCAAGCGCACCGACTGGACCGAGGGCGCTACGGCGGCGAGCTGCGGATGCTGATGGCGAAGGACCGCGACATCCGCATGATGGTCGTCTACGGCTATGCGCGGCTCGTCGGCTACGACGAGCAGCTGCAGCATCGTCCCCGACATCCTCGAGAGCGTCGACGACGAAGGCAGCCGCGTCTTCACGTTGCACCTGCGCCCCGGGCACAAATGGTCGGACGGCCATCCGTTCACCGCGGCGGACTTCCGCTACTTCTGGGAGGACGTCGCCAACAACAAGGAGCTGTCGCCGTTCGGCCTGCCGCAGGCGCTGCTGGTCCGCGGCAAGCGGCCCGCGCTTCGAGGTGCTGAGCGAGACGACGGTGCGCTACACGCTGGGACGAGCCCAATCCGCAGTTCCTGCCGGCGCTCGCCGGCCCGAGCCCGCTGTACATCTACCGGCCCGCGCATTACCTGCAGCAAGTTCCACCCCAAGTACATCGGCCTCGAGAAGGCCAACGCGCAGGCGAGCGCGGCGGGCGCGCGCAGCTGGGCGGGCCTCCATCAGAAGAAGGACGAGCAGTATCCGCTTCGACAATCCCGGACCTGCCGACGCTCGAGCCGTGGATCAACACGACGCCGCTGCCGTCGACGCGGTTCGTGCTCGTGCGCAATCCGTATTTCCATCGCGTCGACAAGGCCGGCCGGCAGCTGCCCTACATCGACCGCGTCATCGTCGGCATCACCGACGACAAGCTGATCCCGGCGAAGGCCGGCGCCGGCGACGTCGACCTGCAGGCGCGCTACCTGCGCTTCGACAACTACACGTTCCTGAAGCAGAACGAGAAGCGCAACCAGTACCAGCGTGCTGCTGTGGGAGAAGGCGCTCGGCTCGCAGATCGCGCTCTACCCCAACCTCAACGTCGACGATCCCGAGTGGCGCAAGCTGATGCGCGACGTGCGCTTCCGGCGCGCGCTGTCGCTCGCGATCAACCGCCACGAGATCAACGAGGTCGTCTATTTCGGCCTCGCCAAGGAATCGAGCAACACGGTGCTGCAGCGAGCCCGCTGTTACCGGCCGGAATTCCGCACCGCGTGGAGCCAGTACGACGTCAAGGCGGCCAACGCGCTGCTCGACGCGCTCGGGCTCACGAAGCGCGACGCCAAGGGCCTGCGCCTGCTGCCCGACGGGCGGCCGATGGAGATCGTCGTCGACACCTCCGGCGAGAGCACCGAGGAGACCGACGTGCTCGAGCTGGTCCGCGACAGCTGGCGGAAGGTCGGCATCGCGCTCTTCTCGCGGCCGTCGCAGCGCGAGGTGTTCCGCAAGCGCGTGTTCTCCGGCAAGTCGATGATGTCGGTCTGGTCCGGGCTCAACAACGGCATCCCGACGCCGGACATGAGCCCGCACGAGCTCGCGCCGACCGCGCAGGAGCAGCTGCAGTGGCCGATGTGGGGCCAGTACTACGAGAACAACCGCAAGGGCGGCGAGGCGCCCGACATGCCCGAAGCGCAGGAGCTCGTCGAGCTCTACGACGCCTGGCGGATCTCGGCGACCGACGCCGAGCGCGAGCAGATCTGGCTGCGGATGCTCGAGATCCACGCGCAGCAGGTCTACACGATCGGCATCGTCGCCCGCGCGCTGCAGCCGGTCGTGGTCGAGAGACGCGCTGCGCAACGTCCCGGCCGAAGGCATCTACAGCTGGGATCCCGGGCGCGTACTTCGGCATGTACCACCCCGACACGTTCTGGTTCGAGCCGAAGGGGCGCCGCTGATGCTGCGCTACGTCGTCAACCGCATGCTGCTGATGATCCCGACGATGATCGCGATCAGCATCATCGTCTTCACCATCATCCAGCTGCCGCCGGGCAACTACCTCGAAAGCTACATCGCCGAGCTGCAGGCGCAGGGCGAATCGGTCGATCCGCAGAAGATCGCCTTCCTGCGCAGGAGTACGGGCTCGACAAGCCGCTCGTCGAGCAGTACCTGCGCTGGGCCTGGCGGCATGCTCCAGGGCGACTTCGGCTATTCGTTCGAGTTCAACCTGCCGGTGACGAAGGTGGTCGGCGACCGGATGTTCCTGACGATCATCGTGTCGGCGTTCACGATCCTCTTCACCTGGGCCGTCGCCTTCCCGATCGGGATCTACTCGGCCACGCACCAGTACAGCTGGGGCGACTACGGGCTGTCGCTGCTGGGCTTCCTCGGCATCGCGATTCCCAACTTCATGCTGGCGCTCGTGATGCTGTACTTCGCCAACGTCTACTTCGGAACGTCGATCGGCGGGCTTGATGGGGCCGGAATTCATCGGCAAGCCCTGGTCGTGGGCCAAGCTCGCCTCGATGCTCGAGCACAGCTGGATTCCGGTGTTCGTCATCGGCGCCCGCGGCACCGCCGGCATGATCCGCCAGATGCGCGCGAACCTGCTCGACGAGCTGCAGAAGCAATACGTCGTGACCGCGCGCGCCAAGGGCCTGCCGCCGGGCAAGGTGCTGCGTCAAGTATCCGCTGCGCATGGCGCTCAACTTCTTCATCTCCGACATCGGCAGCCTGCTGCCGCACATCATTTCCGGCGCCGAGATCACCGCGGTCGTGCTGTCGCTGCCGACGACGGGGCCGATGCTGCTCGCCGCGCTGAAGAGCCAGGACATGTACCTCGCCGGGTCGTTCCTGATGTTCCTCGCGTTCATGATCGTCGTCGGCGTGCTGATCTCCGACCTCGCGCTGGTGGCGCTCGACCCGCGCATCCGGCTCGCGGGAGGGGTCGCGCGATGAACGCCGCGCGACCTCGAGCGCCGATACCGGGAGAGCCGGAGCACTTCGTCTCGACCGCGCCGTTCGACCCGACGTCGGCGGCGCGCCTCACGCCGGAGCAGGAGCACTTCTACCTCGCGTCGCAGTGGATGCTCATGTGGTGGAAGTTCAAGCGCCACCGCGTGGCCGTCGTGTCCGGGATCATCCTGCTGCTCATGTACGGCTCGACGCTCGTGAGCGAGGTGCTCGTCCCGTACAACCTGCATACGCGGCAACACCGACTTCATCTATGCGCCGCCGCAGAGGGTGCACTTGATGCACGACGGGCACTTCGTCGGGCCGTTCGTCTACGCGCTCAAGAAGCGCTCAACATGGAGACGCTGCGCCGCGACTACTCCGAGGACAAGTCGCGGCCGCTACCCGCTGCGCTTCTTCTGCTCGGGCGACCCCTACGAATTCTGGGGGCTCTTCGAGGCGTCGTTCCACCTCGTCTGCCCGCCCGAAGGCGCGACGCTGTTCCTGCTCGGCACGGACCGGCTGGGGCGCGACGTGCTGTCGCGCATCTTCTACGGCGCGCGCATCTCGCTCACGATCGGCCTGCTCGGGCATCGCCATCAGCTTCGCGCTCGGGCTCCTCTTCGGCGGCATCGCCGGCTATTTCGGCGGCTGGCCCGACATGCTCATCCAGCGCGTGATCGAGATCATCCGCTCGTTTCCCGGAGCTGCCGCTGTGGATGGCGCTCTCCGCGGTGCTGCCCGTGACGTGGAGCCCGATCCTCATCTACTTCGGCATCACCGGCATCCTGGCGCTGCTCGACTGGACGGGGCTCGCCCGCGCCGTGCGCTCGAAGCTCCTCGCGCTGCGCGAGGAGGACTACTGCACGGCCGCGCGGCTGATGGGCGCGAGCCCGAAGCGGATCATCGGCCGCCACCTGCTGCCGGGCTTCATGAGCCACCTGATCGCGTCGGCGTCGCTGTCGATCCCGAGCATGATCCTGGGCGAGACGGCGCTGTCGTTCCTCGGCATCGGGCTGCGGCCGCCGATCACGAGCTGGGGCGTGCTGCTGAACGAGGCGCAGAACATCAACGTGGTCGCGCTCTACCCGTGGCTGATGCTGCCGGTCGTGCCGGTGATCGTCGTGATCCTGGCGTTCAATTTCTTCGGCGACGGCCTGCGCGACGCCGCCGATCCGTATCGCTGACATCCTGCGTGGCGTTGGAGCGGGGCGAGCTACGGCTTCGGGGTCGCGACGGGCTGCCTCGTACGGAGCGGCCGTCGGGCGGCCACCCACGGCCGCCGCTGCCGCACCCCCGTCCGCGGGCGCGACCCTAGGCGCCGTCGCTCGCCCATGGCCCCAACGCCGCGCAGCTCCGACTCCGCACGAGCAATGTGCGTCTACGCCGCCAGCAGCCGCTGCAGCGCGGCGCCCTTCTTCTCGAGCTCGGCGAACGGCCCCTCCTCCACCAGGTGGCCGTGATCGAGCACGATCACGCGATCGAACTCGCGCGCGAGGTCCGCGCGCCCGAGCGCCCAGATCACCGTTCGCCCTTTCGCCCATTGCAGCACGGCGCGCAGCACGCGCAGCTCCGTTGCGGGATCGAGACCTGACGTCGGCTCGTTGAACATCAGGATGTCGGGGTTCTTCATCAGCCCGCGCGCGATCGAAAGCCGCTGCCGCTCCGAATACGACAGTCGCGATCCGCCGTTGCCGACCTCGTAGTTGAGACCGAGCCGCACGAGCCCGGCCTTCATTCCCGCCTCGGCGACGACCTCGCGCACGACCGCCGAGAGCTTCGCCTGCGCGTTGGCCTGCTCGAACGCGACGCGGCCGAACAGGATGTTGTCCTGGATCGACAGCGTCGAGCTGAAGCGATCGGGGTCGAAGAATTCGACGTAGTCTTCGCGACCCGTGTAACGGCGGCGGAACTCGGCGCGGGCCTCGACGATCTTGCGCTGCCGCGCCTCGTCGATCACGCCGATCCGGTGCTGCGCGAGGACGATGCGGAACGTAAGAGCGAGCAGGCGCGCCTTCTCCTCCTCGTCGATGGACGCGATGTTGCCGTCGGCGATCTTGGCGACGAGCGTGCGAAATTCGGGCAGATCGTCGGCGCTGATGAAGCTGTACTGGTCGAACATCGGGCTGTCGGGGGCGACGTCGGCGAACAATTCGACCATCAGGCGCGCGACCGTCGCCCCCGCAGCGTAGAAATCGTCGAGCAGCCCGACGTCGCGCAGCAACGCGACGACCTCGGGATTTCTGGGCAGGTTGACCGGCTGCAGCGACGGGTGGCGCGGCGTCCCGAACACCAGGTTCTCCGCGACGCTGATGTTCGAATGGTAGGCGTCGCGATCGAAGAGCTCGACGTACGACGAGAGGTTCTCCGCCTGCACGCGCTCCTTCATCCGCCGGCGCGCTTCGAGCGCCATTGCGGCGAACTCCGGGTCGGCCTGCGGATCCGACGTGCTCGCGAGGCCGAATCGCATCACCTCGTCCTCCATCTCGACGAGCCGCAGGATCGCGAGCGCCGCTTCGCTCAGCTCGTCCGCGCCGCGACGCCGGCGCCTTCGTAGTCGATCCAGTCGGCGTTGAGATCATGGGGGCTGTTGCCGGCGGCGATCGCCTCGCGCACCTGGAGCTCGTGGGCGCTGCGCGCCCGCGTCGTCGTACGTCGCCGGCTTCACCGGTTGATGCTTGAGCCCGTAGAAGAGATTGTGCGCGAGCGTTCCGGAGAAGATGTGCGCGTTCTGCGTCGCGTACGCGATCCGTCGCCCGGGGATCGCCTGGTGCACGTCGCCGAAAGCCATTCCCGCGATGACGAGACGGCCGCCGCTCGGAAACACGAGCCGCGCGACCAGGTGGGCGATGTCGTCCTTGCCGCTGTGGCCGCCGCCCACCAGCGCGACGTGCTGGCCCGCGGGGATCGTGCACGAGATCCGGTCGACGCGGTTGATCATGCCGTCCTCGGAGCAGACGAGCCCGCTCGTGGCGATCT
>CAVUOC010000026.1:0-76689 GCA_963742965.1 uncultured beta proteobacterium | reverse complement strand
TCGTCAGCCGGGGCGATGCGTTGGTCGCCGGCGGAACGAGCAGCGACTTGCGGTCGGCACGCGCGTGGTGACGACTGCGGGCGCCAAGGTCACGGTATAGCTACGACGTCGGCTGCGACATCGCGCTCAAGGAAAACCAGCGCTTCACGGTGACCATGGGCACCTGCGCGGCGTTGCTTGCTTCGGTCGAAGCGCTCGGGCCTGCAGCGGGCGCGATCGGCGGCGGCACGGCGGGCGCGGCCGCTGCGGGCACCGCGACTGCCTTCGGCATTGGCGGGACGGTGACCGCCTTCGGCATCACGGCCGGTCATCATCGGCATCGGCATCTACGAAGAGACCCGCAAGAACAACGTCGCAGCCCGAACTGATCGTCATCGAACGCCCAACCGTTGCCGAGAAAGTGGAGCCTGCGGGCTCCACGTTCTTTTGGCTGTTCGCCGTCTTCCTGCTGCTGGCCCCGCTGTACAAGGCCAGCAATCGGCCGCTGCCGCTGCTGCTGCTCGAGCTTGCCGCGGTCGGCTTCCTGTTCGCGCTCGTGAGCGCGGTGCGGCGCGCGCGGCGCTCGCTGGCGCTGCCGCGCCCGATGCGCATCGCGCTCGGCATTCTCCTCGTCTACCCGCTGGTGCAGCTCGTTCCGCTGCCCGATGCGCTCTGGCGCGTGATCCCGGGACACGCGCGAATACGCGACGGTGCTGGACCGCTTCGCCGGCGAGCAGCGGGCGGCACCTGAGCGCGCGATCTCCGTGGTCCCCGTCGGCGACCGAAGCCGGCTGGCTCGCGCTGCTGCCCCCTCTCGCATGCTTCTTCGCGGCGCAGTGGCTGCTGCCCGGCCACGTCGTGCGGCTCCTGCTCGCGATGGCGATCTTCGCGGGCGTCGAGGCGCTCCTCGGCCTGCTGCAGGTGCGCGCCGGCCGCGAATCGATCTTCTACTTGGCTGAGCGATATCGCGTACGGGACCGCGTCGGGCACGTTCGTCAATCACAACCACTTTGCCGCGATGATGGCGATGATGCTGCCGGTGCTCGTCGGGCTGCTCGTCTTCACGATCCGCTACGGGCGGCGCAGAGCGCGTCCGGCGGCGTTCGCATTCGATCCGGATGCGCTGTCGCAGCGGATCATCATGTTCCTCTCCGCGGTGCTGATCCTTCTGGCGCTGTTCTTCTCGGGTTCCCGCGCGGGCATCGCGACGGCGCTGGCGGGACTCGCGTTCTCGTCGCTCGTGCTCGCGCGCGTCGAGAGCCGGCCTGAAGCACGCGAACGTCATCGTCGGCGCGCTCGTCGTCGTCGGGATCGCGGTGGCCGCGCTGATCGGTCTCTCGCCGCTCCTCGCCAGGATCACGCCGGAGCAGATCGGCCTGTCCGGCGAAGGCCGCCTTCGCGCTCTCCGCCGCGACGCTGCGCGCGGCGATCGAGTTCCTGCCGTTCGGCAGCGGGCTTTCGACGTTCGCCGACGTGTTCCCGCGCTACCAGGCCGACGTCTTCGGCGGCTTCATCGACCACGCGCACAACGACTATCTGCAGTTCTTCATGGAGATGGGGCTCGCCGCGCCGGTGATCGTCGCGCTCGCGCTCGCCGCCTACGTGATGCGGATGAGCGCAGCTGCTGCGACGGGAGAGCAAGCGCAGCTTCATCGTGCTGCAGATCGCCGCCGGCGTGCGCTGCTGCCGATGATGCTGCACAGCATGTTCGACTTCGCGATCCACATGCCGGCGAACGCGATGTGGTTCGCCACGCTCGCCGGCGTGATGTTCCACGCGGGCGTGGAAGAGTTGCCGGTGCAGAGGGACGCGCGAAATATGCACGACCGGTGCAACCGGAGCCCGCGCTGCCCGCAAGCGAGAGACGGGCGCGCGGAGTAATCGCAGTCCGCCCCCGACCGGCGTTCGCTTCGTGCCGCGATGATCGATCTCCACTGTCACATGCTGCCGGGCATCGACGACGGCGCGCCCGACGAGGCGACCTCGCTCGAGATGGCGCGCATCGCGGTCGCCGACGGCATCGAGACGACAGCCTGCACGCCGCACATCTACCCCGGGTCTCTACGAGAACGATGCGGCGGGGATCAAGAAGCGGGTCAAGGCGCTGCAAAGCCGGCTGCTCGAAGAGGGGATCGCGCTCAAGCTCACGATCGGCGCCGACGCGCACCTGACGCCGGAGCTCCTCGGCCGGCTCAAGGCCGGCACGGCACCGTCGCTTGCCGGCGGCCGCTATTTCCTGCTCGAGCCCCCGCACACGGTTGCGCCGCCGCGCTTTTCCGAATCGATGTTCGATTTCGTCGCGGCAGGCTACGTGCCGGTGCTGACCCACCCCGAGCGCCTTACGTGGATCAAGCAGCACTACGAGGTGTTCGTGGCGCTCGTCAAAACCGGCGTGTGGATGCAGATCACCGCGGGGAGCCTGAACGGCCGCTTCGGCGAGGCGGCCAAGTATTTCGGCGAGAAGATGCTGGACGAGGGTCTCGTGCACATCCTCGCCACCGACGCGCACAGTTTGCATCACCGCCCGCCGCTTCTCGCGGAAGGCCGACTCGCCGCCGAGAAGTACGTCGGCAAGGACGAGGCGCGGCGCCTCGTGTTCGATCGCCCGCAGGCGATCCTCGACAACCGGCCGCAACGCGAGGTGGAGCCGGTCCCGGCATTGCGCGACCCCGAACACGACGATAATGGCGGCGGTTTCCTGTCGCGCGTGCTTGGCCGGGTGCGTCGAAAGTAGGGCGGACCCGCTCAGAACGGGAACCGAGTTGCTGACACTGACAAGGAGGCATGCGATCGAATTCAGGAGCTTTGGAAAGAGAGTCATCCTTGCCGCAGGCGGTTTTCTCGCCTCCGCTGTCGCTCGTTTCGGCCCTCGCCCAGGGATTGCCGGTGGATTGGAGTCACCGGCACCTCATCGTCTCGAATCCTGAAACGCGGGAGGAGGCCGAGGCGAAGGGCACCCTCGACAAGTGGATCGAGCGAGCCAACGATCCTCGCTTCATATTGCAGCTCGAGCGAAAGGAAAGAGCGGCGGCCGCGAAGCTGGGCAGGGCGGCCGATGCGAATCCGCTGCTGGAAAGCAACTTCGCGCCGACCTCGAAACCGGCGGCCGTCAAAGGCGACAAAGACAAGAAAGCGACGCCCGCATCCGGGCCGCAGATTCATCGCGACTGGAGCAACGTCATGGGCGGCGCCGGTGGCGTCGGTTGCGCCGCTCGTGTATCCCGGCAAAATACGCGTTCGGAATTTCGGCGAAGGATTGCGTCAACGATTTCGTGGTGTTCACGACTTCGTCGGAGGGGGCTGACAGCTCCGGCACGTTCTTGACTCCAGATGGCGACCTTTTCCGGAGTGCCGGTCGCCGGGCGAAACCATCGACCATCACACAACAAGCTCTATGCCCCCGACCAGGTTCTCACGCTGACAGCGCACGCCACGCGACAACATCGGTCTCAACTTCGCCGTCGGGACGACTGCAGCCGAGGCCGCAACCAATCTCGCCAACGCGATCGCGCGAAACGGCGGGACCGTCGGGGTGACCGCGACTGCAGCGGCAGGCGATGTCACGATTACGTCGATCACGACGGCCGTCGCGGGCGGAGACATCAACTATCACCGAAATTTGAGCAATTTCCGGTTGACTCGGGAAGCGCGCGGCAACGGAACGAAGGGCCAGCCGACGATCTTCGCGTTGAACCAGCTCTACGCGGACACGGTGGCAAACGGCGGGTGCCAGACGGCCCACGCAAGCGGTGCCCGCGACGTACTGGTCGTACAACACGTCGGGGACGACCTACGCGGGAGCGACATCCACCGCAGAACTTCGGGCCAACCGGCACGACCCGGTACGGACCGCTCTCGGCGGCCTGTTCGGTGCTTGCGACCACCACTGCTACCGACAGGCCAGCCTGGCTCCCTGCGACACGATTGCGACGAGGGGGATCGTCCGCGGATTCCGCGCTATCACGTCGGTACCGCCAGCCAACACGACGGTCACGTTCACGGTGATGAAGAACGGCGCTCCGACGTCGATCACCTGTTCGTACAGCACCAGCATTTCTTGCGCCGATACGGCTCATCAGGAGATCTTCGCCGACGACGATGTGATCTCGGTCCGGATCGTCCGAACCGGGACCGGTACGGGCATATGGAACACGAACGTGGCCCTGATCCTGGATCCGCCCCCGGTCGTCGCCCGAACGTCGCCGGTGCTCTCGTTGGGGGGCGACCAGGTGGCGTTCATTCAAAACGCCAGCGGCGGGGCCGTCGGCACCGATGTCGCCAGTCTGGTGCTTCTCAAGTGGACCGCCACTTCACCGGGACGATTGGAGCACCGACCCGTCCGAACACGTCAGCGCGGCAACCTACCGCTCGGGTTGCATTCTGCCGTGCATGATGGTGATCCCTTTCAGCGGGGCGAGCCGGCGACAGCAACTCGTCCCCGTACGTCGATTACTCGGGCGATGTTCTGTACGTGGGCGACGACAGCGGCAACCTGCACAAATTCACCGGCGTATTCAATGGAATGCCGGCGGAGCAGGTCGGCGGCGGATTCCCGGCCGTGGTAAGCCCCGGCAACGTCCTTTCATCGCCCGTTTACGACTCCGCGACCGGGCTGGTCTTCGTCGGGAGCGGCGGCGAGGCCGTCGCTAACACCAACGGCAACAGACTCCACTCGGTCATTGCGTTGAACGGTATCGTCACGGACAGCCTGGGTATCGGCACCTCATCGCTCCGGACGGGCGTTCGCGATGCGCCGATCGTCGATTCGACCGCAAAGCGCGTCTACGCTTTCATCGGGGCCGACAAGGCGGGACGGACTCGCTGGGGCTTGAACTGCTACCCCGCCCCCGCCTGCGCAGTCGTCATCCAGTTCAAGACCGACGTTAGGCTAGACCTCCAGGACCCCAGAAAGTCATCGTAGGAGCGAGCAGCGATCGACTAAACGATACCAACCATTACATCTTCTCCGGGCAATTCGACGATACGTACTGGTCGTCGGCCGACCCGGCGAATCCCAGCGGCTATCTCTACGTCTGCGGAAGCCTGCTGGAGCTCGACTTGCATCCGTCGCTGTGGAAGATCCAGATCGCCAACAACGCTTTTGTCGACAGAACGCGGGGGCCGCAGCTCGTCGCCGAGAATTGACTGGCACCCCCAACGGTTGCTCGCCGGTCACCATATTCAAGAACGAGAAGACGGCACGGAGCGCCTGTTCGTTGGCGTAAGCGAAAACGCCGCCGCCTTTGGGGGCGGAGGCTGCACGACCGGCTCGTGTGTCTACAGTTACGAGCTCCCGTTCGCCACTGCCAGCAGCGTGATCAGCCTCCCAGCCACAATCGGCGACAACACGGCCCGATACATGTCGATCTCCGTACCCGACACGCTTTCCACGATCGAGGCGGAGCAGGGAGTCACTGGTCGAGCCTGTCAATGAAGGGACCTTTAACGGAATGATCATCACGCAGTAGCGGGAATTCGCCCGCCGGGACCACGTTCACTTACACGCTGCGCAAGAACGGTAGCAACACGAGCGTCACGTGTGCGATCGTAGCCGGCCAGAACAGCTGCACCGACTCGACGCATTCGATTTCAAACGTGGCGGGCGAGACGATCGACCTGCAGGTGCAGAGAACGGCGGGCACCGGGACCTTGACCAACAGCACCATCCGGGTTCAGTTGGGATCGGCTGCGGCTGCGGCGATCGATGCGCCGGGCGGCACCGGCGGCATCATCATCGACAACACGGTGTCGGGCGGCGGCTCGCAAATCTACTACTCGACTCGGGCACGGATGCCCCGGGAGTTGCCGTGCAGGCGAGCCAGGCGGGGCTGAACTAAAGCTGGAGACGCATGGATTCCGATCAAGAAGAAGAGGCAGGGCGACCACCCATCTGGCGGCGCCGCCAAAGCCCCGTACGTGAAACCCGCCTTCCGCCACGAAAAGGTCTTCGAGACCATGGCGCTCGCCTGCGGCAAGATCAGCGCATACGCAGCCCACCTGCAGGGCCAACAGCAAGACTTCCTAGGCGCGCGCTGCACATCCGATGCTGAAGGTCGGCTCTCGATTCCGCCTGAGTCGTCGAAGAATGAGCTCGCCGCGGAGGCCGTTCGCTCCTTCGGCGACTGCGCTTGCGGGTCACCGGCTCCAGCATGCTGCCGGCGATCCGGCCGGGAGATGTCCTGCTGATTCGCAAGTGCCGCGACTGAAGAAGCCAGTCCTGGGCGATATCGTTCTCTTCACCCGCCACCGCAGGCTCTTCGCCCACCGGGTTGTGGCGCGATCCGGCGCCGGTCTCGTCACGCAGGGCGACGCCGTCGCCGCGCCCGATCCCTCGGTGTGCGCCTCCGAATTGCTCGGCAAGGTGACTCATGTGTCGCGCCGTGGCAAGTCCATCCGCAATCAATCCGGGTTGCGTTCTCCGGACGCATGACCGCCGCGCTCCTTCGCCGCTCGGCGATCGCCGGCCGCCTCCTCACGCGGCTGTACGGCCTGCGCTCCGCGCCGGCCTGTGACCGTCGGCGCCACGCGCTCGGCACATCACGATCGCCATCGGCGGGATTGCCGTCGGCGTTCAGACCTCGGACCGAGGGCTTTCTGCGCCTGCTCGAGGATCGGTACGCCGGCTTCATTGCGGATCCAGGCCGCAGCCCGACTACGAATTCGACATCGACCTCACGCCGCCCGCCGACACCTCGCCGGACGACGATATCCGGGTGTTCCGGCAGGGCCGCCGCTGGCTTCTCGAGCGCGGCGACTTCCGCGCCGAATGGGATCCCGTCGCGCGGCCGGACGCATCCGCCAGTCGGCCAACCCGTATTCGATCGACGCCGTGCTGCGCATCGTTCACACGCTCGTGCTGGCGCGCGAGGGCGGCTTCCTGGTGCACGCGGCGAGCGCCATCCGCAACGGTCGGGCCTTCGTGTTCGCCGGTGTTTCCGGCGCCGGCAAGACGACGATCTCCCGCCTTGCGCCGCCCGATGCCAACGTCCTCACCGACGAGATCTCCTATGTGCGCCAGGAGGGCGACGGCTACGTCGCCTACGGCACGCCGTTCGCGGGCGAGTTGGCCAGGGCAGGCGACAACCTGAAGGCGCCGCTCGCCGCGGTCTACCTGCTCGCGCAGGGTCCGGAAAACCGGATCGAGGAGGTGAGCGCGGCCGAGGCGGCACGCGGCTTTCTCGCCAACGTCCTGTTCTTCGCCGAAGACGCCGAGTTGGTGCAGGCGGTGTTTCGATCTGCGCTCGATTTCGTCGAGCGCGTGCCGGTGCGCCGCCTGACGTTCGTGCCCGGATGCGCGCGTCTGGGACTTGATTCGGTAAACCGCCCGGACAGCCGGGTCCTCCGTGGCGTCTTGACGTTATGACGTCGAAACGCTATACTCTTCCGATGGAGGATCACAGGCGCGCTACTGTCTACTTCGAGCCGGCTGTCCACCAGGCGCTCCGGCTACGGGCTGCTGCGACTGCGCGCTCGATCTCGGAAATGGTCAACGAAGCGGTGAAAACAGCGTTGGCGGAGGATGCCGATGACCTCGCAGCGTTTCAACAACGTCGGGGCGAACGCAGTGTTTCCTTTGAATCGTTTGTCCGCAGCCTGAGGAAACGTGGCCCGATATAGGCTGCTCATCAAACCGTCCGCGATTCACGTTACTGTCCCAACTGCCATGACAAGCCAAAAGCGCTACATTGCTCGCGCGACCAACGTCGCCGCGCGCATGATCGGCGGCGAGATGATGATCATGTCCGGGCCTCGACTCGTCGCTGTTCTCGCTCAACGCGACCGCCTCGGTGCTCTGGCAGGCGGCCGACGGCGTGACGCCGCTCGCCGACATCGTCGAGCAGCGCATCTGCGCGGCGTTCGACGTGGACCCCGCGATGGCGCTGCGCGACGCCGAGGAGCTGGCCGAGGCCCTCGCGCGCCACGGCATCCTGCGGCTGTCCGATTCGCCGATCCCCGAAGCTGCCGCGCCGCGCGAGGACTCGCGCATGAGCAGCCTGATGCGCGAAATGGGCGCGAAGGCGCTGAAGCTCGGCATTCCGCTCGGCGTGCAGCTCGACCTCACCTACCGCTGCAACGAGCGGTGCGTGCATTGCTATCTCGACCACGACGATCATGGCGAGATGACGACGGCCGAGATCAAGGACCTGCTCGATCAGCTGGCCGACGCCGGCGTCTTCTTCCTGATCCTGAGCGGCGGCGAGATCTTCCTGCGCAAGGACCTGTTCGAGATCGTCGAGCACGCGCGCAAGCTCCTGTTCTCGGTCAAGCTCAAGACCAACGCGGTGATGATCCGCAAGGCGAAGGCCGAGCGCATCGCCGCGCTCGGCGTCGAGTCGGTGCAGATCAGCGTCTACTCGCACAAGGCGGACGTGCACGACGCGATCACCAAGCTGCCCGGATCGTTCCGGCGCACGATCGAAGGCGCGCGGCTGCTCAAGGCCAGCGGCGTCAAGGTGAGCTTCGCCAACGTGCTGATGAAGCACAACGCCGACGACTACCCGGAAGTGCAGGCGCTCGCCGAGCGCATCGGCGCCCACTACAACGTCGATGCCACGATCACGCCGATGATGGACGGCGACCGCTCGATCCTCGATCTGAACATCGACGCCGACGACGCTCGAGGAGGTCTTCCACGACTCGACGCTCGTCGGCAACGCCGAGGAGTTCTGCGCGCCGCCGTCGGGCCCGCTCGCCGAAGCGGACGCGCTCGACACGCTGCCGTGCAGCGCCGGCCACACCGCCTGCTACGTCTCGCCGTACGGCGACGTCTATCCGTGCGTGCAGTTTCCGCTGCCGTGCGGCAACGTGCGGCAGCCACGCGTTTCATCGACATCTGGCAGAACTCGCCGCAGTTGAAGGAAGTGCGGTCGATCACGATGGCACGATCTGCAGGGCTGCTCGACGTGCGCGCACGGCGGCAGCTGCTCGCGCTGCCCGGGCCTCGCGTACATGGAAGGCAACATGCGCGGGCCGTCGATCCAGGACTGCGAGAAATCGTTTGCGCGCACCGGCGTGCCGTCGAGGAATCTGCTCACGAAGCGCGCCGCAGTTCCAGCGCCTCCGTCCTGCCGGCGTGTCGCGTTCGCCATCGTCGGCCAAGGCGATTCCCATCAAGTGGATGGCCCGAACGTAGCTGCGCCGAGCTGGAGCGCTGAGATTCTCGGCGGGTCGTTGGCGCCGACCTCACGTATTCCGGCCACTCGGATGCCCGGCGCGGCAGGGATATTGCTTGGTTGCGACCCGGAACAAGCACTGACCAAGCGGGGGAACCCCCGGCCAAAACGCCGAGCGCTGCGGCAGGACCGGGTCAAAACAATGCAACGGTCTGTTTTCTCGATAATTTCCCGCCGCGCGGTGGGGCGAAGCCGTCGCCTCGAGCCGCGGGGATCCTATCGTCGCGTCGATCCGAACCGCCGCGCGCGGTCGCGCAAGTGTCGAAGCGCGTCATATCGTTGACCACAATGTCCGCCATGCCCGCCTCCCGTCCCTGTCGCTCCGCAACCTCCATAGCCGGATCATCGCTTCGGTGCTGGTCCTGATCGTGCTGATCCAGGCCGGCGCCTTCGCGCTGATCGCCACCGTCGGCGCCAGCTCGGTGCGCCGGACCGTGAGCGCGGAAGTGACCACCGGCGCGCGCGCATTCGAACGCCTGCTCGATCTCGACACGCAACGGATGGCCGAAGGGATGCGCGTGCTCGCCGCCGAAGCCGCGTTCCGCGAGGGCATCACTGCGAACGACCGCAACGCGCTGACGCCGATGCTCGCGAAGCAGGGCAAGCGCATCGGCTGCCCCGCTGATGATGCTGGTCGGGCCCGACCACAGGGTGATCGCGGCGACGCTCGAGCCGGAAGTCGGTCGCCGGATCCTGTTCCCGAAGCTCCTCGACCGTGCCGCCGCGGCGCAACAGGCGTCCGCTATCGCGCCGGTCGGCGGCCAGCTCTACCAGCTCGCGGTCGTTCCGGTGATGGCGCCGCTGCCGGTCGCATGGGTCGTCGCCGGCTTCAAGGTCAACGACGCGCTCGCGCAGGAGCTGCGTACCCTCACCGGCCTCGAAGTTTCGTTCCTCGGGCCGTCAGGACGAAGGCGACCTGGAAGCTGGCGGCGAGCACGCTGGCCGAGCCCGAGACGCTCGGTGCTCGCGAAAGACGTCGCCGCCAACCGATACGCGAGCACCAACGGCGAGGGCAACGCGGAGTACGGCGATGACGCGGTGACGCGCGTGATGAACCTCGCCCCGCGGTCCGATGACGTCGTGGTCGCCGTGCTGCAGCGGCGCTTACGAGCCGCGCTCGAGCCCTTCCGCGCGATGCAGCGACCAGCTCGCCATCGTGTCGGCGCTCGGCATCCTCGCTGCATGCGTCATCGGCATGTTCCTCGCGCGCAGCATTGCCGGGCCGATTCGCGATCTCGCGTCCGCCGCGCATCGCGTTGCAGCGGGCGACTACAAGCCCGTTGCCGTGGGCTCGCGCAAGGACGAGATCGGCCAGCTCGCCGGAGCGTTTCGCGCGATGCAGGAAGGCTGTTGCGTCATCGGTGCAGCGGATGACCGAGCTCGCCCATCGCGACGCGCTGACCGGCCTGCCGACGCGGGTGCTCTTCGTCGATCGGCTGGAGCAGTCGATCGCCGGCGCGGCGCGCGCGCGGGCTCGCCCGTGTCCGTGCTCGTGATGGATCTCGATCAATTCGCGCACGTCAACGATACGCTCGGCCACGGGATCGGCGATCTGATGCTGCGCGAGGTCGCCGCGCGATTGCGCTCGGTGATCCGCCGCGCGAGCGACAGCGTCGCGCGGATCGGCGCCGACGAGTTCGCGATCATGATGCCGGGCAGCCGCACGAGCGACGCGCAGCGCGTCGCCCAGGCCGTGCGTCATGCGCTCGAAGTGAAGATGACGCTCGACGGGCACGTCGTCGATTGCCGCGCGAGCATCGGCATCGCGTCGTGCCCCGATCACGGCGTCAATCCGGCGAAGCTGCATCGAGCGCGCCGACGTCGCGATGCGCGCGGCGAAGCAGGACCAGCTCGGTATCGCCGTGTGGGACGAGCGCTACGACGAGAACGGCGAGAAGCGCCTGGCGCTGATGAGCGACCTGAGGAGCGCCGTCGAAAGGGACGAGCTCGCGCTGATCTACCAGCCCAAGGTGGCGCTGGGCGACGCGGGCGAGCATTTCGTCGAGGCGCTCGTGCGCTGGCAGCATCCGGAGCGCGGGCTCGTGCCGCCGTCGGAGTTCGTTCCCCTCGCCGAGCAGACGGGCTACATCCGCACGGTCACGCAGTGGGTGCTCGGCGCGCGCGATCAAGCAATGCGCCGAGTGGCGCAGCCGCGGCCTGCCGATGAACGTCACCGTCAACATCTCGGCGCGCGATCTCGTCGACAGCGAGCTTGCCGGCGCGGCTCGAAGGACATGCTCGAGAGCCGAGAGCGTCGCAGCGCAGTGGCTGACCCTCGAGTTCACCGAGAACGCGATCGTCGGCGAGCCGGGCCATGCGTTCAAGAACCTCGAGCGGCTGCACGAGCTCGGATGCAAGCTCGCCGTCGACGATTACGGGACCGGCTATTCGTCGCTCGCCTATCTGCGGCGCCTGCCGCTCGACGAGCTCAAGATCGACAAGTCGTTCATCATGGGCATGGCCGAGGACGCGAGCGACGCGCTGATCGTGCGCTCGACGATCGAGCTCGCGCACAAGCTCGGCCTCACCGTGGTCGCGAGCGGCGTCGAGGACGAGGCGACGCTCGCGCAACTGCGCGAGCTCGGCTGCGACAGCGTGCAGGGCTTCCTGCTCTGCCCGCCCGATGCCGGCCGAAGAAGTCCCCGCATGGGTCAAGGAATCGGTGTGGACGCGCTCGGCGCGCGAAAAAGGGTCGTTGCGCCGCGTCATCTGAAGCGTCCGCGCCTATCGCGTCGCCTAGGCCGCGCGCAGCAGCGCGACGAGCCGCATCAGGTCCTCGGCGGCGACGTCGGAGACCGCCCAGAACGTCATTCCATCGCGTGTCCAGCGAACCGTGTGGAAGCCGTGCGTCGACGCGGCACGTGGCGGCGCGTCGCGCGCGCCCTCGCGCGCCGGCAATGCGAAGACGTTGATCGTGTGCTTCGCGCGACGGTAGACGAGCGCGGCGACGGCGTGGTGATCGATGTAGTCGAGGCGGCCGCCGACGAGCGGAAAGCCCTCGCTCGCGAAGTCGCGCACCGGCGGCGAAAAGTCGAGCTTGCCGCTGAACCACGGCTTGACCGTGTGCTGGTCGGACGAGGCGATGTCGACCGCGTGGTCGGCGAGGAGCGAGCGGACGTGGCTCGAGACGATCTCGTCGCCGATCCGCTCGTCGACGCCGGGCAGCGTCGTGTACAACCCGATCGTCGAGGCCACGGCGAACAAGACCGCCAGCGCGCCGACTGCGATCGGCCATTGCCAGAAAGGACGGCGCGGCACCGAAGCGTGCGGGACGGACGTCGCCGGCAATGCCGCGCGGATGCGCGCCTCCAGCGCGGCCGGCGCGCGGAACTAGGTCGCGTCTCTGCGGATCGCGTCGCGCAACGCGCGCTCGGTCTCGAATTGCGCGCGGCAGGCGGCGCATCCTTGCAAGGTGGCTCGTCGACCTCGGCCGATTCGCGGACGTCGAGCTCGCGCGTCGACCGCCGCCGACAGCAGCTTGCGAACCGCGCTACATTCCATCGCTCACTCCCTCGCGCATCCGCGTGAGCGCCGCGTAGAGCATCCGGCGCCCGCGCGCGAGCCGCGACATCACCGTGCCGATCGGAATCGGCCGCCACGCTCGCGATCTCCTTGTACGACAGGTCCTCGACATCGCGCAGGACCACGGCTTCGCGAAACTCGATCGGCAGCGCCGCGAGCGCCGCGTCGAAGAGCCGCCGGTCCTCGCTCGCGGCGAGGATCGCCTCGGGATTGCCGGCGTGTCCGTCCGGATAGGATTCCACGGCAGACTCGTCGCGCGGCCACCTCGTCGTCATACGGCACCTCGAGCTGCGCGGTCCGGTGCTGCCGCAGCCACGTGTAGCAGGTGTTGCGAACGATCGCGAGCAGCCACGGCCGGCCGCTCTCGCCCCGGAAGCCGGCGAACGACTTGAACGCGCGCAGGTACGCTTCCTGGACGATGTCCTGCGCATCGTCGTCGTTGCGCGACGAGCCAGCGCGCCAGGTTGTAGGCCGCATCGAGGTGCGGCAGCGCGACTTCCTGGAAGCGCCGGCTCTGCGCTGCGTCGGTCAATCGATCTCCCACGCTTCACCTTACGTGCTACCGATCCCGGGCGCGTTTTATTCCCGAGAGCGCGTCGCTGGGTCTCGTCCTTGAGGTCCTTGCCGGGCCGCTCGCCGCTCACGGCCGGGAATATTCGCGCGCCCGGGCGAGTCATGCACGGTACAGGCCACGGACGGCCGCGACAAGGAGTGAGATCATGAAGGGTTCGATCGATCGGCGCGAGTTCCTGAAGCTCGCAGGCGTGGGCGGCATCGTGTTCGCGTCGGGCCTCGGCTCCGGCGTGCGCGCGGCAGGCTACGACGATTTCTATTTCGTCCAGCTCTCGGACACGCACTGGGGCTTCGAGGGCCCGCCCAATCCGGACGCGAAGGGAACGCTCAGGAAGGCGGTGGCCGCCGTCAACGCGCTTGCCGAGCCGCCGGACTTCATCATGTTCACCGGCGACCTGACGCACACGACCGACGATCCCGAAGGAGCGGCGGCAGCGGCTGGCGGAATTCCGCGACATCGTGTCGGACCTCAAGGTGAAGACGGTCCGCTTCATGCCGGGCGAGCACGACGCGGCGCTCGACTGCGGCAAGGCGTACAAGGAATTCTTCGGCGAGACGCACTACACGTTCGACCACAAGGGCGTGCATTTCATCGTGCTCGACAACGTTTCCGATCCGGCCGCGCAGATCGGCGACGAGCAGCTCGCCTGGCTCGCCGCGGACCTCGCGCGCCAGCCGAAGGAAGCCAACATCGTCGTCTTCACGCACCGGCCGCTCTTCGACCTCTATCCGCAATGGGACTGGGCGACGCGCGACGGCGCGAAAGCGGTCGACCTCCTGATGCCGTATCCAGAACGTCACCGTGTTCTACGGCCACATCCACCAGGAGAATCACCACAAGACCGGGCACATCGCGCATCACTCGGCGAAGTCGCTGATGTTCCCGCTGCCCGCGCCGGGCTCGCAGCCGAAGCGCCTGCCGGTGCCGTGGGACGCAGCCGCGCCGTACAAGGGGCTCGGCTACCGCGAGGTCGAAGCGGAGGTCGCGAAGCACGACTTCGCGATCACCGAGCTTCCGGTGATGAAGGGATAGCGCGATGGCGATCGACCTTCAGCGTCGCCGGTTCACCGCCGGGCTCGTCATCGTGAGTGTCGGCGGGCTCGGCGCGATCGCGGGCGCGCAGACGAGCGAGCAGGTGGTCCGCGTGGTCGCCAAGCGGTTCGACTTCACGCCGAACACGATCCAGCTGAAGAAGGGCGTGCCGGCCGTGCTCGAATTCACGACCCTCGACGTTCCGATGGGCTTCAACCTGCCCGATTTCAAGGTCCGCACCGACATCCTGCCCGACAAGGTGTCGCGCGTCCGCTTCGTGCCCGACAAGGCGGGCACGTTCGATTTCGTTTGCGACATCTTCTGCGGCTCGGGGCACGAGAGCATGGAAGGGACGATCGTCGTGACCTGAGCGGCGCTTGCCACGTCGGCCGCGCGCCGTTACGCTCGGCGGCGTGCTCTCGATCCGCCAGCTCGCCAAGACCTACGCAGGGCCGCGGCAGCGCACCGTCCTCGCGGGCATCGACCTCGAGCTCGCGCCGGGCGACTACGTCGCGGTGATGGGCGAGTCGGGCGTCGGCAAGTCGACGCTGCTCAATCTCGATCGCCGGACTCGATCGCCCCGACGCGGGCTCGATCGTCGTCGACGGCGTCGAGCTCGCGACGCTCGACGACGATGCGCTCACCGCGCTGCGGCGCGAGCGGATGGGCTTCGTCTTCCAGGCGTTCCACGTGCTGCCGTATCTGACGGTCGCGCAGAACGTCGCGCTGCCGCTGTCGCTCGCCGGCGTCGCCGACGCGGCCGCGGCGCAGACGGGTCGCGCGCGATGCTCGAGGCGGTCGGGCTCGGCGATCGCGGCGCGAGCATGCCGCGCGAGCTCTCCGGCGGCGAACTGCAGCGCGTCGCGATCGCGCGCGCGCTCGTCCACGAGCCGCAGCTCGTGCTCGCCGACGAGCCGACCGGCAATCTCGATCCCGACACGCGCGGCGCAGGTGCTGCGGCTGCTGCGCGACCAGGTGAAGGCGCATCGCGCGGCCGGCATCCTCGTCACGCACTCGCGCGCCGCGGCGGCGACCGCCGACCGCGTGCTCATGCTTTCGCGCGACGGCCTGCGCGAGACGGCCGCAGTGAGCTCCGATCGACGTGACGCGATTCCGGATCGACTGTCGGCGGCGGGCGCGGTCTTTCGCGGCTCGCTCGCGCAGAACCGCATGCGCACGGCGCTCGCCGTGCTCGCGATCGCGCTCGGCGTCGCGCTCGGCTTCGCGGTGCAGCTCATCAACGCAGCCGGCGGTCAACGAGCTCGCGCAGGGCGTGCAGACGCTGTCCGGCGACGCCGATCTCGAGGTGCGCGGTCCGCGCGCGCGGCTTCGACGAGGCGCTCTATCCGGAGATCGCGCGCATGCCCGGCGTGGCGGTCGCGAGCCCCGTCGTCGAGGTCGACGCGAAGCTCGCGGGGCGCGACGACACGCTGCGCATCGTCGGCATCGACGTGTTCCGCGCCGGTCTCATCCAGCCCGGGTCTGATCGCCGCATCGGCCGATCGGCTCGACACGCTGCGTCCGGACGTCGTGTTCCTGAGCCCGGCGGCGATGCGCGCGCTCGGCGTCGGCGACGGGCGACGTCGTGACGCTTGCAGGTCGGGCTCGCCGACGTGCGCGCTGCGCGTGGCGGGCGAGGTCGCGCGGCGCGGCGAATGCAGCGCTTCGCGGTGATGGACATCGCGGGCGCGCAGGCGGCGTTCGACCGCCTCGGCCGCGCTCAGCCGGATCGATGTCCGCGTCGCGCCCGGGCGTCGACGCGGCGGCGCTCGCGCGAACGCCTGCGGAGCGATGCTGCCGCCGGGCGTCGCCGTCGTGCGTCCCGAGACGACCGATCGCGGCGGGCGCCAGCCTGTCGCGCTCGTATCGCGTCAACCTCAACGTGCTCGCGCTGGTCGCGCTCTTCACCGGCGGGCTGCTCGTGTTCTCGACGCAGGCGCACGCGGTGGTGCGGCGGCGCGCGCAGTTCGCGCTGCTGCGCGTGCTGGGCGTCACGCGCCGGCGGCTCACCTGCGTTGATCGTCGCCGAAGGCGCGCTCGTCGGCGTTGCCGGCAGCGCTGCTCGGGATCGCGATCGGCTTCGCGCTCGCGCGGGCTCGCGGTGCGCTGGGTCGGGCTCGATCTCGGCTCCGGATTTTTTCGCGGCGTCGTGCCCGCGCTTGCGCCGGAGCCGTGGGCGCTCGCGATCTTCTTCGCGCTGGGCGTCGCGGCCGCGGTGCTGGGCAGCCTCGTGCCGGCGCTCGAGGCCGCGCGCGCGCCGCCCGCGCTGGCGCTCAAGGCCGGCGACGAAGAGCGCGCGTTCGCGCGGCTGCGCCCGGTGTGGCCGGGCCTCGCCGCGCTCGCGCTGGGCGCGCTCGGCGACGCTGCTGCCGCCGGTCGCGGGACTGCCGCTCTTCGGCTACGCGGCGATCGCGCTGCTCCTCGTCGGCACGCTGATGCTGATGCCGCGGTTCGCTGTGGTCGCGCTCTCGTTGCTGCCGCGGCCGCGCGCGCCCGCGGCGCGGCTCGCGATCGCGCAGCTCGAAGGCGCGCCGGGGCAGGTGACGGTGAGCCTCGCGGCGATCGTCGCGAGCGTGAGCCTGACGGTGTCGATGGTGATCATGGTCGCGTCGTTCCGCGATTCGCTCGACGCGTGGCTCGAGCGCATCCTGCCCGCCGACCTCTACGTGCGCGCGGCGAGCGGCGGCGAGACCGCCTACCTGCCGCCCGACGCGCAGGCGCGGATCGCCGCGCTGCCCGGCGTGCGGCGCGCCGAGTTCCTGCGCGAGCAGCAGCTGCTGCTCGATCCGGCGCGGCCGCGCGTCGTCCTGCAGGCGCGCACGCGTCGACCCGGCGAACCCGGCGCGCAACCTGCCGCTCATCGGCGCGCCGCTCATCGTTCCGAGCGGATGCGCCGCCGCCCGTGTGGGTGAGCGAAGCGGCGGCCGACCTCTACGGATTCGCGCCCGGGCGCGGTCATCGAGCTGCCGCTCGCGCGGCAAGGCGACGCGCTTCACCGTCGGCGGGCGTCTGGCGCGATTACGCGCGGCAGCAGGGCGCGATCGCGATCGAGCGCGAGCGCTACGTCGCGCTGACCGGCGATCGCACGGTGACCAACGGCGCGCTGTGGCTCGCCGAGGGCGCCGATCCGGCCGCGATCGAAGCGTCGCTCGCGCCGCGAGATTCCCGGCGGCGAGCGGCTCGAGATCGCCGCGCCCGGCGAGATTCGCGAGCCTGTCGCTGCGGGTGTTCGATCGCACGTTCGCCGTCACCTACGCGCTCGAGCTCGCGGCGGTGGTCATCGGCCTCGTCGGACTTGTCGTCGTCGTTCGGCGCGCTCGTGCTCGCGCGGCGCCGCGAGTTCGGCGTGCTGCGCCACCTCGGGATGACGCGGCGGCAGATCGGCGCGATGCTCGCGACCGAGGGCTTCGTCGTCAGCGCGATCGGGCTCGCCGTCGGGTTGGCGCTCGGATTCGCGATCAGCCTGATCCTGATCCACGTCGTCAACCGGCAGTCGTTTCACTGGGGGATGGAGCTGTCGCTGCCGTGGCCCGCGCTCGCCGGGTTCGCCGCGCGTGCTGCTCGCGCTGTCGACGCTGACGGCGCTCGCGAGCGGGCGCCAGGCGATGGGCGAGGACGTCGTGCGCGCGGTGAAGGACGACTGGTGATCGCGATCGGCGCGACGTTCCTCGCGCTGCCGCTGGCAGCTTTCGCGATGCGCTGCGCGCGCATCGCGGCGCGCGTGCGCTCGGGCGGAGGCCGACTATCGCGCGCGTCGAGCCGCGGCGCGCTCGCGTTTCCGCGCGATCACGGCAGCCATCCGGAGTTTCGCACCGAGTGGTGGTACGTCACGGGCTGGGTCAACGACGCCGCCGGCAACGAGTACGGCGTGCAGGTCACGTTCTTCCGCAACCGGCCGCGCGTTGCCGAGGCGAATCCGAGCGCGTTCGCGCCGCGGCAGCTCGTGTTCGCGCATGCGGCGCTCGCCGATCCGCGGCCGGCGCGGCTCTGCACGACCAGCGCGCGGCGCGCGCAGGGCTTCGGCCTCGCGGGCGCCGACGAAGAGACGACGCGCGTGTGGATCGACGACTGGTCGCTCGCGCGCGACGGCGACGCTACGTCGGCGACGATCGCCGCGCGCGAATTCGCGCTCGATCTCGCGCTTCGCGCCGACGCAGCCGCTGCTGCTGCAAGGCGACGCGCGGCTATTCGCGCAAGGGCCCGGAGCCGGCGCAGGCGAGCTACTACTACAGCGAGCCGCAGCTCGCGGTGAGCGGCACGATCGAGCGTCGGCGGCAGCGAGCGTCGACGTCACCGGCACCGCGTGGCTCGATCACGAATGGTCGAGCGAAGTGATGGCGCCGGAGGCCGCCGGCTGGGACTGGACCGGCATCAATCTCGCCGACGGCGGCGCGCTGATGGCGTTCCGGATGCGCGACAAGGCGGGCGGCGCGCTGTGGGCCGGCGGCGCGCTGCGCAGCGCCGACGGGCGCGTGCGCATCGTTCGCGCCGGACGAGGTCCGCTTCGCGCCGCTGCGGTCGTGGCGCTCGCCGCGCACGGGCGTCGACCTATCCGGTGGCGATGACGTGTCGACGGCCGGGGACGTCGAGCTCGACGCTCGAGCCGCTGATCGACGACCAGGAGCTCGATTCGCGCGCGAGCACCGGCACGATCTACTGGGAAGGCGCGGTGCGCGCGATGCGCGGCCGGACGCGAGGCCGGGCGCGGCTATCTCGAGCTCACCGGCTACGGCGCGCCGCTGAAGCTTCTGAGCGAGCGCCCCAGGTGACGAAGCGTCGGCGTCGGGCCGACGAGCGGCTGCATCTGCCCGCACCATTGCCGAGTGAGAAGCCTGGCAATCGCTCATCCGGAGCGGTTGACCGCGCGGAGGCAACCCGAAATACTGGCGGACGCGTCACCCGATCGACGCGCACCGCAAACCGCCGCCCCGCCATGATGCTCACGCGCTTCGCCATCGGCCGATTCATGAAAACGGAGGCTGGCTCGGACCACGACCCCGACGCGCCGCGCGCGCACCCGTCGAACCGCCGCCGCCTCGCCGTCTTCCTGCCGACGCTGATCGTCGCGCTCGGCGCGAGTCGTCGCGCTCGTGTGGCTTCGCCCCGCCGAGTATCGCGCCACCGCGCGCGTCGAGATCACGCCGGCGACCACCGACGGCGCCGAATGCGCCGAACGCGCCGATCATGAGCGCCGAGACCGGAGTCGGCGCGCCCGTTCCTCACCGAAGTGCAGATCCTGACGAGCCGTCCGGTGCTGGAGGAAGTCGCGACGCGGCTCGCGCGCGCCGGCCAGAATCCTTCGCAGTTCGGCTCCGATCCGATCGCCGGGATGCAGGCGCATCTCGAGGCGCTTCCGGTGCCGAAGACCAACGTCGTCGAGCTGATCGCCACCGGGCCCGATCCCGAAGTCCTTGCGCCGCTCGTCAACACGACGATCGACGTCTATCGCGAGCGGCTCGCGCGAGGCGTACCAGAGTTCGTCGAGCGAATCGATGGCGGAGGCCGACGAGGAAGTGAAGAAGCTCGAAGGCGACCGTCGCGGCGAAGCGGCGGGACCTCGAAGCCTTCCGGCTTCGGCACAACATCGTTTCGCTCGAGCGCGGCGAGAACCAGGTGCTCGCGCAGGTGCGCAATCTGAGCACGTCGCTCGGCATCGGCGAACGAGAAAGTCGCCGCGGCCGAAGGCAAGCTGCGCGCGCTCACCGAATCGGCGGCGGCCGGCAACGCCGTCGATCGCGAGCCGCGCGACGATCCGACGCTCGCGAACCTCGAGCAGCGCGCGTCGCAGGCGCGCGAGGAGTCTGCGCGACCTCGAGCGCGCGTACACGCAGGACTACCTGGCCAAGGAGCCGAAGGCGATTGCGCTGCGCACGCGCCTCGCCGAGCTCGAGCGCCAGATCGCCGTCCAGCGCGAGGCGAGCCAGGAAGGCGGCGCTCGTCGACGCGCAGGAAGAGCTCGCGAGCGCGCACGGCGCGCGGCCGCGCGCCTCCAGAGCCAGATCGCGAGCGGACGCGCCGAAGTCGGGCAGTTCACGGCGCGCTTCAACGAATACAAGTCGCGGCAGGACGACCTCACCGAGCTCGAGAAGACGCTACCGGAAGCGACGCAGAAGCGGGCGAGACTCGAGGCGAGCGAACGCGCGCGAATGCCGGCGGCCAAGCTGATCGAGGCGGCGAGCACGCCGCGCGAGCCGTGGCGGCCGCTCTATTGGCGCGACACCGGCATCGCTGCCGGCGCGGCTCGCTCGTGCTTGCGCTGCTCGCGATGTGGCTGGTCGAGCTTTTCAATCGCACCGAGCCGCAACCCGTCGGTCGTGCGTCGTCCGGCCGCAGACGGGCCGGAATGTCCTACGAAGGCAGGGTCGACGCGCTGACGCTGCAGGGCGCAGCCGCTCGCTTGCTCGACCGCGCGGAGCCGCGCGTTGCTCGCATGCGCAGCCCCGGCTGCCGCGCGAGCTCGATCGCGACGAGGTGGCGGCGCTCCTTCAGGCGTCGGACGAGTCGAGCCGCCTCGTCGTGCTTCTGCTGCTGAGCGGTCTCACGCCGGACGAAGCGATCGCGGCGCGTGTCGGCGATGTCGATCTCGCGCGCGGCATCGTTCGCGTCGGGGGCGCCGGACGCGACGTCGCGCTCGGCGATGCGCTGCGCGCGGCGCTCGTCGCGCGCATGACGGCGTCGGCTTCGGACCCGCTGCTCGGTCAGGCCGCGAGCCGCCGGCGACGCGCGAGAGCATCGACGCGCAGATCCTGTGCGCCGCGCACGACGCGGGGCTCGACGATCCTGCCAGCGTCGATGCGGCTTCGCTGCGGCACACGTACGTCGCGTATCTCGTCCGTCAGGGCATTCGCTTCGCCGATCTCACGTCGCTCGTCGGCGAGCTGCCGGCGGATCTCCTCGGCGCGTACACGACGTTCGCGCCGCCCGGACCGCGGGTTGCGCGCGAGCGGATCGAGACGAGCTATCCGGGCGTGCGCGCGAACGTCGCGGGTTGAGTTCGCAGAGCCGGAGCGTTCGCTGGGTGCGGTTCGCGCGCTGCGAATGCGCGCAACCTGCGGGTCGCGACGCAGCCGCCGGGCGGTCACCACGGGCCGCATGCCTCAGTCGCCCGCAGGTGCGTGCTATGGCCCTCCGCGAACGCTCCCGCTCCGCTGATCGCTACAGTCCTCCGCCATCTTGACGATGCGGCCCTCGCGCCACGACGTCGTCGCCGCTTCGGCGAGCTCGAGCGCCTTCAGGCCGTCGTCGATCGTCGTGCGCACCTTCTCCTTGCCCGCGAGCACCGCGAAGAAATGCGCCATCTCGTCCGCGTACGCCGCGCGGTAGCGCTCGAGGAAGAAATGCAGCGGCAGGTCGCGGCTGACCGCCGTCTTCGTGCTCGCGACGACTTCGGTCGGCACGTGGTTGCCGGCCTGCAGCATGCCGCCGCTGCCCAGCACCTCGAAGCGCTGGTCGTAGCCGTACGCCGCGCGGCGGCTCGTGTTGATCTGGCAGAGCCGGCCGCGCTTCGTGCGGATCGTCACCGCGGTGGAGTCGACGTCGCCCGCCTCGGCGATCGCCGGATCGACGAGGCACGACGCGTTCGCGTGCACGGTCTCCGCCTCGTCGTCGAGGATCCAGCGGAAGATGTCGAAGTCGTGGATCAGCATGTCCTTGAAGATGCCGCCGGAGCTCTTGATGTACGGAATCGGCGGCGCGCCCGGATCGCGGCTCGTGACGACGAGCATTTCCGGCGTGCCGATCTCGCCGGCGACGAGCCTCGTCTTCAGCGCGGAGAACGTGGGATCGAAGCGGCGCTGGAAGCCGATCATGCAGGTGACGCCGGCGCGCGCGACGGCCTCGGCGCAGGTCCTGCGCGCGCGCGATGGCGAGGTCGACCGGCTTTTCGCAGAAGATCTGCTTGCCGGCGGCGGCCGCCGCGAGGATCAGGTCGGCGTGCGTGTCGGTGTACGAGCAGATCAGCACCGCGCCGACCGCCTTGTCGGCGAACACCTCCGCGGTCGTCGCCGCTTCGCGCCGTGCTGCGGCGGCGAGCGCCGCGCGGCCTCGGCGTTGGGGTCGACCACGTACTTGAGGCGCGCGCCGGCCTCGCGCGCGACGTTGCCCGCGTGGATCTTGCCGATGCGGCCGGCGCCGAAGAGTGCAACGTCGATCATGTGATTCCTGCCGCGTTCGATTCGACGGCGCAGGGTTGCGCCGTCGTTTGAGGTATTCTATGTTACCGGAACCGCGCCGGCCGATGCGTGCGCACCGCGCAGCGCCGGACCTTTGCTTCTCCTCTCGATGAAGAACAACACCCGCTTTGCCGCCGGCCGGCGCTTCGACGTCGTCTGCCTCGGCCGCGTTCGCCGTCGATTTCTACGCGCAGCAGATCGGCGCGCGGCTCGAAGACGTCGCGAGCTTCGCCAAGTACCTCGGCGGCTCGTCGGCCAACACGGCGTTCGGCTGCGCGCGGCTCGGGCTCAAGGCGGCGATGGCGGCGCGCGTCGGCGACGACGCGATGGGCCGCTTCCTCACCGAGACGCTCGCGCGCGAAGGCTGCGACGTCTCGCACGTCAGCGTCGACCCGACGCGGCTCACCGCGGCCGTCGTGCTCGGCATCAAGGACCGCGACACGTTCCCGCTGATCTTCTATCGCGAGAACTGCGCCGACATGGCGGTGACCGAAGACGACGTCGCCGAGGACTTCCTCGCGCAGTCGAAGGCGCTGCTCATCACCGGCACGCATTTCTCGACGCCGCACGTGCATCGCGTGAGCACGACGGCGCTCGAGCGCGCGCGCCGCAACGACGTGCGCACGGTGCTCGACATCGACTATCGGCCGGTGCTGTGGGGCCTCACCAAGCGCGGCGACGGCGAGACGCGCTTCATCGCGAGCGACACGGTCACCGCGCACCTGCAGGGCGATCCTGCCGCTGTTCGACCTCGTGATCGGCACCGAGGAGGAATTCGCGATCGCCGGCGGCGACACCGACATCATCGCGGCGCTCACGCGCGGTGCGCCTCGTGACGCCGGCGACGCTCGTCGTCAAGCGCGGCCCGATGGGCTGCGCGGTGATCGACGGTCGCGATTCCGCGCTCGCTCGACGACGCGTTCAACGGCCAGGGCGTCACGGTCGAAGTGCTGAACGTGCTGGGCGCGGGCGATGCGTTCTCGGCGGGCTTCCTGTCCGGCTGGGTGCGCGGCGAGGATCTACGACGCAGTGCTGCCGCTACGCCAACGCCTGCGGCGCGCTCGTCGTGTCGCGGCACGGCTGCGCGCCGGCGATGCCGACGCGCATCGAGCTCGATCATTACCTCGCCAACGCGCAGACGCATTCCGCGGCCGGACCGCGACGAGGAGCTGACGCGGCTGCATCGCAAGACGGCGCCGCGCACGCCGCGGCCGCGAGCTCTTCCTCTTCGCGTTCGATCATCGCGACCCGTTCTTCGAGCTCGCGCGCGCGACGCGGCGCCAACGAGAGCCGCATTCCGGCGCTGAAGCGGCTCTTCGTCGAGGCGGTCGCGCGAGACGGAAGCGGCGCGCGGTCTCGACGGCCGCATCGGCCTCCTGTGCGACGATCGCTACGGCCAGGACGCGCTCAACGCGGCGACCGGCCGCGGCTGGTGGATCGGGCGGCCGGTCGAGTGGCCGGGCTCGAATCCGGTCGTGTTCGAGCACGGACGCTCGATCGGCACGACGCTCGATCGCGTGGCCGGTCGAGCAGGTCGTGAAATGCCTCGTGCCGTTCCATCCCGACGACGAGGTCGGCAACCGCCTCGAGAACGAGGCGCAGGTGAAGGCGCTCTACGACGCCGTGCAGGCGAGCGGGCACGAGCTCCTGATCGAGATCGTGCCGCCGAAGCGTCTGCCGGCAGGAGCCGGACGTCCTGCTGCGCGCGATGAAGCGCCTCTACAACCTCGGCATCTATCCGGAGTGGTGGAAGCTGCCGCCGCCGTCGGCCGCCGAGTGGCCGGCGATCGACGCGCTGATCGCCGAGCGCGATCCGTATTGTCGCGGCGTCGTGCTGCTGGGCTTGAGCGCGCCGATCGACGCGCTGGCGCGCGGATTCGCCGACGCCGCGGGGAGCCGCACGTGCCGCGGCTTCGCCGTCGGGCGCACGATCTTCCACGACCGGCGCGCGCGTGGCTCGCCGGCGCGATCGACGACGCCGGCCTCGTCGCCGGCGGTGCGGGCGAATTTCGAAGCGCTGATCGACGCGTGGACCGAGCGCGACGCGTGCCGAAGGGAGCAACCGACGCATGACGACGATCCGACTGACGATGGCGCAGGCGCTGGTCCGCTTTCTCGCGGCGCAGGGAACGGTCTGTCGACGGGCGCGAAGTGCCGCTGTTCGCCGGCGTCTGGGCGATCTTCGGTCACGGCAACGTCGCCGGCGTCGGCGAAGCGCTCTACCGGCATCGCGCCGCGCTGCCGACCTACCGCGCGCACAACGAGCAGGCGATGGCGCACGCGGCGATCGCGTTCGCGAAGGCGCACTTCCGCCGGCGGATGATGGCGTGCACGACGTCGATCGGCCCCGGCGCCACGAACCTCGTCACGGCGGCGGCGACCGCGCACGTCAACCGGCTGCCCGTGCTGTTCCTGCCGGGCGACGTCTTCGTCTCGCGCGCGCCCGACCCGGTGCTGCAGCAGATCGAGGATTTCCACGACGGCGGCATCTCGGCCAACGACTGCTTCAAGCCGGTGTCGCGCTATTTCGACCGCATCGTCGCGCCGTCGCAGCTGCTGACCGCGCTGCCGCGCGCGATCGCGGTGCTGACCGACCCCGCGCAATGCGGCCCGGTGACGCTCGCGCTGCCGCAGGACGTGCAGGCGCGAGGCGTACGACTACCCCGAGGCGTTCTTCGCGCCGACGCTCGTGCGCATCCGCGCGCCGCTGCCGGAGCCCGCCGAGCTCGACGCCGCCGCGCGAATTGCTGCGCGCGGCGAAGCAGCCGGTGATCGTCGCCGGCGGCGGCGTGCTCTACAGCGACGGCGGCGCGGAGGCGCTGCGCGCGCTTCGCCGAGGCGCATCGCGTGCCGGTCGCCGAAACGCAGGCGGGCAAGAGCGCGCTGCCGTGGGACCATCCGCTGCAGGCGGGCCCGATCGGCGTCACCGGCGGCACGGCCGCGAACGCGCTCGCGCGCGACGCCGATCTCGTGCTCGCGGTCGGCACGCGCCTGTCGGACTTCACGACCGGCTCGCACTCGCTGTTCCCGCAGGCGAAGATCGTCGCGATCAACGTCAACGCGTTCGACGCGCAGAAGTGGCGCGCGACCGCCGTCCTCGGCGACGCCGCCGCGACGCTCGATGCGCTTGTCGACGCGGCTTGTCGGGCTGGGCGAGCGGCACGCCGTGGCAGGAGAAGGCGAAGCGCGAAGCGCGAGGCCTGGCGCACGACGGTCTCGGGGATCGTCGGCGTGCGCGAAGTCGAGCCGCCGGCGCTGCCCTACGACGGCGAGGTGATCGGCGCCGTCCAGCGCACGCATCCGCAATTCGGCGGCGCACGACATCGTCGTCTGCGCGGCGGGCACGCTCCCGGCCGAGCTGCACAAGCTCTGGCGCGCCGCGCGCCCCGGCGGCTATCACATGGAATACGGCTACTCGTGCATGGGCTACGAGATCGCGGGCGGCATCGGCGTCAAGATGGCGCAGCCGGAGCGCGAGGTCGTCGTGATGGTCGGCGACGGCAGCTACCTGATGCTGAATTCCGAGATCGCGACGTCGGTGATGCTCGGCACGAAGCTCGTCATCGTCGTGCTCGACAATCGCGGCTACGGCTGCATCCACCGGCTGCAGCGGCCGTCGGCGGCGAAGGCTTCAACAACCTGTTCGACGACTGCGTGCAGGGCGAGCCCGGCATGCCGGCGATCGATTTCGCCGCGCACGCGCGCTCGCTGGGCGCGCTGGCCGAGCACGTCGAGCTCGATCGCCGAGCTCGAAGCGGCGCTCGCGCGGGCGCGCGCGGCCGACCGCACCTACGTCGTCGTCATCGACACCGATCCGCTGCGCACGACGGAAGCAGGCGGCTGGTGGTGGGAGGTCGGCGTGCCCGAAGTCTCCGAATCGGAAGAGCGTGCGCGCCGCGCGCGTCGAATACGAGCACGGCAAGCGCCTGCAGCGGCAATGACGCGGCGATTGCGACGATGACCCGACGTTCCGAGGAGCTCGACGTGCGCATCGGCATCAATCCGATCTCGTGGACCAACGACGATCTGCCCGCGCTCGGCGGCGAGACGCCGCTCGAAACCGCGCTGGCCGAAGGCAAGGCCATCGGCTACGAGGGCTTCGAGCTCGGCAACAAGTTTCCGCGCGAGCCCGAGGCGCTGCGTGCGGTGCTCGCGCGCCACGGGCTCGCGTGCGTGTCGGGCTGGTACTCGGGCCGCCTCGCGCGCGGCACGGTCGCCGACGAGATCGCCGCGGTCGAGGCGCATCTCGACGCTGCTCGCGGCGAACGGCGCGCAAGGTGATGGTCTACGGCGAAGTCGCCGACTCGATCCAGGGCCGGCCCGGAGCCGCTGTCGCGGCGGCCGCGATTCGCGACCGATGCCGAGTGGTCGGCGTACGGCGAGCGCGTGACGGCGTTCGCGCGGCATACGCTCGCCCGCGGCGTGCGTCTCGCGTACCATCATCACATGGGCGCGTATGTCGAGACCGCGGACGACGTCGACCATCTGATGCGGGTCACCGGTCCGGAAGTCGGGCTGCTGCACGACACCGGCCACGTGACCTTCGCCGGCGGCGACGCGCCGACCGAGCTGCGCAAGCACGTCGCGCGCGTCGTGCCACGTGCATTGCAAGGACGTGCGCCCGGCGGTGGCGCGGATGGCGCGCAATCGCGGCTGGAGCTTCCTCGATTCGGTGCTGAACGGCGCGTTCAGCACGCCGGGCGAAGGCTGCGTCGATTTCGCCGCGGTGATCGCCATCCTGCGCGATGCGGGCTATCGCGGCTGGCTCGTCGTCGAAGGCGAGCAGGATCCGGCGGTCGCGCCGGCGTATCGTTACGCCGACATGGCGTATCGGCTGCTGTCGGCGCTCGTCGCCGGGAAGTCCGATGCCGAAGCGCGCGCCGCGGCGGGATCGCGCATGACGCCGAGGCCGCTCCGACGCGAAGGCTCGAGCGAGCGCGCAGGCAGCGTGCGCAATGAGCTCCGAATCTCCTCGTCAAGGCGGCGCGCACCGGGCGCACGATCGCGCGCGTCACGCCGGAGTCGGCGGGCTGGCGCTATGTCGGCTTCGAGGCGCTCTGGCTCGCGCCGGGCGAACGCTACGCCGGCAACACCGGCGCGCCGCGAGCTTTGCATCGTCGTCGTCTCGGGTCGCGTGACGGTGGCAGAGCGGCGATCTCGCGTGGCGCGGACTCGGCGAGCGCGCGAGCCCGTTCGAGGACGTCGCGCCGCACGCCGTGTACCTGCCGCCCGGGCGCGACGTGCGCATCACCGGCGACAACGGACGCCGAGATCGCGCTCTGCTCGGCGCCCGCCGCGAAGGGCGTCGCGCCGCGCCTGATCGAGCCCGCGACGATGCGGCGCACGGTGCGCGGGCACGGGCTCGAACACGCGCTACGTGCGCGACATCCTGCCGCAGGACGCGCCGGCGGAGGCGCTGCTCGTCGTCGAGGTGATCACGCCGCCCGGGCCATTCGTCGAGCTATCCGCCGCACAAGCACGACACCGACGCCATTCCCGTCGGAGAGCTCGCTCGAGGAAACCTACTACCACCGCCTCGATCCGCCGCAGGGCTTCGCGTTCCAGCGCGTCTACACCGACGACCGCTCGCTCGACGAGGCGATGACGGTCGAGGATCGCGACGTCGTCATGGTTCCGCGCGGCTACCATCCGGTGATCGTTCCGCACGGCTACACGTCGTACTACCTCAACGTGATGGCGGGCCCGCACCGCGTCTGGCATTTCCACAACGATCCCGCGCACGCATGGATGCTGGCGCCGAGCGCCGTGAGCGCGGAGCTCTCGCGGATCGCTATCGCAGCAATCGGTCGACGGCTTGCCGATCTCGGCGAACTTCCAGATCGCTGCGATAGCCGACTGAATCTCTTGCGGGGTCGCGCCGCCGCTCCAGGCAGCGAGCCGCTGCGCTTTCTCCTCCAGCTCCGGGCGCGTCAGCGTGTTGTCGGGATCGCCTTCGGCGACTCGACCCTGCCGGACAGCGTGCGGCCGTCGACGGTCTCGACGGTTACCTTGCCCAGCCATCGCTCGGGATAGGCGCGATCGACTTCCGGGTCGACGACCATCCGCACCTTGTCGCGAAGCGACGCGATCTCCGCGTCGTTGAAATGTTCGGCGAACTCGCCGAGGCCCGCGCGGCGATAGCGCGCAATCAGTCCGAGCACGGTGCCCATCGAGAACTTGGCCTGGTGGACGGTGTGGGATCGACGACCGGACCGAGCACGTCGATCGCCGCCTGATGGACGTGCGCGACGACCTTGGCGATTTGCTGCGGTGTCAAGCTGGTGCGCATCGACGATCTCCAGCATCGCGTCGGCGGCCGGATGCGTGTGGCGGCAGCACGCGTGGAACTTGAACGACGTCTCGAGAAGCGCCCAGCGCGTGCCCAGCCTGTCGGTGAGCTTCGCGGCGACGGCATCCGTCGACATTCCCGCCGCCATTCCCTGTGCGCCTTCGAGGATGCGCTTCGCCCCGGTAAAGCCGTCCCGCGCGAGGTAAGCGGCGAGGAGCCCGTCGGCGGCGGCCTTCGCCGCGTGCAATTGCTTCGAGTCGGCGGCGTCGCGCAGGAACTCCCACAATCCCGCCGCCTGCGTTCCGGCCGACCCGAAGGCGTCGAGCATTTGCGAGGGCGTGAGGCGCAGCAGCCTTCCTGCAGCGGCGGCGGCCGCAGCGTCCCGGCGGTGCCCGTCGTATGAAAGGTCTTGTAATGCGAGCGCCCGAGGAATTCGCCGACGCGGATGCCGACTTCGTAGCCGGCGACGACGGCGGCGAGCATCTCGCGCCCGGGGCATCGCATCGCCTGCGCGATCGCCAGCGCAGGCGGGAACACGACCGTGCCGGGATGGAACACCGACCCGTTGTGGACATCGTCCTGCTCGGCGTAGTGCGAGGACGCGGCGTTCACCAGCGCGGCAAAGAGCGGCGAGGTCGATCGTCGGGAGATCAGGACTTCGGAGGGGCCCGTCGCCGGCCCCATCTCCCGCGCGAAACGCTCGATGCTTTCCACGGCCCGCGCGCCCTTGCCCGCGAGCGCCGAGGCGAACCAATCGAGTAGGAGGTCCTCGGCGCGACACACGACTGCCTCCGGAATGTCGACGAATCGCAACCGCGCCGCAAAGACGCGAGCTCCTCGCTTGGGTGCTCGATCATCGGTCTTGTCCCCTTTCCGGCGTCTGCCTACGCCGGCAGCGGATATCCGGCTTCGAGCGCGGCGCGATCGAGCTCGGAAAGCACTGCGTAGTCGTCGCGCGCAACCGCTGCGAAACGCCGGATGCCGAGCGCGTCGAGATGGACAGCCGCACTTCGCTCCCGATTGACATCCTCGAGCGCATCGGCGAGCCGCAGCGCCAGCGAGCGGGCGAGCCCGGCGCGCAGATGAGCGGCGGCATCGGCGCAGATCCCGTCTCGCCGATTACCCTGAACGAAGCGGCGATCGGATCGTGCCGCTCGAACAGCCACCACCAATAGGCTCGATCGCCGTCACGTCGATTCGCTCGCCGGCGAGCGCCACGAGAGCAGAGCGCGGATCGCCGAGAGGCCCGATCGATTCGCAGTAGAGCGTCGGACGCGTTGCAGAGCGATGCGCAAGCAGCGCGTACCGGGGCGCGTTGAACCCCGAATGCGAGTGCTCGACGGTCCAACCGATCCGGTGGCCGAACGTCGACGCGAGCGTGTCGAAGGGACTGTCCGCCCGGACGAGCCACGCCGAGCGGTAGGTCGGCTGGTCAGCGTCCGCGCACGCGGTCACCGGCGCGGCGAGCGGTTGAACCTCGGGATAGCGCGTTGCGAGCGGCAGCCCGCACATGTAGCCGAGGACGAGATCGTCGCGCGCCCACAGGTCGGTGAGCAGAGCCGGCGGCGCGTGATCGATGCATTCGACCGCGATCCCCGCGGCTCCGGCTGCGAGCGCCATCAGCGCGTGCCAGTGACGCCTCACGTCGGGCGTCACGTCGTACATCCGCGTGCATGCGACGAAGCTCACTGGAAGACGAGCGTGCTGGCCGACGCCCACCCGCTTCGCCTTGTCGAGCATCGCGCAGCCGAGCGCGATGTCGGAAAGCGAAAGCCCGCGATGCCAGAAGAGATTCGTCTCGTCGTCGCTTTCGCGGCCGGGCCGCAGGCCGGCGACGATCTGCCCGAGCTCGGCGTGCAGGTTGTTCTCGTCGAGCTTGCCCTCGTCGACGTGGCGGCGCAGCGCGCCGAACGGCATGCCCTTCTGGCATTGACCCCAGTCGTCGACGACGATCTTGTCCATGATGTCGGTCAGCGTGATCTCGACCGCGCTCATCGTGCCGTAGGGGATCACCAGCGCGCCGCGCTCGATCCATTCGGTGAGGAGCATCGGCGTCGGCTCGGGGAGGCGAGACGCCTCGACGACGATGTCGGCGCCCCGCACGCACGATTCCCAGTCGTCGGTCGCGACAACGGGCTTGCCGAGATCGCGTGCGAGGCGCTCGGCGAACGCCCGGCGGCTCTCGGGTCGCCGCGAGTGGACGCGGATCTCGTCGAATCCGAAGAGCCGGTCGAGCAGACGCACGTTCCAGTAGGCCGTTCCCCGCGCGCCGATGTGACCGAGCACCTTCGAGCCCTTGCGCGCGAGGTGCTTGGCGCCGAGCGCCGTCATCGCGCCGGTCCGCATGTCGGTGAGCTTCGAGGCGTCGAGAATCGCGCGCGGCGCGCCCGTGACGGGATCGAAGAGATTCAGCAGGGCGAGCTCCGACGGAAGCCCGCGCTGCCAGTTGTCGACGAAGTCGCCGACGATCTTCACGCCGGCGACGCCGAGCGGGCCGACGACACCGCGCAAAACGTTGAAATGCCCCTTCGCGGAGCTCTCCGGAACGAGGTGCACGCGAGGCTCGATGACGGTCTGGCCGAGCCCCTGAGCGCGCAGCCCGCCCTCGACGGCGGCGAGGATCTCGTCGTCGGTGAGCGCGAGCGCTTCGACGTCAGGTCCGTTGAGGTAGACGAGCTCGATAGCGGACATCAAAGGAAATCCGTGGCGCGGCGTGAAACCCGATAGTAAACTGCCCGTCGATTCCCATCCACGAGGGGGCAAATCATGAGAAAAACGGGGTTGTGGCGCTTGGGCGTAGCGGTGCTGGCGTTCGCCGCGGGCACGGCGGCCGCGCAGACGGTTCGCGTCGGCTCGAAGAATTTCACCGAGCAGTTCGTGCTGGCTGAAATCTACGCGCAGGCACTCGAAGCCTCGGGGATCAAGGTCGAGCGCAAGATCAACCTCGGCGGCACGCTGATCGCGCAAAAGGCGCTCGAGGAAAAGGAAATCGACTTCTATCCCGAGTACACGGGCACGATGCTGCTCGCGGTGTTGAAGGAAGAGTCGATGACCGATCGCAAGGCCGTCTACGACAAGGTCAAGGCCGCGTACGCGGCGAAGGGTCTCGTCGTGCTCAACGAGACCCCTTTCCAGAACACCTACAACATGGTCGTGCGCCCCGAGACCGCGGCGCAGTACAAGCTGGAGACCTTGTCGGATCTCGCGAAGGTCTCGAAGGAGCTCAAGCTCGGCGCCGGCCCCGAGTTCCGCGATCGCAAGGACGGGCTCCCGGGCCTCAAGGCGAAGTACGGGATGGAGTTCAAGGAAGACCTGCAGATGGCGATCGGCCTGCGCTACCAGGCGCTCAAGAACGACCAGATCCAGGTCGTCAACGGCTACTCGACCGACGGCATGATCTCCGCGATGAAATTGAAGCGGTTGAAAGACGACAAGAACCTGTGGCCGCCGTACTACGTCGTTCCGGTGGTGCGCAAGGAAGTGCTCGACGCGAATCCGAAGATCGCCGACGTGCTGAATCGCACCAGCGCGATGATCGACGAGGCGTCGATGGCGGAGATGAACTACAAGGTCGACGGCGAGAAGATGGAGCCCAAGGACGTCGCGCGCGACTTCCTCAAGTCCAAAGGTGTCGTGAAGTAGCCGGCGCGATTGGCGCCAAGCGCTCCCGAATCGGGGAAACCCGGCGCCGCGGGTGACGAGGTCCCAAAGTCGACGCTGACCCCATTTTCCCAGGCGTCGGGCGCACCGGTATCGCCGATGTCATCGCCGTCGCGCGCGGAGCGCAGGTCGGCATCGAGGCGGCGGTCATCGAGCGCCTGCAGCACGCGCGCGCAATCGTCGATGCCGCTGCGGATTCCGACGAGCCCATCTACGGACTGACCTCGGCGCTCGGCGCAAACACCGGCAAGCCGCTCGCGCCCGACGAGCGCACGCGCTTCCAGGTCGACGCGGTGCGGGCTCGGGCGGTCGGCGTGGGTCCGGCGATGGAAGAGAAGCGCGTTCGCGCGATCATGTTCGTTCGCGCTGCCGGGATGGCGCAGGGCGGCTCGGGCGTCTCGTTGCCGGTGTTTCGCGCGCTGGTCGACGCGTTGAATCGTCGGATCTACCCCGCGGTTCCCGCGTGGGGAACGATCAGCGTCGGCGACCTGCCGCCGCTCTCGCATATCGCGCTCGTGTTGATCGGCGAAGGCGAGGCTTTTGTCGACGGCCGGCGTATTGCGGGACGCGACGCGCTCGCGCGCGCCGGCCTCGCGCCGGTCGCGCTCGGCCCCAAGGACGGCCTCGTGCTGGTGAGCGCGAACGCAGCGACCGTCGGGCAGCGCGTGTCTCGTGCTCGCACGATCTTGCGCAATTGCTCGATCGGCTCGACGACATCGTCGCGCTGTCGTTCGAGGGCTTTCGCGCGAACCTGTCGCCGCTTGCGGAGCGGGCGCAAGCCGCTCGCCCGGCGCCGGGGCAGGCCGAGGCTGCGCGGCGGTTGAGCCAGCGCGCTCGCGGGCAGCGCGCTCGAGAATGCGGGCGCCGCGCGCCGCGTCCAGGATCCGCTGTCGTTTCGCTGTGTCGCGCAAGTGCATGGCGCCGCGCTGGACGCGCTTGCGCACGCCGTCGAGCACGTCGAGATCGAGCTCAACGCGGCGGCCGACAGCCCGCGCGTCGACATCGAGACGAGCTCGATCGCGTCGACCGGCAACTTCCACATCCCCGGCCTCGCGATCGCGCACGAGGCGCTCGGCCTCGGCATCGCGCAGGTCGCGGCGCTCATCGTCGAGCGCTGCATGAAGCTGCTCGGGCCGGAAACCTCAGGCCTGCCGCTGCAGCTCACGCGCCACGGCCCGCAGCAATCGGGGTTCGCGACGACACAGAAGACGCTGACTGCGATCGCGAACGACATCCGGCACCTCGCCAACCCCGCGTGCCTCGACTTCCTGCCGGTCTCGGCGGGAATCGAGGACCACGCGCCGATGGCGATGCGCTGCGTGACCAAGGTCGGCGAGATGCGCGAGCGCCTCGCCTATCTCGCCGCGATCGAGGCGATGATCGCCGCGCAGGCAGTCGACCTGCGCGAGCCGGATGTGCGTGCGACGCTCGGCGAAGGCGCGCGTCGCGCGTATGCCGCGGTTCGCGATCGCGTGCCCTTTCTCGACGACGACAGGCCGCTCGGCCCCGACATCGAAGTGGTCGCCGGATGGGTCGCCGCAACTGAATTCGAGCTGCATCGACACGATCGAAGCGACCGCGACGGCGCGAGGATACGCGATGACGTGGTTCCTGCGCAACTGGGACCAGGTGGCCGTCGCGCTCGGCGAGCACCTCGTCATCGCGGGCTCGGCGCTCGCGATCGCGTTCGTGCTTTCGCTCGCCATCGGGATCGCCGCGGCGCGCAGCCAGCGCGTGTTCGACGCGGCAATGGCGGTGAGCGGAATCCTGTACACGGTCCCGACGCTCGCCTTCCTCGCGCTGCTGATCCCGATCGTCGGACTGGGCAAGACGAACGCGATCATCTGCATGGTCGCGTTCTCGCTGATGATCCTGGTCCGCAACATCGCGACCGGCATTCGCGAGGTTCCGGCGGACGTGACCGACGCGGCGCGCGGGATGGGGATGAGCGGGACGGAGATCCTGTGGAAGGTCGAGCTGCCGCTCGCGATGCCGGTGATCGTGGCGGGACTGCGGATCGCCGCGGTGACCGTGATCAGCGTCACCGTCGTCGCGGCTTACGTCAACGCCGGCGGCCTCGGCACGATCATCTTCAACGGCATCGCGAGCGACCATCCGCCGAAGATCATCACCGGCGCGGTCGCCGCGTGCCTGCTCGCGATTGCGGTCGACGTTTCGCTCGCCGCGCTCGAGCGGCGGTTGAAGTCGCGCCGCGCGATCGGCTGAAGGTCGCCGCGATGCTCGCGAGCGCGTGGCAATACATCGTCGAGCATCCGGACCGGTTCGGCGCCGCGCTGTGGCGGCACGTGTCGCTCTCGGCGGCGGCGCTCGCTGATCGCCGCGGCGATCGCCATTCCGCTGGGGATCTGGCTCGCGCGGCGGGCGCACTACGCGCTTTTCGCGATCAACGCCGCGAACGTCGGACGTACGCTGCCCTCGCTCGCGGTGCTCGCGCTGATGATGCCGCTGCTCGGCACGGGATTCACGCCGGCGCTCTTCGCGCTCACGCTTCTTGCGCTGCCGCCGATCCTGATCAACACCTACGCGGCGGTCCGGCAGGTCGACGCCGACGTGATCGACGCGGCGCGCGGAATGGGAATGACGCAGCGCGAGATCACGCGGCGCATCGTCGTGCCGCTCGCGGTGCCGGTCATCGCCGCCGGCGTGCGGATCGCGGCGATCCAGGTGATCTCGGGAGCGGTGCTCGCCGCCTATATCGGCGGAGGCGGGCTCGGCGACTTCATCACGGCGGGCATCGCGATGATGCAGCTGTCGCTGCTGCTGGTCGGCGCGATTCCCGCGACGCTTCTTGCGATCGGCACGGACTTCCTGTTCGGCCGGTTGCAGCGCGCGCTGACGCCGCAGGGGCTCGGATGATTCACCTGAAAGGGCTCGTCAAGCAGTTTCCCGGCGCGCCGCGCGCTGCGATCGACCATCTCGACCTCGAGATCGACGCGGGCGAAGTGTGCGTGCTGATCGGTCCGTCGGGTTGCGGCAAGACGACGACGATGCGAATGATCAATCGCCTGATCGAGCCCGAGCGGCGGAACGATCGAAGTGAATGGCAAGGACGTCACGCACATGGATCCGGTCGCGCTTCGCCGCGGCATCGGCTACGTGATCCAGCAGGTGGGGTTGTTCCCGCACATGACGATCGCCGCCAACATCGCGACGGTGCCGCGGCTTCTCGGATGGGACGACGCGCGGACCGCGCAGCGCATCGACGAGCTGCTGCAACTGGTCGGCATGGAACCGGCGTCGTTCCGCGATCGCTATCCGCGCGAGCTCTCGGGCGGTCAGCGCCAGCGGATCGGTGTCGCGCGGGCGCTCGCCGCCGATCCACCGGTGCTGCTGATGGACGAGCCTTTCGGCGCGATAGACCCGATCAATCGGACGCGCGTGCAGGACGAGTTCCTGAAGATCCAGCGCCAGCTCAGGAAGACCGTCGTCTTCGTGACCCACGACATCGACGAAGCGATCAAGATGGGCGATCGCATCGCGCTGCTGCGCGACGGCCGTCTGGTGCAGCACGCGCCGCCGGCGGAGATGCTCGCGCATCCCGCGAACGGCTTCGTCGAGGACTTCGTCGGCGCCGACCGCGCGTTGAAACGGTTGTCGCTCATCACGTGCGTGTCGCTCGCGAGTCCCGGGCTCCGTCGCCGGCGCGCCCGAGGTCTCGGCGGAGACCTCGGCACGCGACGGCCTCGCGCTGATGCTCGGCAACGGTGTGCGCGCGATCAATCTCGCCGGCGGCGGCGGTGTCGTGCGGCTCGAGGACTTCTTCTCGCGGAAGAGTTGAGTCTGAGCGAGCGACGCGGTTGGCGGCGGCTTCGGTGCCGCGATGCACGTCTGCCTGCGGGTACCGACGCACCGGGTACCCGCAGGAGGGCGAGGTTGCGGTCGTCTAAGCCCGTCGCCTCTCGGCGCGCCGCCGCACTCAGCGATTCGCGGCACTGAGCCCGCGGCCAACTGTGCCGCGACGCGCTCGTCGTGGCGCGCCGCTCGTCGTGCCGCTTCGCTCGGCGCGTCGCTCCGCCTACTTCGTCGTCGGCATCATGAACTCGGCGCCGGCGCGAATCCCCGCCGGCCAGCGCTGCGTCACCGCCTTCTGCCGCGTGTAGAAGCGCACGCTCTCGGGTCCGTAGATGTGGTGGTCGCCGAAGAGCGACGACTTCCAGCCGCCGAAGCTGTGGAACGCGACCGGCACCGGGATCGGCACGTTGACGCCGACCATCCCGATCTGCACGCGCTGGACGAAATCGCGCGCGGCGTTGCCGTCGCGCGTGAAGATCGCCGCGCCGTTGCCGAACTCGTGCGCGTTGACGAGCGCGAGCGCCTCGTCGTACGACTTCGCGCGCACCGACGAGAGCACCGGCCCGAAGATCTCGTCCTTGTAGATCTTCATCTGCGGCGTCACGCGATCGAAGAGCGTCGGGCCGACGAAATAGCCGTCCTCGTGCCCCGGCACCTCGATGCCGCGGCCGTCGACGACGAGCGACGCGCCCTCGGCGGCGCCGCTGTCGATGTAGCCCTTGACCTTGTCGCGATGCGTCGCCGTGACGAGCGGCCCCATCTCGGCGCTCTTGTCGTCGGACGCGCCGACCTTCATCGCGGCGATCTTCTTCTGCACGCGGCCGAGCACGTCGTCGGCGATCGTGTCGCCGACGAAGACCGCGACCGAGATCGCCATGCAGCGCTCGCCGGCGGAGCCGTACGCGGCGCCGACCAGCGCGTCGGCCGCGAGCTCCGGGTCGGCGTCGGGCAGCACGACCGCGTGGTTCTTCGCGCCGCCGAGCGCCTGAACGCGCTTGCCGTGCGCGGTTCCCGTCGTGTAGATGTAGCGCGCGATCGGCGTCGAGCCGACGAAGCTCACCGCCTGCACGTCGGGATGCGCGAGAAGCGCGTCGACCGCTTCCTTGTCGCCGTTGACGACGTTGAACACGCCGTCCGGCAATCCCGCTTCCTTGAGGAGCGCGCCGAGGATGAGCGCGGCCGAGGGATCGCGCTCCGAGGGCTTCAGCACGAAGCTGTTGCCGCACACGATCGCCATCGGAAACATCCACAGCGGGACCATCGCCGGAAAGTTGAACGGCGTGATGCCGGCGACGACGCCGAGCGGCTGGCGCAGCGTGTACGCGTCGATGTTGGTCCCGACCGCTTCGGTGAACTCGGTCTTGAGGAGCTGCGGCGCGCCGCACGCGTATTCGACGATCTCGATGCCGCGCGCAAGCTCGCCGGCGGCGTCGGAGAGCACCTTGCCGTGCTCGCGCGAGACGACGGTGACGATCTCGTCCGCGCGCTGCTCGAGCAGCGCCTTGAACCGGAACATCACGCGGGCGCGGGAGAGCGGCGTCGTCGCCGCCCAGCCGGGAAACGCGGCTTTCGCGGCGTCGACGGCACGGCCGACCTCGGCGGCGGACGCGAACGGGACGCGGCAGCCGAGCGCGCCGGTCGCCGGCGTGAAGACGTCGCCGAAGCGCCCCGAGGTACCCGGCGTGCGCTTGCCTCCGATCCAGTGGGCGAGGGTCGGCGACATCGGCTTGGCGCAGGGCGGGGGTGGCGTTCATGGCACGGCTCCGAAGAGTGGTCTTGCGGCGGCCCGGCAACGAATCGGCGCCGCGCGCGACGAAAGCGATCAGTTTAGTCCTTTCGCGGATGGCCGGCAGCGGCGCCACGGAGCAGCGGGCGGGGAATCGCTCACGGAACCCGGTAAAATGCATCTCTCTTGCGCGAACGCGCGCACAGCACGCGATCGAACGCACGCGAGAGCCGCGATACAACGAGAAGACGATGCAGCGCAAAGTTCTGGTCGCCGGTGTCGGCCTGATCCCGTTCTCCAAGCCGGGCGCGAGCGAGCCCTACGACGTCATGGGCGCCGGCGCGACGGCGGCGGCGCTCTCCGACGCGGGCGTCGCGTACGTCGACGTCGAGCAGGCGTTCGTCGGCTACGTGTACGGCGACTCGACGGCGGGCCAGAAAGCGCTCTACCGCGTCGGGATGACCGGCATCCCGATCTTCAACGTCAACAACAACTGCTCGACCGGCTCGACGGCGCTCTATCTCGCGCGCCAGGCGGTCGAAAGCGGCGTCGTCGAGTGCGCGCTCGCGCTGGGCTTCGAGCAGATGGCGCCGGGCGCGCTCACCACGCATTTCAACGACCGGCCGACGCCGTTCGACGACTTCAATCGCGAAACCGATGCGCTGGTCGGCGCGCCGGACGTGCCGCTCGCGATCCGCTATTTCGGCGGCGCCGGGCTCGCGCACATGAAGAAGTTCGGGACGAAGCTCGAGACGTTCGCGAAGATCCGCGCCAAGGCAAGCCGCCACGGGGCGCGCAATCCGATGGCGCTCTTTCGCAAGGAACTGACGGTCGACGACGTGCTCGCCTCGCCGGTGCTGATGCCCGGCGTGATGACGCGGCTGATGGCGTGCCCGCCGACTTGCGGCGCCGCGGCGGCGGTGCTCGTCTCGGAGGACTTTGCCCGCAGGCACCACCTCGATCGGACGGTGGCGATCGCGGCGCAGGCGATGACGACCGACACGCCCGACACGTTCGCCGCGCACGACATGATCACGCTCGTCGGCTACGACATGACGAAGGCAGGCGGCGCGGCAGGTGTACGAAGCCGCGGGCGTCGGGCCCGAGGACGTCGACGTCGTCGAGCTCCACGACTGCTTCGCGCAGAACGAGCTCATCGCCTACGAGGCGCTCGGGCTCTGCCGCCGAAGGCGAGGGCGAAAAACTGGTCGACGACGGCGACAACACGTACGGCGGCAGATTCGTGACCAATCCCTCCGGCGGCCTGCTGTCGAAGGGACATCCGCTGGGGGCGACCGGGCTCGCGCAGTGCTTCGAGCTCACGCAGCAGCTGCGCGGCACCGCGGGCGAGCGCCAGGTCGACGGCGCGCGGATCGGCCTGCAGCACAACCTCGGGCTCGGCGGCGCCTGCGTCGTCACGCTCTACCGGGCGGAATGACCGGCGCGATGGTCGACGCCACCGCCATCGGCCGAACGTTCGCTCCGCACTCGGCCGAGGTCGAAGCTGGGCGGCTGCGGCTTTTCGCCGAGGCGACCGGCGAGACGCGCCCCGAGTATGTCGACGAAGCCGCGGCGCGCGCGGCGGGCCATCCCGCGCTGCCCGCGCCGCCGACCTACGCCGCATGCCTCTACCTCGACGAGACCGACCCGTTCGCGTGGCTGCGCGATCTCGGCATCGACATCGCGCAGGTGCTGCACGCGTCGCAGGCCTTCCGCTACTTCGACCCGATCCACGCGGGCGATCGACTGACGTTCACCTCGCGGATCGCCAACGTGTTCCAGAAGAAGAGCGGCGCGCGGACCTTCGTCGTCAAGCTGACCGATGTCACCAATCAGCACGGCGCGCGCGTCGCCGAGATGCGCGCGACGCTCGTCGTCCGCAGCGGTTGATCGTGCCGCCACGCTTACGATTCCGTCAGCGTCGGCGACGAGCTCCCGCCGCTCGCGCTGCCGCCGCTCACGCGCGCGACGCTCGCGCTCTACGCCGGCGCGTCGGGCGACCACAACCCGATCCACATCGACAGTCGATTTCGCGCGCGCCGCCGGCATGCCCGACGTCGTCGCGCACGGGATGCTGTCGATGGCGTGGATCGGCCGGCTGCTCACGAACTGGGCGCCGCAGCGCGAGCTGCGCGAATTCAGCGTGCGCTTCACGGCGATGACGCACGTCGGCGAGCGGATCGTCTGCACGGGCCGCGTGGCGGAGAAGCTCGAGCGCGACGGCGAGCGGCTCGTTCGCGTCGCGGTCGCCACGGCGAACGAGGCCGGCGAAGTGAAGGTCGCCGGCGACGCGTACCTGTCGCTGCCCTGACCCGCGGCCGATGTCCGCGTCGCGCTATCCCCATCTGCTGGCGCCGCTCGATCTCGGCTTCGTCACGCTGCCGAATCGCGTGCTGATGGGGTCGATGCACACGGGCCTCGAGGAGGCGCCCGACGGATTCGCGCGAATGGCCGCGTTCTACGCCGAGCGCGCGCGCGGCGGCGTCGGATTGATCGTCACCGGCGGCATCGCGCCCAATTTCGCGGGCCGCGTCGAGCCGCGCGCGTCGCAGCTCTCGTTCGGCTGGCAGGTCGGCAGGCATCGATTGATCACCGATGCGGTGCACGCGGCCGGCGGCAGGATCGCGATGCAGATCCTGCACGCAGGGCGCTACGCGTACCACCCGCTGTCGGTCGCGCCCTCGGCGCTGCGCTCGCCGATCACGCCGTTCAAGCCGCGCGCGCTGACACGCTGGGGAATCGGCAGAACGATCGCCGCCTACGTCCGCTGCGCCGCGCTCGCGCAGCGCGCGGGCTACGACGGCGTCGAGATCATGGGCTCGGAGGGCTACCTGATCAACGAGTTCGTCGCGCCGCGGACCAATCATCGCGACGACGAGTGGGGCGGCTCCTTCGCGAACCGCATCCGCTTTCCGGTCGAGATCGTCCGGCGCACGCGCGAGAAGGTGGGGCCGAATTTCATCATCATCTACCGGCTCTCCATGCTCGACCTCGTCGAGGGCGGCAGCACGTGGGACGAGGTCGTCGCGCTGGCGCAGGCGGTCGAGGCAGCCGGGGCGACGATCATCAACACGGGGATCGGATGGCACGAGGCGCGCGTGCCGACGATCGCGACGATGGTCCCGCGCGCGGCGTTCGCGTGGGTGACGAGACGGCTGAAGGGTGCCGTGCGGATCCCGCTGATCGCCACCAACCGCATCAACGATCCGGAAGTGGCCGAAGCGCTGCTCGCGCGCGGCGACGGCGACATGGTGTCGATGGCGCGTCCGTTCCTCGCCGATGCCGACTTCGTCGTGAAGGCGGCGCAGGGCCGCGCCGACGAGATCAACACGTGCATCGGGTGCAACCAGGCGTGCCTCGACCAGATCTTCTCGCGCGAGATCGCCTCGTGCCTCGTCAATCCGCGCGCCTGCCACGAGACGAAGATCGTGCTGAAGCCCGCGGCGCGCAGGAAGCGCGTCGCCGTCGTCGGCGCGGGTCCGGCGGGGCTTGCGTGCGCGACGACCGCCGCCGAAGCCGGCCATCGCGTGACGCTCTTCGACGCCGCGCACGAGATCGGCGGCCAGTTCAATCTCGCGCGGCGCATCCCGGGCAAGGACGAGTTCGCCGAGACGCTCCGCTACTACCGCCGCATGATCGAGCGCACCGGCGTCGAGCTCGTTCTCGATCGCCACGTCGGCGCCGCGATCTCGGCGGGCTACGATCACGTCGTGCTCGCGACCGGCATCGTCCCGCGCGTGCCCGCGATTCCCGGCATCGATCATCCGAAGGTCGCCGGCTACACCGACATCGTGATGGGCCGGCGCGAAGCGGGCAGGCGCGTCGCGATCATCGGCGCGGGCGGCATCGGCTTCGACGTCGGCGAATTCCTCACCCACCACGGCGGCCACGACGAGACCGACGAATACTGCGCCGAGTGGGGAATCGACATCGACTATCGCGAGCGCGGCGGGATCAAGGCGGCGGCCGATCGCGCGCCGCCGCGCGAAGTGTGGCTGCTGCAGCGCAAATCGGGCAAGGTCGGCGAAGGTCTCGCCAAGACGACCGGCTGGATCCGGCGCACGCTGCTCAAGAAGCGCGGCGTGACGATGCTGCCCGGAGTGGTCTACGAGCGCATCGACGACGACGGGCTGCATTTGAGCGTCGATGGCGAGGCGCGGGTGCTCGACGTCGACACGATCGTCGTCTGCGCCGGCCAGGAACCGCGCCGCGAGCTGGTCGAGCCGTTGCGTGCCGCCGGCGCGGCGGTCACGCTGATCGGCGGCGCCGATGTCGCGGTCGAGCTCGATGCACGGCGCGCGATCGCGCAGGGGACGGAGGTCGCGCTGCGTCTTTGACGGCAGGCCGTCGCGGTGCCTTGTAGGAGCGAATCCGACGCAAATCCGCGCCACTTTCGCCGTTGCGCCGGGCGTAGAATGGCCTCCACTCGAGGCGCCGCCTGCGTTGCAGCACGGCGGCTCGGTGATACCCGCACAAACAAGGAGTGATGCAATGGGCATGCTCGATTTCGTGAAGGACGCAGGTGAGAAGCTCTTCGGCATCGGCAAAGCGAAGGCAGCGATGCAGGACGCCGCTGCGGCACCCGGCGACGATGGCAAGGTCAAGGCGGCAAACGATGCGGCTGCCGATGCGATCCTCGGCTTACATCAAGTCGCAGAACCTGTCGGCGACCGGCCTCACCGTCACTTACGATGGCGCGAGCTCGACGGTCTCCGTCTATGGTGTCGCGCCCGATCAGGCGACGATGGAGAAGATCGTGCTCTGCTGCGGCAACGTTTCCGGCGTCGCCAAGGTCAACAACATGATGAGCGTCGACCGCAGCGAGCCCGAGGCGAAGTATTACACCGTCGTTTCGGGCGACAACCTGTCGAAGATCTCGAAGGCGCAGTACGGCGATCCGAACAAGTACATGAAGATCTTCGAGGCGAACAAGCCGATGCTCAAGGACCCGGACAAGATCTATCCTGGTCAGGTGTTGCGGATTCCGCCGCAGTAGCAATTCGACGCAGGAGATCAGCCATGGACGTCGAGATGGCTGCAACGTTGACGCCGGTGCCGGAGGGACTCGGCCCCGGCGACGACGACGATGACGACGATCAATCGAGTGGCGGCGCCGACGGCGGCAACATCGATCCCGACGACGACGAAGGCTACGACGACGACGAAGACGAGGACGAGGACGAGGACCCGCTGCAGGTCCGATCGCGCGTCTGAGCGCTGATTAGGTTTGCAGGGCTACGGGTGGCACAGCCGCCGGGCTTCACGAGAACCGGGCGCCCTTCGGCTGCACCACCCGTAGCCCTGCAACGCCTTCGGCCCCCCGGCTTCATAGGACCGGCCGTCCTTTGGCTGCGTCACCCGCGGCCCTGCAATGCTGACCCGTCGCACGTAAGCATTGGACGTCAAAGCCGCCCGTGGCGCTCCTCGAACTGCGCGAGCGCGAGCTCGGTGCGAGCCGCGAAGTCGGCGGCGTGCGAACCGTAGTCGACACCCGGCACGCGCGCGTGCGTCTGCGATACCATCGCCCACGTCGCCTCGCGCAGCGCGCTCGCCACCTTCATCGCGTCGAACGAGCGCTGCAGCTCGTCGCGGACCGGCGCTTCGAAATAGGTCTCGAGCAGCTGCCGATCCTCGGCCGGTGCGAAGCGCCCATTCGCCGCGAGATTCGCGAGATCGAACATCGCGGTGCCGAATCCGCCGTATTCCCAATCGATCAGCCAGAGGCGCGCTGCCGTCGTCGATGAAGTTGCCGGGCAGCAGATCGTGGTGACCGAAGACGATCGGCAGCGGTATCTGCGACTGTCTCGAGCGCGTCGGCGAGCGCAGCCCAGCGCGCGAGATCCGCGCCCGCTCGGGTTGCGTCGCCCCGCAGCGTCCGCAGGTAGCCGCGAATCGACGTGAAAGACCCAGAACAGGTTCGCCGGGCCTTCGACGCGACGAGCGACGTCGCGGTGGCACGTCTCGAGCAGCGGCACGATGCGCGCGATGTTCGCGGCGAGGTCGGCTTCGACGAGCGTCTTGCCCTCGACGTGGCGGATCACCATGATGCCCGGCTCGGCGTGGATCAGCTCCGGCGAGAGTCCGGCCGCGTGCGCGGCGATGCCGGCCGCGCGCTCCCGATCGCGGAAAACGTGGTGAATGGGGATGTCGTGACCGCAGCGCACGACGTAGCGCGCTGCGCCATCGTCGGCGACGAACGCCACGTTCGACAGCCCGCCGCGCAATGGCCGCAGCGTCACCTTGGCGCGCCAGCACGGCAACGCCGCGATGCGCGCTTCGAGCGAGGGAGGCGCTACAGGCTTTGAAGGCGACGGCAACGGACGCGTCCGGGAGCAGAGCAGGAATCGCTAGCGAAATTTGCCGTTCTCGACCGGCGCGAATGCGTTGCGAAATACGTAATCGGCAACGCGCCGGCCCTGGCGTATCCCCTCGGTCTTGTCGAACTCCCAGTGAATGCCGAGATAGATCCTGCTCTGGCCGTTTTCCTCCTCGGCCTCGGACAGCGATGAAAAGCGGCGCGGTACCAGCGGGCGGACATTCCCGTTGTGGTCGAGCGTCTCGCCGTTCAACTCGTCCGACACGAACGTGAACGCGATGCGATCGGTGCCGTAGAAGTTGCGCAAGGTCTGGAACAACGCGCCGCCGAAGCCGGCGTGCCCCGACGGGTATGCAGGGAAGGGTGGCGTGAAGTTGGGACCGCTCAGATTGCTCGCCGGCGCGCCGAACGGCGTGAATGCCGGATCGCCGCGGGTTGCGTCGTTGCCGTCGCCGGCGCCCGTCGGACCCGTGCCGGGATCGGCCTCGCGAATGCCGGTGACCGGCCGCCAGAATTCGTAGAAATACTTCGAGTCCCAGATCGCGGTCGCGGCGTCGGCCATCGCCACGTTGACGAGGGCGAGCAGCCGCGCGAGATCGACTACCGGAGTCCCCCGGGCTTCGGCGATCTGCACGGCGATCTGGTTGTACAGCCGCGGCGGCGCGCACAGGCTCGGCGTGCCGTCGTAGGCCCAATACGTCCCGATCTCGGTCTGCTCCGGCGTGCGTGAGGTCGGCGTGACGATCCCGTCACCGCCTACGCGCTTTGCCTCCTGAAACGCCACCGTGTAGCGCCGGCTCGACATCGGCGGAGGCGGAGGCACGCGGAACTGCGAAGAGGAGCGCAGCACGAACGGCTCGACGTCCCCCCATTCTGCGCCGAGCGCAAGCGGAGACTGGCCGATCGGGTCCTGGCGCCACTTGCCCGGCCGCGTCGCTCGTGATGTAGTCGATGCCTACGCGCGGCTCGGCGAATTGCGATCCATCGTCGGCGCGCAGCGCCAGTATCGCCGCCGCGGCGCGGCGGCCGAGATCGCTGCCGCGCGCCAGCGCGAAAGCAGTCGGCGCAGCGATCTGCGCGAGATCGTCGGCCAGCAGCGCATCGAGCGCCGCGCGCTGCGACGGATAGAGCGCCGTCAGCGCATCGTGCGCGGCCTGGGCGATCGCCGCGTCCATCGATGCGCCATGTGCTGCGGAGACGCCGGTATAGCTCTGATACGTCGGAGCGATTGCGTTGACCGCATCGAACATCGCGATGTGCACGATCGCCATCGCGCGGCTCGAGCGTCCTGGGCCGAGCTGTTCGCCGAACGTGCGCGTTTCGCCCGGCGCAACCGGAGTGTGATCGAGACCGCTCGCATCGATTGCGACCCGATTCCAGTGGCGAAGCCGAACGAGCGCATCGAGGTTGACGTTTACAGACGGCGCCGGTCGCGCGCCACGGAGATGCGGTCGCGGTGCGAACCTGGGCCCCAATGTATCGCGAACGCCTGCCGGAAAGTCTTCGATTTGTGCGGCGTAAGCGCTGCCGAGTGCGATCACTGCCGCCAGGGCAGGCATTGCGATTCTGATCCAGCCCATATCCGGTCGTTTCTCCCGTCGAGTTCGTAGCCGCGATGTATCGTGGGCGCCGATCGAAGCGATTCCCAGCGGCGACTATGACAATGGCATAGATTCGGCATTAGAATTGGGAACGAAAGAAAATGCAACCCCGAACGAGCGCTGGCGCTACGCTACCCGACATGGCGTCGCTTCCGAAAAATGCTCCCCTGTGCCTTGGCGTGCATGCTGGCCGTCCTATTGGCGGCGTGCAACGCGGTCCCGCGCGAATCGCGAGACGAACCGCAGATCCCGCCAGCCTCGACGGCTGCAGTCGTGCAGCCACAGGCGTCCCCGCCCGCGCCGGCAGTTGTGGAGCCCGCGCAGCAGACCGAGCCCGCCAAACCGAGCGCGACCGCCGTGCCTGCGTCGAAAGCGCCCGCAGCTTCCGTGCGCGGGCCCGCAGCCGCCGTGTCGGCGGCGCCCGCATCGAAAGCACCTGCTCCTTCCGCTGCCTCCGCAGCGCCCGCGTCGAAACCACCCGTAGCCCTCGGCCGCGAAGCCGCCTTCCGCGCCGCCGCTCGATCTCAAGGCGCTGGAGGCTCGCCTGAAGGAGACGAACGCGATCGGCGTCTACACGAAGCTCACGCTCAAGAATCAGGTGGACGATCTGCTCGATGCGTTTCGCGCCTACTACAAGGGCCAGGCGAAGAGCACGCTCGCCGAGCTGCGTCGCGCGTTCGATCAGCTCGTCCTCAAGGTGATCGCGCTGCTTCAGGATGCGGATCCGCCGCTCGCCTCGGCGATCGTCGCGTCGCGCGAGGCGATCTGGGGCATCCTTTCGGACCCCGTCAAGTTCGCCACTGTCTAGACTGCCCGCCGGAGGCGCCGTGCGCAATTCATCCCGCATCCTGATCGCGCTCCTCGCAGCCCTGTGCATGCGAGGCGCAGTCGCGGCCGACGACCCCGCGCTGCTCAAGGACCTGACCTCGGTCATCGCGCTCCTCGGCCTGCCGTGCGGCAAAGTGGTTGCGGCGACGCGCCAGGGCGACAACGATCACGTCGCGACGTGCGAGAACGGCACGCGCTATCGCGTCTTCCTCAACGCCGAGGGGCGCGTCGTCGCGCAGAAGCAGTAGCGCCGTCTGGCGCCTTGGCTCGCTGACGCTCGCCCGCCTCGCTCACTCGCGGTTCCAGCCGGCGTGGTGCTCGGATTCGAACTGCGCCTGGTCGCGCGCGAAGAACTCGCGCAGCTCCTCGCGGCCCGCCTGCGCCGCGGAAAGAACCCTCGCTTCGTCGCGGAAATAATCGAGGCGCTCGTCGAGCGTTGCGAGATTGTGCCGCCGGAATCCGTCGGCGATCTCGCGGGCGCGAAAACGGTCGACGCCGAGCACCTCGAGCGCGCGCCGGCCGGCGCGCAGCGCGGACTCGAAGGTCTCGCGCTCGACGATCGTCACGCCGCGCGCGCGCAACCCGACGTAGTGCGTGACGTTGCGCGCCCGCGCGATGATCGGCAGCTCCGGAAAATTTTCGCGCACGCGGTCGGTGAGCGCGAGACTGTCGTCGACGTCGTCGATCGCGTTGATCAGCAGGCACGCCTTCTCGGCGCCCGCGGCGCGCAGGATGTCGAGCCGCGTCGCATCGCCGTAGAACACCTTGTAGCCGAACTTGCGCAGGAAGTCGATCTGCTCGGGGTCGTGATCGAGCACGATCGCGCGAATGCCGTTCGCGAAGAGCAGGCGCCCGACGATCTGCCCGAACCGCCCGAAGCCGGCGATGATCACCGGATTGCCTGTCTCGTCGATCGTGTCGGCCGCGCGCTCGGTCGCGGAGGCGCGCCATGCCAGCAGCTTGTCGAGCAGGAACAGCATGAGCGGCGTGGCGGCCATCGACAGCGCGACGGCGATCGTCAAGCGCCCGGCCCAGTCGTCGGAGAGCACGCCCGCGATGCGCGCCGCGCCGAAGACCACGAACGCGAACTCGCCGCCCTGCGCGAGCAATCCGGCGAAGAGCAGCTGCTGCCGCGATTCGACGCCCATCGCGCGCGCGACGACCGACGAGCGTGACGACCTTCAGCGCGAGCAGGCCGATCAACAACCCCGCGATCGCGTGGGGCTCGCTCTGCAGCAGGCCGAAGTCCATCGACATGCCGACCGAGATGAAGAAGAGCCCGAGCAGCAGCCCCTTGAACGGCTCGATGTCGGTCTCGAGCGCGTGGCGGTATTCGGAGCCCGCGAGCAGCACGCCCGCGAGAAAGGCGCCGAGCGCCGTCGAGACGCCGGCGAACGTCATCAGCTGCGCGATCGCGATGACCAGCAGCAGCGCGAACGCCGTGAACACCTCGCGGATGTTGGCAGCGGCGATGAATCGCAGCAGCGGACGCGTCAGGTATCGGCCGAAGAGCAGCACGCCGCCGATGGCCGCGGCGGCCTTCAGCACGTCGCTCCAGTCGGACGCGTCGACGCTGGCGCGCCCGACGGCGATCAGCGGAATCGCGGCGAGCAGCGGAATCGCCGCGATGTCCTGGAAGAGCAGGACTGCGAAAGCGTTGCGCCCCATCGGCGTCGCCGTCAAATTCCGCTCGCCCATCGTCTGCATCGCGATGGCGGTCGAGGAGAGCGCCAGCGCGAGGCCCGCGATCAGCGCCGATTTCCAAGTGCATGCCGAGCGCGAGCCCGCCTGCGGCGAGCGCCGCGCCGGACAGCGCGAGCTGCAGCGAGCCGCCGCCGAAGACCGCCGTGCGCATTTCCCGCAGCCGCTTCGGCTCGAGCTCGAGGCCGATCACGAACAGCATCAGCACGACGCCGAACTCCGAAAAAGTCAGGATCGACTCGACGTCCTGCACGAAGCCCAATCCCCAGGGTCCGATCACCGCGCCGGCGATCAGGTAGCCCAGCACCGAGCCGAGGCCCAGCCAGCGCGCGAGCGGGACGCAGATTACCGCCGCGGTCAGGTAGACCAGCGCATTGATCATCATCGCGAACTCTCCCCGGCTTCTTTCCCTGGCGCGCGCCACGGGATGAGGCGCTCGATGAATTCGGTCACGTGCCGTGATAGCTGCTCGGCTTCCAGATCGTCGGCCTCGAACACGACATGCGGAGGCTCCCAGCGCATTCCGCAAAAGCGCGCGGTCTGCTCGATCGGCGCAACGAAGCTCGCGAACGGGTGTCCGTGCATCCCGTCCGGCGCGTAGGTGGCTTCGCCGCCTCCCGCGGTCGGAACCCACAGGCACGATTTGCCGCGCAGGGCGTGCGCGCCGTCGCCGTAGGCCCAGCCGAATTCGAGCACCTTGTCGCACCAGTGCTTGAAAAGCGCCGGCACGCTGTACCAGTAGAGCGGGTGCAGCCAGACGATCAGCTGCGCCTTGGCGAGCGCCTTCTGCTCGGCGGCCACGTCGATGTCGAAGTCGGGGTAGAGCGCGTAGATCGACCGCAGGTCGAGATCGGGCAGCGCGCGCAGCGCGTCTGCGAGCGCGCGATTGACGCGCGAGCGGCTCGGATAGGGGTGCGCGTGGATGACGCAGATCATCGACGCGCCGGCTTCAGCGACGGATCGCGGGGCAGCACCGCGACCCGGTCACGCGAGCTTGACGACTCGTCCGGAGTCGGACGACGCATGCACGGCGTCGAGCACCTGCTGGCAGCGCAAACCGTCGGTGAAATTCGGCGCGGGGGACGCGTGCCGGTCGATGCCGGCGCCGAATTCCCGAACGAGCGCGCGAAACGCGGCGAGCCGGTGGTCGCGATCGTCGTTCGGCAACGCGTACCTGGCGGGCGTCGCGAGCGGTTGCAGCGGCGAGCCGTCGCGGCTCGCGATCACGACGCCGTCGGCCATCGGATTCGGTCCCGAATGCTCGGCGATCAGCGTGCCACGATCGCCCATCACGGCGACCTTCGCGCCGCGCGCCGGTGTTGCGGCGAACGTCGCGATCATCGTCGCGATCGCCGCCGCCTTCGAAGGTCAGCGTGAACTGGAACGTGTCGTCGGTCTCCGCCTTGACGACGCTGTTCGTCGCGGGATCGAGCAGATCCGGACGCAGCGTCGCGAGCGAGCCGCTGACCGACACGACCTCGCCGAACCAGTGGCGAAGTCGCGTCGATGTAGTGCGAGCCCGAGCGCGCCGAGCAGCCCGCCGCCCTCGGCCTTCGATGCGAGCCACGTCCATGGCCGCGGTTTCGGCGTGACGTAGCGATCGAGGAAGAGCTCCATCGTGCACAGCTGGAAGTTCGCCGATGTAGCCGTCGGCGAGGAGATCCCTGATGAACGCGCGCTGCGGCGTGAACCGGAATTCGTGGCCGACCATCGCCGTGCGGCCGCTTCTGTTCGCGGCGTCGCAGCATTTCGGCGCCTTGCGCTGCGTCGAGCGCGAACGGCTTCTCGCACAGCACGTGCTTGCCCGCGGCGAGCGCGGCGAGCGCCAGCGGATGATGACCGGCGGGCGGCGCGGCGATCGCGACCGCGTCGAGGTCGTCGCGCGCGATCAGCTCGAGCGGATCGGTGTGCACGTCGCGAATCCCGGCGTCCTCTGCGACCTTTGCCGCCTTGTCGCGGTTGCGGCTGCAGATCGCGGCGACGTCCCAGCCTTCCGAGCGGAAAGCGGGGACGTAGACCTGCGCTCCGAACCCGACACCGATGACACCGACCTTGCGCTGCGATCCTGGCATGGCAACTCCATCGGCACCGGCGCCGATCGTCGATTTGGACGGGAGACGGGCAGCGATTATGACGCGCGGCGCAGTACGCTTGCAAAAAGGAAAACGGCGGCCGCGTGGGCCGCCGTTCTCTCGAAGCTCGGCGAGCGAGCTCGACTGCCGGTTCAGCCGTCCTGTCCCGGCTCGCGCTTGCCGCCACCCGCCGGGCTCATCGGCGTGGGTCCGCCGACTGGCGCCGGATGACCCGGCGACGGGAACGCCTGGCGCGCCGGATTCGGCGGCTGCGCGCCCTGCGTTGCGCGCCTTGCTGCTGATAGTGCTGGCGCACGTTCGGATCCTGCGGCTGATAACGGTAGTGCTGGTTGTTCAGCGAGTATTGCTGTTCGTTGCTGCGGATAGCGATTACCCGAGTACTGTCGCTGGTACGACGGCACCGGCGCGGGCGCGGGAGCCGCCCTGCGGTCCCATTGGTCCCAACCGCGTGCGCCTGTGCCCATCCACCGCCCCAATGGTCACCCCAGCGCGGAGGCGCATCCGCGCGCCAGCCGCGGAAGTACACCGGCGGCGCGCGGTAATAGCGAACCGGCACGCGCAGCACGTACGCCGGCACGTAATCCGGCGCTACGAGGTTCCACGGCCCGTTGTACCAGGAGCTCGTGTACCAGTTGTCGCCCTGATAGACCCAGTACATCCCGTCGTAGAAAAAATAGTTCGCGTTGAGGCCCGGCGCGTAATAGACCGGATAGCCCGGAACGCGCACGAGCTGCGGGTACGTCGGCACGTTGAAGCCGATGCTGACTCCCGGCGTCGAAATGCCGAAGCTCACCTGAGCCGCCGCCGGAACCGCAACGCTCGCGCCGCAACAGTGCCAAAGCAATCATTCGATGACGCATACGCATCTTTGATCTCCTTGCCCACCACCCTTCAGCTTCGAGCTTGGGCCATGCTTTCCAGAAACGAATGGCCGGGTCGATCGGTTGACCTGGCCTTCCGCGCGCGGCTGGCGCAACGCGGCCTCGGCTAAAGCGATTGTACCGCCAGACTAACGGTGAGGCCCGGGTCGGGGCTGACCACGAAGCTCCCATATTCGCGTAGGAGGACGCCGACACTGCGGTCCCGATACGATGCAGCGCACTCGGGAGGCCCGTTGCCCTCGAAGGCGAGCTTCAGCCGTCCAGCCCGCCGAAGCGTCGATAGAACCCGGGCGACGCCGGAGGCAGCGTTCCTCGCTCGTTACGAAGTGTTGCAAGCAGGTGGCGCTCGGCGGCACGATGGGTGAGCCGGTAGAAGTCGCGGCACAGCGCGTACGCGGCAGCCCCTGGCCAGTCGAGCGGCAACAGCGCGGCGGGAAGCTGCGGGTCGCGCAGCAGCACGCGGCGATACGCGTGGATCAGCAGCGTGCGCACGATGAACGACTGCGCCGGATCGTGGGCGCCGTCGCCCGCCTGCCGGAAGCGCTGGATCACGCCGCCGAAGCGCGCGAGAAAGCGCCGATAGTCGGCGGCGACGCCGCCGAGGTCCCACGATCGCGATACGGCGGAGGCGAGCGTCTGCCCGCCGAGCGCCGCGTCGTCGAAGGCGCGCGCGACGACGATCTTGTCGGCGAGGTCGAGCGCCGTGGCGATGCGCGGGATCGTGGACGGCGTGTGCGCAGGACGCGCGTAGACGCCCGGCGCGAGCGTGCCGAAGCCTTCCCATCCGAGCTCCTGCTGAAGGCTCCGGCGCTCGCCTGCAGTCGGTCCGTCGGCGACGACGATCTCCCAGGATTCGTCCCAGCGCTCGACGGGCTCGCGCGTAGATCCTCCGATACGCGAGCTCGAACCGGCGCGCGCCGTTGCGCGTGAGCCGATACAGGCTCTCGCCGGCCGACGGGCTTCGCCGCGAGCCAGCCCTCGCGCGCAAGCCGGAAGACGCTCGTGCGGACCAGTCGCTCGTTGATGCCGAACGGGGCGAGCAGCTCGATGAGCCCCGCGAGCATGACCGCGCCGCCATGCGGGGCAATCGCGTCGCCCCACACGGTGATGATGAGCGAGGAGGCGCGCGGCGGCGCCGCGAGCAAGCTCGCGCCGGATCCAGCGGCGGACGTGGGGATTGGGCGCGGCGGCGGGGCGATCGGGATTGCGCATGGCGGCTGCGAGGTCTTTCCCGCCGGCGAAACATGATACATAATTTGCGGGAAAGCGCAGTAAAGTGTATCGTTTCAGCCTGCGGTGCGCAACCCGGACGCCTCGAGGGCGACGGGAGGCGCGGCCGGAGGGCGCCCGGTTCTCGTGAAGCCCGGAGGCCGTGCCTTCCGTTGCCCTGCGACGACAACCGGGCGCGATCGCCGAGCGAGGAGCAGCGCAATGTACGCACAGATGGTCGACACCGGGGTCAAGGCGGTCCAGACAGCCGCCGACATGTCGCCGGACGAGCAGGCGTTCCAGGCGCGCATCGACGCCGACGTCAAGATCGAGCCGAAGGAATGGATGCCGGACGCGTACCGGAAGACGCTGATCCGGCAGATCTCGCAGCACGCGCACTCGGAGATCGTCGGCATGCTGCCCGAAGGCAACTGGATCACGCGCGCGCCGACGCTCAAGCGCAAGGCGATCCTGATGGCCAAGGTGCAGGACGAGGCCGGCCACGGCCTCTACCTCTATTCCGCGGCGGAGACGCTCGGCACCTCGCGCGACCAGATGGTCGAAGACCTGCACGCGGGCCGCGCCAAGTATTCGTCGATCTTCAACTACCCGACGCTCACGTGGGCCGACATCGGCACGATCGGCTGGCTCGTCGACGGCGCGGCGATCATGAACCAGATCCCGCTGTGCCGCTGCTCGTACGGTCCGTACGCGCGCGCGATGGTGCGCATCTGCAAGGAGGAGAGCTTCCACCAGCGGCAGGGCTACGACATCGTGATGACGCTCGCGCGCGGCACCGACGAGCAGAAAGCGATGGCGCAGGACTCGCTCGATCGCTGGTGGTGGCCGTCGCTGATGATGTTCGGGCCGCCCGACGCCGAGAGCGTGCACAGCGCGCAATCGGCGGCGTGGAAGATCAAGATCCTGTCGAACGACGAGCTGCGCCAGCGTTTCGTCGACCAGACGGTGCCGCAGGCGGATTACCTGGGGCTCGAGATGCCCGACCCCGAGCTCGAGTGGAACGCCGAGCGCGGCCACTACGACTTCGGCGCGATCGACTGGAACGAGTTCCACAACGTGATCAAGGGTAACGGGCCGTGCAACCGCGACCGGATGCGCACGCGCGTCGCGGCGTGGGAAGAGGGTGCCTGGGTGCGCGAGGCGGCGATGGCGCACGCGCAGAAGCGCGCCGCGCGCGACGCAGCGAAAGCCGCGTGAGGCATATGGAGGCCGCAGTCATGAACGAATGGCCGCTCTGGGAAATCTTCATCCGCTCGCAGCACGGGCTCGCGCACCGGCACGTCGGCAGCCTGCACGCGGCCGACGCCGAGATGGCGATCAAGAACGCGCGCGACGTCTACACGCGGCGCAACGAAGGCGTCTCGATCTGGGCGGTCCGCTCGGCCGACGTCGTCGCGTCGGCGCCCGGCGACAAGGACGCGTTGTTCGAGCCCGCGAACAGCAAGGTCTATCGGCATCCGACGTTCTTCCCGATGCCCGACGAAGTGAAGCACCTGTGATCGAGCTCGATGCGATGACGCGCGACGAACAGCTCTTCCAGTATCTGCTGCGGCTCGGCGATTCGCCGCTCATTCTCGCGCAACGGCTGGGCGAGTGGGTCGGTCACGGACCCGTGCTCGAGGAGGACATCGCGCAGACGAACGTCGGCCTCGATCTCCTGGGGCAGGCGCGGATGTGGCTCGGCTACGCCGGCGAGGTCGAGGCGAGGTACGCGCTCGACGGCTCGCGACGAGGACCAGCTCGCGTTCCTGCGCGACTCTGCCGGGTTTCGCAACCTCCTTCTCGTCGAGCAGCCGAACGGAAGCTACGCCGACACCGTCGCGCGGCAATTCCTGTTCGACGCATGGCACGTTCTGCTGCTGCGCGCGCTGGCGCAGTCGAGCGATGCGCGCATCGCCGGGATCGCGGCGAAGGCGGCGAAGGAGGCCGATTACCACGTCGAGCGATCCGGCGACTGGGTGATCCGGCTGGGTGACGGAACCGAAGAATCGCATGCGCGGATGCAGGCGGCGATCGACGCGTTGTGGATGTACACCGGCGAAATGTTTCTGCCGGACGCGACGGAGCTCGAGCTGATCGCAGCCGGCGTCGCAGCCGACGTCCGCACGCTCGCCGAGCCCTGGCGGCGCCACGTCGACGCCGTGCTCGCCGAAGCGACGCTGCAGGCACCGCGCGACGCCTACATGCAGCAGGGCGGCAGGCGCGGCGTCCACACCGAGCACCTCGGCCATCTGCTTGCCGAGATGCAGGTGCTGCAACGCTCGTATCCGGGGGCGCAGTGGTGAGCGTCGCGACGGTTGCAGTCCCTGGGGAAGCGACGGTGCAGGGAGCGGCCGCGCGCGCGCCTTCGCTGGCCGACGGCTGGGTTGCGCTCGCCGGCGTGACGGACCCGGAAATCCCCGTCGTCTCGGTGATCGAGCTCGGGATCGTTCGCGGGCTGCGCTGGGATGCCGACGATCCCGCATTGCTCGTCGTCACCGTGACGCCGACCTATTCGGGCTGTCCCGCGACCGAGATGATCGCGGCGTCGATCCGCGCAGCCTTGACCGGGATCGGCGTCGCGCGGATGCGGATCGAGACGTCGCTCTCCCCGGCCTGGACGACCGACTGGATCACGCCGGAAGGCAAGCGCAAGCTTCGCGAGTTCGGCATCGCGCCGCCCGACGGCACGCGCGCGGTGACGAAACCGACGCCGATCGACGTCGCCGGGATCAGTCCGCTGCGCCGTTCGACCGTCGCGATCGCCTGCCCGCGCTGCGCGTCGAAGCGCACCGAGCTCGTCTCGCAGTTCGGCTCGACCGCGTGCAAGGCTCACTACCGATGTCTCGATTGCCTCGAGCCGTTCGACTACTTCAAGCCGCACTGAGCTCGAAGCATGAGCAAATTCCACCGCCTCGAGGTCGCGAAGGTCGAGCGCGAAACGCGCGACGCGGTCGCGATCACGTTTGCCGTGCCGCCGGCGCTCGCGGATGCGTTCTGCTTCGCCGCGGGGCAACACCTGACGCTCAGGGCCGATATCGAAGGGCAGGACGTTCGCCGTTCGTACTCGATCTGCTCGGGCGTGCACGAAGGCCAGTTGCGCATCGCCGTCAAGCGCAACCCCAGCGGCGTGTTCTCCGAGTGGGCGAATCGATCGCTCGAAGCGGGACACGTGCTCGATGTCCTGCCTCCGAGGGGGCACTTCAACGTTCCGCTCGCCGAGCACAACCGCCGCCACTACGTCGGATTCGCAGCCGGCAGCGGTATCACGCCGCTCCTCTCCCTGATCAAGACGACGCTCGCGGCCGAGCCCGGCAGCCGGTTCACGCTGTTCTACGGCAACCGCGCCTCGGGCACCGTGATGTTCAAGGAGGAGCTCGCGGCGCTGAAGGACATCTATCTGACGCGCTTCAACCTCGTCCACGTGCTCTCGCGCGAGACTCAGGACATCGACCTCCTGCATGGCCGGATCGATCGCGCGAAGGCCGACGCGCTGATCGCGAGCTGGCTCGATCTCGACGATGTCGACAGCGTGTTCGTCTGCGGCCCCGACGGGATGATGCGGGCAGTCGCCGAGGCGTTGAAGGCGCGGGGATTCCCCGATGCGAAAGTCAAGATCGAGCGCTTCGCGACGAGCATTCCGAAGCACGAGCATCGGCCGTCGAAGATTCCCGAGCCCGGCCACACCGAGTGCGAGGTGACCGCGGTGCTCGAAGGCGTGACGCGGACGTTCACGCTGGAGAAGGGCAAGGAGAGCATTCTCGAAGCCGGACTCAAGGCCGGGGTCGAGCTTCCCTATTCGTGCAAGAGCGGCGCGTGCTCGACCTGCCGTGCGAAGCTGACCGCCGGCGAGGTCGACATGGACGTCAATTTCGCGCTCGAGGATTACGAGGTCGCGCGCGGGTTCGTGCTCACGTGCCAGAGCCATCCGGTGACCGACCGCGTTACCGTCGACTACGACCAGACCGGCTGAACGCCGTTGCGCGCCCCGTGCTAGAGTTTCGGCGACAACGATAGCAAAGGAGGAACGTTCCGTGCCGCATCCTTTGTTCGAACGCCACGCCGCGACGATCGAGCGCGCGCTCGCCGCGATCGCCGACCGCGGCTACTGGAGCGCGTATTCCGAATCGCCGAGCCCCAAGGTCTATGGCGAAGGCGCCGCCGATGCCGGCAAGGCGGCGTTCGACGCGCTGCGCGACAAGCCGTTTCCGCTCGAGCAGCCGGGCACCGTCGGAAGCGTCGGGCGCGAGCAGTCGCCGTACGGATTTCCGCTGGGCATCACATACCCGAAGGCCGACCTCGACGCGCTGTTCGCCGCAGTGGCCAACGCGCAACGCGAATGGCGCAAAGCGGGGCCGGACGCGTGGGTCGGCGTCAGCGCCGAGATCCTGCATCGGATCAACCGCGAAAGCTTTCTCTTCGCGAACGCGGTGATGCACACGACGGGGCAGGCGTTCATGATGGCTTTCCAGGCCGGTGGGCCGCACGCGCAGGACCGCGGGCTCGAAGCGATCGCCTATGCCTGGGCGGAAATGAAGCGGATCCCCGCGCGCGCCTATTGGGAGAAACCGCAGGGCAAGAACGAGCCGCTGAAGATGGAAAAGCATTTCCGGATCGTGCCGCGCGGCGTCGGGCTCGTGATCGGCTGCTGCACGTTTCCGACGTGGAATGGGTTTCCCGGCTTCTTCGCCGACCTCGCCACCGGCAACGCGGTGGTCGTCAAGCCGCATCCGGCGGCGATTCTTCCGCTCGCGCTCCTCGTCAGGATTGCGCGCGAGGTGCTGTCGGAGGCGGGCTTCGATCCGAACGTCGTGACGCTCGTCGCGCACGAGGCCGGCGACGCGATCGCGCAGACGCTCGCGCTGCGGGCGGAGGTCCGGCTCATCGATTTCACCGGCAGCTCGGCGAACGGCAACTGGCTCGAGGCCAACGCGCGGCACGCGCAGGTGTACACGGAGAAGTCCGGCGTCAACCAGATCGTCATCGACTCGACCGACGACTTCAAGGGGGTCGCGCGCAACATCGCCTTTTCGCTCGCGCTCTACACCGGGCAGATGTGCACGGCGCCGCAGAACATCTACGTGCCGAAGGAAGGCATCGACACCGCCGACGGGCACCTGACGTTCGACCAGGTTGCCGCGGGCATCGGCGAGGCGGTGCAGAAGCTCCTCGGCGACCCGGCGCGCGCCGTCGAGATCCTGGGCGCGGTCGTCAACGACGGGGTGATGCAGCGGCTCGAGGCAGCGCGGAAGCTCGGCCCGATCGCGCTCGACACGCAACCGCTCGTTCATCCGTCGTATCCGCAGGCGCGAATCCGGACGCCGCTCGTGGTGAAGCTCGACGCGACCGATCGCGAAAAGTACATGTCCGAGTGGTTCGGACCGATCGCGTTCGTCATCGCGACTGCGTCGACCGCGCAGAGCCTCGCGATCGTCGCCGATGCGGTGAAGTCGCACGGCGCGCTCACGCTTTCGGTGTATTCGCGGCGGCAAGAGGTCATCGATCGCGCGATCGACGTCGCGGAGGACGCCGGCGTTGCGCTGTCGATCAACCTGACGGGCGGGGTGTTCGTCAACCAGTCTGCGGCGTACTCGGATTTTCACGGCACGGGCGCCAACCCGGCGGCAAATGCATCGCTCACCGATTCGGCGTTCGTCGCGTCGCGCTTCCGCGTGGTCCAGCATCGCGCGCATGTGTGAGCTCGCCACGGGAGTGACAGGAGTCGCGGGCGGGCGCATAAGCTGCGGTGGACGTGGTTCGCAGCGCTCTAAGGCCGTCCGCGATCTCCGCTGCTCCCGTGGCTCGCAAAGACGACGCATAATGTCGGATTACGGATCTGAACGGGGCGAGAGGCCATGAGCTACGAAAACATCCTGTTCTCGATCGAAGGCGGCATCGCGCGTCTCACGCTCAATCGGCCCGACCGGCTGAACAGCTTCAACGACGCGATGCACGCGGAAGTCCGCGACGCGCTCGCCAGGGTCAGAAACGACGCGACGGCGCGCGTGATGCTGCTGACGGGTGCCGGCCGCGGATTCTGCGCGGGCCAGGATCTGTCCGACCGCGCCGTTGCGCCCGGCGAAACGCCGGTCGATCTCGGCGACTCGATCGAGCGCAACTACAAGCCGCTGATCCTGGGCTTGCGCGCGCTGCCGCTGCCCGTGGTTTGCGCCGTCAACGGCGTGGCGGCCGGCGCCGGCGCCAACATCGCGCTCGCGTGCGACGTTGTCATCGCAGCCCGGTCTGCGTCGTTCATCCAGGCCTTCGCGAAGATCGGCCTCATTCCCGACTCGGGGGGCACGTACTTCCTTCCGCGCCTCGTCGGCAGCGCGCGCGCGATGGGACTCGCGCTCCTCGGCGACAAGCTTTCCGCGCAGGACGCGGCGGAGTGGGGGCTCATCTGGCAATGCGTCGAAGACGCGGAACTGCCGGCCGCGGTCGACAAGCTTCTCGAGCAGTTCGCGCAGGCGCCCACTCGCGGACTCGCAGCGATCAAGCAGGCGCTCCACGCGGTCGAGGGCACGACGCTTGCCGCGCAGCTCGATCTCGAGCGCGACCTGCAGCGCGTCCTCGGGACGAGCGACGACTACCGCGAAGGAGTCGCCGCCTTTACCGCGAAGCGGCCGCCGCGTTTCACCGGCCGCTGAACCGGCTCGCGAGCGATGCCCGCCGCGGTGCCCAAGGACGCCACCGTTGCCGTCATCGGCGCGGGAACGATGGGCTCGGGCATCGCGCAGATCGCGGCGCTTCACGGCCACCGCGTTCAGCTGCACGATGCGCGGTTCGGTGCGGGGGACGCCGCGAAGAAGGCCATCGCCGAGGCGCTCGCTCAACGCGTGGCGAAGGGCCGCCTCGCGGAAGCCGAGGCCCAGGCCGCGCTCGCGCGCATCGCGACGGTCGTCACGCTGGCGGACGTCTGTGTCGCCCAACTGGTGATCGAAGCGATCGTCGAGGACCTCGCCGCGAAGCGCGAGATCCTTTCGCGCGTCGAGAATGTCGTGCTCCCCGAGTGCATCCTCGCGTCGAACACTTCGTCGATCTCGATCACCGCGCTCGCCGCCGGAATGAAGCGTCCCGAGCGGGTCGTCGGCATGCACTTCTTCAATCCGGCGCCGGCGATGCCGCTGGTCGAAGTCGTCAGCGGGCTCGCGACCTCGCCCGATGTCGTCGAGAGCACGTATGCGACGGCGCTCGCGTGGGGCAAGGCGCCCGTGCGCGCGAGATCGACGCCCGGGTTCATCGTCAATCGCTGCGCGAGGCCGTTCTACGCGGAAGCGCTTCGGCTCCTCGGCGAGCGCGCCGCCGACCCGGCGACGCTCGACGCGGTGATCCGCGATGCCGGCGGCTTCAGGATGGGGCCGTTCGAGTTGATCGACCTGATCGGCCTCGACGTGAATCTCGCGGTGACGACGAGCGTCTGGGACGCCTACTATCACGATCCGCGGTACGCGCCTTCGGTCCTGCAACACGAGCGAGTCGCCGCGGGCTTTCTCGGCCGCAAGACGGGGCGCGGCTTCTACGATTACGCGCCCGGGGCGGCGAAGCCGGAAGCGCATGCGGAGCCGAAGCAGCCTGCGCCCAAGCGCATCGCATTGCATGGCGACATCGCGGAGGTTGCCGCGCTCGTCGAGCGAATGGCCAAGGCGGGAATCGCTGTCGAGCGGTCGCGCGCCGATTCCCGCTTTCCGGCCGGTGCGATCCATGTCGCCGGGGACGGCGGCGGAGCGTGGCTTGCGCTCACCGACGGGCGCACGGCAACCGCGCGCGTCGTTGCCACGGGCGTTCGCGATCTCGTGCTGCACGACTACGCGATCGATTACGCGAGCGCGACACGCATCGCCGTCGCGCGTGCCGACACGTGCAGCGACGCCGCGTACGCATCGGTCGTCGGCGCCCTGCAGGCGGCCGGCGTCAACGTGTCGCGCCTCGACGACGTCGCCGGGCTCGCGGTGATGCGCATTGTCGCGATGCTGGCGAACGAAGCGGCCGACGCCGTCGTCCAGGGCGTCGCCGACGCCGACGCGATCGACGTCGCGATGCAGAAGGGCGTCAACTACCCGCGCGGACCTCTCGCCTGGGCCGACGCCATCGGCGCCGCGGCCATCCGCGACGTGCTGGCCAATCTCGCGCTGCACTACGGCGAGGACCGCTACCGGATCTCGCCGCTCATCGCGCGCCGCGCAGCCACCGGAGGCAGGGTCGGTGGGTGAGCATCATCCGGCGATGGACGAGACGTCGGCCGCGCGCGCTCGCCGAGCGCGTTGCCGCGTCGATGTATGCGCGCGACACCGCGACGCAGGCGCTCGGCATCCGCGTCGTGCGCGTCGAGCCGGGCTTCGCCGAGCTTGCGATGATGGTGCGCAACGACATGCTGAATGGCCACGAGATCTGTCACGGCGGCTTCATCTTCACGCTCGCCGACAGCGCGTTCGCCTACGCGTGCAACAGCTACAACCTGAACACGGTGGCCTCCGGGTGCGCGATCGAGTTCACGGCGCCGGCGCATCGGGGCGAGACGCTGACGGCGCGGGCGCACGAGCGCCAGCTCGCCGGGCGCACCGGCGTCTACGATGTCGAGGTCGCGAACGCGCGCGGCGAGACCGTCGCGCTCTTTCGCGGAAAGAGCTACCGGATCAAGGGCCACCTGATCGACGAGACGGTTGGATAGCGAGACCGCGGGACGGCGCGCTGCGCGCACGCCCGCGCGATTCGGAAGAGGAGGCCGAGACATGCCCGTCAAGCACCCGAGCCGCTGCCGAGCTCGAGCCGATCGAAACGGCAAGCCGCGACGAGCTCGCCGCGTTGCAATTGGAGCGCCTCAAGAGGACGCTCGCGCATGCCTACGATCATGTGCCGCACTATCGGCGCAAGTTCGACGCCGCGCGCGTTGCGCCGGGCGATCTCAAGTCGCTCGCGGATCTCGCGAAGTTCCCGTTCACGACCAAGCAGGATCTGCGCGACAACTACCCGTTCGGCATGTTCGCCGTGCCGCGCGAGCAGGTCGTCCGGATCCACGCGTCGTCGGGGACCACCGGCAAGGCGACCGTCGTCGGCTACACGGCGAAGGACATCGACATGTGGGCGACGGTGATGGCGCGATCGATCCGCGCCGCGGGCGGGCGCGCCGGCGACATCATCCACGTCGCGTACGGCTATGGCCTCTTCACCGGCGGGCTGGGTGCGCACTACGGCGCCGAGAAGCTCGGCGCCACGGTGATCCCGATGTCGGGCGGGATGACCGAGCGGCAGGTGCAGCTCATCGCCGACTTCAAGCCCGACATCATCATGGTCACGCCGTCGTACATGCTCGCGATCGCCGAGGAGATGGAGCGGCAGGGATTCGATCCGCGTCTCTCGTCGCTCAAGATCGGGATCTTCGGCTCGGAGCCGTGGACGCCTGCGATGCGCACCGCGATCGAGGCGAAGCTCGACATGGACGCGATCGACATCTACGGCCTCTCGGAGATCATCGGTCCGGGCGTCGCGCAGGAATGCATCGAGACGAAGGATGGCCTCACGGTCTGGGAGGATCATTTCTATCCGGAGATCATCGATCCCGAGAGCGGCCGCGTGCTGCGCGACGGCGAGAAGGGCGAGCTCGTGTTCACGTCGCTCACCAAGGAAGCGCTGCCGATGATCCGCTACCGGACGCGCGACCTCACGCGGCTGCTGCCGCCGACAGCCCGCTCGATGCGACGGATCGAGAAGATCACCGGACGCACCGACGACATGCTGATCATCCGCGGCGTCAACGTATTTCCGACGCAGGTCGAGGAGCTGATCCTCAAGCACGCCGAGCTCGTGCCGCACTATCAGCTCGAGATTTCGCGTCCCGGCAATCTCGACGAGATGGTCGTCGTCGTCGAGCGCGAGCCGGCATCGGGCGCGGCCGAGGGCGAGGCAGCCGGGGCGAAGCTCGCGCACTCGGTCAAGGCGATGATCGGCGTGTCCGCAAAGGTCCGCGTCGTCCCGCCGGGCACCATCGAGCGCTCGCTCGGCAAGGCGAAGCGCGTCATCGACAAGCGGCCGAAAGGCTAGCGCTGCGCTTGGGTAGCCGAGGGCGGTGCGCCGCGTAAGCCGTCACGGGCGCCCCCGGATTCACGTGAAGCCCGGCGGCTTACGAGCCGGCGCCCGGCTTACGCGGCGCACCGCCTGGCCGTGCCGCTCAGAGGCCGTAAAGCTCGCCGTACTTCTTGTTGAGATACGCGAGATAGGGCGCGATCGACAGCGGCTCGCCGGTCGCGCGCTCGACGATCTCGGGCGCCGTGAACTTGCGCCCGTGCCGGTAGATCCGCTCGGTGAGCCACGCGCGCAGCGGCGCGAACTGCGACGCGCCGATCTGATCGTCGAGGTCGGGGAGGTCGCGGCGCGCGGCGGCGAAGAACTGCGCGCTCATGATGTTGCCGAGCGTGTAGCTCTGGAACGCGCCGCCGACGGGCCCTCCGTACCAATGCATGTCCTGCAGCACGCCGTCGCGATCGTCGGGCGGCGTTATGCCGAGGTCGTCGCGGACGCGCTCGCGCCACGCGTCGGGCAGGTCGGCCACCGGGAGCGTCCCTTCCAGCAGCGCGAGCTCGAGGTCGAAGCGCAGCATCACGTGCAGGTTGTACGTGACCTCGTCGGCGTCGGTGCGAATGAGCGACGGCGCGACCTTGTTGATCGCGCGATAGAACGTGTCGACGTCGACGCCGCGAAGCGCCTCGGGGAACGCGGCCTGCAGAGGCCCGTACCAATCGGCTCCAGAAAGCGCGGCTGCGCCCCACGAGGTTCTCCCACAATCGCGACTGGCTCTCGTGCACGCCCGCCGTCGTGCCGCCGAAGAGCGGCGTGCCGTCGAGCGCGGCGTCGACCCCTTGCTCGTACATCGCGTGGCCGGTCTCGTGCATCGTCGAGAAGAGACCGTCCGACAGATCGTCGCTGCGGTAGCGTGTCGTGATGCGCACGTCGCCGAGGCCGAGCTTGATCATGAACGGATGCGCGGTCTTGTCCTGGCGGCCGCGCTCGAAGTCGTAGCCGAAGGCACGCGCGATCTTCTCGCCGAACGCTTGCTGGGTCGGCTGCGGGAAGTCGCCCGTGAGACAGCGGTCGTCGAGTTGCGGACGCTCGCGAATCGCGTCGATCAGCGGGACGAGCCCCGCGCGCAACTCGGCGAAGAGCTTGCGCACCGGCGCCACCGTCATGCCGTCTTCGGCGTGGTCGATCAACGCGTCGCAAGGATGCGCGTAGCCCGGGTAGAAGCCGGCAAGCTCGCGGGAGAGCTCGACGGTGGTCTCGAGCAGCGGCCGCACCGCGGCGAAATCGTTGGCGGGGCGCGCGCGCTCCCAGGCGCTGTAGGACCTCGCGCTGTGCTCCGAGAAGCGCTGGATGAACGCGTTCGGCACGCGTGTCGCGCGGTCGTAGTCGCGACGCGTCACGCGAATGAGCGCCGCGGCATCGGAGTCCGCGCCCTGAGCCTCCGCCCACGGCGTCAGCGCGTCGAGCAGCCGGCCGATCTCGGGATCGATCATCCGCTCGTGCTGGAGTGCGCTCAGGAGCGCGAGTCTGCCGCGCCGCGCGCCGCGGCGCCGCCCGGCGGCATGTGCGTCGCCTGGTCCCAGCTGAGCACCGCCCCCGCACCGTGCAGGTCGTTGATCGCTTGCAGCCGTTGCTTGAGCTCGGCGAGGTCGGCTGCGGGATTCATCGGCGGAAGCCTTTCGTGAAGAGCGGCACGGTTTCACGTCGCCGATCGGCGACAGCGAGGCAGAGCAGCGAAGGCTCGGCCGCCGCGATTCTAACGTACCGGCCGCACGTGCCCAACCGGCGAGCCGGTCAGCGGCGGTCGACGCGATAGATGCGCGATTCGCCGTAGCCCTTTGCGAGCGCGCAGCTCGCCGATGTACTCGAGCGCGTAATCGTCGCTGCCGGTCGCGGCGAGCGTCGCGGCGAACGCCTCGCTCGCGTACGCCATGCCGGGTGGCGTCACCGGCTCGATGCGCGCGGCCCGCGTGACGCTCGACCCGAAATAATTGTCGCGTCCCATGATCGGATCGAATCCGCAGAACACGGGCCCCGCGTGCAGCGCGATGCGGATTTGGCTCGAGTCGGAAAGCCCCGCAGCGGTCCAGTCGACCTCGCGCATGCTGGCGAGAAGACGCAGCGCGAACTCGGCGCCGGCCTCCGGCGCGTCGAACACCGCGTAGATCGCATCGCCCCAGGAATTGGCCATCACGGGCTTCACCGGCGACGCCGCGAACTGCGCGGCGACGAGCTCCCAGAACTTCCCCTGGAAGAGCGGCGCGTACGCATCGTGCAGGCGGCTGTAACCGGCGAAGTCGGCGAAGAGCAGCGTCTTCAGCGTACGGCGCGGGCGAGCGGCGAGGGCGCTCGCGCTCGCTTCGGCAAGCGAATCTGCGCGACGCGCGCTCGGTGACTTCACGCGGGACGGCGCGGTGCCGCGCGTATCGATCGCGCCCTTGGCACGCAGTGCGGCAAGGTCGATGAGCTCGGGAGCTCCGAAGCGAGCTTTCCATCGGTCGAACGAGCGCTGTGTCCCGCCGACGCGGCCGCCCTCGGCCGCGTCCAGCAGGCATAGCAGCGACGGTTTCGTCTCGAGCTGCGCGGCGCGAAGCGCGGTAAGGCCCTCGACCAGCATCGCCGCGTGCTCGAACAGCACGTCGTCGCCCAGGTGGCTCTCCTGTGTCGCGGAGATCACGCGGGTCGCGCGCGCGAGCGCCGCATCGAAGCGCTGCGTCCAGCCGTCGCCGCCGACGGCGACGCTCGTCCGCACGAAGTCGTCGCGATTGAACGGCAGCAGCACGTTGACCTCGGCGCCGAGGTCGAGCGCGGACTCGATCAGGATCAGGTCGGCGCCGCACGCCGCCGACGTATAGATGATCGGGCGATGCATTCGTGCAACGTGCTCGCGAATCGCCGCGGCCACCATCGGTTCGAGCGAGCGAGGGAAACCGCGGCGTCGGCTCGGCCGGGCGCATCGACCATGTGGCCGGCGAACGCCGTCACCGTGGGCGCGGGAAGGACGTCGAGGATCGTGGTGGCCTCGGGCGCAACGCGCGCCAGGAGGCGCACCTGGCGGCGCATCGAGGCGATGCTGCCGGCGTCGGCCGGAGCGCTCGCATACGCCGCCGCATAGTTGTCGCGCGCACGGTCGAAGTCGCCGAGAAGGATCTGCGCTTCGCCCAGTGTCGCGTGATCCCAGCACGTGAGCGTTGCGGTCTGCGCGGCGAGCTGCGCGAACGATCTCGCGCGCCAGATCCTGCGCGGCGGACGTCTCGCCGAGAAGCAACGACAGCGTCGCCGCGTTGATGCCGGGATAGGGCGCGCGCTGCAGCGCATACGCGGCGAGGTATTCGTTGCGAGCGCGCGACGCCCATTCGCGCGAAGCCGCTGTGTCCGGCGTTCGATGCAGCCGATCCTTCCACAGCCGGCCCCGCAGGCTGAGGATTTCGGTCAGAAGGCCGGGATCGTCGGCGACCAGCGGCTGCGCGCGGTCGAGCAGCGCGTGCGCGTGTTGCGCCGCGCCGGCCCGCGCGTGCGCGAGCGCACCCCAGTAGAGCAGATCAGCATCGTCCGGGCGCCTCGCGACCTCGTCGCGAAAGCTGTCGCACGCGTCCCACGGCGCGCCTTTCGCGAGATGCGCGCGAACCCGGGCTACAGCACCGCGGACATCGCTTGCGACGGCATCGCCAGGCGGCGTCTGGGCCACGTCTCCTGCTATCCCGGGCGCCGTCGCGACTTCTCGTCGGAAATGCGCTCGCGGAGGACGATAGCGGGACGCGCGCGCTTGAACTCGGGCGGCAGCTTGTCGATGAGCGCGCTCGCCTCGGCGAGCTGCGCGTTGCGGTCGCCTACACCGACGGCACCGGCGACGAAGAGCGCGTTGGCGAGCTCGAAACGCTGGCTCGGATCGTCGCGGTTGCGTGCCGCGAGCTCGCGCTCGAATTTCAGCGTCTTGCCGGCGAACGTGGCGGCTTCGTCCACCCTGCCGCGCCGCGCGAGCACGAGCGCGGCGAGCGCCTGTTGGTTTGCGGTCTCGCGGAGCTCGTCCGGCTCTACCGAAAATGCGGGAGTCGCGTTGCGTATCTCGAGCGAGCGCATGATCGCCCGCTCGGCAGTCTCGAAGTCGCCAGCTGCATAAGCGGAATCGGCGAGCCACGAATAGGTCCAGCTCAGCCAGCGGGCCTTGTCGTAGCGCCCGGCATCTCCCGGCGGCTCGAGCGGCTCGAGCTTCGTCGTGAGCTCGCGGCCGGCTTCGATCGAACGGCGATAGTCGCCCAGCAGGTTGGCGACGCTGGTGCGCCAGAATCCGGCAACTGCCCCCCGTGCTGCACGCTCGTAGCTGCCGGCGGGAAGACGCTCCTCGGTCCACGCGCTAAGCTTTTCGCTCGATGCCAGCGCTTCGTCGGCCTGCGCCCGGTCGCCGCGCACCGCCTCGAGATAGGCAAGGCGCCCCGCTTGTATCGACATGTTGGTGCGGAACAGCACGTTCGGAGCGACCTGGTCGATCGAGCTCGAGCGCGGCCCGGCTCGCGGCGGCGGCGTCATGAACGCGCCCCATCGCTTCCAGGATGAAGCCTTTGTTGAGGTACGCAACGCTCAAGTTGCTCCACGAGATCGAGTTGCCGGGGTCGAGCCTCACGAACTCCCGCCACGCGCGCTCGGTCGTCTCGATCGCGGCCAGCGCCTCGGCGAGACGCATATCGCTCTTCAGCGCCGAAGACAGCGGCGAAGTCGCGAGCGCCTGCGCGCGCAGCGCCTGCATGTGGCCGGGCCGTTTCTCGAGCACCTGCCCCGACACCGCGAGCACTTCCTTCGCGGCGCGCACCGCATCTTCGACGCTGCCGCGGTCGGCGCTTGCGGCGACCTGCCACGCGGTCGCTTCGGCGTAGCCGGCGGCCGCGGACGGGTCGGAGAGCCCGAGCTGGTCGATCGATCGATACGCTGCGCGCGCCTCGTCGAGCGTGGCGAGGGCGGCATCCTGGTTGCGCGAGATCATCTGCAGGTAGCCCTGGAAGTTGAGCACTTCGCCCGCCGCGCGCCGCAACGTCGGCGAGGCGTTCGGCGCAGCAGCGAGCGGCCGAATCATCTCGACGGCTCGCGTGTTGATCGGAAGCGCCTCGGAGTTCTGTCTCAGGCTCGACATGAGGCGCGCCTGTGTCGTGAGCCCCAGCGCAAGGCCGATCGTCGTCGCCTCGCTCACGTCCCCCTGCTCGCGCATCTTGGCCAGCACGGCTACCGCCTCGTCGATCGCCTTCTTGCCCTCGTCGAGCTTTCGCCTGCGTGCGCAGCACCGTGCCATAGCGCACGAGCGCGAGCGCGCGGTTGCGCTCGGTCTGCGGCGTGCGCAGCGCCTCCGGCAGGCCGTTGTAGTAGTCGAGCGCGCGCTTGGCCAGCGCGCCGACGATGTCGAGCCGCCCCACCGGCGCGAGCTCGAGGTAGAAATCGTCGAGCAGGTAGACGACGAGCTTTTCGGATTCGCCGCGCGCCTGCTCGGCCATCAGCCGCGTCTGCTCGCGCCTTCGCCTCGGCCTCCTGCGCGCGCTTCATGCTGACGTAGCCGAAGATCGCGCCGGCGACCGCGACGATCGCGAGCACCCCGCACACGGCGGCGATCTGCCGCGCGCGAACCAGCGCCTTGCGCGTCGCGCGCTCGCGCTCGCGCTGCGCGGCGAGCTTGCGCTCGGCCTCGTCGCGCGCCTCGCGCTCGAGGCGCACGTCGCGGCTCGCCTTGACGACGCCGCACAGCACGTCGTGCGTGAGCTCGACGCGGCGCACGTCGAGGCGCTCCTCGATGCGCAGCAGCCGGCGGTCGACGAGCTTCGCCAGCGTGTCGGGCGGCGCGCCGACCGCGGCGAACGCCTTGCGCACGCGCTCCTCGGCGAGGCTTTCGCGAAAGCCGGACTCGGTGAGCATCTCGTCTTCGATGAACTTGCGCACGCCCGCCGGCTGATCGGCGAGCGCTCGCTCGTAGAACTCGGTGAGGATCGTGTCGCGCGAGCCGGCGAGAAGATCGGCGGAGATCTCGCTGCGACCCTGCGCGATGCGCGCGTTGTTGAGCTCGCGGCAGATGAGCGAGAGGAGCGACGGCTCGACTTCGGCGTTGCGCAGCTCGGACCCGCCGGCGATGAAGCGGACGATCGCCGCGGCGACCTCCTCGGAGACGAGCTTGCCTCCCGGCTTCAGCACGGCGCGCGAGCGCCTGGTCGCCGGTCATCCGCGCAAGCCGCATCCGGTTCTGCGTGATCGAGGGCATGATGCCCTTGACGCTCTCGAGATGCGCGAGATAGTCCTCGCGCAGCGCGATCAGGATCCGGTAGTCCTCGCGCGTGAAGTCGAACCGCTCGACGACGGTCTCGTCGTTCTCCATCCGCGCTTCGAGCGCCTTGGGCGCGCGGTTCTCGACGAGATCCGCGAGGTCCTCGAGAAACTGCGCGGCGCGCTTGCGGCCGAAGTCGTCGCTCTGCGCGAGCGTGAAGATCTCCTCGAACTGGTCGAAGATCAGCAGCGGAATGAGCGTCTTGCCCGATGCGTCGCGGAGCACGTCGCCGCGATGGTGGAGGAACTCCCACAGCGATTCGCCGTGGACCGCCACGCCGGCCTGCGTCCACTGGCCCGAGGCTTCGGTCGCGCGGAAGATCGCCTGCTTGATCTGCTCGGAGGGCTCGGGCGCCTCCGGCGAATAATCGAGCCGAACGTAGACCGGGCAATAGCCCTCGGGCCGCAACCGCGGCACGATCCCCGCGCGCAGGATCGACGTCTTGCCGAGACCCGACTGGCCGAACAGGATCGTGAGGAGCTTGCGCTGAACGCGGCGCGCGAGCTCGGCGACCTCCTCCTCGCGGCCGTAGAAGTAGCTGCGCGTCTCCTCGGTGAACGACGCGAGGCCGAGCCACGGATGCTGCGGGTCGACTGCGGCGTGCGTGGACGCGCTGTCCGTCGCCGCGGCGGAGGCGTCGGGGCTCATGCCGGATCGGGCATCCGACGAGGCCCCAGCGTTCGGCGTCGGCACGCTCGTCTGCGGCTGCGCGGACGGCGCTGTCACCCATTGCGCGCCGCCAGCAGGTCTTTGAGCCGCCGCGCGAACTCGGGCGTGACTTCGCCGCCGGGGAGCCGCGTGAAGTGCACCGCCTTGAATTTGTCGGGCACCTGCGCATCGCCGCCGTTCGTGTCGTCGATCGTGACGGGCATGATGAAGAGCGCGCCCTCGGCGATGTTGCGGGCGCGATCGATCGCGTAGCTCCACTCGCGCCGGAAATAGCCTTCGAGCCGACGCTCGGTCGTCGCCGAGACGATCGGGATGAAGTACGAGCAGCGCGCGACGTTGCGCTGGATCTTGCGGTCGTAATCGTCGCCGCCTTCGAGCCGCTCGAGGTCGAACCACGTCTTGACGCCGGCGGCATCGAGCCCGGCTTTGAGCTTCTGCACGGCCGCGAGGTCCTCGCGCGCATAGCTGATGAAGACCGCGTTGTCGGGCATCTCGCGCTCGGGCGGCAGGAAGCGCTGCGGCGCGGCGCCGAGCTCGATCACCTCGCCGGGGCCGCGGCGGGTCGTCCAGCGCCGGTGCAGCTCGTCGACGAACTTCTCGGCGCCGCTGTAGATCCGGGTGCGCACGCTCACCTGCTGGAGGAACGCGAGCAATCGCTGGTCTGTGCTGGAATGGCTGTCGGCGAGCACCTCGCCGACGTCGCGCGGATCCGACAGACGATGGCGCTTCGCCATCCGCAGGAAGAGGCGGGCGAGCCAGTTCGTGAAGTTGCTGCCGATGAAGAGCAGATGGTTGTGCTCGAGCTCGTGGAAGAGCTTCTCGGGCGTCAGGTGCTCGCTTTGCAGCGCGCAGACGAACTCCAGCGTGTCCTCGTCGGAGATCACGTACGTCGGCGACGCGGAGAGCCGCCCGAGCAGGTGATAGATGACGGGCCGCTGCATCTTGTCGCGCTCGGTCGCGAGGTCCGCGACGCGGTTCGGCGCGTAGGCGATCACCTCGGTCGATTGCGCGCCCTGGAACCGTTCGGCGTTGATCGCCTGCTCGAGCAGCGGATCGAAGGTCGTTGTGACGTACAGGTCGAAGTCCGTGATCTGCGCGAGCTGGCGCAGCGCGTGCGGCGGCGCGAAGTTCGCTTCGCGCAGGATGCTGCGCAGCCGCGTGTAGGTTTCCTCGCGACGGCCGCGCGAGGCGAGGAACCAGCAGACGACGTCGTTCAGCGTGTACGGCTGCGGAAGTTTCGTGACGTCGACGCTCAACTTGCCCGCGAGCTTCTCGGCGAGCCAGTCGTAGAGGAGGCGCGGTCCCGAGTCGGTCTCGACCTTGAGGAGCTCCGGCCCGATGATCGGAATGACGCGGCGCTCCTCGATGTAGTTGAGGAGATCCTCCCAGCCGTCGTCGTCGAGCGTGGGAACGGGGGTTTGCAGCTGCACCAGGGTACTGCTCATTTCGCAGTCTCAGTCGGGTCGCGGCGACGGTTCAGGCGCGGTGGCGATACGGGTGCCGCCGGCCGCGCGCGGGGCAAGTGTCCCCGATTCCAATTGGGTGGTCAAACGGCCTCGCGCGGCATGACCACGATCGGCGTCGACCCCTCGATGTCGCTGAACAGAAACGTCACGGTTCCCGTTGGCCGCGCGGGCTGCTTCAAGCCGCAACCGTCCTTTGTTGCCGCTCCCGAGGGATCGGTTAACATCTTACCCTGCCGCGAGCGCGCAGCGCCGACGGCTGCAGCTTCGGTCGGCACCCGAGGATTCCCATGAGCGACAAGGCATTCGCATCGCAAGCCGATCTCGTCGAAAAGACGGTGAGCTTCGACAAGCTTTCCGACCACGCGTACGCGTATACGGCGGAGGGCGATCCCAACACCGGCGTGGTCATCGGCGACGACGCCGTCATGGTGATCGACACGCAGGCCACACCGGTGATGGCGCAGGACGTGATCCGGCGCATCCGCGGCGTCACCGACAAGCCGATCCGCTACGTGACGCTCACGCACTATCACGCGGTGCGCGTGCTGGGCGCGTCCGGCTACAAGCCCGAGCACATCATCGCGAGCCGCGACACGTTCGATCTCATCGTCGAGCGCGGCGAGCAGGACATGAAGAGCGAGATCGAGCGCTTCCCGCGCCTCTTCCGCGCCGTCGAATCGGTGCCGGGGCTCACGTGGCCGACGCTCGTGTTCGACCGGCATCTGACGCTCTGGCTCGGGAAGCTGCGCGTCGAGATCATGCAGCTCGGCCGCGGCCACACGAAGGGCGACACCGTGGTCTGGCTGCCGCAGGAAAAGATCCTCTTCTCCGGCGATCTCGTCGAGTTCGACGCGACGCCGTACACGGGCGACGCCTATCTCGCCGATTGGCCGGCGACGCTCGATGCGATCGCCGCGCTCGGGCCGGAAAAGCTCGTGCCGGGACGCGGCGCGGCGCTGACGACGCCGGCGCGGGTCAAGGCCGGGCTCGACGGCACGCGGGCGTTCGTCACCGAGATGTTCGCGTCGGTCAAGCGCGGCGCGGCCGCCGGCGAAGATCTGCGCAGCGTCTACCAGAAGACGTACGCGGCGCTCAAGCCGAAGTTCGGCCACTGGGTGATCTTCGACCACTGCCTGCCCGTTCGACGTGTCGCGCGCCTACGACGAGGCGACGGCGTATCGCGATCCGCGAATCTGGACCGCGCAGCGCGACAAGGAGCTCTGGCAGGCCCTGGAAGGCTGACTCGCAACCAATGGGCTGCGCAGCCCGATACGCTTTGTCGCTGCAAGTGAAGACCTACACGAATCCGATTTATCCGTACGTTCGCCCGCCGGAGCTCGATCGCCCCGGCGCCGAAGCGGCCCGTCGTCATCGTCGGCGCCGGGCCCGTCGGGCTCGCGGCTGCGATCGATTACGCGCAGCACGGGATTCCGGTCGTCGTGCTCGACGAGGATTGCACGGTGTCGGTGGGCTCGCGCGCCATCTGCTATGCGAAACGGGCGCTGGAGATCCTCGACCGGCTGGGCTGCGCGCAACCGATCGTCGACAAGGGCATCGGCTGGAACGTCGGCAAAGTCTTCTTCCGCGACAAGCTCGTCTATCGCTTCGACCTGCTTCCCGAGCCCGGTCATCGCCGGCCGGCGTTCGTCAATCTCCAGCAATACTGGCTCGAGGAGTATCTGGTGAAGCGCGCGGGAGAGCTCGACGGCGTCGAGCTGCGCTGGGAGAACAAGGTCGTCGGCGTCGAAGCGCACGAGGAGGGCGTCGAGGCCGCCGTTGCGACGCCCGACGGCGAATATCGGATCGAATGCGACTGGCTCGTCGTCGCCGACGGGTCGAAAAGCCCGGTTCGGCACATGCTCGGGCTCGAATGGCAAGGCCAGGCGTTTCGCGACCGCTTCCTGATCGCCGACATCCACATGAAGTCGAATTTCCCGACGGAGCGCTGGTTCTGGTTCGATCCGCCGTTTCATCCGAACCAGTCGGCGCTGCTGCATCGGCAGGCCGACGACGTCTGGCGCATCGATTTCCAGCTCGGTTGGGACGCCGATCCCGAAGTCGAGAAACGCCCCGAGCGCATCATTCCGCGGCTGCGCGCGATGCTGGGCGAGGATGCGGACTTCGAGATCGAATGGGCGAGCGTCTACACGTTCCAGTGCCGGCGCATGCAGCACTTCCGGCATGGCCGAGTCCTCTTCGCCGGCGATGCGGCGCACGTCGTGTCGCCGTTCGGCGCGCGTGGCGCGAACAGCGGAATCCAGGACGCCGACAACCTCGTCTGGAAGCACGCGCTCGTGATCCGGGGGCTCGCCCCGGAGCGCCTGCTCGACACCTACGACGCGGAACGCGTCACTGCGGCCGACGAGAACATCCTCAACTCGACGCGGTCGACCGATTTCATCACGCCGAAGAGCAAGGCGTCCCGCACGTTTCGCGATGCGGTGCTCGCGCTCGCGAAGCACCACGCGTTCGCGCGCCGGCTCGTCAACAGCGGGAGGCTCTCGGTGCCGGCGATCCTTGCCTCGTCGCCGCTCAACACCGACGATCGCGACGCGGACTTCGCGTGCGGCCCCGGCGCGATGGTGCCCGGAGCGCCCGCTGCCGATGCGCCGGTCGAGGGCCCGTCGGGTCAATGGCTGCTCGGCTACCTCGGCGGCGCGTTCACGCTGCTTGCGTTCGACGCGACGATCGAAGCGTCGGATGTCGCGTCGCTCGCCCGCGATCGCATCGGCTGCCGCGTCGTCCACGTCGGCGGGCCCGTCGTCGCCGGCGCGGCGCAGGTCGACGACATCGAGCGTCTCGCGCATTGGCGCTACGATGCCCGGCCCGGCACCGTCTATCTGATCCGGCCGGATCAGCACGTCTGCGCGCGCTGGCGCGCGTTCGATCTCGGCCGCGTGCGCGCCGCCATCGCGCTCGCGACGTGCAATCGCTGAAGAGGTGGATCCGATGGCAACGCTCAACACCGATCCCAACATCGCCGTTCCCGACGACTTCTACGAGCGGCTGATCGCGACGCATCGCGGGCTTTCCGACGAGCAGAGCGCGCTCGTCAACGCGAAGCTCGTCCTGCTGCTCGCCAATCACATCGGCGATCCCGACGTGCTCGCGCAGGCGATGGCGGCCGCGCGCGAAGGCGTCGACGATTCCCCAGGAGGACCGCAATGAGGCATTACATCCGCTTTCCCCGCGCCGACGGCACGCACAGCCGGCAGGCGCATGCCGATCTTCCCGAGGGGACGTTCGAGCGCGAGATGGGCAAGGACGGTTTCTTCGGGCCCGCCGCGCATTTTCACCACAAGCACCCGCCGACGGGCTGGGCACGCTTCTCCGGTGCGCTGAGCCCGCACGCGTTCGACTTGAACAAGCTGCCCGCGAAGGGCGGCTCGCCGTGGGACGCGACGGCGTTCCTGCACAACGGCGACGTCAAGATCAGGCACTGGAAGACCGACCGCGCGATGGACCACCTCGTCCGCAACCAGGATGGAGACGAGCTGCTGTTCATCCACGAAGGCGCCGGCGAGCTCTTCTGCGACTGGGGCCGGCTCGAGTATCGCGACGGCGACTACATCGTCGTTCCGCGCGGCGCGATGTGGCGCGTCGCTCCGGGCGCGCCGACGACGATGCTGCTCGTCGAGTGCACCGAGGGCACCTATACGCTTCCCGAGAAGGGCATCGTCGGGCCGCATGCGATCTTCGATCCGGCGGTCCTCGACACGCCGGCGATGGACGCGGGCTTTCGCGCGCAACAGACCGAGGACCCGTGGAACGTGGTCGTCAAGCGCAACGGCGCGCTCTCGACGATCGGATTCCCGTTCAACCCGCTCGATGCCGTCGGCTGGCACGGCGACCTCTGCGTCGTGCGCATCAACGTCCGCGACATCCGCCCGCTGATGAGCCACCGCTACCACTTGCCGCCGTCGGCGCACACGACGTTCGTCGGGCGCAACTTCATCGTCTGCACGTTCGTCCCGCGGCCGATCGAGTCCGACCCCGGCGCGCTGAAGGTGCCGTTCTATCACAACAACGACGACTACGACGAAGTGATCTTCTATCACCGCGGCGATTTCTTCAGCCGGGACAACATCAAGCCGGGGATGGTCACGCTGCATCCGTGCGGATTCACGCACGGGCCGCACCCGAAGGCGTTCGCGGCGGGCGCGAAGCACGCGCGCAAGGAGACCGACGAGTACGCGGTGATGATCGACGCGCGCTATCCGCTCACCGTCGCTCGACTTCCCGAAGGAGTCGAGAATCGCAGCTACGTCGATTCGTGGAAGCCGAAGGCGGAGTAGAGGCGCGCGCTTCGATTGTTCGCGTATCATCGATCTGCTGCCCAGCCACGAGTGCGCACCCGCTCGCGGGCTTATGATGAGGCGTGCGCCCGCAAGCGGGTGACGCACTCGTGACTCGCGGAGACTGAGTTATGCGCAAATACATCACACTCACCGCTCCGGTCCTCGCCGCCGTGGTGTTGCTGGCAGGCTGCGCGTCGACGACGCTGCAGAGCCAATGGCGCGACCCGGGGTACACGGGCGGGCCGTTCAGGAAGATCTTCGTGATCGGCTTGAGCGCGAGGGACGTCACCGCGCGGCGAATCTTCGAAGACGTGATGGTTGCCAAGCTGATGGCGGCGGGCGTTCAAGCGGTGCCGGAGTGGCAACACCTGCCCAGCGACGGGCCGCTCCCCGAAGGCTCCGTCTCCGCGGCAGTCGACGGCACCGGCGCCGACGCCGTGCTGATCGCGCGGCTCGTCGGCATCGACACGCGGATCAGCGTGTCGCCCGTCGCCGTTCCCGGGCCCGGCTTCGGCTGGTACGGCCCGTACGCCGGCTGGTACTCGGGCTGGTACGCGGCGCCCCAGGTCACGCAGTACGATGTCGTGATCGTCGAGACGTCGCTGTTCGACACGAAGACGAAGCGGCTGGTGTGGAGCGCGACGTCGCAGACGGTCGATCCGGCGAGCGTGCAAAAGGAAGCGCCCGCGTTCGCGGACACGATCATTGGCGCGCTGCAGAAGGCCGGGCTGTTGCCGGCGCCGAAGTCATAGGCAATCGCGAGCGACCGCCGGCGACGCCGCGCGCGGGCGCGGCGCACGCTCCGCCGCTCCGTTTGCGCTGGGTGGTCCCGGCGCTGGGGATCGCGCAGATCGTCTCCTGGGGAAGTCTGTACTACCCGATCGCCGTGCTTGCCGCGGCGATACGTGCCGAGCTCGGCATCGGCGAAGTCGCCGTATTCGGCAGTTTCACCGTCGGCCTGTTCGTCTCGGGATTCGCCGCGCCCGCGGTCGGCCGGCTGATCGATGCGCGCGGCGGCCGTATCGTCCTCGCCAGCGGCTCCGCGTGCGCGGCGGCTGGCGCTCGCGGTGCTCGCGCTGGCGCAGGGAACGATGACGTTGATGGCGGGCTTCGCGCTCGCCGGGCTCGCGATGGCGGCGTGCCTCTACGATCCCGCGTTCGCGACGCTGCACCGGATCTCCGGGCAGCGAGTATCGGAAAGCGGTGACGGTGCTGACGCTCTTCGGCGGATTTGCGAGCACGGTGTTCTGGCCGCTGTCGCAGTTCCTGCTCGACGCCGCGGGCTGGCGGACGACCTTCGGCGTGTTCGCCGCGCTGAACCTCGTCGTCTGCTTGCCGGTGCATCTGCTGGTGCTTCCCCGCGGCCGGCCTGCGCC
>CAVUOC010000025.1:0-205294 GCA_963742965.1 uncultured beta proteobacterium | reverse complement strand
CTCAATCGTCGAGGAGGGTTTCATGAAGGTCGGTTTCGTACGTCGCCGCCGTTGCTGCGGCGATGCTGTCGTTCACGGGCGTCGCGTCGGCGCAGCAGCCGATCGTCATCAAGTTCAGCCACGTCGTCGCCGCTCGACACGCCGAAGGGCAAGGGCGCCGAATACTTCAAGAAGCTCGCCGAGGAGCGCACCAAGGGCCGCGTCAAGGTCGAGGTCTATCCGAACAGCTCGCTCTTCAAGGACGGCGAGGAGATGGAGGCGCTGCAGCTCGGCTCGGTGCAGATGCTGGCGCCCTCGCTCGCGAAGTTCGGCCCGCTCGGCGTGCGCGAATTCGAGGTGTTCGACCTGCCGTACATCTTCGACAACTACGACGAGCTGCACAAGGTCACGGACGGGCCCGGTCGGCGCGGCGCTGTTCAAGAAGCTCGAGGCGAAGGGCATCGTCGGCCTCGCGTACTGGGACAACGGCTTCAAGGTGATGAGCGCGAACAAGCCGATCCGCATGCCCGCCGATTACAAGGGCCTCAAGATGCGCATCCAGTCGTCGAAGGTGCTGGGCGACGAGATGAAGGCGCTGGGCGCGATCCCGCAGGTGATGGCGTTCTCCGAGGTCTACCAGGCGCTGCAGACCGGCGTGGTCGACGGCACCGAGAACCCGCCGTCGAACTTCTACACGCAGAAGATGCAGGAAGTGCAGAAGTACCTCGCGCTGACCGACCACGGCGTATCTCGGCTACGCGGTGATCGTCAACAAGAAGTTCTGGGACGGCCTGCCGGCCGACATCCGCACGACGCTCGAAGGCGCGATGAAGGACGCGACCAAATACGCGAACGACATCGCGCAAGAAGGAGAACGACGACGCGCTGGAGGCGGTCAAGGCAAGTCCGGCAAGACCCAGATCCTCGACGCTCACGCCCGAGCAGAAGGCGGCGATGAAGAAGGCGCTCGTCGTCGTGCACAAGGAAAACGAGTCGCGCGTCGGCAAGGACACGATCGCCGAGGTCTACAAGGAGACCGGCTTCAAGCCGTAGCGCGCAAGTACCGGTGCCCGGGCGCCGGCGATTGCGCCGCGGCGCCGGCGCGGGCGCGGCTACGGCGGGAGGCAGCGCATGAAATTCCTGGATCACCTCGAGGAGTGGCTGATCGCGTTCCTGATGGGCGCGGCGACGCTGCTGATCTTCGTCGCCGTCGTCCACCGCTACGCGGCCGGCATGCCGATCCCGTACGTGCAGGACGCGCTGCTCAAGATCGACCTGTACGTGGGCGCAGGAGCTTTGCATCTACATGTTCGTGTGGATGGCGAAGTTCGGCGCCGCCTACGGCGTGCGCACCGGCATCCACGTCGGCGTCGACGTGATGATCAACCGGCTGCCCGGCGACACGCGCAAGGCCTACGTGCTGTTCGGGCTGCTGGCCGGCGCCACGTTCACGGCGATCGTCGGCACGCTGGGCGCGACCTTCGTCTGGGACATCGCGCATACCGACTCGGTGTCGCCCGACCTCGAGCTGCCGAAGTGGATCGTCTACCTGTGCATTCCGCTCGGCTCGTACCTGATGTGCTTCCGCTTCCTGCAGGTCGCGTGGTCGTTCGCGCGCACCGGCGAGCTGCCGCACCATGACGTCGCGCACGTCGAGGGCATCGAGGCGGCCGAGGACATCAATCCGTACGCGCTGCCCGACAACCTGCATCCGGCCGACGTGCGCCCGGGAGGCGCGGCAACATGAGCACGCTCGTCCCGCGCCCGTCCCCGCCGAACGCGCCGCGCTGGCCGGCGCTGTCCCGCTCGCTGATGATCGCCATCCCGGTGGCGCTGAAGCTCGCCGGCGTCGCCGATCGCGAACCCGTGGATCATCTTCGCGCTGCTGTTCGGCCTGATGCTGACCGGCATGCCGATCTCGATCTCGCTCGGCCTCACCGTGCTCACGTACCTGTTCACGATGACGACGGTGCCGATCGAGTCGGTGGCGCTGAAGCTCTTCACCGGCATCGAGAAGTTCGAGATCATGGCGATCCCGTTCTTCATCCTCGCCGGCAACTTCCTCACGCATGGCGGCGTCGCGCGGCGGATGATCACCTTCGCGTCGTCGATGGTCGGCCACTGGGCCGGCGGCCTCGGCCTCGCCGGCGTCATGGCCTGCGCGCTGTTCGCCGCGGTGTCCGGCAGCTCGCCGGCGACCGTCGTCGCGATCGGCTCGATCATCCTGCCGGCGATGGTCAAGCAGGGCTTCCCGCCGCGCTTCGGCGCGGGCGTCATCACCACGTCCGGCGCGCTCGGCATCCTGATCCCGCCGTCGATCGTGATGGTGATGTACGCGGTCGCGACCAACACGTCGGTCGGCGCGCTGTTCATCGCCGGCATCGTCCCGGGCATCGTGCTCGCGACGTTGCTCGGGCACGACGACGTGGTGGCGCGCGCGCAAGAACAACTATCCGCGCCAGCCGAAGGCGACGTGGACGGAGCGCTGGCGCACGTTCCGCGAGAGCATCTGGGGCCTGCTGCTCGTCATCGTCGTCATCGGCGGCATCTACACCGGCATCTTCACGCCGACCGAGGCCGCCGCGATGAGCGCCGTCTACGCGTTCTTCGTCGCCGTGTTCGTCTACAAGGACATGACGATCGCGAAGGTGCCGAAGGTGCTGCTCGATTCGGCCAACATGAGCGCGATGCTGCTCTACATCATCACCAACGCGGTGATGTTCAGCTACCTGATGACCTCCGAGCAGATCCCGCAGGAGCTCGCCGGCGTGGATGCTCGACAAGGGCCTGGGCGTGGTCGCGTTCCTGCTGTTCGTCAACGTCGTGCTGCTGCTCGCCGGCAACGTGATGGAGCCCTCGTCGATCGTGCTGATCATGGCGCCGATCCTGTTCCCGGTCGCGATGAAGCTCGGCATCGACCCGATCCACTTCGGCATCATGATGGTCGTCAACATGGAGGTCGGCATGTGCCACCCGCCGGTGGGGCTCAACCTCTATGTGGCGAGCGGCATCACCAAGATGGGCATCACCGAGCTCACGATCGCGGTCTGGCCATGGCTGCTGACGATGCTGGTGTTCCTGGTCATCGTCACCTACTGGCCGTGCGCTGACGCTCGTTCTGCCGAAGGCGCTGGGAATGATCCAGCAGCCGGACGCGCGCTCCCGACCTGCACCGGCCGCGGCGCCTCGTCCGCGGCGCGGACGCGCGCCCCCACGGCCTCTTCGCCCGGCCAACGGACCGGGACAGGAGGGGCTCGCCATGGTATAATTTTCGAGTTAATTTGCGAGTTCATGAGCTGGAGTCGACAAGCATGGCCGTGGAACGGACGCTTTCGATCATCAAACCCGATGCGGTGGCGAGCAATGTCATCGGGAAAATCTATTCGCGCTTCGAGACGAACGGGCTCAGGATCGTCGCCGCGCAGATGCGCCACCTCTCCCGCGCCGAGGCCGAGGGTTTTTACGCAGTTCACCGGGAACGGCCGTTTTTCAAGGATCTGGTCGATTTCATGACGTCGGGCCCGGTGATGATCCAGGTTCTCGAAGGCGAAGGCGCGATCGCGAAGAACCGCGACCTGATGGGCGCGACCGACCCGAAGAAGGCGGCGCCGGGAACGATCCGCGCGGATTTCGCCAAATCGATCGACGCCAACGCGGTCCACGGCTCGGACGGCCCCGAGACGGCGAGCGTCGAGATCGCGTACTTCTTTCCGACGCTCGCCGTCTACCGCCGATAGCGCCCGACGCCGGCCGAAGCGCGCCCGAGCGTCATCGATGACCGGCCTCGCGCATCGCACGCGTTTCCGGCAGCCGAGGCGATTCGCGGCCCGATGTCTTGAAGCTGACGTGACCAACCTTCTCGATCTCGACGCCGCGGGCCTCGCGGCCCTTCTCGCGCGAACTCGGCGAGAAGCCGTTTCGCGCGAAGCAGGTGTCGCGCTGGGTCCACCAGCGGCTCGCCGGCGACGTCGCGGCGATGACCGATCTGTCGAAGGCGTTGCGCGAGCGGCTCGCCGCGGTCGCCGAAATCCGCGGCCCCGCGGTGGTCAGCGACGCGACCGCCGACGACGGCACGCGCAAATGGCTGCTCGACGTCGGCGGCGGCAATGCGGTGGAGATGGTCTACATCCCCGAGGACGACCGCGGCACGCTGTGCATCTCGTCGCAGGCGGGCTGCGCGCTCGACTGCGCGTTCTGCTCGACCGGCAAGCAGGGCTTCAACCGCAACCTGACGACCGCCGAGATCGTCGGGCAGCTCTGGCACGCGAATCGCGCGCTGCTCGCCGACGGCGTCACGGCGCCCGTGGGTCGAGCAGGGCCGCGCGCCGATCACCAACGTCGTGATGATGGGCATGGGCGAGCCGCTCGCGAACTACGACAGCGTGCGTCGCGGCGCTCGGCGTCTTCCTCGACGACAACGCGTACGGACTGTCGCGCCGCCGCGTGACGCTGTCGACGTCGGGAATCGTGCCGGCGATCGACCGGCTGCGCGACGATTGCCCCGTCGCGCTCGCCGTGTCGCTGCACGCGCCGCAACGACGCGCTGCGCGACCGCCTCGTGCCGATCAACCGCAAGTATCCGATCGCGGCGCTCCTCGACGCGTGCGTCCGCTATCTCGAGCGCGCGCCGCGCGATTTCGTCACGTTCGAATACGTGATGCTCGACGGCGTCAACGATTCGGCCGAGCACGCGCGCGCGCTCGCCGCGCGCGTCCGCGACGTGCCGTGCAAGTTCAACCTCATTCCGTGGAACCCGTTCCCGGGCGCCGAGTTCCGCACCAGCCCGCGCGCGCGAATCCTCGCGTTCCAGAAGGCGCTGATCGACGCCGGCTACGTCGCGACGATCCGCAAGACGCGCGGCGACAACATCGACGCGGCGTGCGGTCAGCTCGCGGGGCGCGTGCGCGACCGCACGAAGCGGACGCGTCCGCATCCAACCGGCGCGCGCCGCGCCGGCTACGCACTGAGGCTCGCGCTCCGAAGCGTCCCGACGATGACCCCGCTCGCTTCGAACCTGCGTGCCTTCGCTGCTCGCCGCCGCGCTCGCGCTCGGCGGGTGCGCGTCCGCGCCGCCGGCGAGCACCCGCGCCGCCGCGCCAGCCCGACCGTCGCCGCCGCCGGTCAAGCTGCAGGAAGCCACGCCGAAGGAGCGCGCGAAGCTGCACGCGGATCTCGGGGCCGGCTACTACGAGCGCGGCCGCATGGACATCGCGCTCGAGGAGCTCAACGAAGCCGTCGAAGCTCGATCCCGACGAACGCGCGAATCTACAACCTCTTCGGCCTCGTCTACGCGATGCTCGGCGAGAACGCCAAGGCGGAGCAGAACTTCCAGCGCGCGCTCGCGATGGCGCCGCAGGACTCCGACATCCATCACAACTGGGGCTGGTATCTGTGCAGCAACGGGCGTCCGCGCGAATCGATCCCCGAATTCGAGAAAGCGCTCGCGCAATCCGCTGTACAAGACGCCCGAGACCGCGCTGATCAACGCGGGCCGCTGCAGCATCGCGATCGGCGATCTCGAACGGCGCCGACAACTTCTTCCGCCGCGCGCAAGCCGCCGCACCGAACAACCCGCAGGCGATCTACGGCGTCGCGCTGATCTCGTTCAAGCTGGGTCGCCCGGACGAGGCGCGGACGTGGGTCCGCCGCCTGACGCAGCAGCCGCCGGCGCCGCCCGAGGCGCTCTATCTCGCGATGTGCATCGAGAAGAAGACCGGCGACCGCAGCGCCGAGCAATCGTACATTTCGCAGCTGAAGAACCGCTACCCGGATTCGGCCGAAACCAAGGCGATTCCCACCGGAATATGCGAGTGACCGAACGTGACGCGATGGCGAGGCCGGACGCGCGCGAAACGCAATCCGAGAGGGCGGGCTCGCTGCTTCGCGTCGCGCGCGAATCGGCGGGAATGTCGATCGACGCGGTCGCTCCGCACCTGAAGCTCGCGCCCCGCCAGGTGAAGGCGCTCGAGGACGGCGATTACAGCGCACCTCCCCGGCAGGACGTTCGTCCGCGGCTTCGTCCGCAACTATGCGCGGCTCGTGCACCTCGACGCCGAGCGCGTGCTGCGGCGCGTTGCCGGGCGGCACTGCAGCGCCCGCTCTCGAGGCGCCGACGCTGCACCCGACCGCGCAGACGATGGGCGAGTTGCCGACGACCGACCACTCGAGGACGCCCTGGTCGCGCTGGGCGATTCCGTTGGTGCTCGCCGCCATCGTCGCCGCAGCCGCGATCTACGAGTGGATGCGCCCCGCCGGCGAATCGCCCGCCGTCGCGCAAAAGGACGTCGCGCCCGCGCCGGTCACGCCGGCTCCTTCCGCGCCCGCCGCCGCGCCGCCGACGCAGAACCGCCGCGGGGACGTCGCTGCCCAATCCGCTCGCGTCCAGCGCGCCGGGCAACCGAAAGCGCGCCGGCTGCCGAACGCGGATTCGGCGAGCACCGCTCCGCGCCGCAGCGGCCGATCGCCACCGCCGGCCGCCACGGCCGGCGCGACCGACAGCTGCGCCGGCCGCTGCGCCCTCCGCCGGCGAACAAACCGTGATCATCGCGTTTCGCAAATCTTCCTGGACCGAGATACGCGACCGCGACAGGCGCTGCTGCTCACCGGAACGCAACCGGCCGGCACGACGCAAACCGTGTCGGGCGCACCGCCGCTCTCCGTCACGATCGGCAACGCGGGCGACGTCACGCTGCGCTACAAGGGCGAGCCGATCGACCTCGCGCCCTTTACGCAGAAGAACGTCGCGCGACTGAGGCTGCAATGACGCGCGCCGGGGAGATCCGATGACACGCTCCGGGCTCGTCGAGCGGCCGCGGACGCGACAGGTCGACGTCGGCGGCGTGTCGATCGGCGGCGGCGCCCCGATCGTCGTGCAGTCGATGACGAACACCGACACCGCCGACGTCGAGGCCACGGTCGCGCAGGTGCGCGAGCTCGCCGAGGCCGGCTCGGAGCTCGTCCGCGTCACCGTCAACACGGCGGAGGCCGCGGCCGCGGTGCCCGCGATCCGCGAGCGCCTCGATGCGCTCGGATGCTCGGTCCCGCTCATCGGCGACTTCCATTACAACGGCCACAAGCTCCTCACCGAGCTATCGCGGACTGCGCGCGCGCGCTCGCGAAATTCCGGATCAACCCCGGCAACGTGGGCAAGGGATCGAAGCGCGACCGGCAGTTCGCCGTGATGATCGAGAAGGCGATCGAGTACGGCAAGCCCGTGCGCATCGGCGTCAACTGGGGAAGCCTCGACGCCGAGCTGATGGCGCGGATGATGGACGAAAACGCGAAGCGCGCCGCGCCGCAGCCTTCGGAGGCGGTGATGCGCGAGGCGCTGGTCGCCTCCGCGATCGGCAGCGCGCAGCGCGCCGAAGAGCTCGGGCTCGCCGGCGAGCGCATCGTCCTCTCGTGCAAGGTCTCGAACGTGCAGGAGCTGATCGCCGTGTATCGCGAGCTCGCGCGGCGCTGCGACTACCCGCTGCATCTCGGGCTGACCGAGGCCGGCATGGGAAGCAAGGGCATCGTCGCGTCGACCGCGGCGATCGCCGTGCTGCTGCAGCAGGGGATCGGCGACACGATCCGCGTCTCGCTCACGCCGGACCCCGACGGCGAGCGCACGAAGGAGGTCGTCGTCGCGCAGGAGATCCTGCAGACGATGGGGCTGCGCTCGTTCACGCCGATGGTCGCCGCGTGCCCGGGCTGCGGGCGCACGACGAGCACGGTGTTCCAGGAGCTCGCCGAGCGCATCCAGGCTTACCTGCGCGCGCAGATGCCGGTCTGGCGCGCGCGCTACCCGGGCGTCGAGGCGATGCAGGTCGCGGTGATGGGCTGCGTCGTCAACGGCCCCGGCGAGTCGAAGCTCGCGAACATCGGCATTTCGCTGCCCGGCACCGGCGAGACGCCCGTTGCGCCCGTCTATGTCGACGGCGAGAAGACGGTCACGCTGAAGGGCGACGACATCGCCGTCGAGTTCCAGCGGATCGTCGACGATTACGTCCGCGCGACCTACGGCGGCGAGCCGCGCGCCGCGCATCTGACGCCCGGAAGAAGACCGCCGGCAAGGTCGTCGCATGAACGCCCCCGAGGCTCGCTTCGCTCGCTGCGAGGGCTGACGATGGCCTCGACAATCAACGCCGTCCGCGGCATGAACGACGTGCTGCCCGACGAAGGCGCGCTGTGGGAGCGCTTCGAGGACGCGGCACGCGCAGTGTTCGCGCAGTACGGCTACCGCAACCTGCGCATTCCGATCGTCGAGCAGACGCCGCTGTTCGTGCGAGGCATCGGCGATGCGACCGACATCGTCGAGCACGAGATGTACACGTTCGAGGACAAGCTGAACGGCGAGAGCCTGACGCTTCGTCCCGAAGCGACCGCGGGCATCGTGCGCGCCGCGATCGAGCATTCGCTCACCTACGAGCGGCCGCAGCGCGTGTGGACGGGCGGCCCGATGTTCCGCCACGAGCGCCCGCAGAAAGGCCGCTATCGGCAGTTCCATCAGCTCGACGTCGAGGCGCTCGGCTTCGCGGGGCCCGACGTCGACGCCGAGCAGATCGTCATGCTCGCGCGGCTGTGGCGCGCGCTGGGCGTCGGCGACGGCATCCGGCTGTCGATCAACTCGATCGGCGATGCCGAGGAGCGGCGCGCGCATCGCGCCGACCTCGTCGCGTATTTCGAGCGCCACGTCGACGCTCTCGACGACGACGCGAAGCGGCGACTGCGCACGAACCCGTTGCGCATCCTCGACTCGAAGAATCCCGCGATGCAGGACCTCGCTGCGCGAGCGCGCCGAAGCTTCTCGAGCGGCTCTCCGGCGACTCGCCGCGCGCACTTCGACGGCCTGCAGCGCCTGCTGCGCGACAGCGGCGTCGATTACGCGATCGACTCGCGTCTCGTGCGCGGGCTCGACTACTACAACCGGACGGTCTTCGAGTGGGTCACCGATCGGCTCGGCGCGCAAGGCACGGTCGCCGGCGGCGGACGCTACGACGGGCTCTTCGAGCAGCTCGGCGGCAAGCCGACGCCCGCGTGCGGTTTCGCGATCGGCATCGAGCGGATGATCCTGTTGATGCAGGAAGCGGGAGCGAAGGCGGCCAGCGCGCCGCTCGCCTACGTCGTTCACGACGGCGACGCGGCGACGCGCCTCGCGTGGCGCGCCGGCGAGATGCTGCGCGACGCAGGCCTCGCGGTCGTCGTCAACGGCGGCGGCGGCAGCTTCAAGTCGCAGATGAAGAGAGCCGATGCGTCGGGCGCGCGCTACGCGCTGCTGATCGGCGCCGACGAAGCCGCCGCCGACGCGGTCAGCGTGAAGCCGCTGCGCGAGCCCGGCGAGCAGAAGACCGTGCCCCTCAACGAGCTCCGGCCGCGCTGCTGTCGGCCGGACAAACATAGGACTGGCGATGGCCGCTTACGATCTCGAAGAACAGGACCAGCTCGAAGACCTCAAGGCATGGTGGAAGCAGTGGGGGAACACGGTGGCGGGCATCGTCATCGCGCTGTCGATCGGCGTCGTCGGCGTGCAGGGCTGGCGGTGGTGGACGCAGCAGCAGGCGGCGCACGCGAGCGTGCTCTACGAAGCGGTCAGCGCGGCGGCGCGCGCCAACGACGCCGCGAAGGCGAAGGACGCGATGTCGCAGCTCGCCGACAAATACGGCGGCACCGGCTATGCGCCTCGCGCCGCGTTGATCGTCGCCGCGCAATTGTTCGAGAACGGCGACGCAGCCGGCGCCAAGGCGCAGCTCGCGTGGGTGATCGACAAGTCGTCGGAAGACGAGCTGAAGCAGATCGCGCGGCTGCGGCTCGCCGGAATCCTGCTCGACGAAAAGCAGTACGACGAGGCGCTGCGCGTCCTCGATGCGAAGCACGATCAGGCTTTCGCCGGCGTCTACGCCGACATGCGCGGCGACGTGCTCGCAGCCGCGGGTCGCACCGAAGAGGCGCGCAACGAATACCAGACGGCGCTCGCGCAGCTCGATCCGAAGAGCGCGTATCGCAACCTCGTGCAGCTCAAGTTCGACGCGCTGCCCGCAGGCGCGGGGTCCGCGGCGAAGGCGGCAACGCCGCCGCCTGCCGCAGCCCAGCCGTCCACAGCCGCCGCAACGCCGCCGCCCGCTGCGGCCCAGCCGTCCGCGACCGCCGCGACGCCCCCGCCCGCGGCAGCGCCGGCACCCGCCGCGCCTGCCCAAGCCGCCCTCCCGCCGCGCCGGCTCCCGGACCGGCCAAATCGACCGGGACGCCGCCCAAATGATCGGCGCCCTCCGCCGCGCGCATCGGGCAGCTCGCCGGACACGCAGTCGCGGCGCTGGCGATTGCCGCCGCGGTTTGCGGCTGTTCGTCGATGGCGTCCTGGATTCCCACGATTCCGCTGCCGTCGTTCGACTGGTTCTCGAGCAAGAAACCCGGACCGCTGCCCGAAATCAAGGCGACGGCCACGCCGAAGGTCGCGTGGCAAGCGAGCGTCGGCAAGGCGGGCCCGGGACTCGCGCCGGCCGTCACCACCGGCGCCGTCTACGCGGCGTCGACGAGCGGCACGCTCGTGCGCGTCGATCCCGCGACCGGCCAGCCGATGTGGCGCGTGGAAGTCGGCAAGCCGCTTGTCGGCAGGCGTGGGCGCCGATCCGACGCTCGTCGCGGTCGGCACCGACAAGGGCGATGTCTTCGCGTACACGCCCGACGGCAAGCCGCTGTGGCAGTCGAAGGTGACGAGCGAGATCGTCGCTCCGCCGAGGGTTGCCGAGGGAATCGTCGTCGTCTGGTCCGGAGACGGCAAGATCTTCGGTCTCTCCGGCGCCGACGGGAAGACCAAGTGGGTGTACCAGCGGACGATGCCTCCGCTGACCGTGCGCAACTACGCGGGCGGCACGATCAACCGCGGCGGCCTCTTCGTCGGAACGGCCGGCGGCAAGCTGCTGGCGTTCGACCTGGCCACCGGAAATCTCGGTTGGGAAGGCAATGTCGCAACGCCGAAGGGCGCGACCGAGCTCGAGCGCATCGCCGACATCACGTCGCTGCCCGCGGTCGAGGACCGGCAGGTGTGCGCGATCGCGTTCCAGGGACGCGTCGCGTGCTTCGAGATCACGCGCGGCACGCTCATCTGGTCGCGCGACGTATCGAGCCTCTACGGACTCGCAGCCGACGATCGCTACCTGTTCGTCACCGACGACAAGGGCGCGATCCAGGCGCTCGACAAGGCGACCGGAGCCTCGGCGTGGAAGCAGGACAAGCTCGGGTCGCGCCGTCCCGGCGGGCCCCAGCTCATCGGCAACTACGTCGCGGTCGTCGACGCCGAAGGCTACGTGCACCTGCTCGATCGGCGGGAAGGAACGCTCGTCGGACGCATCGCGACCGACGGCGCGCCGGCGACCGCGCAGCCCGCGCAGGCGGGCGAAAATGCCGTCTGGGAGAGCACGAACGGGACGCTGCTCTCGGTCGGGGCAAGCTGAGGCCGCACGAAACGCCGGCGCCGCGCGTCGTCCACCCGCGACCCGTGACACCGCGGTCTCGGCAACGCACCCGTCGCCGAAACACTCGCCATGCTGCCGACCCTCGTGATCGTCGGACGTCCGAACGTCGGCAAGTCGACGCTCTTCAATCGACTGACGCGAAGCCGCGCCGCGCTGGTCGCGGATTTTCCGGGCCTCACGCGCGACCGTCACTACGGCCGCGGCCGCGTCGGCGATCGGCCGTTCCTCGCCGTCGACACCGGCGGGTTCGAGCCGGTCGCCAAGGACGGCATCCTGCACGAGATGGCGAAACAGACGCGCCAGGCGATCGCCGAGGCCGACGTCGTCGTCTTCCTCGTCGACGCGCGAGCCGGGCTCGCCCAGCAGGATCGCGACATCGCCGACCTCCTGCGCCGGTCGGGCAGGCCCGTCGTCGTCGCGGCGAACAAGGCCGAGGGCCTGGCGCCGGGCCGCGCAGCGCTCGAGTTCTACGAGCTTGGGCTCGGCGAGCCGCACCCGGTGTCGTCGGCGCACGGCGACAACGTCGACGCGCGTCGCCGAGCTCGCGCTGTCGCTCGCGCCTGCGCGCTCCGCCGAAGCCGAGGCGGCGCAGGACGGCGAGACGATCAAGGTCGCGATCGTCGGGCGGCCGAACGTCGGGAAGTCGACGCTCGTCAACACGCTCCTCGGCGAGGAACGCATGATCGCGTTCGACGAGCCCGGCACGACGCGCGATTCGATCTACCTCGATTTCGAGCGCAACGGGCGCCGCTACACGCTGATCGACACCGCGGGCGTGCGCCGCCGCGGCAAGGTGCTCGAAGCGGTCGAGAAGTTCTCGGTGATCAAGACGCTGCAGGCGATCGACGACGCGAACGTCGTCGTGCTGCTCTTCGACGCCGAGCAGGGGATTTCCGAGCAGGACGCTCATCTCGCGGGCTTCATCCTCGAGGCGGGCCGGGCGCTGGTCGTCGCCGTCAACAAGTGGGATGCGGTGCCCGCGGACCGGCGCGACGAGGTGAAGCGCGATCTCGACCGCAAGGCGGGCTTTCTCGCGTTCGCCAGCCACCACTACATCTCGGCGCGCGAGGGGCGCGGCATCCCGGCGCTGCTGCGCTCGGTCGACGCCGCCTACGCGTCCGCGATGGCGAAGCTCTCGACCCCGAAGCTGACGCGCGCGCTCGCGGCCGCCGTCCTGCGCCAGCAGCCGCCGCGCGCCGGAATGGGGCGTCCCAAGCTGCGCTACGCCCACCAGGGCGGCCAGAATCCGCCGCTGATCGTGATCCACGGGTCGGCGCTCGGCCACATCCCGGCGACCTACCGCCGATACCTGGAACATTTCTTCAGCGAGGCGTTCCAACTGCGCGGTACCCCCCTTAGGATACAATTCAAGACGGGCGCGAACCCGTACGCGGAAGCGCCAAGACGCCGGCGCAGCCGTTGACGCCCGTTATTTTCGACCCCATGTTGGGTCGGGCGGGCAATGGCCGCCACGGCGTTCGGTTCAGCGCCGGCTCAACAACAACCGCGGAGCAAGCGATGAGCAACAAAGGGCAAATGCTACAAGACCCGTTCCTGAACACCCTGCGCAAGGAACACGTGCCGGTGTCGATCTACCTCGTCAACGGGATCAAGCTGCAAGGGCAGATCGAGTCGTTCGACCAATACGTCGTGCTGCTCAAGAACACGGTTACCCAGATGGTGTACAAGCACGCGATCTCGACGGTCGTCCCGGCGCGGTCGGTCGCGATGCCGCACCACGTCCCGTCGCCCGACGCCGAAGCTTGACCGTATCCCCGCCCGTGCTCGCGATTGCTGCAGCGGCGGCAGCGGCCCGCGTGCGCGCGCTTCCGCTCTCCTTGCGCGCCTGACCCCGTAATGTTCGAACGCCCACGAGGCGGCGACCGCGCGCTGCTGGTCGCGCTTGATTTCGGCGATGCCGATCCCGACGAGCGCATGGCGGAGCTCGACGCGCTGGCCGTTTCCGCCGGCGCGACGGTCGCCGGCGCGGTGACGGGCCGGCGGCAGCGGCCCGACGCGGCGACGTTCGCGGGCAAAGGCAAAGTCGAGGAGATCGCGGCGCGCCGCGTGGAATCGGACGCCGATCTCGTCATCTTCAACCATCCGCTCACCGGCGCGCAGCAGCGCAATCTCGAGCGCGCGCTCGAATGCCGCGTCGTCGATCGCACGAGCCTGATCCTCGACATCTTCGCGCTCCGCGCGCGCAGCGCCGAGGGCAAGCTGCAGGTCGAGCTCGCGCAGGTCAAGCACCAGCTGACGCGCCTCGTCGGCGGCTGGACCCACCTCGAGCGCCAGAAAGGCGGCATCGGGCTCCGCGGACCCGGCGAGACGCAGCTCGAGACCGACCGCCGCCTCCTCGGCGAGCGGGCGAAGGTCCTGCGCGAGCGGCTCTCGCGCGTCGAGCGCCAGCGCGCGACGCAGGGACGCACGCGACGGCGTGCCGCGGTGCGCACCGTCGCGCTTGATCGGCTATACGAACGCCGGCAAGTCGACGCTGTTCAACCGGCTGACCGGCGCCAAGGCGTTCGCCGCCAATCAGCTGTTCGCAACGCTCGATACGACGCTGCGCAGGATGTACGCGCCGGGCGCCGCGCCGCTCGTGCTCTCCGACACCGTCGGCTTCATCCGCGAGCTGCCGCACGATCTCGTCGCCGCGTTTCGCGCGACGCTCAAGGAAGCCGCGGAGGCCGATCTGGTGCTCCACGTGATCGACGCCGTCGCATCCGTCGCGCGACGAGCAGGCGGCCGCCGTCGACGAGGTGCTGCGCGGAGATCGGCGCCGATCGCGTGCCGCAGATTCGCGTGCTGAACAAGATCGACGCCGCGGGAATCGAGCCGGGAATCGCGCGAGACGAGTCTGGTATACTCGACACAGTCCGTTTGAGCGCATTGACCGGTGCCGGCTGCGCGGAATTGCGCGCCGCGCTCGCCGAGCGGTTTCCGGCCGATGCCGCGCTGTCCGATTCCCGCGCCGCGCCCGTTCTCGACGCGTGACTCGCACCGCCACCGACGCTTTCCCGATCCTGGCAGCCCGCTAGCCCTTCGCCATGTCGCTGAACGATCCCCAGTGGGGCAAGCGCGGTTCCTCCGGCGGGCCGCCCGATCTCGACGAGATCTGGCGCAACGTCAACCGTCGCCTGAACGAAGTCTTCCGCCGCAAGGGCGCCTCCGGCGACGACTCGGGAACGGGCGGCGGTGGCGACGGCGGCGGCCGCCCGATGCTGCCGCTCTCCGGCGCGGGCATCCTGATCGCGCTCGTGCTCGTCGTCTGGCTCGCGAGCGGCTTCTACATCGTCGACGAAGGCCGCCGCGGCGTCGTCACCCGCTTCGGCAAGTACACGGAGACCACGCAGCCCGGCGCGCGCTGGCACCTGCCCTACCCGATCGAGGAGAAGGAGCTCGTCGACTTCTCGCAGGTGCGCACCGTCGAGGTCGGCTATCGCAACACGCCGAAGAACAAGAAGGACAACGAAGCGCTGATGTTGACCGACGACGAGAACATCATCGACATCCAGTTCGCCGTTCAGTACAACATCAAGAACGCCGAAGCGAACGTCTTCAACGTGCGCAAGCCCGACCTGATCGTCCAGTTCGTCGCGCAGACGGCGATGGGCGAAGTCGTCGGCAAGGCGAAGATGGACTTCGTGCTCTACGAGGGGCGCGAGCAGATCGCGAAGTCGGCGGAAAAGCTGATGCAGGAGATGCTCGACCGCTACCAGACCGGCGTCTACGTGCAGAAGGTCACGCTGCAGAGCGTGCAGCCGCCCGACAAGGTGCAGGCGGCGTTCGACGACGCGGTGAAGGCCGGCCAGGACCGCGAGCGGTTCCGCAACGAAGGCCAGGCCTACGCGAACGACGTCGTGCCGCGCGCGCGCGGCAACGCGGCGCGGCTGATCGAGGAAGCGAACGGCTACCAGGCCGAGGTGATCCAGCGCGCCGAAGGCGACGCGTCGCGCTTCCGGCAGATCCAGATCGAGTACGCGAAAGCGCCCGCCGTCACGCGCGAGCGGATGTACCTCGACATGATGCAGACGATCGTCGGCAATTCGAGCAAGGTGCTCGTCGACCAGAAGGCCGGCAGCAGCAGCCTCCTCTACCTGCCGCTCGACAAGCTGATCCAGCAGAGCGGGGCGCCGGGAGCGCCGGGCGCGGCCACCGGCGATCCGTCGGCGGCGCGACAGTCCACGCCGCCGCCGCCCGAACCCGCCGTTCAACTCGACCCCGGCCGCTCGCGCGAAGCGCTGCGCGCCCGCGAGCGCGGGACGGAGTCGCGATGAAGCTCACGATTCCGCTGCTCGCTCTGCTCGTCGCGGTCCTTCTCGTCGCGTCGCAGTCGCTGTACACCGTCGACCAGCGGCAGTACGCGATCAAGTTCCAGCTGGGCGAGATCGTCGAGACGCTCCCCAACGCCGGCCTCTACGCGAAGGTCCCGCTGCTGCAGAACGTGAAGTTCTACGACAAGCGGATCCTGCTGCTCGAGAATCCGGAGCCCGACCGGATCACCACGTCCGAGAAGAAGCCGCTGCTCGTCGACTTCTTCGTGCTGTGGCGGATCACCGACGTCAAGCAGTACTACATCAGCGTCCAGGGCGACGAGGAGGTCGCGCGGCGCCGGCTGTCGCAAACGGTGCGGGCGAACCTCGCGGAAGAATTCAACAAGCGCTCGGTGCACGAGGCGATCTCGACCGAGCGCGACAAGATCATGACGACGACGCGGACGAAGGCCGATGCCGACGCGAAGACGATCGGCGTCGAGATCGTCGACGTGAGGCTCCGGCGCGTCGAGCTGCCGCCCGACGTGACCGGCCCGGTGTACGCGAGAATGGAATCGGAGCGCCGGCGCGTGGCCAACGAGCTGCGCTCGTTCGGCCAGGCGGAATCGGAAAAGATCCGCGCCGACGCCGACCGCCAGCGTGTCGTGATCCTCGCCGACGCGTACAAGACGGCGCAGAAGACGAAGGGCGACGGCGACGCGAAGGCCTCGGCGATCTACGCGCAGGCGTACGGCGCCAACCCCGAGTTCTACGCGTTCTATCGCAGCCTCGAGGCGTACAAGGCGACGTTCCGCAACAAGAGCGACGTGATGGTGCTCGATCCGGGGTCCGAGTTCTTCCGCTATCTGAAGAACCAGGGCGGCGCCGGTGCGAAAGCGCCGAAGTAGCGCCACGTCGCTTCGACGCGCAAGGGGAATGGCGTGCCGGATTCTCTGTGGGCGGCCCTCGCGCTGGTTCTCGTGCTCGAAGGGCTGCTGCCGCTGGTCGCGCCGCGGCTGTGGCGCGACAGCTTCGCGAAGCTGATCGCGATGAGCGACGGGCAGCTCCGGTTCATCGGTCTCGCGTCGATCGTCGTCGGCCTCGTCGGCTTCTGGCTCGTCCGCCATGCGTAGCTGGATCCTTCCCGAATACGTCGAGGACGTTCTGCCGGCCGAAGCCGAGCGGATCGAGGCGCTGCGCCGGGCGCTGCTCGATCACTTCCGGGCGAACGGCTACCGCCTGGTCCAGCCTCCGCTCGTCGAGCATCTCGACTCGCTGCTGACCGGCACCGGCCGCGATCTCGAGCTGCAGACGTTCAAGGTCGTCGATCCGCTGTCGGGACGAATGCTCGGCGTGCGCGCGGACATGACGCCGCAGGTCGCGCGAATCGACGCGCACCTGCTGAACGAGACCGGCGTCACGAGGCTCTGCTACGCCGGCAGCGTGCTGCGCGCGGTGCCGGGGACGAGCGCGAAGACGCGCGAGGTCGTGCAGATCGGCGCCGAGCTCTTCGGCGAGCCCGCCATCGCCGGCGACGTCGAGGTGCTCAGCCTGATCCTCTCGGCGCTCGCGCACGGCGGGTGTGCGCGGACTGCATCTCGACCTCGGGCACGTCGGCGTGTATCGGGCGCTCGCCGCCGGCGCGGGAATCGGCGGCACCGAGGACACCGAGCTCTTCACCGCGCTTCGCGCGAAGGACGCGCCCGCCGTCGCCGAGCTCACCGCGAAGCTGCCTGCCGCGTGGCGCGACGCGCTCACCGCGCTGCCGAAGCTCTACGGGCCCGCCGATGAGGTGCTGGCCGCCGCTGCGGCGCGCCTTCCCGACACGCCGGCGATCCGCAACGCGCTCTCCGCGCTCTCGGCGCTCGCGCAGTCCGCGGCGCCGAAGGTCGACGCGTCGCACATCGATCTTGCCGACCTCACCGGTTATCATTACCACAGCGGCACGATCTTCTCGGTGTTCACCGCCGGCGAGCCGAACTCGATCGGCCGCGGCGGCCGCTACGACGGCATCGGCAAGGCGTTCGGGCGCGCACGGCCCGCCACCGGTTTCACGCTGGACCTGCGACAGCTCGCCGGCATCGTCGCCCGCGAAACGGGGGCCTCCTGATGGGCAAGAACGTCGTCGTCATCGGCACCCAGTGGGGCGATGAAGGCAAAGGCAAGGTCGTCGACTGGCTGACCGAGCACGCCGACGGCGTCGTGCGCTTCCAGGGCGGGCACAATGCGGGCCACACGCTCGTCATCGGCGGCAAGAAGACCGTGCTGCGGCTCATTCCCTCCGGAATCCTGCGGCCCGGCGTCTCGGTCTACATCGGCAACGGCGTCGTCGTCTCGCCGTCGGCGCTGCTGCAGGAGATCGGCGAGCTCGAAGGCGCCGGCGTCGAGGTGCGTCCGCGGCTGAAGCTCTCGCCGGCGTGCCCGCTGGTCCTTCCGTACCACGTCGCCCTCGACCAGGCGCGCGAGGGCGCGATGGGCGACGCGAAGATCGGCACGACAGGCCGCGGCATCGGGCCGGCGTACGAAGACAAGATCGCGCGCCGCGCGATCCGCGTGCAGGACCTCTTCTATCCCGAGCGCTTCGCCGCGAAGCTCGAGCCGGTGCTCGAGTTCCACAACTTCGTGCTGACGAAATATTTCAAGCGCGACCCCGTGCCGTTCGCGAAGACGCGCGACGACACGCTCGCGCTCGCCGCGGAGCTCGAGCCGATGGTGGCCGACGTCGCCGCGCTGCTGCAGATCGGCGCGCGCGAGCGGGCAGTCGCTGCTGTTCGAAGGCGCGCAGGGCGCGCTCCTCGACATCGATCACGGCACGTATCCGTACGTCACCTCGTCGAACTGCCTCGCGGGCGCCGCGGCGCCGGGCGCGGGCGTCGGGCCCGAATTTCTCGACTACGTGCTCGGCATCGTCAAGGCGTACACGACGCGCGTGGGCACCGGTCCCTTCCCCACCGAGCTCACCGACGACGTCGGCGCGGGGCTCGCCAAGCGCGGCAACGAATTCGGCTCGGTGACCGGACGCCCGCGCCGCTGCGGCTGGCTCGACATTCCGGCGCTCGCGCGCTCGTTCCAGCTGAACGGCGTCGACGGCGTCTGCATCACCAAGCTCGACGTGCTCGACGGGATGCGCGAGATCCGGATCTGCACCGGCTACACGGTGAACGGGAATCCGGTTGCGTTGCTGCCGTCGGGCGCCGACGCGGTCGCCGAATGCGTCCCGCGCTACGAGACGCTGCCGGGATGGAGCGAGAGCACGGTGGGCGCGCGGACGATCGAGGCGTTGCCGCGCAACGCGCGCGCGTACCTCGAGCGGATCGAGACGCTCACCGTCGGTGCCGATCGCGATGGTGTCGACGGGTCCGGATCGCGCCGAGACCATCCTGCTCCATCACCCGTTCCACTGAGCAGCAACCCGCGCGAGACGCGCACCGGGGACATCGGATGGCGAGCCTTGTGGTCACCTGGGAGCAATACAACGCCCTCGTCGAGCGGCTCGCGCTGATCGTCCACGAGTCGGGCTACGCGTTCAACCAGATCATCTGCATCGCGCGCGGCGGGATGCGCGTCGGCGACGTGCTGTCGCGGATCTTCGACACGCCGCTCGCGATCCTGTCGACGCACTCGTACGCCGCGGAAGGCGGAACGGTGCGCGGCGAGCTGGTGATCGCCGAGCACATGACGATGACCTCGCCGCGCCTGGGCGATCGCGTGCTCCTCGTCGACGACATGGTGGATTCGGGCCACACGCTCGAGGCGGTGGCGAAGGCGCTTCCGGCGCGCTGGCCGGTCATCCAGTCGTGCAAGACGGCGGTGCTCTGGTGGAAGGCGTGCTCGACGGTGAAGCCCGACTTCTACGTCGACTACCTCGCCGACAGCCCGTGGATCCACCAGCCGTTCGAGGTCTACGACACGCTGCGGCCCGACGCGCTCAGGCAAGCGACTCGGACGCTAGAAGCTGTCGCAGGATCCCGGCGAGTGGGTTCGCGGCGGAAGGCCCGCAGTGAGCCTCGAGAAGTACATAGACGTACAGCGAGCGGGCGAGCGCGGACACGACAAAGCTATCGGGCCGCGCAGCCTATTTGCGTCAGACGACCATGCGCACGGCGTGCAGCCGCCGGTAGTGCGGCAGGCACACTTCGACGACGCGAGCGGCGGGTCCGTCGAGCTTCACCTCCCGCGGGCGCCACGGCTCGAATCCCGTCGACGCTTCGACCGCCGCGTACCAGTGCTTCGCCCAGACGCCGTCGCTCGCGCGGCGCCCCGCCGGCCATTCGAGCATGCGCGCGGTGAACTCGATGCCGAGCAATCGCGCACACCGCGCGCAGATACGCTTCGGGCGCGCGCAGGAAGTCGCCGGCGTCGATGACGGGCGGCGGCGTGCCGGTTGCGGCAGCGATCGCGTCGTACAGGTCCGTCTGCTGCGGGAGGCCGATGTCCTCGGGCGTGACGTTGGCGCGGCTCTTGATGTACGACGAGACGACCTCCGCCGGATCGCGGATCAGCAGCAGGTTCGTGAGCGCCGGGATCCACTCGCGCGGCGTGGCCGGCAGCAGGTGGTGCGCCATGTGCTTCTGGTACCAGATCGGCTTGCCGCCGGGCACCGGGCCGAGCAGCGAGGCGACGACCTTGCGCACGTCGGTCTCGCCGGCGGCGATCACCTCGTCGCGAGCCGGGATGATCGATTCCCGTGGCGGCGAGGAACGCCGCGTACAGCGGCTCGTCGCGTCACCGCGCAATCGCCGCGATTCTCCCAGGCGCGCATCATCGCCGTCGAGATGTTGCGCGGCCCGCTCCACATCGCGATGCGCAGCGGCTCGCTCATCGCCGCTCGCTCATTCAGAGCACTCGTCGTCCTGCGCCGCGACGTCGCGCTCGACGAGCTCGCAGATAAAGCTGCTGCATCCGCTCGACCATCGGCCCGCGGCCGCGCGAGATCTCGCGGCCGTCGATCGACCGTCACCGGCGCGATGCCGGCGAACGTGCCGGTGACGAAGGCTTCGTCGGCGCCGTACACGTCGGTGAGGCTGAAGTTGCGCTCGCGCGCGACGATTCCCTGCGTCGCGGCACAGGCTCGAGCACGTTCGCGCGCGTGATGCCGCCGAGGCAGTAGTCGCCGGTCGACGTCCACACCTCGCCTTTGCGCACGATGAAGAAGTGCGTCGAGTTGCACGTCGCGACGAACCCGTGCGGATCGAGCATCAGCGCTTCGTCGGCGCCCGCCGCCGTCGCCTGGATGCACGCGGTGATGCAATTGAGCTTGCTGTGGGAGTTGAGCTTGGGGTCCTGGACGTCGGGGAAGCCGCGCCGCACATGGACGGTGAACAGCGTGAGCCCGCGAGCGAGCGTTTCCGGCTTCGGCGTCTTGTACTCGGGAATGATCACGATCGTCGCGGCGCCGATCGTCGCGCGCGGGTCCTGGTACGGCGTGCGCTTGACGCCGCGCGTCACCATCAGCCGCATGTGCACGCCGTCGGTCATCCCGTTCGCGGCGAGCGTCTCGTAGATCGCGCGCGCGAGCTGCCGGCGATCGAGACCGACGTCGAGCGCGATCGCCTTCGCGCCTTCGAACAGGCGGTCGAGATGCGCGTCGAGGAACGCCGGATGCCCGCGATGCACGCGCAAGCCCTCCCACACGCCGTCGCCGAGCACGAAGCCGCTGTCGAACACCGACACGAGCGCCTCGGCGCGCGGCTTCAACGCGCCGTTGACGTAGATGCGAATCGCGTCGTTGCGCGGGTCGTCGTGGAAGTCCTGGATGCTCTGCGCCATGGCGTGCCTTGGGGCTCGAACGGGATCGGAGTCAACCGTACCCGAAGGCCACCCGGCCCGCAATGCGGAGCCCGATACGGCGCGTCGCATGACCCAGTGCAGCCCGTCTCGCGCGCGTATTCGCGAGACGCGGGGAAGCCACCTTCACGATTTCCGCGCGCCGATCTGCCATCGAATCGGCGCCTGCGATTCCCAGACGAGGCCGCTCGCGGCGTTCGCAGGCGCACCGGCACGGGGCTCGCCGGCAATCTCGCGCCACGCCGCGAGGCAGCTCGCCTCCTCGCGCTCGACCGAATATTGCTCGAGTATGAATTGCGAGGCCCGCCGCCGCTTTTCGGCGAGATGCGCAGCGCCTCGCGAATGGTCGGCGAGGACCTCCTCGACCGTGCGCGCAAACGTCACGATATCGCCGTCCGGCACCGGGTAGCTCCACTCGGGGAGGAAGTACTCGTCGCCGCCGCCGCCGGTGTAGCCGATGACGATGCATCCGCAGGCCATCGCCTCGGCCGGCGGCAGCCCGAAGCCTTCGCGCGAACTGAAGCTCAGGAAGATCAGCGACTCCTTCATCGCCGCTGCGACCTGGGCCTCGCTCATCTTGTCGATCGGCGTGAGCTCGACATCGTCGAGAACGCCGCGAAACCTGAGGATGTTGATCACACTGGCGACGTCGTCGGGCAGGCGCCGTGGCATGAACGCGAGGCTGCGCTTCTTCTCCGGCTGATACGAGAAGAGCGTCGCGTCAATTCCGAGGGTAATCCGCAGCAGACGCTTCGACGGAAATGCGTGGCGCATGTATCGCTCGGAATTGTCGGAGGCGACGATGACCGCAACGATATCGGGATCAAGGTACGAAGGAGCGGATTTGTCCCCGGCCAACCCGTAAAGCGAGAAGGTCCGGTAGCAGCCCTGGTTGAACACGACCTTGCGGACGCCCCGAGCGAACGTGGACACCTGCGGGCCGAAAACTTCGGGAAAGACCAGGATATCGTCCGCAGCGATCGGCGTGTCCTGCGTGCAGACGACACGCGTGCGGTTCTCGAACCACGTATGGCGAAAGCCCGGTCTGTCGTGGATGACCGCAGCACTGTAGCCTCGGCGATTGAGAATATCCGCTTGTCGGTAGAGATACTTGATGCCGCCCGAAGGCTCCGTGTCGGGCGGGCTCAGGAAGTAGATGGTTGACATGGGTAAAAAAGAAGCCCGCAATTTTGCGGGCTCACGCAGAGCATTTGGACTTCTTCGGACTTCGTTGGATACTGACTGGTGCCCAGGAAGGGACTCGAACCCCCACAGTGTCGCCACCGCTAGGACCTGAACCTAGTGCGTCTACCAATTCCGCCACCTGGGCGAGGGATCACTGCAACCTGTAATTTTACTTTTCGGACCATTTCTTGTCAAAGAAGCGCGCCACCTCCAAGTCTCCGAAGTCCAAATCGACGCCGTCGACGAAGCCGGCCGCACGCGCGCGCGCGCGCGCCAAAGCGACCGGATCCGCGCCTGAGGACCTCGTTGTCGCGCGGCAGAATGCGCGCGTGACGCGCCGCACCGGAGCGCTCGCTGCGAAGCCTGCGACCGAGCGCGGATCCCGTGCGCGCGGCGACATCGATCCCGATCTGCTGCCGTCGCGCGACGCGATCCTCGACGCGCTGAAGCACGCCGGGGTCCCGCTGCCGCCCTCCGAGCTCGCCCGCGCAATGGTCGTCGACAAGCGCGCGCGCGACGCCTTCTTCGGCCGCATCGCCGCGATGGAGCGCGACGGTCAGCTGCTGGTGAACCGCAAAGGCGAGCTGTGCGTCGTCGCCAAGCTCGACCTCGTCGCGGGAACCGTGCAGGGTCACCCCGACGGGTTCGGATTTCTCGTCCCCGACGACGGCGGCGCGGACCTGTTCCTGCGGCCGAGCGAGATGCACAAGGTTCTCCACGGCGACCGCGCGACGGGACGTCGCACCGGCACCGATCGGCGCGGCCGGCCGGAAGGCGAGATCGTCGACGTTCTCGTGCGCGCAAACCGCACCGTCGTCGGACGGCTGCACGAGGAGCGCGGCATCGGCTTCGTCGTGGCCGAGAACCGGCGCATCAATCAGGACCTGCTCATCCCGGAGGACGAGCGCGGCGGCGCGAAAGCGGGCGACGTCGTCGTCGTCGAGATCGTCGAGCAGCCTTCGCCGCAACGCGAGGCGATCGCGCGCGTCGTCGAAGTCCTCGGCGGCTACACCGATCCCGGCATGGAGATCGAGATCGCGCTGCGCAAGCACGATCTACCGCACGAGTTCTCGCTCGCCGCGCGCAAGCAGGCCGGCAAGCTTCCCGCGGAGGTCACCGACCGCGATCGCGCGGGCCGCATCGACGTCACGTCGCTGCCGCTCGTCACCATCGACGGCGAGACCGCGAAGGATTTCGACGACGCGGTCTACTGCGAGCGCGTCGGCGACGGCTTCCGGCTGATCGTCGCGATCGCCGACGTCTCGCACTACGTGAAAGACGGCGACGCGCTCGATCGCGACGCGCGCGAGCGGGGAACGTCGGTCTACTTCCCGCGCCGCGTGATCCCGATGCTGCCCGAGGCGCTCTCGAACGAGCTCTGCTCGCTCAAGCCCAAGGTCGACCGGCTCTGCATGGTGTGCGAGATGGCGATCTCGGCCGAAGGGGTCATCGGCAAGCACGCGTTCTATCCCGCGGTGATGCACTCGCGCGCGCGGCTCACCTACACGCAGGTCTGGAACTGGCTGTCGGACCCGAAGAGCGCGCCGCGCGACGGCGAAGCCGCTGCTGCGGCACCTCACCGATCTCTACGCGCTTTTCCACGCGCTCAAGCGAGCGCGCGAAGCGCGCGGCGCGATCGACTTCGACAGCGTCGAGATGGAGCTCGAGTTCGACGTGAGCGGCAAGATCGTGCGGATCGTCCCGGTCGTTCGCAACGACGCGCACAGGCTGATCGAGGAATGCATGCTCGCGGCGAACGTCTGCACCGCCGAATACCTCGAGCAGCACAAGCATCCGACGCTCTATCGCGTCCACGAGGGGCCCACGCCGGAGAAGCTCGCCGCGCTCCGCGATTTCCTCGCGAGCTGCGCGCTTTCGCTTCCCGGCGGCGACGACCCGACCGCGTCCGCACTACGCGCAGCTGCTGCTGCGGATCAAGGATCGGCCCGACTACGCGCTGCTGCAGACGGTGCTGCTGCGCTCGCTGCAGCAGGCGCGGTACCGCCCCGACAACGTCGGCCATTTCGGGCTCTCCTACGAGGCGTACGCGCACTTCACCTCGCCGATCCGGCGCTATCCCGATCTTCTCGTCCATCGGTCGATCAAGGCGGTGCTCGCCAACAGGGAATACAAGCCGTCGGGCGCGTCGTGGGCCGAGCTCGGCGTCCACTGCTCGCTCACCGAGCGTCGCGCCGACGACGCGACGCGCGACGTCGAGAACTGGCTCAAGTGCTATTTCATGCGCGATCGCGTCGGCGAGACCTTCGACGGCACGATCAGCGGCGTCACGAGCTTCGGCATTTTCGTCACGCTCGACGGCCTCAACATCGACGGCCTCGTCCACGTGACGGAGCTCGGGCGCGACTACTTCCACTTCGAGCCCACGCGGCACGCGCTGATCGGCGAGCGCAGCGGCCGCATCTTCCAGCTCGCGGGTCGCGTCCGCGTCAGCGTGGCGCGCGTGGACCTCGAGGCGACCAAGATCGATTTCACGCTTGCCGACGAGGGCGCCGGCGAGCCGCCACGCCTCGGTGGGCAGCCCGTCTACTCAGCGCGCCGCTCAGCCGCGCCGACCGTCCACGCGGCCCCAAGGCCGCGCCGCTGACGTCACGGCGACGCCAGCGGTCGACAGCCGTTGAATAAAATATCCATATAAAACAATAACTTGCAGTAGGACTGCAATTAATTGTTGTGCAGCGCACAATATCGTGCTGAAGGCGGGGTAGAATCAGTCCATCTCTTCCCGCCGAAACCGCCCATGCCCGACGGACACAAGCCGCTCGCCACCCACATCGGAACGCCCTGCTCGGCCTGCTCGACCAAGGTCATGCTGCTCGGCAGCGGCGAGCTCGGAAAGGAAGTCATCATCGCGTTGCAGCGCCTGGGCGTCGAAGTGGTCGCCGTCGACCGTTACGCAAACGCGCCCGGTCATCAGGTTGCGCATCGCGCACATGTGATCGCGATGACCGATCCGGCGGCGCTTCGCCGGCTGATCGAGCAGGAGCGGCCGCAGCTCGTCGTTCCCGAGATCGAAGCCCTCGCGACCGATGCGCTCGCGGACGTCGAGCGCGACGGTCTCGCCCATGTCGTTCCGACGGCGCGCGCCGTGCGGCTCACGATGAATCGCGAGGGCATTCGTCGCCTGGCAGCCGAGGAGCTCGGGCTTCCGACGTCGCCTTACCGGTTCGCCGACGACGCCGACGCGCTCGAGGAGGCCATCGAAACGACGGCCGGCATCGGCTATCCGTGCGTGGTCAAGCCGGTGATGTCGTCGTCGGGCAAGGGCCAGTCGGTCGTGCGCTCGAAGGCCGACGTCGCGGCAGCGTGGCAATACGCCGAGAGCACCAGCCGCGTTCGCGGCGGACGCGTGATCGTCGAGGGCTTCATCGACTTCGACTACGAGATCACGCTGCTGACCGTTCGCGCCAACGACGCGAACGGCGACGTGCAGACCCAGTTCTGCGAGCCCATCGGCCACAAGCAGGTCAACGGCCACTACGTCGAATCGTGGCAGCCGCAGCCGATGTCGGCGGCCGCGCTCGCGGCGGCGCGGCACATCGCGCTGCGGATCACCGACGAGCTCGGCGGTCGCGGCGTGTTCGGCGTCGAGCTCTTCGTCAAAGGCGACGACGTGTGGTTCTCCGAAGTGAGCCCGCGTCCGCACGACACGGGAATGGTCACGATGGCGACGCAGGCGCAGAGCGAGTTCGAGCTTCACGCGCGCGCGATCCTCGGACTGCCGGTCGACGTGCGGCTGCGCGCGCCGGGCGCTTCGGCGGTCATCTACGGCGGCATCGACGGGCGCGGAATCCGATACGACAACATCGCGCACGCGCTGGCGGTGCCGGAATCGGATCTTCGGCTCTTCGGCAAGCCCGAGGCCTACAAGAAGCGACGGATGGGCGTCGCGCTCGCCACCGGCTCGAACATCTCCGAGGCGCGAGAGCGCGCGACGGAGTGCGCGCAGCGCGTGAAGCCGCGCGCGTAATCGCGCCGCCCGTCAGTCGAGCATTTCGTTCAACCGCTGCGGGTCGAACCCTTCGGCGACGGCCTTCGCGTCGCTGCATTCGACGCCGCTGCGCCGAAGCTCCTCGATCAGGCCCTGCAGCTGCGCGTCGGTCGTTGCCGCGTGATCGATCAGGCGATGGATCGCCTGAACCATCGGATCGTTCATGTCGGCGGAGATCGCGTACGCCGAGAAGCCCATCTTCACCGCATGATCCTCGCGCCGGCGGGCATCGTGATCGACGAGGATGCGCGCAGGAATGCCCACCGCCGTGGCGCCGCCGGGACGTCGCGAACGACGACCGCGTTGGAGCCGATCTTCGCGCCGTCTCCCACGAGGATCGGGCCGAGTATCTTCGCGCCGGCGCCGATGACGACTCCCCTGCCGAGCGTCGGATGGCGCTTGCCGGCGTTCCACGAAGTTCCGCCGAGCGTGACGCCGTGATAGAGCGTGCAGTCGTCGCCGATCTCCGCGGTCTCGCCGATCACCACACCCATGCCGTGGTCGATGAACACCCGCCGCCCGATCGTCGCGCCGGGATGGATCTCGATTCCGGTCAGCCAGCGTCCCCAATGGGCGAGCCATCGCGCGAGCCAGCGGAATCCGGAACGCCATAGCCGGTTCGGCACGGCGCGGTGCCAGACGAGCGCGTGCAGGCCCGGGTAGCAGGTCAGCACCTCCCACTTCGTCCGGGCGGCGGGATCGCGGTCGAAAACAACCGCGATGTCTTCACGCATTCGATCGAACATGCGGCGCATTTTCGCATTTCCGACTGAAGCGCTCAACTTTTGCGCAGCCGCGCTTCAGCGGAGCAGGATCGCCGCGACCAGGAGTCCGACGGTGACGATCGCAAAAAGCACGGAGTAGACGATGAGCAGCGCGAACCCGCGCACGCCGATGCCGAGCCACGAGCCGCCGTAGACCGCGTGCATCGACCACGCGAAGTAGACCGCTATCCAGATGGAGGCCAGGTCGCGGACGAGACTGACCGGAACGGTGAAGAGGAGGATGCACACGACGAACAGGAACGCGTGATTGTGCGCAGCGAACACCAGGTGCTCGCCGTAGAGTCGCGGGCGCCCCGGATAGCGGCGGCGGCGCCCGAGATACGCGATCTTGAGCAGCGCGGCGAACGCGGGAAGCAGCACGAACATCGCGTACGGCCCGTACCGTGTCGCGCCGGCGAGAACCTGCTCGATCTTCTGGTCGCGCGGCAGCCTGTTGAAGCGGTCGATCCGCTTCTTGAGCGGGCCTCCCACCGACTCCGGCAGATCCAGGTCCCCCGCACTGAAGTTGAGATCCTCGTCGATTACGACGACGTCTCCTTTCGCTTCCTTCGATTTGCCCTTCGCTGCCCGCCTTGCGTTGCCGGCAGACTCGCTCGCGTCGGTCTGTATCGCGTGGTCGAGCTCCAGGATGTCCATCGATTCCGCGGCGAAGCGCAGAACCGCGAACAGCACGAGGCTCGAGACGAGGAACAGGCGCGCGGGACCGATGAAGCGCTTGCGCTTGCCGGCGAGGTACGCGCGCGTGAGGAACCCGGGGCGAAAGAGCAGCGGAAAGAGCGTCTTCCACAGCTTGCCGTCGAACGCCAGGTAGCGGCCGGTCGCCTCGCGCATGAATTGCGCGAAGGTGGGCAGGCGATCGCGCGTGTCCTGACCGCACTCGGGACAGAAGCGATCGGGCGCGCTTGCGCCGCAGTTCGCGCACACGTGCGCGGCATCGGAGACGACCGGTGTCGCCGCCGTGTCGCGCCCGGACACGAAGCCGCGTTTCATCGGCGCAGTATCTGATCGATGCGCGCGAGTATTCCACGCAGGATGCTGACCTCTTCCTTTTCGAGCCCTGCGCGCGCGAAGAGCCGCCGCAGCCGTGGAAGCAGGCGCCGCGGCATCCGGGGATCGAGGAATCGCATGTCGGCGAGCGTGCGCGTGCCGTGCGCGTAGAGCTCCTCGATCTCGTCGAACGACGCGGGCTCGAATCGAGGCGCGCGCCAGACGGCGCCGTCGCTCGCCGCCTGACGCAGCTCGTACGCGGCGACCTGCACGGCGGCGGCGAGATTGAGCGACGCGTAGCCGGGATTCGCCGGAATCGTAGCGATCACGGCGCAGCGCGCGAGCTCATCGTTCGACAGCCCCGACATCTCGGTGCCGAAGACCAGCGCGACGTCGCCGTGCCCGGCGTGCGCGATCGACTCGGCCGCGGCGTCGCGCAGCGCAAGCACGCGGCCGGCAAATTCGCGCGGACGGCCCGAAAGGCCGACGGTGAGGACGGAGCCGGCAAGCGCCTCTTCGAGCGTGGCCACCACCCGCGCGGCGTCGAGGATCGCCGTCGCGCCCGACGCCAGCGCAACGGCCTCGGCATCGGGAAAGCGCCGCGGATCGACGAGCACGAGGCGCGAGAGACCCATCGTGTGCATGGCGCGCGCGGCAGCGCCGATGTTTCCCGGGTGGCTCGTCGCGACGAGCACGATCCGCACGGCAGAGAGGCGATCGAGATGATTCGGCATCGCGGGTCCGCGGGCGGCGCCTCACGCGACGGGCGTCGCCGCCAACGGTTACAATGGTTGCCCTTGTTCTTTGTGCTTCGCACGTCTGCGGCTCGCTCGCCGGACGACACGCGACAATCCGACCATGCATCCGATGCTCACGATCGCGGTGAAGGCAGCTCGCCGGGCCGGCAACATCATCAACCGCGGCGCCCGCGAGCTCGACCTGCTCACCGTCACGTCGAAAGGGCCGAAGGATTTCGTGAGCGAGGTGGACCGCGAAGCCGAGCGGGCCATCGTCGAGATCCTGCTCGGGAGCTATCCGGACCACGCGATTCTAGCAGAGGAAGGCACGGCCAAAGGAGCGAACGCCGCCGCGGAGAACGTGTGGATCATCGATCCCCTCGACGGGACGACGAACTTCCTCCACGGCTTTCCGCAGTACTGCGTGTCGATCGCGCTGTCGCAGCGCGGGCAGATCACGCAGGGCGTCGTCTACGATCCGATCCGCAACGACCTCTTCACCGCAACGCGCGGCCGCGGCGCGTTTCTCAACGACCGCCGGATCCGCGTTTCCAAGCGGCAGCACTTGCGCGATTGCCTCATCGGGACCGGATTTCCGTTTCGCGACGGCCGCTATCTCGACACCTACCTCAAGATGATGAAGACGATGGTCGAGCACACCGCGGGACTGCGACGCCCGGGCGCCGCCGCGCTCGACCTCGCGTACGTCGCCGCGGGCTTCTACGACGGATTCTGGGAGGTCGGCCTCAATCCATGGGATGTCGCAGCGGGCAGCGTGCTGATCCAGGAAGCCGGCGGACTGATAGGCGACCTCACCGGCGAGGGCGATTTTCTGCACGGCGGCCAGGTGATTGCGGCGACGCCCAGGATATTCGCGCAGATGGTGACCGCGCTGGCGCCGTTTCGCGCCGATCTCGTGCGCGATATCGCGCCGCACCCCGCGCATCCGGCGCCCTGAGCGCCGCGCAGGGCATCGCTCGAATGGATCCGGACCGCCTCGAAGCGCTGCGCCGCAAGTACGCGGATGCGAAGGGCGGAGACATCTTCGATCCCGCGTTCGCGGCGGTTGCCGCGCAGGCCTTCGTCGATCCCGGACAAGCGCAAGTGGCCGTTCGCCGGCGTCGCGACGTTTCTCGCGGCGCCGATGCTCACTCCCGATCCGGCCGCCGCCGGAAGCGCGCGCGAGTTCGGCGACATCGACGTCGCGCTGGTCGGCGTGCCGATGGATCTCGGCGTCACCAATCGCGCCGGCGCGCGCCTCGGTCCGCGCGCGGTGCGCGCGGTCGAGCGCATCGGCCCCTACGAGCACGCGCTGAAGATTGCGCCGATGGGCATGCTCAAGGTCGCCGACATCGGCGACGTGCCGATGACGAGCCGCTTCTCGCTCGACCAGTGCATCGCCGACATCGAGGCGTTCTTCGACAGGCTGCGCGCCGCGAACGTCATCCCGCTCGCCGTCGGCGGCGACCACTCGATCACCTATCCGATCATGAAGGCGCTGGGCCGCGATCGGCCGGTCGGCATGGTGCACATCGATGCGCACTGCGATTCCGCCGGCGAGTACGAAGGGTCCAAGTTCCATCACGGCGGGCCGTTCCGCCAGGCCGTGCTCGCCGGCGTGCTCGATCCCGAGCGCTCGATCCAGATCGGCATCCGCGGCGGCGCCGAGTACCTGTGGGAGTTCTCGTACGAATCGGGAATGACCGTGCTGCACGCGGAGGAGGTCGCGGAGATGGGCACCGCGGCGGTCGTCGCCAAGGCCCGCGCAGTCGTCGGCGACGGCCCGACCTACGTGACGTTCGACGTCGACGGGATCGACCCGGCCTTCGCGCCCGGCACGGGCACGCCGGAAATCGGCGGGCTCACGCCGCGCGAAGCGCTGGCGATCCTGCGCGGCCTGGCGGGCCTCGACATCGTCGGCGGCGACGTCGTCGAAGTCGCGCCGCAGTACGACGCGACGACCAACACCGCGCACGTCGGCGCGCAGATGCTCTTCACCGAGCTGTGCCTCGTCGCGGCCAACCCCAAGCGCGCAGGCGCACGGGCGTGAGCGATACCAAGCTCTGGGGCGCGCGCTTCCGCTCGCCCCCCGATCCGGCGCTGATGCGGCTTTCGCAGCTCGCCGCCGTCGCACTATCGGCTCACGCCGTACGATCTCGTGTCGTCGCAGGCGCACGCGCGCGAGCTCGAGCGCGCGGGACTGCTGACCGACGCCGAATGCGCGACGATCGTCGCTGCGCTCGACGCGATGCGCCGCGAGTTCGCCGCCGGCGCGCTCGATCCCGGCGGCGCGGCGACGAGGACGTCCACACGTTTCTCGAGCGCGTGCTCGTCGAGCGGCTCGGGCCGCTCGGCGGGAAGCTGCGCGCGGGCCGCTCGCGCAACGACCAGGCGGCGAACAACCTGCGCCTGTATCTGCGGGCGGTCGCGCGCGACATCGTGGCGGCGTTGCTCGCGCTGCAGGACGCGCTGACCGCGCAGGCCGCGCAGCACGTCGACACGCTCGCGCCCGGATTCACGCATCTGCAGCCGGCGCAGCCGATCGTGTTCGGCCACCTGCTGCTCGCGCACGCGCAGGCGTTCGCGCGCGACGCCGACCGGATGATCGACTGGGACCGCCGCGCACGCGCGCTCGCCGCTCGGCGCCGCGGCGCTCGCCGGCTCGGCGATCGCCGTTCACCCGGAGCTCACCGCCGGCGAGCTCGGGTTACGACGCGCCCTGCGAAAACTCGATCGACGCCGTGGGCGCGCGCGACCACGTCGCCGAGTTCCTGTTCGTCACCGCGATGCTCGGCGTCGACCTGTCGCGGCTCGCCGAGGAGATCGTGCTGTGGTCGTCGCGGCAGTTCGCGTTCGTCGAGCTCGACGACGCGTTCACGACCGGCAGCTCGATCATGCCGCAGAAGAAGAACCCGGACATCGCCGAGCTCACGCGCGGCCGCTCGTCGCGTCTCATCGGCTCGCTCGACGACGATGCTGGTCGCGCTGAAGGCGCTGCCGTTCTCGTACAACCGCGACCTCGCCGAGGACAAGCACGCGGCGTTCGAGGCGGTCGACGCGCTCGCCGTGGTGCTGCCCGCGATGGCCGGGCTGGTGCGCACGATGCGCGTGCGGACGCGAAGAGCTCGCGCGCGCAGTCGGTCGCCGGGTTCACGCTGGCCACCGAGGTTGCCGATTGGCTCGCGAGGCGCGGCGTTCCCTTCGCCGACGGCGCACGAGATCACCGGCGCGCTCGTCAAGCGCTGCGAGGAGCTGGGCATCGGCCTCGCCGAGATCGGCGACGCCGACCTCGTCGCCGTCGATCGCCGGTTGACGCCGGAGATCAAGTCGCTGCCTGACGCCCGAGGCCGCCGTCGCCGCGCGCATCGGCTACGGCGGCACGGCGCCCGCGCGCGTTCGCGAGCAGCTCGATCGCCTGGCGACGAGGCTCGACGCGCAGCGCCGCTGGGCGGCGTCCTACGCCGGCCCGCGCGGTTGAGCGCTCGTCGATGACCGAGCGTCCCGCTTCCCGAGGTCGAATCCGCGGACGCGTACTCGATCGCGCACCTGAAGCTCGTGCGCCGCGTCTTCTACGGCCGCTGGCTCGCCGCGATCGCTGATCCTCGTCGCGTTCGCGTTCCTGGTGCAACGCGTTCGCCCACGGGCAGATCGCGTGGAAGCGTCGTCGGCCAGTTCTTCACCGCGAAGGCGATCCTCGCCGGGCCTCGTCAACACGATCATCATGACCATCTGCGCGATGGCGCTCGGCATCGTGCTCGGCGTGCTGTTCGCGGTGATGGCGATGTCGCCCAATCCGGTGCTCTACGGCGTCGCGCAGTTCTACATCTGGTTCTTCCGCGGCACGCCGCTGCTGCTGCAGCTGCTGCTGTGGTTCAACCTCGCGCTGATCTTTCCGACGCTCGGCATTCCCGGGCTGTTCGAAGTGCGCACCGTCGACGTGATCACGCCGTTCGTCGCGACGCTCCTCGGGCCTCGGCATCAACCAGGGCGCGTACACGGCCGAGGTCGTGCGCGCCGGCATCCTGTCGGTCGACGTCGGGTCAGACCGAGGCCGCGAAGGCGATCGGCATGACGCGGCTCACGCTGCTGCGCCGGATCGTGCTGCCGCAGGCGATGCGCGTGATCATCCCGCCGGTCGGCAACGAGGTGATCAGCATGGTCAAGCTCACCTCGGTGGCGAGCGTCATCCAGTATGCGGAGATCCTGCGCAACGCGCAGACGATCTACTACGCCAACGCGCGCGTGATGGAGCTCCTGATCGTCGCGGCGATCTGGTATCTCGCCGTCGTGTCGGTGCTGTCGATCGGCCAGTACTTCCTCGAGCGGCACTTCGCGCGCGGCCAGCGCGGCAGCCGCGCGCAGCCAGGACGCGCGGCGGAGGCGCGGGCGTGAGCGTGCCGATGGACGCCCGATGGTCGTCGCCGCCGACGTCGCAAGCGCTTCGGCAGCTTCACGGCGCTCGCACGGCGTCTCGCTCGAGCTGGCCGCAGGCGAGGTGCTCTGCATCGTCGGCCCTTCCGGCTCCGGCAAGAGCACGTTCCTGCGCTGCATCAACCAGCTCGAGCGCGCCGACGACGGCGCGATCTGGGTCGACGGCGAGCTGATCGGCTTCCGGCAGCGAGGGCGACGCGCTGCACGAGCTGTCGGACCGCGAGCTCGCGCGGCAGCGGCTGCGACAGCGGCATGGTGTTCCAGCGCTTCAACCTGTTCCCGCACCTGACCGCGCTCCAGAACATCATCGAGGGCCCGGTCACCGTGCAGCGGCGTCCGCGCGCGCGAGGCGATCGACGAGGCGATGGCGCTGCTCGAGCGCGTCGGCCTCGCCGACAAGCGCAACGCCTATCCGACCGAGCTCTCCGGCGGCCAGCAGCAGCGCGTCGCCATCGCGCGCGCGCTCGCGATGCAGCCGAAGCTGATGCTGTTCGACGAGCCGACCTCGGCGCTCGATCCCGAGCTCGTCGGCGAGGTGCTGCAGGTGATGCGCGACCTCGCCCGGTCGGGCATGACGATGATCGTCGTCACGCACGAGCTCGGCTTCGCCCGCGAGGTCGCCAACCGCGTCGTGTTCATGGACCACGGCGCGCATCGTCGAGATCCGGCCCGCCGCAGCGAGGTGCTGGTCGACCCGCAGCATCCGCGCACCCGGGAATTCATCGCCGCGGTGCTATCCTGACGACCTTCATTCGACGATGAATCGAAACCAGGAGAACTCGCATGAAGACACTCCAACGCTGCGCTGCCGCGCTGGCTCGTCGCCGCCTTCGCGGCCGCCGCCGCCGCGCAGGACGCTGCCCGACCGGATCAAGAAGGCCGGCAAGATCGTCGCCGCGACGCAGCCCAACTATCCGCCGATCTCGTACAAGGATCCCGCGACCAACCAGCTGATGGGTTTCGACATCGAGCTCGGCGAGGCGATCGCCAAGGAGCTGGGCGTCAAGATCGAATGGCAGGAAACCGCGTTCGCGCAGATGATCAGCTCGCTGCAGTACGGGGCGCGTCGACATCGTGATGGCCGGGATGAGCGACCTGCCGGCGCGGCGCGAAGCGGTCGATTTCGTCGACTACCTGAAGTCCGGCGCGCAGTTCTACACGTCGCAGGCGCAATGCGGCGAGATCAAGACGCTCGACGGATCTGTGCGGCAAGAAGGTCGGCGCGAGCCGCAGCACGAACTGGCCCGCGCAGATGGAGGAGTGGAGCAAGCAGAACTGCGTCGCCAAAGGGCAAGCCGGCGATCGCCGTCGTCGGCACCGAAGGCTCGGTCGACGCGCGCACGCAGCTCAAATCGCGGCCGCCTCGACGCCGGCGTGCAGGGCAGCGAGACGCTGCCCTATTTCCAGAAGCATGGAGCCCAACACCTACGTGGTGCTCGGCACGCCGTTCACCGAAGTCGCTCATCGGGCATCCCGGTCGCCGAAGACCGAGCCGCAGCTGCGCGACGCGGTGAAGGACGCGCTCGACCGGCTGCAGAAGAACGGCACGTACGACCAGATCGCGGCCAAGTACGGGCTGCAGGCAACAAGCTCTCGCCGATCGGGTCAACCAGGGCAAGGAGTAGCGGTGCCTTCGAGCGCTGCGCCTTTCGATCTGCAGGGCAAGGTCGCCGTCGTGACCGGCGGCAATGGGGGGATCGGCCTGGGCATGGCCCGCGGCCTCGCCAAGGCCGGCGCACGCGTGGTCGTCGCCGCGCGCAACGAGGAGAAGTCGCGCGCCGCCGTGCGCGAGCTGCAGGCGCTCGGAGCGGAGTCGATCGCCGTCAAGGTGGATGTGACCGACGAGACTTCGGTCGCCGCGATGATCGCCGAGACGGTCGCGCGATGCGGCCGCCTCGACATCCTGGTGAACAACGCGGGGACCAACATCCGCAAGCCGGCGCACGAGCTCGCGCTCGACGAGTGGCACACGGTGCTCGACACCAACCTGACGAGCGCATTCCTTTGCTCGCGCAGCGCCTATCCGCAGCTGAAGCGCGCCGGTCGCGGCAAGATCGTCAACGTCGGCTCGATGCTGTCGATCTTCGGCGCGTCGTTCGCACCCGTCTATGGCGCGAGCAAGGGCGGCATCGTGCAGCTGACGAAATCGCTGGCGGTGGCGTGGGCGCCGGACAACATCCAGGTCAACGCGGTGCTGCCCGGATGGGTCGACACCGACCTCACCCGGCGCGCACGCAAGGACATCCCGGGCCTCGACGAGCGCGTCCTCGCGGGCACGCCCGCCGGGCGCTGGGGCGACATCGACGACTTCGCCGGGATCGCCGTGTTTCTGGCGAGTCACGCGTCCGATTTCCTCACCGGCGCCGCGATCCCGCTCGACGGCGGCTACTCGACGCTGCTCTAGTCAGGGGATCAGCACGATCTTGCCGGCGACCTCGCGGCGCATCATCGCGAACAGCGCATCGACGGCCTGCGACAGCGGGTAGCGCGCCGAGACGAGCGGCGCGAGCTTGCCGGTGGCGACCCAGTCCATCAATTGCTTCATGTTGGCCGCGTTCGCGTCCGGCTCGCGCTGCACGAATCCGCCCCAGTGCACGCCGACGATCGAGTAACCCTTGAGCAGCGGCAGGTTGAGCGGGAACGCTCGGTATCTCGCCTGCGGCGAAGCCGACGACGAGATAGCGCCCGTTCCACGCGACGCTGCGCGACGCCGCCGCCGTGTACGGGCCTCCGACCGGATCGTAGATGACGTCCGCGCCGCGGCCGCCGGTCAGCGCGCGGACGCGCTCCTTCAAATCCTCGCGGTCGTAGTTGATCGCGGCGTCCGCGCCGCGAGCCCGGCACACAGTGAGCTTCGCATCGGTCGATGCGGCGGCAATGACCGTTGCGCCAAGCAGCTTGCCGATCTCGACCGCCGCGAGGCCCACGCCGCCGCCCGCGCCAAGCACGAGCAGCGTTTCGCCCGGCGCGAGGCGTGCGCGATCCTTGAGCGCGTGCAGCGACGTGCCGTACGCCATCGTCAGCGCCGCCGCGACCTCGAAGTCGGCGCCCGCGGGCAGCGGAACGAGGTTTGCCGCGTCGATCAACGCCTCTTCGGCGAACCCGCCGGTCACCCCGACGCCGAGCACCGCATCGCCCGGCTTCACGCTGGACACGCCTTCGCCGACCGCCTTCACGATCCCCGCGAATTCCGCGCCCGGCGTAAACGGCAATTCGGGCTTGATCTGGTACTTGCCCTGGACGATCAGCGTATCGGGAAAATTCACGCCCGCCGCCTTGACGTGACCACCGCCTGGCGCGGCCCCGGCACCGGAGAGGCGACGTCCTCGAGCGCGAGATGGCCGACCGGACCGAACGCGTGACAGCGCATCGCCTTCATTGCGGCTCGGCGGGAACGGCGTCGGCGATCGCGCGATCCGGCGCGGGCTCGCGCAGCGGCGCAGGCGCGGCGATGCCGCGGATCAGGTCGCACGCCTTTTCGCCGATCATGATCGTCGGCGCGTTGGTGTTTCCGCCGATCAGCGTCGGCATCACCGACGCATCGACGACGCGCAAGCCGGTGATGCCGCGCACGCGCAGCTGCGGATCGACCACCGGCATCGTCGTCGACGCCCATCCGGCACGTGCCGACCGGATGGTAGATCGTGTCGGAGCGCCGGCGCAGGACGTCGCGAATCTCGGCGTCGGTGCGCACGCCGGCCGTGAACAGCTCCTTGCCGCGATACGGCGCGAGCACCGGCGACTCCATGATGCCACGCGAGATCCTGAAGCCGCGCACCATGGTCTCCAGGTCTTCCGGGTCCGCGAAATAGCGCCGGATCGATCGACGGCGCCGCGAAGGGATCGGCGCTTTGCAGCGTGACGCGCCCTGCGCTCTTCGGCCGCAACACGCACACGTGACTCGAGAAGCCGCGGCTCGCGTGCAGCTTGCGGCCATGGCTCTCGAGGATCCCGATGCAGAAATGCAGTTGCAGGTCGGGAGCCTCGAGACCCGGCAGCGACTTGACGAAGCCGCCCGCCTCCGCGATGTTCGACGTGAAGATCCCGCGACGCTCGCGGCGATAGCGGAGCGAGCTCCGGAGCGCGCCGACGATGTCGCCGGGCATGAAGCCGATCAGGTCCTTGCGGCGCGACTGATACGCGATCACGAAATCGACGTGATCGCGCAGATTGCGGCCGACGCCCGGCACGTGCAGCGACCGGCGCGATGCCCATCGCGCGCGAGCTCGGCCGCATCGCCGATCCCCGAGAGCAGCAGCAGTTGCGGCGATTGAAACGCGCCGGCGGACAGGATCACCTCGCGCCGCGCGCGCACCTCGTGCACCGTGCCGCCGCGCCGATACTCGACGCCCGCCGCACGCGTGCCGTCGAACACGACGCGCGTCGCGCACGAGCTCGTTCGCACCAGGAGATTGGGACGGCCGAGGTTCGGCGTCAGGAAGGCTGCCGCGGCGCTGCAGCGCTCGCCGTTCTTCTGCGTCAGCTGATAGAGGCCGACTCCCTTCCTGCTCGGCGCCGTTGAAATCGCGGGTGCGCGCGAATCCCTGCTCTTCGGCGGCGGCGAGCCACAGCTCGATGAACGCGCTCGGCGAGCGCGGATCGGCGACGTTCAGAGGGCCGCCCTGCGCATGATAGCGATCGGAGAGGCGCTCGTTGTTTTCGGAGCGAAGGAAATACGGCAGCACTTCGGCGTACGACCACCCGGCGTTGCCGAGCGCCGCCCACCCGTCGTAATCGCTGCGATGGCCCGCGGATGTAGACCATCGCGTTGATCGCGCTGCTGCCGCCGAGCGTCTTGCCGCGAGGCTGATAGCCGCGGCGGCCGCAAAGCCCCGCTTGCGGCACCGTCTCGAACGCCCAGTTGTGAATGCGGCGCGGCACGAGCGCCGCGATGCCGAGCGGAATGCGGATGAGCGGGCTCGAATCGCGCCGCCCCGCCTCGAGCAGGCAGACGGTCACGCCCGGATCCTCGGAGAGCCGCGCCGCAAGCACGCAGCCCGCGGAACCGGCGCCGACGATCACATAGTCGAATACGTCATCCGCGCGCTGCATGGGCTTCGCGCAACTCCATCTTCGCGATCGCGTTGCGATGGACTTCGTCGGGACCGTCGGCGAGGCGCAGGCTGCGCGCGCTGCGGTACGCGCCGGCGAGGAAATCGTCGTTGACGCCCGCGCCGCCGTACGCCTGGATCGCCCAATCGATCACCTTGCACGCGACGTTCGGCGCGACGACCTTGATCATCGCGATCTCCTTGCGCGCGACCTTGTTGCCGGAGGTGTCCATCAACCAGGCGGCCTTGAGCACGAGAAGGCGCGCCTGCTCGATCATGCAGCGCGACTCGGCGATCCGCTCCTGCCAGACGGTCTGCCGCGCGATCTCGGCTCCGAACGCGACGCGCGACGACAGACGCCGCACCATCATTTCGAGCGCGCGCTCGGCGAGGCCGACGAGCCGCATGCAGTGGTGGATGCGGCCCGGACCCAGGCGCCCCTGCGCGATCTCGAACCCGCACCCCTCGCCCTTGAGCACGCTCGACAGCGGCACGCGCACGTCGACGAGGTCGATCTCCATGTGTCCGTGCGGCGCATCGTCGGCGCCGAGCACGGTGAGCGGCCTCACCACGCGGATTCCGGGGGCTGCCGCAGGCACGAGCAGCATCGATTGCTGGCGGTGCTTCGGTGCGCCCGGATCGGTCTTGCCCATGACGATGTAGAGCGCGCAACGCGGATCGCCGGCGCCGGACGACCACCACTTGCGGCCGTTGATCACGTAGTCGTCGCCGTCGCGCGCGAACCTCGCCTCGATGTTGGTGGCATCCGACGAAGCGACCGCGGGCTCGGTCATCAGGAACGCCGACCGGATGCTGCCTTCGAGCAGCGGCTCGAGCCATTGCCGCTTCTGCTCGTCGGTCCCGTAGCGCTCGATCGTCTCCATGTTGCCGGTGTCCGGCGCGTTGCAATTGAACACCTCCGGCGCCCACGTCACGCGGCCCATGATCTCGGCGAGCGGCGCGTATTCGAGGTTCGTGAGACCGGCCCCGCGTTCGGAATCCGGCAGAAAGAGATTCCACAATCCGCTCCGCGCGCGCCCTTTCCTTGAGCTCCTCGACGACGATCGTCGGAATCCAGGGATTCCCGCGCGCGCGATTCGCCGCCACCTCGTCGCGGTAGCGGCGCTCGTTCGGATAGACGTGCGCGTCCATGAACGCCTTCAGGCGCGCTTCGAGCTCGCGGACTTTCGGCGTGTATTCGAAGTTCATCGCGCGCCTCCCTGCTTGAACCAGCCGAGCACCGCGTCGAGCCGCTTGCCGTAGGGCGGCAGCAGCATCGGCAACAGTCCCAGGCGGCTCTGGTAATAGACCGGCTTCTCCTTGCTGAACGTGCGGAAGCCGTGCTCGCCGTGATAGGTGCCGTAGCCGCTCTCGCCGACGCCGCCGAAGGGCTGCGACTCCTGCGCGAAATGCGTGAGGCATCCGTTCACGGTGACGCCGCCCGCGAGCGTGCCGTGCAACACGCGGTCGCGGTTCCGGCGGCTGTCGCCGAACCAGTACAGCGCGAGCGGGCGCGCGCGCTCGTTGACGTAGCGGATCGCGTCGTCGACGCCGTCGTAGCCGACGACCGGCAACAACGGCCCGAAGATCTCCTCGCGCATGATGCGCGCGTCTTCGCGAGCATCGAGGACGAGCGTCGGCGCGATCTTGCGCGCCGCGGGATCGAGCTTCTCGCCCGCGGGATTGACCTCGACGATCCTGGCGCCGGAAGCGCGCGCATCTTCGATGAGCGCGGCGAGACGCGCATAGTGCCGGTCGCTGACGATGCTCGAGTAGTCGCGATTGCCGGCAAGCGTCGGATAGAGCTTCGCCACGGCGCGCTGCATCGCGGCGACGAATTCGTCGATGCGCGCTCGGGGGACCAGCGCGTAATCGGGCGCGATGCACGTCTGCCCCGCGTTGAAGAGCTTGCCGATGGCGATCATCGGCATGATCTTCGCGAAATCGCTGCCGGCGTCGACGATGACCGGCGACTTGCCGCCGAGCTCGAGCGTCACCGGCGTCAGGTTCTTCGCGGCCGCCTGCGCGACCATCCGGCCGACCGCCGTCGAGCCGGTGAAGAACAGGTGATCGAACGGCAGCTCGACGAACGCCCTGCCCGTCGCGGCGTCGCCGGGAAAGACGGCAACCTCGTCGTCGCCGAACGTTTCGCCGACGATCCGCGCCATGAGCTCGGCCGTTCGCGGGGTGACCTCCGACGGCTTGATCATCACGCGATTGCCGGCGGCGAGCGCCGCGACCGCGGGCAGCATCGACAGCTGATACGGATAGTTCCACGGCGCGACGACGCCGACGACGCCGAGCGGCTGCGGGATCAGCCGGTTGTATCCGGGCCGATACTTGATGTCGGTCGGGATGCGCTTCGGGCTCATCCAGCGACGCAGGTGGCGGCGCGCGTGGCGGATCGACTCGTCGACGGCGAGCAGGTCGGCGATCAGCGTCTCGTGCGCCGAGCGGTTGCCGAAATCCGCCGAGGCCGCGTCGATGATGTCCTGAGCGTGCCGCCGCGTCATGGCCGCAAGACGCGCGAGCCGGTCCGCGCGCACGGCCTGATCCGGACAGGCATCGCGCCGCGAGACGGCGCGCATGCGCTCGAACGCGTTGCGCATCGACGCGAGCGCGGCATCGTGCTCGTCGGGTGTCGCACTCATCGTCGCCGCTGTCGCAGTGTTCGAAAGCATCGGATCCCGGCCGCCGGGTGGACGCCGGCACAATGGCGACGATACACTACGCGCCGGTCTGCGACGTTCGGATCGTCAAGCGACGACCTGCACGCGGGAGCGCGACCTCCCGAACCGGAGAAGCGACGGATGGCCACGTCCCGGAAACCCGCGAGCAAGAAGTCCGTGGCGCCGACGAAGACAGCGTCCTCGCTGGTCGATGTCGCGCAGCAGATGCGCTCGTGGACCGATTCGGCGCTGGGAATCGCCGGCGCGGCCGCCGACGTCACGATGGGCGCCGCGAGGATGATGCTGCCTCGGCCCGGGCAGCGGCGCGCGCTCGAGAAGGCGGGCGCGGTGCTCAGGCGCACGCGCGAGGCCGCCGGCATGAGCATCGGCGAGCTCGGCAAGGCGATCGACCTCAAGGACCCGGCGCTGCTCGAGCTCGTCGAGAACGGCAAGATCGCGCTTCCGTTCGAGATCATCCTGCGTCTCGCGTCGGTGCTGGGGCGCAACGATCCGATCTCGTTCGTGATGCGCTTCACGCGCTCGTACAATCCCGGCATCTGGAAGACGCTCGAAGCGCTGGGAATCGGCCGTCTCGCGCTGCAGGCGGGGCGCGAGCGCGAGTTCGCCAACCTCTACCGCGCGAGCGACGCGGCGCGCCGGCTCTCCGACGCGGAGTTCGCCGCCGTGCTCGGGTTCACCCGGGCCGCGTTCGAGATGGCGCTTGCCTTTCGCGTGCCAAGGCCCGCGGCGTCACGCCCGGGCGAACGCAAGGGGCATTCGTCATGAGAGAGGCCGTCATCGTATCGACCGCGCGAACGCCGATCGGACGCGCGTTTCGCGGCGCGCTCAACAACATCAAGTCGCCGACGCTCCTCGGCCACGCGATCCGGCACGCGGTCGAGCGCGCGGGAATCGACGGCAGCGAGATCGAGGACGTCGTCATCGGCTCGGTGCTGAACGCCGGAACGGCCGGGCTCAACGTCGCGCGCAACGCGGCGATCGCCGCGGGCATTCCGGTCACGGCCGGCGCGCAGACGATCGACCGCCAGTGCGCGAGCGGCCTCACCGCGATCGCAGCGGCCGCCAAGCAGATCGCCATCGACGGCATGGACGTGGTCGTCGCCGGCGGCCAGGAGAACATCTCCGCGGTGCAGAGCCGCTATATCGAGTGGGTCGGCTCCGAGAGGGACCCGAACGTGACGAAGCACGCCGCGCACGCGTACATGCCGATGCTGCAGACGGCCGAATTCGTCGCGCGAAAGTACGCGATCAGCCGGGAGGCGCAGGACGCGTACGCGCTCTCCTCGCAGCAGCGCACGGCACGCGCGCAGGCGGACGGGCGCTTCGACGCGGAGATCGTCCCGATCGCGGCAACGATGGCGATCGTCGACAAGGAGACGAAGGCGGTCTCCCACCGCGAAGTGACGCTCGCCAAGGACGAAGGCAACCGTCCCGAGACGACGCTCGCAAGCCTCCAGGCGCTCGCGCCGGTGATCGACGGCGGCACGGTGACCGCCGGCAACGCGAGCCAGCTCTCCGACGGCGCGTCGGCGTGCGTGCTGATGGAGGCGAAGCTCGCCGAGCGGCGCGGACTCGCGCCGCTTGGCCTCTACCGCGGGATGACCGTCGTCGGCAACGCGCCCGAGGAAATGGGCATCGGCCCGATCTACGCGGTGCCGAGGCTCCTGGCGCAGCATGGCCTCGCGATCGGCGACATCGGCTTGTGGGAGCTGAACGAAGCGTTCGCGTGCCAGGCGCTCTACTGCCGCGACTGGCTGCGCATCGACCCGGACTCGTTCAACGTCGACGGCGGCGCGATTGCGATCGGTCATCCCTACGGAATGACGGGATCGCGTCTGGTCGGGCACGCGCTCGTCGAAGGGAAGCGACGAGGGGTTCGCTACGTCGTCGTCACGATGTGCGTGGGCGGCGGCATGGGCGCCGCGGGACTCTTCGAAGTGCTCTGACGCTTGGTCGACCGATCGGAATCCAAATGGGCGTACGAAACCTCCTCGACTTGAGCGGCAAGATCGCGCTCGTCACCGGCGGCTCGCGCGGCATCGGCCTGCAGATGGCAGCGGCGCTGGGCGAGATGGGCGCGCGCGTCGCGCTCACGGCGCGGAAGCAGGACGAGCTCGACGCCGCGCGCGCGCAACTCGAAGCGGACGGCATCGAGTGCCTGACGGTCGCGGGCGATCTCTCCGACGCCGCGTCGATCGCGAGCGCCGTCGACGCGGTGCTCGGAGCCTGGAAGCAGATCGACGTCGTCGTGAACAACGCGGGCACCAACTGGGCGGCGCCGGCCGAGGACTACCCGACGGAAGGCTGGCGCAAGGTGCTCGACCTGAACGTCGACGCGGCGTTCTTCCTGCTGCGCGAGGTCGCCAGGCGATCGATGATCCCGCGGCGCAGCGGGAAGATCGTCAACATCGCGTCGATCGCAGGGCTTCCTCGGCAATCCGCCCGAGTGGGAGATGCACACGGTCGCCTACAACACGAGCAAGGGCGCGCTCATCGCGATGACGCGCACGCTCGCCGCCGAGTGGGGCCGGTACAACATCAACGTCAACGCGATCTGCCCGGGATTCTTTCCGTCGAAGATGACGAAGGTGACGCTCGAGCGCATCGACCGCAGCGTGCTCACGATGACGCCGCTCGCGCGGCTGGGCGGCGACGAGGACCTCAAGGGCAGCGTCGTCTTCCTCGCCTCCGAAGCCTCGCGCCACATCACCGGCCACGCGCTCGTCGTCGACGGCGGTTGCTCGGTGGTTTGATTCGGGCAACCAGCGTGGGCGCGGCAGCGAATCCGGGCGCAACGCTCGTCGCCGCCGTTCACCCCGTCGACACGGCCGCGCTCGCCGCCTGGCTGCGCAAGCACGTCGCCCCGTTTGCGGGCGAGGTCGACGGTGGAGCAGTTCCAGGGCGGGCAATCGAATCCGACTTACCGCGTCGCGGCCGGGGATCGCCGCTATGTGCTCCGGCGCAAGCCTCCGGGTCCCCTGCTGCCCTCGGCTCACGCCGTCGACCGCGAATTCCGCGTGATGACGGCGCTCGCCGGCACCGGCGTTCCCGTTCCGAAAATGTACGCGCTGTGCGATGACGCTTCCGTGATCGGCACGCCGTTCTACGTGATGGAATACGTCGAGGGGCGCGTGCTGTGGGACCCGACGCTGCCCGGGATGACGCCCGCGGAGCGCGCCGCGCATTACGACGAGCTGAATCGCGTGATCGCGGCGTTGCACCAGGTCGACGTGGAAGCGGTCGGTCTCGCCGACTACGGCAAGCCGGGCAACTACGTCGAGCGCCAGGTCGCGCGCTGGTCGCGCCAGTACCAGTCCGCGGGAGCGCGATCGGATCCCGTCGATGGACCGGCTGATCGAATGGCTGCCGCGGCACGTGCCGCCGAGCGACGAGACGGCGATCGTCCACGGCGACTACCGGATCGACAACGTGATATTCCATCCGAGCGAGCCGCGCGTGCTCGCGGTGCTCGACTGGGAGCTTTCCACGCTCGGCCACCCGCTGTCGGATTTCGCGTATCAGGTGATGGCGTGGCGGCTCAGACCGCAGCAGTTCCGAGGCTTGAAGGGATTCGACCTGCCCTCGCTCGGCATTCCCACCGAAGAGGAATACATCGCGATGTATTGCCGGCGAACGGGACGCTCGGCGATCCCCGACTGGGAAATCTACCTCATCTTCAACATGTTCCGGATCGCCGCCATCCTGCACGGCGTACTCGCTCGCGCGCTGCAGGGCAACGCGGCCAGCAGCAACGCCGTGGAACAGGGCAGCCGTGCGCGGCTCGTCGCCGACACGGCGTGGGAAATGGCTCAAGGCGTCGACGGCGGCCGACGCTAGCGTGTCGAAAGACCAGGCGCCGCCCACGCAATAGCCCGTTGCAACAAAGGAAAGGGCCGGACGCGAGTAGCGCCCGGCCCTGGGTTGCAACCGCCCGGTCTGGGGGGAGCCGGGCGATTGCGGGGGAAAGCCGGTTGAATCAGGTCGACTGAGGCTTCCGCGTCAGGAATTGCCTGACTGCCGTGAACACCGTCTGCGGCTCCCGCAGGCCGACGACTTCGATGCGCGCCGGGACGATTGCGACCTCGGTTGCGGTCGTCTCCTGGGCGCGTGCATCCGCCACCGTCGCGGTCGCAGGCGCCGGGGAGTCCACCCGGGCCGGAGCAATCGACGCGCCAAGCGTCAGCGCCGTCAGGGCGAGCGCTGCGACGATGAAAGTCGTTCTCGGCACTGTGATCACGTAGCGGTTCATGGCGTTGCTCCTCGACGGTTTCGGGCTGCTCGGTCGTTGGATGCAGCGGGAGGGTGGTTCGGATTCATCGGGCTTTCGGTTTGCCCGCCCCTGCGTCCCTTGCTCTGAGGCTGCATCCTAGGCAGGCCGCGTGACACCCTCAAGACGCAAGCGACGAAACGGGGAAACCCGGCGCCAACGCACCGCAGCCGCGACGAAGCGTTTCGCGGATCGCCTGTCCGCAGCCCTCGGCGCGGCGCAGAATGCGGCGTCGCGCCGGGGTCCAGCCTGTAACATCGCCGTCACATTCGCCGGGGAGTCATGAACCGATTCGCGAATATCGGCGCGGCCGTCTGAGCAGCGCGCGCCCATGACCCGACGCTGGGAGCTCCGTCCGGGAAAGATCGTCGTCGCGCTGCTGCGACGCCTGCTCTATCTCGTCATCCGCACGAAGGTCAGCCCCGAGCGTCGCGATGCGCTCGGCATCGATCCGCGCAGGCCGGTCTGCTATGTGCTCGAGGATCGGCATCTGTCCAGCCTGCTGGTGCTCGCCGAGGAGACCGCGCGGATGGGCCTGCCTTCGCCGTTGAAGCCGCTCGGACCGGCGTTCGCGGGCGTCGATCGCGCCGTCTTCTCGGTGATCCTCAACCGCAACCCTCTGAGCGCGCGCACCGCCGAGCCGTCGGCGGCGCTCGAGCAGATGAGCGTGGCGCTCCTGCAGGACCCGCGGCTCGACGTGCAGCTCGTGCCCGTGACGGTGCTCTGGGGACGCAAGCCCGAATCGCAGGACTCGCTGATCCAGGCGCTCTTCGCCGACGCGTGGGCGAGCGTGGGGCCGCTGCGTCAGCTGCTGATCATTCTGATCCACGGCCGGCAGACGCGCGTGAGCTTCGACGCGAACATCTCGCTCGCCCGTGTCCTGGCCGGTGCGCCCGATGCAGCGACGGCAGCGCGCAAGGCGAACCGCTTTCTGCGCTTTCACTTCCGGCGGATGCGCGAGGCGGCGATAGGCCCCGACCTGTCGCACCGGTACAACCTCGTCGAAGCGATGATCGCGTCCGCGGCGCTGCAGCAGGCGATCGCCGACGAAGCCCGGCGCCTGGGAATCGGCGTTGGCGAGGCTCGCGCACGCGCGCGGAAGTTCGCCTGGGAGATCGCGTCGGACTTCAGCTATCCCGTCGTTCGCGCCGGCGAGCTCGTGCTCCGGCAGCTCTGGAACCGCCTCTACGACGAGGTCGTCGTCCATCACGGCAAGGAGCTCGCCGCCGTCGCCCCGGCAAAGGGCTCGTCTACCTTCCCAATCATCGCAGCCACATCGATTACCTGCTGTTGTCGTACTTCGTCAACGCGCAGGGCCTCGCGCCGCCCCACATCGCCGCCGGCGACAACCTGAACATCCCTGTCGTCGGGCCGATCCTCCGCCGCGGCGGCGCATTCTTCCTGCGCCGCAGCTTCAAGGGCGAGCCGCTGTACGCGGCAGTGTTCCGCGAGTATCTGCACGCGATGCTCGCGAAGGGCTTCCCGATCGCGTATTTCATCGAGGGTGGCCGCAGCCGCAGCGGACGGACGCTGTCGCCGAAGAGCGGCCTCCTCGGCATGACCGTCGAGAGCTTCATCCGCGAGCATCCGCGCCCGCTGCTGCTGGTGCCGGTGTATTTCAGCTACGAAAAGCTGCTCGAAGGACGAACGCTCGTCGCCGAGCTCGAGGGGCAGCCGAAGCGCGGCGAGTCGCTCGGCGAGCTCGCCGGCGTCGTGCGCCGGCTCAAGCACGACTACGGCAGCGTGCATGTCAACTTCGGCTCGCCGCTCGACCTCGACCGCTTCCTCGACGCGCAAATGCCCGACTGGCACGCGCTGCGCGGCGACGAGCGCCGCGATGCCGCGCGGCGCCTCACGCCGGCGCTCGCCGACGAAATGGCTCGGCGCATCAACGCCGCCGTCGTCGTGAATCCGATCAACGTTTTTGCGATGGCGATCGTCGGGAGCCCGCGCTACGCGCTCGACGAGCGCGCGCTCGTCCAGCAGATCGAGTGGCTCGATGCGATCGGCTCGCGCTGCCGATACGCGGCGGACACCGTGCTGGTCGCGACCGAGCCTGCCGCGGTGATCGCCGAGGCGGTCAAGCTCGGCTTCGCCGCGCGCGTCGCGCATCCGCTCGGGGACATCATCAAGGTGCCCGACGACGCGATCGCGACGCTCAACTACCTCCGGAACAACGTGCTGCACGCGTACGCGCTGCCCGCGCTGATCGCGAGCCTTCTCGCCGGCACGCGCGAAGTCGCTGCGGACGGCGTCGCCGCGTTCGCCGAAACGGCGCAGCCATTCCTGCGCGCGGAGCTGATGCTGCACCACTCGGCGGCGGAGGCGGCGATCGCGGCGAAGGCAATCGTCGAGCTCTTCGTCGAGCTCGGATTTGCGCGGCCCGGGGCGAACGCTTCGGTGCGCGCCGCCGATCGCTACAGCCCCGAGCACGCGGGGCTCGAGCTCCTCGCGCGGTCGCTGCGCCATCTTCTTCGCCGCAACTATCTGACCATCGCGCTGCTCACCCAGGTCGGCTCCGGGCAGCTGCACCGCAAGCGGCTGGAAGAGCTGATGCAGATGTTCACGCAGCGGCTCTCGCTGCTCTTCGAGTTCGCGCCGCCCGACTTCTACGAGCGGTCGACGTTCGCGTCGTACGTCGACAACCTGATCGAAACCGGCATCATCGGCGAGGACGCCGACGGCCGGCTGTCGCTCGACGAGCGCTCGCGCGCGTGGAAGGAGAGCGTCGAGCGCCTGCTGCCGGCCGACGCCGTGCTCGCGATCCAGCGCGTGGCCGCGCTGCGCCCGCAGGAAGCGCCGAGCGCGCCGGATGCGGCGTGAGCGCGCCGGAGCGGAGGGCTTCGAGCGCGCCCCGGCGAGCGGGAGTCCACTTCGACGCGCGCGCGGAGGCGCCGTCGGCGCCGCCTCGTCGAGCCTCTCCGCAACCATGAAGTCGAAGTCGCAGCCTGCGTCGGCCTGCAGCACGTGACGAACGTAGAGGCGGCGATAGCCCGACACGCTCTCGTCGGGCTGCGGCAGGATCAATCGCGCGCGGCGGCGCTCGAGCTCCTCGGGCGCGACACAAAGATCGAGCCGGCGCTCGTCGACGTCGAGACGGATCCGATCGCCGGTCTCGACGAGCGCGAGCGGTCCGCCGACAGCGGCTTCGGGCGCGATATGCAGCACGATGGTGCCGAACGCAGTGCCGCTCATCCGCGCGTCCGAGATGCGGACCATGTCCTTGACGCCTTGCTGCGCGAGCTTTTTCGGGATCGGGATGTAGCCCGCTTCGGGCATTCCGGGCGCGCCGCGCGGCCCGGCGTTGCGCAGCACGAGGACGTCGTCCGCCGTGACGTCGAGATCCGGCGCGTCGATGCGCTCGGCGAGCGCGTCGAGCGAGTCGAACACGACGGCCCGCCCGGTGTGCTTGAGCAGGCCGGGCGTCGCCGACGCGTGCTTGATCACCGCGCCCGCCGGGGCGAGGTTGCCCCTGAGCACGGCGATGCCGCCCGACGGAAAGATCGGCTGCGCGGGCGAACGGATCACCTGCTGTTCCGGGTTCGTTTCCGACGCTTCGATCGCTTCACCCAGCGTCTTGCCGCTGACCGTGGGCACGTCGAGGTGAAGGAGCGGCAGCAATTCGCGGAGCACCGCGGGGACGCCGCCCGCCTCGTGCAGGTGCTCCATGTAATGCGTTCCGGACGGCTTCAGGTCGACGAGAACGGGAACGTTGCGTCCGAGCGCGTCGAAGCGATCGAGATCGATCCGGATGCCGCGGCGCGCGGCGATCGCCGTCACGTGGATCAGCGCATTCGTCGATCCGCCTATCGCGTGCAGCACGGTGAGCGCGTTCGTGAACGCCTTCGCGGACAGAATCGCATCGGGCTTCGGGCCCGAGTCCGCGAGACGCACCGCCTGCGCTCCCGATGCTTCCGCCGAGCGCAGCCGCTCCGCGTGCACGGCGGGAATGGTCGCGGCGCCGGGAAGGCTCATGCCCATCGCTTCGGTCATGCACGCGATCGTGCTCGCCGTTCCCATCACCATGCACGTGCCCGCAGTCGGCGCGAGGCGCGCGTTGACGGCGTCGATCTCGCGCTGATCGATCTCGCCCGCGCGAAACTTCGCCCAGAAGCGCCGGCAATCGGTGCACGCGCCGAGGCGCTCGCCGTGATGCGTGCGCGTGAGCATCGGTCCCGTCGGCACGACGATCGCCGGGACATTCGCCGAGGCGATCGCCATCAGCTGCGCGGGGATCGTCTTGTCGCATCCGCCGATCAGCCACGACCGCGTCGACCGGCTGCGCGCGAATCATTTCCTCGGTGTCGAGCGCCATCAGGTTGCGCAGGTACATGCTCGTCGGATACGCGAACGACTCGTGGATCGAGATCGTCGGGAACTCCATCGGCAGCCCGCCCGCCTGCATCACGCCCCGCTTCACCGCCGCGACGAGCTGCGGAACCGTCGCGTGACAGGGATTGAACTCGCTGTAGGTGTTGGTGATGCCGACGATCGGGCGCTCGAGCGCGTCGTCGGAAAACCCCATCGCCTTGATGAACGCCTTGCGCAGGAACAGCGAGAACTGCGCATCGCCGTAGTGCGTGAGGCCGCGGCGCATCCCGCGCGTCATCGAGCGGGCACCGGCTGGCCGACGTGGAATTGCAGCGCGTCGAGCGAGGCGAAGAGCTCCGCCTTCGCGGCGGCGGCGAGCGGGACGAGCGGCGGGCGCACGACGTTCCACCCGTCGTCGTCGTGCATCCGCGCGAGGATCGCCTTGTTGGCCGGGACGAGCGGGAATTTCTGGATCGCCGCGCGCACCGCGGTCAGCGCGCGTTGCATCGCGTCGGCATCGGCGCTCTTGTACTCGCGGATCAGCTTCGCCATCGCCGCGACGTTGACGTTGGCGGTCGCCGAGATGCAACCCGCCCCGCCGAGGCGCAACGCATCGAGCAGGTAGGTTTCCGCTCCGGGAAAGACTTCGAAGCCGGGGAACGCTTCGAGGAGCGCCTGCGTGCACTTCCAGTCGCCGGAGCTGTCCTTGATCCCGACGACGACGCCCGGATAGGATTTGAGCAACCGCTCGATCAGCGGCAGCGAGAACCCGACGCCGGCCATCGGCGGGATGTGGTACAGATAGATCCGCAGCCGCGCGTCGGCGACGCGCTCGATGACCTCGGCGACGCTCGCGAAGAGGCCGTCGTCGCTCACGCCCTTGTAATAGAAAGGCGGGAGCATCAGCACGCCGAAGCAGCCGTTTTGCACGGCGTGCCGGGTGAGCGCGACCGTATCGGGAAGCGCGCAGCATCCCGTTCCCGGGAGCAGCACGTTCGCCGGGATGCCGCTTCGGATCAGGCGTTCGAGCAGATCGGTCCGCTCGGCGATCGACAGCGCATTGGCTTCGCTCGTCGTTCCAAACACGGCGAGACCGCTCGCGCCCTCGGCGAGCAGCCAGCGGCAATGGTCGACGAATCGCTCGGCGTCGACGGAGAGATCGGCGTGGAACGGCGTCACCGCCGGAACGAGCACGCCACGCGGAAAGGCATCGAGACTCATCGGTTTCCTTCGCTCCTATTCCTTCGCTCACTTTATCTTGCCACGCCCGGCGATTCGCCAGACTTCCTCGATCCTTCCATTCCGCACGCCGATCATCTCCTCGTGCAGGTGGACGGTCGTATCCGAATAGCCTACAACGAACTCGATTCGATCACCTACCCTCGGCGTTTCGCTCGGCAGCTCGAGCTCGACGGTCGTGTGCTCGGCGGAGAGCTTCATCGCCCTCGCCGCGGCGAATCCCGAGCGGCTGCGGAGGAGCCGCATCGTCGCTCATCGTCTTCCTGCCGGCGTCGAGCACGATCCGCGTCGGCGTCGGCCGGCTGGTGACGGTGGCGAGCACGGTGAGCGCGTACGGGAAATGCACGTGGTAATTGCGTGCGGTAGTGGATGTCGCTGAAGATCGCCCCGCCGGTCTGCACCTCGGTCACGCCGGGCTGTTGCGCGCAGTACGGAAACGTGCCGGTCCCGCCGCAGCTGACGATCGAGACGTCGTGACCCGCCTCTGCGCACGCACGCGCGCTCGCGGTGAGCGCGCGGATCGCCTCGACGACCGTGCGCTCCTTTTCGACCGGATCGGCGATGCGGGTCGCCTGGCTTTCCCAGCCGGCGACCCCCACGAAGCGCAAGCCCGGGCGGCGCGCGATTTCCGCGGCCAGCGCGACGACCGGCGCGCCGGGCTGGACGCCGGCCCGGTGCATGCCGATGTCGACCTCGATCACGACGTCGAGCGTCTTCCCCTGCGGCGTGGGCGGCGCCGGCGAGCTCGTCGAGATTCGCGATGCAATCGACGGCGACGATCGGCCGCGCAGGACCGACGAGGGCGATGAGCCGGCGCACCTTTTCGGCACCGACGATCTGATTGACGATGAAGATGTCGCGAATGCCGGCAGCAGCCATCACCTCGGCCTCGCCAAGCTTCGCGCAGGCGATGCCGATCGCGCCCGCGGCGAGCTGAAGCTGCGCGATCTCCGGAGTCTTGTGCGCCTTGGTGTGCGGCCGCCAGCCGACGCCGTTGTCGCGGCAGGTCTTCGCGATTCGCGCGATGTTCGCTTCCATGATGTCGAGATCGACCAGCAGCGCGGGCGTGTCGAGCACCGCTTTCGGTTGTCCGATCAGCGACTGCGACGTTGCCGGCATGGCGATGCTCCTAGCCGTTGCCGCGACCGAAACGAAGACCGGCAGCCTTGTAGGCGTCTTCGACCAGGCGCAACGTCTCGAGATTGTCCTTCGGCGCCGTTTCGAATGGCGCACCGGTCTCGAGGCAGTCGACGAAATGGGCGATGACGCCGTCGAAGCTCGCCTGATAGCCGCGATCGCGATCATAGCGCTCGCTCCGCGGACGCTCGCCGAGCAAGCGCAGCTCCCAGTCGTCGAACGCCGCGCTCGCCACGCTGCCGACGATCTCCAGCTGATCCGGAGGGCGCGCCGGATAGCCGGGCGCCGCCATCGTGCCCCACACCTCGACGGGCGCGCCGGTTGCGGTTTCCATGAAGATCGCCGCCAGCGTTTCGCCGCGGACGTCGGCAAGCGTTCGCGTCGCGCGCGCCCCGACGACCGTGAGCTCGCCGCAGAGGTAGCGCATCACGTCGAGATGATGAATCAGCACTTCGGCGATCATCAGGCATTCCTCGTGCTGCATGAACGGCTGGCGCTCGAGCGCCGGCCGCTTGCCGTCGGCATCGGGGAGGAGTCCCGACGAGATCATCGCCATCCGCGCGAGAAGCACCGTACCCAGCTCGCCCGCGGCGAGCCAGCGCGTGAGCTCGCGATACCACGGCCGAAAGCGCCAGTTCTCGTGCACCATCAGGCGCGCCTTGCCTTCGACGCGCCGGGCCAGCGCCTCCGAATCGGCGAAGGTCGGCGTCATGGGCTTCTGGCACAGCACGTGGATGCCGCGCGCGGCGGCCGCCTCGACCCACGTCGCGTGCGTCTCGCGCGGCGACGCGACGTCGAGCGCATCGATCGCCTCGGCAGCGAACATCTCGCCGGCGTCGCGGTAGACGCCCGGTATGCCGAATTCACGCTGCGCGCCGCGTCGCCTTGTCGACGTCGGGGTCGCAGATCGCGACGACGCGAACGCGCTCTCCGGCGTTGCGCCACGCGGTCAGGTGGTGCCAGCTGATCATGCCGGCGCCCGCCAGCGCGACACGCAGCGGTCTTGCGACAGAGGTGGCGGTCACGAGCTCGCTCCTTTCCTTCTTGCATCGGATTCCGAATGATGGCCTTCGTCGTGCCCGGATCGAAGAGCTGGATCGCATCGGTGTCCACCGCAATGTCGAGCCGGGCGCCGCTCCGGAGGTTGGTTTCCCGGCCGATGCGCGCCGTCAACTCGTCATCGGATCCCGTCGAGCGCCATCACGAGCAGCGTCTCGGCGCCGAGCGGCTCGACGGCCGTCACGCGCGCGGGAAGCCGCGCGATCCTGGACGCGTCGCCGGGCGGCGCCGATTCGTAGAGATCTTCCGGCCGTATCCCGACGATGACGTTGCGATCGCGAGTGTGCGCCGATCGACGATTCCGCACCTATCGGCAGCGCTGCTGCGTCGCGTCCGACGAGCGCGAACAGGCGGCCGTCCCTTGCCTCGAGGCGCCCTTCAGCAGGTTCATCGGGGGGCTGCCCAGAAAGCGGGCGACGAACGTGTCGGCCGGATTTCGATAGACGTCGAGCGGCGCGCCGATCTGGACCACCTTCCCTTCGTTCATGATGCACACGCGGTCGCCCATCGTCATCGCCTCGACCTGATCGTGGGTGACGTAGATCGACGTCGTGCCGATCTCGCGCTGTTGCCGGATCAGCTCGTTGCGCGTCGTCACCCGCAGCGCCGCGTCGAGGTTCGACAGCGGCTCGTCGAACAGGAAGAGCTTCGGATTGCGGACGATCGCGCGGCCGAGCGCCACGCGCTGCCGCTGCCCGCCGGAAAGCGCGTGGGGCTTGCGCTGGAGAAACTCGGTCAATCGCAATTTCGCCGCGGCGGCCTCCACGCGCCGCGCGATCTCGGCGCGCTCGACGTCGCGCCGGCGAAGGCCGAACGCCAGATTGTCGTAGACGCTCATGTGCGGATAGAGCGCGTACGACTGGAAGACCATCGCGATGTCGCGCGACTTGGCGGGAACCTGATTGACGACGCGCCCGTCGATCGACACGGTGCCCGAGCTGATCGGCTCGAGCCCCGCGATCATCCGCAGCACCGTCGACTTGCCGCAGCCGGAAGGCCCGAGCAGCACCATGAACTCGCGATCGGCGACGGTAAAGCTCACGTCGGCGACCGCCGGCGCAGCCGCGCCCGCGTAGCGCTTGCCGAGCTTGTCGACCGTTATGACCGCCACGTTCGCTTCCGCTCGCTCGGCGCTGCGGTGAGCGGCCGCGTCCTTATGATGAGGCATGCGTCCGCGACCGCTCACCGCAGCGCCTGCCGAGCGTTTACGGTGAGGCATGCGTCCGCGACCGCTCACCGCAGCGCCTCCGCGAGCGTTCCGCCGATGCTGCGAACGCCGGCTCATCGCACCGCCCCCGCGGTCATGCCCTTGATCATCGTTTCGGAAAAGAACGCGTAGACCGCGATGATCGGAACGATCGCGATCATGAGCCCGGTCGCGGCCATGCCGACGTCGAGCTGGTGGCTGCCGGTGAAATGCATGATCCCGAGCGGCAGCGTGCGCTTGTCGTCGTCGGTCAGCAGCACGACGGCGAACAGGAACTCGTTCCAGAGGATGATGAAATTGAGCATCACCGTGGTGAAGATCGCCGGCGCGCCGATCGGCACCGTCACGCGCCAGAAGATCTCGAAATCGGAGTACCCGTCCATCCGCGCGGCGTCGAACAGGTCCTGCGGAATCTGCGCGAAGAATCCTTCGAGGATGTAGACGGTGACCGCGACGTGCGTTGCGACGTAGACGAGGACGAGCCCCGTCAGCGTGTTGTACAGGTGCACTTCGAGCAGGATCTGGAAGAGCGCGAGGATCAGCAACTGCGGCGGCAGCACGAGCCCCGAGAGGATCAGGAAGCGCACGAGCCGGCTGCCGCGAAAGTGGTAGCGGGCGAGGCAATGCGCGGCCATCGCGCCGATCACCGTCACCAGGATGACGGCGCTCACCACCGTCACCGTGCTGTTCCAGAAATAGGTCGCGTAGTTCGACTTCGTCCACGCGTCGGCGAACTTCTCCCAGTGCGCGGGCGACGGGAGGCCGTAGGGGCTCCTGAAGATCTCCGCGGTGGTGCGCAGCGACATCGACGCGACCCACAGCAGCGGGCCGCCGGTCACGACGGTGTAGAGAGCGATGAAGAGGAAGAGCGGAATGCTGCGCACCCGCTCGAGCCACGGCTCCCGCGCGCTCGCCATCGCTAGAACTCGAGCTTGTCGCGCCGGCGCAGCCACCGCGTCATCATCGCGACGAAGGCGAGGATGATGGCGAACCAGAGCACGGCGATCGCCGACGGATAGCCGAGATCGAACGTGTTCCACTCGAACGCCCGCTTGTAGACGTACGTCGACACCGTCTCGCTCGACCACAGCGGACCGCCGCCGGTCATCACCCAGACCAGGTCGAACACCATCATCTTGCCGATGAACGAGAGCACCAGCAGATTGACGATGGTCGCGCGCAGCATCGGCGCGATCACGTGGACGAGCTTGGCGAACCAGCCGCAGTTGTCGAGCTCGGCGGCGCCGAGCACCTCGGCGGGCAGCGCGTGGAGCGCCGCGAGGAACACGATCATGTTGAAGCCGAGCCATTTCCATTCGTGCGCGACGAGGACCGACCACAACGCGGTCGACGGATGGCCGAGCCACGATTGCTCGAGCGCGCCCAAGCCCCACCCAGCGCAGGACGGCGTTCGCGAGCCCCCAGTCGTAGTCGAAGATCCACACCCACAGGATGCCGACGACGACGTACGACATCAGCACCGGCGTGAACCAGACGACGCGGAAGAATCGCGCGAGCGGCGCCTGCGCGAACAGGCACAGCGCGAGCAGCAGTCCGCCGACGACGTCGACGATCGTCGCGACGATCGTGAACAGCGCGGTGTTGGTGACGGCCTTCCAGAACACCGGGTCCGCGACGAGCAGCGTCGTGAAATTCGAGAGCCCGACGAACTCGACGACGCCGTGCGGCTTGATCGCGTGGAACGCGTTGTAGAAGGTCCGCAGTACCGGATAGACGGTGAACCCGGCGTAGACGAGAAGCGCCGGCGTCAGGAACGCGAAAAGAACGGCGAGCCCGGCGCGCCGGGCGTCGACGTCCGGCCGCGCCGAATCTTCCGCCACGAAACGGAGGCTCTTTCCGCGCGCTCTAGCCCTTGTAGCAGGCCTTGTTCATCGCCTGGACGGTCTGATCGACCGACAGCAGCCCGCCCGGGAATCCCGAATTCAGCACCTGCGCGAACGCGTCCTTGCATTCGCCGGTGACCATGTCGCGCGGCTGGCCGATGAAATACTTCGTGCCCTTCTGCCGATCCATCAGCTCGGTGAAGTACGCCGCATGCGGACCGGAGAACTGCTTGACGTCGGCCTTGATGCCGGTCTGCAGATAGACGGTCTCGATCCACATCTTGCCCATCGCCGGCGTCGACATCGCGTCGAGGAATTCGCCGGCGAGCTTCTTGTTCTTGCTCGCCGCATTGATCGCGAAGCTTGCGCCGATCGTCGACGTCTTGCACTCGTTGCAGGCGCCCTTGTCCATCGCGGGGAACTGCATGATGCCGAGCGGGAATGTCGTCGGCTGCCCGCCCTTGTCCTCGGGAACGAACGCGCGGCCCGTGTAGAAGCTTCCCATCGGCAGCATCAGCGCGCCGGGCTTGCTGTAGAAGTAGTAGTGCGACTCGCCGAGCTTCAGCGTCATGAAGTTCTTCGGATAGCCGCCGGCGTCGACGACCTCCTTGACCCACTTGAGCACCTCGACGACGCGCGGATCGGCGAACGACAGCTTGCCGGTGAAGAGCTTCTCGTAGTCGTCGGGTCCGAGCTTGCGCAGCAGCGATTCGACGGTGAGATACGCGCCCGGATACGGCCGGTCGCCGACGCCCTGCGCAGATCGGCGTCATGCCGGCCGCGCGCGCTTTCTTCACGAGGTCGAGGAACTGCGCCTGCGTGAGCTGGCCGTTCGGCGGGCAGCGTCGACGCCCAGCTGCTTCATCATGTCCTTGTTGTAGTAGAGCTCGACGGTATAGGCCTCCTGCGGAATCCCGTAGGTCTTGCCGTTCTTGATCCACACCTTGCGCGCCCATGGCTCGATCTGGTTCCAGTTCACCGAATCGTCGAGCGGCACGACGTAGCCGGCGGTGATGTATTCGACCTGGTCGGGCTCGACGTAGAACACATCCGGGCCCTTGCCCGCGGGCAGCGCGGTCTTGAGCGCCGCCTGCAGCGGATTCTTCTCGTACCACGTGATCTTGACCTTGGTGCCCGGATGGCTCGCTTCGAAATTCTTGACGGCGAGCTCGCGGAACGCGACCTTCGCGGGCTCGTCCGCCTCGTGGCTCCAGACCTCGAGCGTCACGTCCTGGGCGTGCGCCCGCGTGCGCCGCGCCGGCGACAACCGCGCCGATCGTCAACGCCGCAACCGCGGCAAAACCCTTGAGTCTGCTCGTCATGTGCCGCCCCTCCCCTCTGGTTGCGATTCCTCGCGCTCAGGCAGTGTAACGCAGTCGATTGATACAAGCTAAACTTCTCCGCCCGGTCCCCGAGGAATGCTAGGCCGATCGTGAGCGACCAAACCGTCGACGGCATCCAGCGCACGCTCGACGCCGTCTACCGTGCCGAGTCGCGACGCGTGTTCGCGACGCTGATCCGGCTGCTCGGCGATTTCGACGTCGCCGAGGAGGCGCTGCACGACGCGTTCCGGGCGGCGCTCGAGCAGTGGCCGCGCGAAGGCGTGCCGGCGAACCCTCGCGCCTGGCTCGTCTCCGCCGGCCGGTTCAAGGCGATCGACGGCATCCGCCGGCGCGCGCGCTTCGACTCGCTCGAGGACAGGGTCGACGAGGTCGAGGCGATCCCCGACGAAGCGTCGCTGTCGAGCGACGAAGCGATCGAAGACGATCGGCTGCGCCTGATCTTCACGTGCTGCCACCCGGCGCTCGCGCCGGACGCGCAGGTCGCGCTCACGCTGCGCGAGGTCTGCGGGCTCTCCACCGAAGAGATCGCGCAGGCGTTCCTGAGCGCCGCGCCGACGCTCGCGCAGCGCATCGTGCGGGCGAAGGCGAAGATCCGCGACGCGCGCATTCCGTACCAGGTCCCCGAGCCGGCGGAGCTGCCCGAGCGGCTCGACAGCGTGCTGCGCGTCGTCTACCTCGTGTTCAACGAGGGCTATTCGGCGTCGTCGGGACAGTCGGTGACGCGCGTGGACCTGTCGGGCGAGGCGATCCGGCTCGGACGCCTGCTGGTCGATCTGCTGCCCGAGCCCGAGGCGATCGGACTGCTCGCGCTCATGCTGCTCCACGAATCCCGGCGCGCGGCGCGCGCGACGCCCTCCGGAGAGATCGTGCTGCTCGCCGATCAGGATCGCGCGCTGTGGAATCGCGATCAGATCCGCGAAGGCTCGGCGCTGGTGACGCGCGCGCTCGCGTCGCGAAGCGATCGGCCCGTACGCGCTGCAGGCGGCGATCGCCGCCGTCCATGCCGACGCGGTCACTGCAACCGCGACGGACTGGGACGAGATCGTCGGCCTCTACGACGTGCTGCTGCGCGCCGACCCCTCGCCGGTCATCGAGCTGAACCGCGCCGTCGCCGTGGCGATGCGCGACGGCCCCGCTGCCGGCCTGGCGCTCATCGACGCGATCCTCGCGCGCGGCGAGCTCCAGGATTACCACCTTGCCCACGCGGCGCGGGCCGACCTGTGCCGGCGGCTTGGGCATGACCGACGCTGCCCGGACCTCGTACCGGCGCGCGATCGCGCTGGCGCGGCAGGAGCCCGAGCGGCGGTTCCTCGAACAGCGGATCGCCGACCTGCCGAGCTGATCGGGCGCCCGCGAGTGTCCAATTCGGCCGCCCCCGTAAAATAATTTTCGGATGGGTGTCGATTTCGGGCCCCCGCCAATCGACCACCCAATGGACTCAACCCCGGAGGACCCCATGAAATTCCTTTGCCTGATCTGCGCGGAACCCCCGAAGCAGGTGTCGGAAGCGGAAGCGCGGAAACGCTTTGCCGAGTACGCGGAGTTCACCGACGCCATCCGGACGAGCGGCCACTACGTCGGCTGCAATCGGCTGCAACCCCCGAATACCGCCGTCACCGTCCGCGTGCGCGACGGCAACGTGTCGACCACCGACGGGCCGTTCGCCGAGACCAAGGAGCAGCTCGGCGGCTACTACCTGATCGAGGCGCGCGACCGGGACGAAGCTGTTCGCGTCGCCTCGCGGATACCCGCCGCGCGCGTCGGCTGCATCGAGGTGCGCCCGGTTGCGGAAGACCCGCTGACGCTGCACTCGCTCGGCCTCGTCGCCGAGAGCGTCGCGCGATAGTCCGCCGGACGCCAGGATCGTTTTGCTTTCCGCCGCAGCCACTCTTCTCCCGACCATGTCGATTTCGCGCCTGCCCGTTCGACTAATCAGTGAAAGCCTCCCTGAAACGAGTCGGAGCCGGACATGCAGAGAATCGTGGGTCACCTGGAGACGTTGCGGCGCTACGGACAGCGGCTGGGCCCGTACCTGATGCTGGAAATTCTGTTGCCCGGCGGAAGCCTCTTCGCGTTGGCGCTGTTTCTCTATCAGCGGAGAAAGCACGGCATCGGACGCGCGGTCCCGCGGCCCGTGCAGGCCGTGATGCGCGCGTGGGCCAGCCTCGCGCCGCAACTCTCCCTCGTTCTGCAACCCTGCTGCGTCCAGCCGGCTCGCGCGCTGAGCTCGACTGTCGACGTCCCGGAGTGACCGATGAAATACCTGTGCCTCGTCTACCTCGATGAAAAGAAGCTCGACGCCGTTCCCGACCGCGAATGCAAAGCCTGCGGCGACAGCCTGCGCGAGAACGGATACCTCGTCGCCGCCGAGGCGCTGCAAGGCGTCCAGACGGCGACGACCGTGCGCGTGCGCAACGGCAAGGTCTCCGTGACGGACGGGCCGTTCGCGGAGACGAAGGAGCAGCTCGCCGGGTTCTACCTGATCGACGCGAGCGACTTGAACGAGGCGATCAAATTGGCGTCGAAGATTCCGCCGGCGCGCGTCGGCAGTGTCGAAGTCCGCCCGGTCCGGGCGTTGAGCGTGTGACGGGCCGCGCCAAACGCGAGACGATGAAATCCGCGTCCCGTCTCGCCGGCAGTGCGCGACCGCGTCGCGCAGCGCGGCCGTCCGCCACGGTCCGCGTCGATGCGCGTTACGACGCCCCGCCCGAGCGCGTGTTCGACGCGTGGGTCGAGACGGGGACGGCGGCGAAATGGCTGTTCGCGACGGCGACGCGACCGTCCGCACACGTCGCGATCGACGCGCGCGTCGCCGGTGCGTTCCGTTTCGTCGAGGCGCGCGAGCATGGCGGTGTCGAGCACTTCGGCCAATACGTCGAGGTCGCGGCCCCCCGCCGCCTCGTGTTCAGCCTCGTTCGCTCCGACCGCCCGCGCGTTGCGACGCGGGTCGCCGTCGAGATCGAGCCGTGCGGACCCGGCTGCAAGCTCTCGCTTGTGCACGAGCACGTGCCGCTCGATCTCGTCCGAGATCACCGAGACACGCTGGATCGGAATGCTGTACGGGCTCGGCGTGACGCTCGGCTCGGGCGCGCGCGATCCGCAGTTTCCTGGGCAGTCGTTCACGCCCGAGATCGTGCCCGCGGCTCCGGCCGCGCGGCGCCGCGACTCCCACCCTCCGCAACCCAAGGAGCCAGTGATGCAAGTCAATGCGTATCTGATGTTCGACGGTCGATGCGAAGAAGCCTTTCGTTTCTACGAAAGGCCCTGGCGGCAAGATCGTCGCGATGATCACGCACAAGGGCACGCCGGCGGAGGCCCGCCGAATGGGCGACAAGATCATGCACGCGCCTCGACATCGGCGACCATGCTGATGGCCTCCGATCGCCGCCCGGCCTCCAAAGCCGGCGGTTCTCGTTCGCTGCAGGTGAAGACCCGGAGGCGGATCGAACTTCAACGCGCTCGCCGAAAAGGCGAGATCAAATGCCGATCGACAAGACGTTCTGGTCGCCGCGCTTCGGGATGCTCGTCGACCGCTTCGGATTCCTGGATGATCAACTGCGATCCGCAGTCGTGACGCGTCGAGCTTACAGCTTCGCGTCGAACAGCCCGGCGACCTTGCGGAAACCCTGTTGCGTCGGATGGAGCTCGTTGCCCCACCACGTCTTGTAGCGATCGTTGACGAGATCGGTGGACAGCGCATTGCGCAAGTCGACGACGCGGACGTGCGCAAACGCGGGGAGCGCGACGACGTCGTCGAGCATCGCGTACAGCCGCTCGATCAGGTCGCGCGCGATGGCCACGCGCTCGGCGAGATCGTCGTAGCCCTTCTCGCGGAAGCCGGGCTCGAGCCACGGCCCGGGCAGAGGTCCCCAGCCGCCGAGGAAGCCGCGTCCATCGGGCACGGGATAGTCGTATCCGTGCACGCAGTATCGGCACCGGCGCGCCGAGAAGATCCTGGCACGCCGCCGTGACCGCGGACAGCATCGTCGTGTACGCGACGCGAATGCGCGTCTGGACGACGCCGTCGAGAACCGCCGGATTGAAGCCGTAGACGGGCGACGACCGGTGATTGAGCAGCATCGCGAAGCTGTCGCCGGCGACGTCGTTGCCTCCGCCCGACATCAGGATCGCATGCGGAACGTCGCCGCGGCGCACGACGCGCTGGATCGCGCGCACGAAGTCGGCGAGCTGGCCGCCGTCGTAGGCCATGCTCTCGACGCTGTCGCCGCGATGCGCGACGTTCTCGATGTCCCATCCGAACTCGTCGTCGAGCTTTTGCAGCACGTCGTAGAACGGATAGTCGAACCAGGAGTCGCCTTCGGCAACGAGCACGCCGCGACTGCCCGACGGCGCGCCGCCGCTTGCCCGCGGCGAGCTTCCTCGCGGCCTTCTTTTTCGCAGCGGAGGCGCCGCCGGCTCTGTCGCGCGGGCGCACCGGCGCCTTCGCCGCCGCGGCGACGACCTTCGCTCGGCGCTGCTGCGACGCCTTGTGCTGCGCGACGACCCACTCCGCCTGTTTTCGACCGAGACGAAGCGCGAGCGCCGTCGCCTGCGCCGGACTTTGCGTGCCGGCCACCGCGCTGGCCGCGCTTGCGTTTGCGCGCCGATTTGGCCGTCGGTGCGCCGGCGGACGAGAGCGCCGCGCGCGAGACCGCGGCGAACTGCTCCCACGCCGTCGGGGCGGCGACCCGATCGTCGCCTTGCGTCGTCTTCTTCGTCTGCCATGCTGTTTCTCCTGCGCCAGCCGTTCCGGCGGGTCCGCCGCCGGCGCGGTCGTCTTCGCGAAATGCTACTCGATGATCTCGATGCGTTCGGCGACGAGCGTGTGCTCGAGCAGGATGCCGTCGCAGCGGACTTCGTGGCCCACGTAGCGGTCGAGCGCTTCATCGCCCATTGCCGGGCCGCCCTTGCGGCGCAGCACGTAACGCGCCTCGGCGGTCTCGATGCAGACGGCGATGTGCCGGCTCTTGCTGGCCCCGCCGAAGGGCGCGCGCGCGACCTTGCCGGTGATGCCTGCCACCCGCTTCGGGCGATCGTCGGGCGTACCCATCGCGTCTAGCGTTGCTCGTATTTGCGCACGTCGACGATCCGGCCGGCGACTTCCTTGACGACGACCGCGACCGCATGCGGGCCGCCCCCGGCGTTGGGCGGCTTCTCGATCGCGACGAAGAAGCGCCGTCCCGCCGTGTCGATCTTCGCGGCGCCCGCGCGGCGGGCAACCTTGCGCGTGGCGCCTTTCGCGCGGTCGACGGCAGGCGCGACCGGCGGGCGAACCGCGAACATCCGGAAGCGCCCGGTCGAGCGTATGCCGGCCTCCTTCGCGATCTTCCTGAGCGCCTGATGCGTGTGCGGCGCGAGCGACGGGAAGCTTCGCGGCCTTCGGCGCCGTCGCGCGCGATGCCTGGAGATGCGCGCCGTCGGACGCGAGCTTCGCGCGCCGCTCCCGCCGCCGCTGGCGATTGCCGGCTTCGTCATCGGCCGCCGTGCCGGCGATCGGCGGCGCAGCGGCGCGCACAGGATGCACGGAAGGATCGCCGAGCAGCGTGAATTGCGCGAGCGTCTTCAAGTCCGTCGGATCGAGGTCGACGATCTCGCGCACGTAGCGCTGCCGCGCGCGCAGCGCCGCGCGGCCGAGCGAGGCGCCGCCCAGGATCTCGAGCAGGAAATACTGGACGATCAAGTCCGCCGCGGACATCGTCCGCGATTCCCCGTACGCGATCGTCGTGCTGCCGAAGTACCCGTACGCGCCCTGCGCCAGATAGCTCTGGCAAATCGGGATGTCGATGCCGATCAGGTCTGCCGCGTAGAGCTGCGCACCGTAACAGCACTCGACGGCCGCGACCGTCCCCGGCGCGATGCGGCCGGCGATCGAGCGCGTCGTCAGCGAGATCGGATAGCTTCGTCCGTGCTGCCCCTGGAACTCGTCCGAGCCTTCGCCGCCGTGGCAGTTGATGAAGTGAGCGAGCGGCCGCAGCGCCGCAGCGCCGAAACGCGGTCCGCTGCGGCGGAGCGGTGCGCAGGTCGTCGCGATTGCCGAAGATCTCGAAGAGGTTGCGCCCGCTGCACACCGCCCACGACTGCGCCGAAAGCGCAAAGTACGCGGCGTAGTCTTCGGCGTCGCGGCTTCGGTAGCGCGCGGCGGAGTCGAGCAGCGACACGGCGTGCGATGCCTGCGCCGGGCTCGGCAGCGCCCGTGAGATCGGGCAGGCGCCCGACGACCCGCGTCGGCCCGGTGAACGACGCGATGTCGTGCGAATAGGCGCCCGCGCACGCATACGGCAGGTCGCTCCACGCGTAGAGATCGGGCTCATCGGGCGGATCGTAGAGCGGATTGTCGAGCGGCTGGTGCGCGACGACATCCGACGCGCCGAGCAGCATCAGGTAATCGGGCGTCTGCGCGCGAAACACCGCGTCGACCGCCGCCTTCGTCGCCGCATAGTCGATCGGGTCGGTGACGACCGGCGCGCGGTGCGCGCGCATCGCGTCTCGCGTCGTCGAGGTAGACGACGCGCGTCGCGAGCCCGCGCTTGCGGTCGGCTGCGACAAGGCGCCCGAGCGCGGCGCGTATTCTCGCGAGCCCCGCGCCGCCGTATTTGCGCCGCAGCGCGGCCTTGTTGCTGACGATCAGCTTGTCGGTCATCGCGCACCTCGGGAAGCAAGGGTCGAGACCGGCTAGTCTACCAATCAACGGCGCTCGCGGGCGGCACGTTCGACGGAGTAGTATCCAGTGCGCGGAGACGAGTCGAGAGCGGACGGCACGAGATGACAGCGGCGAGACTTCTGGCCGGCGCAAGCGGCTATTCGTTCAAGGAATGGAAGGGCAACTTCTATCCGGAGAAGATCAAGCCCGAGGAAATGCTGCCGTGGTACGCCGGGCGGCTCCCCACGGTCGAGATCAACAACACGTTCTACCGGATGCCCAAGGCCTCGGTGCTCGAAGCCTGGGCGGCGGCGACGCCGGAACATTTCCGGTTCGCGATCAAGGCGTCGCGCCGCATCACGCATCTCGCGCGGCTCAAAGGCGACACCGTGCCGGAGACGCTGGGCTACCTGTACAAGAACCTCGCCGCGCTCGGGGCGAAGCGCGGCCCGGTGCTGTTCCAGCTGCCGCCCAACCTCAAGAAGGACCTGCCGCGCCTCGCGGCATTCCTGCAGCTGCTTCCGAAAGATCACGGCGCGTCGTTCGAATTTCGCAACGAGACCTGGTTCGACGACGAGGTCTACGACGCGCTGAAGGGCGCGGGCGCGGCGCTGTGCCTGTCCGAGCGCGAGGACAATGCGCCGCCGCCGCTCGTCGAGACCGCGCCGTGGGGCTACGTGCGGCTGCGCCTCGAGAACTATTCGGACGACGAGCTGCGCACGTGGGCGAAGCGGCTCGAAGCGACATCGTGGCGCGAGATCGACGTCTACTTCATGCACGAGCCCACGGCGCCGGCGTACGCGAAGACGCTGATGGAGTTCGCGTCGCAAGGACCGCAGATGAGCGCAGCTGCGCAGCCGTTGACGATCGTCGTCGACGCCAGGCGAGCGCGTCTCGGGCTTGCTGCAGGCACCCGACGACGGCGCGCGCGTGCTACGTGATGGCGCACGGCGCGGGCGCCGGCATGACGCACCCGTTCATGGCGAGCGTCGGCCAACGATCTCGCCGCGCGCGGCGTCGCCACGCTGCGCTTCCAGTTCCCGTACATGGAGCGCGGCTCGAAGCGAACCGACCCGCCGAAGCTCGCGCATGCGACGGTTCGCGCGGCCGTCGCCGAGGCGGCGAAGCGCCTGCCCGGGCTTCCGCTTCTTGCCGGCGGCAAATCGTTCGGCGGCCGCATGACCTCGCAGGCGCAGGCCGTTGCGCCTCTGCCGGACGTGCGCGGGCTCGTCTTCCTCGGATTTCCGCTGCATCCGGCCGGGAAGCCCTCGATCGAGCGCGCCGCGCACCTCGACGACGTGCGCATCCCGATGCTGTTCCTGCAGGGCACGAACGACGAGCTCGCGAAGTTGCCGCCTTGTCGAATCCGTCGTCGATCGACTAGGCGCGCGCGCGACGCTCGCACTTTTCGACGATGCCGACCACTCGTTCCACGTGCCCGCGCGCACGCGGACGCAGGGACGCCGACGTGCGCGCCGGCATCGTGGATGCGATGGAGTCGTGGATCGATTCGACGATCGACCGGGCAACCGAGCCCGCCGTTCCGGGAGCAACTGCGATGACCACAGAGCTGCTGTTCCGGGCAGACGCCTATGCGACGACCACCAGCGCAAGGGTCGTCAGCGTCGGCGAGCGGGGGATCGAGCTCGATCGCACGATCTTCTATCCGATGGGCGGCGGGCAGGTGGGCGACACGGGCGCGCTGATCCGGGCAACCGGCGAGCGCATCGCCATCGCAGATACGCGCAAGGGCGATCAGATCGACAGCGTGCTGCACGTGCCGGCGACCGGCATGGCGCAGCCGGAACCCGGCGAAACCGTGACGCTCGAGATCGATTGGCCGCGCCGCTACGCGCTGATGCGCCTGCACACGGCGCTCCACGTGATGTCGTGCGTCGTCGTCGCGCCGGTGACCGGCGGGAACATCGCGCCGGAAAAGGCGCGCCTCGATTTCGACATCGAGATGAGCCTCCTCGACGCGGCGAAGATCGAGCGCGAGACGAACGCGATCATCGCGCGCGGCGTCGACACCGAGACCGTCTGGATCACCGATGCGGAGCTCGATGCGCGGCCCGAGCTCGTCAAGACGATGAGTGTCGCGCCTCCGCGCGGAACGGGCAGCGTGCGCCTCGTGAAGATCCCGGGCATCGATCTGCAGCCCTGCGGAGGCACGCACGTGCGCAACATCGGCGAGATCGGCGCGATCCGCGTGCTCAAGATCCGCAGCGAGGGTCGCCGCAACCGCCGCGTGGAGATTGCGCTGGCGCCCTGAGACGTCGCCTCGCCGGATCGTCGGTGGCGCGTCTGCGCTACGCGCTGGGACGAACGCCCTTCGACTTGGCCGTGTGCGTCGCGATCAGATCCATCAGCGGCGGCGACAGGCAATCGTAGGGCTCGAGGCCGAGCTCCTTCAGCCTGGCCCTGCACCGCGCCCATGTTGGCGGGATTCGCGCCCGACTCGATGATCGACGAGACGAACGCCGCGAATTCCGGCGGCGACCACCCCGGCTGCGGCGAGAGCTCGGTGTGGATGAAGTCGAATCCATAGAGCGGGTGGCCCTTGTTCTCGATGCGTCCGTACATGTGCACGCCGCAACCGCTGCACGCGTGGCGCTGGATCGTGGCGTTCGGCATCGACGACCTTGAGCTTGTCGCGAGTTCGCCGTCACCGAGAGCTTGTCGCGCGGCACGACGGCGACCTGCGAGAACAGCGCGCCGGCGGGCTTCCAGCACTTCGTGCAGCCGCAGACGTGGTTGTGCGCGCTTTGGCTCGCGATCGACACGGTGACTTTCTTGTCGGCGCACTTGCAGGTGAGCGTCCCGCCGGAGAAGTTCGCAGCCGCGGGCTTGATGCCGTTGTCGACCGCCGGATGGATCGAAGTTGCAGCCATGGTCGCCTCCTCGTCAATGTGAATTGTCCGACACCTGGACGGCGCAGAGCCGTGAATCCTGAACCCAAAATCAGCCCGATGCAACGGGCGGTGATTCAGTAGCGCACGACCGCGCGGATCGACTTGCCCTCGTGCATCAGGTCGAAGCCCTCGTTGATCCGCTCGAGCGGCAGCACGTGCGTGATCAGGTCGTCGATGTTGATGCTTGCCGTCCATGTACCAGTCGACGATCTTCGGCACGTCGGTGCGCCCGCGCGCGCCGCCGAACGCCGTGCCCTTCCAGACGCGGCCCGTCACGAGCTGGAACGGCCGCGTCTTGATCTCCTGGCCCGAGCCCGCGACGCCGATGATCACCGAGACGCCCCACCCGCGATGGCAGCATTCGAGCGCCTGGCGCATCACGTCGACGTTGCCGATGCACTCGAAGCTGTAATCGGCGCCGCCGCCGGTCAGCTCGACGAGGTGCGGGACGAGGTCTCCGGCCACGTCGCGCGGATTCACGAAATGCGTGAGGCCGAACTTGCGCGCGAGCGCCTCGCGCGCCGGATTCGATGTCGACGCCGACGATCATGTTCGCGCCGGCCATTCGCGCGCCCTGCACGACGTTCAAGCCGATGCCGCCGAGTCCGAACACGACGACGTTCGCGCCGGGCTCGACCTTCGCCGTATTGATCACGGCGCCGATGCCGGTCGTCACGCCGCAGCCGATGTAGCAGACCTTGTCGAACGGCGCGTCCTCGCGGATCTTCGCGACGGCGATCTCCGGCAGCACGGTGAAGTTGGCGAAGGTCGAGCAGCCCATGTAGTGATGAGAGCGGCTTGCCGCCGAGCGAGAACCGGCTGGTGCCGTCGGGCATCAGCCCCTTGCCCTGCGTCGCGCGGATCGCCGTGCAGAGGTTCGTCTTGCGCGACAGGCACGACTTGCACTGGCGGCACTCGGGCGTGTAGAGCGGAATCACGTGGTCGCCCTTGCGCACGCTCGTCACGCCCGGGCCCGACGTCGACGACGATCCCCGCGCCTTCGTGGCCGAGGATCGCCGGAAAGAGGCCTTCGGGATCGGCGCCCGAGCGCGTGAACTCGTCGGTGTGGCAGATTCCGGTCGCCTTGATCTCGACCAGCACCTCGCCTGCTTTCGGGCCGGCGAGTTGCACGGTCTCGATCGTCAGCGGCGCTCCTGCCTTGTGAGCGACTGCCGCGCGGACATCCATGCTCGACCTCCGGAGCTTGCGGCCAATCGGCCTCACCGCGCATTCTAGGGCATTGCGGCGAGTAGTATTGCAACCATGGCCGTCAGATCCCGACCGTCGCGCTTCATTCTGCTTCCCGCCCGCGGCGTGCACGCCGCCGCGGCGAATGCGAGCCCGATGGCGTCCGGTTTTCTCGCGAAGCTCCATCCGCGCAAGGGCGCGATGCGCAGGGTCGCCGCACGCGGAGCGCCGGCGATTCGAGTCATCGAGTCCGTGCACAAGGACGGTGCCAAGCTCGTCGAGATGCGAGCTGCGGACGTCGCGAAGCTGCACGCGGCGCAGCCCGGACTTCGGATCGTGCCGGAAGTTTTCTACTACCCTGCGGTGGCACCGCGGCCGTTCCCGGTGGCGCCGCCGCGTGTCGCCGCGAAAACGGCAAAGTCGGCGAAGACCGCGAAGACGGCGAAGAAGAAAGCGGCGAAGGCATCTGCCGGAACGATCACCGCGAAAGTCGTCTCCAGGAGCGGCGGAGCGCCGATCAAGGGCTGCATGGTCGTCGCCTTCACCGACTTCGCCAATCGGCTGGGCGCGAGCGGGACGACGAACGCGCAAGGCCAGGTCGGGCTGAAGCTCGGCGCGGCGTCGAAGAAGGTCGAGCGGCTCTACGTCTACTCGCCGAGGGGCTTCTGGAACGCGCTCAGGTTCGGCGTCACGTTGAGCGCCGGCGCGACGATCGAGCTCGTGCCGATCGGCCTCGCTTTCAACGACGCTTTGCGGCACTTCTACGGCAACGCGCCGCTCACGGCAGGCAAGGGCGTCACCGTCGGCGTCATCGACACCGGCGTTTCGGCCGAACCGGATCTCGCGATCCAGGGCGGTTTCAACGCGGTCACCGGCGAGGATCCCGGCGATTTCGGCGACAACGGCGAAGGTCACGGCACGCACGTCGCGGGCATCATCGCTGCGCGCGGGACCCCGCCGGCCGGCATTCGCGGCGTCGCGCCGGGTGTGACGTTGCGCAGCTATCGTGTATTCGGCAAGGGGAAGCCCGGCGCGTCGAACTTCGACATCCTGAAGGCGCTCGATCGCGCGGTGGCCGACGGCTGCGATCTCGTCAACATGAGCCTCGGCAGCCAGGGCGCGGTGGACGCCGCGACGCACGACGCGATCTCGGACGCGCGCGCGCACGGCACGCTCGTCTTCGCCGCGTCGGGCAACGACGATCGCATCGCGGTGAGCGCGCCGGCGCGCGATCCGATGGCATTGGCCGTGACGGCGCTGGGGCGCAAAGGCACCTACCCGCCGGGCTCGGTCGAGGCGGGCGACGTGATGGCGCCCTTCGGGACCGACAAGAAGAACTACATCACCTCGTTCTCGAACGTCGGGCCGGAAGTGGACCTGACGGCGCCCGGCGACGGGATCATTTCGACCTTTCCCGAGGGGTACGCGGTGCTCGACGGGACGTCGATGGCGTGCCCGGCCGCGCTCGGCGTCGCTGCGCGGATGCTCGCGGGCCAGACGGCGATTCTCGCGATGCCTCGCAATCAGGCGCGCTCGGACGCGATGGCGAAATTCGTGCTGCAAAAAGCGAAGAGCCGCGGCTTCCCCGTCGCCATGCAAGGACAGGGTATGCTGTAGCGCATGCGCACGCGCGCTCGCTTCATTCTCCGCTACACCGGGACCGGCCCCCGGCCCAACGCGCACGTCGCGCGCCTGCGCCAGGTGCCGGGTGCGAAAGTGCTCCGCGAATCGGACAGGATGCTGCTCGTCGAGGGCGGCCGGCGGGAGCTCGAAGCGGCCGCGCGCGCGCTCGACGGCTGGGTCCTGAGCGCGGAGAAGACGATGCCCGTGCCCGACACGCGGAAGAAGATCAAAGGGCGGCCGCGCTAGTCCATAATCGCACCGCCGGTCCCGCGCGACGCCTCGGGCAACGGCTGTTCAGGGGGGATAACAATGTCCGTTCCATTTCGTTCTGCCTTGCTTCGTGCGATGCCGGTCGTCGTCGTCGGTTCGGTCGTCGCAATCATCGCTTCGCTCACGGGAGCGCAAGCGCCGACACCCCCTCCCGCGCCGACGCCACCTCCGGCGCCCTCGGCGCCCGGTACTCCGGCCGCGCCCGCTGCAGCGCCCGCTCCCGCCGTCGTGCCGTTCTCGCCGGCCTCCACGCCCGAGCAGGAGCAGCTGCGAACGGTCCCGGCCAAGCGCTATCCGGGCAAGGTCCACGTGCTGCCCGCGACGATGGAAACCACGCAGTGGGGCTGGTTCAACAACGCGCAGCCGCCGGTGTTGCACGTCGCGTCCGGCGATTCGATCGTCTTCGAGACGATGATGCATTCGCACAACCAGGTCGTGCCCGGGGCGACGATCGAGCAGATCAAGAAGCTGCGCACCGACTTCCCGGGCCGCGGTCCGCACACGCTGACGGGTCCCGTCTACATCGAGGGCGCGGAGCCGGGCGATGTGCTCAAGGTCCGGATCAACAGGATCGTGCCGCGAGCCTACGGAACGAACTTCAACGTTCCCGGAATGTTCGGCCAGTTTCCGGGCAAGTTCCCGGATGGCCAGGTCAAGTACTTCTACCTCGACCTGGATCGCAAGATCGCCGAGTTCGCGCCCGGCATCGAAATTCCGCTGGCGCCGTTCCCCGGCACGCTCGCCGTTGCGCGCGCGGAGCCGGGTCAATACAGCTCGGTGCCCCCCGGACGCTATGCCGGCAATCTCGACATTCGCGACATGACCGAAGGCACCGCGCTCTACGTGCCGGTGTTCGTCAAGGGCGCTCTCCTCTGGACGGGCGACTCGCACGCGGCGCAGGGCAACGGCGAGATCAACCTCACCGCGCTCGAGACCGCCTACAAGGAAATGAACGTCACCGTCGAGGTGATCAAGGGCATGAGCCTCGAGTGGCCGCGCATCGAGACCAGGGACGCGTGGATCACGATCGGGCTCGACCGCGATCTCAACAAGGCGCTCGACATCCTGATGGGCGAAACCAGCAGGTTCCTGATCGAGCAGCGAAAGGTGACCAACGAGCAGGCTTCGAAGCTGATGATGGCCGCGTGGGATTGCCGTGTCTCGCAGGTCGTCGACGTCAACAAGGGCATCCACTGCTTCAGCGCGAAGAGCGCAACGGGAACGCGCAAGGTCGAGCCGTTGCCCGCGAAGGAAAACAAGGCGTATCTGGTGACGGTCGGCAGGGACGCCGATCTCAACAAGGCGATGGACGACGCTTCGTGGGCGATGATCGAGCTCCTGCAGAACGAAAAGAAGCTGACCCGCCTCGACGCGTACAGCCTCGCGAGCATGGTGATGGACTGCCGGCTGGCGGCGCCCTCCGGCGCGCAAAAGGCGGTGCACTGCCTCGTGCCGAAGAGCACCTGGGTCGCGTCGCGCTAGGGGACGCTCGAAGCCGCGTCCACGGATGCGCTGCAGAGCCGGACTTCTCGGCGTGGCGGCGGCGGCCCTGGCGGCCGCCGCTCCGCTTTCGGCGGCGACGCGGGTCGTGACGACCACCACCGATCTCGCCGCGCTCGTCGCAGCGGTGGGCCGGCGACCTCGTCACCGTCGAGTCGATCGTACCCGCCGGTGCCGATCCGGAAGCCTTCGAGCCGCGCCCGGGGGACCTCGCGAAATTGCGCGGCGCCGAGCTCGTCGTGCGCGTCGGCCTCGGCTACGACTACTGGCTCGATGCGCTGGTCCGCCAGACGGGCGAGAAGCGGCTGATGCGCGGCGGCGACGCGTATCTCGACGCGTCGGCCGGCATCCCGCCGCTCGAGATGCGCGGACAGACCGTAGTCAACGAAGGCGGACACGCTCACGGCGTCGCGAACCCGCATTACTGGCTCGATCCCGAGAACGCGATCACGATCACCGCGGCTGTCGCGGAGGCCCTTGTCCGCATCGCGCCCGGCGAGCGCGCGGCGATCGTCGCCAATCGGCAACGATTCCTCGGCGAGCTCGAGACGCGGCGCGCGCGCTGGGAGAATACGCTCGCGCCGTTTGCCGGCGTCAAGCTGATCGCGTATCACAACTCCTGGCCGTATTTCGCCCGCCGCTTCCGTCTCGACGTCATCGGCTTCATCGAGCCCAGAGCGGGCGTCGCGCCAAGCCCCTGCCCATCTCGCGCAATTGATCGCGGCGGGTCGCAAGGCGAACGTGCGCGCGATCGTGCACGAGCCCCACGAGCCGGAAGACGCGTCGCGCTTCGTCGCGCAGAAGCTCGGCGTCCCGGTGATTCGCCTCGCGACATCGGTCGCGCAGCCTCGCCGGAACGGACGATTACCTGGCGTTGCTCGATTACAACGTCGCCACGCTCGCCAAGGCGCTGGCCACGCGCAGCCCATGAGCGCCTCTGGGCCACGCGTGCATCCATGAGCGATGCCCTCGCGTTTCTCGCCGCGCCCTTTGCGGCGGCGGCGGTGTTCGTCCTGATGCACGCGTACCTCGGCGTTCACGTGCTGCGCCGGAAGATCGTGTTTGCCGACCTCGCGCTCGCGCAGCTGTCGGCGCTGGGCGCGACGGTCGCCTTCGCCGGCGGCCATGCTCCGGCGAGCGCCGCGAGCTTCGGCTACGCGCTGCTCTTCACGACGATCGGCGCCGCGCTCTTCACGGCGATCCGCAGCCTCGGGCGGCACGTAAGCCAGGAGGCATTCGTCGGCATCGTCTACGTCGTGGCGACCGCGGCGACGATCATCGTCGTCGATCGCTCGCCGCAGGGCGCAGAGCACGTCAAGAAGATGCTGGTGGGCAGCATCCTGACCGTCGATCCCGTGGACGTCGCCAAGGTTGCGGCGCTCTACGCGGCGATCGGCTTGCTGCACTGGCTCGCGCGCCGGCCGCTGCTCGCGCTGGCGAGCGATGCGCCGCTCACCGGCCGCGCAGGCGCTGCGGCATGGGTGTGGGATTTCGCGTTTTTCCTCTCCTTCGGCGTCGTCGTCACGAGCTCGGTCGCGATCGCCGGAGTCCTCCTCGTGTTCAGCCTGCTGATCGTCCCGGCGGTGATCGGCACGATCTTCTCGAGCAGGCTCGCTAACGTGCTCGCCATCGCGTGGGGCGTCGGAATCGCCGCGTGCGCCGCGGGTCTCGCTGGATCGTACGCGCTCGACCTTCCGACCGGAGCCGCGATGGTCGCGGCGCTCGCCGCATTTCTCCTCGCTGCCGGACTCGCCAGGGTGCTGGTTTTCGTCGGCCCCGCGCAGAGGCGCGTCAACGTGCGCGCGGCAGCGTTCGGGCTCGCCGCGGCGGCCCTCGCCGTGCTCCTCGCGTCGTGCATGTGGCTGATGATCAATCCGGCCGGCGATCAACCGCTGCTCGCGCTCGTCGAGCGCGCGGCGGGAACAGGGCCGGTGCGCTTCCTCGAACCCACCGAGCGGGACGTCTACGACAGCGCGACGCGCGATGCGTTGCGCTTTCAGGGCGAAGCGGATCGGCTCGATGCGATGGAGAGAGCCGCACGCTACCAGGGAGCGCCCCTGTCGGGTGACGAAATACGCCGCATCGCGTCGTATCAGCAGACCTTCAACGAGATGACGCGCGGAGAGCGCTTCGTGCAGGACGTCCTGCGCGCGAAAGCCCGGGCGCGCGAGCGGTGGATCGTCGGCGTGCCGCTGGCGCTGGTCGCGCTGCTCGGGCTCTCGTGGCTTGCACGCAGATTTCGCAAACGGGCGTAGGATTGGGCAACGATCGGATTAGTTGCAAAGTTTCGCCATGAGGATCGCGCGATCGGTCGGTAATGGGAAGGCAGCGCTGGCGGGCTTCCTCGCTGCCGCTGCCTGCGTGCTCGCTCCGGCAGCGGTCGCGTTCGAGACCGACATCTGGGCCGGTGGGTTACCCGCCTCGAACGCGAACATCACGGTGAATTGGTCGGAAGTGGGCCTGATCGAAGGATTGCCGGACACCGTGGGCGGATGGGTCCTGATCGACTATGCGCGCTCGGTCGCCTGCTCGCCGCCGCGAGCCTGCTACGCGAACGCGCAGCGTGTTTATGTTCTCGCGTTCTGCCGGATCGGAGCGATCAAGGACCTGCAACGAATCTCCATGGATCTCAATGGGAATCCCGTTGCGGAAACCGGCGAGCGCGTCGCCTACATCCCTTCGATCGGCAGCGTGGACCGCGCGGTGATGCGCACGCTCTGCGGGGCGTACGGGTTTTACCATCGACCCTGGGGCGCCGAGCGCGACGACGACTAGGATCGGCTCGTGGAACCTTTCTGCGGAAATCGGCAATGCCGGACGAATCGCTGACCCCAGCCGCGCCTGAATGGACGCGCGTCGCCGATCTCGATCGGCTGCAGCCGTCGCGCCCGATCGCGGTGAAGGTCGGCGGGCAAGCAGATCGCGTTGTTCGTGCATCAAGGCGAGATCTTCGCGTGCAACAACCGCTGCCCGCACGAGGGCTACCCGCTCGTCGAGGGCGCGCTCGATGCCGACTGCGTCCTGACCTGCCACTGGCACAACTGGAAATTCGATCTGAGGTCCGGCGCGACGATCTACGGCGGCGACAGCCTGCGCGTCTATCCGGTGAAGGTCGAGGATGGCGCGGTGTGGCTCGACGTTCGCGATCCGCCCGCCGCACGAGCGCATCGAGCGCGCGCTCGCGCATCTCGACGCAGGCGATGGCCGAATACGACACGGCGCGGATGGCGCGCGAGCTTGCGCGCCTCGGCAAGGCCGGCGCGACGCCGGAGCTCGCGCTCGCCCGCGCCATCGTCGCCACCCACGACCGGCTGCGCGACGGGATGACGCACGCCTACGCTGCCGCGGAGGCGTGGCTGCGCCTTGCCGCAACGCTCGCCGACGACGATCAACGGCTGGCCTGCGCGACCGAGGCGATTGCCTACATCGCCTACGACACGCTGCGCGAGGATGCCTACCCGTTCGCGTCCGAGAGCGCGGCGTGGAAGGCCGAGGACTTCGCGGCGGCGGTCGAGTCGCAGGATGAATCGCGTGCCGTCGCGTTGATCAACGGGGCGCTCGACCGCGGCCTGCACTTCGCCGATATCGAAGAAACGCTGGCACAGGCCGCGCTCGCGCACTACAACGATTTCGGCCACACGCTGATCTACCTGATGCACGTGCGGCGCCTGATCGATCGGCTCGGCGCCGGCGTCGAGAAGCCTCTGCTGCTCGCATGGGTTCGATCGCTGGTCTACGCGACGCGCGAAGACCTGCTGCCCGATTTCCGCGGTTACGCCGACGCGCTCGCCGCGTGGCCCGCGGATGCAGGCGCGCGGCAGCGCGCTGCCGCGCGCCGACGCGTTCGAAGGACGAACGGTGCGCAACGTGCTCGACGCAACGGTAGCCGCCGCCGGCGCCGCGCCGCTCGACCTGTATTTCGCGTTGATGGAAGCGGCGGCGCGGCACCTCCTTCGCTTCGACGAGCGGCACGCGCTGCGCACCGACAACAGCGTCGCCGACAACGTCGGTTGGCTCGATTTCACCCATGCGCTCACTTTCGGCCACGCGTTGCGCGAGCAGTGCGCGCGGCAGCCTCGGCTCTGGCCGCAGGGGCTCCTGCAGCTCGCGCTCTTCGTCGGCCGCAACAGCGGATACCTGCGCAACGACGTCTCGGGCGACGCGAAAATCCGCGAGTGGGCGGTGAGCGACGAACGCCGCATTTCACGCGCGCGCCGATCGCGACGATCGTCGATCACGGACTCGGCGTTGCCGATCCTTCCGGCGCACTGGCTCAAGACCTGGACCGCGGTGCGCGACGAAGTCGAAGCGGGCCTCCCCTCCTCCACGCGCGCGGCCGCGCTTGCGGCTGTCAATCGACTTCTCGCCGTGCGGTTCAAGGAGCGGCACACGCTGCGCACGGCGCACCAGGCGCTGGGGTTCGTGGCGAGGGAAGACTAGGGCCGCGTAGGATTCCCGGCGACCCGCGAACCGCGCGCTCGCTGATACCGCGAGCGCGTTCGCGTTCCGCATCCTGCGTGGGGTCCCGATGCTCGGCCCACGCCCGGGCCGGCGGCGGCCAGGAAACCGCGTGTCTACGCAACGCAGCACTTCGCTACGCTATTCGACGGATTCCGACCCCGGCATCGCAAGGGTTGCCGGCGACGGCGTCGTCGCGTTCCGCCACGCGAGCGGGCGCGCCGTTCGCGACCGGCGAACGCTGCGGCGAATCGAGTCCCTGGCGATCCCGCCGGCGTGGACCGACGTGTGGATCTGCGCGGACGTCAACGGGCACTTGCAGGCGACCGGGCGCGACGCCCGCCGGCGCAAGCAGTACCTCTACCATCCCGTGTGGGTCGCCGAGCGCGATTCGAACAAGTTCGATGCGCTGGGCAGCTTCGCGTCGGTCCTCCCGCGCATTCGCCGCGCGATCCGCCGCGACCTCTCGAGGCCGGCGCTTTCGAAGGAGCGCGTGCTCGCCGCCGTCGTGCAGTTGATGGACCGTACATTCGTGCGCGTCGGTGGAGAGCGCTATCGCCGGGAGAACGGGTCGTTCGGGCTCACGACGCTGCGAAACCGCCACGCGAGGGCGAACGGCGCCGTGGTTTCACTCGATTTTCGCGGCAAGTCGGGCAAGCGCCACCAGGTGCGCATCGAGGACGCGCGCGTCGCGAGAGTCGTCCGCCGCTGCCTCGACCTGCCCGGCCAGATCCTCTTCCAGTATCAGGATGCCGACGCGCTGCGATCGATATCCGCGCAGGACGTCAACGAGTATCTGCGGCGAATCTCCGGCGCGGCGATCACGAGCAAGGACTTCCGGACCTGGGGCGCCACCGTTTGCGTTGCGGCTCATCTCGCCGCGTCGGGCCGTGCGGAGACCAGGGCGCAAATGCGCCGCCACGTTCGCGACGCCATCAACACCGCGGCAAAAGTCCTCGGCAACACGCCGGCCGTCTGCAAGCGCAGCTACATCGATCCCGCCGTCTTCGCTCACTACGAAGCGGGGACGAAGTTCGCGGCCGCTGCGATCCCCGGGCTGCGCAAGCCGGAGTGGGTCGTGGCCGCGATGCTCGGCGCCCGAGCGCACCTGAGCCCGGCCGCATCGAGCCGCGACAAGCGGCGGGGAAGAGCGCGAGCGCTGGACGGCGTCGGCGCGCGACGTGTCGCCGGACACGCCGGCGCCGCCGGCTCGCGCTCGTCGCAGGCACGCGACACGGCGCGACGCGATGCGGCATTGTCCTAGGGCATAAACGCCCGTCGCCCGACAGAATCGTTTTTCCCGCGACCCTACGCTGCTCTCACACGCGGGACGGCGTCCCGCAGTGATCAACTGCTCGAGTGAGGTCGAAATGGGAAAATATGTGCTTGCATGGCTCCTTGGCGTACCCGCGTTTGTCCTCGTGCTCGTGTATCTGATCGCGCATTAGGGCAGACGGGGCGGCCGGGACAGGGAATCCGGAACTCGGCCGCCCGCGCGAAATCAAACTGTCCCCGACCGGACCTGGATCGGAGGCGCCCGGCGGCGCGAAGGCGGCCTGGTTCAAGGACAGCGAAGGCAACATTCTCGCAATCGTGCAGGACGCGTCAGGCCGACCGATCGCGCGGCGCGCGCAAAGGAGAACATTCATGGATGACCACAGACTGTCACGCCGCTCGGTGTTGACGCGGGTTGCGCTGCTGGCCGGAGCCGCGTTGGCCGCAAGCGTGGTGCGCAACAACGACGCGTTGGCGCAAGCCAAGGCGACCAAGGACGCGATGAAATACCAGGACAAGCCCAGCGGAGACAAGCAGTGCAGCAACTGCCTGCAGTTCGTCGCGCCGAACGGCTGCAAGGTCGTCGAAGGGACCGTGAGTCCGAGCGGCTATTGCATCGCCTGGGTCAAGAAAGCCTGATGCCCGCGCGCGCCAGGCGGGCTCGCCTGACGCGTGTCATTTCGTGACCTCCAGGATGCTGTTGTCGGCGCGCGTCGGCACGACGCGCGCGAGACGCAGCCCGGCGCGAGTGAAGAGCTGATCGAATTCAGCCTCGGTTCGCTCGCGGCCTCCGTGAGTCTGAACCAGCATCACCAGATCGATCACTTTCACGACGCTCGGCCCGTTTCCGGGGGGCACGATCTTCTCGCAGACAAGAAGCTTCGCACGGTCGGACATCGCTTTCCGGCAGCTGGCGAGGATTCGAAGGCAGTCCGCGTCGCTCCAGTCGTGCAGGATGTGCTTCATGAAATAGGCGTCGGCGCCGTCGGGGACCGCGTCGAAGAAGCTGCCGCTCTGCATCCGGCACCGCTCCGCCACGCCCTGCTGCGCGAGGTGCTCGCGACCCCGCGCCACCACGTGGTCCAGGTCGAAGAGCACGCCCTGAAGTCCGGGATTCGCCCGGAGGATCGCCGCAAGCGTGCTGCCCATGCCGCCCGCGACATCGACCAGCGTGGAGAACTGGCGCCATTCGTAGGCGTCGACGACAGCATCGTTCAGCAGGCGCGAGGACGCCACCATCGCCTCGTCGAAGCGTCGCGCGGAATCCGGATGGCTCTGAAGATACTCGAACCACGGGACGCCGTGGACGTGCGCGAAGCCCGGCTCGCCGGAGCGAACGCTGTGCTCCAGGGCGGACCACGCCTGCCACGGCGCGGAATCGCCGTACATCCGGGCGAGGTTGCGCAACGACGCCGGGACATCGGCGCGCAGGCATTCCGACCGCGGCGTGTTGACGTACCGGCCATCGGCGAGCTCCTCGAAGACGCCGAAGCTCGCGAGCGCGCGCAACAAGCGGTGCAGCGTGGCCGGATCGGCGCCGACTTCGCGGGCGAGAGCAGCGCGCTCCTTCGGGCCGGCGGCCAGGGCATCGGCGACTCCGAGCTCCGCGGCGACCTGCAGCGCGCGCGAAACGACGAAGCCCATCATCAGGCCGCGGACGTATTGTTGAGTGTCGACCGGGTTCGTGTCATTCATGGTGAAGATCCTTTGCAGCACCGGGCAGATGAGACCGATTCGTCCGCGCCGGCGATCCGGCGCGGTTTCGCCTTCGCTCGCCTGCAGCCGAGACAGGCCGTGACGCCGTTCAGCCGGGCGTCCGCTCCCTCCGGCACCTCGCGTTGACGCCCGTTCGATGGGCATTCTAGTATCGACCGATCGTCGCGGCGATCGTGCGCCGCGTACGTGTTTTCGTTGCGGCGCTCCTTCATCTCCATGACATTCTCGCGGGCTTGGCCGGCACTGGCCCTGATGCTGCTTGCCGCCGGCGCGACGGCCGAGACCGGCGTCGTCACGCTCGTCGAGGGCCCCGCGCGTCTGCTGCGCGGCGCGACGTGGTACAAGCTCGTCGCAGGAACGCGAATGGAGGAAGGCGACATCATCGAGGCGCCCGATCGCGCCCAGGCCCAAGTCGAGCTCGCGGCGGGACCGCTTGCCAACCTCGTTGGAACGGCCAGGGCGTATCTGGTTCCCCACCCGGTCAAGACGGCACCGCAACTCCTCGCCATGCCGGCGGGCTGGCTCAAATTCGTCGCGAAGCCGCCCGGTGCGCGCGTCAGAACTGCAACCTTTCGACGTCGTCGTCGTCGATGGAATCGTCGTCGTGCACGCCGACGGCGCGGCGGTGGAATTTTTCGTGGAGTCCGGAAGCGCGAAGCTCGTCGAGTTGACGCAGAGCGGCGCGGACGGCCCCGCGCGCGACATCAAGTCCGGCGAGTACATCGCGAGGTCGGCAACGGGCGCGCTCACATCGAGTCAACGCCCGCCGAAGGCGTTCGTCGACGCGCTGCCCAGGCATTTCGTCGATCCGCTGCCCACGCTCGCTGCGCGGATCAAAGCGAAGCCCGCTCTGGTCGTCGACCACGAGATCACGTACGCAGAAGCCGAGCCGTGGCTCGCCGGCCGCGACCGCGCTGCATTCGAGAAGCGCTTCGCGAGCCGCTTGCGCGATCCGGCATTTCGCGCGGCGGTTGCTGCCGAGCATCGCCCGTTACCCGACGTGGGATCGGATGCTCAACCCGGAGAAATACGCGCCGAAGGACGCGCCGGTAAAATGAGGCGATCGCGACGGCGATAGAGGAATCCCATGAAGCTCATCTGGAAATTCAATCTCGTCCTGCTCGGCATCTTCGTGCTGGGTTTCCTGATCGCCGGCTTCATCTCGTACCAGGCGCTGCAGGCCAACGCGCGCGAGGAGATCCTGCAGAACGCGCGGCTGATGATGGAATCGGCGCTCTCGGCGCGCAACTACACGATCACGCAGGTGAAGCCCCTGCTCGACACGCAGATGAAGTACCAGTTCCTGCCGCAGACGGTGCCCGCCTACGCGGCAACCGAGCAGTTCAACGAGCTGCGCAAGAAGCATCCCGACTACGCGTACAAGGAGGCCACGCTCAATCCGACCAACCCGCGCAACCGCGCGTCCGACTGGGAAGCGGACGTCGTCAACGTGTTTCGCAACACGTCGACGACCAGCGAGATCATCGGCGAGCGCGACACGCCGACCGGCCGCTCGCTCTACCTGTCGCGGCCGATCCAGATCAAGAGCGCGGCGTGCCTGACCTGCCACAGCACCGTCGACGCCGCGCCGAAGACGATGCTCGACCTCTACGGGAACGCGAACGGCTTCGGCTGGAAGATGGAGGAAGTGATCGGCGCCCAGATCGTCTCGGTGCCGATGAACGTGCCGATCGAGCGCGCCAACAAGACGTTCAAGACGTTCATGGGCTCGCTCGCGCTCGTCTTCGTCGCGATCTTCGTCCTGCTCAACCTGATGCTCTACACGATGGTGATCCGCCGGGTCACGCGCCTCGCGGGCATCGCCGACCAGGTGAGCCTCGGCAACATGGAGGCAGGCGAGTTCAAGACGCGCAGCAGGGACGAGATCGGCGTGCTGACCGAGGCGATGGGCCGGATGAAGGCAAGCCTCGTGCAGGCGATGAAGATGCTGGAAGGCTGACGGGAGGCGACGATGCTTTCCGCCGCCCTCGCGTGTCGACGCGGTGACCGCACGCGATGATCCATCCCGAGCGCCTCGGCAAGTACGAGATCCGCAGCGTCCTCGGCAAGGGCGCGATGGGCATCGTCTACAAGGCGTTCGACCCGCACATCGAGCGCCCGGTCGCGATCAAGACGATCCGCAAGGACCTGGTCGACCCGGAGCTCGCCGCGCAGTACATGGCGCGCTTCAAGAACGAGGCGAAGGCCGCGGGCCGGCTCCAGCATCCGAACATCGTCAGCGTCTACGAGTACGGCGAGGACGACAAGGTCACCTTCATCGCGATGGAATACGTCGAGGGCGCCGGACTGCGCGAGTATCTCAACCGCCGCGCGAGCTTCGACTTCGGCCAGCTCGCCGCGCTGATGGAGCAGCTGCTCGACGCGCTCGAGTTCGCGCACGCGCGCGGCGTCGTCCATCGCGACATCAAGCCGTCGAACCTGATCATCACGAACCAGGGCCAGTTGAAGGTCGCCGACTTCGGCATCGCGCGCGTCGACACGTCGAACCTGACGATGGTCGGGATGACGATCGGCACGCCGCCCTACATGTCGCCGGAGCAGATCCGCGGGCTCGAGGTCGATCATCGTTCGGACCTGTTCAGCACCGGCATCGTCCTCTACGAGCTGCTGACCGGCGACAAGCCCTTCGGCGGCAATCTCGAATCGGTCACGTACAAGATTTGCCACGACGAGCCCGCGCCGCCGTCGCAATGCTCGGCGCTCAAGCTGCCGGTCGAGGTCGACCGGCTCGTCGCGACGGCGCTCGCCAAGGAGCCCGACGCGCGGTTCCAGGACGCGCGCGCCTTTCACGACGCGCTGCGCGAAGTCACGCGAATGTCGGTGCAGGTCGACGACGGCGGCGGCACGACGCTGGTCAACATCGGCACGCTGATGCTGCAGAAGCCCGCGCCCGCATGGGACGAGGACACGCTGCGCACCGCCGAGCACGAGCTCGCGCGCGTGCTGGGCCCGATGGCGAAGCTGATCGTGCGCAAGGCGGCCGCGCAGACGCACGATCGCGTCGAGCTCTGCTCGATGCTCGCCGACAACATCATCGACGTCGAGATGCGCCGGAAATTCGTCGACGCGTTCAACGAGACGGGCAGCGGCGTCCGCGCAGGCGCCGCAGGCATCGGGGGGCGCGGCGCAAGCGGCTCGCACCCGTCGGGACCGTCGACCTCGCGTCCGACCACCGCAAGCAAGCCGGGGACGGCGCAGACCGGCGGCACGCGAATGCAGGCCGCCCCGCTCGACCAGGCATTCGTCGATCAGATCACCGCGCGGTTGGCCGTGTACATCGGGCCGATCGCTCCGATCGTCACCAAAAGGGCGGCGCGCGAAGCGAAGAGTCGCAGCGATTTCCTGCGCCGCGTCGCCGACAATCTGGGCACGCAGGAGCGCGCGGCATTCCTCAAGGAGGTCGGGCTCGGCAGCAACTGATGGCAGCGATGGGCACAACCCTTCGGGCTTCACGAGAACCGGGCGCCCTTCGGGTCGTGCCCACCGCTGCCATCACGGGGCCTTCGCCGGACTCGACGACGTAGCCGCCGGCGGGGTCTTGCGCTTGGCGGGCGGCGCCGGTGCGCTTGCCTGCTTTTTCGCGCGCTCGAACTCCGGCCCCCACATCGGGTGCGCCTTCTCGGCCGGCGTCAGCGTGAACGCAGCGTCGAGCTTCAGCGCGTCGACGAACTGCTGCCGGCACTGAGAGGGGCGCTTCGTCACGCAATAGCTGAATGCGAGGTACTTGTGCGCGGCCACTTTGTTCGCGCTGGCTGCGGGCGATGCGACATCGCTCCAGATCTCCTTCGCGCCGCGAAGCTGCTTGATTGCGCCGTTGAAGTTTCCGGCGTCGTACAGCGCAACGCCGTCGGCGAGGGCGCGTTCGCCTGGCGTTGGAGCCGGCGGGGGTGCAGGCGCTGCGGGGACGGGAGGCGGCGGCGCAGCTTCGGGCTCCGGTGCGCGTTGCGGCTCGGGCTGTGCGACAGGAGCCGGGCTCTGGCAACCCGCCAGCGCGACGAAGAGAAAGGCGGCAAGCGCGCTCGCGATGCGCACGCGTTCAATCCGGGAACCGGGAGAGCGCTCGGGTCGTGCCGGTATCTTCAGGATGTTCGCTCCGGCACCACGGCGCGGGCCCCGCGACTAAGGCGTGTTGAACGAGTGAACGATGGAGACTCTGCCTCCAGCGCTGACGTCGACGTCGCTCGCGTACGGCGGAAGCGTGCTGTTGCGGATTTCGATTCGATGACGGCCTTCCGGAATCGAAAGCGTTTTGACCGGCGGGCTCACCCCGCGCTTCCTGCCGTCGATCAGTATTTCGCCCCACGGCTGGATCGCGAACTGGACGCTGCCGGTTTTCGGCGCGGCGGAACTCGATTGGGCGGGCGGCGCAAGCACGGTCGCAGTTGTCGCGAGCGTCGTCGCCGGCGCGGCGGGCTCCGAAGCCGTCGGCTCGACCTTCGATGCCGGCGGCGTTGCCGTTGCGGCAGGAGGTACCGGCGTGACGACGGGCACGCTCGATGATTCAACGGGCGGCGCCGAACGCGTCGCGACACCGTTATCGCCAGCGGGGCGCAGGCTCTTTTCTGCCCCGCCGGACGTCCACAGCAATCCAACCCCGGCCAGCGCCACGAGCAGCGCCGGGCCGAGGACCCACGCGGTGACGCGACGTGGCGTTGCCCGCAACGCCGGCGCCGGTTCCGACGCGGCCGCTCGCGCATGCTGCGAAGCCCGCTCCGGGGTGGTCGATGGCGAGCGCCGCTGAACCGGCTTTTTCGGACGCGCCTTTTGCGCTGCATCGACCTGAGGGCGCGCCTTTGGCTCGCGCTTCGGCGCTGGCGCCGCCCCCGATTCAGGCTCGGCCGTCGGGCGCATCGGGATCGATATCGCCGCCGATTCGAGCGAGCGAATGCCGAGCGCTTCCCGGAATTCCGCAATCGACAGCGGCCGTTGCTGTGGGCGCACGCCGAGCCCGAGGTCGATACCCTTCAGGAACGACTCCGAGTAGCCTTCGGTCGCTCTGCTCAGCGGCGGCATGTTGTCGGATTCGACTCGCGTCAAGACAGACACCGGCGGTTCCCGCGTGATGGCCCGGCGCAACAGCGCGGCGACCGCGTAGATGTCGGTCCACGGGCCCTCGGGCATCGCCGGGTCGCGCGAATACTGTTCGAGCGCCGCGTAGTCGGTGTCGCGGACCACGACGCGGCCACGGGTGGCGCGGGCGAGTGTCCGCCGCACGATGCCGACATCGAAAAGCAGCGGACCGCCGTCACCGACGACGACGTTTTCCGGCGTGACGTCGCAGGGATAGCATCCGAGCCGATGAAGCGCCGCGAGCGCATCGAGCAAAGGTCCGAGCATCGCCTTCAGCCACGCCTCGCTCGGTCGCGACGAACGGCGAAACGTGTCGTCGAGCGTGAGGCCCTCGTACAGCGGCATCGCCATGTACGCGGTGCCGCGCTGCTCCCAGGTCCGCAACACCCTGACCAGCGCAGGCTGGTCGAGGCTGGCAAGGATGCGGGATTGATCGAGGAAGGCCTTGAGCCCCTCGCGGAATGCCGGTTGATGCCTGAGCGACACGACGCCGACGTTGCCGTCCGCCATGCGGTCGGCGAGCGCCGCGGGCAGGTATTCCTTGACCGCGATCTGGCTCAGCGATCTGCGGTCGTTGCCGAGATAGACGAATCCGGCGTCCCCACGGTGAATGACGCTTCTCACCTCGACGTCGCCAAGGCGCGAGCCGATCGGCAACGGAGAAACGCCGTGGACGCCGATCGCGCGGGCCGCGGAGCCCCGCGAAGCGAGATTTTCAGCGCGAACAGGCCGCGGCCGCGACGAAGCGCGGCCCGACGAGGGGGAAATGTGTCGAGGGGTGGACATCACCCAGCCCGGGGAAAGGCCACATTAGCACGAGGGGTGCCGGCGCGCCAAACCGCCGGTCGCGGCTGCGCGCCCGGACGGTTCCCGCATTCGCCAGACTGACGGGGGCCGCGACGCGCCGTTGTCCTACGGCAGTACTTTCCTTTATCCGACATTCCGTCCACAGCAGCCGGGGGTAGCATCCTCGCGTGTCGTGACTGCTTACGACTCGGTCTGATAAACGAGGGGAATCAAATGAATAAGTCGGTCTTCGCAATCGCTCTCGTAGCCGTCGCTGCTCTTGCCGGATGCGAGAAACAAACAACGATAAATCCGCCGCCGCCCGCCTCGCCGCCGTCGACGACCGTCGTGACGCCACCGCCAAGCCCGAGCTCGACCGACGACGCCAAGGCTGCCGCGGACAAGGCCGCCAGCGCGGCCAATGCTGCGTCGCAGGCCGCCAACCAGAGCCAGAGTGCGGCGGTCGACGCGAAGTCCTCGGCGAACAAGGCAGAGGATGCGACCAAGAAGCAATAGTCGGCCGCGGTCCCGGCCCCGCAGCATGAGCGCCCGCTCAGCGACCGCTCGATCGGGCGCGGGACTTTAGGACGCCATGGCTGCGCTCGACGAGACGTGGCGCGTCCATACGTTGCGCCCATCCCGCAAAGTCGTCGGCCGGGCCGTCCCAGCGCAGAGTCTCGACGTCGCGAAAGAGCGGTGCGTCCGTCCTGAGCGTGGCGAGCCGCTTGAACAGGAGCGCCCGGTCGCGCTCGGCGCCGAGCGCTTGCGGCGGTAGCGCCTCGATCGGGCCATGCCGGTTCAGCAGACGTGCGGCTGTCGCCGCGCCGATCCCCGGAACGCCCGGATAGCCGTCGGCGGCGTCGCCGACGAGCGCGAGGAAATCCGGGATGAGCTCGGGTTCGACGCCGAATTTCTGCCGCACGCCTTCCGCGTCGAAGATCTTGTTGGCGCGGCGGTCCATCTGCACGACTCGATCGCCGCGGACGCACTGCGCCAGATCCTTGTCGACCGTCCAGATGCAGACCTTCTCGACGCGCTCGTCCCCGGACGCGATCCTGGCCGCCGAGGCGAGCGCGTCGTCCGCTTCGAGCTCGACCATCGGCCAGACGACGACTCCCATCGCGGCGAGCGCGCTCTCCAGCGGGTGGAATTGAGCGTATAGCGCGGGCTCGATGCCCTCGCCCGTCTTGTAGTCAGTCCAGAGGTCGTTGCGGAACGACTCGATCACGTGATCGGTTGCCACGCCGATGTGCGTCGCGCCCTTCTCGAGCATCTGCAGCACCGTCTGCAGCACGCCGACCACCGCACCGTACGGACGATCCTTCCCTTTGTTGAAGCGCCGCAAGCCGTAGAAGTGGCGGAAGAGCTCGTAGGTCCCGTCTACGAGATGGACGATCATGCGGCATTATGCCGCGGCGCGAATGCCTGTCGCGCGAGACACGTTATCCTAGCGGCCTCACGCGAGCGCTCTGCTTCGCGGAAAACGCCCCCATATCGCTCCGCAAATGCCACAGAAAATCGTCGTCCGCGGCGCCCGCCAGAACAACCTCAAGAACCTCTCGCTCGACCTGCCGCTGGGCGAGCTCATCGTCGTCACCGGCGTCTCCGGCTCGGGCAAGTCGTCGCTCGTCTTCGACACGCTCTACGCCGAAGGCCAGCGCCGCTACGTCGAGACGTTCTCGCCGTACGCGCGGCAGTTCCTCGACCGCATGGACAAGCCGCAGGTCGACCGCATCGAAGGCATCCCGCCGGCGATCGCGATCGACCAGACCAATCCGGTGCGCACGTCGCGCTCGACGGTCGGCACGATGACCGAGCTCACCGATCACCTGAAGCTGCTGTACGCGCGCGCGGCGCAGCTCTACTGCCGCGGCTGCGGCGCGCAGGGTGCGCCGCGACACGCCGCAATCGATCTACGAAGCGCTGACCGAGCGCAGCGCGGCCGCGGGCGATCCGCGGCTCGTCGTCACGTTCCCGGTCGCGGTGCCGGAGAACTTCACGCGAAGCGGAAGTGCTGGCGCTGCTCGAGCGGCAGGGCTACACGCGCATCCACGCGCGCCGCGGCCGCGTGCTCGACGTCGTCGCAGGACCGGCTCCGCATGGCGCAGCGCCGAGCGCGCGCGCGTGGTCGAGGCGCTCGAGGCGGCGCTGCGCGTCGGCAATGGGCCGCGTGAACGTCCACGTTGCGAAGGATGACGCGGCGACGCCGCGCAGGCCGGCGGCGCTCACGCGACGCACGACACCGTCTGGCGCTTCTCGACCGACCTGCACTGCGCCGACTGCGACATCCACTACCAGGAGCCCTCGCCCGCGCTGTTCTCGTTCAATTCGCCGCTCGGCGCCTGCGACGACCTGCCGCGGCTTCGGCCGCGTGATCGGCATCGACTACGGCCTGGTCATCCCCGACGAAGTCGAAGACGCTGCGCGACGGCGCGGTCAAGCCCTGGCAGACGCAAGAGCTTCCGCGAGTGCCAGGACGATCTCGTCAAGTACGCGAAGAAGCGCGGCATTCCGCTCGACGTGCCGTGGCGCGACCTCGACGACGCGCAGCGCGCCGCTGGGTGCTCGACGGCGAGCCGCGAATGGGTGAGCTGGAGCAAGTCGTGGCCGGGCACGTGGTACGGCGTGAGGCGCTTCTTCGCCTGGCTCGAGACGCAAGGCGTACAAGATGCACATCCGCGTGCTGCTGTCGAAGTACCGCGCCTACACGCCGTGCGAAGCCTGCGGCGGCGCGCGGCTCAAGCCCGAGGCGCTGCTGTGGCGGCTCGGCACGCAAGACGACGCCGACCGCGTGCTCGATGCCGGCGCGCGCTTTCGCCCGCGCGGCGTCGCGCTCGACGACGACGTGCTTCGCCGCGCTGCCCGGGCTTGACGATCCACGACCTGATGCTGCTGCCGATCGACCGCGCGCGCGACTTCTTCGCGCATCTCGACGCTGCCCGCGCCGCTCGACGAAGCGACCGACCTGCTGCTCGGCGAGATCCGCGCGCGGCTTCGCTTCCTCGCCGACGTCGGGCCTCGGCTACCTCACGCTCGACCGCCAGTCGCGCACGCTCTCCGGCGGCGAAGTGCAGCGCATCAACCTGACCACCGCGCTCGGCACCTCGCTCGTCAACACGCTGTTCGTGCTCGACGAGCCGTCGATCGGCCTGCACCCGCGCGACATGGGGCGCGTGATCGGCGTGATGCAGCGGCTGCGCGACGCGGGCAACTCGCTGCGTCGTCGTCGAGCACGATCCGCAGATCATGCTCGCGGCCGACCGCATCCTCGACATCGGGCCCGGGCCCGGCGAGCGCGGCGGCGAGATCGTGTTCTTCGGCACGCCGCGCGAGCTCGTCACGCGGCGCGCGCATCGCTCACCGCCGACTATCTCGCCGGCCGCAAGCGCGCCGCGCGAGCCGCGCACGCGCCGCGACGCGCCGTGAACGGCGCGCGCATCGAGATCCTCGGCGCCGCCGAGCACAACCTGAAGAACATCGACGTCGCGATCCCGCTGCACCGGCTGGTCTGCGTCACCGGCGTCTCCGGCTCGGGCAAGTCGACGCTGGTCCAGGACGTGCTGTACGCGGCGCTGCTGCAGCGCCAAGGGCAAGCCGACCGAAACGCCGGGCGCGCATCGCGCGCTCGCGCGGCGCCGAGCACGATCGACGACGTCGTGCTGGTCGACCAGTCGCCGATCGGCCGCACGACGCGCTCCAATCCGGCGAGCTACGTCGGCGCGTTCGACGCGATCCGCAAGCGCTTCGCCGCGACGCCGCTCGCGCAGGAGCGCGGCTACACGCCGGGCACGTTCAGCTTCAACTCCGGCAACGGCGCTGCCCGACCTGCGGCGGCAACGGCTTCGAGCACGTCGAGATGCAGTTCCTCTCCGACGTCTACCTGCGCTGCCCCGACTGCGACGGCAAGCGCTATCGCGCCGAGGTGCTCGAGGTCACGCTCGAAGGCCGGTCGATCGCCGACGTGCTCGAGATGACGGTCGCGCGAGGCGCGCGCGTTCTTCGCCGGCGAGCGCGACATCGACGCCGCGCTCGCGCCGCTCGCCGACGTCGGCCTCGACTACCTGCGGCTCGGCCAGCCGGTGCCGACGCTCTCCGGCGGCGAAGCGCAGCGGCTGAAGCTCGCCGGATACCTCGCCGGCGCAGCCGACGACGTCGCCGCGCACGCGCAGCGCATCGACGCGCGCGGCACGCTGTTCCTGTTCGACGAGCCGACGACCGGCCTGCACTTCGACGACGTCGCGAAGCTGCTCGGCGCGTTCCGCCGGCTGGTCGCCGCCGGCCATTCGCTGGTCGTGATCGAGCACAACCTCGACGTGATCGCGCGCCGCCGACTGGATCATCGACCTCGGCCCCGAAGGCGGCGACGCGGGCGGCCGCGTGGTCGTCGCCGGCACCGTCGGCGATGTGATCGCGTGCGCGGCTTCGCATACCGGGCGCGGCGCTGAAGGAGTACGAAGCCGCGCTCGGCGTGCCGCCGCTTCCGCTCGGCGGCCGTGCATCGCTGCGCGAGCCGCGGCGAGCGCCGCAGCGGTCCCGACGCGATCCGCATCCACAACGCGCGCGAGCACAACCTGAAGAACATCGACGTCGCGATCCCGCGCGACCGCTTCACCGTCGTCACCGGCGTCTCCGGCAGCGGCAAGAGCACGCTCGCCTTCGACATCCTGTTCGCCGAGGGCCAGCGCCGCTACCTCGAGTCGCTGAACGCCTACGCGCGCCAGTTCGTGCAGCCCGCGTCGCGCCCCGACGTCGACGCGATCTTCGGCATTCCGCCGACCGTCGCGATCGAGCAGCGCACGAGCCGCGGCGGCCGCAAGAGCACGGTCGCGACGCTGACCGAGATCTACCACTTCCTGCGCCTGCTCTACGTCAAGCTCGGCACGCAGCACTGCCCGGACTGCGACGTGCCGATCGAGCCGCAGAGCGAGGAGAGCATCGCGGCGCGGCTGCTGCGCGACTACGCGGGCAGCGCATCGCGCTGCTCGCGCCGCTCGTCGTCGCGCGCAAGGGCTACTACACCGACCTCGCGAAGTGGGCGGCGCGCAAGGGCTTCGCCGCACCTGCGCGTCGACGGCGCGATGCTGCCGACGCAGCGCTGGCCGCGGCTCGACCGCTTCAAGGAGCACACGATCGAGCTGCCGGTCGCGCGAGCTGCGTCGTCGCCGCCGGAGAACGAGCCCGCGCTGCGCGAGCGCGCTCGCGCGCGCGCTCGAATTCGGCAAGGGCGTCGTGCACGTGCTCGCGCCGCTCGATCGACGGCTCGATGGCAAGGCCGCGCCGCGGTCGCGCGAGGCGGTGTTCTCGACCAAGCGCGCCTGCCCGTCCTGCGGCCGCAGCTTTCCCGAGCTCGACCCGCGCCTGTTCTCGTTCAACTCGAAGCACGGCTGGTGCCCGACCTGCTTCGGCACCGGGCTCGAAGCTGCGCGGGCTTCGACGACGAGCAGACCGGCGACGGAGATCTGGTGGAACGAATGGTTCGAAGACGACGACGAGGCCTGTCCCGACTGCGACGGCGCGCGGCTGAACCGCGAGGCGCTCGCCGTGCGCTTTCGCGGCCGCTCGATCGCCGAGCTCACGCAGCTCGCCGGTCGGCGATGCGGCGCGCTTCGTCGCGCGAGCTCGACTGCGCGGGCCGCGAAGCCGAGATCGCGCGCGACATCGTCGCCGAGCTCGCGCTCGCGCCTCGCGCTTTCTCGAGCGACGTCGGCCTCGGCTATCTCGCGCTCGACCGCTCGGCGCCGACGCTCTCCGGCGGCGAAGCGCAGCGCATCCGGCTCGCCGCGCAGCTCGGCTCGAACCTGCGCGGCGTGTGCTACATCCTCGACGAGCCGACCATCGGCCTGCATCCGCGCGACAACCGCATCCTGCTCGACACGCTCGCGAAGCTCGAGGCGAAGGGCAACACGCTGGTCGTCGTCGAGCACGACGAGGACACGATCCGCCGCGCCGACCACGTCATCGACCTCGGGCCCGGCGCGGGCAAGCCGCGGCGGCGCAGGTCGTCGCGCAGGGCACGGCCGACGAGCTGATGCGCACGCCGGCCTCGGTCACCGGCCGCTTCCTCGCCTCCCCGCTCACGCATCCGCTGCGTGCCGCGCCGCGCGACCGGCGCGCGCGACGCGGCGATCGAGGTCGCCGGCGCGCGACTGCACAACCTGAAGAACGTCGACGCGCGCTTTCCGCTCGGGCGCCTCACCGTGGTCACCGGCGTGTCGGGCAGCGGCAAGTCCACGCTCGCGCGCGACGTGCTCTACGCGAATCTGCGCGCGCTCGTCGGCGAGCAAGCGCCGGCGCAAGCCCGCCGAGCTCGCCGGCTGCAAGGCGCTCACCGGCTGGGAGGATCTCGACCGCGTGCTCGAAGTCGACCAGACGCCGATCGGCAAGACGCCGCGCTCCTGCCCCGCGACCTACGTCGGCTTCTGGGACGCGATCCGCCGCCTGTTCGCCGAGACGACCGAAGCGCGCATGCGCGGCTACACCGCGAGCCGCTTCTCGTTCAACACCGCGGGCGGCCGCTGCGACGGCTGCGAAGGCCAGGGCATGAAGACGATCGAGATGAGCTTCCTGCCCGACGTGAAGGTCGCGTGCGAGGCGTGCAGCGGCGCGCGCTTCAACGCCGAGACGCTCGCCGTGCAGCTGGCGCGGCAAGTCGATCGGCGACGTGCTGCGCGATGAGCGTCGACGAGGCGGTCGAATTCTTCGCCGCGCACCGCTCGATCCATCATGCGCTGCGCTGCTGCAGGACGTCGGGCTCGGCTACCTCACGCTCGGCCAGCAGAGCCCGACGCTCTCGGGCGGCGAGGCGCAGCGCATCAAGCTCGTCACCGAGCTCGCCAAGGTGCGCGTCGACGCGCGGTCGCCGCGCGCGCCCGGCCGCGACGCGCGCGCGGCGGCCAGACGCTCTACGTGCTCGACGAGCCGACCGTCGGCCTGCACATGGCCGACGTCGAGAAGCTGATCCGCGTGCTGCACCGGCTGGTCGACGCGGGCAACACCGTCGTCGTGATCGAGCACAATCTCGACGTGATCGCCGAAGCCGACTGGATCATCGACCTCGGGCCCGAAGGCGGCGACGCGGGCGGACGCATCGTCGCGCAGGGAACCGTCGACGCGCGTCACGGCGCGGCCCGGCGGCTCGCACACGGCGGCGCTGCTGGCGGAGTTCATGGCGCCGGCCAGGCGATGTTCACCCTGTCGTGCTGCGCGCCGCTTCGCGTAACGGCCGAGTCGACGAAGAGGACATCGCGCGGTGCGTGTCGGCAGAAGTCGTTCTGCGCGCCGATGCGCTCCCGGGGCGGCTGCTCGACGGGACGGTGAGCGAGATCACGCCGAAGGCGACCCGGTCGCGCGCAGCTACCGCGTGCGCATCAAGCTCGCAAACACCGGATCGAGCTGAAAGTCGGCATGACTGTCGACGCGAACCTGATCGTCGCCGAGCGCGACAACGCTTTGCTGATACCCGCGACGGCCTTGCAGAGCGACGCCGCATGGGTCGTCAACGACGGACGCTTGCATCGGCAGCCGGTGCGCGTCGGCGTCACGCGGTTCCGGCCGCGTCGAGATCCTCGATCGGCTCGCGCCCGACGCACGCGTCGTCGACTCGCCCGGATCTGGATTTGCGCGAGGGGCGCGCGGGCGCACATCCGCGCAGCCAAAGCGACAGCGAGCGAAGTGATGCTCGCGCTCGACGATCGCCTCGCGCACCTGACGACCCGCAAGCGCCAGACGCTCGTCTCGCTTTCCGGCGTGGTGCTCGGCGTGGCGTTCTTCCTCGCGGTGTCGTCGCTGATGCGCGGCTCCGAGAAGGACTTCGTGCGGCGCCTCGTCGACAACAGCCCCGCACATCACCGTCTACGACGAATACCGGCTGCCGCGCGTCCAGCCGGCGGCGCTGCTCTGGGCGACGGCGCCGTGCAGATCAGCAACGTGAAGCCGCAAACCGAGACCCGCGGCATCCGCGGCCATCGGCAGAAGATCGAGTTCGTCGAGTCGCTGCCAGGCGTGCGCGTCGCGCCGGTGCTGGTCGGCTCGGCAGTGCTGACGTTCGCCGGCCGCCAGGAAGGCGTGTCGCTCTCGCGGTGTCGTGCCGGCGACGATCAAGAACGTGTCGACGATCGACGAGAAGATCATCGCCGGCTCGCTCGACACGCTCGCCGCCAATCCGAACGGCATCGTGATCGGCAGGGTCTCGCCGACAAGTTCAATCTCGGTGTCGGCAGCACGCTGGGGTCGCCGCGCCGAACGGCACGAGCCGCCCGATGAAAGTCGTCGGCATCTTTCGCACCGGCAACGCGAGCTACGACGAGACGCAGACTTCGTGCTGCTGAAGCGCGCGCAGTCGATGCTCGACCGGCGAATCGCGTCAACCGCTTCATCATCCAGATGGAGATCCCTACGCCGCGCGCGATACGGCGGCGCGCATCGAGAAGACGATCGGCTACAAGGCGGTCTCGTGGGCGGAGGCGTCCGAAGACATCCTGAGCGTGCTGATCATCCGCAACATCATCATGTACAGCGTCGTTTCGGCGATCCTGATCGTCGCATCGTTCGGATCTACAACACGCTCTCGACGATCGTGATGGAGAAGACGCGCGATATCGCGATCATGAAGTCGATGGGGTTCCACGCGCGCGACATCCGGTCGATCTTCCTGCTCGAGGGCTGATCGTCGGAACGTCGGAAGCGTGTTCGGCCTCGCGCTCGGGATGGTTCTGATGAAGGCTCTCTCCGAGGTCTCGATCAAGCCGCCGGCGGACGGAAATGATCAATCTTCCGGTGTGGTGGGGTGCCGAGCAATACGCACTCGCTGCCGCGTTCGCGCTCGCTTCGCGCATCGCCGCCGCGTATCTGCCTGCTCGGCGCGCCGGTCGCGTGCACCCGGTCGACATCCTACGAGACATACGCGCGTCTGCGGCAAACCTCCGCGCTACGTGCCTACGCTCATCGACGTCAGCCTCAGATCAGCGCAGTTCATCGCGTCAACCGTCCGCCTCGTCGCTGCTACCTTCCTCACCCCCACAGCCGCCCTCGACAGTCGCGCTACGAACGACTGAACCGCAAGCTCGCGGAGTTCATGGCGACGCGCGGGAGTGCGCCGGCGGCGGCTCCGGAGGTTCGTACCGCGTGAGCGCACGTGCACCCGTTGTCGAGGCGAGACCCGGGCTGTCGCCATGACTGCCATGCTCTGCGAAACCCGTCTCGACATCCTGCCGGAGTGGACCGATCAGAACGGCCACATGAACGTCGCCTACTACGTGCTCGCGTTCGACCGGGCGACGGACACGCTCTACAACGAGCTCGGGATCGGCTGGAGCTATCTCGACCGCACGGGAAGATCGACGTTCACGCTCGCGATGAACGTCGACTACCTGGCGGAAGTCCTTGCCGGCGACAGCGTGCGCATCGTCAGCCGGCTGATCGATTGCGATCACAAGCGCGTCCACTACTTTCACGAGATGCATCACGCGGCGAAGGCCTATCTCGCCGCGACGACCGAGGCCCTCTCGATCCACATCAACATGGCGACGCGGCGCAGCGAGCCGTTTCCGCCCGACATACAGACCCGGCTCACCGGGATGAAGGCGGCGCACGCGGCGTTTCCGCTGCCGACGCAGGTGGGCCGCAAGCTCGGAATCCGCGCGAAATAGAGCGTGCGGCTTCGTTGGCCGCGGGATCGCAGGCGCTACACGGCGGTCGCGCCTCGCCGCGCCGTTGCGGGACGCGCCCAGGCCGCGAGGGTCCCGGGATAGAGCTGATCGATCGCCTCTCTCGTCACGTCGGCGAGAAGCGCGGACAAACGGCTTGCGATGATTTCCGCATCGCACGCGGGCTCGCGTGTCGCCCAGACTTCCGCAACCCGATCGCCGTATTGCTCGACGATCCCCGCGACGAGCGGCGGCCAGAAAGGCGGGTACTCGGTCTCCGCCCAGTCGCCGCGGCCGCGCCCATAGTGAGCGACGGCGAGATAGCGCAACACCGCCGGTGTAACGAGGCTCGAGAGAAACGGATCGTCCCAGCGCAGCGCAGCGCCCGTTTTGCCGCGCGCGAGGTTCATGCCACGCGCGATCCCGGCGCCACCCAGCGCGCCGAGCACCGCGCCGGTGATCATTCCGGCGCCGAACGTGAGACCCCCTGCGGCGAGATCGGCCGCGAGGCCGCTCAAGGCGCCGGAGACGACGCCGCCCATCACCGCGGCCTTGCGCTCGCTCACCGGCGCATCCAGCGCGAGCCCGCCGGCGAGTCGCTCGAGCACTTCTCCCTTCGCGCGGCCGTCGAGCCCGTACAACGCGATCAGGCGATCGGTGCTCTGGCGCAGCGCTTCATCGAGCCGCGCGGCCATCGCGCGCGACGCGCGCGATCTGGCGCTGTCCATCGGGTCGGCGCTCAAACCGAGGCTGCTGCCGATTCCTCGCAGCGTGTCTGCGGTGCCCGCTTCCGGAAGCGATTCGCGATCACAGGCCGCCGCGGCGATCGGCGCGGCAAGTGCCGACATCGCTTCGTCGAATTGGGTCAGACGCCGCGCCTGCCACGCGTCGACGACGCGTCGCCAAGCCGCGAGGCGCGGTTCCGGAAGCGCGCTCCCGACGAGATCGAACAGCACGATCTCCTGGACCCAGCAGCGCGCGAACGCGTCGAATGTCGTCACGGCGCGAACGATCGCATGAGAGACCAGCGCCTCGCGCCAGACGGCTTCCTCGGCCTGCTCCTCGTCGCGCGGACGCGGACGGCCGGTCTGGTTGATCAGCACGATCACCGGCTTGCCGACCCACTCGAGAATCGCGAGCTCCGATGCGAGATAGCCCGCGTCCTGCGGCGATTCCGACGCGTTGACGAGATAGAGGACGACGTCGGCCTGATCGCGCACGTTGCGGACGACCTGCTGCGAGAGAAAGAACGCGCGGTCGCGGAAGCGGTCCCAGACCTGCGAGAGGAACCAGCCGATCGGGTTGCCTTGCTGTTTCAATCGCCGCGCGAGCCGCGCGCTGTCGCCGAAGCCGGGCGTGTCCCACACGACGAGCGAGTCGCCATCCTTCGTCGTGATCAGCGGATACGACGTCGCTTCCTGCGTGATGTGCTGCGCGTCGCGCACCGAGCCGACGTCGCGGCCGACCAGCGTCCGCGCGAGCGTGGTCTTGCCGACGTTCGTGTGCGCGATCAGCGACAGCGCGATCGTCGAGTCGGAATTCACGCTCCGCTCACGCCGGACGAGCCGCGATCGCGGCGTCGAGCGCCTGCTCGGCCGCCGCAAGATCCGGCGCCGACAGATCGACGAACACGACGGGCACTTGCGCATCCTCGGCGAGCTGCCGCCACGCCGCGCGGCGATCCGCAACGCGCGCGGGCTCCTGCTTCCAGCGCGCGACCCACGCGCCTTCATCGACCAGCGCCAGCACCGCCTCGGCGCCGGCGCCTTGACGAGCGAGCGACGCGAGGAACTCGCCGTGCACTTCGCGCTCGGGCGTCGCGCTCGCGTTGAAGAGCGCGACGAGCGTCGTCGCTGCCGCCGGCTTCTCGACACCGAGCGCGCGCATCCTCGGCCCCGTACGCGACCGGCGGCGTGACGGTCATTGCCGAGCTGCCGCCGAACGCCCGCCCGACGATCGCCTCGAGTCCGGCGATGGCTGCCGCAGGCGGCGTGTAGCTGTACGGAATGACGCGCACGCGCGCCGCGCCTCCGCGATAGCCGCGCAGCAGCCGCTGGAAGTACGGCTCGTCGAGCGGCAGCGCAAAGTGCCTCGCGCGATGGCGCTCGACCAGCCCGGAAAGGAGAGCGAGCACGAGACGCGGAACGATCACGATCGCTGCGACGCTCGCGGCCATCAAGTGCAACCAGCGCGCGGCGATTTCGCTCCCGGGCGAGCGAATCGCCGCCACCGCGCTCGCATCGGGCACCGGGATCCCCGTCAGCAAGGCGCCGGGCGCATAGGCGAAGGCGACGATCGAATGCACGATCGGCGCATCGAGAAACGTGCTCTGCCAGCTCGCGCGGTACTCGAGCGCGAGGCCGCGCACATAGAGTCCGGCGATCACGCCGGCGGCAAGCGCTGCCGCGGCAACGTGCAGGATGCGCGCGGCACGAACGCCGTACAGCGAAGCGGACCGGCGCGTCCAGTCATCGACGAAGGCGACAATCGGCTTGCGGATCGCGCCGCCGCGGCGCGGCCGCGAGAGACCGCCGGCGATTCGCGTGACCGCGCTGCGCAGCGGTCCGGCCTCCGAGCTTTCGCCGTAGCGCGCGACGTAGCCGGCGACGATTGCGATATAGACGACGAGGTTCCAGACCAGGAGCGCGAGCACCGGCGGCGCCAGGATGTTGATTCGCTGCGAAGGGTCGACCTGGTCGAGGAAGAAGCCAAGCGCAAAGGCGCCGGCCACGACGACGACGCCCACCCACGGCCGCCATTGCAGCGCACGCACGGTTCGCAGGAGCGCGGGTTGCCGGACACCCAGCTTCTCGATCGCCAACGTCGCCCTGCGGCCGAGGAAAGCCTCCGGCGAGCCCTCCGCCCCGACGACTTCGGCTGCGGCGCGACTCGCCCACGCGCGATCCTCGTCGGTCCACAGCGTGCGCTCGGCATCCGCGGTTTCGACCGCCCGCATGGCGACGACCTTCAGCGCAGACGATTCGTCCATATCGAACGATTACCCCGAAGCGTGCGTGGGCGCAACGGCGGTCGTTCGCGGCCGGCGCAGGTCCAGGTCATCGAAGCGGTTTCATGACCGCGTCTTCTCCGCGACGCGAGATCAGCGGAAATCGACGGAGCTGCGCCAGGCGGTCCTGGGCTTCGTCGCACGGCGCCGTCGACGTGACCCACAGGCGAGGCTCGATGGCCCGCATGTCGAAAGCGACCGAGTACTCGCGCAGCGTACGCCGGCCGCGGTCGTCGAGGTATTCGTGGAACCAGGACATCGCAAGCTCGCGAAGGTTGCGATAGACGGGATCGCGGTAGCTCAGGCCCTCGCCGCGGCTCTTGGAGATCGCGCCCCAGCAATCATTGCTCCTGAACAACGCAACCACGTGCGGGCAGTCGCAGGGATCGCAATCGAGGAACATCACGAGCGGGCGCTCGCCGTGCACCCACAGCGCGCACGCGGCGACGAACGCCGCCTCGATGCAGTGCGCGCGGCGCTGCAACAGCACCTGCTGCACCGAGAGCGTCGTCTCGCCGCCGATCTCGTGATTGACCGCTATGCGCTCGAGGAAGCGCTGGATCCGTTGCGGCGTATGGAGGCGCTCGAGTACCGCGAAGTCGCCTCGCGCGAGGCCCAGATCCTCGCGGCGCGCGAAGCGCCGGTGCGCGAGCCTCTTCACCGCAGCCAATCGTTCAGCGCGCGCGTCCGCGCGTACGAGGTCGCGTTCAATCGCCGACGCCTGCGCGACGAAGCCCGTCGAACAGCGGCTCGTAGCCAGCGAGGTCGGCGGCGGGATGCATCCACTTCTTCATCGCGGAGATCGTGTCGACGCCGGGGACGGCAGCGTTGAACTCGGCGAGCGCGGCCTTCGCGCGCGGGAGCCGCCCCAGCCTTCCCTCGGCAGCCACCAGCGTCAACCCCACGGCGCCCAATCGCGGATTGCCCAGCTCGTCGCGCCTCATCTGCGTCTTCGCTTTCTGCGCGAGTTGCGCGGCGCGTTCGTACAAATCGAGCTCGTAGTGAATGGCCGCCGCAAGGGCGAGCTCCTGCCCCTGCCAGTCCCGGCGCTCGAGGATGTCGTTGAGCGCGGTCAGCGCCTCCTGCGGCTTGCCGAGCTTCAGCAGGTCGTATGCCTTGACGGCGAACGCGTCCGCCTGGCCGGGATTCTTCCTCAGCACCGACTCGACGATCGCGAGCGATTCCTCGGTCTTTCCCTGAAGCGCGTAGAGCCTGGCCTTCAACGTCAGCATCGAAGCCGATTCCGAATCCCTTTGCAGATACTTTTCCAGCGCCGCGGCGCCGATCGCGCGTTGTTCGTCGACCTGCTTCGACCAACCCTCGACGCAGTCGCACAGATTGACGCTCGCAGTGAGGTAAAGCGCCACGCCGTCGTTGGGCGACAGCGCCAGCGCGCGGTTCAGAAGCTCCATCGCGCCGACGTAAGCCCCCTTCTCGTCCTTCTGTGCTCTCTTCTCGTTCCAGTCGACCAGCGCGCGGAACGACAGGTCGCGAACGTCGAGCGCCTCGGGAGGCTTGCCTTGCGCGCGCTCGACCTCGGCCTCGAGCCCCTTGTACATCATGAAGCCCATCGCGTTTTCGAGCCCCTCGCGCAAGCGATCGTTGAGCGTGCCGTCGCCCACGGCCAGCGACTTGCTGCCGAGCACGCGCTCGGTCGCGCCGTCGACGACGAAGATCTCGACGTTGTAACCCGACGCCGCGGGCGTCACGTTGCCGCGGATCAGAAAATTCACGTTGAGGGCGGTCGCCAGATCCTTCATCGCGGAGTGCTTCGCCACCGCCTGCTCGACGCCCTTGCGAGAGGCCAGCTGCGCCCATCTCGGCCTGCTCTCGCCAGCTGCCGACGCGGCGTCGGTGATCGCCGTCGCGACCTTCGCGCCCTCGTTGTCGTTGGCCGGCGCCTTGAAGGGAAGCACCACGAAGGTCATCCGGCGGTCCTGGAACGAATACGGCGTGATCGGCTCGGGGCGCATCAGATAGCGGCTCGCGGTCCACGCCGCGACGGCCACACCCGCCGCCGCAATAACACCCAGCAGTATCCACGATTGCCGCTTCGTCAACAGAGCGTCTCCCCATCAGCCACTCCCGCGCGTGCGAGCATCGCGTGCAGCAGCACGTTGGCCCCGGCCTCGAGATGCTCGGGACGGGCATCCTCGGTTTCGTTGTGGCTGATGCCGCCCGTGCAGGGGACGAAGATCATCGCGGCAGGCGCGACGCGCGCGACGTAGATCGCGTCGTGGCCGGCGCCGCTCACCATCTCGCGATGCGGGTAGCCGAGCGACCGTGTCGCGGCGCGCACCGCCCCGATGCAGCTCGCGTCGAAGCGCGACGCCGGGAAATGGTCGATCTGCTGCAGGTCGCATTCGAGCCGGAGATCGCGCGCGATGGTTGTTGCCGCGTCGCGCAGCTCGCGGTCCATTGCCGCGAGATCGGCGTCGTCGGGATTGCGCATGTCCACGGTCATCGTGACGAGCCCCGGAACGACGTTGCGCGAATTCGGACCGACCTGCATGAAGCCAACCGTGGCGCGCCCGTCAGGCGCGTGGCGCAGCGCCACCGCGTTCACCGCCTCGACCATCCGCGAAGCGCCGCGCAATGCGTCGCGGCGCGCTTCCATCGGCGTGGGGCCCGCGTGCGCATCCTGTCCCGTCCAGACGCAGTCGTACCAGCGCAATCCGAGCGCCCCGGTCACCACGCCCACGACCTTCTCCTCGCGCTCGAGGATGGGGCCCTGCTCGATGTGCGCCTCGAAATACGCATCGAGCGCGCGTCCGCCGACCTGTGCGCTGCCCGCATATCCGATGCGGCGCAGCGCATCGCCGAACGTGACGCCTTCGATGTCGCGCTGGCCGAGCAGATGCTCGAGCGGGAACACGCCGGCAAACGCGCCGGACCCGCCCATCACCGGCACGAAGCGGCTCCCCTCCTCGTTCGTCCATATCGCGACGCCGACCGGCTTCTCCGTCTCGATGCCGGCATCGTTGAGCGTTCGCAGCACCTCCAACCCGGCGAGCACGCCGTAGTTGCCGTCGAACTTGCCGCCGGACGGTTGCGTGTCGACGTGGCTTCCGGTCAATACCACCGGGCTCGCGTTGTTGCGGCCGCGGCGTGTCGCGAAAATGTTGCCGGCGCCGTCGATCTCCACGCTCGCGTTCGCGTCACGCAGCCAGCCGACGACGAGATCGCGGCCCTTGCCGTCGAGATCGGTCAACGCAAGCCGGCGTACGCCCCCTTTCGGCGTCGCGCCGATCTGCGCGAGCTCCATCAGCGATCGCCACAAGCGCGCGCCGTCGACGCGAATCGCCGGCGGTGCGGTGCGCTGTCCGGACGGTCTCCCGGTGTTCGCAGTCATGGGCCGACGCTTGTTGGCATCATTCCGCATCGTGCCCGGCAACTCCGGTCAGATCAAGGGCTCGGCTTGATTCGGAAGGTTGCTTTCAAGCTCCGGCCACCGGCCCGAATACTCGCCTTCGGTGATGAGAGGTACACTGGCGGCATGTTGGCATTGGAGACCGTTGTTTCGGCGATCGACGCGCGGGCCGCAGAGCTTGCGCAGCTGGCGCGGAAGATCCACGCCAACCCCGAGCTGCGCTTCGAGGAGAAGCAAGCGTCGGCCTGGCTCGCCGACACCGTCGAACAATCGGGCATTGCGGTGGAGCGCGGTGTGGGCGGACTGCCGACTGCGTTCCGCGCACGCGTCGGGCGCGGTGGCGGCCCGCGCGTCGCCATCCTCGCCGAGTACGATGCGCTGCCGGAGATCGGTCACGCTTGCGGGCACAACCTGATTGCGGGCGGCGCGGTCGGCGCGTTCCTCGGGCTCGCGTCGGTCGCGAAGGACCTCGGCGGCGAGGTGCTCCTGCTCGGCACGCCCGGCGAGGAAGGCGGCGGCGGCAAGATCAAGCTGCTCGAGGCGGGCGCGTTCGAAGGCGTCGACGCGGCGATGATGTTCCATCCGCTCGATCGCGACCTGCTGTCCCACTCGGCGCTGGCCAGCGAGTGGCTGACGTTCTCGTTCACCGGCCGGCCGTCGCACGCCGCCGCATCGCCGTGGGACGGGCACTCGGCGCTGTCGGCGGTGATCCAGACCTTCAATCTCATCGACAGCCAGCGCGTGCATTTCCGCGACGGCTCGCGCGTGCACGGCTTCATCACCAACGGCGGGCAGGCGGTGAACATCATTCCCGAGCACGCCGCGTGTCAGTTCAGCGTGCGCGCCCCGCGCGTAGCGTACCTGGGCGAGCTGGTCGAGCGCGTGCAGGACTGCGCGAAGGCCGCTGCGCTTGCCACGCGCGTCGAGCTGGCGATCGATCGCCGCGCCGGCTACCGCGACATGAAGAACAACATGGCGCTCGCGCGCGCGTTCGGCGACGCGCTCGCCGGGCTCGGTCGCCGCGCCCCCGACGACGATCCCGACGTGGGCGCCGGCTCCACCGACATGGGCGACGTGTCGCAAGTGGTGCCGTCGATCCATCCGTACCTTGCGATTTGCGCGCGCGGCGAAACGATGTGCCACGAGCACGCGTTCGCCGCACACGCCGCGTCCGACCAGGGCGTTGCCGCGATGCTCGATGCGGCGCGCGCGATGGCGCTCACCGCGCAGCGCTTCCTGGGAGACGCCGAGCTGCGCGCTGCAGTGCGCGCCGAGTTCGAGCGCGCCAGCTAGCAGCAGGCAATCCATGCACGGCGACGGGGTGGGGTTCCGGTCTGCCAAATGAGTGCATTCACCGACAAACCATCGTCGTCCGGTGCTGCCATCGCGCCGCCCGTGCCAACGGTCAGCAACCGCCTGTTCGTGGTCGGATGCCCGCGCTCGGGCACTACGTTGTTGCAGTCCTTCGTCGCGGCGCATCCCGCAGTCCTCTCCTTTCCCGAGACCAAGGTGTTCGCGCGGTTGCTGATCGCCCCTTCGCCGGCGCCGCCTTCTCATGAGAATGCCCGCGCTCGCATCGAGGCCGCGTACGCGCGGGCGACGGCTTTCCTGAGCGGCATCGGGCGAGCCGACCTGGGTCCGCTCCTCGCCACGCCGGACGCATCGATCACCGAATTCGCACAAGCGTTCGTCGCCGTGCTCGATCGTCTCACGCTCGATCGTGGCAAGGGATCATGGGTCGAGAAGACGCCGAGACACCTCGCCGTTGTTTCCGAGATCGGCGCCTTGGTGCCGGGCGCGCGCTTCATACACATCCTGCGCGATGGTCGACAGAACGTCGCCTCCTTGCACGATCTCGCGCTCAAGTATCCGGACGTCTGGTGGTGGGCCAGGTACCGCGATCTGGACCAGGCGATCAAGACCTGGAACTACTGCGCGCGCCAGGCGCGAGCTCTTCGCAATCTAGACGGGGTGCTCTTGGTCCGTTACGAAAGACTGGTCTCCGAAACGGATGCCGTTCTGCGGGAGATCTGCGCCTTTGCGGGGTTGCCGTTCCGGCCGGAGATGATCCAGCGCCGTGCGGAAGCAGCCGGTGCGGTGGTGTGCGTTGACGAGCCGTGGAAGAGAGGCGTACTCGAGCCATTACAGCCAGCGACCGCCGACAAGTTCGACCGCATCTTCAGCGCCGAACAGAAGGCATACATCGAGGCGCGCCTCAAGCGAATCAATTTCTAAACGCGAATCCGAAGCAGGAGCGGGGCACAGAGGTAACGGCGGGTCGAAGGTGGCTTGGCGCAGCTCCGGACCAAGCCGGCACTGCGGCTCACGTCCGTTGCGAGTCCGCGGGGCCGCTTGGCGCGTGCAGGTATGCCCGGGCCTTTTCCCAGTCGATCGGTAGGCCGGGGAAGTCGGCCGGCCCGGTAACGATCGTGCGGTCCCGCTTGTATTCAAGCAGCCTTTGATGCTGGAGGTTGCCAGTGTGGTTGGTCATCAGGACCGGACCTACCTCCTGGCTGATGTCGTAGAAGAGTTCGTCGCGCGCCCACGTTCGGGGGGCGACGCCGGCCTTCTGCGCGGCTGCCAAGACTGCGCCTCGTACCCAGATCACGTTGGGGTGGACCGGCGTAGCCGCGAAATCGAGGTATGCTTCAGCAAACGAGTGCCTCAATCCAAGCACGCAGAAGTTGAAGGCGGGCACGCTGCAGCATAGCGACAGGCCAACGCTTGCGACGCGGGTGTTTCGGTGCCACGCCGCCTTCCAGCCGAGCGGCGCATCGTTCGAAGGCAGCAAATCCCATTGGATGATCCGTCGGGCGCCAATGACGCTGATCGGCAGAAGCCGGCCCGCGCCATCGAGGACACGGAGGCGTTTCTGCAGCGTCGTCGTGAACCGCGCAGGCAACGAATCATCGTCGTCGAGGTTGGTCGTCGCGACGCGGTCCACGCCTTCAGGCAAATAAGGCCGCAGCCAGTCGAGCGCGCCGAGATCGCTTTGCGGGTCGTACGCGTGGACGAAGCTGTCTTTCCGGGGGTGGACCAGGGAGCGAAGCCGAGCGAGGTAATCCGGCGGCAGCTCGCGGTCGACCAGGATGATCCAGGTGAAGCCCTGCTCGGCTTGTGCGAACACGCTGGGCAAACAGGCAAGCTCGAACAGTTTGAAGCGCGCCTCGAGCCGTTTCGGGTTCAAAGGATCTTCAATGGTGCGGAACGTCGGACCGGAACTGTGTTTGAACGCGTCCTTGCCGCGATAGCCGAAGCGCGTAATGACGAGGTGGGTCAGCGTCATAGTGTCGCGGACCTCCTACCGCAGCTGCGCCGCCGACACCCGCTCTCGCATTTTCAGCAGCAGAGCCGTCTGAACGTCCCGGTAGTCGCTCAGTCCGGCAAGGTTCCGGGTCTCCAGAGAGTCATTCGCAAGGTCGAAGAGCAGGTAGGTTTTCCCTTCCATGTTCACCGCCAGCTTCCATTGCGCGTTACGGATCATGATCTCTCCCGCCAGCTCGCAGAGCGACTCCTCCCGGACCAGCACCTGTGGGTCCTTCAGGCACGGGACCAGCGACTTGGCAAACTGACGGTGTCTGATCTCACCGCCCGCCAGCTCCACCAGCGTCGGCCCCAGATCGAACCATTCGATCGGGCTCGCACAGATTTTCCCCTGCACCGTACCGCCATGCGATTCGGTGGCACTCGCCGGCGTTTTGATGAGAAACGGTATGCGCGCAGCGCTTTCGAGGAAGTTGCCTTTGTATAGCAATCCATAGTCGCCGTTCATCTCCCCGTGGTCGCTCGCCAGCGCGATCACTGTGTTGTCCATCTCGCCGCGGGCTTCCATCACCTCGAAGATACGGCCAATCATGTCGTCGATCAGTGTTACGTTGCCGGCGTAGTCGGCACGCATGGCAGCCACATCCTCGGGGGTCACGCCGGGCAGGGTTTCGAGTCGCTTGTCCAGCAAACCCCGCGCCCGCTGGGCGCCGCCAGTCATGTTGCCCGATAACGCCTTCGGCGTCGCATCTGGAGCGTACGCGCTCGCATACGGTTGGGGCGCATCCCAAGGCTCGTGGGGCCCGCCGAAGCTGACCCAGCAGAACCACGGCTGGCTCCGGTCGTACGCTTCCAGGTATTCCTTCGCCTTCCGACCCACGTAGGTGTCGTAGTAGTTGTCAATCCCCAGTGTCGATGGGCGCACGACGTACGGCTTATTCGAGTACCGGTTCACCAGGTCGCGTTTGTAGGCGTCCCAGATTCCCAGCGTCGCCCATTCCGCGGTCATGTGCGACAGTGTCGACGCGCACTCCCTCGGTCCGACCGTCTCATTCACGTCGTCAAGGCCCTGGGCCTGCAGCACATGCGCCACGTTGCGCAGGTCGCCCCCGTGCGCGTTGAGGTGCGTTTTCCCGAACAGACTCGTCCTGTAGCCCGCGTCCCGGATACAACTCATCCACGTCGGGGTATCCAGCGGCACGTGGCGATTGATCCACACGTTGGTGATGTGCGGGTAGAGACCCGATGCCATCGTCCGCCGCGCCGGGATGCACAGCGGCGAAGTCGTAATGCAATTCGTGAAGTGGGTTCCCTCCCGCGCAATGCGATCCATGTTCGGCGTACTCATCCACGAGCTGGCGAGACCCAGCGCGTCCCACCGCTGCTGGTCGGTCATGATCAAGAGGATGTTCGGCTTGCTCACCGACTACGTCCGTTCGTGGCTCGCGATTCGGTTCATCGCTGCCCGAGCTTCCCGTAGATCCAGTCCGCCGCCAGCAACGTCGCCCGGTCGGCGCCCAGCGGTCCCGCGACGGTGATGCCGACCGGCAAGTCCTCGCGGCCCCCGCCCCACCGGCAGATGGACGCACGGCACGTGCAGCAGCGTCCACATCCGGTTGAACAGCGGGTCGCCGGTTGCCTCGATCCCCTGCGGCGCCTCGCCGACGGTGCTCGGCGCGATCAGGACGTCGATCCCGTCGAAGACATCGGCGAGCGCGGCGCGGCTCGATCGCGCCAGCGCCCGCGCGGCGTCGTAGCGCTCCGGCGTCACGGCAAGGCCGGCTTCGATCATCGCGACCATCTCGCGGCTCAGCTGCCGGCGGTGCACGAGCCATTCGTGCGACAGCGATTTCGCGACCTCGTGCACCATGATCGCAAGCTGCGCGTCGACGAGCCCCGCGAAGGGCGGCGGGAGCGCGACGTCGCGAACGCTCGCGCCGGCTTGACCGAGGCGCAGGGCTGCGTCGTCGAACGCCGCGTGCGTTTCGGGGCTTGCGCGAGACCATTCGTAGGTTCTGCACAGCCCGATGCGCGGCGCGCGATCGAGCGCTCGCTCGATCAGCAGCTCGCGCCGTCCGCTCAGCGCGCCGACGAAAAGCGCGGCGTCCGGGACGCTGCGCGCGAGCACGCCGATCGTGTCGAGCGTGTCGGAGATCATCTTCACGCCGACGCGGTTGACCGTTCCGTAGGTCGGCTTGTATCCGACGACGCCGCAGAACGCCGCCGGCCGAACGATCGAGCCCGCGGTCTGCGACGCGAAGCCGAGCGGCACCATCCAATCGGCGACGGCAGCCGCCGATCCGGACGACGATCCACCCGGCGTGTGCGCCGGATTGTGCGGATTGCACGTCGGGCCGGGATGAAACGTCGCGAACTCCGTCGTCACCGTCTTGCCGACGACGATCGCGCCCGCGGCGCGCGCCAGCGCGACGCACGCAGCATCCGCGGCGGGCCGATGCTCGGCATAGATCGGCGAGCCGTACGAGGTCGGCATGTCGAAGGTGTCGAACAGGTCCTTCACCGCGATCGGCAAGCCGTGCAGCAATCCCGACGACGGCTGCGCATCGAGCGCGCGTGCGCGCTGCAGCGCGCCGCCGGAGTCGAGGAACGTCCACGCATGGACGGCCGGCTCGCGCTCGGCGATACGCTCGAGACAGGCCGAGAGCAGCGCGACCGCGGTGATCTCACGCGCCGCGAGCTTGCGCGCCGCTTCCGTTGCGCTCAGACGATTGAGGTCAGTCATTGCGGACACTCCCGTTCGGTGACGCGCTTGCGCGCGGGGCTGCGGCCGCGGTCGCAGCCGGCGTCTCGCGCAGATGGCACGCGACGACGTGCGCCGGCTGCGCTTCCTTCAGCACCGGCTCCTCGACGCGGCAGCGATCGAACGCATACGGGCAGCGCGTGTGGAAGCGGCAGCCGGTCGGAAGCTTGATCGGGCTCGGCACGTCGCCGGAAAGAATGATGCGCTTGCGCCGAGCGGCGGGATCGGGCACCGGCACCGCCGCGAGCAGCGCCTCGGTATACGGATGCAGCGGATTGCCGAAGAGCTCGCGCGTCGACGTGAGCTCGACGATCCGGCCGAGATACATCACGGCGACGCGATGGCTGATGTGCTCGACCACGGCGAGATCGTGCGCGACGAACAGGTACGAGAGGCCGAACTCGCGCTGCAGATCGATGAGCAGGTTGATGACCTGCGCCTGCACCGAGACGTCGAGCGCCGAGACCGGCTCGTCGCAGACGATCAGCTTCGGCCGCGGCGCGAGCGCGCGCGCGATGCCGAGGCGCTGCCGCTGCCCGCCCGAGAATTCGTACGGATACCTTGGCATCTGATCGGCGCGCAGGCCGACGCGGTCGAACAGCGACGACACGCGCTCGCGGATCTCCGCCGGCGTGCTGTCCTCGAAATTGCGAATCGGCTCGGCGACGATGTCGGCGGCGCGCATCCGCGGATTGAGCGACGCGTACGGATCCTGGAACACCGCCTGCAGCTCGCGGCGGTACGGCCGCATCGCGCGGCGATCGAGCCCATCGATGCGCTCGCCGCGCCACGCGATCGTCCCTGCGGTCGGCTCGACGAGCCGCAGCACCGTCTTGCCGAGCGTCGACTTGCCGCAGCCGCTTTCGCCGACGAGGCCGAGCGTCTCGCCTTCGCCGATCGTGAAGCTCACCTCGTCGACCGCGTGCACCTGGGCGCTCGCGCGGCCGAAGACGCCGCTCTTCACGCCGTAGTGCTTGGTGAGCGCATCGACTTCGAGCAGCGGGCGCGGCGCCGGCGCAGCGGCGCGCTCGACCGGAATCATGCGTACGCCTCGGCGAGCATTCGCTCCGACTCCCAGCAGGCGGCGCGATGGCCCGGCACCTTCTCCTCGAGCGGCGGGCATTCGCTCTGGCAGCGGACGGTTGCGTACGCGCAACGCGGCGCAAACGCGCAGCCGACGATCGGCTCGGCGAGCGACGGCACCGTGCCGGCGATTTCGCTGAGCCGCGTTGCGCCGCCGCCGGCGCTCGCGGCGCCGAGCTTCGGAATGGAGTCGAGCAGGCCCCGCGTATACGGGTGGCGCGGGCTCGCGAACAGTTCGGCGACCGGCGCCTCCTCGACCTTGCGCCCCGCGTACATCACGACGACGCGCTGCGCCATCTCGGCGACCACGCCCAGGTCGTGCGTGATCAGCACGATCGCCGCGCCGGTGCGCGCCTTGAGCTCGCGCATCAGGTCGAGGATCTGCGCCTGGATCGTGACGTCGAGCGCGGTCGTCGGCTCGTCGGCGATCAGCAGCCGCGGCTCGCACGCGAGCGCCATCGCGATCATCACCCGCTGCCGCATGCCGCCCGAGAGCTGGTGCGGGTATTGCGCGACGCGGCGCTCCGGCTCCGGGATGCGCACGAGGCGCAGCATCTCGACCGCGCGCCGCATCGCAGCGTCGCGCGAGAGCCCGCGATGCAGCACCAGCACCTCGGCGATCTGATGGCCGATCGTCAGCACCGGGTTGAGCGAGGTCATCGGCTCCTGGAAGATCATCGAGATCGCGTCGCCGCGCATCTTGCGCATCTCCGGTTCCGGTGAGCGGCAGCAGGTCGCGGCCCTCGAACACCACGCGCCCCTCGACCGTTCGCCCGGGAGGCGACGCGATCAGCCGCAGGATCGACAGCGACGTGACGCTCTTGCCGCAGCCCGACTCGCCGACGATCGCCAGCGTCTCGCCGCGCGCCACCGAGAACGACACGCCGTCGACCGCGCGCACGACGCCGTCGCGCGTGAAGAAATACGTCTTGAGCCCGTCGACCTCGAGGAGCTCACCGGCGCTCTGCGCGGCCGCGCTCATCGGCCTCACATCCGCCGCGCCAGCCGCGGGTCGAGCGCGTCGCGCATGCCGTCGCCCAGCAGGTTCACCGCGAGCACCGTCAGCGACAGGAAGATGCCGGGGAAGAGGATCAGGTAGCCGGCGATCTGGAACATGCTGCGCCCCTCGGCCATGATGTTGCCCCAGCTCGGAATGTTCGGCGGCGTGCCGGCGCCGATGAACGACAGGATCGCTTCGGTGATCATCGCCGATGCGCAGACGTAAGTCGCCTGCACGAGCAGCGGCGCGACGATGTTGGGCAGGATGTGGCGGATGAGGATCAGCGGCAGCGTCGTGCCCGCGGCGATCGCCGCTTCGACGTAGGGCTGCTCGCGCAGCGTCAGCACGAGGCTGCGCACGAGGCGCACCACGCGCGGCACTTCGGCGAGCGTGATCGCGACGATCACGTTGCCCATGCTCGCCCTGGTGAGCGCCATCAGCGCGATGGCGAGCAGCACCGAAGGAATCGACATCAGCCCGTCCATCACGCGCATCACGACCGCGTCGAGCGCAGCGCACGTAGCCGGTCACCAGCCCGATCGCGAGCCCGACGAAGGTCGAGAACAGCGCGACGGCAAGTCCGACGACGAGCGACACGCGCGCGCCGTAGACGACGCGGCTGTAGACGTCGCGGCCGAGCATGTCGGTGCCGAACCAGAACTGCCCGGACGGCGGCTTCAGCCGCTTGATCGGCGCAACGGCCTGCGGGTCGATCGTGCCGAGCCACGGCGCGAGAATCGCGACCGCGACCATGCCGATCAGGATGGCGCCGCCGATGAGCGCCGTCGGATGCCGCCGGAACGCGTCGCGAAAGCGCCGCCACGTCGGCGACACGGACTTGACCGAGGCGATCGGCGGTGCGGCGAGCGTCGTCGTGTCCATTGTGCCTAGTACCGGATCCGCGGATCGAACAGCATGTACGACAGGTCGACGAGCAGGTTGACCAGCACGTAGACCGCCGAGAAGAGCAGGATCACGCCCTGGATGATCGGATAGTCGCGGCGCAGGATCGCGTCGACGGTGAGCCGCCCGATGCCCGGGAGCGCGAACACGGTCTCGGTGACGATGGCGCCGCTGATGAGCAGCGCGACGCCGATGCCGATGATCGTCATGATCGGCATCGCGGCGTTCTTCAGCGCGTGGCCGCATCAGCACCTGCGTCGCGGCGCGAGGCCCTTGGCGTGCGCGGTGCGGATGTAGTCCTGCGCGAGCACGTCGAGCATGCTGGCGCGCGTGATGCGCGCGATCAGCGCGATGTAGACCGTGCCGAGCGCGATGCTCGGCAGGATCAGGTGGCGCAGCCACTGCCAGACGCCCTCGCTCAGCTGCCGGTAGCCCTGCACCGGCAGCCAGTCGAGCTCGACCGAGAACGTGAGGATCAGCACGTACGCGAGCACGAACACCGGCACCGAGAAGCCGAGCACCGAGAACGCCATCACCGCGCGATCGAGCCAGGTGCCGGCTTTGGCCGCGGCGACCACGCCGAGCGGCACCGCGACCAGCGATCGCGACGACGAGCGTGCAGAGCGTCAGCGACGAGCGTGGGCTCGACGCGCTGCCCGATCAGCGTCGTCACCGGCAGGTTGGTGAAGATCGACGTGCCGAGATCGCCGTGCAGCGAGCGCCCACACCCAGCGGCCGAACTGCACGAGGAACGGCTCGTCGAGCCCCAGCTGCGCGTGGATGCGCTGGATGTCCTCGTCGGTCGCGATGTCGCCGGCGATGATCGCAGCCGGATCGCCCGGCGTCAGATACAGCAGCGAGAAGACGACGAACGCGACCACCGCCATGACGACGAGCGTCGAGAACAAGCCGGCGGACGACATACGCGATCATCCGCGCGGGTCTACGCGAGAGACAGCGAAGTCGCTATCGCTTTTCGACGTTCCACAACAGCGTGATCGGCGCGATGATCACGCCGCTCAGGTTCGTCCGGTACGCGGTCGGCAGAATGAACTGCGCCGTCGGGATGTACGGCACGAACTCGAACGCGCGCGCCTGCACCGCGTCCGCCGCCTTCTTCGACGCCGCCGCGTCGGTGGTCGCGAACCACGCGTCGCGCAGCTCCTCGATCTTCGCGTCGTCCGGCCAGCCGAACCAGCGCCTTCTCGCCCGTGCCGCGGACCGCGAAATTGACCGCCGGGCGACGTCATGTCCGGACCGACGAGCCACGTGTGGAAGATCGACCAGCCGCCCTTGTCGACCGGCTCCTTCGACGTGCGCCGCGTGATCAGCGTGCCCCAGTCGCCCGCCTGCGATCTCGACGTTGACGCCGAGCTTCTTCAGCATCTCCGCGCGTCAGCAGCGACTGCGAATGCACGATCGGCTGATCGGTGGCCGAGATGATCACGATCTTCTCGCCCTTGTAGCCGGATTCCTTGATCAGCTGCTTCGCCTTCTCGAGGTCGCGCTTGCCCTTCATCGGCTCGGCGCCGACTTCGCTGGAGAGCGGCGTGCCGCAGGTGAAATACGAGTAGCACGTGTGGCCGTTCTTCTTGTCGCCGGCGATGCCGAGCACGTAGTCGTTCTGGTCGATCGCGTAGAGCAGCGCCTGGCGCATCTTCTGGTTGTTGAACGGCGGGTACAGGAAGTTGAAGCGGATCATGCCCATCGAGCCCAGCGGATCGATGTTCTCGACCTTGATGTCCTTGTTCTTCGCGAGCACCGGGATCAGATCGGGCGGCAGCTGCTCCCACCAGTCGACCTCGCCGGCGTTGAGCGCGGCGGCGGCCGTCGCCGAATCCGGGATGTAGATCCACTCGACGCGGTCGACCTTGACGACCTTGCCGCCGGCCGCCCACGACGGCGCCTCCTTGCGCGGCACGTAGTCGGTGTTCTTGACGTAGACGACCTTGCTGCCCGGCACCCACTCCTCCTTGACGAACTTGAACGGGCCCGAGCCGATCGCCTCGGTGATGTTCGTCGAACGCGTCGGTCTTCGCGATGCGCTCGGGCATGATGAACGGCACGTTCGACGACGGCTTCGCCGAGCGCTTCGAGCGCGAGCGGAAACGGCCGCTTGAGCTTCAGCGTGAACGTCTTGTCGTTGACCGCCGTCCACGACTCCGGTCGACCTCGGCGAGCTTCTGGCCCAGCGCGTCGCGCTTCGACCAGCGCTCGATCGACGCGATGCAGTCGGCCGAGCGCACCGGCTGGCCGTCGTGGAACTTGAGCCCGTCGCGCAGCGTGAACGTGTAGGTCAGCTTGTCGCGCTCGAGACTCGTACTTGTCCACCATCTGCGGCTGGACCTGGAACTTGGCGTCGGTCGCGAACAGCGTGTCGTAGATCATGTAGCCGTGGTTGCGCGTGATGTACGCGGTGGTGGTGATCGGGTCGAGGATCCGCAGATCGGCCTGCGGAATGAACTTGAGCACTTTCTGCGCTTGCGCCGATGCCGGCGGCGCGAGCAGGACCGCGATCGCGGCAACGCCGATCACGGCGCTCATCGAACGAAACAGTCGAGCACGCTTGCCCATTGCGAAGTCTCCTCCCGGCGAAAGTGGATAATCGAGGGTTACGTGACCCTGGATTCGGAGCGATTATGCCATCCGGCGTCGACGTTGCAGCGCAATGAATGTCGATACGCGCCCCACGCTGATCTACGACGGCGATTGCGGCATCTGCCGTTACTGGGTCGACTACTGGCGGGGCCTGACCGGCGAGCGCGTCGTCTACCGCCCGTATCAGGAGGCCGCGGCCGATTTCCCCGCCATTCCTCCCGAGGCCTTTCCCCGCGCAGTTCAGTTCGTCGACGCCGATGGGCGCGTCTATTCGGGCGCGGCCGCCACGTTCCGCGTGCTGCGCGGCGTCCCCGGACGGGACGCGTGGTGGTGGCTCTACGAGCACGTGCCCGGGTTCGCGCGGACGAGCGAATGGGCGTACGCGTTTTTCGCGCGGCGGCGCGGGTTGCTGAATGTCGTCTCGAAGAGCCTCTGGGGCCCCGCGCTCGAGGCCGAGCGTTACGAGCTCGTCGGCTGGGTGTTCCTGCGGCTCTTCGGCGCGATCTACGTGGCCGCGTTCACCTCGCTCGCGGTCCAGATAGAAGGGCTGGTCGGCCACGCCGGCATCCTGCCGGTCACCGGGTTCCTCGACGCGGCGCACCGGGCGCTCGGCGGCGCCGCGTATCGGATCGTCCCCACGATCTTCTGGCTGAACGCGAGCGACGGCGCGCTGTTCGCGGGCACGGTGGCCGGCGCGTTGCTGGGACTGCTGGTCGTCGTCGATCGCTGGACGCGGCCCGCGCTGATCGGCCTCTTCGCGCTCTACCTGTCCTACGTCTACGCCGGGCAGGATTTCATGAGCTTCCAATGGGACGCGCTTCTGCTCGAGACGGGATTCCTGGCGATCTTCCTGACCGGCGGCTCGCGGATCGTCGTCTGGCTGTACCGCTGGCTCGTCTTCCGCTACCTGTTCCTGGCGGGAGCGGTGAAGCTCCTCTCGGGCGACGCGACGTGGCATGCCTGGACCGCGCTCGACTATCACTTCTGGACGCAGCCGCTGCCGACGCCGTTCGCGTGGTACGCCGCGCAACTGCCGCACGCAATCCTCGTCGGTGGAACCGTCGCGACGCTCGCGTTCGAGCTGGTCGTCGTCTTCCTGATCTTCCTGCCCCGGCGGCCGCGCGCATTCGCCGCGTGGTGCGTGCTGCTCTTCCAGGCGCTGATCCTCGTGACCGGCAACTACAACTTCTTCAATCTCCTCAGCATGCTGATGTGCGTGTTCCTGTTCGACGACGCGGCGCTGCGCCGCGCGCTCCCGGCGTCGCTGGTCGCCTGGGTGCGACGCCGCGCGCCAAAGCCGGGACGCCTGGCGACCGCGATCGCGTCGATCGTCGCCGCTCGTCGTCGTCCCCGTCGGAGTCGAACGGACTCACGGAGACGCTGGCACGCACGAGTCTCCCCGTCGCCGGGCGTCCTGTCGCAGGTCGTGTCGCCGCTGATGATCGTCAACCGCTACGGATTGTTCGCCGTGATGACGACTTCGCGTCCCGAGATCGTGATCGAGGGATCGAGCGACGGCCGGACGTGGCGCGAGTACGTGTTCCGCTACAAGCCGGGACCGCTCGAGCGCCAGGTCCCATGGACGATTCCGCACCAGCCGCGGCTCGACTGGCAGATGTGGTTCGCCGCGCTCGGTGACTTCCGGCAGAACCCGTGGTTCGTGAGCCTGATGCTGCGCCTGCTCGAAGGCAGTCCGCCGGTGCTGGCGCTCTTCGATTCGAATCCGTTTCCCGAAGGCGCCGCCGAAGTTCGTGCGCGCGAAGCTCTACGACTATCGCTTCGCCGACGAGCGCACGCGCAAGGCGACGGGGGAATGGTGGGTGCGCGAGTCTGCCGGTGGTACTTTCCTCAGGTGAGCCTCGCCGACTTCGCGCGCGCCCGCAATCGAATTGACGCCGGTTCACTTCACCGGAATCGGCGTTGCCCGATCGACGGGGACCGCGGTCACGCTGTTCTGCGGCGAACCCTCGATGACGCGGTCCGAATACGTGAGGTAGACGAGCGTGTTGCGCGGCCGGTCGACCATGCGCACGATCCGCAGCTTCTTGAACACGAGCGAGATTCGCTCGCTGAAGACCTCTTCCTGCGCCGCGAGCGGCTTTGCGAACGAGATCGGCCCGACCTGCCGGCACGCGATCGACGCCTCCGACTTGTCCTCGGCGAGCCCGAGCCCACCCTTGATCCCGCCGGTCTTGGCGCGCGCGACGTAACAGGTCACGCCCGCGACCTTCGGATCGTCGTGGGCATCGATGACGATCTTGTGATCCGGCCCGATCAGCTGGAACACCGTGTCGACCTCCCCGATCGGCTCGGCCCGGGCCAGCGCGGCGAGCGACAGCGACGCGAACATCAGTAAATTTTTCATCAGGAACCCCTGGCGATTTCGGAAGTCATCCAGCCATTGCCTCACGCGGGATGCTACGCTCAACCCGTGCACCGGTAGCACTGCCGGCACGCTCACTCGAGGATCGCGATGACGACTCCGCCCAGGCATTTCTCGATGATTCGCGAGTTCCATCTGGCCGACTTCTTCACGCTGGCGAACGCCGCCTGCGGCGTGGGCGGCGTCTTCTGCGCGATGCGGTATCTGGAAAGCCAGTCGCTCCGCTACTTCCTCGTCGCGGCCGCGCTGGCGCCCGCCGCCTTCGTCTTCGACGTCCTCGACGGGCGCATCGCGCGGTGGCGGCAAACGCATTCGGCGCTGGGCCGGGAGCTCGATTCGCTCGCCGACGTCATATCGTTCGGAGTCGCGCCGGCCGCACTCGGCTTTGCCGCAGGCATGCACGGCGGCTGGGACTGGATTGCGCTCATCTACTTCGTTTGCTGCGGCGTCGGCCGGCTCGCCCGGTTCAACGTGACCGCCGAACAGCTCTCGGGCGGCTCCGGCAAGGTCAAGTACTTCGAGGGGACACCGATTCCCACGAGCGTCGTGCTCACCGGCATTCTCGCGTTCGCCGCCTCGCGCGGGCGGCTGGGTGAAAGCCTGTACGGCGGCGCGTGGACGATCGGACCGTGGGAGCTGCATCCGCTCGTGTTGTTGTTCGTCCTTTCCGGCACGCTGATGATCAGCAAGACTTTGCGCATTCCCAAGCTTTAGCGAACGGTCCGCCGATGACAAGGATCGGGACGGCGGGCTGGGCATTGCCGGCCTCACTCTGGGGAAGCACGACATGATCGACATTGAAGCCATCGAAGCATCGACACTCGACGCAGGCCTCAAAGGCTACCCGCACAGCGCGCCGCCCTGCGCGGTCGCCGACATCGGCCGTCGGGGCTGGAACGCGTTGCGCGGCGATTTGCCGTTCCCCGTGGCGCTGCTGAAAGAGTCGGCGCTTGCGCACAACCTCGAGTGGATGGCGGACTTCACGCGGGCGACCGGCGTGCTGCTCGCTCCGCACGGCAAGACGACGATGGCGCCGCAGCTCTTCGCGCGGCAGATCGCTTCGGGCGCCTGGGGCATCACGTTCGCGACGATGCAGCAGGTGAGTCTCGGCGTGCGCATGGGGATTCGGCGCATCATCGTTGCCAACCAGCTCGTCGGTCGGGCCGACATCGTGCAGGCGATCGAGCTGACCGAAACGACGGCGGACCTCGAGCTGCACTTCCTCGTCGATTCGATTCCGCAGTTGCGCCTGATCGAGGCCGAGGCGCAGCGGCGGGGCACGAACCGCCCGTTGACAGCGCTGCTCGAGGTGGGCATCGACGGCGGCCGCACCGGTTGCCGCACCGTCGACGGCGCGATGCAAGTGGCGCGTGCGCTCGCGGCGAGCCGATCGGTCCGCCTTTCCGGCGTCGAGTTCTACGAGGGATTGAACGTCACCGGAGACAGCGAAGCCGATCGCATCGCCGTCGAGCGCTGGATGCAAACCGTACAACGCGTGGCGCGGCAGTGCGACGAGGAAGGTCTCTACGGCACCGCGGAGGTCACGCTTTCCGCCGGCGGATCGGCGGTGTTCGACATCGTCGCGCGGAGCCTCCCGATGCAGCTCTCGCGGCCGGTGCGCACGATCCTGCGCAGCGGGTGTTACGTCACCCACGATTCGGGCTTTTACGAGCGCTTCCTGCAGCAGGTCATTGCGCGCAGCGGCGCCGCTTGGCGAGAGCGCCCGGGACTCAAACCGGCGCTCGAGCTCTGGACGCACGTCCAGTCGCAGCCGGAGCCCGGTCTCGCGATCCTCGCGCTCGGCAAGCGCGACGCTTCGTTCGACATCGACCTGCCGATGCCCTTCGCCCGCGTTCGCGACGGCAAGCGCACGCCTCTCGACGCGAGCTGGCGAGTGAGCAAGCTCAACGACCAGCACGCCTATCTGCAAATCCCGGGCGGCGGAGACGTGCGCGTCGGCGACCTCGTCGGTTGCGGCATTTCGCATCCCTGCACGACGTTCGACAAATGGCGCTGGCTGCCGACAGTCGACGACGATTACGGCGTCATCGGCGCGATCCGGACGTATTTCTGATCGGTCGAGTCCGACGGCGACATGCTTCGGCGCCGGCCGTTGACGGCGCGCATCGCCCTGTGCCAGAATCGCGCCCGCTCCACGATCCCTTCCACCCCGCCCCACACCCGGGCCCAACGACAGGAGACGCGAGATGACAGACCTTGCCCTTGCCACCTTGTCGGCCGGCGCCTGACCGGGCTCCTCCGCACCTCCGTTCGCGCACCACGCGCCGCACCGCGGCGTTTCCAAGCGTTTCGCGATCCGGGTCGTTAGCGCCCTAGCAGGCGCGCCGCCGACGTTTCGACGCATCCGTTGCTTCGCGCATCTCGCGCGGAGCCTTCTGACGCTCGTGCCAAGCGGCGCCGGCGTCGTGCGAAACGAAGGAATCTCATCATCATGCTTGCGTTCGAGTTCGACCAGTTGTCCGCGCTGGGGTTGACCCCGGCGCTCGCGAATCGCGCCGCCGGATTGGCTGCCCCCGGCAGCGCGCCGATTGAATTGCTGCGCATCACCGTGGTCCACCGCGGGAGCGTCGTCGTCCACGACGGCCTAGGAGAGCGCACCGCCCGCGCGCTGCCGCGCGTCGTGCGCGCGCTGAGCGACGAAGGCACGGCGCTCGCCGTCGGCGATTGGGTGCTTGCGGTGCGCGACGCATACGGAGAGACGTGGATCGAAGCGCGTGTGCCGCCGTCGTCGCACATCGCGCGGCGCGACGGCGACGGGGGCATTCATCCCGTCGTGAGCAACGTCGACACGTGCGCTTCTGCTGATGGGTCTCGACGACGACTTCAACCCGCGGCGGCTCGAGCGCTATCTCGCGCTCGTTCGGAACGACGCGATCTTGCCGGTCGTCGTGCTGACGAAAGTCGACGTCGCCGCGCCGAGCCCCGACGAGCTCGACCAGCGGCTCGCGCTGCTCGATGGGCGCATCCCGACGGGCGTCGACGTCCTCGCCGTCAATGCGCTGGATGTCTCCGCCGCACACGCGTTGAGCGGCTATCTCGAGCGCGGTCAGACGCTCGTGCTGCTCGGGTCGTCGGGAGCGGGCAAATCGACGCTGACCAACACGTTGCTCGGCGCCGCCGTGCAGGACACCGGGCCCGTGCGCGCGCACGACAGTCGCGGCAAGCACACGACGACGTCGAGGTCGCTGCATCTGCTGCCGGGCGGCGCCTGCGTGATCGACACGCCGGGCCTGCGCACGCTGCGTCCGGACGCCGACGAAGCGGCGCTCGCCGCGACCTTCGAGGACGTCGCGGCGCTCGCGGCGCAATGCCGATTTCGCGACTGCGCGCACGCCGAAGAGCCTGGCTGCGCCGTGCGCGAAGGGATCGGCGTCGACCGCCTGCGCAACTACCACAAGCTGTTGCGCGAGATGCGCCGCGACACGTTGACGGCGCTCGATCGGCAGCGCCAACGCGTCGGAATGGAAGGCCCGGGGCCGCGCGGCGGAAGTGCGGATGAGAGCGAAGCGTGGTGAATGACCCGCCGCGATCGAGAAACCGAGCGCGGCGGCGACGAGCGTCACCCGTTGCCGGCGGCGTCGCCGATGTGCGCGGCGATCCACTTCGCCGCGCGCAGCAGCCGCAGCGTCGTCGTCGATCGCGCCGATCAGCTGGACGCCGACAGGCAGCCCGGCCGGTCCGGTGAAGCCGGGCAGATTGACGCATGGAACGAGAAGTCCCGACCCCCAGCGGTTGAACGTCGCCTCGCCGGTATTGTCGAGGCCGGCAGGCGCTTCGCCCGGCGCGCTGGCCGACAGCAGCAGATCGAACGGCGCGATGGCGGCCGCGAAGAGCGTGCGGCAGCGGGCGATCAGCGCTTGCGCATCGCGGTAGCGCCGGCGCGGCATCGCGGCGCCCTTCTCCAGCTCCTTGCGGCTCGACGGGGAAAGCAACTCGGCGCGCTGCGTCCGCTCGAACGCGAACACGCGCGCCGCCTCGAAGCGCAACACGTCGCTCTGCGCGTCGAGAAAGCGCTCGAACTCCGCGGGTAGCTCGATCTCGTCTACAGCCACGCCGTTGCGCGCGAGCTGCGCAGCCGCTGTCTCGACCGCGCCGACGGTCGCGGCTTCGGCATGGGGCCAGGCGGGCGTCCGCCACAGCCCCACGCGCGCCGGCCGGACCGCCTCGAGCGTTGTCGCCGCGCCGGGCGGATCGCCGGCCAGCACGCCGATGACGAGCGCGCAGTCGTCGACGCAACGCGCGAAGAGGCCGACCGTGTCGAAGCTCCCGGCCAACGGTTTCACCCCGGTCGGATTGATCGTGTTGAACGACGGCTTGTAGCCGACCACGCCGCAGTACGATGCCGGGCGGATGATCGAGCCTCCGGTCTGCGTGCCGAACGCGACGGGCACCATGAAATCGGCGACGGCCGCCGCCGATCCGCTCGACGATCCGCCGGGCGTGTGCGCAGGATTGCGCGGGTTCGCCGTCGGCCCGGGATGGCGCAACGCGAACTCCGTCGTGACCGTCTTGCCCAGCATGACCGCGCCCGCCTCGCGCGCCAGCGCGACGCAAGCCGCGTCGGCGGAGGGCCGATGCCCGGCATGAATCGGCGAGCCATAGGAAGTCGGCATGTCGTGCGTGTCGATGATGTCCTTCACGCCGAACGGAAGCCCGCTCAGGCGCCCGGCCGACCCGGCTTCGCGCGCGCGGTCGCGCGAGCGCGCCTCGGCGAGCGCGCGCTCGGGATCGAGGTGGGCAAACGCCCGCACGACGGAATCGCGCGCGCCGATGCGGTCGAGGCAGGCGCGGGTCAGCGCCTCGGCAGTCAGACGCCCGGACGCCATCGCCGCCAGCGCTTCGATCGCATCGAGCTCGTTCGGGGACCGCGCCATCGGTGGGATCCTTGAGATCGGGTGGCCCCTATGCTAACAATAGCGGACAATGTCCGCCGTGGCCGCGGTGGCGGCGGCGATAAAGGGGGAGTTCGGATCATGGGTCTCAATCGACGTGGCATCAAGGCGGCGATGGCGGCCGTCGCGCTGGCGATCGTCCTCGGCGGGCCGACGGCCCTGCATGCGCAATCGGTGCTGCGCCTCGTGCCGCAGGCCGATCTCAAGATCCTCGACACCGTTCAGACGACGAACAACATCACCAGCAATCACGGCTACATGATCTACGACACGCTGTTCTCGCTGGACAGCAAGCTCGTGCCGAAGCCGCAGATGGTCGAGAGCTACACGAAGAGCGCCGACAGCCTCACGTGGAAGTTCAAGCTGCGCCCGGGCCTCAAGTTCCACGACGGCCAGCCGGTGACGTCGAAGGACGTCGTCGCGTCGATCCTGCGCTTCTCGAAGCGCATCCCGGCGGGCGTCACGATGATGCAGTTCACGAAGGAAATCGTGGCGACGGGCCCCGACACGTTCGAGATTCGCCTCAACAAGCCGTTCGGCCTGGTGCTGGAGACGCTCGCCGGTCCCGAAAATCCGCTGTTCATCACGCGCGAATCCGACGCGCAGCTCGATCCGAACACCGCGATGACGACGGCGATCGGCTCCGGACCGTTCATATTCGTCAAGGAAGAGTGGGTTCCGGGCAGCAAGGTCGTCTACAAGAAGAATCCCGACTACAAGCCGCGGTCCGACCCGCCGGATGGCTTCGCCGGCGCGAAGCTCGCCAAGGTCGATCGCGTCGAGTGGCTGGTGATTCCCGACGCGAACACCGCGGTGCAGGCGCTGATCAAGGGCGAGGTCGACATCATCGAGATTCCGCAGACCGACCTGCTGCCGCTGATCCGCAAGGACCCGAACATCACGGTCAAGGTGATCGATCGCGTCGGCACGCAGGCGATCTACCGGATGAATCACCTGATCCCGCCGTTCAACAACGCGAAGGCGCGGCAGGCGCTGCTCTATGCGACCGGCGATCAGAAAGACTACCTGGCGTCGATGATCGGCTACGCCGAGTACGAGCGGCCCTGCTGGGCGGTGTTCATCTGCGGTACGCCGTTCGAAACGCAGGCCGGCGTCGGCGACTGGGCGAAGGGCGACAAGAAGGCCAACGTCGAGAAGGCGAAGCAGCTCCTCAAGGAAGCGGGCTACAAGGGCGAGAAGGTCGTGATCCTCGATCCGGTCGAGGCGCATCTCGCGCACTCGCAGGCGGTCGTCACCGCGCAGAAGCTGCGCGAGATCGGCATGAACGTCGACCTGCAGGCGATCGACTGGGGCACGCAGAGCGCGCGTCGCCAGATCAAGGACCCGCCGGACAAGAACCCCGGCGCGTGGAACATCTTCCACACGTGGGGCGGCGGCCTCGCGATGAACAGCCCGCTGTCGAACACGCCGACGCCCAGTCCGTGCGACGGCAAGAACTGGTTCGGCTGGCCCTGCGACGAGGAGCTCGAGAAGATCCGCCTCGAATTCCCGCTCGCTCCGCCGGAGAAGCAGAAGGAAATCGTCGAGCGGCTGCAGAAGCGCTTCTACGAGGTCGTGCCGTACATTCCGGCCGGCCAGTTCTACGCGCCGATCGCCTACCGGAAGAATCTGTCCGGCATCCTCGACACGCCGCGGCTGGTGCTCTGGAACATCGAGAAGAAGTAGCCGGCGACTCAGTGCTTCTTGGTGGCGTCGATGATCGACTCCTCGGTGCGGCCCGAGGCCAGCAGCCTGGCGTCCACCGCCTCGAGCATCGCCCGGTCGACCGCGCGCGGCGTGCCGAGCCAGAGCGCGCGGGCGGTGTGATCGAGCGTCTGTGACCGCGTGAGCGGGTGAATGAGGATGTCGAGACTCGCCGGTCGCGCGAACATGAGCCACGGCACATAGTCAGCGAACGCCTCGCGCGTGAAGAGCACCTCGAAGCTTCCGCGCGGGTGCGGCCCGGCAGGGAACGGAATGAACGAGTGAACCTCGACGTGCGCGGTCTCCGCAAACGTGCGCCGGATGAGGTCCATGAACGCGCGCGCCTCGGCGACGCTCTCCGGCGCGGCGTGGTCGAAATAGGCGTGGGAATGGAACAGCCACACGCGGCGCGACTCGTGATCGTCGGTGTGCGCGGCGCGATATCGCACCAACGTTTCCAGGCTCGTCGGCATCTCGCAATCCTTTCGCGAAGGGTGTATCGTCCCCCATTTGGTCTGCTGCGTGCAGAATACCCGACAAGCCGTAACGCATGCATGTCTTCCTGATTCGCCGCCTGCTGGCGGCGGTGCCGGTGGTCGTCGTCGTCACGGTGTTCGTCTTCGCGCTGCTGCATCTCGCGCCGGGCGATCCGGCCGCGATCATCGCCGGCGATCTCGCCACGGCCGAAGACGTCGCCAAGATCCGCGCCAAGCTGGGGCTCGACCGGCCGTTGCTGATCCAGTTCTTCACGTGGATCGGGCAGCTGCTGCACGGCGATCTCGGCAACTCGATCTTCTCGGCGCATCCCGTTTCGGAATTGATCGGCCAGCGGCTCGAGCCGACCCTCGCGCTGACGGTGATGACGCTGCTCATTTCCGTGCTGCTCGCCGTGCCGCTCGGCGTGATCGCGGCGTGGCGCGTCGGCTCGTGGATCGACCGCGGCGTCATGGGCTTTGCCGTGTTCGGATTTTCCGTGCCGGGGTTCGTCATCGGCTACGTGCTGATCTGGCTGTTCGCGATCAAGCTCGACTGGCTGCCGGTCCAGGGCTACACGCCGCTCGCGAAGGGCTTCTGGCCGTGGCTCTCCAACATCATTCTGCCCAGCATCACGCTCGCGCTCGTCTACATGGCGCTGATTGCGCGAATCACGCGCGCCGCGATGCTCGAGACGCTCAACCAGGACTACATCCGCACCGCGCACGCCAAAGGTGTGGCCACGCAACGCGTGCTGATGGGGCACGCGCTGCGCAACGCGTCGGTGCCGATCGTCACGGTGATCGGCATCGGCGTCGCGCTGCTGATCGGCGGCGTCGTCGTCACCGAGAGCGTGTTCGCGATCCCCGGGCTGGGCCGCCTGACCGTCGATGCGATCCTGCGCCGCGACTATCCGGTGATCCAGGGCATCATCCTGGTGTTCTCCGGCGCATACGTCGTGGTCAATCTCGTGGTCGACCTCCTCTACACCGTGCTCGATCCGCGGATCCGGTATTGATCGTGCGATGACCACGGCGACCGCGACCGCAGAGGCGTCTTTCGCGCCGCCCGCGCGCGGCGGGTTCGGAGCGTTCGTTCGCCGGCACCCGACGGTGGCGATCGGCGGCGCGCTGCTGCTCGCCGTCGTCGTCGCATCGATCGCCGCGCCCTGGCTCGGGACCGTCGATCCGATTGCGATCGATCCGTCGCACCGGCTGCGCGACCCGTCGCGCGGAGCACTGGTTCGGCACCGACCGCTTCGGGCGCGACGTGTACAGCCGCGTCATCTACGGCGGCCGCGTTTCGCTCATCGTCGGGCTGTCCGTCGCGGCGCTCTCGACGCTGATCGGACTCGCCATCGGCCTCGTCAGCGGCTACCTGCGCGCGGTCGACGCCGTCGTCATGCGCGTGATGGACGGCATGATGGCGATTCCCGCGATCATGCTCGCCATTGCGCTGATCGCGCTGTCGAAGGCGAGCATCGTCGATCGTGATCGTCGCAGTGACGCTGCCCGAAGTGCCGCGGGTCGTCCGCCTGGTGCGCAGCGTCGTGCTCACCATTCGCGAGCAGCCGTACATCGAGGCCGCGACTGCGATCGGCACCAGCGTGCCGCGCATCATGCTGCGGCACCTGCTGCCGAACGCGCTGCCGCCGCTGATCGTGCAGGCGACCTACATCTGCGCGTCGGCCGTGCTGATCGAGGCTGCGTTGAGCTTCCTTGGCGCCGGCACGCCGCCGGAGGTCCCGAGCTGGGGCAACATCATGGCGGAAGCGCGGCCCTACTTCCAGCTGAAGCCGTCGATGGTGCTGCTGCCCGGCCTGTTCCTGGCGGTGACCGTGCTGGCGATCAACCTGGTCGGCGACGGATTGCGCGACATGCTCGATCCGCAGCTCGCGCGGCGGATGTGATGCGCTCCATAGCAAGCGTCGCGGCCCAATGAGCACGCCGTTCCCGTGCTCGCCGTCAGCGAGCTGCGCACGCACTTCCACACGCGCGACGGCGTCGTCAAGGCGGTGGACGGCGTGTCGCTCGCGCTCGGCCGCGGCGAAACGCTGGGGATCGTCGGCGAGAGCGGGTGCGGCAAATCGGTTACGGCGCTGTCGATCATGCGCCTGGTGCCTCCGGCGTCGGGGCGAATCGTCGCCGGCAGCATCCGCTTCGACGGCCAGGAATTGCTCGCGCTGCGACCGGCGCAGATGCGCGCGATTCGCGGCAACCGGATCAGCATGATCTTCCAGGAGCCGATGACGAGCCTCAATCCGGTGATGACGGTAGGCGATCAGATCGCCGAGAGCGTCGCGTTGCATCAGCATCTGCCTCGGCGCGCGGCGCTCGACCGGGCGATCGAGATGCTCACGCTCGTGAAGATTCCGGAGCCGCGACGGCGTGCCGCCGAGTATCCGCATCAGCTCTCGGGCGGCATGCGCCAACGGGTGATGATCGCGATCGCGATGGCCTGCACGCCGGCTCTGCTCATCGCCGACGAGCCGACGACGGCGCTCGACGTGACGATCCAGGCGCAAATCCTCGCGCTGATGCTCGAGATGAAGGCGCGCACGGGCGCCGCGGTGATGCTGATCACGCACGACCTGGGCGTGATCGCCGAGACCGCGCAGCGCGTCGTCGTGATGTACGCAGGGCGCATCGTCGAGCAGGCGCCGGTGAAGGCGCTGTTCGCGCACCCCCGCCATCCGTATACGCGCGGGCTGATGACGTCGATCCCGCGGCTCAATCGCGCGCCCGAGGAATCGGCGCGCCCCGGCCGGCTGACGGAGATTCCGGGCGTCGTCCCCTCGCTGATCGGCATGGCGGAAGGCTGCACGTTTGCGCCGCGCTGCGCCTACGCGACCGAGCAGTGCCGTGCCGCGTATCCTCCCGAGACCGAGGCTGCACCGGGACACTTCGTCTCCTGCTGGAACGCCGACAGCTTGCCGGAGCGCGTCCGTGCCTGGATGAAGCCCCCACGCTCACTTCGTTCGCTGCCCCCCGAGGGGGAGCACAGTGCCCTCGGGCGGCCGTGCGGGCACTGGACCCCCGTGGCACACCGTGCTCGAGGTGAAAGCGCTGGTCAAGCACTACCCTGTGCGACGCGGGTTGCTCGCGCGCGAAGCCGGCACGGTGCAGGCGGTCGACGGCGTGTCGTTCGAAGTCGCCGCGGGCGAGACGCTGGGCCTCGTCGGCGAGAGCGGTTGCGGCAAGTCGACGACGGGAAAGGCGATCCTGCGACTGGTCGAGCCGACGAGCGGCACCGTCGTGCTCGAAGGCGAGGACATCACGCGGCTCGACCGCGCCGCGATGCGCCCGCGGCGCCGCCGCTTGCAGGTGATCTTCCAGGATCCCTACGCGTCGCTCGATCCGCGGATGAGCGCGGGCGACATCGTCGGCGAAGCGCTGCACAATTACGACCTGGCGGCAGGCAAAGAGCGGACTGCGCGCGTCGCGCGGCTCTTCGAGCGCGTGGGCCTGCGGCCCGACCAGATGCGCAAGTATCCGCACGAGTTCTCGGGCGGACAGCGCCAGCGCCTCGGGATCGCGCGCGCGCTCGCCGTCGAGCCCAGGATGATCGTGTGCGACGAACCGGTCTCGGCGCTCGACGTGTCGGTGCAGGCGCAGGTCATCAACCTGCTGGTGGATCTGCAGGCGGAGTTCGGCCTGTCCTACCTGTTCATCGCGCACGATCTTGCGGTCGTCGAGCACATCTCGCACCGCGTCGCCGTCATGTATCTGGGCCGGATCGTCGAGCTCGCGCCGCGGCGCGCGCTGTTCGCCCGTCCGCAACACCCTTACACCGAGGCGCTGCTCTCCGCCGTGCCGGTGCCCGACCCGGACCCGGAGACCCGGCGCGCCCGCATCATCCTTCCCGGCGACGTGCCGAGCCCGATCAAGCCGCCGTCCGGGTGCCGCTTTCACACCCGCTGCCCGTACGTGTTCGACCGCTGTCGCAGCGAGTCGCCGGAATTGCGGGAGGTCGCGGCGGGTCATCATGTCGCGTGCCATCTGCGCTAGCGAGCTCTCCGCATCGGACGGGCGATCGACCAGCGCTCGCGCTCGAATTGATGGTTGCCGGCAAAAAATGCCGCCGGCGGCCGCCTGGAGGCAGCCGCCGGCAGTTTCTTCACTGTTTTGCGCAGGCGCGACACCTGCGGTGATGCGATCGAGCGATCAACGATTGTACGAATAGCTCCGATCGTCGTCGCGCAACTGGACGTGAACGTTCTGCGCCAGCGAATCGAGATCGCGCTTCAACTGCGCTTCTTCGCGATAGTTGAGGCGGCCGTCGGCCTTGTACGAACGTTCCTTGGCTTCGATGGACGCGAGCTGGCGGTACAGACGGCGCGCTTCGAACCTGGTGATCCTGCCGTCGTTCACCCCGCGGTCGATCCGCGCCTTGATGTGCGCTTCGCGGTCGTTGACGCTCGCGGAGCGATCGTCCCAGCGGTCATTCGAGATACTGCACCGGGACAAAGCCCGCGTACCCCGTTTGGTGATTCAACTGAACGGTCGTCGAACCCGCAACAGCGGCACCCGACGCGAGCACGCCTGCAGCTGCAATTGCGATCAATGTCCTTCTCATACATGCCTCCTTGTTTGAAGCCGGCGTCGATGTGCCGGGCTTACTGCCATCAACGTCCGGGTTGCTTGACGTGTTGACGCGATGACATTTCCATTTGTAAGCGTGGAGGTAGAAGGGTTCCGGCAACGGCGCTCGTTGTTCTGTCGGATTGCTCCTACCGCCCGTGCGCGACGACGCTTCGAGCAGTCGGACGAAAGTGCTACAGTGGCGCCCCAGTCGGAGAGACGATTACCGTCGGAGGGGGTTCATGTACTTGCCCGATTTCCTGAATCTGGGCATTGGCTTTCAGAAGTACTTCGCCGCCGTGCCCGCAGTGACCGACGATTTGAAGCGCGCTGCCTATCGCATTCGTCACGACGTCTACTGCAGGGACCTCGCGTACGAGCCGGTGAGACCCGACGGGATGGAAACGGATGCCTATGACAGCCATTCGCTCCATTGCCTGCTCAGGAGCAAGGCGAACGACGAATACGTAGGGTGCATCCGCTTGATCGTCGCGCGGGACGACGATCCGTCGAGTCTGTTGCCGGTCGAGCGACTGTGCGCGCAAACGATAGACCGCGCGATCGTCGATCCGCTGAAACTGCCCAGGCGCACGGTCGCGGAGGTCTCCCGGCTCGCCGTGATCAGCAGGTATCGGCGCCGCAAGGGCGAAGCGAGCCGCCCTGCGGGCATCACCGACAGCGACTTCGGAACGCCGGATCGCCCGCGGTTCCCGTACATCACCGTCGGCCTCTACCTCGGAATGATTGCGCAGGCGCAACGTCAGGGAATCGAGAGGCTGCTGCTCCTGACCGAAGTGCGGCTCGCATCGCATCTGTCGCGCCTCGGTGTCAGGGTGCAGCGCATCGGCGGCGCGGTCGAGCATCGAGGCCCCAGGGTGCCTTCGATGATCATGGTCGACGAGGTCATCGCCGGATTCGGCACGTTCGTCCGTCCGCTGTATAGAGTCATCGCCGACGAGATCGACGGCGCGCACCGGCTTCACGGCGTCTAGCGACCGCGGTCGACAACCGCCGCGTAGCCGGATTGCCCGCGCGTAGACAATGGCGACACGCGCCGAACACGAGCTTCTGCCGATCGTCTTCCTCGACATCGACGACGTGTTGTGCCTGAACGATCCGTACGGCGGCTCGGATGCTCTGGAAGCGGTCAACGGCCGCCACGTCGATCCCGACGCGGTGCTGCGCGAAATTTTCGCCGCCGGACCGAAGCGAGCTCTCGAGAACCTGCACGAGCAGATGGGCCGCCGGCTGCGCTATGTCATCAGCTCGAGCTGGCGGCAGGCGTTCTCCCGCGAGCAAATCGAGCGCATCTTCCGGGGCGCGAACCTCGGCTTCGTCGCGGTGGGCCTCCACGAGGAGTGGAAGACGCCGAGCGGCCTGCGGATGACGCATCGAATCGAGGAGATCGAATCCTGGTTGCGCCAACACCACCGCGGGGAGCCTTTCATCGTTCTCGACGACGATTACTCCTGCTCGACGCTCGACGGATTCGATGAAGAGTCGCCGCATCCGCTGGCCGAGCGCGTGGTGCTCTGCACGGTAGGCACAGGCCTCACTGCCGGGCACCTGCCTGTCATCGTCGACGCGCTTCGGCGTCCGATCCGCTGAGCGCGACCGCGTCCCTCGCGCGAAGCGTTTGATCATCACGCAGATTCAGCCAATAATCCCGTCAGGAGAGACTCCAGATGTTCACATTGAACCCGCTGCCGCCGCAGATCAGTCCCGTGCTCGTGCAGAAGCTCGTGCGTGCGGAACCCGCAACCATCGGTCACTTTCGCGACTGGGGATTCATGGACCCCGGGATCAGGGCGATGCAACAGGACCTGCGGATCGCCGGAACCGCGGTGACGGTGCATCAACCCGGCGTCGACGGGACGATCGTCGGCTACGCGCTCGGACAGATTCGTCCCGGCGACATTCTCGTCGTCGATCGCTGCGGCGACATGCGGCATGCCGGGTTCGGCGGCCTGGTCGCCTATGCGGCAAAGGTCGCGAAAGTGGCGGGCGTGATCGTCGATGGCGTCGTCACCGACATCGGCGAGATACGCCAGCACGGCGTTCCGGTGTGGTGCCGCGGGCTTTCCGCGGTGACGTCGAAGCGGATCGGCCTCGCGGGGACGTTCTGCATGCCGATCTCGTGCGGCGGGGTCGCGGTGCGGCCCGGTGACGTGATCATCGCCGACGAATGCGGCGTCGTCGTCATGGATCCCGCCGACGCCGAGGCCGCGGCCGACCGCGCAATCGCGATGCAGGAAGCGGAAGCGAAGTCGCGCGCGCGCCTCGATGCCGGCGAGAAGCTCCCGGACATCTCCGGCGCGACCAAAATGCTGGAAGAGGCGATCGCAAAACAGTCGGGAAAGCAGTAGAGCAGGTTGAACAGGAAGACGCCATGTCCGAGTCTTGCGGTCTTCAAGTGAGCTCGATGCGCGCGCAGTGTTCCGACGCGGAATGGCGGGTCCGCGTCGATCTCGCGGCCTGCTATCGCCTCATCGAGCTGTACGGGATGTCCGACATGATGGCCAATCATGTTTCGGCCCGGGTCCCGGGGGAGAAGGACGCCTTCCTCATCAATGCCTATGGGATGCTTTACGAGGAAATCACCGCGTCGAGCCTCGATCAAGGTCGATCACGACGGCACGATTCTCGCCAAGCCCGATTTCGGGCGGCTCGACTACGGGATCAACAAAGCGGGTTATGTCGTCCATAGCGCAGTGCACGCTGCGCGCCCCGACGTCGACTGCGTCATCCATGTGCACAGCTGCGCGACGATGGCGGTCTCGACGCTCGAGTGCGGTCTCTTGCCCGTCACGCAGACCGCCATGCGCTTCCTGAAGATCGGCTACCACGACTATCGCGGCGTGATCCTCGATCCGGACGAGCAGAAGTCGCTGATCGACGACCTGCGCGGCGGAGAGGCGCTGATCCTGCGCAACCACGGCGCGCTCGTCGTCGGCAAGACGATCGCCGAGGCCTTCAACTGGATGCATCGACTCGAGCTCGCCTGCCGTTCGCAACTCGCGGCGATGGCCTGCAACGTCAAGCTCAATGCCGTGCCCCGGCAAGTGGTCGAGGAAACGTGGCGCAACTACCAGCCGCAAACGCGCAGGGCGTACGGCGTGATGGAGTGGCCCGCGCTGCTCAGGAAGCTCGACCGCATCGATCCGGGCTACAGGGATTGACGAGGAACGCGAGGCCGGCATGCGAAGCCGTTTTTCCGGGCGCCTGCGTCGTGGACTTACACGGCGATGCGGCGCCGCATGGCCTGTCGCACGGCTCGCGGCAGGTGCGCTTGCCGCGATGCTCGCCGCAGCTCTTCCCGGCGGCCGCGCTTGGCCAGGCTTATCCCTCGAAACCTGTGCGTATCGTCGTGGCCTTCACTGCGGGCGGAACCACCGACATTCTCGCGCGAAACGTGGCGCAGCAGCTGTCGGAACGGCTGAAGCAACCGTTCGTGATCGACAACAGGCCCGGCGGCGGCGGAAACATCGGCACCGAGATCGTCGTGCGGTCCGCGCCGGACGGATACACGCTGATCGTCGACTCGGTCGGGCCCATCGCGGTAAATCCAACGCTTTACAAGGGGCTCACTTACAACCCGCTGACGGACCTCGTGCCGATCGTGCAAATTGCGGACGTGCCGAACGTGCTCGTCGTCAATCCTTCGCTTGGCGTAAAGACTCTCGAGGAGCTGATCGCGCTACGCGAAGGCGAATCCCGGAAAACTGAACTACGGCTCGACCGGGATCGGGACGTCTTCGCACCTGGCCGGCTACATGCTCTGCCAGCGAGCGAGCATCTCCGCCACGCACATACCCTACAAGGGAGCCGAAGCGCTCAACGATCTTCTGGCGGGCCGCGTACAGTTCATGTTCGCGACGATCCCGTCGGTCATCCAGCATATTCAGGCGGGAAAGCTGGTGCCCGATTGCGGTCAGCAGCTCGAGGCGATCGCGCTCGCTGCCTCAGGTGGCGACGGTGAGCGAGCAAGGCCTGCCGGACTTCGACGCAGGCTCGTGGTTCGGCCTGTTCGCACCCGCGGGAACGCCCGAGGCGATCGTCTCCCAGCTCAACGAGGCGGTGAACGAGATCATCGCCGTGCCCGCGACCGAGAGCCAAATGGTGCGCGAGGGCGCCGACCCGGTGGGGGGAACGCCGGCGGCATTTCGCCAGTTCGTGCAGCGCGAGCACGAAAAGTGGAGAGTGATCGTGCGCGCTTCCGGCGCGACACCGGAGTGAGGCGACCGCAATGCGAGGGTGGCCCCTCTCAGGCGGGGCTTGCGACTACGTCTGTCCCGGTCTCAAGCGGATCGCCGTCCCGTAACACAGGTACGCCGGCTCGGTGTCCGAAGACCACGCCCAGTGGCCCTGGTCGAGGCAGAAAACGTTGACGAGCCCGTCCGCGCCGCGGCCCGCGGCTTCGGTCTTCAGGGCGTCGATGGCCTGCTCCGCGCTGGAAAAGGTCGGCAGCCAGAAGGCGGTGCGCCAGGAGTCGACCCAGGGACGGCCGACGACCTCGTATCGACTGACGCTGAGCTCGCCCGGCCCGTAGATCCTGAGATCGGGGCTGCGCTGCTCGGCGCCGCCTTGCGCGTTGCCGGCGGCGGCGGTGAGTGCGCACATCGCGCCCGCGACCAGCGCGGAAACCAGGGGCCCACGGATCTTCATGCCGACGTCTCCTTGTGCTCGGACACGAAAATTATAGCCCCGGCGGCGCCGACCTGCGCTGCAGGCTGCTGCCGCATCGGGCATACTAGTTGCGTGAATAGGACATCATCTGATTGACAGGAGCGTTGTGCCGTGATCCCGCTCAAATTGAAAGACTGGGTACTCCTCGCCGGAATCGCGGCATGCAGCTTCGTCTGGTTCGCGGTCGGCAGCGCGCTCCGGGGGCTGTTGGCCTAGCACCAACCGCGCGCCTAGCGGCCGGCGTGCAGCGTCAATCGTCGACGCTGCGCGGCACCCGCGTTCAACGCATCAGACACAGCACCGCGCGCGTCATCACCTTCATCGCGAGCGGGATCGCCTGCTCGTTCAACTGATAATCGGCGCGATGGATCGCCGTGTCGTGGCCGTCGATCTTCGAGCCGATGCGCAGGTGCGCCGACGGCGACGCGCTCGGCGAACCACGCGAAGTCCTCGCTGCCCATGCTCGGGCTCGGCATTTCGATCACGTTCGCGGGACCGAGCACTTCGCGCGCAGCCTCGAGCACGCGCGCCATCGTCGCCTTGTCGTTGCGAAGGACCGGCGTGAGCTTCGTCCACTTGAGATCGTAGTCGACGCGCATGCCGATCCTGAGGCCCTCGAGGATGCGGCGTACGGCAGCCTCGACCTTGGCCGCGGTCTCCGCTTCCAGCGTGCGCACCGACGCGCTCAGCTCCACCGACGGCGCGATGATGTTGCGCGCCGTCCCGCCGGCGATGCGGCCGATCGTCACGACGGCTGAGCTGATGGGCGCGATCTCGCGGCTGACGATCGTCTGCAGCTGGTTGACGAACTGCGCGGCGGCAACGATCGAATCGACGGCGAGATGCGGATGGGCGCCGTGTCCGCCGACGCCCTTGATGGTCACGTCGAAAGCATCCGAGGAGGCCATCACGGCGTCGGGATGCCAGCCGACGGTACCGGTGCGAAGCTGCGGCCAGTTGTGAAAGCCGACGACGGCGTCGGGCACCGGGTCCGAAAAAGCACCGGCTTCGAGCATCGCGGCCGCGCCGGTCAGCGTCTCCTCGGCCGGCTGAAAGACGAACATCACGCGGCCGCCGATGTCGTCGCGCATCGCCTTCAGCATCGCCGCGACGCCGACGACGATCGCCGTATGCGCGTCGTGACCGCACGCGTGCATCTTGCCCGGAACCTTCGACGCGAACGGCAGGCCGGCGGGCTCGTTGATCGGCAGCGCGTCCATGTCGGCACGGATCGCGATCGTCGGGCCTGGGCGCCCGCCCTCCAGCAACGCGACGATCCCCGTCTTGCCGATGCCCGTGCGGCAGGGAATGCCGAGGCGCTTCAGGAACGCCTCGACGCGCGCCGCCGTTTGCTGCTCCTCGAACGCGAGCTCCGGATGCTCGTGGATCTGGCGCCGCAACGCGACGATCTCGCCGGAAATCCGTTCGGCCGCCTCTGCCATGCCGTCGAGCTTCGTCATCGTCATCCTCCTTCGTCGAGTGTATCCACGGACGCGCGGCCGGACAAGCTCGAAGCCGGGACTTGCCTCCGCATCCAAGGGCATGGATGATGGGGACGAGCCTGTCCATTGCGTTCGCGAGGAACCCGTGTATCGGAAAAACACGCTGAAGCAGCGCCTCATCGATGGCGAGAAGGTCCTCGGCTGCTGGACGATGCTCGGCCATCCGCAGGTCGTCGAGATCCTGAGTCTCGCCGGATTCGATTATCTCGTTCTCGACCAGGAGCACGGGCTCGGCGATCCGAGCACGCTCGCCGCGCAGCTGCATGCGATGTCCGCGACGCCGGCGGTCGGCGTCGTGCGCGTGCCGTGGAACGACCACGTCTACCTCAAGCGCGTGCTCGACATGGGCGCCGAGGCGGTGCTGATTCCGAGCATCGACACCGCCGACGAGGCGCGGGCCGCGGTCGCTGCCTGCCTCTATCCGACGCGCGGACGGCGTGGAACTGCGGCGAGCTCGGTGCGCGCGTCGAGCTACGGGATGGCGCCCGATTATGTGGCGACGTGTGCCGACAACCTCCTGATCGCATGCCAGATCGAATCGGCGAAGGCTGTCGAGAACATCGACGATATTCTCGCGGTCGACGGCATCGACCTCGTCTTCATCGGCCCGTTCGATCTGTCGGCGACCATCGGTCAGATGGGCAATCTCAAGCATCCCGAGGTCGCGCGGCTCATCGGTCGCGCCGAGGAACGGATCAAAGCCGCGGGTCGCCCGATGGGCACCGTTCCGCACCCGGGTTGCACGTGGCAGGAGATGTTCGAGCGTGGCTACCAGTTCGTGAACGCGGGAAGCGACATCGCGCGGCTCCGCGACGGCGCGCTCGCCGACGTCAAGGCGTTTCGCGCGCTCTACCGCAAAGAGTGAGTCCGGCCGGCGCGACGAGCCCCGCCGCAGAACGGCGTCGCACGGCCGCAGCCGTGGATCAGCCGAACGTAAACGCAAAAGCCTCGACGCCGGGATCGAGGAACTCGATCTCGAACTGCCGATCGGCGATGGGCTTCGGTTGCCGGATCAGCTGGTAAAGCCGCTGCTCGGTGACCTTGCCGTTGCCTTGCTCGTCGACATCGCTGCCACGAGCGGCGCCCGGTGGCTTTCCGTCGATGAGCACGCGAAATCGCACGGGAGCGCCCGGCGACGCCGGCCCCATGACGAGATGAACGTCGCGGGCGTGGAAGCGGTAGACGATCCGCCCGCCAGGCTCGTTCAGCATCACGGGCTGTTTCTCCACCGTCCAGTCGCCGGAAAGCGCCCACTGATTGAGCTTGAGCTCGCTTGGGAGCGCATAGACGCGGCGCTTCGCCAACACCGGACCGCCCGGAGACGCAAAGTTCTCGGTGCGCTCGTAGCCGACGTAGTTCTCCGGCGACTTCAGGCTGCCCCAGTCGGCCGCCGCTTCCAGCCCTTGGCCGCTCACCGAAACCAGCTCGCGCTCGACGCCTCCCGCCCCGGCCTCGGACAGCAGTTGCTGGATGACTCTTTCCGACTGCTCGTACTCGCCCTCGCCGAAGTGGTGATACCGAATGCGCCCCTGCGCATCGACGAGATAGAGGGCCGGCCAGTATTCGTTGTTCAGGGCGCGCCATATCGCGTGGTCGCTGTCGACGGCGATCGGATAATCGACTTTCATGTCCTTCGCGGCGCGGCGCACGTTGTCGATGTTCTTCTCGAATGCGAACTCGGGAGCGTGCACGCCGATCACCACCAGGCCGCGATCCCTGTATTTCTCGGCCCACGCGCGGACATAGGGAAGCGTGCGCAGCCAGTTGATGCACGTATAGGTCCAGACGTCGATCAGCACCACTTTTCCGCGCAGGCTCGCCGCCGTCAGCGGCGCCGAATTGAGCCACCCCGTCGCACCGGCAAGAGAGGGAAACTCTCCTTCGACCGGCAGTTGAATCACTCCCGGCGGCATCGGATGCTGCTGCATTCTCTTGTCCTGAGCCAAGGCCTCGATCGGCGACGCGAGTGCGCCGGCGAGTGTCGCTGCAAGCAGGAACTGCACTGCGTTCATGATGGATTCCCCGGTCGATCAGAATGCGTCGACGTCGACCACCGCCTGCGCAAAGGCCTGCGGGGCTTCCTGCGGCAGGTTGTGGCCGATGCCGCCGTTGAGGGTCCGATGCGAATACTTGCCCGAGAATTTGTTCGCATACGCACTGGGCTCCGGGTGCGGCGCGCCATTGGCATCGCCTTCGAGGGTGATCGTGGGCACGGTAATGACCGGCCCCGCGGCAAGCCGCTTGTCCAGATCGGCGTATCTTGCTTCGCCCTCAACCAATGCGAGCCGCCATCGATAATTGTGAATCACGATGGCGACATGATCCGGATTGTCGAATGCGGCCGCGCTGCGCTCGAACGTCGCATCGTCGAAATTCCACTTCGGCGAAGCAAGCTGCCAGATGAGCTTCGCAAAGTCGCGCCGGTTCTTGTCGTAGCCGGCGCGGCCGCGCTCGGTCGCAAAATAGAATTGATACCACCATTCGAGCTCGGCCTTCGGAGGCAACGGAACCTTGCCCGCCTCCTGGCTGCCGATCAGGTAGCCGCTGACGGAAACCATCGCCTTGCAACGCTCCGGCCACAGCGCCGCCATGATGTTGCACGTACGCGCCCCCCAGTCACAGCCGGCGAGCGTTGCCTTCTGGATCTTGAGCGCATCCATGAAAGCGATGATATCGACGGCGACCGCCGATGGCTGGCCGTTGCGGAATGCTTCACCGGAAAGAAAGCGCGTCGGCCCATAGCCCCGTAGATAGGGAACGAGCACCCTGTAGCCCGCCGACGCCAACATCGGGGTAACGTCGACATATGTGTATACGTCGTAAGGCCAGCCGTGCAGAAGGATGACCGGCGGCCCGTTGGCAGGGCCGGCTTCAGCGTATCCAACGCTCAGGAGGCCGGCGTCGATCTGCTTGAGCGAGCTGAACGACGTGTTCGTTCCCGGCTTGATTGGGTTGATCCTGCCGGATTGCGCGTACGCGGAGCCGATGAAACCGAGCTCGGCGGCAGCAAGGGTCAGGGCCGCAGTGCCCAGAAGACGGCGGCGATCGTGATCGATTTCTTCGGACATTGTCTCTCTCCGGAGGCGACAAATGATCACGGTGTTCTTGTGGCAGCACCTCCGAGGTGGAGCGCAGCATCGTTGGCCGCCTCCTCGGGAGACCTGCCGCGCTCGCGCGCGACGATGTAAGCGGCGTACCACCCCGACCAGTGGTGCTTCGGAGCAGTCACTTCATACGCGCCGTGACGCTCCTCTGTCTCTCGCAAGAGATCGGTCAGCGTGCCGACGTCCAAGCTGCCGAGTCCTCGTCCGGGAAGTCGCGTCTTGATCTCCTGGATGAGCCAGCCGTTGCCGTCCGGGTCGCTGAACGACGCCCATGAGCGGTACGAGCGGCCTTCGGGATCCGGGCCCGGCAAGCGTGGTCCCCTGATCGCCGGCGTAATGGAACACCTCGCTCACGTCGACGCCGTTATGGATGAGCCCGCCGCGCGCGGCCTCGATGTCGGACGACCACGAGATAGAGTCCCTGGACCGAGCCCGGCACTGTCGTTATCAGTCCCGTGCCGAACTGGATCGAGCATTGCGAGCCGGGAGATGTCAGCTGCACCACCCGCAACCCATCGGGCGTGGCGAAATCGGCGTCCAGCCGCCACCCCAAACCCCCGTAGAAGCGCTTGGCGCGATCGACGTCGGACACCGGAATGATGACGGCCTCGAGCTTCATATCGACCATAACTTCACCGCTTCTGGTAGGGGTGGAAAATATAGTCCTTCGCCTTCACCGCCACGTGGCACACGTGCCCGCAATCGGCGGTAGCCGGGTCGGCCGTCATCTTGCCGGCCGCGACGTCGTGGTTGAAGAGCGCGTATCCCCAGCCGCCGGTCTTCGGGAACCGCTTGCTGTCCTTCTCGATGAGGAAAGCCTGCGTGGGGGCGTCCGGCACGTCGACGACGAACGTCGCCTCCGTGCTCTTCTTGAAGCTCCACTGGAGCTTCGCGATCCTGGAGCCTTCCGGGAAAGGCTTGCCGTTGCCGGGAACGCCGGCCTTGTACGCCTTGATCATGATGGGATTGGCGACGATCACCTTGAGCACTTCGTCGGTCCGCGCGGAAGACACGACCGCCCAGTCCTCGTAACCCTTGAAGTCGGAGAACGCGATGCCGCTCGGCGACTTCAGCGAGTACTTGTCCTGTGCGTAGGCAGCCGTGCCGCCGAGGACGCCAAGCACTGTCGTGGCTATCGCAATCGTGACCTTGCCTTTGCGCTTCATGGCTGATCCCTTCCTGGTTGAGGCCTGCCGCATCTCCGGTTCAGCGCGAATATCGACGAGTCTCTCTTCGGCCTTCGACGATCTGCCGATGCCGTCGATCATTGAGTCTGCCGAAGCGATCTGAACGCGGCGCGGAGCTCGGCCGCAAAGATTTGGGGCTGCTCCCATGCCGCGAAGTGACCGCCCTTGTCGACTTCGTTGAAGTAGATCAACTTGGGATAGGCGCGCCGCGCCCACGTTTCCGGCGCCCGATAGACGTCTTCCGGAAATACGGTAATGGCGACTGGCAGCGAGATCTCGGCAGTCTTCTGCGCGGCTGAGCTGAGAACGCTGCCTCGCGCGCCATTCTCCCAGTACAGCCGCCCCGCCGAGGTTGCGCTGTTCGTCAACCAATACAGCGTGATGTCGTCGAGCACGTCGTCTCTCGTCGGAAAGCTTTGAGGATCGGCGCCATAAGTCCACTGCGCGAAACCTGGATGCAGAAGAATCCATGCAGCGAGGAACGCCGGTGAGTCGGTCGCGCCGTAGCCGATCGTCTGCGGGCGCGCGGTCATCATCACGAAGTAGGCCGCGTTTCCCTGTTTGGCGTAGGTGACGAGCGCGTCGAACACCGCGCGCTCCTTCTCGGAGAGTCCCGCCGGCGCGGGCCCGCCGGTGGGCAGCATCGCCGCGACCTCGGCCGGTACCGTCGCCGGCAAGTTCAGGTGGATGCCAACCAACCCCGGCGGCGCCTGACGCGCCATCGCGCTCGAGATCGGCGCGCCCCAGTCGCCGCCTTGGGCAACGTAGCGTGTGTACCCGAGGCGCTTCATCAACTCCGCCCAGACTCGTGCGACGCGGTCGGGGTCCCAGCCGGTCCCGGTCGGCTTGCCGGAGAAGCCGTAGCCGGGGATCGACGGGACGACGACGTCGAACGCGTCCTCCGGCCGCCCCCCATAGGCCGGCGGGTCAGTGAGCGGACCGATGACTCTGAGAAACTCGAAGACCGAGCCGGGCCAGCCGTGCGTCATGATCACCGGCAGCGCATTCGGATAGCGCGAGCGGGCGTGTATGAAGTGAATGTCGACGCCGTCTATCGTCGTCACGAACTGCGGCAGCGCGTTGAGCTTCGCCTCGGCTTTGCGCCAGTCGTAGCCGGTCGTCCAGTAGCGAGCGAGCCCCTGCAGCTTTTGCAGTTGGATGCCTTGCGATGGATCGGCGACCGTTTCGCGGTCGGGCCACCGAGTCGCTCCAATGCGTTGGCGCAGGTCTGCCAGAGACTCGTCCGAAACATTGACGCGGAACGGACGAATCGAGATGTCCTGAGCGAAGCTCGCCGCCGCCACCAACAGCGTGGCAGCGAGCATCCAGGCCGAACTCGCGCGCGACGTCATCTGCTTTCTTCTCCACGTGGGCATAACGACTGCGATCCGTCAGCGATGGACGGAGCGCATCACGCCGGAAGCGTGGAGCCGAATCTATCGGACGATGGTATCGACGATGCTTCGGCACCGGTCGGCGCGACAACCGATGTCGCACCGGTGTGTCAGTCGACACAAAGGGCGTTGCAAGTCACCTCGACCCGGCCCCACCCAGTATCCGCTCGCTTGCGTATGAGACCCTGCCGTCGGCGCCGTAGCTGACGTCGAAGTCGGTCATGCCGAATGGCGCGCCGACCACGTGATACGTCCATGTTGGGCCGGGCGCGTCGCGATACGTGATAACGCGAGCCGGTTGGCCGAGGGCCCGCTCGACCTCGGCGGTCGTCATGCCGACTTTGACGGCAGCCTCCTCGCTCTGCGTCATCCAGACGCCATTTGCTGCAAGGGCCGCGGCGCCGCTGAACGCGAGTCCTGCCGCCAAGAGCAAGCGCGTGGCGCAAAGAATGATCTCGGATCTCATGGGACGCTCCTCGTCAAGCATCCACTACTTTAGCCCGTCAGCGCACCGCGCGCACGTCGCGCGTTGCCGCCGGGGCCAGCGCCAGCAGCGCGGCGCCCGCGACGACAACCGCCTCCGGCGATCTCATCGCCCACAGCGTCAATACGGTAAACAGGCACCAGAGCATCGGAATGACCAGGAGCAGCCATTTGATGCGGTCGCGGACGAGCGCCAGAATCGCAACGGTCACGAGGGCCGTCGGGTCGGCCGCCACGCCGAACACCTCGGCGGTCGTCCATGGACGCCCGCTGAGCGGCGCAAGCAACGGGTAGCAGACGACGAGGATTGCGATCAGCGCAATCGCGATCCGGAATTCGCGGCCGGCGGAGGGCCGCAACACGATCCGGCGAGCGATGCCGCCGATTGCAGCGAGCAGCAACGCCTCGAGCGCGAAGGCGACCGCGATCCACGGCGCGACCCAATTGATCTGCGTGTAACGCTGGTAGTGAAACGCCCACCCGATCCACAGCCAGCAGCCGGCGAGCAACGCGGCGATGATCCGCTCGCGCGTCGCGCCTTTCACCATCAGCAGCGCGATGATCGCGAGACCGATCGCGACCCCGACGAGCTGCGCGGGCCAGATCTCGAGGTTGTAGCGCTCGATCGTGCGGTAATAGGTTCGCGGCGAGAAGAGCAGGAAGCTCGTGAGCCGGTACGTCCACCACTCGGACATCACGCCTGCCCGACCGCGGCGACGATTCGCTGGCGCATCGACGCGTCCGGAAGCGCGCCGCGCGCCGCGCTCATGTTCTCGCGCACGTGGTCGATGCGCGTCGTCGCCGGGATCGCGCAGGTGACGGCCGGGTGCGACACGATGAACTTCAGCACGATCTGCGCCCAGCTCGTGCAGTCGATCTCCGCGGCCCACGGCGGAAGCGGCTGGCGCGCGAGCGCGCGGACCAGCGCGCCTTCGCGGAACGGACGATTGACGATCACCGCGATGCGCCGTTCGCGGGCGAGCGGCAGGATGCGCTCTTCCGCCTCCCGATCGACCGGGTTGTAGGTCACCTGCACGAAGTCGAGCGGATAGCCGCGCATCAGCTGCTCCACTTCGCGATGACGCCGCCCCTCCGACGTCGTGACGCCGACGTAACGAACCTCTCCCGCGGTCTTCATCGCGAAGAGCGTGGGCAAGTGCTCCTGCCAGTTGAGGAGATTGTGGACCTGCACGAGATCGAACCGTTTCAGCTGCCAGTTGCGGCGCGACTGCTCGATCTGCTCGCGGCCGCGCGAGCTCGACGTCCAGACCTTGTCGGCGGCGAAGACGCGCTCGGCGAGCCCCGCCTTGCGCAGCCCGTATCCGATGACCTCTTGCGACGAGCCGTACATCGGAGACGAGTCGATCATCCGGCCACCGGCGTCGACGAAGTTGCGCATCACCTCCGCACAGGCGTCGCGCGCCACCGGATCGTCGCCCACGTTGAAGGTGATCCAGCTGCCGAGGCCCACGACCGGCAGCAGCTCACCGGTCGACGGGACCGGGCGCGTCAGCATCGCCCGCGGCTGGGCCGGCGCGGCCGACGGTCGAGCGGCCGCGCAAGCGACAGCTGCGGCCAACGCGCGCAACGTGCGCCGACGACTCCACATGACAGGCTCCCGAGGCTGGCCCGACACTGCCCACGGGCCCTTGGACCGCGCCGGGCCGACGCGGTTGCCGGTTGGCGGTATTATCTTGCGAGGCCCGCACCTTTTCGAGCGAAGACGACGACATGGCTCTGCAAGTCCGCCCGCTGGATGCCCCCTTCGGCGCCGAAATTCGCGGCGTCGATTTTTCCGGGCCGGTCGACGATGCCATTGTCGCGGAGATCGAAGCCGCGTGGCACCGGCACAGCATCCTGCTTTTCCGCGGCGTCCGGATGAATCCGGCGCAGCACGTTGCGTTCACGCGGCGGCTGGGACCGCTGCACATCATGGAGCCGCTCGAATTCAACCTTCCCGGATTCCCCGAGGTGCTCGTCGTCTCGAACGTCGAGAAGGACAACAAGCCGATCGGCATGAAGCGCGCGGGGTGGGGATGGCATTCCGACGGCGAGGACAAGGTGCTGCCGAACGCGGGCTCCTTCATCTACGCGATCGAGCTTCCGCCCGCTGACGGCGACACGATGTATGCCGACACCTATGGTGCGTTCGCCGCGTTGCCCGGCGATGTCCGCCGCCGAATCATGGGCCGCCGCGCGTGTTTCAGCCGCGCGCGTTTCCACGAAGTCTACTACCCGCACCTCGGACCGTTGACCGAAGAGCAGAAGAAGGCGCGGCCCGACGTCTGGCACCCGATCGCCCGGAGACATCCGCATTCAGGTTGGACGTCGCTCTACATCGGGCGATGGGCGTACAGGATCGACGGAATGCCGGACGCCGAAGCGCAGGAGCTGATCGACTACCTGAAGGACTTCGCAACGCGTCCCGAGTTCGTCTACCGTCACCAGTGGCGCGTCGGCGACGCGCTGCTCTGGGACAACCGCTGCACGCAGCATTGCGCGACGCCCTTCGACGACGAAAAGTATCGGCGCCTGATGTACCGAACGACACTCGAGGGCGAAGTGCCGATCATCGCGGAAGAGGCGGTGTTGCGCCCCGCGCCGGCGCTCGTGTGAATCCGGACCTGCGCCCAATTCCCCGACTGCGGGGTATCGACTTGGGGTCGCATGGGCCGCCGCGGAGCACAGAGGACACATGGACTCGCTGAGTGTCAAACGCCGGCTCACCTGCATCCTCGCGGCCGATGCGGTTGGCTACAGCCGCCAGATGTCGAACGACGAGGAGGGCACGATCCGGGTGCTCGCCGCGCACCGCTCGGTCATCGACGGAATCATCGCTTTCCACCAGGGCCGCATCATCGGCACCGCGGGCGACTCGGTGCTGGCGGAGTTCGCGAGTGCGGTGGAGGCCGTGCGCAGCGCGATCGAGATCCAGGACGCGATCCGCACGCGCAACGATTCGCTGCCCGAGGACCGGCGAATGGTGTTCCGCGTCGGCGTCAACCTTGGCGACGTGGTCGTGAAGGACGACGACATCCTGGGCGACGGGGTCAATGTCGCCGCGCGACTCGAGTCGATCGCCGAGCCTGGCGGCGTCTGCATTTCATCTTCGGTCTACGATCAGATCACCGGCAAGCTCGACCTGGGCTTCCAGGATATCGGCGAGCAGACACTCAAGAACATTTCGCGCCCGATCCGCGTCTACCGGATCTCGGGCACAGCACCCGCTGCACGCGCGACGCCGCCGCACCCGGTCCGCGGCTGGGCCGATGGTATACGCCGGAATCGGGGCAGTCGTTGTGCTGGCGCTCGTGGGGCTCGTCGCATGGCAATCGGGATGGCTGCGCAGCGGCGCTTCCGACGGCGCGCGCATCGCGGCAACCCCACCGTCTCCAGCCCCGCCAACGAGCGCGACGGCGGTAACAGCGGATGCCGACGCGAAACGCGCGCAGGCGGAGGCGGACGCGGCGCGCATCCGCGCCGACGCAGAAGCAATCAAGCGACAGGCCGAAACGGAAGCGGCGAAGATTCGAACGGAGGCAGACGCGCAGCGCGCCGCGAAGACCAGGGCGGACGCCGATGCCGCGGCGGCGCGCACGCGCGCGCAGGCGGAAACAGACGCTGCGCGTATCCGCGCGGAGGCCGAGCGGCAGGCGAAGTCTTCAGTAGCGCAGGCCACGCCGGGAGCTGTGCCCCCAGCTGCACCGGCGCCCTCGACGGCGCCCTCGACGGCACCGGTTGCACTCGCGCCGAAGGCGACCTCACTGTCGGGCGCCAGCGCCGCGTTCGATGGCGACTGGAACGTGACGATCGTCTGTCCCTCCGGAGAATCTGCGCAGGGCTACCGAATCGCGTTTCCCGGTCGGGTGAAAGATGGCGCCCTGCGCGCCGCGCGAGGGGCCGAAGGATCCCCCGATTCGCTGCGAATGGAGGGTGACATCAAACCCGACGGCAGCGCCCTCCTCGTCGCGCACGGGCGCACGGGCGATCCGAAGTACAGCGTCGGCGGCGTCGCCGCCAGCACACCCTATTCGTTCACCGTCAAGGCGCAGTTCGATGGATCGTCGGGCGTCGGCAAGCGGCAGGAGATGCGCCCGTGCGAAGTCCGCTTCACGAAACAGTAGTCGGCGCCGCCGGCAAGTCAGCCCGCGCTGGCTGATTCAACTCCGCGCCGGCAGGACGAGGCAGTTCTCGAACGCCGCCGCGAGCCAGACCGCGGCGCCGGTGTCGTGCGCGACGGCGCTTCCGTCGTTCGGCATTTCCACGATGCCGCGCTCGCCGCCGTCCAGATCGAGGTGGAGCTCGCGCGTCGAGCCGAGGTAGAGCACCTGCCGGACCGTACCGCGCAGCGCGAGCCCCGAATCCGGCTTGTCGCGCGAAAGGCGCGAGCGTTCCGGTCTGACCGCGACGTTGACGGCGGCGCCATTTGCGATGCCGTCGGGAACCGGCACCGCGATCGACAGTCCTTTTCCGGTTTGCACGGTGCGCGCGGGCGTCACGTGCCCCGAGAAAAAATTCATCCGGCCGATGAACTCGGCGACGAAGCGCGTCGCCGGACGCTCGTAGATGTCCGAGGGTCCCCCGATCTGCTCGATCCGCCCGGCGTTCATCACCGCGATCCGGTTCGACATGACGAGCGCTTCGCCCTGGTCGTGCGTGACGAACACCGTCGTGATGCCGAGCCGGCGCTGCAGGCCCGCGATCTCGATCCGCATCTCGTCGCGGAGCTTGAGGTCGAGATTCGACAGCGGCTCGTCGAGCAGCAGCACCGCCGGATTGATGACGAGCGCGCGGGCGAGCGCGACGCGCTGGCGCTGCCCTCCGGAGAGCTGCAGCGGCCGCCTCTCCCCCAGGCCCGCGAGCTGCACGAGCTCGAGCGCGTCCGCGACGCGCTTCGCGATCTCTCCCTGCGGCACGTTGCGCATCCGCAGGCCGAACGCCACGTTGTCGGCGGCGCTCATGTGCGGGAAGAGCGCGTAGTCCTGGAACACGACGCCGATGTCGCGACGGAACGACGGCAGATCGACGACGGGCTTCCCCTTCAGGTAGATCTCGCCTGCGGTCGGCGCGAAGAACCCCGCGATGAGACCCAGCGTCGTGGTCTTGCCGCAGCCCGACGGTCCAAGCAGCGTGACGAACTCGCCTTCGCTCACGTCGAGGTCGATGCCGGCCACCGCGACGGCAGCGCCGTAGTGCTTCTCGATGCCGACGAGGCGCAGCGCCGGCTCAGCCACGGTGATCGCCGTAGATGAAGTCGCCGAGACCGCTCAGGCGCTCGACGATCGCGACCAGTATCAGCGGCAGCAGCAGCGTGATCACCGACACCGCGGCGAGCGTCGGCGCGAAGCCGAACTCGAGAAAGCCCAGGATCTTGACGGTGACCGGAATCTGTCCGGGCCGCGCGAGGAAGATCGACAGGTTGACGTCGGTGAACGAATGGATGAACGCGAACACGGCGCCCGCGACGATCCCGCTCTTGATCAGCGGGAAGACGACGTGGCGCAGCGTGCGCCAGCGCGTCGCGCCGAGGCTCGCCGCGGCGAGCTCGACGTTCGGCGGCAGCGTGTGCAGGCTGATGCCGACCGTGCGCACCGCGAACGGGAGGCAGATGACGACGTGGCCGACCAGCAACGCCGCGAAGCCCAGATACTCGCGCCATCCTGTGTACTGAAAGAGCTGCAACAGGCCGACGCCGGTCACGAGTGTCGGCAGCATCAGCGGCCCGAGCGTCAGCGCGACGAGCGCTTCGCGGCCGCGAAAGCGGTAGCGAAACAGCGCGAACGCGAGCGGCAGCGCGAGCAGCGTGCTGAAGAGCGCGGTGAGCGACCCGAGCTTCAGGCTGAACAGCAGCGGATCAATCCACTCGGGCGCGAACGCCCGCTCCCACCAGCGCAGCGAGAACCCGCGAGGCGGGAAGAACGACCGGTTGGTCTCGTTGAACGAGACCGCGGCGGTGATGAGGATCGGACCCAGCGAAAAGAGATAAACGAGCGCGACGACGGAGCGCAGCAGCGCCCACGGACCGGCATTCGCCCGCCATCCTGCCGACAGGAGGCGCGCCGCCATTACAGCGCGACCTGCCGCGCGCCGAGCCGCGATGCCGCGTAGAGAAGCGCCAGCGAGCTCGCGATGAGGATCACGGCGAGCGCCGCGCCGAGCGACCAGTCGAGGAGCTGCATGATGAAGCCGTAGATCGCGGTCGCCGCGACCTGCGTCGCAGGCCCGCCGAGTATCGCCGGCGTCGCGTACGCGCTGATCGCGATCGAGAACACGAGGATGAAGCCGCCGGCGATTCCCGGCAGGCTGAGCGGCAGCACCACGTCGAAGAACGTGCGCGTCCGCGTTGCGCCCAGGCTCATCGCCGCGGACTCGAGATTCGGGTTGATGCCGTTGAGCGAGCCCATGATCGTCAGCACCGTGTACGGCAACAGCGCGTGCGCAAGACCGACGATGATGGCGCCGGTGCTCGGCATGAACGGGATCCGCTGATCGATGATCGCCGAGGCCGAGCAGCGCGTCGTTCGCCACGCCGAAGCGGTTGAGGATGATGTACCAGCCGTAAGTGCGCACGACGACGCTTGCAAGGAGCGGCGCCAGCGACAACGCGATCAGCAGGCCCTTCCACCGGCTGCGCGTGCGGACGAGGAAATACGCGAGCGGAAAACCGAGCGCGACGTCGATCAGTCCGACCGCGATGCCGACGACGAACGTGCGCAGCAAGACCTCGAGGTAAAGCGGCCGCGTCAACAGGAAGCGGTAATTGTCGAGCGTGAGCTCCGACGTGAGCTGCTGCGCCTCGGACTTGAGGAAGCTCGCCGACAGGAGCAGCGCGTTGGGCAGGACGAAGAATGCGAGCAGGGCCGCCGCGGGCACCGCGATCAACAGCCAGTGCGTCGGAACGGAACCGCGCATGCGCCGTCGGTTCAGCCCATGATTTCCTGCCAGCGCAGCGTCCAGTCCTTGCGGTAGTTGCCGATCGCTTCCAGATCGGGGAGCTTGACCGAGTCGAACTGCTGCTTGGTCACGATCTGCGAATCCATGAAGGCCTTCGGCCAGTCGGTGAGGTCGCCTCGGCCCGGGCTGCAGAAATACGCGAGGCACCATGCGCGCTGCGTCGCGGGCTCGAGCATGAAGTTGATGAACTCGTAGGCGAGCTTCTTGTTCTTGGCGCCGATCGGCACGCTCGCCGAGTCGATGTTGGCGATCACGCCTTCCTTCGGCACGACCATGCCGTACGGAATGCCGCGGCTGATGTAGTAGCCGGCACGGGCGCTCCAGTACGGGGAGATCCACACTTCGCCGCTCTCGAAATGCGGCGCCGCCTCGGCGGAGGTCGTCACGACGACGCCGACCCACGGCTTCTGGCTCTTCAGCATCGCCCACGCCGGCTCCATGTTCGACGCGCCGCCGCCGCCCAGCTCGGCGGCGTGGATCAGCGCGTACACCGACAGGAGGTTCGCCGGGTTGTAGTTGATGACGTGCCCTTTGACCTTCGCGCCGTAGCGCTTGTCCGGCTGCCAGTAGTCGGCCCACGACAGCGGCTTGTCGAGCTTGTCCTTGTTGTAGAGCAGCGAGTCGAACTGCAGCGTGTGAATGACGGTGACCGGCGGCAGCGTCTGGCGCGCCTTCTCCCACGTGTACTTGAGATTGGGGACTTCCTTGTCGGTGATCTTTTCGAGGAGCCCCTCCTTGGCGCCCAGCAGCACCTCGGGCGGGCTCAGCGCAGCCGCGACGTCGAAACCGGGCGCGCCTTTCGACGCGCGGATCTTCGCGTAGTCCTGCGACGACGTTCCGGTGGCGTCGTGCACGACCTTGACGCCGAACTTCTTCTCGAACGGTTGAATGACGTTCGTCTCGAAGAGCTCCTGGTACTCGCCGCCGAAGCTGTTGACGACGAGCGTGTCGTCGGTCTTCTGGCTCCAGACGTACGGAGCGCCCAGGCCGGCGACTGCGGCCGCGGATGCGCGCTTGATGAAGTCACGCCGGTTCGAGTCGTTGCCGGAAGTCTCTTTTGTCGCCATGACCGCCTCCTTTTGATGTCCGTGTCAGGGTCCGCGCCAGTCTAGCATTCGGAGTGATACAAACGAAACGGAACTCCCCGCCCCGTGAAATCCGCCTGCCGCACGTGCTCGATACACTGGCCCGATCGAAATCGAATTCATCGGAGGGCACGAACCCATGAATGCACGAAACGTTGCCGCATTGCGCGACGCATCGCTGGCGGCGCTCGCGGCGTTGCTCGCCGGATGCACGCTCCCCGGAATCGAACCCGCTCCGAAGGTCCCGGATGCCCTCAGGGTCCCGCCAAACGAAAGGCTCGCCCTCGAGGCCGATGCCACCGGCGTGCAGATCTACGACTGCAAGCCCGGCAAGGACGACCCCTCGCGCTTCGAATGGGTGCTAAGGGCGCCGGAAGCGGACCTGTTCGACGTGACTGGCAAGAAGATCGGAAAACACTATGCGGGGCCCACCTGGGAGTCGTACGACGGAAGCAAGGTGGTCGGCGAGGTCAAGGCACGTAGCGACGGCCCCAACATCAACGCGATCCCGTGGCTGCTGCTCGATGCCAAGTCGACGTCGGGCGATGGCGTCTTCGGCCAGACGGCCAGCATCCAGCGCGCGCGGACGATCGGCGGCAAGGCGCCGCGGCAAGGTTGCGGCCCGGCACAAGCTGGCGACGAGACTCGCGTCCCCTACAAGGCCATCTATTACTTCTATATCGCAAAGCGCTGAACGGTAGGCCCGGCCCCGCGCTGTACCGCGGGCCCGATGTGAGGCAACATCTCGGCGGATGAAGTTCGACCGCCGGCAACCGCTTGCGAGACTCGCCGACCGCCTCGCGCGCGCAGCGCGAGACGTCGCGTCTCGTGTGCTCGCCGTCGTTGTTCTCGCGGGGTCTGCCGCGCCGGCCTTCGCGCAGGATGCCTATCCAAGCCGGCCGGTGAAGCTCATCGCACCGCAGGCGCCCGGCGGAGGCGTGGACCTCGTCGCTCGCCTCGTTGCCGACAAGCTGCGCGCGGCGTTGGGCCAATCGTTCGTCGTCGAGAACATCGCGGGGGCCGGCGGCGCGATCGCCACGCAGACCGTCGCGCGGGCGCAACCCGACGGCTATACGCTCGGGATCGGCTACGTCGCGACACACGCGACCAATCCTGCGGTGAAGCGCAGTCTCGGCTACGACGCCGTCAAGGATTTCACGCCGATCGCGATGCTCGGCGGCACGCCGAACGTGCTGGTCGTCGCGCGCGCAGTGCCCGTCGAAACGCTCCAGGAGTTCGTCGCGTATGCGAAGGCGAACCCCGGCAAGGTCGATTACGGGACCTCCGGCGTCGGCACGCTCAATCATCTCGTGATGGAGCAGTTCAAGCACGCGTCCGGCGTGCCCAGCATGGCGGTGCCGTATCGAAGCATCAACCAGGCGTTCACCGATGCGATGGGCGGACAGATCCAGGTGATCTTCCCCGGCGTTGCCGCGGCGATGCCGCACGTGCGCTCGGGAGCGTTCAAGCCGCTCGCGGTGACGGGCGCCGCGCGCCAGGCCGTGCTTCCCAACGTGCCGACGTTCAAGGAGCTCGGCTACGAGGGCTTCAACGGGCTCACGTGGTACGGGATCGTCGGCCCGGCGAGGCTTCCCGATGCAATCACGATCAAGCTCAACGCCGAGATCAACAGGATTCTCGCAACGCCCGAGCTGCAAGCCGCGTTCACCGCGCAGGGGCTCGACGTGATGCCGATGACGCCGGCCCAGTTCGGCAAGTACATCGCCGACGAGATCGCGCACTGGACGGCGGTCGCGCGCGCCAGCAAGATCGAGGAATAGCCGCTCGAACCGCGAAAGATGAGGCTCCCGCAACGTTCGGTATCGGAGCAGCTCGCATCGGCATTCTCGACGATGCCGCCAGCGCTTCCGCCCGGCGTCCTGAAGATGTGCGATGCGATGCTCATGGACGTTGCGGGCTTGTGCGTCGCTGCGCGCCACAGCGACTACCTGCAAGCGGCGTTCCACGCAACCGCCGAGCCCGGCATGTGCACGCTGATCGCGCATGCCGGCGGATTCAACGTCGCCACGGCGGCGCTGTGCAACGGCACCGCCGCGCACGGCGAGGATTTCGACGACACGTTCGAGGGCGGGCCGGTGCACGCGGGCGCGGTGATCATTCCGGCGCTGCTCGCCACCGCCGAGGCACACAAGCTTCCCGGCAGCGACGTGGCGCGCGGCATCGCCGTCGGATGCGAAGTGATGTGCCGCCTCTGCCTGCCGGCCCCCAAGCTCGTGCACAAGGCCGGATTCCATCCGACCGCAGTGTTCGGTGCGCTGGGCGCGGCGGCCGGTGTTGCCACGGCGCTGCGGCTCGACGACACGCAGTGGGTCGACGCGCTGGGCATCGCGGGCAGCATGGCCTCGGGCATCATCGAATACCTTGCCGAAGGCGCATGGACGAAGCGCATGCATCCGGGCTGGGCGGCGCAGGCGGGCTACCGCGCCGCGCGGATGGCGCAGGCGGGCTTCACCGGGCCGCGGACGCTGCTCGAAGGCGATCATGGCTTCTTCCACGCGTTCGCCAATCGCGGCGGCTGCGACTTCAGCGCGATGCTCGACGGCGCGGGCACGCATTGGCTCTGCTCCGACATCGCATTCAAGCCCTACGCGTGCGGCACGATGGCGCACCCGTACATCGATTGCGCGCGCCGGCTCGTCGCCGAAGGCCTGAGGCCGGACGACATCGCGTCCATCGAATGCAAGACCGCCGAGGGCATCGTGCATCGCCTGTGGGAGCCGCTCGCCGCCAAGCAGAGTCCTCCCAACGGCTACGCGGCGAAGTTCAGCATTCCCTACGCGATCGCTGTCGCGATGTTGCGCGACGATGCCGGCCTCGGCGAATACAAGGAGGTGGTCGTCCACAACCCCGCGGTGCGCGCGCTCGCCGCCAGGGTGAGTTACATCGTCGATCCGGACAACCCGTACCCGCGCAAGTTCACCGGCCACGTGCGCGTCACGCTCAACTCGGGCGCCGTGCGCGAAGCGAGCCAGGACCACTTTCGCGGCGGGCGGGACGAGCCGTTGCCGGCCGAAGCGCTCGAAGCGAAGTTCGTCGCCAATTGCAAGTACGGCGGGTGGAACGCGGATCGCACGCGTCGCGCGCTCGCAGTGCTGCGCGGGCTGCGCGCCGCGTCGCCGGTCGATCTCGACCGCGTTGCGAGGATAGGCGCAGATGGCCGGCGCACCTCTCGGAGGCCGCGTCGCGCTCGTCACCGGCGCGGGCCGCAACATCGGGCGCGCGATCGCCCTCGCCCTTGCCGATGCCGGCGCCAAGGTCGCGGTGAACGTCCGCGCGAGCCGCGACGAAGGGCAGGCCGTCGTCGACGAGATCGCGGCGCGCGGCGGTGAAGCGTTGCTGGTGGCAGCCGACGTGACGCAGCGCGATCAGGTGGATCGAATGATCGGCGCGATCGCCCAACGGTTCCGCCGGCTCGACATCGTCGTCAACAACGCGGCGATTCGCCGCGAAGCCGCGTTCGCCGATCTCACGTATGCCGATTGGCGAGAGGCGCAGGCGGTGTGCGTCGACGGCGCGTTCCATTGCGTGCAGGCCGCGTTGCCGCTGTTGCGCGCGAGCGACGCCGGCGCGGTCGTCAACATCGGCGGTCTGACCGCGCACACGGGCGCCACGCGGCGAGCGCACGTCGTCACGGCGAAGGCGGCGATCGTCGGTTTCACGCGCGCGCTCGCGCACGAGCTCGCCGGGCTCGGGATCACCGTCAACTGCGTCGCGCCCGGCCTGGTCGACACGGTGCGCGACGGCTCGAGCGCATCGCCGAGCCCCGCGCATCACGCGCAGACGACAACGCTGCTGGGGCGTCGCGGCCGTCCGGACGAAATCGCGAGCGTCGTTGTGTGGCTAGGGGGGCCCGGTGCACGTTACGTCACGGGCCAGATCGTCCACGTGAACGGCGGCGCCTACCTCGGAAGCTGAGAAGGCGGAATGACAACGCCTGTTCACGCAGGTGTACGCCGCCTCCGCGAGAGAGCGACAGCCACAAGGCCAAGCCCGATAAGAGCGAGGGTGGCGGGCTCGGGGATCGCGCTCGGGTCTGCCAGCTCGACCTCCGATGACGGGCCCGCGAAGGTGTCGAGGAGCGTCACCGACTCGCCGTCGCTCGAGATGGATGTCTGGAGAGATGGATCGGTCGCCAAGGCACCGAGGGTCTCGAGAAGCGCTAACGCCGTTGGAAAGCTCCCGTCGATGTTCGAAGACGATCCCGGAGACCTGGCAGACCACACCGGTGCATTCGATGACGCAGGCGTATTTCCGGCTAGCGTAGTGCCGCCAGGCGCAGGACCCGAGCCCTTCCCGCCCCAGTCCATCTTTGGCAATGGAGGCGACTGCGGATTCTTCATGCCGTTGTCGGCCGGCCCATGGTGCGAGAACGTAATTGGTTGACCCTCTTCGGGCGCACGCGAGTCCCGATGCGTCGGCGGCGTTCCCAAATGCGGCAATGGAGCATTTCCGGATGCCGGAGCGGACGCAGGCCCGGCGAGAGGGCTGGTCTCCGGTCGAGACGAGGGGGACTTGTGCGCGACGCCCGGACCTTCGCGGGGCGCGAGCTCGATATGACGGTCGGTCCCCCCAAACGGACCCGCTGCCGGTGCGTCAGAGAAAAGTGAAGGCGCTGTCTTCGCCATAGCCAACAGTCCTGCACTGGGGCCGCCGACGCTGAATCCAGGATAACCGCGAGGATAACCGCCCGCTATGCCTGCGCCTTCTTGATCCCGGGTTGAATCGTCGCTTACAAAATCAGCAAAGGTTGTGCCCTCACCAAGGAAGCGCTGATCGGCCAGCGGATCGGGAATCCCCGGTTCGGATGCCTCGTCAGACAACGGTTGAAACGCAAAGGGGGATGCGGTTGCAGGCAAAACATCATCGGAACGACCTTCAGTTTCAAACAGGCCGAGCTCGACGCTTACGAATCCGGTGGGAGGGGATTGCTCGTTCGTCACGATCATGCTTTTAAGCGGCGGTCCGCTCAGAATCGCGGCCATCGCCAGAAGCAGACCGCCAAGTGCCCATCGACCATAACGCTTCGTGACCTTCTTCACTTTCGGCTCCTTGGCACCTTCATGACGCCGGTATTATCGGAGGAGCACATTTCGTACCACACATGTTTTTTGAATTAAAACAATATCTTGTAATTGTTACACAATGGCATGTGTAAAGTAAATCGACATCTAGCCTGGCGAATGAACGATCGAAAGACAGCATTCGAGATGAAGCGACGCGAATAAGACCAACCCACGACCGGTTTCATTCGCCGGTCATACACCGATCAGGACGGTCACCGCAATGGCGTAGCGCTGACAGTGAGTGCATCTCGACGGGCGCCAACCAGCGCGGCCGCTTGTATTTTGCCTGGTCTTTACCGGGGAATCTTCGCAAACGGACGGTATGCGGCTTCCGGCGACACAATTAACCCGTCGGCATAGAGTCCGGAGGGCTTCAGTTGACCGAGGGCCAAGGATTACCCCGTGGGCCGGCATCCGTTCAGGAACAGGTCCGTCACCTTGCGCGGCCACTCGGCGATCTCTCGCCTGCTCATGGGCGCGCCCAAGCCCATGGCGCGGCGCTGTGGCAGCGCGATCACGATCTGAAGGAACTGCCGCGCGGCGAATACGGTGTCGTCGAGCGTGATTCGCCCCGCCTTGACATCGCGCTCGAGTGTGCCCGCTATGAACTTGACCGCTTCTTCGGTTGCGCCTTCGCGCGCAAGCACGCCGGCGAGCTCGGGAAACCTCGCCGATTCGGCGACGATCAATCGATGCAGCGCAATCGCCTGCGGTGAAAGGGCGGCGCGCAGGATGATCGTCGCGAGTTGCTCGAGTACCGTCCGCAGATCGGCGCCCGCAATCAGCGGAACGCCCGCGGCTGGTCGCAAACGCTCGACGATGCGATGGACGACGGAAGCGAACAGCGCCTCCTTGTCCGGAAACCGGTGATAGAGCGTGCGCTTGGAGACGCGGACGCGTTGCGCAACGGCCTCGATGCTCGTCGCACCGAAGCCATGGCCGAGGAACAGCTCCGTCGCAGCGTCGAGGATCAGCTCGCCGAGCCGCTCTGACGCTTCACGCGACGGGCGCCCTCCCCGGCGCGCGTGCGACATTCGCCGCTGCTTGTCTCAGCGGGAGTAACGCCGCTCCGCATAAAAGTCCGGCGGAACCCCCGCAGCGAATTGCGGCACGCTACCGTCGGAAGGCGGGTAATACTGTTGCGCCGCCTGCGGAGGATAGTATTGCTGCGGAGCGTAAGACTGCTGCGGCGCGGCGTATCCCTGCGGAGGGTAGTACTGCTGCGGAGCGTACGACTGCTGCGGCGCCGCGTATCCCTGCGGAGGATAGTACTGCTGGGGTGCGCTGTATCGCTGCGGAGGGTAGTACGGCTGCGGCACGGCGTTTCCCTGCGGAGCGTAGTACTGCTGCGGCGCGTAGTAGGGCGCCGGCGGCGCGACGTAGGCAGTGCTGGCCACCGCGTTGCCGATCGCGACGAACGGCGCCGCGACCAACGCGGCTGCGGTGCCGACAACGGCTGCGGCAGCCGCGGCAGGCCACCAGACCCCGCCGTGCCAGTAACCGCCACCGCCGTGCCAATGCGAGCCGTAATTCCCGCGATACGACGCGCCGTGCCAGGAGTGCGAGCCGCCGGCGACGGCGGCCGACATCGGGGCCATGACGAGCGCACCCGCCAAAAAAACAGCCGTCAGGAATCTAAACTTGGTCATAGCGCCTCCTTGCGAACCGGGCGAGAGACCACACGGTAGCAGCGGCTGCGAGAAAACGCAACGGCCCCGTTTCGTTTTCCCGGAGCGGGTTGAAAGGCGGATTCCTAGGCGCTCGAGCGCGCGACGCCGCGAAGCGAAAGCTCCGCCGCGCGATGACAGCTCACGAAGTGGTTGGGAGCGATCTCCTGCTGCACCGGCGCCTTCGTCCGGCAGACGTCCTGCGCATACTTGCACCGCGGATGGAAGTGACAGCCGGGCGGCGTGTTGGCGGGATCGGCCACTTCGCCCTGCAGGACGATCCGATCGGAGCGCAGGCGCGGATCCGGCTTGGGGACCGCCGACAGGAGCGCCTCGGTGTAAGGGTGCTTCGGAGACGCGAACAGCTCTTCCGTCGGCGCGGTCTCGACGATCTTTCCGACGTACATGACCGCGACGCGCTCGCTGATGTGCTTGACCACGCTCAGGTCGTGCGCGACGAACAGATACGTGAGCCCGAGCTTTTGCTGCAGCTCGAGCAGAAGGTTCAGGATCTGCGCCTGGACCGACACGTCGAGCGCCGAGACGGGCTCGTCGGCGACGACGAGACGGGGATTCAACGCGAGCGCGCGGGCGATGCCGATGCGCTGACGCTGGCCGCCGGAGAACGCGTGCGGATACCGTCGCACGTATTCGGGCCGCAGTCCGACGAGGCGGAGGATTTCCACCACCCGGTCGGTTCGCTCCCGCGCGTCGCCGACGCCGTGGACGAGAAGCGGCTCCCCCACGATGTCGAGCAGCGTCATCCGCGGGTTCAGCGAGGAGAACGGGTCCTGGAAGATCATCTGCATCTGACGCCGAAGCGAGCGGAGCCTGCTCTTCGTCGCGGTGGCCACGTCCAGCACTTCCCCGTTGTCCGAGAGCAGGACCTGACCCGCCGTCGGCTTGATGGCCCTCAGGATGCAGCGCGACGTCGTGGTCTTTCCGCAGCCGCTCTCGCCGACCAGCGACAGCGTCTCTCCCTGATTCAGAAAGAAACTGACGTCGTCGACGGCCTTCACGTAGCCGACGGTTTTCTGGAGAAGGCCTCTGCGAATGGGGAAATACTTCTTGAGTCCCCTGACGTCGAGGAGCACGGATTTCCCCGGGCCGGCGTGACCGATTGTCATAGTCGTCCGCCGCTCGTCACGAATAGAGGAAGCAGCTCACCCTTCTTCCATCGCCGAAGTCCTGAAGCAGCGGCTCGTCGGTGTCGCAGCGGCCGGGAATGGAGGAAACGCAGCGCGGATGGAACGGGCACCCTTTTGGCCGATTGAACGGATGCGGAATCGACCCGCTGATCGTCGGAAGCTTCGCCTTCGGCACCGATTCGATGCTCGGAATCGACTGCAGCAGCGCTTTCGTGTACGGGTGCTTCGGGTCGTGGAAGATGTCGTCGACGTTGCCTTGCTCGACCACGCGACCGAGATACATGACCACGACGTCGTCGGCCATTTCCGCCACGACGCCAAGATTGTGCGTGATCAGCATGATCGCCATCCCCCGCTCGCGCTGAAGCTTGCGCAGGAGATCCAGGATCTGCGCCTGCGTGGTGACGTCGAGCGCCGTCGTGGGCTCGTCGGCGATCAGCAGGCGCGGATCGCACGAGAGCGCCACCGCGATCATCGCGCGCTGGCGGAGCCCGCCGCTCAGCTCGAACGAATACTCGTCGATGCGCCGCTCGGGCTTCGGGATGCCTACGCTGCGCAGCGCCTCGATGCCGCGGCGCCGCGCCTCCTTCTCGCTCAATGCGTTGTGCAAGAGGACCGCCTCGATCAGCTGCGCACCGACCGTGTGGACGGGACTGAATGAAGTCATCGGCTCCTGAAAGACGAGACCGATGTCTCCGCCGCGAATCGAGCGCATCTCCGGCCCGTTGGCATCGAGCTTGACGAGATCGGTCTGCGATCCGTCCTCGCGGGTCAGGACGATCTCGCCCGCGACGATGCGGCCGGGGCGGTCGACGATCCGCAGGATCGACTGCGCGGTGACGCTCTTTCCGCAGCCGCTCTCGCCGACGATGCCCAGCGTCTTTCCCGGAGCGACGTCGAACGACGCGCCGTCGACAGCCTTCGTCGTTCCCTCGTCCTGAAAGAAGCTCGTCCGCAGATTTCGGACCGACAGGAGCGGCCGCGTATCGCCCGGCATGGTCAGTCGCGTTCTTCGCGGCTACAGATAGGGATCGGCCGCATCCCGTATTCCGTCGCCCATGAAATTGAACGCGAGCACCGCGATGACGACGGCGAACGACGGATACAGGAGCCACGGGGAAATGACGAGCGCCTGGATGTTCTGCGCATCCTGCAGCAGGACGCCCCAGCTGATCGCGGGCGGCCGCAGGCCCAGCCCGAGGAAGCTCAACGCAGTCTCGCTGATGATGATCGCGGGTATCGCCAGCGTCGTGGCCGCGATGATGTGGCTGATGAACGAGGGGACCATGTGACGGAAGATGATCCGCGACTTGCTGCAGCCGACAAGTTCCGCCGCCATGACGAAATCCTCCTGCTTGAGCGAGATGAACCGGCCGCGCACGACGCGCGCGAGCTCGGTCCAGCCGATCAGCGAGATGATGATCGTGATGGCGAAATACACCTGCACGACGCTCCAGTCGGAGGGGAGCGCGGCGGCGAGGCCCATCCACAGCGGAATCGTCGGGATCGAGCGCAGGATCTCGATCACGCGCTGGATTGCCGTGTCGATCGCGCCGCCGAAATAACCGGATATGCCGCCCAGCACGACGCCGAGCAAGAGGCTCAGCGCGACGCTGACCAGGCCTATCGTCATCGACGTTCGCGTCGCGTACATGAGCCGCGACCAGAGATCGCGTCCGTGCGTGTCCGTTCCCAGCAGGAACAGCGACTCGCTCGGCTTGGCGCCCTCGACGGCGATCAGATGCCGGTCGGTCGGAATGAAGCCGAGCAACCGGTATGGCTCGCCGTGGCCGAAGAACGTCACCGGTATCCTGGTGCTCGTGTCGGGCACATAGACGCGCTTGAACGTGAGCGGATCGCGCTGTCCCTTCAACGCGTAGACGTACGGCCTGAATGCGCCTTCGTCAATCCAGTGTATCGGCTGCGGCGCCATCAACGATCGCTGCGCCTCCGATTCCGTCGGATCCACGTACGCGAAGAAGTCGGCGAACAGCGCAACCAGGTAGAACGCGATCAGCACGAGCGTCCCGCCGACGGCGAGCTTGTGCTTGCGAAAGCGCCACCAGATGAGCTGCCATTGCGTGGCGACGGCGATGCGGTCCTCAGTGACGACTCCCGCCTCGAGCGTTGCAGCGTGCTCGGCCATCACTCTCGTCCCAGCCGGATCCTGGGGTCGATCCACATGAGGAGCAGGTCGGAAATGAACGTCCCGATGACGGTCATCACGCCGAGCAGAAGAATGATGGTCCCGGCGAGGAACATGTCCTGGGCGATCAGCGCTTTGAGCAATAGCGGGCCGACCGTCGGCAGGCTCAGCACGAGCGACACGATGATGCTCCCGGACACGACGTAGGGAAGCAGGTAGCCGATGGTGCTGACGAACGGGTTCAGCGCCACGCGAACCGGATAGCGCATGATGACGCGATACTCCGAAAGCCCGCGTGCGCGCGCCGTCATCACGTAAGGCTTGCGCAATTCGTCGAGCAGGTTCGAGCGCATGATGCGAATCAGCTGCGCCGTCCCCGCGACGCCGAGGACGATCGCCGGGATCGGCAGGTGCTTGATGAGGTCCCAGGCCTTCGCCATGCTCCACGGCGCTTCGATGAAATCGGGCGAAAAGAGTCCGCCGACGTTCGCGCCGAAGTAGCGGAAGCCGATGTACATGACGACCAGCGCCAGCAGGAACCCGGGAATGGCGAGCCCGATGAAACCGATGAAGGTGAACGCGTAGTCGAGGAACGAATAGGGATAGACCGCCGAGTAGATCCCGATCGGCAGCGCGATGCCCCAGGTGAAGATGATCGCGGCGACCGAAATGACCATCGTCAGCGTGAGGCGGTCGCCGATGACGTCGGAGACGGGGCGGCCCCATTCCATCGCCATCCCGAAATTCCCCTGCAGGATGAGCCCCATCCACTTCGCGTACTGGACGGTGATCGGCTTGTCGAGGCCGAGCTGTTCGCGCAGCGCCTGCGCCTCGCCTTCGGAAACGGCGCTGCCCGACGCCGACATCGACGCGATGTACGAGGTCACGTAATCGCCCGGGGGCAGGTGGATGATCATGAACGACAGCACCGAGATCGCCCAGACCGTCATCACGGCCAGCACCAAGCGACGCACGACATAGGCCACCATGGAAGTGCCTCCTTTGCGCGATCACTCCAGGCGCCCCGGGGCGCGGGGAGTGCCCGCCGCCGCCCGCCTTCACCCGAAGCGGGCGGCCCCTCCCGAAATTACTTGAAGTAGTACGTGATCGGCATCGACGAATGCGGAGTCCGGGCGTGCTGCGCGTTCACCGTGCGATCGGGAACGTTGCCCATGTTGTTCTTCACGATGCGCACGCCCATCACCGCCGGCGACTGGCCGACCGTGCCGATGCTCCACATCTGCTCGACGGCGATCCTCCAGATCTCCTTCGCGTTGGCGACGCGCTTTTCTTCCGACGCGCCGAACGCCTCGCGGAAGAGATCGAAGGCCCTGAGCATTTCGGGATCTTCGGGCTTCTTTCCCGCGGCGCCGCGCGACGCATACCACTTCGCATACGCCATCCCCATGTGGGCCTCGGCGGCGTCCACCGGCAGCGCGTGGCGCGGGAACAGGTAGATCATCTCCGAGCCGTCGTTCGCCCAGGTGATCATCTGGTTCTCGTTGTTGTTGTCGCGGGTGAAGGCGAGATTGCGCTCGAGCTCCTTGACGTCGAGGTCGATTCCGATCTTCTTCCACTGCTGCTTGATCATTTCGCCCACGGGGGTGTACGGCACGAATTGACCGCCGACGGTGACGAGCTCGAGGCGCAGCCGCCCTTTGCCGTCGGTGCGCAACCGGTACCCTTCGCCGTCCTTCTTGCTCAAGCCCACCTTGTCGAGCAGCTCGTTCGCCTGTTTCAAGTCGAGCGTCGCATATTTCTTGTTCCACTCGGCGCCCGGGCTGTACAGGGTGTCGGGCGCCGGCGCGATCGATCCGGGCGTCCCCACGCCGAGCCAGAACGCTTCGTTCAGCTGATCGCGGTCGATGCCGAGCGACAGCGCATGGCGGAAATCCTTGTTCTTGAGGAATTTCGCGATCTCCGGGTCGCCCTCGTACGAGTTGCCGATGTGGATCGTCGCGTCGGACCCGTTGAGCGCCGGGTCGAGGTGAACGGTGTAGTTGCCCTTCTTGGCGTTCTCGAGGAAGACCGGCAGCTTGGCGAGCCCCATGTGCCGCTCCTGGACGTCGTACTCGCCGGCAAGCGCCCGGAGGTTGGCGACTTCGATGTTCTCGGCGAGCGTCATCGTGATCCGGTCGATGTACGGAAGCTGGTTGCCCGCCGTGTCGACCGCCCAGAAGTACGGATTGCGCTCCATCGACCAGGTCGGCGTGTTGATCGGCGACACGGTCTTCCAGGGCGTCATGACGGGCAGCTCGTTGTTCAGCGCCCAGCTGTAGCGGTTCTTGAGCAGCGACACCCAGCTGTCGAAGCCCAGGTCCTTCGCCTTCTTCGTCGCGGCTTCTTCCGACGAGTACTTCGGCAGGAACTGCTTCAGGTAGTGGGCCGGGGCATAGGCGCCGCCGAAGTTCTGGAACCCCCCGCGCGTCGCGAGCCCGCCGCCGATCGCCGTGCTGCCCGCGAGCTGCGAGACGAAGAAGGGATAGGGCTCCGGAAATTCGAAGGCGACCGTGTAGTCGTCGACCTTTTTCATCACCCCGTCCTTGCCGTTGATCTGGAATTCGAAGAACGGCGAGGGGTTGATGTTCTTGTTGAGATAGATGTCCTGGTACCAGAACATGAAGTCGTTCGCGGTGAACGGCGTGCCGTCGGACCACCTGGCGCCCTTGCGCAGGTAGATCGTCGTCGTCTTGCCGTCGTCGCTCACTTTCCAGTCGCGGGCGAGGCTGGGAATGATCTTGTTGCCCGTGTAATCGAAGGTCAGGATCTTGTCGAGCGAGTTGATCCGGTTGCCGTTCTCGTGGTCGGCGGGACCGGTGAACGCGCGGCGCCAGTTGCCGCCGTACTTTCCGATCTCGCGCAAAGGCTTGACCACGAAAAGCTGCGAAGGCTCGGGCAAGCGCTTGTCGACCGCGGGCAGCTTTCCGGCTTTCACCTGTTCTGCCAGGGTCGGGGCTTCCTTGAACGTCTTCGGAAACGCCTTGGCGTCGAGGATGACTTCCGGACCCTCGAGCTTTCCGACCAGCGACGAGCCGATTTTCGCCGGCGGAGTCTGGGCAATCGCCCCGGGGGCCATCACCAGTGCGCCGACGAGTCCAAGACCCGCCAGCGCAAGCAACGCGCGCATCACCTTCATTCGATCCTCCCTTTCGACTGTTATGTCCGTCGGCCACGATGCCGCAGGCTCGAGGCCGATCCGATTGCCGATATCGCGGGCCGCTCCCGAGGTCGCGACCTCACGGAGCGGAATCCCTCCCCGTTCGGGCATTCTTGCGCTATCGCCGCCGCAGATCAAGCGCGTCACGCGAGCGGCGGCGGTATTGCGCCCGCGCGCTCGACGATCAACCCGTAGGCCTGCGGTTGGCGATGCCGGGCGAAATTGAACGTCGTCTCCTTGTACGACGAGGTGAGATCGAGATCGCAGCGCGCGATCGCGAGCTCGTCGGCTTCGGTCGCGCAGCCGGCGACGATCTCCCCCGAAGGCGCGATGATCATCGAGTTGCCGATCTGGCGCACGCCGTCCTCGTCGCCGGCCTTGGCGACGCCCACGACCCAGCAGCCGTTCTGATACGCACCCGCCTGCATCACCAGCTGGTTGTGAAAGTGCGACAGGTTGTCGTGCTCGGGTGACGGCGGATTGTGCACAGGCGTGTTGTAGCCGAGCAGCACCATCTCGACGCCTTGCAGTCCCATCACGCGATAGGTTTCCGGCCAGCGGCGATCGTTGCAGATCGCCATGCCGACGATGCCGCCGAACGCGCGAAACACCGGAAAGCCGAGATTGCCGACCTCGAAGTAGCGTTTCTCGAGGTTCTGGAATGGACGCCACGCCTCGTGCTCGGCGTGGCCCGGCAAGTGCACCTTGCGGTACTTCCCGATGATTCGGCCGTCCTTGTCGACGAGGATCGACGTGTTGTAGCGATGGGGCTTCCCGCTTTCGATCGTCAACTCGGCGAAGCCCAGGTAGAAGCCGATGCGAAGCTCGCGCGCACACTCGAACAGGGGTTGCGTCGCGGCGTTGGGCATCTCGCGCTCGAAGTAGGCGTCGATGTCCGCCTGCCGCTCGAAATACCAGTGCGGAAAGAAGGCAGTGAGCGCGCACTCGGGAAAGACGACGAGGTCGCAGCCGTGAGACGCGGCCTGGCGCATGAGCGCGATCAGGCGCGCGACGGCCTGCGCACGGCTGTCCGTGCGGGCGATCGGTCCGAGCTGCGCAGCGCCGACGGTGACGATACGTGCCATGCGAATCTCCTCCTCGACCGTGGCGGGGCGGACGCGACGCGCCGCGCTTGGGGACGAACCTTACTCGCTGATGGGATCTTTGCCTACACGGGAGGCCTGTGCGCGCCCCAAATGCTGCCGTCCGTCGCCTGGTCAGCGAGTCTGCGCCTGCGATGTAGGCGCAGACCTACACGACCGCAATCCGTGGACCGCTTCTCGCATGGGGGAGTTCAAAGCTAGAGTCTGATGACCCACCTCGAACCGGACGGTTCGCGGTCTTGTCGAACCTTGATCCCGGGACGACGTGGGAAGTGAATTCCCGATCGTCGAGCTACCCGATCGCGGGCAGCTCGAATACCCATGGAGGTACGACGATGAAAGTCAGCGACGCAATGAGCCGTGATGTCCAGGTGACGAGCCCGACGCAGTCCATCCGCAACGCCGCGAAGATGATGGCGAAGATCGACGCCGGCGTGTTGCCGGTCGGCGAGAACGACAAGCTGGTCGGCATGATCACCGACCGCGACATTGCGATTCGGGCGGTGGCCGAAGGCAAGGCGCCGACAACGAAGGTGCGCGACATCATGAGCGAGGAAGTGCTGTATTGCTTCGACGACCAGGACCTCGACGAAGTCGCCCGGAACATGAGCGAGATGAAGATTCGCCGCCTTCCGGTTGTCAACCGCGACAAGCGGCTGGTGGGGATCATTTCGCTCGGCGACCTCGCGCGCAACGAGGACACGAGCAAGACGGGCGAGACGGTCTCGCACATTTCCGAACCAGGCGGCGAGCACTCGCAGGCGTCGCACTGAGGCCGCGCAGACGCGCGGCGCGCAATAAGCGACGGCGAGGGGTTGGACGACCGGGGCTCCGTCAGGCCCGGGACCCTCGCCGTTTCTTTGCCGCAGGTTTCGCGCGCGGCTTCGAGGTCTTGGCCTTGGCGCGCGGCTCGGGCTGCGCGGTCTTGCCGCGCGGAACGATGTTCGCCGTCAGCGACGCGTTGAGCGCCGTCGCGAGCGCCGCGTCGCCGCCGACGAGATCGGCCCATCGGATGTCGAGCCCCTTGCGGTGGCCCTTGAGCGCCAACGTGAATCCTTCCTGAGAGAGCGCCAGCGTGTACGGCTCTCCGCCGATCGAGAGCTCGCGCTTGAGGACGCCATCGAGTTTTGTCGTCATCGCGGGTGGCGTTCAATCGCCTTCGGCGCGCGGCCACAGCCCCGGCGGCGCGAGACCCAACCGCTTGATGATCCGATCGACCGACGCGCGCGCGTTCGCGAAGAGTTGCGCGTCGTCGGTCGAGCGTCGTCCGGCCGCCGCGCAGGACGACGCGGCCGTTGACGACGACCGTGTCGGCGCTCGGACCGTGACCGACGGTGACGAGCTGGTGGACGGGGTCGATGCCCGGCATCATCTCGGCGCCGGTCGAGCGAATCACGATGTCGGCGCGCTTTCCCGCTTCGAGACTGCCGATCAGGTCCGAGAGTCCCGCCGCCTGCGCGCCGCCGATCGTCAGCATCTCGAACACGTCCTCGGAAACCGTTGCGTGCCCTGCCCCGCCGGCAAGCTGCAGCGCAAGGAAGCCGGCGTCGCCGGACGAGCTTTGCCGCGCGGAGTCGGTGCCGAGCGCCACGTTGACGCCGCGCTTCTTCATCTCGGGGATTCGCGTGTGCGCGCGGAGCGGCGTGCCGCGCGACACGTAGGCGAGCGGACACCAGACGATCGAGAGCCCCGACTCGACGATGGGGTCGACCTCGTCGTCGCGAATCAGGTTCATGTGGACGAACGTCGTGTTCGGGCCGAGCACGCCGAGCTCCGCCAGGTGCACGAAGCGCGGCTTGCCCCAGTTGCGCTCCATCGCGGCGGCGAGATCGAGATCGAACCCGACGTGATTGTTGAGGATCGTGCGCTCGCGATCGGCGATCGCCTTCGCGGCGACATAGAGCTCGTCGGAAGCCGTTCCCTCGCCGTAGAGCGCAACGTGGCCGTGGGTGATCCCGTCCTTGTCGTTGTTGCGAAAGAGCTGGCTGCCCAGCAATTTGAGGCAGCGGTCGCGCTCGGGCGGAACGCGAGCGAACAGCGACTTGCTCGCGAGACCCGGGATCGCGTCCATCACTTCGGTCGTGTCCCACAGATAGGGCTCGGCGAGCGTGCAGCGGATGCCGACCTGCTGCGTCGCCGCCGCCACCGCATCGGGCTCGAACGCGCTGCCCGGCTCGACGAAGGTCGTGATCCCGTGCCGGAGCATTTCGACCGCCGCGAGCCCCGCCGCGGCATTCTCGTCGTCGGGCGTCAGCGTCGCCTTCCAGTCGGCGTAGCTCGGGCCGACCTTCGAACCCTTGCTCGCGTCGCCGCGAAAGAAGCCGCGGCAGGTCTGCGCGTTCGCGTGCAGATGCGCGTCGACGTAGCCCGGGTGGACGACCGCACCGTTCGCGTCGATGACCTCCGATGCGCGCCAGTCGCGCAGGATCGCGGCGACCGGCCCGACGGCGGCGATCGTGTGCCCTTTGATCGCAATCGCGCCGTGCGGGACGATCGTCCGGCGCGCCTCCATCGTGACGAGGCAGCCGTTCGTGATGATGAGATCGCAGTGCTGCGGTTGCGTGTCGGCCATCGATCGACTCGATTCTATCGCGACGCTGTCGCCGCCTTGTTCCAGGATTCCAGCACCTTCATGTCGACCTCGACGCCGAGACCGGGACCCTCGGGCGGATAGGCGAATCCATTCTCGATCCGCAGCGGCTTCGTCGAGCAGATCCTCCTGATGATAGAGAACGCCGCACGTGTCGCTGTCGGGACCGAGATTGTTCATCGCGACGCCGAGATGGATCTGCGCGGCGGTGCCGATGCCGAATTCGGGCATGCTGCCGATCATGCAGGGCATGCCGGCCGCCTCGCACATCGCAAAGATCTTCGCCGCGTTGAGCAGTCCGCCGGCCTCGGTCACGTAGACGTTCGCGATGTCGGCGGCGCCGCGCAGGATCACCTGCATCGCCGAGCGCGGGTTGCGCACGCTCTCGTCGGCCATCAGCGGAACGCCGATCGAGCGCCGCACTTCGGCCATGCCGTCGAGATCGTGCGCGGGCAGCGGCTGCTCGACGAGCTCGAGATTCGCATGCTTCCATCGCGCGGATGACGGCGATCGCCTGCTTCGCCGTCTGCCATCCCATGTTGCCGTCGACGCGAAGCTTGACGTCCGGTCCGATCGCCGCGCGGATCGACTGCACGGCCGCGATGTCGCGCGCCGAATCGTCGCTCCCGACCTTCACCTTGATCGTCCGGTGTCCCCACTTGACGCGCTCCTGCGCGAGGCGCGCCATGTCGTCCGGCGCGCCGAACGGGATCGAATAGCTGAGCGGGATGCGATCGCGGACCTTGCCGCCGAGAAGATTGTAGAGCGGCGTGTCGAGCGCCTTTCCGACGATGTCCCAGAGCGCCATTTCGATCGCGGCCTTCGCCTCCTCGACGCCGTCGAGCGCCGCGTCCATCTTCGCGACGAGCGCAGGAGATCCGGAACGGATCTTCGCCGATCACCGCCGGGACGAGCGCCTTCTCGAGATCGTGACGCAGCAGCGCGCCGCGGCGCTTGAACACGCTGTCGACCTCGCCCGAGCCCCGTGATGCCGGCGTCGGTGTCGACGAAGACGATCGTGTAATCGGAGAACGCCGCCGCCCCCAGCGCCGTCTTGACGACGCCGCCATAGGCCTGACGGCGCGGCACGAGCACGGGAACGCAACGAACTCCGGTGATTTTCATGCGAGGACGCTCGATTGACTATGGATTCGGAACTCTCTATCGTTCGCCGATAGTCTACTGGAGTCCGGGCCGCCCAATGCTTCGCTTCGACACGATCGTTGGCGACATTCCGTACCTGCTGCTCGGCATTCCGTTGACGCTGGCGATCACGCTCGTCGCTTACGTGGCGGGCATCCTCATCGCGTTGCCGATCGCGATCGCGCGCAGCGCCGCGGTGCCCGTGCGTGAGCCAGGTCGTGCAGACGTTCGTCGAGTTCTTCCGGACGACGCCGCCGTTGATGCACATCGTCTGGGCGTATTACGCGCTCCCCGTTCTGCTCGACATTCGTCTCGACGCCTTCACGGTCGTCGCCGGCGCGCTCGCGTGCAGCTCGGCCGCGCAGATGTCGGAGATCTTCCGCGGCGCGATCACTCGCGGTTCCGCGCGGACAGTGGGACGCCGGACACGTGATCGGGTTGAGCTACGCGCAGCGCCTGTGGTGGGTGATCCTGCCGCAATCGCTGCGGCTCGTCTACGCGCCGGCGTGCAACGCGCTGGTGAGCCTCCTCAAGCAATCGTCGCTCGCTGCGGTGATCGCGGTCCCCGAGATCATGAACCGCGGATGGGTGCTGGCGGCGCAGAATTTCCGCCCGATCGAGGTGCTGACGACCGTCGCGCTCATCTATTTCTTTCTTACCTGGCCGCTCGTGTTGCTTGCATCTTTTCTGGAGAGGCGCAGCAGCCTCGCCTTCCGGAGCGACTAGCCCACCCGACGCGAGAACGGCCGGGCGCAACCAGAACGATGTTCTCCAGAGAGGAGAATCCCATGCGCAGAGTTTCGATGTTCGCACTCGTGGCGAGCGTGTTCCTGCTCGTCGCGCCCACCGTCTCGCAGGCACAGAGCACGATCGACGAAATCAAGCAGCGCGGCGAGCTCCGCGTCGCCGGGCGTCCTCTATCGGCCGCTGATATCGCCGCGGCCGAGCGGCGAATATGTCGGCATCGACGTCGAGATGATGAAGCAGATGGCCGCCGATCTCGGCGTCAAGCTGAACATCGTCAATTCCGAATGGGCGACCGCCGTGGCGGGAATCGAATCGAAGAAGTGGGACATCGTTCCCGCGCTCTGCATCACCGACAAGCGCAAGGAAGTGATCGACTTCAGCGAGAGCTACATCACGATCGGCGCGACGCTCACGACCAGCGCCAACAACCCGAAGGGACTGACGACCGTCGCGGCGTTCAACCGGCCGGAGGTCGTCTTCGCCGTGCCGTCGGGCTCGTGGTCGGAATCGGTCGCCAAGGAGGTCGCGCCGCTCGCGACGATCAAGGGCTTCGGGCAATCGACGTCCGCCGACCTGATCCAGGAAGTCGTCGCCGGGCGCGCCGACGCCGTCGTGCTCGACACGCCGATCCAGACGACCGTCGCGCTCGAGGCGTTCCCCGACAAGATCCGTATCATCCCCGGCCACAACAAGCCGCTCGACGTGCGCGCGTGCAAGGTCGGCTACGGCTATCGGAAGGGCGACACCAAGATGCGCGACTATGTCGACGGCTTCGTCGCCAAGATGCGCAGCTCCGGCAAGCTCGACGCGCTGATCACGCAGTACATGAAGCCCGATCAGATCAAGGCGGCGAACTGATCGCCGACTGCGTGGGGGACTTCCAGTTCGCGAAGATTCTCGGGTACCTGCCCGATCTGATTCGCGGCGTCGGGATCACGCTGCGAGCTCGGCTTGATCAGCGCGGGCATGGGCCTCGTGCTCGGGCTCGTGCTCGCGCTGATGAAGTATTCGCGCGTCCCGCTGCTGTATTGGCCGGCGGCCGTCTACATCGAGTTCTTCCGCACGACGCCGCCGCTCGTGCAGATCGTCTGGCTCTACTACGGGCTGCCGCTCCTGACCGGCTACGACCTGGGCGCGCTCGGCGCGGCAGCCGTCGCGCTCGGCCTGAACATCGCGGCGTTCTACGCCGAGATCATGCGCGCCGGAATCGTCGGCGTGCACCGGACGCAGTGGCAGGCCGCGCGCGTCCTCGGCCTCGGCCTGCCCGACACGTTGCGCTACGTCGTCCTGCCGCAGGCGCTGCGCAACGTGTTGCCGCCGATGGGCACGACGACGATCTACCTGATCAAGGACACCGCGCTCGCCTCGGCGATCGGCACGCCCGAGCTGCTGCGGATCGGCCAGTTGATCGCCGTCGAGACGTTTCGCCCCGTCGAAACGCTGACGATCGTCGCCGTCCTGTATTTCGTCGTCACCTATCCGGTGGCGCTGCTGATCGGCCGGATGGAACGCCGGTTCAAGGTCGCACGGATCTAGGCGTGGTGGCCGCGGAGCCTCTCATCGTCGTCGACCGGCTGGTCAAGCGCTACGGAACCGCCACCGTCCTGAACGACGTCAGTCTCAAGCTCGGCGCAGGTCAGGTCCTGGTCGTCATCGGGCCGAGCGGCTCCGGGAAGAGCACGCTTGCTGCGCTGCCTCGCCGCGCTCGAGCCCATTCAGCGCGGCACGATCCGGATCGACGGAACGCTCGCGGCCAAAGGCGACGAAGATCCCGGCCCGGGCCCCGATCGCGCGTCGCTCAAGGCGCTTGCGCGAAAAGGTCGGCATGGTGTTCCAGCAGTTCAACCTGTTTCCGCATCTGACCGTGATGGAAAACATCACGCTCGCGCCGCGGCGTGTCCTCGGGCATGACGCCGGCGGCCGCGGAGACGCTGGCGATCGACCTGCTGCGGCGCGTCGGCCTCGAGGACAAGCGCGACGTGCACCCGGAGCGCCTGTCCGGCGGACAGCAGCAGCGCGCCGCGATCGCCCGCGCGCTCGCGATGAATCCCGCGCGTCATGCTCTTCGACGAGGTAACCTCGGCGCTGGACCCGGAACTGGTCGGCGAGGTGCTGCGCACGATGCGCCAGCTCGCCGAGCAAGGGATGACGATGCTCGTCGTCACGCACGAGATGGCGATTCGCGCGCGACGTCGCCGACGATGTCGTGTTCATGGACAACGGACAAATCATCGAGCGGTCCGCCGCCGGCGCAGATCTTCGCGCAACCGAAGGAAGCGCGCACCCGCGCATTCCTCGAGCGGCTCCTCGAACGCGAAGGCAGGAGAGACTGATGGCAGAGATCGAATGGTCGCGGCTGAGGGCGCCGCGAGCTTCGCGCGCTGGCGTCGCAGAACGCGGTGGTCATCGTGCCGATCGGATCGACCGAGCAGCACGGCCCGCATCTGCCGACGCAGGTCGATTGCCTGCTCGTCGGCGAGGTCGCGCGACGGGCGGCGAATCGCGCCTACGACACGGTTCCGACGCTGATCACGCCGACGATCTGGAGCGGTCTCGCCGAGCACCACATGAGCCTCGGCGCGACGCTGTCGGTCGATTTCGCGACGTTCTTCGCGCTGGTGCGCGGCGTGTGCCGCTCGCTCGTTCGCCACGGCTTCCGCAACGTGCTGCTGCTCAACGGGCACGGCGGCAACATCGCCGCGCTGACGGTCGCGGTCAACGAGCTCGCGGTCGAGCTCGATGCGCCGATCGCGACGACGACCTATTTCCTGCTGGCGCAGCCGGCGATCGCAAAGATTCTCGAGAAGCAAACGTCGGTTCGCCACGCGTGCGAGGCGGAAACTTCGATGGTGCTGGCGCTCGCGCCGGAGCTCGTCGACATGTCGCTTGCCGAAGGCGCCGTCGGCCCGACCGGCCGCGAGGTGCCGCAGGTCACCGGCACCGAGGCGGCGCACCGCTGGCGATCGTTCAAGTCGCGGACCTCGCACGGGGCGATCGGCGACCCGCGGACGGCGAGCGCCGAGAAAGGCGAGAAAATGCTCGATGCGGCCGCTGAAGCGGTAGCGCGGCTCGTCACCAACCGGGAGTTCTGGACGCTTCCCGCCTAGGGCTCGGGCTGCCTGCGGCCGTCCACGGCCCGTTCGGAGCCGCAGAGCGGGCGGCCGCGACCGCTCGCGACCGGCATCTTGCGCAACGGCGGCGGCCGGGTGCAAAGTAGATCGTTGCATTCGCTCCGTCAGGGAGGCCACCATGAAGCTTCGCCTTTCTCATCTTTCATTCGCTGCAGGCCTTGCCGTTGTCGGCGTCGCGCAGGCGCACGACACCGATTCGCAAACCGGCCCGCTGGGCAAGGTGACGTTCGCGACGAGCTGCGACCCGAAGGTCCAGGCGTCGTTCGAGCGCGCGGTGGCGATGCTGCACTCGTTCTGGTATTCGGCCGGCGAGAAGGCGTTCCGCGACGTGCTCGTCGAAGATCCACAGTGCGCGATCGCCGCGTGGGGCATCGCGTCGATCCTCATGTCGAATCCGCTGGCCGGACAGGGCGCATCGCCGAAGGGCGCCGAGCAGGCGCAGGCGGCGATCGACGAGGGACGCCGCATCGGCGCGAAGACCGAGCGCGAGCGCGACTACATCGAAGCGGTCGCCGCGTACTACAAGGACTTCGCGACGCGCCCGGAGAAAGAGCGGCAGGCTCGCGCGCGCCAAGGCGTACGAGGCGCTCGCCCAGAAGTACCCGACCGACGACGAAGCGCAGATCTTCTATGCGCTCTACCTCGCCGGCACGCAGACGCAAGCCGACCAGACCTACGCGGCGTATCTGAAGGCCGCCTCCATCCTCGAAGGCGAATTCAAGAAGTATCCCGACCATCCCGGCGTCGCGCACTACCTGATCCACAGCTACGACGCGCCGCCGATCGCCGACAAGGGGCTCACCGCCGCGCGCAAGTATGCGGGCATCGCGCCGGCGGCGCCGCACGCGCTGCACATGCCGTCGCACATCTTCACGCGCGTGGGCGCCTGGCAGGAGTCCGCCGCGACGAACCTGCGCTCGAGGGACGTGGCGAAGGCGGGCAACGAGCCCGACGAGGCCTATCACGCGTCCGACTACATGGTGTACGCGTACCTGCAGCTCGCGCGCGACGCGGAGGCGCGCCGCAGCATCGACGAAGCGATGAAGGTCACCGGCACACTCCGCCCGGTTCGTCGCGCCTTACGCGATCGCCGCGATGCCGGCGCGCTACGTCTACGAGCGCGGCGCGTGGGCAGGAGGCGGCGAAGCTGCAGCCGATGGGCAGCACCTACCCGTTCGTCGAGGCGATCACGTACTTCACGCGCAGCGTCGTGCGCGGCGCGCAGCGGCGATCTCGCCGCGGCCAGGAAGGATGCCGAGCAGCTCGAATCGCTGCACAAGGCGCTGCTCGACGCGAAGAACACGTACTGGGCGACCGAGGTCGAGGTCCAGCGGCTCGCCGCGGCCGGATGGATCGCGCTGGGCGAGGGCAAATCCGACGAGGCGCTGAAGCTCATGCGCGCGGCGGCCGACCTCGAGGACAAGAACGAGAAGCACATCGTCACGCCGGGACGCATCGTTCCCGCGCGCGAGCTGCTGGGCGACATGCTGCTCGAGCTCAAGCAACCCGACGCGGCGCTGAAGGAGTACGAAGCGGCGCAGCTGCGCGAGCCCAACCGCTTCCGCAACTACCTGGGTTCGGCGCGCGCGGCGGAAATGGCCGGCGACAAGACGAAGGCCGCCGCGTACTACCAGAAGCTGCTGGCGCTCGCGAAGGATGCCGACACCGCGCGACCCGAGCTCGAGAGCGCGAAGAAGCTCGCTTCGCGGTGAGCGAGGCTCGTCCGATTCCTTCGCGCAGGCCTGCTGTGCGCGGCGATCGCGGCCTTCGCCCCGATCGCCGCCGCCGATCCTGACGACACCGATCCCGACCTCGCCAAGCGCGACGCGGACTACGCCGCCGGCAAGCGCGCGGCCGAGAAGCAAGGACTGGGCGCAGGCGGTGCAGCTCTACCAGCGCGCGGAGAAGCGCAACCCCGATCACGCGGACCTGCAGAACAACCTCGGCTTCGCGTACCGCAACCTGAAGCAGTACGACCTCGCGTTCAGGCACTACAAGCGCGCGATCGAGCTCGATCCGCGCCATCGCGGCGCGCACGAGTACATCGGCGAGGCTTATCTGCTGGTCGGCGACCTGCCGAGCGCGGAGAAGCACCTCGCCGCGCTCAAGGCAGATCTGCCTGTTGCCCTGCGAGGAGCTGAGGACCTCGAGCGCGCGGTCGCCGCGTACCGGGCAACGAAGAAGTGATGCCTTTACCTCACCCCGAAACCCTGCGGGCCGACGCCCCGAACACCTTCTTCAACTCGTACGGCGCGGTGACTTCGAGCTGGTCGTAGCAGCGACGAGCATGGCGCCGTTCTGGATCGATGACCAACGAACGGGGACCTTACGGCGCGGTCCGGGTGGTTCTAATCGGCGGCGGTCCCGATCTCGTGTCGGTGGCTGAGGAAGCCTCGCTTGCGCATTGTCCGACATGACGACCACGCCGGCATTGTGTCTCCCGCACTCTCCGCAATACACTCCGGGCTCCATGGTTATCGGGGAGCCACGATGCGCATCGTCGCCGCTCGGATGAATCACGAGACGAACACGTTCTCGCCGGTACCCACACCCCTGTCGTCGTTCGGCCCCGAGGGCCCGACATTCGGCAGCGCGGCGCTCGACGCCGCGCGCGGCACGCGGACGGCGCTCGGCGCGTTCGTCGACGCCTGCGGCCAGCGCGGTGCGCAGCTCGAGGTCGCCGTCAACGCGACGGCCAATCCCAGCGGACCGGTCGACGACGACGCCTACGAGCGTTTCGCCGGCGCGATCGTCGACGCCGTGGCCGGGGGTTGCGACGCGATCCTCCTCGATCTGCACGGCGCGATGGTGACCCGGAGCTTCGACGACGGCGAAGGCGAGCTGCTGCGCCGGGTACGCGCCGTCGCGCCGGAAACGCCGCTCGCCGTCGCGCTGGACCTCCACGGCAACATCACGGAGCGGATCATCGATCACGCCGATATCGTCGTCGGCTTCAAGACCTACCCTCACATCGACATGTACGAGACCGGCGCGCACGCGGCGCGCCTGTTGTTCGCCCAGCTCGACGAGCGGAATGCGGCCGGCAACGGCCTGGGTGCAGCTGCCGCTCCTGTGCCACACGCTGCGCAGCGCGACGGGCGAAGGCGCGATGCAGCGCGCGGTCGAGCGCGCGCAGCGGATGGAAGCCGAGGGCTCGCTCGCGGTCACGGTGTTCGCCGGCTTCGGGCTTGCCGACATTCGCGACGCGGGGATGAGCGTCGTCGTCACCGGTCGCACTGCGGGACGAGGCGCAGAACGCCGCCGACGAGCTCGCGCGGCAGATCTGGAGCGATCGCGCGGGGTTCGTCTACCGGAGCTTGCCGCTCGCCGACAGCGTCGCTTGCGCGCGGGGGCTGCGCTCGAACGCGGGTCCGGTGCTGCTGCTCGACCACGGCGACAACGTGATGTCGGGCGGCACCTGCGACACGACGACCGTCCTCGACGAGTGCCTCCGACAGGGCATGCGCGGCATCGGCGTCGGTCCGTTGTGCGATCCACCGACGGTCGCGCAGGCGATCGCCGCCGGCGTCGGTGCGCGCATCGACATCGCTCTGGGGAACAAGTCGCCGCTCGGGCCGGGGATCGAAGTCCGCGCCCCGTTCGCCGCAAGCGCCCGCGTGCGCGCGATCACCGACGGCCGGTTCAAGATCAGCGGTCCGGTCTACACCGGCGAAATATGGGCGATGGGCCGAACCGTCGTCCTCGAGACCGAGTCGTTCACCGCCGTGGTGACCGAGCGCCCGATGGAGCCGCTCGACCTCGGCGTGTTCGAAAGCGCCGGCGTCAATCCGCGCCTCTTCGACTTCCTGATACTCAAGTCGCGCATGTACTGCCGCCCGACCTTCGTGCCGATTTCGTCGGCGCTGGTCGAGTGCGACAGCGGCGGCGTGACGAGCTCGAACTACGCGCTCTTCCCGTATCGCAAGATCCGGCGGCCGATCTATCCGCTCGATCCCCAGGTCTTGCACGCGCTGGCGGTTGCGGGAAAATAACGTCAATCACGAACGGAGGTTGCGATGGCGAAGGCGCGGGCGGTGGGCTTCAACCATGTGGCGCTGGAGGTGGGCGACATCGAGGAAGCGCTGGCGTTCTACGGACGGCTCTTCGCGTTCGAGCTGCGCAGCAAGAGCGACACCGACGCGTTCATCGATCTCGGCGACCAGTTCATCGCGCTGCAGAAGGGCCGCAGGCAGCCCGCCGACGACGGCCGTCATTTCGGCCTCGTCGTCGACGACAAGGAGGCGGTGCGCAAGGCGCTCGCCGAGGCCGGCGTCAAGCCGCTGCCCGGACCGTTCCTCGACTTCATGGATCCGTGGGGCAACCGGATCGAGATCGTCGGCTACGCGAACATCCAGTTCACCAAAGCCCCGCACGTGCTGCGCGGGATGGGTCTCGCGCACCTGAAGAAGAACGACGTCGCGATCAAGGAGCTCGCCGAGAAAGGGATGGCGCCGGACTGATGCGGGCTACACCAGCCCCTGGCTCGCCAGCTCGTCCTTGACGAACGCGTAATAGATCGGGCGCGGCGATGACCCCGGCAACGCCGAACGCCGCTTCCATCACCAGCATCGCCAACAACAGCTCCCAGGCGCGCGAGCCCACGCGCCTGCCGATGATCCGGGCGTTGAGAAAGTACTCGAGCTTGTGGATCACGATCAGGAAGCCCAGCGAAACGAGCGCGACGACGAACGAGTAGGACAGGCTGACGATCACGATGACCGTGTTGGAGATCAGGTTGCCGATGACCGGCAGCAGCCCGGCAATGAACGTCACCGCGATGAGCGTCTTCTTCAGCGGCAGGTCCACGCCGAAGGCGGGCAGCACCAGCGTCAGGTACGCCGCCGTGAAAATCGTGTTGAGCAGCGAAATGCGGACCTGCGCGAACACGACGCGACGGAACGCGTCTCCCAGGTTGTCGACGCGCTGGATGAGCTCGACGGCGAGCGGTCCGCGCGGCTCGATCGGCAGCGACTCGTGCAACGCAATCAGCGCCCCCGCGATCATCCCGATCAGCGCATAGACGATGACCCGGCCCACCTCCTTGCCCATCGATTGCACTTCCGTCGCGTGGACGCGGAACCATTCCGCGATCGCCAGCCTCATGTCGCCCGGATCCTCGGGCATCTGGTCGACGAGCCAGTCCGGCAACGTTCCGCGCGAGCCTGCGACGATCTCCGCCATCTTCGTGAGCAGCGCCGAAATGCTGCCGGGGTCGCTCTTGAAGTAAACGATGGCCCCGGCGATCCCCGCGCTCGTCGCGCCCACCACCGCGATGGACAACAACGCAACGGCAACGATCTTCGCGCGCTTGTCGGAAAGCCGCGTGCTCACCATCGGCGCGAGAACGTGAACGAGCTCGTAGACGAGCATCCCGGCGAGCAACGCGGGCAGCAGCTGCAAGAGCAGGACGAGCACGAGCCCGACGCCTGAAAGAACCCAGGCGGCATACGTGTACCCGGTTGGAGCGATACGCTCTAGCGGCATCCACGCGAGTTTAGCTCAACCCGATTCCGGCGACGGACGGGCATTGAAGGGCGACGAACGTGCGCCGACTTCATCCAATACTTTAACGAGCCGTCGATTATTTTTACAAAGCCGGAACGCCGCTCGCGCCGTGCGTGCATAAGTGCCTGAACTGTCGCGGTTCCGCGCGCGCATGGAATGCTTCTTGCGACATTGGCGGATGGAGGAGAACAAGCACAAGCGTGGAGGCACGATGAAATCGATTCTCGATCCGTCATTCCGCTACACGAAAAGCGTGGAAACTGATTTGCGAAAGACCTTTGCTCGAATCCGCCGGGAGTTACGCAAGCAATCGGAGCCAGCGCCGACGGTCGGCGTCGCCGCGACAAGAAGCGTCCTTGCATTTCACAATCGGAAGGCCGTTTAGCGCGATTCACGAGAAACGCCTTCAGTCGGGCTTCCCCTCTCGGGCTCCGGGAGGGGCCCCGGGCCGCCGCGAGGCGGCTTTTGTTTGACGGGGATATACAGCAATCCCCCTTCGACGTACGCTCCCGTTCACCCGGCCCACGAAGTGCCGCGAAGGGTGGCGCACATGTCGAACGAAGCACCGAAGCTCGTCGCTCCGCCGGGATCGTGCGATTGCCACATGCACATCTACGAGGATCGGTTCCCGCTCGCGCCGACGGCGACGTTCAAGCCGCCGAACGCTCCGGTCTCCGAATATCGCAAGGTGCAGCGAGCGCTCGGCATCACGCGTGCGGTGGTCGTCCAGCCCACCGGCTACGGCTTCGACAACCGGTGCACGCTGGAGGGGATTGCCGCGCTCGGTGCGGATGCGCGCGGAATCGCCGTCGTGCCGCCGGAAGTCTCCGATGCGGAGCTACAGTCTCTGACCGGCGCGGGGATCCGCGGCGTGCGCTTTCACATGCAGAAGGGCGGCGTGTTGCCGTGGGACGCGCTGGAAGGCCTGGCGGCGAAAGTGCTGCCGTTCGGCTGGCACGTGCAGCTGCAGCTCGACGGCCGCGAGCTCGCCGAGCACGAGACGCGACTGAAAGACCTTCCAGGTACGCTCGTGATCGATCACGTCGGCAAGTTCGGCCAACCGATCACCGCGACGCATCCGGGATTCGCGGTGCTGCTGCGGCTGCTCGACACCGGCAAGTGCTGGGTCAAGCTCTCCGCGCCGTATGAGAGCTCGAAGATCGGCCCGCCGCGCTACGACGACGTCGCGGCGCTCGCGCACGTCCTCGCGAAGGCGCACCCCGAGCGCTGCGTGTGGGCGAGTAACTGGCCGCACCCGAATCAGAAGAACGTGCCGCCCGATGCCGCGATGCTCGACCTGTTGCTCGATTGGGTCGACGACGACGCGACGCGCGCGCGGATCCTCGTCGACAATCCGGCGAAGCTCTACGGGTTCTAGGTCGCGCCGAAAATCTCGTTGGCTTGCTGCGATACGCGCACGAACGTCGTCCGCTTCGACAGCTCGCGCAGGCGGCGCGCGCCGACGTACGTGCACGCCGAGCGCACGCCGCCGAGAATTTCCTGCGCCGTAGCCGCGACCGGGCCGCGCCACGGCACGAGCACCTCCTTGCCCTCGGCGGCGCGATACTGCGCGACCCCGCCCGCGTATTTCTCCATCGCCGCCCGGCTGCTCATCCCGTAGAAGCGCTGGAACTTGCGGCCGTCGCGCTCGACGACGTCGCCCGCGCATTCGTCGTGGCCCGCGAACATGCCGCCCAGCATCACGAAGTCGGCCCCGCCGCCAAATGCCTTTGCGATGTCGCCCGGCGTCGCACAGCCGCCGTCGGCGCAGATGTGTCCTTCGAGCCCGTGCGCGGCGTCGGCGCACTCGACGATCGCCGACAACTGCGGATAGCCCACGCCGGTCATCTTGCGCGTCGTGCACACGGAGCCGGGGCCGATGCCGACCTTCACGATATCGGCGCCGGAAAGGATCAGCTCCTCGGTCATCTCCCCGGTCACGACGTTGCCGGCCATGATGACGAGATGCGGATGCCGCTCCCGTATCCTGGCGACGAAGCGCACGAAGCCTTCGGTGTAGCCGTTGGCGACGTCGATGCAGACGTAGCGGATCGCGCTCGCCGCTGCCGCACCGGCAGTCGCGAGCACCTTGTCGAACTTCTCCTCGTCGGCCGTCGTGATCCCCATCGAATAGAACGCCGCCGATTTGCGCTCGAGGCCCGTGAAGAAGGCGACCAGCTCGTCGACCGAGTAGTGCTTGTGCAACGCGGTCGACAGCTGGAACGAATCGAGCGCGCGCGCCATCTCGATCGTGCCCGTCGTGTCCATGTTCGCCGCGACGATCGGCACGCCGTGGTAGTCGACCTGCGCGTGGCGAAAGCGGAATTCGCGCGAGACGTCGACGTTCGAGCGCGTGGAGAGCGTGCTTCGCTTCGGGCGGATCAGGACGTCCTTGAAGTCGAGCTTGACTTCGTTCTCGATGCGCATCGTCTACCCTCCCCTGCCGTCAGCGATCGATCTTCCGCATCAAATCATCCAGGAACGGACGCTGGCCGGGCAGCAGCTTCTCGCGCGCCTCGGCGAGCGTGAACCATCCGGCGCGGTCGACCTCGGGAAACGTCCGCGATTTGCCCGACCGCGGCGGCCACTCGATCGAAAACGTGTTGCTCGTGATCGACGACGCGTCGATATCGCCTTCGACGGCCCAGACGTGGACCACTTTCCCGCCCGGCTGGCGCAGCGCGGCGAGCTCGATGAATTCGCCCACGACGCTCGCGCCCGTCTCCTCGTGGACCTCGCGCCTCGCCGCTTCCAGCAAATCCTCGTCGCCGTCGACCTCGCCCTTCGGCACCGACCACGCGCCGAGGTCGCGCTTCGCCCAGAACGGCCCGCCCGGGTGGACGAGGAACACTTCGAGTCCGGTCGCGGGCGATCGGTACAGCAGTAGCCCCGCGCTCACCCGCCCGCGCATTTCTTCAGCGACACTTTGTCGAGTGGAAATCGCTTGTGGACATGCGTCACGAGACCTCCGGAGGCGACAAGGTAGTCATTTTCGCCGTTATGCGAATACACTTCACGTCGCATCGAGCGGGGTAGTCGAGATGGGAACGACAGGGAGGGACAATTATGAACTTCGGATACAGCTTGTGGGGCCTGCTGATACTCGCCGGGGACATCTGGGCGATCATCAACATCTTTCAAAGCTCGGCGTCCAACGAGAAGAAGTTGCTCTGGACGCTGGTGGTGTTGCTGCTCCCGGTGCTTGGGTTGATCCTGTGGTTCTTTCTCGGGCCGCGAGGCGGCAGAGCGTAGGATTGCGAGCTTACGAGCGCGCCCGTTCGCCGCTCTGCCTGCGCCACAGCTCGATCGCTTCGGCGAACATGTCGGCAGAGTGTCTGATCATGGCGTCCTGCGTCTCGCGCAGCGCGACCCATGCGTCGGGCAGCGAGTGTGCCATGGCGATGTTGGCACAACCGCGCAGGTAGTGCCCCATTCCCTGGTCTATCGCGCTCCGGCTCAGCCGCTGCCACTCATACGCCCATCTCGCTGCACCGGGGACGTGTTGGCTGGTTTCACTCATGTTCGTGCGGACTACGCAAGTTCCGCGCCCCATCGAGAGAAGCTTTGCGGAATCATCGACTTGCTTGGCGCAGACCCTTTGGACCCGCGACACCGGCGCAACGCCTGTAATGCCAACCGACACGGCGTAATCTCGGCAGGCCACGATCGCGGCGTGTAGGCCACAGTAGAATGGGGTCAAGGGAGAGAGCGAATGCCAGCGATGGGCGCCGCGCTGAACGACATCGACGCCGCGACCGACGTCGTCGTCCCGCATAGAGACGCGTGAACACCACGGGCGAAACGCAACGCGAGAGACGGCCTGATTCAGCGTCCGGCGGCGCCTTCACGCACACCGCGGAAGCGCTCGCGAAGCGGCAAATCGGCGACTGGATCGTCAGCGCGACGCTCGCCGGCACGCACGAGATCGGAATCGTTGCCGGGATCGGCGAGCGCCTGAATGCCGCCGGCGTGTCGGTGGTTCGCGTCTCGGTGGCGACCGACCTGCTCGATCCGATGTTCGACGGCCGCGGCGTTCGCTGGGTTCGCGACGAAGGAGGAGTCGAGGAGACGTTCGTTCGCGACGAGTACGGCACGATCGTCGACCCGGATTTCGGGCGAAGCACGTTCGGCCACCTGGTCAGGAGCGGCGAGCCCATGCTGCGCCGGCGCCTCGATGCGACATATCGGCGGGACGAGTTCCCGATGCTCGACCGATTCCAGGACCAGGGCATCACCGACTATGTGGCGTTCGCCGTGCGCGTCGGCGAATCCATCCGCATGGGCGCGGCCGAGGGACTCGTCGCGTCGTGGACGACGGAGGCGCCGGGCGGCTTCACCGACGCGCAGATCGAGTTGCTGAGCGGGCTCATGGCGCCGTTGACGGTCTCGATCCTGCTGCAGACGACGCATCGCGACATGCGCACGCTGCTGAGAACGTACCTGGGAAGACACGCGGCGGACCGCGTGCTCGCCGGCAACGTCGTGCGCGGCCGGGCCGAGCCGATCAATGCCGTCGTGTGGTTCAGCGATCTCGTCGGCTTCACGCGGATTTCGGACAGGATCGGCGCCGGCGACGTCCTGGCGATGTTGAACGACTATGCGCAGGCGCAGATCGAAACGATCGACGCGCACGCCGGTCACGTGCTGAAGTTCATCGGCGACGGTCTGCTCGCGATCTTTCCCGATGACGACACGAGCAAGGCCTGTGCGCGCGCATTGGATGCCGCGACAAGGATGCGGCAGCGCATCGCGGCAATGAACGTCAAGCGATCGGCCTCGGGCCTCCAGGTGACCGACACGCATCTGGCGCTCCACGTCGGCGAGCTCCTCTACGGCAACCTGGGCGCCCCGCGCCGGCTCGACTTCACCGTGCTTGGATCGGCGGTGAACGAGGCGGCGCGCATCGAGGCGCTCTGCGCGTCGCTCGACCAGAAGGTGATCGTATCGTCGGCCTTCCACGAGGCGGCCGGCGAAGCGCGCAATCGGCTGGTGAGCCTCGGTCGCTATGCGATGAAGGGCGTCGCCCGGCCGCAGGAATTGTTCACGCTGGATCCGGGCTGATCCGTTGAACGACAAATCACCTGTGCCGCAAACCCGCTTCTACAGCCTGCGTCTGCGGTTCGTCACACTCGTCGGTCTCATGCTCGTGCCCTGCCTCGCGCTCCTCATCTACACGCAGGCCGACGAGCGCAGAGCCGCGATCGCGAGCGTCAATGCCGATGCGATGCGCGCTCATTCGGATCGTCACCAGCAACCAGGCGGCCCAGATCGAGGCCGCGCAGCAGCTGCTGAAGGCGTTTGCCCGCCTGCCGCAGACCCACACGAAGGATGCGGCGGCGTGCAGTGCTTTCCTCGCGGACATGCTCGCGGCTTACCCGTCGTACCTCAACATCGCGTTGGCCGATCCGGACGGAAACGTCTGGTGCAGCGCGCTGCCTTTGCGCCAGGCGATCAACGTCGCGGACCGCATGTACTTCACCGCAGCGAGGGACACGCGCCGCTTCGCGGTCGGCGAATATCAGACCGGCCGCATCACGCAGCAGCCTGCGATCAACTACGGATATCCGGTGCTGAGCCCATCGGGCGAGGTCGAAGGCGTCGTGTACCTGGTGCAGGGGCTGAACTGGCTCACGTCCGCTCTCTCGAACGTCGAGTTTCCGCTGAGCGCGATCTTTGCCGTGACCGATCGCAATGGGACGGTGCTCGCTCGCAAGCCGGACGTCGGCGACTGGATGGGCAAGGCGATGCCCGAGCAATATGTCCTCTCGCTGGCGGCCACCCAGGAAGGCGGCGGCGTCTTCGAGGCCGACGACGCGCAAGGCGTCGGCCGGTTGTGGGCGCACGCGCCGCTGATCGCCGGCCACGAGTCTCAACACGATCATCGGGAACATCGAAATCGGCTCGCATTCGCGGAAATCAACCGGCGCCTGGCGCGCAACCTCGTCGGCCTCGGCCTCGTGACGCTGGTCGCCCTTTTCGCGGCGCTGGCCGGCGGCAAGTACATCCTTCGTCGCGTCAAGGCGCTTGTGGCCGCCACCGCAAAGCTCGCGTCCGGCGATCTCGGCACGCGCGTGCCGCCATTCGGCAGCAACCGCAGCGAGCTCGATCTCCTCGCTGGCTCGTTCAACGCCATGGCCACGACACTGCAGGAGCGGGACCTCGAGCTGCGCGTCGCGGAGGAAAAGACCCGCAAAGCCGAAGTCGAGCTCGCGGTGACGCGCGCGCACATGGACATTGCGAGACAGATCCAGCGCTCGCTGCTGCCGGAAGATCCGCTCGCGGTCGGCTGTGTGCGCTATGCCGGCCGCTGCATTCCAGCCGATTCGGTGGGTGGCGACTATTTCGGCTATTTCCCGCGTGACGCCGACGGCGTGGACACGCTCGTCGGCGACGTGTCCGGACACGGCGTCGGCGCGGCTCTGCTCATGGCCGAGGCGCGCACGATGTTCCTGGCGGAGCGGCTCGTGGCGCCAAGCGCGTCGCAGCTCTTGTGCAAGCTGAACGAGCTGTTGCACGCCGACCTCGACCGCGCCGGGTACTTCATCACCGCCTGTTGCGCGATCTTCGACGCACCGACGCGCGAGCTGAGTTACGCGAGTGCCGGCCACCCGCCTGCGCTTCTGCTGCGAGCCGGCGAGACGCGCTGCACGACGCTCGACGCCGGAGGATGCCTGCTCGGCATCGACAAGAGCTGTCGACTTCATCGATGTCAAGGTGAAACTGCACACGGGCGACATCGTCGCGTTCTATACCGACGGCATCACCGAGGCGTCAGAACGAAAATGGCGAGATGTTCGGCGTCGAGCGTCTCGGCAAGGCGGTCGCGGTGAATCGTGCCGCGGAGCCCGAGGAGGTGGTGGCCAGAGTGCTGGACGAGCTGAAGATCTTCACCGGAGGCAGACCTGCCGAGGACGACGTCACGATCGTCGTGATGAAGCTGGCGGCGTGAGCCTGGGAGCAGGGGCCCTGCGAGCGAAGCGAGTGGGGATGCGACCGGGGCGAATCGACGCCGGAGGCCGACAACTCGACCGCGGGAACTCTCGAGGCGCGTTGCGGAGGCCGAGCGGCGTGAGCCTGGAAGCCGCTATGCGACCGGGGCGAATCGACGCTCGCTGTTGGTGCCGCCACGACGATTCCATGGGCGCTCGCTCAGTTCGTCCGCAGCAAAACGATCGTCCTCTCGTCCTCGACGCCTGCGTAGTACTTCCGCAGCGCTTCGTGGAGGACCTCATTGCCGGGGTCGGCTGCCAGGAACAGCGTGAGGCACGACTTGAACTTTGCGGCATCGACGTGGCCCAGCACCTCGGCTGCATTCGTGCCGCGCAGCCCGTTCATCGCTTCGGTGCATTCGAGCAGACGCGGGCCGAGAACCGGATGAGCCAGATAAGCGCGTGCCTCGTCGAGCGACCCGACGCCGTAGTGCGTCGCCATCGAGCTCGACCCGAGGCCGCGCAACTGCGGCAGCACGTACCACATCCAATGCGTCGTCTTTCGTCCCGCGCGGAGCTCGGACAAGGCGCGCGCATAGTCCCTTGCCTGCGCCTGGACGAATCGATCGAGGTCGAAGGGATCGACGGTCACCGGTCTCTCTCTCCCTCCGCCATCTCCGCGAACCGGCACAGCGCGTTGATCAGCCGCATCTGGTCGATCGTCCGGGCTTGCGATTCCAGAAGTCTCGGGCTCGCCACGACGAACGCGAGGCACATCGCGCGCGAGATCGCGACGTTGAGCCGGTTGCGCGAGAACAGGAACTCGAGGCTGCGCGGAACGTCCTCGACGCTCGACGTCGCCATCGAATAGAACACGACCGGCGCTTCGCGTCCCTGGAACTTGTCGACGGTTCCGACCGGCACGTCGGCGAAGCCCGGCGCGCCGCAACGCGTCGCGAAGCCGGCGCACCTGCGCGTTGTACGGCGCGACGACCATGAAGTCGCACTGGCGCAGCGGCTTGATCTCGCCGTCGCGGTCGGTCCACGGCGCGCCGACCATCGTCTCGATCTCGGCAGCAACGGCGGCCGCCTCTTCCGAACGACGCCGCGGCGTTCCCCGCATGCGCGACCGGCTTGAAGCGCAGCCCGGTGCCGAACGCCGTCGTCTGCCGCGCGAGCTCCGGAATGCCGTGCAGCCGGCCGTCGTAGACGATCTCCGAGATGAATCGGCAGACGTCGGGATGCATCCGCCGCGTGCGTTCGAGAAAGAGTCCCATGTGCGGCGGCATCGGTCGGCTTCGTCGCCGAGCAGGTGCTCGAGCACCGACGCTCCGGTGCCCTCGCGGATGCGTCCCTTGCGAAACCTGCGCGAGCTGCAGCGGGTCGCCGAGCAGCACGACGTTGCGCGCGGCCGTTCCCATCGCGAGCGCGTCGGCAAGCGACACCTGTCCGGCTTCGTCGATGACGAGCGTGTCGACGGCGCCGTCGAGCGCTTGTCGGCGAAGAGCCACGCCGTGCCGGCGAAGAGCAGCGTATCCGCGCCGGCGCCGCGCGAATGCCTCGGTGTTGTCCGCGCTGGCGATGGAGTCGCTGTCGTAAGTCGACTCGGCGTTGTCGCCCGACGACTTCTTCAGTCCGCGAAAGCGCAGTCCTTCTTCCCTCGCGGCGCGTCTCCACCTCGTCGAGCAGATTGTGGATCGCCTTGTGGCTCGTCGCGGTCACGCCGACGCGCCGCCCGCGCCGCATCAGCTCGGTGATGAGCCGCGCGCCCGTCCACGTCTTCCCCGTGCCGGGCGGCCCCTGGATGAAGAGGTAGCTCGAATCGAGCTCGACCGTGAGCGCGCGCTGCTCGGCGATGTCGGTCGTCTGGATGCTCGTGCCGGGCTCGCGGCCGCTGATGCGCGGCGGCGTTCGCGCGAGGATGTCGCGCAGCGCCCGATAGCGGCCGTCGCTCGCCAGCACCGACGACGCGAGCCGCGCGAGCGCGTCCTGCTGCGCATCGGTGTCGTACGGGCCGCCCGGGATCAGCGCGCGCGGCATCGGCACGTCGTTGAGGCTCGGACCGCGACGAAGCGTCAGCGTGCCCGCGGTCTCATCGATGGCGACGATCGTCCCCGGCGCCTTTCTTCGTGGCGGGATCCGTCGGTGTTGTCCCCCGCCTTGAGCTTGTATTGCTGCGGCGGGAATCGTCAGCGTGTAGATCAGCGACTTCTTGTCCGCAGTCGGCGTCGCCCGTCGGGCACGAGACCGCCGATCGATTCGGCGTCCTCGAGCAGCTCCTCATCCGTCATCTTTTCGCAGCGCTCGAAGAACCACCACCACGCCGGCCGCGCTTCCCGCCGGTGATACTCGAGGAGCTCGCCCGCGAGCCATCGCGCCGATCCGGGCTCCTCGCCCTCGGTCAGTCGGCGCCGCAACTCCGCGCGCTCTCCGTCCTCCGCTCTTCTCCTCGGTCTCCTTGCCGGCGCGCGGCTCGGCCCACGGCAGCTCGCGCGGATGCTGTTGCACCAGCCAATCGCGAAGCGCGAGCGTCGCCCGGCAATCATCCTCGTTGTACTCGGCGATCGACGCGAGCGACGCGTCATCGCGCGTGCTCATCCAGTGCTCGTACGCGAGCACCGCGCCGATGCCGCTGCGCACGTCCGCACGCCGGACGTACGGGACGAGCGCCTCGACCTCCTTCAGCGAATAGCTTTCGACGCCGGCGCGCAGGCCCTGGCGCACGACCGTGTGCAGATTGACGAATACGCCGCGGCGCAGGAGGTCGTCCACGGCGTCCTCGCGCGTCGCATACGTCCCCATCAATTGCTTGAGCGCCGCGTTCTCGTACGTGCCGTAGTGGTAGACGTGCATCGCCGGGTCGACGGCCAGCCGCGCGTGGACGAGATCGACGAACTCCTCGAACATCCGCGCGCTCGCCCGCGCGGTCGTGCGCCCACGATTCGGCCGGTATTCCCAATCGGCGCCGTCGCGCAGCAGCATGCCGAACAGGAAGTGCAGGCCTCGCGCCGGCTCCCAGAACGGATCGCCTTCGATGTCGAAGATCACGTCGCCGGGCGACGGGCGCGGCAACAGCTCGAAGCCGCGTTCCAGCTTCGCCGTCGATGCGATGCCAATCGAGGCGGCCGGAATTCCGCCGCTCGAGCTGCAGCGCCGCCTGATCGCGCAGCGTCTCGAACGTGTGCGGCGCGATCTGCAGGCACCGCCGTTCCGGGCCGCGCCTGCGCGAGCGCCATCAGCGTCGGCAGGCCCGCGTCGCGCAGTCGCGCCACCTGCGCCCGACGCGTCGCCCGCGACCAGCACCAGGCTGTCTTCGGCGCGCCACCGATCCTTGCAGGTGCCGTGAAACTCGCACAGCGCGCAGTGCTCGACCGGATAGGGCTCGGTCGCGCGCAGGCGATGCCACCGCCGCTTCGAAGCGCGCCCGCACGCGACGGTAGTACGCGGCGAAATCGTCGTAGCGAAGCGCGCGCTGCTCGCCGACGCCGAGAAACACGTGCATGTGCTCGGGCCGCGTTCCCTGAACGGCCGCGATGCCGTCGCTGTAGAAGCAGAGCTGCAGCACGTAGGTCGGCTTCTCGGCGCGCGCGAGCTTCGCGTCGAGCGCCTCGTAGCCCCACGACCCGAGTTTCGACGGCCTCGGCGTCTTGAGCAGGAAGTCGGCGCGGCCCCGCCATTGACCGTCGACGAACGTCGCCTGCGCGATGACGTCGACGCCCGCGCGCATCGCATCGACCGTGCGCGCCGCGGCGGCCGTCGAAGTCCCAGGGCGGCGTCCATCGCGATCTCGACGACGTCGCGGCCTTCTTCGTGCAGGCGCCTGAGGAAATCGAGCTCGTGCAATATGCCCTTGTCCGCGAGGAGCTTCGCGCCTTCGTCGGAGACATGCGGCTTTGCGAGCTCGCCCAGCGCGACCCGCCGCGCGAGCGTCGTGCGATGCTCGCACTCGACGTAGTCGTTGAGATCCGACGGCGAAAGGAGGATGCGGCCGTTACGGCTCTGCATGGTGGCCGTATTCTACGCGCCGCGTAGCGCATATTCGGACGGCGACTTGCGCAGTTCGCCTACACCGCAATGCCGATGCGACGCGTAGGGCGCGAAGCGGCGCGACCCTCCGCGCTACGCGACCGCCACCTCCGCCGCGCCTTCGCGCAGCTCGCCGACGACCGCCGCTCGATCGAAGCCTTCGCTGCGAAAGATCGAGAGCACCTCGTCGACCGTTTCGGGCGCGCACGCGACGAGAAGACCGCCGCTGGTTTGCGGGTCGGTCAGCAGGGCCTTCTGCGCGGGCGTAACGGTGTTCCCCAACGCGACCTCCTTGCCGTAGGACGCCCAGTTGCGCGCCGACGCTCCCGTCACGAATCCCTCGGCGGCCATCGCCTCGACGCGAGGCAGCAACGGAATGCGATTCATCGCAACCTCGGCGCGCAGGTTCGCCGCGCGGCACATCGGCAACAGATGGCCGAGCAAGCCGAAGCCGGTGACGTCGGTCATCGCGTGCACGCCCGGCAACCCCGACAGCAGCCGTCCCGGCGTATTGAGCTTCGTCGTCGACGCGATCAGCTCGCGGTAGCCCGACTCGTCGATCTTGTTCTTCTTCACGGCAGCGGAAAGCACGCCGACGCCGAGCGGCTTGCCCAATATGAGCACGTCACCTGCGCGCGCGCCGCGGTTCGTCTTGATCCTGTCCGGATGCACGAGTCCCATGACGACGAGCCCGTAGATCGGCTCGACCGAGTCGATCGTGTGCCCGCCTGCGATCGGAATGAGCGCTTCCGTGCAGATCGATTCGCCGCCGTCGAGGATGCGGCGGATCACCTCGACCGGCAGCTTGTCGATCGGCATGCCCACGAGCGCGAGCGCCATGATCGGCGTGCCGCCCATCGCGTACACGTCGGATATGGCGTTGGTCGCGGCGATGCGGCCGAAATCGAACGGGTCGTCGACGATCGGCATGAAGAAGTCCGTCGTCGCGACGAGCGCCTGCTCGTCGTTGAGCCGGTAGACCGCCGCGTCGTCGCCGGTCTCGACGCCGACCAGGAGCTCGGGCGGCAGAAACGGCGCGCGCGTGCCGCGCAGAATGTCGGTCAACACGCCCGGCGCGATTTTGCAACCGCACCCGCCGCCGTGGGAAAATGAAGTGAGCCTGATTTCCGCCATCGTGTTCATCGCCTGCTCCATGGGATTCGATGCCTGTTTGCTGACATTATCGTCGATCGCCGCCGAAGTGCTTCGCGTCGCCCGGCAAATCGCGAGCGTGCCCGAACGCCGATCGATGTTCCAGCGCGTCGTCGACGAGCCGGTTGACCTCCGCTCGTTCGCGCGCCGGTTCGAACAGCGGCGCCCGCGCGCGCGCACTGCGCCCTGAGTTGCGCAAGAAAATCCCTGTCGCGGCCGACCCGGTCCAGCAATCGCGCGAGCTCTTCGTCGTTGCCGACGGCAAAGTAACCGGCATAACCGGCGCCGAGCATGCCCACATTGCCGGAGATCCTGCTCGCAATGACCGGCACGCCGCAGGTGACCGCTTCGACGATCACGTTGGCGCCACCCTCCATCACGCTCGAGATCACCATCGCGTTGGCGTTTCGAATGCGCCGCCGGGTCTCGCCGTGCGTTCGTCCGCCGAGCCAGCGGTACCGTCGCACCGACGGCCACGCACGCGCCTGCAGCTCCGCGGCGGCGCGCGCGTACTCGCCGGTACGCGTCGCCGATATGGATGAGCCGCACCGTGGAGTCCGCCGGCAGCCGCGCGATCGCGCGCATCGGCGTCAGCGGATCCTTCTCTGCGCGCATGTGGCCGACCAGGATCACGTCGAAGCTTCGCTGCGGCGGCGTGCCGGGCTCGAGCGAGGGAGCGGACTGGAAGATCACGCGGCATTTGCGCCGATGACTCGGATCGAGCTCGTCGAGCGCGGCCTCCTGCAGCACGACCAGGTGCGTCGCCCGATCGAGCGAGCGCCTCGCGGATTCGTCGACGCCGATGTCGCGATAGAGATCCGTCCCGGTGAGCACGACGATCAGCGGGCGATCGGGATACGCTTCGGCGAAGCGCGCGATCGCGTCGGCCGAGCGGCGCGCATGCAACGCGATCATGCACGCGGCGGGCGTCGCCGAGTCCGTCCACTGATCGGTGACGTCGACGTCGAACCGCTCGCCGAGAAAGCGCGACCATCGGTATGCGGTCCGCCAGTTGCCGTTGTTCGCCTGCCGCAGCGCCGGGCTGACGATCGCGAGTCGTGGCTTCCGAGGTTGCATCGATGGAGATGACGGGGATCGCGGCGCGATCGTCAGGGAAGGCGGAGCTCGAGCGCGCGCTGATCGACGCGCACGAGCGGACGTGGGGCGTGCTCGCGAACCTCACGCCCGAGCAATGGGAGGTTCCGTACCACCCCGGCATCAATCCGCCGCGGTGGGAATTCGGCCACGTCGCGTGGTTCACCGAGTGGTGGGTGTTGCGCGAAGCCTACTGGGACGCGCGCGACGAGAATGTCACGCGCCGCCCGTCGATGCTCGCCGGCGCCGACCGTCTGTTCGACTCGGGACGCATTGCGCACACCGATCGCTGGACACTCGATCTTCCGCCGCTCGGCGAGCTGCGCGATTACGCGAGCGCCGTGCTCGACGGCGTGCGCGCGCGGCTTGCCGGCATGCGACGAGGACCAGCTGTACGCAACGCGCCTCGCGCTCTTTCACCAGGACATGCATGGCGAGGCGCTCGCCTACATGCGGCAGACGCTCGGCTATTCGCCGCCGTTTCCGATCCGCATGCCGCCGTTGCCGGACGTGCGCGAGCGACGTCGACGTTCCGGGCGGCGTGTTCAAGCAGGGCTCGCCGGACGATGGCGCGTTCGTGTTCGACAACGAGAAGTGGGCGCACGACGTGACGCTCGCGCCGGCGCGGATGTCGCGAACGTGCGTGAGCAACGCCCGCTTCGCCGAGTTCGTCGACGCCGGAGGCTACGCCGATCGACGCTGGTGGTCGGACGAAGGGCGCGCGTGGCTCGAACAGGCGGCCTCCTCCCATCCGCAATACTGGCGCAAAGGCGCCGGAGGCTGGGAGCATCGCTGGTTCGACCGCTGGGAGGCTCTGCCGCCGGATCAACCGGTTTGTCACGTGAGCGCGTACGAAGCCGAAGCGTTCTGTCGCTGGGCCGGACGACGACTGCCGACCGAAGCGGAATGGGAACGCGCGGCCACGCTCGGCCTGATCGACTGGGGCGGCGCGGTCTGGGAGTGGACCGCGGATCCGTTCGAGCCCTATCCCGGCTTTGTAGCCGATCGCTATCGCGACTATTCGCAGCCGTGGTTTCACACGCATCGCAGCGTGCGCGGCGGATCGTTCATCACGCAGCCGCGCATGCATCATCCGCGCTACCGCAATTTCTATCTTCCGCATCGCAGCGACATTTTCGTCGGTTTCCGCACGTGTGCGCTCGGGACCTGAGGCTCACGCCGCGGTGAGCCAGCGCCGCAGCATCGCGCTCGCTCCGTCGACGAGCGCCGCCAGCAGCAGCATCGCGACGATCACCGTGCACGCCTGCGCCTGGTGCAGCAGCGAGAGCTCGTAGTAGAGCATCTGCCCCAGCCCGCCGGCGCCGACGAAGCCGAGGATCGCCGCCATCCGGATGTTGATCTCCCAGCGGTAAAGCGAGTACGACAGCAACTGGGGCAACACGTTCGGCAGCGTGCCGTAGAGGAACGCGGCAGCGGGACGGGCGCCGGTTTCGACGAGCGCCGCGGCCGGAGCAGCCGGCGCGTTCTCCAGCGCCTCGGCAAACAGCCGCCCGAGCACGCCCGACGTGTGCGCGGCAAGCGCAAGCGCGCCGGCGAACGGACCGAGTCCTGCCGCGAGCACCATCAGCGCCGCCCAGATGAGCTCGGGCACGGAGCGCAGCAGGTTCAGCACGAACCGAGTGCACGCGCGCAACGCGCTGCCGTATCGACCCGACGCTGGCAACGCGAACAGCAGCGCGAACACCACGGCGAGCAACGTGCCGACGGCGGACACCGAAAGCGTCTCGAGCGCGGCATTGGCGGTCTTCAGCAGATAGCGTTGCGACATGTCCGGCGGGAAGAACGAAAGCAGGAACCGAGCGAGCTCGCGCGCCGTATCGATCGTGAAAAGGCGCTCGAGCCCGAGCGACAGATAGGCGAAGCTTCCGGCGACGAGCATCGCGACCACCGCCATCGCGAACAGGCACTTCGTGCAGATCCGCAGCGCCCGGTGATCGACGTTCATCGCGACGCGTTGCATGGTCACGCGAGGCCCTTGCGCAGCGCCGCGCTCACCGCGTCGGCCATCAGCACGAGAAGAAGGAAGACGACGAGAATCGTCGCCGCTTCGGCGCCATTCATCATCCTCATCGATTGATCCATCAGCTGACCGAGTCCGCCCGCGCCGACGAAGCCCATCACCACCGACGCGCGCAGCGCGCATTCCCAGCGGTACACCGTGTACGAGACGATCTCGGACGCGGCGACCGGCAACAATCCGTAGACGAGCGCAAGCGTCCGGCCGCTGCCCGCCTGCAACAGCACGCGCGCCGACTCGGTGTCGGAGGACTCGAGAATCTCGGCATAGACCTTCGCGAGCATGCCGCCGTAGGTGATCGCGAGCGCCAGCACGCCCGCCGCCGGTCCCAAGCCCAGCGCCCGCACGAACACGAGCGCCCACACGAGCTCGGGAACGCCGCGCAGCGACACGAGCAAGCCGCGCGAGAGCACATGCAGCACGCGGCTCGTCCGCCACCCAGGGCCGGGGCCGATGCGAGCGATCGACAACGCGCGCGTGTTCGCCATCGTCAATGGCACGGCGATGAGAAACGCGAGACTCATGCCCGCCGTCGCGATCGCGATCGTCTCGATCGTCGCGCGCACGACGTAGCGCAGGAACTCGACCGACATGTCCGGCGGCAGGAAGCCGCCCAGGAATTGCGCCATCGCCGCGAGATTGCGCGCTTCGAAAAGCGACGCCGGCTGGAACTGCGACCACACGAGAAGCGGCCACAACACCAGCAGCCCGACGACGAGCGCCGTCGCGCGGCTGCGTGCGGCGGGATCGAATCGATGCGCGGTTGCGGTGCTCACGACTACTGCGGCTTGCACGCAGAGATGTGCCGCGGACCGCGCGCGGGCAGCGCGAGCGGCTCCGGCGCCTGCGTCGGCGGCACGCTCGTCTCGGCCGCGTACAGATCGCGAAGCAGCGCCTCGGTGATGCGCACCGCCGGCAGATCGAACATCACTTCGCCGCCCTTGAGGCCGATGATGCGGGGGAACCAGCGCAGCGCGAGATCGACGGCGTGCAGGCTCGCCACCAGCGTGGCCGAGCGCGCCGTCGCATCGTCGACGAGCTGGCCGAGCGTGAGATTGGCAAGCGTGGGATCCATCGCGGAGACCGGCTCGTCCGCGAGGATCAGCTCGGGTTGCTGATACAGCACGCGCGCGACGCCGACGCGCTGCAGTTGTCCGCCGGACAACCGGTCGCAGCGCTCGAACAGCCGATCGGCCAGATCGAGCCGTGCGAGCTGCGCTTCGGCGCCGGGGATGTCTGCGGGATAGAGCAGCGATCCGATCGCCTTCCACCACGGCCAGCTGCCGAGCCGGCCGGCGAGAATGGCGGTGATCGCGCGCTGGCGGCCGGGAAGCGGCGGCTTCTGATACACGACGCCGATGCGGCTTCGCAGACGCCGCAACGCGCGCGCCGACAGTCGCCACGGACCCTCGCCCAGCACTTCGATGCTGCCGTCGTCCGGACGCAGCGCCGCGCCGAGCAGGCGCAACAGCGACGTCTTGCCCGCGCCCGACGGACCGATCACCGCAACGCGCTCGCCGCGCCCGGCGCCGAGCGTGATCCGCGACAGCGCGCGTTGTCCGTTCGCGTAGGTGAGAACGACGTTGCCGAGCTGGAAGCCCATCGCGTCGATGTCACACGATCATTGCAGCAATCCCGCCGAGCGCGCAGCGCTTTCGATGCCGGCGTAGTTTTCGGGCTTTGTCGGAACGAACTTCGTCGCTCGCTGCAGCTCGAGGATTTGCGCGTGCTCGGGATTTTTCGGATCGAGCTTCAGAAACGCGTCGGTGAGCTTCCTGACGAGCGCCGGATCCATGCCGCCGCGCACCGTCCAGTTGTAATCGTAGTAAGGCGGCGTCACCGAGAACACCCGCACCTTGTCGGGATCGATCTTCTTCTGCTCGACCAGCTTGTCGTAGACGGACGAGTTGAGCACGCCGGCGTCCACCTTTCCGCTTTGCACGAACGCCGCCGTGGCGTCGTGCGCGCCCGAGAAGGCGACATTCTTGAAGTCGCGCTCGGGGTCGACGCCGGCCTGCATCAGGAAATAACGCGGCATCAGATGGCCCGACGTCGACGCGGGCGAGCCGAACGCGAACGTCTTGCCCTTGAGATCGGCAAGCGACTTGATCTGCGGATTGGAGGTCACGAACTTGCTCGTGAAGCGCGTGTCCTCCTCGCGCTGGACGATCGGTATCGCGGCCCCGTTCGTGCGCTTGCTCGCCTGCACGAACGTGAATCCGCCGAGCCACGCCATGTCGAGCCTGCCCGTCCCGAGCGACTCGACCACCGCGGCATAGTCGGTGACAGGGATGAACTCGACCTTCATCCCGGTCTGCTGCTCGAGATACTTGCCCAGCGGGACGAACTTGCGCTGCAGCTCGGTCGGCGACTCATCGGGAATCGCCGAGACTTTCAGCGTCCCTTGCGCCGATGCGGCTGCGGCAACGATGCAGAGCAGAGCGAAGACGCCACTGGCTAGAATCCTGGAAAGCATGACGATCACCTGTGAGGGGGTTTGCTACGAAGGGAACGAATGGCTCGACGTCGATGCCGAAACGTGGATCGTGAGCGCGTAGATTACGCTCTATGGCCGGGCCGGGACGACGAATGGTTGAAGGCCGAACGCGAAGCAGGTGAAAGCTTACCACCATGCTTGACCACGACGTCGTGACAACCATCCACAAAGGATAATTACCATGGCAGTTGCCTCCGCTTCCCGCCGCCAGGCGCTGGACTCCCCGATCATGGTTCGCGAGACGGGGGTGCCGCGCATCGTGAACTTTTTACACGCCGATCCGTCAGCGGAGCGGCGCGCGCTCGTCGCCGGGCTGCGCAACGCGCCCGCGTCGATCGCGCCGAAATATTTCTACGACGCGCTCGGCGCGGCGCTGTACGGCGCGATCTGCGAGCTGCCCGAGTATTACCTGACGCGGACCGAGCGCGAGATTTTCACGCTCCATCGCGGCGAGATCGCGGCGGCGATCGGTCGCGGCACGCAGCTCGTCGATCTCGGCGCGGCGGACGGCGCGAAGGCTGCGGAGTGGCTGCCGTTTCTCGCGCCGTCTCGCTACATCGCCGTGGACTTCGCCGCGGACATCCTGCGCGCGACGCTCGTTCGCCTCGCGGCCGACTTCCCGCACGTCGAGATGCTCGGCGTGGTGACCGACTTCACGCAGGGCCTCGACTTGCGACGCGAGCTCGCTGCCGGGCCGGTCACGTTCTTCTATCCGGGCTCGTCGATCGGCAATTTCGCGCCGGACGAGGCGCGTGATTTTCTTGCGCAGATCCGCGGCCACTGCATTGCTGCGGGCAGCGGGCTCCTGATCGGGGTCGACACGCGCAAGGACATCGCGCGGCTCGAAGCCGCGTATGACGACTCCCTCGGCGTCACCGCCGCCTTCAATCGCAATATTCTACTGAATGTGAATCGCCTCCTCGGCACCGACTTCGACCCCTCCGCGTTCGCTCACGTCGCTCGCTACGACCCCGAGTGCGGCCGCATCGAGATGTACCTCGAAGCGATGCGTGAGGTGACCGTGCACATCGACGCAATGCCGCGCCGCTTCAACGCGGGCGAGCGCATCCACACCGAGAACTCCTACAAGTACGCGCCAGCTCAGTTCACGACGACGCTTGCAGGCCGCCGGTTTCGAGTCCGTTTGCGTATGGCAGGACGACGCCGGCGATTTCGCCGTGTATTACGCGGTGTAGTGACGGGCGGGTGCGAGCCTAACGCAGTGCCGAGCGTGGGGGCGCTCGTCGATGGCAGAGGAAGGCGCTGCGCCGGAGGGTTAGCAAAATTGCGACTTGGCACACGCGGAGTATCCCGTGGCCCGTTCAGCCGAACCGGCGCCGGTTTAGGGGCGTTTCCGCGCGTTTCTGGATGCCGATCGCCGTTCGCAATTTTGCTAACAAGCTCGATCTGAACTGCGGGGCGCAACCGGATAAGGACGTTAGTTGGCCGCGCTCGGCGCGACCGAGGGTCGCCGCGCCGCCCGGCGTGGTCCCTCGATCGCATTTCGATCGCCGGCATTCGTCCGAGACGAAGAACGTTCCGACGTGTGCGTCACGCCTCGACGATCTTCCGGTAAAGATGCCACGTTGCATGGCCCAGTATCGGTAGAACGGCCGCGAGGCCGATCAGGAACACGAGCGCGCCCGCTGCCAGCATCGCCACGACGATCACGCCCCACACCGCCATCACCACAAGATTGGCAGCGACCGCCCGGATCGAAACGGCGACTGCGGTTGCGGCGCTTGCCGGCTTGTCCAGGAGCAGCGGAAAGGCGATCACCGAAATCGCCAGCGCAGCGACGGCAAACAGGAACCCCAAGCCGACGCCGTACACGATGAGGCCGTGACCGTGCCGGGTCGTGGTGAGCTGAGTCACGAAGTCCGACACCGAGCCGGGAAGCTCGTCGCCAAAGAGGCCGCGATACAGGAACTGCGCCATGAACAGCCACGCGACGTAGAGCAGCATCATCAGGATCGACAGCGCAAGGATCGGCGCAAACGACGACGAGTGGACGAAATCGAACGTCGATCGCCATCCGACGTCGAGCCCGCGTTCGCGACGGCGGCTCATCTCGAAGAGCCCGACCGACACCACGGGACCGAGAAGGGTGAACCCCGCGACCACCGGAAAGGCCAGATAAAGCATGTTGCTGCCCACCAGCGCCAACGACAGCAGCAAGGCGAACAGCGGGAAGAGCACGGCCAGCAACACCATGCCGAAGACCGGCATGGCATTGAAGTCGTCGTAGCCCTCCTTCAGCGACTGCCAGAGATCGTTCAGCCCGATCGTCCGGACCCCGATGTCGTTCGAAGCGACTTGTACATCCCTGAACGATTGCGCTTGAGCCATGGCGGTTCCTTTCAAAGAGGTCAACGCGACCGCATTGTGGGCAACCGAATTGCCAACCCCTGCGACGTGGTTGTCGTGTCTAACTCTAGATCTGCCGAATCATCCTGGCAAGTGCGGTTGAAAATGATCGGTTTACGACGCGCGGCGCCTCAGGTCTGGCGCAGCAGCGCGGGCAGTTTGCTCACGTCGATCGTGCGCGCGCGCTGGGCGATGTCGCCGCCGTAGCGATTCATCAGCCCCTGGCCTTGCGCGAGCAGCGGCGCGAACGCGGCCTTGAGCTTCTCCGCATCGAGCGTGCGGCCGCCGCCGTAATACTGCTTTGCGAGCTGTCCGAGCGCCCACGTCGTCGCGAATGCCATGCCCGAGCTCGCCGCCTGGTGACCGGCCGCGCGGCCGATGCCGCCCAGCACGCTCCCAAGCAATCCGCCCAGGAGCTTGCGACCGAACTGCTCGATGTACTGTCCCGCGAGGCCGACGCCCAGCGCCGCGAGGAATTCCTTGATGTGCCCCTGGTCGAGCTCGTAGCCGTATGCCTTGCCGATCTGGTAGACGAGCCGCACCTGCAACGGCAGGATCGCCATCGACGCGAGCGATTCCGGCAGCAGCTCCAACGCGGCGTTGGTGATGGACGCGCTCACGATCTGCTTGTCCAATGCAGCCACATCCGGCATCACGTGGCCCTGGACTTCGCGCACCGGCTCGGCACCGCTCGCGCTCGGGACACCGGCGGCGCCCGCCACGGCATCGGCCTGCGCGACGTATCCCTGCGCGTCCTGCGCCGGCAGGCCAAGCGCTGCGGCGAGATCGCGCAGAAACGCGGTTTCGCCTGGCGAGGTCGCCCCATCCGCGGCTGCAACCGCCACAGCGGTTTCGTACGCCTGTTTCCGCGCTTCCGTCGTGATGAAGGGCCGCGCCGCATCCGTGATCGAGATCTTGCGCACGAGCACGTCGTCATAGACGTCGGCGAGATCGATCCGGCCCTCGCCAAGACGCGCGACGAGGCTTTTCAGCGCGGCGCGCTCGCGGTCGTCGTTGGTGCCGTCGGCAAGCGCGGCCATGAGGGCGATGGTGAGGAAGGCGCGGATCTCGGGGTCGTTCATCGGAATGTCTCCTGCGTGCTTCGGGTCATGGAATAATACCCTTGGCAATGCCGCGCAAACGCGCGGATGCACGGGCAACACATGGGAGGACACCGAGATGGGTTCGTCAGAGAAGATCAAGAACGTTTCGGTGAGCCCGTTCAGGGTTTGCTGTGTTTACGTTGGCGGGTACAAGGTCTGTTTCCTGTGCTAGATCTCGCTGTACCTCGCCGGCGCCCCGACTATGGCGTTGACTCCGGAGTCCGCTGCGCTGAGGACACATCTGCTGGATCTGTTGCAGGGCTATCGCGCAACCTGCATCATCATGACCGCGATCAGGCTCGGAGTTCTCGAGCACTTGCGGTCCGGACCGGCGAGCGCGCAGGAGCTTGCCGACAAGCTCGGCGCCCATCCTTCGTCGCTGCAGCGGTTCCTCCGTGCTCTCGAGGTCGTCGGTCTCGTCGAGCCGCTTGCGAACGCGGTCGCCCTCACCCCGATGGGGCGTTTGCTGATCGATCCCGATGCGGGCCTGCGCGACCGCTCGATCCTCAACCGCGAGGAGTACCTGCCTGCGTGGCTCGAGCTCGGCCACAGCGTGATGACCGGCGAGCCGGCGTTCCCCGCCGTGTTCGGGATGAGCGTCTGGGAGCATCGCAAATCGCATCCGGAGCTTGGCGAATGTTTCGATCGCGCGATGGCGGACCAGCATGCGCGCGCCAGGCGCTCGGTGCTGGGCGCGCACGATTTCTCGGGCTCTCCGCTCGTCGTCGACGTGGGCGGCGGCCGCGGCGCCCTGATGGCGGAGATCCTCCAGCAACACCCGGATGCGACGGGAGTGTTGTTCGATCAGCCGCAGGTCGTGGAAGGGGCGCGGCCCCTGCTCGCTGCGGCGGGCGTGACGGACCGGTGCCGGATCGCAGGCGGATCGTTCCTCGATTCGGTTCCCGCGGACGGCGACGTGTACATCCTGCAATACATCCTGCACGACTGGGACGACAGCCGCTGCGCAACCATCCTGCGCAATTGCCGCGCGGCGATGCGCCCGTCGAGCGTGCTCCTCGTGGTCGAGAACATTGTCCCCGATGGTGCGCGCCCGGCCGACTTCGTGACGATGCTCGATCTGCACATGATGGTCATGCTCGGCGGGCGCGAGCGTACGGTGAGCGAGTATCGATCGCTGCTGCGCTCGGCCGCGCTGGAGCTCGAGCGCTGCGTGTCCGGACACGCGAACGCGGAGGTGATCGTCGCCAAAGCCGTCTCGCCATGAGCGAGCGCTCCGCATCGCTCCGGTCGCCGAAGCCGCAGGCAACCTATTGGGGCGGCGACGTCGCCCATCAGTGGCATCTATACGGACCGCCGTTGCGGCCCTGCGCGGCGGACATCCGCGCGATGGAGGACGCGGTGCGCAGGTTCGCCGATCCTCGTGCGCAGCCGCTCAGTGCGCTCTTGTGGGGCGTGACGCCGGAGATCGCCACGATGTCGTGGCCCGAGGGAACACAATTGCTGGCCCTCGACAAGTCGCAGCCGATGATCGAGTTGGTCTGGCCAGGAGATGTCGCCGGGTTCCGGAAGGCGGTGCAGGGCGACTGGTTCGAATACAAGCCCGATGAGGCTCGCCACGACGTCGTGATCGGCGACGGGAACTTCGCGCCGCTCGATTTTCCGCGCAGCTACCGCGCGCTCGCCGCCGCAGCGCGTGCCGCGCTGACCGACACCGGCATCGTCATCAGCCGCTTCTGGGTGCGCCCGGCGAAGCGCGAGACGCCCGATGCGGTGTTCGAAGATCTCCGCGCGAACAGGATCCAGAGTTTTCACGCGTTCAAGTTCCGGCTCGCCATGGCCTTGCAGGAGAACGCGGAGACGGGCGTGGCGGTGAGCGAAGTGCTGGCCGCCTGGAAGCGTGCGCGCATCGACATGGACTCGTTATTGGCGATGACGGGATGGCAACGAGAGACCGTCGACATGATCCATCTCTACGAAGGCAAGACGTCGCGTCTCGCGTTCCCGAGCATCGCGGAGCTCGAAGCGGTGATGAGCGAGCATTTCGACACGCTGGAAACGCGGTACCTCGACTACGAGTTGGGCGATTGCTGTCCGATCGTGACCTACCGGGTGCGCGGCAAAAGGTAGCGCCGTGATAGAGGTGGGGACACTCGCGAGCGACGCCGCGATCGAAGCGGCGTACCCGATTTCCCCGATGCAGCGCGACATGTTGTTGCACAGCATGTCCTCGCCGGGCTCGGGCGCGTACGTGCAGCACGCGATCTGCGATCTGCGCGAGGACCTGGAGCCTTCGCTCCTCGAGCGCGCATGGCGAAGGATCGTCGAGCGGCATTCGATCCTCCGCACCGCTTTTTGCATCGAGGCAGCCGGCGGGCCGATCCAGCAAGTGCATCGGCAGGTGGAAGTCCCGTGGGCGCATCTCGACTGGCGTGATACGCAACCCGCCGAGCAGGAAACGCGCTTCGATGCGCATCTCGATGCCGACCGGTTGGGAGACTTCGCGCTCGACCGCCCTGCGCCGATGCGGATCGCGTTGTTCCGGCTCGGCGACGCGCATTTCCGGCTTCTCCTGACCTATCACCATGCGCTGCTCGACGGCCGGTCGGTGCGTATCGTCCTGCGCGAGCTCTTCGATGTCTACGACGCGCTCTCGGCCGGGCGCGATCTGGAGTTGCCGCCGCCGCATCCCTATCGCGAATACGTCGACTGGCTGGCGCGCCAGGACACTGCGGCCGCGGAGGCCTACTGGCGCAGTGCGCTCGAGGGCTTTGTCGCGCCGCCACGATTGCCCGAGAAGCGCGCGCGGTCGATCGATGAGGGCCGGAACGGCTATGCGTCGGAGGAGATCCGCATCTCGCCGAAGTCTGCAGATGCGCTGCGATCCTTCGCGCGCGACCACGACCTCACGCTCAACACGCTGCTGCTCGCCGCGTGGGCGCGGGTTCTCGCTCGCTACAGCGGCGAGGCCGACGTGGCCTTCGACACGACGCTGGCACTTCGCGGTGCGCGCACCGACGGACTCAGGGACGTCGTGGGCCTTTGCATCAACACCGTGCCGATGCGCGTGCGCGTCGAGCCCGAGATGCCGCTGCTGCAGTGGCTCGAGGGCGTGCGCGCCGGGTGGGTCGCGATGCGCCCGCATGCGTGGATGCCGCTGGCGAGCATTCATCGATGCGGAGGCGCGCCGCAGCGCGCAGCTCATGTCGAGCCTGGTCGTGTACGAGCACGCGCTGCTCGGGGCGCTTCTTCGCGAGGATCGTCCAAGCTGGACGACGCGCGAGTTCAGCCGCAGGTCGGGCGCGAGCCACCCGCTGACGCTCGTCGCGTTCGGCGAGCCGGAGCTGCTGCTGAAGCTCGTCTACGCGCAATCGCGCTTCGAGCCGGCGATGATCGGCTCGATGCTGGAGCACCTGCGCACCGCGCTCGAAGGCGCGACGGGCAATCCGCAGAAGCCCGTCAGCGAGCAGCCGCTTCTCACCGAAGCCGAGACAAGGCGAATCCTCGTCGAGTGGAACGACACGCGCAGGGAATTTCCGCTGGAGCGCTGCGCACACGATCTTTTCGCGGAACAAGCCGCACGCACGCCGGACGCGATCGCCGTCGAGGCGACTGAAAGCCGGCTGACGTACCGCGAGCTCGACGAGCGGGCGAATCAGCTTGCGCATTATCTCCAGCGGAGAGGTATCGGGCCCGGAGCAATTGTCGGCCTTTGCCTGAGCCCGCGCACACCCGATCTGATCGTGGCGCTGCTCGGAATCCTGAAAGCGGGAGCCGCGTATCTGCCGCTCGATGCGGGCCATCCGCCGGAGCGGCTCGAGCACATCCTGCGAGACGCCGGGGTTTCGGCGCTGATCGCCAACGAGGCGCTGTCATTGCGTCTGCGTCGGTTGCGGGACGGATGATCCCGATCGATCGCGATCGACAGGAGATCGCGCGCGAAAGCACGGCGAATCCCGGCGTCGGCGTCGGACCGGAAGACCTGGCGTATGTCATCTACACGTCCGGATCGACGGGCCAGCCCAAGGGGATTCTCATCCCTCACCGCGGGCTGACGAACCACACGCTGGCGCTCGTCGAGTACTACAAGATTTCTCCTGCGGACCGGCGGCTGCAGTTCGTCTCGATCAGCTCGGACGCGCTGATCGCCGACGTGTTCCCTCCTCTGGTCTCGGGCGCGACGATCGTGCTTCGGCCCGATTCGGAACTGCTGTCGATCGCCGATTTCCTGCGCTTCCTCGAGGATCGGAGGATCACGATCACCGGCATCCCCAGCGCGTACTGGCACGAATGGGTCTCCTCGATGGCTTCCGGCGAGTCCGCGCCGATTCCGTCGTCGCTGCGGGTCGTCATCTCCGGCATGGACAGCGTGCGTCCCGACCTCTTCGCCGCGTGGAGGCCGCACGCGCGAGGGCGCGTTCGCTGGTTCAACTCCTATGGTCCATCGGAGAACACGTGCACCGCGGCGATCTACGAAGCCGATCTCTCGAGCGACGCGATGCTCGACACGATTCCCATCGGACGCCCGATCGCCAATGTCCGTGTCTACATTCTGGACGCCAATGGCGACCCCGTTCCCATCGGCGTGCCCGGCGAGATCTACATCGGCGGCCGCAGCGTCGCCCTCGGCTATCTGAACCGACCGGACCTGACAGCCGAGCGGTTCGTGCGCGATCCGTTCAGCGGCAATCCCGACGACCGCCTCTACAGAACCGGCGACCTCGCGCGTTATCTGCCCGACGGCAACATCGCGTTCCTCGGCCGCACCGACAATCAGATCAAGATTCGCGGCTACCGCGTCGAGCCCGCGGAGGTGGAAGCGGCTGTCCGCCGCCTCGCGGCCGTTCGCGAAGCCACCGTCGTCGCGCGCGGCAGTGCCTCCGACGCGCGCAAGCTCGTCGCGTATGTCGTCGCCAGCGGCGCGCCCCCACGCCGGAAGATCTGCGCGCGCAACTCCGGCGCACGTTGCCGGAGTACATGGTGCCCGCCGCGATCGTTCTGCTCGATGCACTGCCGATTTCGCCCAGCGGCAAGATCGACTATGCGGCGCTACCGGAGCCGGAGGTTGGTGTCGGGCCGTCCACAGGAGCGCGGACGTCGCGCCCCAGGGCGACCTGGAGAAAATGCTGGCGGCGATCTGGCAGGACCTGCTCGGCGTCCCACATGTAGGGCTGCGCGACAACTTTTTCGAACTCGGTGGCGACTCGCTGCTCGCGATACGGATGATCGACGCGGTGAAGCGGGCCTGCGGCGTGAGCGTCGCGCCGGCGGCACTCGATGCGGACCCGACGATCGAAGGGTTGGCCGCGAGTGTGAGGCCTGCGATGGGGCGCGGGGAAGAGTCGGCAAGCGTGGTTGGATCCGCGGGCGCGGCGCGTTAGGCGCCGCCAAGCGCGACTAATGTTGTGCCGGTCGTTCTCACCTTGCAAGCTCCAGGAACCTCCGATGCCTCCGCGCAAGCAGATCAGGACTTGGGCGAAGAGCCATTCGCGCGGGAAGTTGTATCAGCTGACCGTGCATTCCTTGCAGCCCGTGTCTCAGCATCGGCCCGTCGGATTCTTGAAGGACATCTCCGCGGATCTCGATCGTATAGTCCGGTCGGACCGAGAGGAAGAATCGGTCAAAGGCCGCATGGTGCAGCTTACAGAGCGCAATGCCGTTTGGCACAACCGGCTCGCCCTCCGGATCGGCATCCGGAAGAATGTGAGCAGCGTCGAGCAATTCTTCGTGGCGCAGGCGGCAAAGAGCACACTGTTGCCGATAGGCGTCAATCACGCGTTCGCGAAATGCCGCCTGATGAATGCGCTGTCTTATTATCGCCGTGATGTAACCGCGGCGGATTTCGGCGGCGGCATCTTCGGCCAGCGACGAGAGGTCGATTCCGGCCTTAAGCGCCAAGGTGTCGTCAACGGCCACCGAAAAGGTGAGCGAAGCGGGATCATCGTCGACCACGAAGACCGGCCACACCGCCAAGTACTTCCCCTGAATGAGCGCGTGAAAGTAGATCAGCGGTTCGCGGCGGCGAATCAACTCGCGCAGACCCATGTTGTCCCGATGATTTGGGTCGCGCCCTCGGTACCGATACTGTAGGAGCGACGGGCCAAACGCGTCTTGGTAAGGACCGTTCGCGACCGTCGTTATTGATAATGGCAACGCCATTTGGCGCGGCTTGAAGATTCCCTGTGGAGACACAAGCGGAATGCGCTCCCTCCCATATGGGAAGCCTTTGCTAAGCAGTTCTCGAGACAGGACTTGGCCGTGCACATCGACTTGTTCAGCGAGCCACTCGAAGGCGGCGCGACGAATTTCTACGTCGGACATGTTGTCAGTGCTTTCGCCATCGAACAACTAAGTCGTGGCGGAGAGGGCGGGATTCGAACCCGCGTTAGGCTTTTAACCTAAACACGCTTTCCAGGCGTGCGACTTAAACCGCTCATCCACCTCTCCGGTCCGCGCATTTTACTCCCACCGCGCCGGCGCGCGCCGAGCCGAGCAACCTGCTGACCAACCAAGATCGACCTCTTCGCGACCGTGTAAGGCAGCGAGATTGAGGTCGCGAGGATCAAAATCCCACCCATGCGGGGAAAGCGGTCTCGCCACTTCCCTAGTAGCGGCGTAGGCTGTCAGCTCGATCTTCAACAGGGAGATACGATGCATTGCAAACACCGGTTGTTTGTCGCCGTGCGCTCTATCGTGCTTGTCGCCCTCGTCGCTGCGCTCAATGGATGTGGCTATCTACTAATCCAGCAAACCCAATCGCAGCTGGACGAGACGCTGGATACAGCTGAAATTACGGTACCAAACCCGACGGCGTGCACCACGGAGGCGATGAGCACGCTATCCGCTTCGATGGTGACTCCCGCCTTGGCACGGCCCCTTCCAATCGTCATGCAGGAACTGCGCTTGACTCCGGGCAGCCCGCCGGACCAAGCCGCGCAGATTCTTTCGGAGACGTTCTATCAAACTACTTCTAAGCGTGCGTTGGCAAAAATGGTCGATGTCATGTCACCTATTAAGCGAACGGGCGCCACCGTCTCCGTGGCAGGTGCAGTCGAAGAGCTGCGGATCTCCCGCGCCCAACTGCGGCGCGAGGTAGAAGAGATTGCAAAAACCGCACAGGCCAACGGCTTCAGACAGCTTGTCGACTCAAGGTCCGCACTCGCCGCGAAGCGCCCGTTGAATCCTGACGAGGAGCGATTCTTTCTCCAAGCTGAGTTCTTTGCGCGCTACTTTGAGTATTACTTTCGGAAGGGGCATCTTTTGATTGTCGGCCTCGACAAGGACGCTGCGACAAAACGCCTGCAAAAAGACCTCGCCCGATCGATGGGTAAGGAATTGACGAGCTTAACTCGGACGAAAAGAAAATCGTCGATGCGGCCGTCAGCCAATTGCTCGGTGTCGTATGCAAAGGCAACACGTGCGAGTTATTTGACTTTGCCGATGCTGACATTTCCTTCGTCAGTCGCGCGGGCCAGAAATTTGGATTCCCGGTCATCACTCTCAATATTGCCCCGGGTTCGCCGCGCGGCTTCGAGGTTACTAAGATTGATGAAATGCTATCATTGGTGACCTCACTCGGATCGTTGTAGAAGCAGCCTTTGACACCGCGCAACCCAACGTTCCCGCTTTGGGAACGGCAACCGGGTGTGTCGACAAAGCGCTCTTCAAGACATGTGAAAAGGTCGCCGATGACAAGCTTCTTACGATCAACAAGTCCGGCGACTTTGCCGAAGCGATCGGTGGCTATGTAGCGGCACTGGTGATTCGCGGGGCGTGGTTTGCCTCTCTAAACAATGAGGCCTTCGCCAAATTGGTGTCTACGTTCATCAGCGTCGGAGCGCGGAAAGGTGCCGAGCTCGCAGTATGGACGGCGCAACAATGCAAAAGCGGACGCACGGCCCTCCCACTCCGAACAGTCAGAGTTATCACGGAGCCCTAATGGGAGTTGCCAAGATGTACGGTCCCATCGAGCAGGGGCCGCTTACCAACTCAGCGGATGACCTATAAAACCGCGCCAACTCTCGATACAACTCCGGATGCTCCGCCACCATCAACTCCGCCTGCTCGAAGAACACCTCAGACGCGACCGCAAAGAACTCCGCCGGATTCGTCGCGCCGTACTAGCTGAATAGCGACGGCTCCCCAACGCTCGCCGCGCGCTGCAATTCCGCGAATTCGGTCCCAAGGACGCGCGCCCAGCGCTCGTATCTCTTTCGCCCGATCAACAAAGGCGCGCCGTTCGCCTGTCCGTTCTGCTGATCGAGCTGATGCGCGAACTCGTGGATGACGACGTTGCGTCCATCATCCACAACAGACGCACCTTCCACCACGTCGTCCCAGGACAACACCACCTGCCCCTGCGACCACGATTCGCCCGACAACACATGCCGCCTATCCTGCAGCACGCCCGCAGCATCCGAATGAACGCGATCGACGATGAACGCGCCCGGATAGACGAGCATCTGCCGCAGGTTCGGGAAGTATTCGGCGCGCCGACGATTCAACAACAGCAGGCACGCCTGCGCGGCGACGGTGACGCGCATCTCGTCGGTCACCTCCAACCCGGCGCAACCGATGAACGGCTTCTCGGCGAGGAAGACCTGGATGTGGCGCTTGAGCTGGATCTGCAGATCCGCGGGCACAGCCGAAGTAAGGGACGCGCCGCTTGAGGATCGCGCGCCACGCGTCGGAAACGGCCGGCGACGCAGCCTCGCGCGGCGCCATTCGACCAGCAACGGCTCGCCCGCGAGCCAGCCGGCGACGAGCAGCGCGACGCCGAATATGACCAGAAGCCCCAAGGCGCCGCCCTACCCTTCGCGCGTGATCGACGCCGCTTAGCGGCGTGCCGGCGGCATGCATTTCAAGGGCGCCGAAAAGCGCGGGCCGGGTGGCCATCAGCAGCGACATGGTGATCGCGAGCGGCACGCTGTGGATGCTGATCGCGTACAGATAGCCGAACGACAGCAGCCCCGAAACGATCGCGCCGACGATGATCGGCGGCCTGCGCCCGATCTTGTCCGAGAGGTTGCGGACGAACGGGATCACGATCACCGCGACGATGTTGCCGAGCACGGGGATCCACAGGTAAACGTCCTTCTCGAACCGATCCCGTAGCCGAGCTGCACCGCGTACGCCGCGCCGAAGATCGCGGTGACCACCGGAATCACGTTCATCAGCGCCATGCAGACGGCGCGGATCATGTCGGGCCAGCTTTCCTTGATCGCGGTGACGATCGGCGAGACCGGCACGTCGTGGTGCTCGGATTCCTCGGCGAAGGCCGGCGTCTCGTCGACTTTGCGGCGGATGGCCCAACCGGCGATGATCACGACGACGCTCATCAGGAACGGAATCCGCCGGCCCCACGACGCGAAATCGTCCGGATTCATGTAGTGCGCGAAGGCGGCGGCCCGACGGCG
>CAVUOC010000024.1:0-94440 GCA_963742965.1 uncultured beta proteobacterium | reverse complement strand
GGCGGAGAGGGCGGGATTCGAACCCGCGTTAGGCTATTAACCTAAACACGCTTTCCAGGCGTGCGACTTAAACCGCTCATCCACCTCTCCGGTGCGCGCATTTTACCCCAGGCGCCGCGAGGCCGGACGCGGGCCGCGGCGGGACCGCCCCGCCGGGCCGTTCTACCAACTCAGCGGATTCGACCTGATAAAACCGCGCCAACTCCCCATACAACTCCGGATGCGCCGCGGCCATCAACTCCGCCTGCTCGAAAAACACCTCGCTCGCGACCGCAAAGAACTCCGCAGGATTCGTCGCGCCGTAATAGCTGAATAGCGACGGCTCCCCACGCTCGCCGCCCGCTGCAATTCCGCGTACTCCGCCCCCAGCACGCGCGCCCATCGCTCGTATCTCTTTCGCCCAATCAACAAAGGCGCGCCGTTCGCGTGTCCGTTCTGCTGATCGAGCTGATGCGCGAACTCGTGGATGACGACATTGCGTCCATCGTCCACAACAGACGCACCTTCCACCACGTCGTCCCAGGACAACACCACCTGCCCCTGCGACCACGACTCGCCCGACAACACATGCCGCCGATCCTGCAGCACGCCGGCAGCATCCGAATGAACCCGATCGACGATGAACGCGCCAGGGTAAACGAGTATCTGCCGCAGGTTCGGGAAGTAATCGGCGCGTCGACGATTCAACAACAACAGACACGCCTGCGCGGCGATGGTGACGCGCATCTCGTCGGTCACCTCCAACCCGGCGCAACCGATGAACGGCTTCTCGGCGAGGAAGACCTGGATGTGCCGCTTGAGCTGGATCTGCAGATCCGCGGGCAACAGCCGAAAGTAAGGGACGCGCCGCTTGAGGATCTCGCGCCACGCGTCGGGAAACGGCCGGCGGCGAAGCCTGCGCGCCGCCACTCGACCAGCAAAGGCTCGCCCGCGAACCAGCCGGCGACGAGCAGCGCGACGCCGAATATGACCAGAAGCTCCAAGGCGCCGCCCTACCCTTCGCGCGTGATCGACGCCGGCTAACTGGATGCCGGGCACCGCGCATTTCAAGGGCGCAAAAAACTCCGGGCCCCGCTCGCGCAAGGCCCCGGCTCGAGGGGGTAGACTGCAGTTTCTTTCGGCTTGTCCCTACTGCCGCCTGCGCCTGCTCGCGCAGCCGGTCGTATTCGGCCTTCGGGCACCGGCACGGCGTTCGGGCTTGCCGAGATCGTTCATGTGCGTCCGATAGGTCTCCCGCGCGCTCCACGCCGCGATCGCCGCGATGATCGTGATCGGCAAGCGTGAGCGAGCCGATCTTCATCGGGATGTCGGTCGCTCCGGGCGGCGCGACCGTGACGAACAGCGCCGGCAGCAGCGCGGTGATCGGCGTGCCGACGTTCTGGGAGATCGCCATTGCCGGAAACGCGCGTGCTGCGTCGGGAAGAGCTCGGGATAGAAGCTCGGGAAGACCGCGTTGTAGCCCTGGTAGACGACGCCCCACATCAGGAGCGACATCACGATCGCCAGCGGCACGTTGTGGATGCTGATCGCGTACAGGTAGCCGAACGACAGCAGCCCCGAAACGATCGCGCCGACGATCATCGGCGGCCTGCGCCCGATCTTGTCCGAGAGATTGCCGACGAACGGGATGACGATCACCGCGACGATGTTGCCGAGCACCGGGATCCACAGGTACACGTCCTTCTGGAAGCCGATGCCGTACCCGGGCTGCACCGCGTAGGCCGCGCCGAAGATCGTGGTGACGACCGGGATCACGTTCATCAGCGCCATGCAGATGACGCGGATCATGTCGCCGCCAGCTGTCCTTGATCGCCTGTGACGATCGGCGACTTCGGCACTTCGTGATGCTCGGCTTCTTCGGCGAAGGCCGGCGTCTCGTCGACTTCGCGGCGGATGATGTAGCCGGCGATGATGACGACGACGCTCAGCCAGGAACGGAATCCGCCAGCCCCACGAATTGAACGATCCTCCGGGTCATGAAGTGCGCGAGCGGCAGGAAGACCGCGGCGGCCAGGATCTGCCCGGCCTGCACGCCCTGCAGCGTGAAGCTCGCGAAGTAGCCGCGGCGGCCGAACGGCGCGTGCTCGAGGATCATCGAGCTCGCGCCGGAGATTTCGCCGGCGACCGCGAAGCCCTGGATCAGCCGCAGGACCACGAGCAGCACCGGCGCGAACCAGCCGACCTGCGCGTACGTCGGCAGCAGGCCGACCCCCATCGTCGAGATGCCCATCAGGAACATGCAGACGATGCAGCACGGTCTTGCGGCCGTGCGTGTCGCCCCAGTGGCCGAGGAAGAAGGCGCCGATCGGCCGCGCGACGTAGCCTACGCCGTAGGTCGCGAGCGACGCGACGATCGCGACCTTCGGGTCGCCCTTCGGGAAGAAGAGTTGCGGGAAGATCAGCGACGCCGCCGTGGCGTAGATGAAGAAGTCGTAGTATTCCAGCGCCGAGCCGATCCAGCCGCTCGCGGTCGCCTTCTTGGTCTGGTGCGTGCCGTGTGGCTCGTGTTCCGCTGCACTGGCCATTTGGGTCTCCGTTCTGGATTGGTCAATCGATGATGCTTCCCCCAACGCGGTCCGAGGATTCTGCTGTGCGGTTCGCCGCGCAGACACCTATCTAAAGTTAGAGTGATGCAGTGCCGCCCTTGCAAAATGCTGACGCTCCGGGCGGCGGCGGACCCATAGCGCGGCCCTTGCGAGGGCGGATCCGGATCGCACGCGCGCTGCGGGACCGCGAGCGGGCGATGTGGCTCGCCCATTTACCATTGGAATCAGGATGTTGCGCTCCCCGCTCGAGCCCAAGGAACGGGCGGCGGCAAGGGCTGTCGAATTCGCGTTTGCTTCGGGCAACGGTTCCCGCAACACTTCTCCCCTTCCCTCCACCTCTCGATCCTCCGATGTCCGCTTCGAATCGCAACGCATCGCTCGTGATCGCCTTGGCCGCTATGGCCATCGGAGCCGCCGCCTTCGCGCTTCCCGCCGCCGCATCGCTCGGCGGTGACGAAGCGACGGTCGCCGCCGATCACGCGGTGCTCGAAGGCAAGATGAAAGTCTCGCGCGTGCAGCGCTACGCGGTGCACGAGATCGCGGCGCCGTCGGGAACGGTCGTGCGCGAATTCGTTTCGCCGGCGGGCAAGGTGTTCGCCGTCGTCGTGGAGCGGTCCGACGCTTCCCGATCTCAGGCAGGTGCTCGGTCCGTACTTCGACACGTACGTCGCCGCGCTCCAGCAGCGCAAGGCGCGCGGACCGGTGAGCATCGTGCTGCCGGGATTGGTCGTCCAATCGAGCGGACACATGCGCGCGTTCGTCGGGAAGGCGTATCTGCCCGACGGCATGCCCGCGGGCGTCGCGTCGGAAGAGATTCGATGATCGCGGCGGCGATGCGCTCGCTTGCGATCGGCGCGGCGGCGGCGCTCTGCGCAGCGCTTGCGGGCTGCGGAGGCGGTGGTGGCGGAGGCGGCGGAAACAGCATGCCGGCGCCGATGCCGACGCAGAACGTGCAGGCGGTGAGCGTCGAGCAAGGGCCCGGCGGATTCGTCAACATCCTCTTCACCAGCGTGACGATCTGCGCGCCGGGCGCGAGCAGCAATTGCCAGACCGTCGATCACATCCAGGTCGACACCGGATCGAGCGGGCTGCGCATCATCGCGTCGGTGCTCTCGCCCGCGCTCGCGCTGCGCCAGCAGACCGATGCGAGCGGCAATCCGGTCGTCGAGTGCGCGCAATTCGTCGACGGCTTCAGCTGGGGCCCGGTGAAGATCGCCGATGTGCATCTCGCCGGCGAGGTGGCGGCCTCCGTGCCGATCCAGGTGATCGGCGACCCGGCATTCACCAACGTTCCGGCGAGCTGCTCGAACACGGGCCCGCCCGAGAACACCGTCGACACGTTTCGGCGCGAACGGCGTGCTCGGAGTCGGGCTCTTCGTGCAGGATTGCGGCGACATCTGCGCGCAGTCGGCGATTCCGGGAGCGTATTACGTCTGCACCGCGGCGAGCTGTCAGCCGACGCGTGTCGCGCTCGCGCAGCAGGTCCAGAATCCCGTCGCGCAGTTCGCGACCGACAACAACGGCGTGGTGATCACGATGCCCGCGATTCCGGCGACGGGTGCGGCAAGCGCGAGCGGCTCGCTCATCTTCGGCATCGGCACGCAGGCGAACAACGCGACGAGCGGCGTCACCGTGCTCGGCACCGACCCGGACACCGGGTTCATCACGACGGTGCTCAACAACCAGACGTACGCGGCGAGCTACATCGACAGCGGCGCGAACCTGCTCTCCTTCGGCAGCGGCGTGCTTCCGGCGTGCCCTCCGCCGGACGGGGATTTCTATTGCCCGGCGACGACGCAGAGCCTCACCGCGACGATGCGCGGCACGAACGGCGCGTCGGTCAACGTGAATTTCTCCGTCGCCAACGCCGAGATGCTGGTGCTGAACCCGAACCTCTACGCGTTCAACGATCTCGCGGGGATGAACTCGGACCCGACGAGCTTCGCGTGGGGGCTTCCGTTCTTCTACGGGCGCAGCGTCTACACGGCGATCGAGGGCCGCAGCACGCCGGTCGGGCCGGGCCCGTACTACGCGTTCTAACCCCTGTTCTCTTGCCAAGCGCGGCGGGTTGCCGCACGATCCGAGGCACAGGCACGCCGGTGAGGGTTGCCGAAGCCTCATCGCGACGGGCGCGCGAGAACAAGAGCCCATTCGATGGAAGCTCCTGCGGGCGGGGTGGCCCGAGGTCGGGGGACATGGCGGGCGCGCGTCCACGCGCTGCTCGACGGCGAAGGCCGCACGCCGGGAAGCGCCGCGGTTCGGGTCGTCATGGTCTCCGCGATCGTGCTCAATGCGGCGGCCATCGTTCTCACTACCGTCAAGTCGCTCTCCGCAGTCTATGGCGGGCTCTTCGACGCGATCGACGACACGGCCGTAGTGCTGTTCGCGCTCGACTACGCGGCGCGCATCTGGACGGCGCCCGAAAGTGAATCCGGACCCGGCGCGCAACCCGTGGTCCGCGCGGCTCGCCTACGTCTGTCTCGGCGCTCGGCGTCGTCGACCTCCTCGCCGTGCTCCCGCTGTTCCTGGAGTTCTTCGTGCGCGCCGACTCCGACTGGTTTCGGGTTCTGCGCCTCGTTGCCGTCGTCAAGGTCACCCGCTACGCGCCGGCGCTCCAACTCTTCATCGCCGTCATCCGCAGCGAGTCGCGCGTGCTGCTCTCGGCGCTGCTCGCGATGACCGTCATCTGGGTGCTGGTCTCGGGGATCATCTTCGCGCTCGAGCACGACGCGCAGCCCGAGGCGTTCTCGAGCGTTCCGCAGGCGATGTGGTGGGCGATCGTCACGATGGCCACGATCGGCTACGGCGACATCGTCCCGGTGTCGGCCGCGGGACGCATCTTCGGCGGAATCGTCATGGTTCTCGGCATCGCCAGCGTCGCCGCGCCGGCAGGCATCCTGGCCACCGGTTTCGCCACCGAGCTGCGCAAGCGCCGGTCGCGAACCTCGTGGGAGCTCGTCGCGAAGTTGCCGTTGTTCTCGCAATTGGGCGCCTCGCGGATCGCCGACATCGCGCGGCTGCTCAAGGTCGACGTCGTTCCGCCGCGCTTCACGATCGTGCGCCGCGGCGAGCCCGGCGACGCGATGTTTTTCATCGTCTCCGGCGAGGTCGAGGTCGAGATGGCGCCGCATCCCGTTCGCCTCGGGCCGGGACAATATTTCGGCGAGATCGCGCTGCTGCGGGAGGTGCCGCGGACCGCGACGATCATGTCGGTGACCGAGTGCGAGCTGCTCGTGCTCGATGCCGTCGACTTCCGCCGGCTTCTCGACGAGCATCCGGCGATCAGGGAATCGATGCGGGAGCTCGCGGAGCGCAGGGTTGCGGACGAGCGGTCGAGAGGACGGCCGAGTTGAACTTCGGGAGGCGAATCGCGATGGCGAAGACGGAGAGATTCGAAGCGCGGGTGACTCTGGCTCTGATGGTCGGCGCGCTCTGCATTGGAATGCGCGTCGCCGCGCAGACGCCCGCCCCTCAGCCGGCCGCGCAAACCAGGCCGGCCGAATCGCCGCTGTCCGCGCTCCCGTACACGCCCGGCCTCGACGTCCAGGCGATGGACCGCTCCGCCGATCCCTGCGTCGACTTCTACCAGTACGCCTGCGGCGGCTGGATGAAGAACAATCCGATCCCGCCCGACCAGGCCGAGCTGGAGCGTCTACGGCAAGCTCGCGCAGGACAACCAGCGCTTCCTCTGGGGCATCCTCGAGAGCGTCGCGAAGCCCGACCGCGCGGCCGCAACGCCGTGCAGCAGAAGATCGGCGACTACTTCGCCGCCTGCATGGACGAGGCGGCGATCGAGAAGCTCGGCGCCGCGCCGCTCAAGCCGCGACCTCGACCGCGATCGCGGCGATGACGTCGAAGCAGGAGCTGCCCGCGGTCCTCGGCGCGCCTGCACCTGGCGATCGGACGACGGCGGGCTGCTTCTTCGGCTTCGGCTCCGAGCCAGGACTTCGCCGACTCCGACGCAGGTCATCGCGTTCGCCGTCGCCGGCGGGCTCGGCCTGCCCGACCGCGACTACTACGTCAAGGACGACGACGAAGTCGAAGGAGATCCGCGCGCAAGTACGTCGCGCACGTCGCGAAGATGCTCGAGCTGCTCGGCGACGCGCCGGAGGCGGCGGCGCGCAGACGCGGACGACGGTGATGGCGATCGAGACCGCGCTCGCCAAGGCGTCGCTCACGCGCGTCGAGCGCGCGATCCGTACAAGCTCTTCCACAAGATCGACCGTCAGCGGCCTGCAGGCGCTCACGCCGGCCTTCGACTGGAAGCGCGTACCTGCGCGCGGTCGGCCTCGCGCGCGCTCGACACGTTCAACGTCACCGAGCCGGAGTTCTTCGAGGAGCTCGAGACGCAGCTGGCGCGCGCGGAGCCTCGACGACCTCAAGATCTACCTGCGCTGGCACGCTGCGCACGCGATCGGCGCGCGCTACCTGTCGTCGCGCCTTCGTCGACGAGAACTTCGACTTCTTCAGCAAGACGCTGCGCGGCGTGCGAGGAGCTGCCGCCGCGCTGGAAGCGCTGCGTCGCGCTGGGTCGACCGCGAGCTCGGCGAGGCGCTCGGCCAGGAGTTCGTGCGCAGCGCACGTTCGCCGCCGGAGCTCAAGGCGTCGACGCTGCGAGATGACGCGGCAGATCGAGCAGGCGATGGAGAGCGACATCAAGGCGCTGGCCTGGATGAGCGCCGCGACCAAGGAGCAGGCGCTGGAGAAGCTGCACGCGATGGTCAACAAGATCGGCTATCCGGACAAGTGGCGCGACTACAGCGCGCTGCGAGGTCGCGGCGCGGCGACTTCGCCGGCAACGTCGAGCGCGCGCGATGCGCTTCGAGTCGCGGCGCCAGCTCGCCAAGATCGGCAAGCCGCGTCGACCGCGGCGAGTGGGGGATGACGCCGCCGACCGTGAACGCCTACTACGACCCGCAGATGAACGACATCAACTTCCCGGCCGGGCGTGCTGCAGCCGCCGCTCTACGACCCGAAGATGGACGACGCGCCCAACTACGGCAACACCGGCGGCACCATCGGCCACGAGCTGACGCACGGCTTCGACGACGAGGGCCGCCAGTTCGACGCCAAGGGCAACCTGCAAGGACTGGTGGACGGAGAAGGACGCGCGAGGAGTTCGAGAAGCGCGCCCAGTGCATCGTCGACCAGTACGCGCAGTACACGGTCGTCGACGACATCAAGATCAACAGCAAGCTCACGCTCGGCGAGGACGTCGCCGACCTCGGCGGCACTGATCCTCGCCTGCATGGCCTGGAAGGACGCAGACCGCGGGCAAGAAGCTCGAGCCGCGCGACGGGCCTCACGCCCGAGCAGCGCTTCTTCGTCGGCTTCGCGCAGTGGGCCTGCGACAACGAGCGCCCGGAGAACAAGCGCGTGCAGCGCGCTCACCGACCCGCACTCGCCGCGCGAAGTACCGCGATCAACGGGCGTCGTCGTGAACATGCCGGAGTTCGCGAAGGCGTTCGCCTGCAAGCCGGGCCAGCCGATGGTGCGCGAGAATCGCTGCCGGGTCTGGTAGCGCTCACGGCATGGCAGAGGCAGGCTCCAGCCGGATGGTTAGCAAAAATGCTAACTCCCACCCACGGATATGCCCGTTGCCCGTTGAGACGAGTCAGCGCGCGATTAAGGCCGATTGCGAGCGAATTTACTAGCCGGTCGCGGTTCGCAATTTTGCTAACTGTGCTCGATCAAGTCAGTCGCCATGCGATGTAGGACTTCCAATCGTGGCGCACACGTCGCGACACGCGACGCCCAGCAGCTCGAATGTATTCAGGTGGTCTTCGACGCTGCTGTCGACACAGGCTTCATCGAACGGCGAAATTCGGGTTGCCGTTATGACGCCGGACCGACTCAAGTTTCTCCTGTACTCGCTTCGTGCTCGTTGCGGCACTGATGGCCAGTCGTCGCCAGTGGACCACGTCGCGCGCCGTGGTGGTACTCGATGGTCGAGATCGGGCACATCGCGGTTTCGGGAACGTGGCTCGTCCACGGGATCTGCCGGGGCGAGGTTTTCGTGGCGATGCCTGGACGAGCATGCCGTGGGCGCGGGAAATCGCCGCGCTTCTAGTCGGGCTGCGACCGATATTGACGATCGTCATCGCGCGGGGGTGGTTCGGCGAACGGGTCCGTACCCGTCAGTGGCTCGGAGTTCGCGCTGGGGTTGGGACGGTGTCTGGGCTCATCGTCGAGCGGCACAAGCTCGACGCAGGCATCCGACGTGACGGAACTCGATATGCCGATCGCCGCCGCAGTTGTAGCGATCAGACAGTCGGCGACGCTTTACCAGAACGCGGTTTTGCTCGCGGTCGCTTGAGGAGCGGTGCGGTCATCGCAGTTCGCCGCGTGCGCGGTCGTCATACGCTGCCGATTGTCATCCTGCTGTAGCACGGCGCCGGTGCGATTTACTCCCGAGTTCATCTTCGCGCTCAGTTGGTCGATGATCGTGCTTTCCGTCGGCGCGATCAGCGCTCTTCTATTGGTTATTGCGCCGTGGCGCGGCAGCAAATGTCGCTCGGCTCTTCTTTCGTCGTTCCGGCATGCACCGCCGGATGGCAGCGCTGATGTTCGGCGAGACGATCGACGCGATCGCTTTGCGCACGGAATGGTGCTCATCGGCGTCGCCGTGGTTTTGGCGTGAGCGCCCGCCTGCACGCTCGGGAAATTCAGCCTCCGATCGTCTCAGCCGATCAAGGCCGGCGCTTGGCGAGGACGAGATCGAGGAATTCGGACAACTTTGCGCCGGTCGCGGGCGTCATGATCCATCGCTCGATCTCGCCGCGCTGCGGACGTCGCCCAGCGCCGCCTCGGCGTTCATCCGGAATTTCGCGGACAGCGCGTCGTCGCTCAACGGCGTATCGGGATCGCCGCGCGTCGTGTGCGGCCCGCTGTCGAGAACGCTCCCATCGTGCAGCGTGAGCCGCACGCGCGCCCACCGCTCGCCGGGGAAGCGCGCGTTGAACTCGCCGGTCTCGACGAGCGACATGGTCCGGCTCAAACCAAGAACCGCAGCGTCGCGCAGGCCAGCGCCCGTGATCTCCGCCGGCGTCAGGCGCCCGTGGACCAGCGTCGCGGCGACGACGAACGGCAGGCTGTATTGCGCGGCGTCCGTCTCGACGGGAACGCGGCAACCGAGCGACACCGCCTCGTGGAACGATTGGACCTCGACGGCGCGAACATCGGTATGCGTGAGGCCGGGATGCTTGCAGCGCAGCGCGAGGACCGCCTCGGCCGCGGGCTGCGTCCAGCGGCACACCGGCATCGGCTTGAAATACTGCTCGAGGATGCGCCAGCGCGAACCGAGATCGCGCCAGAGCGTCGGATCGCGCGCGCCCGCGTCGAGATCGACGGTCTCCGCCGGCGCGCCGGTGAAGCCGTCTTGCGCGAGATAAGCCGCAGCTGACGCCGGCGAACGCGCCCATCGTCGAGCCGTCCTTCAGCATCGTCGGATGCTCGATGATGCGCATCAGCGGCGAGCGCGGGCCGTAGTACTCGGCGATGCCGAGCGCGTGCGCGATCTGCTCGTCGGAGAGCCGCAGCACGCGCGCGCCGATCGCCGCCGCGGCGAGCGCATTCCACGCGCCCGACGAATGCATCGTCGGCGCGCTCGCGTGGAGCGCGATGCCCGAGCGCGTGCCGATCTCGTAGCCGAGCAGCACGAGGCTCAGGAGCTCGTCCCAATCGTCGAGCGCAAGCTCATCCGCGAACGCGAGCGCGGCCGGGATCACGGTGACGCCGACGTGTCCCTTGCACAGCGCATGGCCGTCGTGCGCATCGTAGCCGTCGATGATCGCCGCGCCCGCCATCGCGGCGCCGGGAACGCTGACGCGCCGTCCGTCGAGAATCAGCCGCGCGCCGCGGCCCTCGCCCACTCCGAGGTGGCGCGCGACGAAGCGGCGCACGATGCCGGCGATCGGCAACTGCGTTCCCGCGAACGCAACGCCCAGCGTGTCGAGGAGGCAGCGCCGGGTCTGGTGCTGGACCTCGGCGGGGGCCGCGGCGAAGCGCAGCTCGCGAATGAAGCGCGCGACATCGGCCGAGACGGGCGAGACTCGCAGTCACGGTGCGCGCCTCGTCCATGAGAACGTCAGGCGTCGAACGCCTGCACGACGTGGCCCGGCGCCGACCTCGCGATAGAGGCGCGGCGGCGGCACGTAATCCGGCGTCGTGCACCGGGCTCGGCATCTTCGGTCGTCGACAGGCCGCGCCGCAGCGCGCGGCGGCCCGCTTCGGGCACCGGCACGGCGGCGAGCAGCCGCTTCGTGTACGGATGCTGCGGATTCTCGATGATCGCCGCGCGCGGGCCGATCTCGACGATCTCGCCGAGGTACATCACCGCGATCGCGGTGGCTGATCGCGCTCGACGACCGCGATGTCGTGCGAGATGAAGAGATAGGCGAGCCCCATCTCCGCCTGCAGGTCCATCATCAGGTTGATGACCTGCGCCTTGATCGAGACGTCGAGCGCGGAGACCGCTTCGTCGGCGACGAGCAGCTTCGGCTCGAGCGCGAGCGCGCGCGCGATGCACAGGCGCTGGCGCTGGCCGCCGGAGAATTCGTGCGGGAAGCGGCTCGCCATGTCCGGCGGCAGCCCGACCTTCCGCAAGAGCTCGCGCGACGCGCTCGCGCGCCTCGGCGCGGCCGAGAAGCCCGTGCACGATGCATCGGCTCGGCGATCGCGCCGCCGACCGTCTTGCGCGGATTGAGGCTCGCGAACGGATCCTGGAAGATCATCTGCATGCGGCGGCGCGCGGCGCGCAAGCCCTGCGCGGTCGAGCGCGCGCACGTCCTGGCCTTCGAACAGCGACGCGTGCCGGCGTTCGGCTCGACGAGGCGCAGGATCGAGCGGCCGGTGGTCGACTTGCCGCAGCCGCTTTCGCCGACCAGCGCCAGCGTTTCGCCGGCGTGCAGCGAGAACGAGACGTCCTCGACCGCGTGCACGCGCGCGCGTGACGCGGCCGAGCACGCCGGAGCGGATGTCGAAGCGCGTCACGAGATTGGCGACTTCGAGCACCGGGCGCTCGGTGACCGCGGCGGTCGACGCCGTGTCGGCGACGGCCTCGCGCTCGCCCGTCACCGGGATCGACGATCGGGAAGCGCTGCGGATCGCGGCCGGCCCTTCATCGAGCCCAGGCGCGGCACCGCGGCGAGCAGCGCGCGCGTGTAGGGCTCGCGCGGCGAGGCGAAGAGCTGCGGCGGTCGGCGCCTGCTCGACCGCGTTGCCGTTGCAGCATGACGACGATGCGATCGGCGATCTCGGCGACGACGCCCATGTCGTGCGTGATGAACGCGACCGACATGCCTTCCTCGTCCTGCAGCAGCTTGATGAGCTCGAGGATCTCGGCCTGGATCGTGACGTCGAGCGCGGTCGTCGGCTCGTCGGCGATCAGCAGCTTCGGCTTGCACGCGAGCGCCATCGCGATCATCACGCGCTGGCGCATGCCGCCGGAGAGCCGGTGCGGATATTCGTGCAGGCGCGACGCCGCCGACGGGATGCGCACGCGCTCGAGGATGCGCAGCGTCTCGGCTTCGGCCTGCGCGCGATCGAGGCCGCGATGGTAGATGAGCGCTTCGGCGATCTGGAAGCCGAGCGTCAGCACCGGATTGAGGCTCGTCATCGGCTCCTGGAAGATCATCGAGATCCGGTTGCCGCGCACCTGGCGCATCTCCTCTTCGGGCAGCTTCAGGAGGTCGCGCCCTTCGAGCAGGATCTCGCCCGTCGCGCGGCTGTTGGCGGCGGGCAGGAGCCGCATGATCGACAGCGCGGTGACGCTCTTGCCCGAGCCCGATTCGCCGACGATCGCCACCGTCTCGCGCGGCGCGATCTCGAACGAGATGCCCTTCACGACGGTGGTCCACGCGCCGTCGACGCGGAACGCGGTCGTCAGGTTGCGCACGGCGAGTACGGGCGACTGAGCCGGCGACGAAGCGCGGCGCGGCAGCCGTCACGTCTCGCCCTTGAGCTTCGGGTCGATCGCGTCGCGCAGCCCGTCGCCGAGCAGATTCAGCGCGAAGATCACGATCAGGATCGCGACGCCCGGCACGAGCGCCAGCGCAGTAGCTGTCGAGGATGTTCTCGAAGCCTTCGCGGATCATCCCGCCCCACGTCGCGATCGGCGGCTTGACGCCCAGCCCGACGAACGCGAGCGAGGCTTCGGTGCGAATGGCGTTGGCGAGCCACAGCGAGCCCATCACCAGGATCTCGGGCAGGATGTTGGGCAGGATGTGGACGACGAGGATCCGCGTGTCGGAATAGCCGAGCGCGCGCCCGGCGTCGATGAACTCGCGCTCCTTGACCGCGATCGTCGGCGCGCGCGCGATGCGGGCGAACGGCGGGATCGACGTCAGCGCGATGGCGATGATGATGTTGAGCATCGACGGGCCGAGCATCGCGACGAGGATCAGCCCGAGGATCAGCGACGGGAACGCGAGCAGCACGTCCATCGCCTGCATCGTGACGGTGTCGAGCGCGTCCGCCGTGCCAGCCGGCGAGCATGCCGATCGCCGTCCCGATCACCATCGCGGCGAGCGTCGACGCGATGCCGATGATCGAGCGAGATGCGCGCGCCGTAGAGCACGCGCGACAGCGTGTCGCGGCCGAAGCTGTCGGTGCCGAGCCAGTGCTCGAGCGCTCGGCGGGCGCAGCTTCTCGAGGATGTTCTGGTCGTTGGGATCGTAGGGCGCGAGCACCGGCGCGAGGATCGCGAGCGCGACGACGATGAGGAACACCGCCAGCCCGATCCACGACGTCTTGTTGGTGTTGAACGCCTTGAGCGTCTGCGCCGCGAAATAGGCGAGCGGCGTCGGCGCCGGCGCGCGCGCATCGTGGTGATCGGCCGCGTGCTCATTTGAGCTTCACCCGCGGGTCGACGAAGCCGTACGCGAGGTCGGTCAGCAGGTTCACCAGCACGACGATCAGCGTGTAGATCACCATCATCCCCTGCAGCATCGGGTAGTCGCGCTGGTTGAGCGCGCCGATCAGGAGCTTGCCGAGGCCCGGGCCGGCTGAAGACGATCTCGGTCAGCACCGAGTTGCCGATCAGGATGCCGAGATAGAGGCCGACGACCGTGATGATCGGGATCAGCGCGTTGCGCAGCGCGTGCCGCCAGACGACCGCCGTTCCACGGCACGCCCTTGGCGCGCGCGGTGCGCACGTAGTCTTCGGAGAGCACCTCGAGCATCGCCGAGCGCGTGACGCGCGTGACGTACGCGGCGGAGATCAGTCCGAGGCTCACCGCCGGCAGCGTGATCGACTGGAACCACGCGCCGACGCTTCCCGAGCGCGCGCTGATCACCGGGAACCACGGCAGCGCGATCGCGAAGAGAAGCAGCAGGATGATCGCGGCGACGAACGGCGGGAACGACAGGCCCGAGCAGCGACGAGATCCGCACCGCGTAGTCGACGAAGCGGTTGCGGTGGATCGCCGCGTAGACGCCGGCGGGAACGCCGATCGCGATGCCGAGCAGCAGCGAGACGACGGTGAGCTCGATCGTCCACGGCAGCACGCGCAGCACTTCGCCGATCACCGGCTGACCGGTGACCATCGAGACGCCCCAGTCGCCGCGCAGCGCGCCGGCGAGGAACACGCACGTACTGCTCGCGTGATCGGCAGGTCGAGGCCGAGGCGGTGCCGCAGCGCCTCGATCGCCTCGCGGCTCGCCTGGTCGCCGAGGATCAGCTGCGCCGGATCGCCGGGGACGATCCGCACCAGCACGAAGACGAGCGTCAGCACCGCGAACAGCGTGACGCAGGCGAACGCGAGGCGGCGGACCAGGAACGCGGTCATGCGTCCGGTCAGCTGCGCGGCCGCCGCCCGGACGGCCGCATCGATCACGCCGCCGATCGCGCGCTCACTTGGTGAAGCGCGTCTTCTCCGTGATCGGCGGCGACAGGTTGAGCGAGCCCTTGATCGGATAGCCGAGATCGAGCGTGTCCTTCCACGCCCAGAGCTGCAGCTGCTCGTAGACCGGAACGCGCGCAGACCGCCTTGATGATCTTCTCCTGCGCGGTCTTCCACAGCGCCTTCTGCTTCGCGGGATCCGACTCGACGCGCGCGGCGCGAATCTCGGCATCGGCGACGTTGCAATGGCTGAAGTTCGTCACCGCGGTCGGCGTGCCGACGATCGATGCCGAATCGAAGAACTGCGTCAGGTAGACGTCGGCGACCGGGAAGCGCGCCGCCTGGTAGTGGACGATCGGCGAGAGGTCCTTGCGGATCTGCGCGTGGAACGTCGCGTGCTCGACCAGCTCGATGTCGAGATTGATGCCGGCCTTCTTGAGCTGCGCCTGCACCGCCTCGATCAGCGTCTGCATGCCGGTCAGCGTCGTGTGGATCGTCTTGATCGTGAGGCCGTTCGGATAGCCCGCCTCGGCGAGCAGCGCCTTCGCCTTCGCCGGATCGTACGGATAGAGCGGCGCCTTCTCGTCGGTGCCGAGATAGCCGGACGGCACGACCGAGACCGCTTCGCGCGACGAGCCCGCGCCCTTGAACGCGACGATCGCCTTGCGGTCGATCGCGTAGGCGATGGCCTGGCGCACGCGGATGTCGTCGAGCGGCTTCACCGTGATGTTGAGCGACAGCACCGACAGCTCGCCCGGCTCCATCGCGATCACCTTGACGCCGGGAAGCTTCGCCGTGCGATCCATCCACGTCTGGTCCTGCTTGCCGTAGATCATGTCGAGCTCGCCCGACTGGAACGCGAGGTCGCGGCTCGAATCGGCGGGAATGTAGCGAAACGTGATCTCCTCGATGCACCGGCGCGCCGCGGAAATACTGCTTGTTGGCGACGAGCTTCACGAATTGCTGCGGCTGGTACTCGGCGAACATGAACGGACCGGTGCCGATCGGCTTCTTCGCGAAGTTCTCGCCCATCTCCTCGGCGGCCTTCTTGCAGATCTGGTTGCCGCCGTTGACGTTGGCGACATAGCCGAGGAAGCCCGCGACCGGATTCTTCAGCGTGATCTTCACCGTGTACTTGTCGACCGCCTCGACCTTGTCGACGCGCGTTGAAATCGTTCGAGTACGACGAGGTCGCCTTGTTGCTCGCGCGCTTGATCGAGTAGACGGCGTCCTCGGCGGTGAACTCGCCGTAGCCGTGGTGGCACTGGACGCCGCGGCGAAGCTTGAACGTCCATTCGGTGCCGGCGGGATTCGACGTCCAGCTCTCGGCGAGATCGGGCTCGATGAATTCCGGGCTGATCTGGCCGGGACGGATTCGGACGAGGCCGTTGAACATCCAGCTGAAGCAGTCCCTTGTCGGGCGTCGTCGAGGCGATGTGCGGATCGAGCTTGCCGGCATCCGCCGTGCCGCTGCCGACGACGAGCGTCTTCTTCTGCGCGAACGCGGGCAGCGCCGCGAAGAACGCGAGCGACACGATGGCGACGATGAGCTTTTTCATTGGTTTCCCCCTATGAATGTGACGCGATTGTGACCGCACCGGCCGTGGCATGCAAGCGCAGCCGCCGCGCGCTTGCGCGCCCGACTGCCGATGGACCAGAATGCGGCGGGGAGTCGCATGTCGTCCAGCCAATCCAGCGCCATTTTCGGGAAGCCCTACTGGTGGGATGCGGCGCCGCGCGAGGCGCCGGCCGAGGTGGCGCTGCCCGCCGCGTGCGACGTCGCGATCATCGGCGCGGGCTACGCGGGACTCTCCGCGGCGCTGACGCTCGCGCGCGCCGGCCGGACCGTCGTCGCGTTCGACGCCGGCGCGCCCGGCGACGGCGCATCGAGCCGCTCGGGCGGGATGATCGGCCACGGCCATCGCCTGTCGTACGCCGAGCTGATCGAGCGCTTCGGAGCGGAAAAGGCGAAGGACCTCGTCCGCGAAGGCATCGCATCGCTCGAGTTCGTCGAAGGCGCTGATCGCCGACGAGAAGATCGACGCCGGCCTGCAGCTGTGCGGGCGGATGCGCGGCGCGTGGACCGAAGCCGACTTCGCGTCGATGCGCGCGCGACGCCGACGCGCTGCGGCGCGACTTCGACATGCCGATCGACGTCCTGAGCAAGGCCGACGTGCGGCGCGAAATGGCAGTCGGACTGCTACCAGGGCGGCTTGCTGTTTCGCGCGCACGGCGGCGTGCATCCGGCGCTCCTGCACAAGGGGCTGCTGAACAGGGCGCGCGAGGCGGGCGTTCTGGTCGCGGGCTATACGCCGGTCACGCGGCGTCGAGCGGGACGCGAAAGGCACCGTCGTGCGGACGACGCGCGGCAGCGTGATCGCGACCGAAGTCATCGCGGCGACCAACGGCTATTCGGGACGGGCAACGCCCGAGCTCGCGCGCCGCGTCGTCCCGATCCCGAGCTTTCTGATCGCCACCGAACCGCTGGGCGTCGAACGCGTGCGCAAGCCTGATTCCCAACGGCAGGATGCTCGTCGAGACGGGCTCGAAGCATCGCTACTATCGGCCTTCGCCCGACGGCACGCGAATCGTGATCGGCGGGCGCGCGGCGCTGCATCCGATCCATCTCGAGATCGCCGCGCGCTGGCTGATGCGCGAGCTGCGCGCGATCTTTCCGTCGCTCGGCGATGCGCAAGTCAGCCACGCGTGGACCGGCAACGTCGCGATGACGCGGAGCGACCTTCCCGGAATCGGCCAGCGCGACGGCATCTGGTATGCGCTCGGCTGCAATGGCTCCGGCGTCGCGATGATGCCGCATCTCGGCCGCAAGCTCGCGCTCAAGGTCATGCGGTCAGCCCGAAGGCCGCACGGCGTTCGACGACATACCGTTTACCGCCGTCCCCTTCTACAATGGCAACGCGTGGTTCCGGCCGCTGATGACGTGGTGGTTTCGCGCGGGGGACATGCTGCGCGGCAGCTGATCGCCTGCGCAAGAGTGCCGCGTTGAGCACCCCGACCCAGGCCGTTTTCCTGAGCTATGCGTCGGAGGACGCCGAGGCCGCCCGGCGCATCTGCGAAGCGCTTCGCGCCGCGGGACTCGTCGTCTGGTTCGATAAAAGCGAGCTGCGCGGCGGCGACGCGTGGGATGCCTCGATCCGCAAGAAGATCAAGGAGTGCGCGCTCTTCGTGCCGATCGTCTCGAAGAACACGCAAGCGCGCAGCGAAGGTTACTTCCGCCTGGAATGGAAGCTCGCGGTCGACCGCTCGCACCTGATGGCCGACGACCAGCCTTTCCTGTTGCCGGTGGTGATCGACGACACTCCGGATGCCTCGGCCCGGGTCCCCGACCGATTTCGCGAGCGGCAATGGTCGCGCTTGCCTGGAGGCGAGAATGCCGGGGCTTTCGCCGAGCGCGCGCGAAGACTGTTGGCGAGCGAGGAGGCGAACGTTGCAGCCTGCACCGGAAGCTGTCGTCACACGGCCCGATCCGACGCGCGCTCTGTCGCGAAATCGGGCGTCCTCAAGTGGCTCGTCGCCGGCACTCGGCGGCGTCGCGGTGGTGGCGTTCGCAGTTTTCATCGCGTTCCGCGCACCTCCCAAAGAGCCCGCGGTGACGCCGATGGCCGACAGCCGGAGGCGGCGCCGATACCCGCGGCGCCGAAAATCGATCAGAGCTCCGTCGCCGTGCTGCCGTTCACCAATTTGAGCGACGACAAGAACAACGAGTACTTCTCCGATGGCGTCAGCGACGAGTTGCTTTCCGTGCTTCAGCAGATTCCCGGCTTGCACGTTGCGGCGCGCCTGTCGGCGTTCTCGTTCAAGGGAAAGAATGCGACGGCGCAGGAGATCGGCGAGAAGCTCGGCGTCGCCCATTTGGTCGAGGGCAGCGTGCGCAAGTCCGGCAAGAGCGTGCGCCTCACCGTGCGCCTGACTCGCGCGGCCACGGGCGAGCAACTCTGGTCCGACGAGCTACACGCGAAACGTGAAGGACATGTTCGCGGTGCAAAGCGAGCTCGCGCAGACGGTCGTCGAGCAATTGCGCGGGCAGCTCGGCGGCGGCCTCGACGCTTCCACGAAAGCGGAGCTCAAGGCGCAGGTGGCGGCGGCCGGGAGAGGAGGAACGAAGAACGCGGACGCCTACCAGCTCTATCTTCAGGGGACGTTCTTCCTGAACCAGTTCTCGCTGGACACCGCTGTCCGAGCGGCGGATTTCCTGCAGCGCGCCGTCGAGCGGGATCCGAATTTCGCGCTCGCCTGGGCGGCGTTGTCGCGCGCGGGCTCGGTGCGCGGCGGCTACGCGGCGACCAAGCGCGACGTCGACGAAGGATTCGCGCTGGCGCGGCGAGCGGCGGACCGCGCGCTCAAATTGCAGCCCGAGCTTGCGGCGGCCCATCTCGCGCGATTGATCGTGCAAATGTGGTACGACTTCGATTGGAAGGGAGCCGCCGAATCGCTGCGTCGCGCCGAGAAGGTTGCCGCGACCGACCCCGACGTCCTCGCGGCCGCGGCGAACGTCGCTTATACGTTCGGGCAAACCGAAAAGGCCGTCGAGCTCGCCGGCCAGGCGGTCTCGCTCGATCCCGTCGAATGCCGAAATGCGGATCGTGCTGGGCTTTGCGCTGGAGGGCGCCGGCCGCTACGAGGACGCAATTGCGGAGTTCCGGCGAGCCATCGAATTGAGCCGAACCACGGCCTGGGGGTACGCCGGCGTGGGCATGATGTTGTTGCGCCAGGAGCGTTTCGACGAGGCGCTGCGCGAGGCGGAGCGGGAATCGAACGAGTGGTCGCGACTGTGTGTGCAGGCGCAGGCGCTGTGGGGGATGAAGAAGAAGGCCGAGGCCGACGCCGCGTTGGCGCGCCTCATCGCCGCCTACGCGGACACCGCGGCGTATCCAGATCGCGGAGGTTCATGCGTACCGGCGCGAGAACGATCGGGCCTTCGAGTGGCTCGAGCGCGCCCACCGCCAGCGCGATGCCGGTCTCGCCTGGACGCGCTCCGACCGCTCGCTCGCGCGGCTCCATGACGACCCGCGTTGGCCGGCGTTCCTGAAAAGAGTCGGGCTCGCGGACGAGCAGCTGAAGTGAGGCAGCCAAAGCGGTCACCCGACGCGTCGAGTGCGGGTACCGTAGATTGCCGGCCCTCATCTGAGAGCACGCATGGCCGTACCCACCAAATCACGCGTCGTCATCATCGGCGGCGGCGTCATCGGCTGCAGCATCGCCTATCACCTCGCGAAGCGCGGCGAGCGCGACGTCGTCCTGCTCGAGCGGCTGCAGCTGACGCACGGCGCGACGTGGCACGCGGCGGGCCTCGTCGGGCAGCTTCGCAGCAGCAGCAACCTGACGCGCCTCATGCGCTACTCGGCCGAGCTCTACGCGAAGCTCGAAGCCGAGACCGGCCAGGCGACCGGATGGCATGGCGTGGGAAGCCTTCGGCTCGCGTCGTCGCCCGCGCGCTGGCAGGAGCTGAAGCGCTCGGCGACGATGGCGAAGGGCTTCGGCTTTCACGTCGACCTCGTCGGCCCGCGCGAAGCGCGCGAGCTCTTTCCGCTGATCGAGCTCGACAACGTCGTCGGCGCCGCGTGGATCGCGGGCGACGGCTACGTCGATCCGACGAGCCTCACCAACGCGTACGCTGCCGGCGCGCGCGCCGGCGGCATCTCGCTGCTGCAAGGCGTGCGCGTCACGGGGATGAGAAAGCGCGGCCGGCGCGTCACGACGGTCGTCACCGACCACGGCGAGATCGACGCCGAATACGTGATCGACGCCGCCGGAATGTGGGGCCGCGAGATCGCGGCGATGGTCGGCACGCGCGTGCCGGCGTGCGCGGTCGAGCATCAGTACTTCGTCACCGAGAAATCCGGGCGCATCCCGGACAACCTGCCGACGCTGCGCGATCCCGACGGGAGCTTCTACCTGAAGCCCGAGCCCGGCGCGTTCGCGGTCGGCGGCTGGGAGCACAACACGCCGCCGTGGGGCGCTGACGGCATTCGCACCGATTTCGGCCCCGAGTTGCTGCAGGCGGACTTCGAGCGCTTCGCGCCGCTCGCCGAAGCCGCGAGCGCGCGGATCCCGGTGCTCAACGAAGTCGGCATCCGCCAATTGATCAACGGCCCGATTCCGATCACCGCCGACGGCGAGCCGATCATCGGCCTCTCGCCGGAGCTCGACAATTTCTATCTGTGCTGCGGCTTCACGTCGGGAATCGCCGCGTCAGGCGGCGCCGGCTGGGTGATGGCGAACTGGATCGTCGACGGCGATCCGGGCCTCGACCTGTGGCCGTTCGACATCCGCCGCTTCGGCGCGCCGCACTCGGTCAAGCAGTACATGTACGAGCGCGCGGTGGAAAGCTACGGCCGGTACTACCACATCGCGTGGCCGGCGTACGAGGCCGACGCCGCGCGCGGCGCGCGCCGGAGCCCGCTCTATCAGCGTCTTGCCCAAGCCGGCGCCGTCTACGGCAACAAGTTCGGCTGGGAGCGGCCGAACTGGTTCGCGCCGCCGGGCACGCCGGCGATCGAGACACCGTCGTTCGAGCGCGGTCCCGCGTTCGACGCGATCGGCGCCGAGCATCGCGCGGTGCGCGAGCGCGTCGCATTGATCGACATGAGCTCGTTCTCGAAATACGAGGTGCGCGGCCCGGGCGCGCTTTCGCTGCTGCAACGGCTCGCCGTCAACAATCTCGATCGTCCGGTCGGCACGATCGTCTACACGCAGCTCTGCAACGAGCGCGGCGGAATCGAGGCCGACGTGACGATCACCCGGCTCGCCGACGATCGCTTCTATTTCGTCACCGGCAGCGCGCTCGGCGTGCGCGACCGCTCGACGATCGAGCGGCATCTTCCCTCCGATGGCAGCGTCGAGATCGTCGAGCACACGTCGGCCAAGGCGGTGTCAACGTCTGCGGCCCGCGCTCGCGCGAGGTGCTCGCGAAGCTCACCGACGCGCCGCTCGACAACGCGCACTTTCCATACATGAGCGCGCGCGAGCTCGACCTGGGTTACGCGCCGGTGCTCGCGCTTCGCGTGACGTACCTCGGCGAGCTCGGCTACGAGCTCCACGTGCCGGTCGAGTACGCGCTCGCGCTCTACGAGCGGCTGTGGGCGGCCGGCGAGCCGTACGGCATCGCCAACGCCGGCTACCGCGCGATCAACAGCCTGCGGCTCGAGAAGCACTATCTCGTCTGGGGGTCGGACCTCACGCCGGATTACAATCCGTACGAGGCGGGGCTCGGTTTCTGCGTCGCGCTCGACAAAGGCGAGTTCCTCGCCCGCAAGGCGCTCTCGGACAGTGAAGACGAACGGGTCCGAAGCAAAAGCTCACGTGGTTCGACGCGCCGGCGGAGTTGAACCTCTTCGGCGGCGAGATCGTCACCGCCGGCGACCGCGTGCTCGGCAACGTCAAGAGCGGCGGCTACGGCTACACGGTCGAGCGCAACCTCTGCTGCGCGTACATCGCGACGGCCGAGCCCGCGCATTCCGAATACGCGATCGAAGTCATGGGCACGCGCTACCCGGCGCAGCGCCATGTCAAGGCGCCGTACGATCCCGAGCGCAAGGCGATCCTGGCCTGAGCCTGCACCGCATTCCCACGAGGCGTCCATGGTCAATGCATCCACCGCGCTGACACCCGAGCTCGAGGCGCTGCTCGCCACACGCCGCGAAGGCCACGGGATGCCGCGCCCGTTCTATCACACCGACGCGCTGTACGAAGCCGAGATCCGGAAGATCTGGTACGGCGGCTGGCTCTTCGCCGGCTTCACGTTCGAGATTCCGAATCCCGGCGATTTCCTGACGTTCGAGGTCGACACGTCGTCGATCATCGTGATGCGCGACGACGACGGCGAGATCGGCGCGTTCCACAACGTGTGCCGGCACCGCGGCACGCAGCTCTGCCGCAACGAGTCCGGGCATCTGGCGAGCATCGTCTGCCCGTATCACAGCTGGACGTATTCGCGGCACGGAGACCTGATCGCGTGCCACGGGATGCAGGAGGACATCGACAAGTCGAAGCACGGCCTGAAGCGCGTGCACGTCGAGGTGGTCGCGGGCCTCGTCTACATTTCGCTCGCCGAGACGCCGCCGTCGTTCGCGGCGCTGCGGGCCGAGTTCGAGCCCGCCGCAAAGCCGCAGGGATTCGATCGCGCGCGCATCGCGAAGGTGATCGACTACGAGGTCGAAGGCAACTGGAAGCTCGTCTGGGAGAACAACCGCGAGTGCTTCCACTGCCCGGGCTGCCATCCGCAATACGTCAAGGCGAACTTCGACATCTACGACGAGGCGTACGCGTCGCCGGCGATCCGCGAACAGATGGCGGCGGCGGTCGCGCGCACGCACGACAAGTGGGCGGCCGAGGGCCTCGCGATCACGCACGCGCAGGGCGGGCTCGCGCGCTTTCCCGATCCCGATCTCGACCTGTGGTACGCGGCCGACCGGACGGTGATGGTCGAAGGCTACGAGTCCGAATCGATGGACGGCACGCGCGTCGCGCCGCTGATGGGCGACTACCAGGACTCCGACGTCGGCGTGCTGCGGATGCGCAGCATGGTCAACTTCTGGGTGCACGGCAGCTGCGATCACGCGGTCGCCGCGCGGCTCTCGCCGGCGGGCCCGCGCAAGACGCGCGTGCGCGGCTACTGGCTCGTCGACCAGTTCGCGCAGGAAGGCGCCGACTACCAGCTCGAGAAGCTCCTGCCCTTCTGGCACCTCACCAATCAGCAGGACTGGGAGATCTCGAAGTGGCAGCAGAAAGGCGTCGACTCGATCGGCTACGAGCCGGGGCCGCTGTCGGAGCAGAAGGAGTACAACGTCGACGCGTTCATTCGCTGGTACCTGAAGCAGATGCGAAGCGGCGGCGCGTCGGGCGGTGTCGCAAGGCCGCCGCTGACGCGCGTCGCGTAGCTAACCTGTTTTCGCCTACAGATCCATCACGCGCCGTCTTCGTGCCTCGATTCGAAGTACGTCTTCACGAATGAATGCAACTCCGCCTTGTTCGGGGAATTCCAGCGCCAGCTCCGTTATTGGCCAGAGAAATATCGGTGAAGGGATCGAACCCGAACTGTTCCAGTCCGCGGTGGCGCACCTCGTACTGGCGGTCTCTCTCAACTCGCCATGCCACAGGTGATAAGAGACGCCCGGGAAGGTAGCCTACCCGGCCCCGAACCGCGCGATAGTACGGTAATGCCCACAAGGTATAGTGCGCAATCTGCTTGTGGTTCATGAGCACGGCGCGTGCACCGCAATCGAATTCACCCAATGCGGCACAGAGTATCGCCCTGTCGCCGCTTCCCAGAACACAAGCATCGTACAAGCCGTGTCCAACCAGCACGTCACGCCGACTCGCCCATGCGAGACCGGCGGTCGTACGCCGCTCGAGTGGAGCATTGGATAGATAAAGATCCTCGGGGACTGCTTCCCTCCTGGCGATTTTGTAAACGACGGATTCGGAGGTCGGAGGTTTCGCCGAGATTCCAAGCTGACTCAGTTCCGTATCCCGCTCCAGGTCATGACGCTCCTGGAAGAGATGCACGAGCGCGTACTGATCGAGCGCTCGCACCGCCTGCTCCACCCAATCCTGATTGCCAAAGACAATGTCGCAATCGAGCCAGGCGACCTTGTCGCGCGACGGGTATTCGGTCGACCCCGATATTCAGGAGTCTTTCTTTCTGCCACATGACATGGTCACCGCGGATCTGTACGAGTATGTCGGCATCTCGTGGCGCGAGCTCGAATGCGCCGTTGAAAGACAGCTCGACCGTGACGAGCGGACGCGCGAGATGCTGGCGGAATGACTGGTAATTTTGAAACCGACGGGCGGAGCCGACCGGATTGAAGTAAGACGTAACGGCCCACAATTCATCAGAATGCATCCTTGCTCTTCCGAAATTCGATCAGTCCGAAAGCATCTCGCGCGCTCAGCGCAGCTTGCGAAGTACGCGAAAGTCCGTCCAGGTGTTCTGGCTCCCTCCCGCTGCTCATCGATCCGCTCGGCCATCGCCGCGACGGTGGGAGCGTCAAGCAGGACGCCGAGCGGTATCTGGAGTCGCCACCGCGCAAGGACCTGCGAGATTACCTGCGTGGCCAAGAGAGAATCACCCCCGAGCTCGAGGAAGCCGTCATGCACTCCCACTCTGTCCAGTCCCAGCGCTTCAGCCCAGATCGCGGCGACCTCTTCCTCGACAACGGTACGAGGTGCCATGAACGAGTTGTCCATCGTCGGTCGAGTTCCGTCCGGGGCTGGGAGAGCGCGGCGATCAACCTTGCCATTGGCCGTGAGCGGGAACGCCTCGAGAAACACAAAGGAGGACGGAACCATGTAGTCGGGCAACGTTTCGCCAAGTTGGCGGCGCAACTCGCTGATGCGCGGTCTGGGCGTGTCCCCCGAGACGATGTAACTGACCAACCTTTTCTCGCCCGGATTCCTTTCGCTGCCGACGACGACGGCCTCTTTCACTCCGTCAATCTCCAGAAGAGCCGCCTCTACCTCCGGCAGCTCCACGCGGTACCCACGTATCTTTACCTGAAAGTCTTTGCGGCCGTGATGAAATAGACAGCCGTCGGCTCGTCTCCGGCCGAGATCGCCGGTGTGGTAAAGGCGGCACCCATTGCTGCCTTCCGGGTCGGGCACGAAGGCAGCGTTTGTCAGATCGGGCCTTCGCCAATATCCGACTGCGTTGTACGGACTGCGGATGACGATCTCACCCACTTGATCGACATCGACCGGACGCCCCGCCTCGTCGACGATCAAGACCTCTGTGTCCGCGATTGGATAACCTGCGGGGATCGCTCCCCTTGGCGGCAACGTATGCTTGTTCAGAAAATAACACGCGTAGTCGTCGAATTCATTGCATCCCAGCGAGATGCCGAGAATCGCGTCATCGGTACTATGCTTCGCATAGAGCTCGGCGTCCGTATGGTACGCAGGCTCTCCGAATAACAGGACCAATCTCAGGTGGCGAAAGATCACCGGACCAAGTCCGCCGGCAAAGCTCCGGAACGCCGATACCGCTCCTCGGTACACTGTGATCTCCTCGCTGACAAGCCAATCGGCAAGGCCGGATGGATCATAGGCACGAAGACTCACCGGGAAGTACGTCGCTCCGTTGAGCAGCGCATAGAGCGAAGGACGCAGGGTCGCGCGGAACATGACGAGCCGGTCGCTCCCGCTGATGCGAAAACGTATTGGTATGCCGCATCACGGCATGAAGAACGCCGCGATGGTTCCACACGATGCCTTTTGGTTGACCCGTCGAACCCGACGTGTACCCTATTGCAACGTGTGCATCCGGCAACAAGTCCAGTCGGAGGTTTTCGCTGGAAAGCGGCTCCTCGAGTCTGTCGGCATTGATCACCGGCAGCGACGTCAGCTCCCGCGCGAGTGCGAAATTCGCATCGTCGGTCACCAAAGCGCGCGCCTGCGATTGGTTCAGCATGTGCCGCAAACGTGCTTTCGGAAATGTGATCTCCAAGGGCAGCTGGATCGTGCCCGCCTTCATCGCGGCGATCGAAGCGATTACGAAGGAGGCTCCGTTGTCGAACAGTAGAGCTATCGGCCCCTCGGATGTTCCCAGTTGACCCAAAATGGACCAGGCCAAGCGGTTTGCCGACTCATTCAGTTCACGGTAGCTAAGCGTACGGTTGACTGTCCTGACGGCAATTCGCTCGGGGTACCTGGCAACCTGTTGCTCGAAGCGGTCCGGAATGGATTGCTCGATCTCCTGTTTCGCAAAACTGAAAAACGAGTTGGTTGGGCCGCCACGTCCGCCGGAAGCGGGATGGGGTGATGCGTGGGAATCGAACCCGTCGGAAGGATCCATCATCTCGAATTTTTCGTGGCTGCGGCCATTGCCGGGTTAGGCCGATTCAGCGCGGCGGTCGCGCCTATCGCGATGCCCCGTTCGATTCAACGAGTACTATTATGGCCATTGAACGAGTTTTGGTCTTTCCGACGACCTCACCGGGCCGCTTGCTCCAGGTGAACCGACCCCTTCGACGAAGTCTTCGGTGCCTGCAAGAGTCGCGTTCAACTCATCTCGGATAGATTACGACCATGAAGCTCCGATTCGTTGCACCGCTGGCCGTTCTGCTCGCCGTCTTCGCTGCGATCGGGATCGGGACCGTCGCCGCGCAGCCCTATCCGTCGCGCCCGATCAAGCTCGTCGTGCCCTACGGACCGGGCGGCGCAGGCGACGTGATCGCGCGCATCGTCAGCGAGCAGCTCGCCAAGGATCTCGGCGTATCCGTCGTCGTGGAGAACAAGCCCGGCGCCGGCGGCATGATCGGTGCGCAGGCGGTCGCGAGCGCGCATCCCGACGGCTACACCGTGCTTCTCGGCAACACGACCGAGATGGTCGTGGGGCCGTACCTCTCGAAGTCGGCGAGCTACGAGACGCAGCGCGACTTTCGTCCCGTCGCGCTGGCCGGCTACCTGCCGCAGCTGCTCGTCGCGAACCCGTCGATCAAGGCCACGACGATCGACGAATTCATCGCGCTGGCGAAAGCGAATCCGGACAAGTATTCGTACGCGACCGCCGGCACCGGCAGCACGGCGCACATCGCGGGCGCGCTGCTCGAGCGATTGACGGGAATCAAGCTCCTGAGCGTCCCCTACAAGGGCGGCGCGCAGGCGGTGGCCGACGTGCTGGCCGGCAACGTCAGCATCTACTTCTCGGGCATCCCGCCGGCGATTCGGTCACGTGAAGGCCGGCACGCTCGTGGCGCTCGGCATCGCCGGGACCCGCCCGGTTCCTTCGCTGCCCAATGTTCCGGTGCTGGCGACCGGCGCGCTGCAGCGCCTGGACCTCACGGCGTGGTTCGGCTTCTTCGTTCCCAAGGGCACGCCGAACGACATCGTCGCGCTGCTGAACGGCAAGCTGCGCCAGATAATCGACGCGCCCGAGGTGAGTGCGCGTCTCGTCGGCGTCGGTGTCGAGCCGGGGTCGATGACCGCAGCCCAGTTCGAGCAGTTCGTGACCGCGGAACGCAAGAAATACGGCGATTTCCTGACCGAGCTCGAGATCCGCACCGAGTGAGAGCGCAGCGATGAGACTCTGGCTCCTCGGCACGGGCACGCCGACACCGTCGACGCGGCGGGTGTGCTCCGGTTACCTGCTTCAAGTCGGTGCCGACTACCTCGTGTTCGATCACGGCTTCGGCGCGCACCAGCGACTGCTGGAGCTCGGCTTCGCGGCGACGCAGGTGTCGCACGCGTTCTTCAGCCACCATCACTACGACCACATCGGCGACTACCCGCGGCTGCTGTTGACGCGCTGGGACCAGGGTGCCGGGCGCATTCCCGAGCTGGAGGTGTACGGGCCTCCCGGCATGGAGGCGATCACCCAGCGCCTCATCGCCGACGACGGCGCGTTCGGGCTCGACCTCATATCGCGAACGCAGAACCAGGCGAGCCTCGACGTCTACCGCGCGCGCGGCGGCGTGGGCGATCGCGCCCGGCCGCGGCCCACGGTCCACGAGCTTGCGGCCGGCGAGGTCGTGCGAGCGCGCGGGCTGGACCGTCCGCGTCGTCGCGGTGCACCACTTCGCGCCGCACCTCGTGTCCTATGGATACCGGCTCGACGCGGACGGTACTTCGTTCGTCTATTCAGGCGACACCGGCCCCTGCCGCGCGCTGCAGACGCTGGCCCAGGATTGCGACGTCCTCGTCCACATGTGCCATTACCTCAGCGGCACGGCGCCGTCGCAAGGTCTTCGCCGCGTTCACCATGGGTCATCTCGAGCTCGCGGAGCTTGCGCAGGCGGCCCGCGTGCGCAATCTCGTGCTGTCCCACGTGACGATGCAGTTCGATCGTCCGGGCATGCGCGAGCGCGTGATCCGCGAAATCGGCGAGATATACAAGGGCAACGTCATTTTCGGGGAGGACACGATGGAAATACCGTTCACCTCCCCGGCCGCGGTGAAACTCGACTAGCGACATGCATTCCTACGCGCAGACGAACATCCAGCTCTTCAATCAGCTTCATCGAGAAGGGTACGGTCCGGCTGAGCTCGAAAGCCGTCGTTGCCGCGCACGAGTTGACGACGACGCTCATGACAGGCCAGTTCCGCGCTTCCGGCAAGACATTCATCGCGCACCTCGTCGGCACGGCGAGCATCCTCGGTTCACTGCACGCACCCTCTCCGATCGTCGCCGCTGCGCTTCTGCACGCTGCGTATTCGGCTGGGGATTTCGGCGACGACCGGCTCGGCGCATCCGATGCCAAGCGAGATCAGGTCAGGTCCGCACTCGGCGAGGAAGTCGAGAACTACGTATGGAGATATCACAATCTGCCGTGGGACGATCAGACGATCCGTACGGTCGTAGATGGCCTCGCCGACATGACAGCGGTCGAGCGTGACGTCGTGCTGATGCGGGTCGCCAACGAGCTCGAGGATTTCCTCGATCTTGGAATGCTCTATTGCGGCAACCAGAAAAGAGCGTGGACGGCGGCGAGCCGGCGCTCCGAGCTCATGATCGGGATGGCGCGAAGCCTCGGCTATCCCGGCCTCGCCGACGAATTGCATCGGGCGTTCGACGAGACCGCGAAGGCAGTCGTCCCACAGGAGCTCCTCAGGGGCGACGCGCGAAATGCGTCCTTCTTGTTGCCGCCGAAGTCGTATCAGCGACTGAAAGACCTTCTGGCCGCTCGCCTCGCTTCGCTGGAGCAGGACCGCAAGGGCCAAAAGAAAACCTGACGGGCCTCACGTGTCGTCGAGCGGGCGATTCTTGCCGACCAGCGCGGCCAGCAGCTCCAGCCGCTCCGGGGAAAGATCGGACAGCGCGTCTGGCAATCGCGGACCTGCGGCGCGCCGCGACCGTGCCGCGCAGCGCTGGAGGATGGCTTCCAGATCACCGATTCCCAGCGTCGAAACGTATTCGAGCGCGGCGGCCCGGGAGTCAGCCGAGACCTCGCGGTAGTGCCCGCGATTTGAACAGAGGGTGTCGAGCGCTTGCAGCCACGGCCCGACGTCCTGCCAAGGCACCACGGGAATCGGCAGTCCCTTCTCGTCCGGCTGCGCGAGATAGCGCTCGATGGGGCGGACTGGCAGCAGGTAATCGATGCCGAGCTTTGCCTCGACGAGGCCGCCGCAGTTGCTCGCCAGCACCGGGATGCCGCGCAGCATGGCTTCCACGACCACGCGGCCGAATGCCTCGCCCCATAGCGACGGCACGAGGAGGATCCGCGTTTGCCTGAGGATGACGTCGATGTCATCGGCCGGCGGCAGCAGTCGCACGTTCGGCAGGCGCCGCAGTCGCTCGCAATCGGCGGTCGTCGTGGCCCAGGTCGCGACCGCTGCAAATTCCACCTCGGGTCGAGCGCCGGCCATCTCTTCGAAGATGCACACGCCCTTTATGGCAGACGGGTTGACGAGCGTGACGAATCCGTCGTCGCGGTCGCCGAGATTCGGAAAGGGGCCGGATCCGTAGGCGGGGATCGCAACCAGCTCTGCGTCGAGTCCCGACCATCGGCGCACGTAATCGCGCATGTAATTGCTGACCACCGCAATACCCGCGGCTCGGCGCAGCACCTCGATCTTCGCCGCGTCCGGCGCAAAGCTCTCGGGGCCGAAGGGCAGCGTCGATTGGCTGTGGGCGACATAGAGAACTCGGTCGGGTCCGCCCTCTTCCATCGCCGCAGCCAGGCCGAGAAACGTACGGTCCTCTGAAATCAGGATCGCATCGGGATCGAACTCGCGGATTTGCGCTGCAAGGAGCTTCCACAGACGGCGGCCATCCGGTGCGGCGTGGTATTCCACACCCTTGCGGACGTGGATCGCGGTGTCGGCCGACGCGCGAAGCTTCGTCGATTCCCCTTGCGCGGCCTCGCGTCGCAGATCGTCGACGCTTCCGTCCCCTTCGTTCTGGCCCGCGAGCGCGAGCATTCGGCAGTCGTGCTTCGCGCCGAGCGCCTCCAGCATGTGCACGTTGAATCGCGACGCGCCCACGAGCCCCGGGAGCCAAGGCAAGCGCTGCGCAAGGAGGACTCGCATTACTTCGGCGCTTCGCCTGTCATGCCCGCCGCGCCGACGAGCAACGCGCGCACCTCTTCGTCCGACAGCGCGTCGAGCTTGTCGAGGACCTCGCCGATCCGGGCGGAATCCGCCGTTCGAAGCTGAAGACGCGCGACCTTCGCCGCGAGCTCCGCCGCCGTGAATTCACCGTCGTAGAGATCCCGAGCGGACAATTCGACGTCGAATGCGTCTCGAATCCTGAAAATCACCTGCATCGCGAGCAGCGAATGGCCGCCGATCTGGAAGAAGTTGTCGTTGACACCGATCGGGTCGATTCCGAGGAGCTTGCCGAATATGCCCGCGATCGTGTGCTCTGCGGGAGTGCGCGGCGCGACATACGGGTTCGCGATGCTCGGTCGCGCTCGGGTCCGAGCGGCGATGTGATCCTCGACCTGCGCCGGATCGCTCAGGTCGGTCGCGATGGACACGAGCAGTGCCGCCTTCGCGCGTGCGTCCGTTCGGGCCGGTGCCGGACGCTCGTCGCGGTCCTGGTCTTGCCGCTGGGAAGGCTCATGCTCGTTCGGCCGGTAGCGCGCACCCGCGGCGATGTCGACGGGAATACGGAACACGCTGCCGGTGCCCTGAGACTCCTCGCAATCCGCTGCCACCGACCGCAAAAAGTCGAGCGCGGGCTGGTTACTTCCGCTCGCGCGGACGGGAAGATCCACGCGGGCGAGAGCACGGGCGCGCGCCCTCTCTCCCAGCGTTGCCAGCATTCGGTGCTCGACGCCCCTGCCAAGGGCCCGACAGCTCAGCAGGAACGTATCCGTGACGAGTGCGTCCGCAGTCGCGGAGAAAAAAACGGCTCCAACGATACCGTAGTGACCGAAACGGTCTTCGACACGGACGGCGAAGGCCTCCACGCCCTGGCGCGCGAGCGCATCGATCTCCGTCTCCGATCGCCGTATCGTCGTCAGGTTGAACTGGTTGGTCCTGTAGGTGAGTTCGGACAGCCGCGAGGAGTGAGGAGATGCATCGAGCACCTGGATCCTGAGACCGAGGCGTGTCAGAAAATCGGACAGCGTCGGCGCACTTTGCCGTGCCTGCTCGCGCGCGGCGTTCTGCCGGAAGAATTCGGTGCGCCCCTGCGCCTCCGCGGTGCGCTTCGCGCCATCGAAAGCCCAGAGATTGCGCAGAAGCTTCGCGGCCGCTGCGGCGCTCCGGGGCAGCTGAATCGTCAGAACGTCCGGTCGAGTGGCCCTCACCTCGGCGCACTCGACTGCGTCGTCGTCCACGAAAGCGAACGCATCGGGGGAAAGATTGAGCTCTCGCGCAATGGCCACGATGTTCTCCGACTTCCGCGCCCAGTTCCATCGTATCGAGGCGAAGTGGCGAAGCTGAACGCGCATCTCCAGCCGATGCTCGAAGACAGCGCGCACGTCGGCCTCATTGTTTCGACTGCACAGGCAAAGCAGGATGCCGCGGTCGTGCAGCGCGACGAGCTGATCGTGAATGTGCTGCCGGTCGGAATCGATTTCCACACCGCGCGGCCCATCCTCGCCGCAGATCCCCGTCCAAAGCACGTTGTCGCAGTCGACGACGATCGCCTTGTAGCTCGGCTCTTTCAGGCTGTGGATTCGCCGCGCCACCATGGTCCCGAGCGCCGCGAAGAACCGCGTCGTGTAGGGAATGTGAGCGATCGCATCGGCGTGCGCATCGAATCCGTCGCGCACGGGATACGCGCTCGTCAATGCCGAGCTCGTGACGACGTCGATGCCTGCGACATCCGACAAACCGTCGACGAGGCGCCCTTCAAGCTCGGTGAGGAATGCGGACTGCCCCGAGTTCGCATCGATCCCGGGGAGGCCGGGCAAACGACCAGCAGCCACGAGACCGCTGACCGGCGAACGGCCGCCGAAACCGCCTCGATGAAATCCGCCACTTTCTGCTCGAGACCGTGTCGCGCGGTCCCGTCGGCTTCACCGCGACGAGCGCTCGGATCTGCGGTGAGCCAATCCTCGAGTCGAAGCAGCACGACGTTGACGCCCTGCACGTTGGACGACAACAAGCTCGCCGGGTCGAGGAGCTCCTGGAAGGGCTGGTTATAAGGCGCCAGTTCAATGCGCGCCGGCAACCCGAGCTCGTCCATCCAGAAGGCGAGCACGGGTTGGATGGGCCCCGCAGAAAACGTCGCAGCGACGGCGAGGTTCAGCGCGCGATCCGGTGTATCCATGGTCAGTAAATCTCGCTCGACCACAGATGCGGCAACGCAGCGCAACCGTCGAGCTCCATGGCTGTCGTGACCCGGCCGGCGACGCCCTTGAGGAGCCCCACACGAGCGGGCCCGGCCGCGTCGGCCTCCGTCTGGAATTCCAGGCTTCCCGCGATCCGGCAGAAGCTCGCGGCACCGCCGGGCACGCCGGCGGCGCGAATCCGGCGCAGAAGTGCCGCGCTCTGCCGCGTCACCGTGTCCATCGCCAGCCATGCGTCATGTCGATCCGCGCCACCTTCGACGACCAGAAACGCGTAGGGCTCGACGTCGGAGAGCTGCTCGAGGTCGAGCTCCACTCTGATGAGCGCGGGGTCGACCGCGCGCCTGGGCGCGCTTGGGCGCAACAGCACGTTCAAGCGTTCCGTCTCGCCTCGCCGCAGGAAGGCAGGCAACAATTCCAGCGTCGCGTGCGACGTGAGACCGGCTCGAGCGTCGACCTCGAGCGCGTCGGCGCCGGTCAATGCGAGATCGAAGCGGTCGCGGTCCACCGATTGGAACAGCGCAACCATGAGGCTTGCCTGATCGTTGGCCGACTCGAACTTCCCGTTCGCACCGCCGCCTATCTGGAGGCCCGCCGCGCGGCGGCGGTGGGCGCGCGCAAATCCAACGCCGGTATCCTCACGCTCGGGGCTCGCGTCCTCGTCTCCGAAGTGACGCGTCGCGGCGACGCCCCACTTTTGCCGAAAGCGCTCCAGCGACACGGTGGACCAGTCGTCGCACCAGCGGAGCATGAAATAGGGCAGATCCGACCACTCGAATGGCGGCGGAGGCAAATACGTGACGACGGCGGCCGGCTCGACGAACACGGCTCCGCCGGCGGCTCGCGCTGCCCAGCCCACGTCGATGTGCTCGTGAAGGCTCAGCAGGCCCTCGTCCAATTCCCCAAGATCCTTCAGAAAAGCGGTTCGGCCGAGCATGCAATGGAATTCGACGAAGTCGCATTCCGATCTTTTCAACGGCGCCGACAAAGCATCCAGGTGAACGTCGACCAGGCGGTGCTCGTCGTAGGCGATCTTCCTCCCGTCGATCTCCTTGAAATGCAGCGTGCCACCGGCCATGTGGATCCGTTTCTGTTCGATCTCGCCGATGAGGTACAGAGGGCCGACGATTGCGGCGCCCGTGTCCTCGGCGCATCGAACCAGGCGCTCGAGCCAGCCGGGTGTCACCAGCGCGTCGTTGTCGACGAACACGACATACTTGGTCGATACCTCGCGCAATGCGACATTTCTCGCCTGATTGGGCGAAAGATACCCGGTGGTGATCAATCGGAACTGCATTTTCCCGGACGCGGCTTCGAGGTAACGCTGCACGGAAGACGGCGCGCCGGCGCTGACGTAGATCAATCTGACCGGCGGGGTATTGGCGAAAAGGTTCGTCAGCGACCTTTCGGTTGCGCTGAAACGCTCTCTCGGCACCACGACCACGGTGACATCCATTCCAACCTCGCGTGCCTCATTCATGGCAGAGTGCGCCTCGCGTCCGCGAGCCCGCGGAGGGGCCCGCGCAGTTGGCCGGCAACGCGGTGGTGTACAACCTCGGCCGGCTCGCCAAATACTTTACACGTTAGACTGGGAAGACAATCGATGACAAGAATCTTCGGTTTCGTAGCCGAACGTGGCCACCCTCGCGCTCGAAAACCTGACCAAGCGTTACCTGGGCGTCGTCGCGGTCGACACGATCAGTCTCGCCATCGACCACGGCGAGTTCGTCTGCCTGCTCGGGCCGTCCGGTTGCGGGAAGACCACGACGCTGCGAATGATCGCGGGGTTTCTCGATCCGGACGCCGGCGCGATCCGCGTCAACGGCGCGATCGTCTCGGCGCCCGGCGCCGTGGTGCCTCCCGAGCGGCGCAACATGAGCATGATCTTTCAGAGCTACGCCGTCTGGCCGCACATGACGGTGCGGCAGAACGTCGGCTACGCGCTGAAAATGAAGCGGATGGGCGCCGCCGAAATGCAGAGCCGCATCGACGTCCTGCTCGCGGCAACGCAGCTCACCGCGCAGGGAGAGCGCTATCCGTCGGAGCTCTCCGGCGGGCAGCAGCAACGCGTCGCCCTCGCCCGCGCGCTGGCGCCGAAGCCCGACATCCTGCTGCTCGACGAGCCGCTGTCGAACCTCGATGCCAACCTGCGCGGCAGCATGCGCTTCGAGATCCGCCGCCTGCACGACGAGTTCCAGTACACGTCGATCTACGTGACGCACGACCAGATCGAGGCGATGACGATGGCCGATCGAATCGTCATCATGAATGCGGGCCGCATCGAGCAGATCGGCACGCCGGAGGACGTGTACGAGCGCCCGAACTCCGCATTCGTCGCGCGCTTCATCGGCGGCAGCAACGTGCTGACGGTGACGCATGCGGGCGGGCACCGCGTCGAGCTCGGCGGCCATCTGCTCGAGATCGGCGACGGCGAATTCGCCGCCACAGGCAATCCGATGAGCTTCTGCGTGAAGACGCACGACATCGAGCTGCTGGCGGCGGGGACTGCGGGAAACACGGTCCCCGGCGTCATCCGCAGCGCGGCGTACCTCGGCGCGCATCGCGACTACATCGTCGACGTCGGACAGGAAGTCATGGTCGCCGCGCCCGCGAGCCTCGCGCTTCCCCCCGGCGCGCCGGTGGCGGTCCGGTTCAAGCCCGAGCGCTGCCGGGGCCTGGTGCGCTAGCATAGTGCCCCACGGACGACCCTTTTCCCCACAGGAGGATTCAAGTGCGCACGTTCAGCATCAGACTGCTCGCACCATTGCTCGCGCTCGCGATGGCGGGATCCGCCGCCGCGCAGGAGACGACGCCGGCGATGGTTGCGGCCGCGGCCAAGGAAGGCAAGGTCGTCTGGTACACGTCCGTCGACGTGAAAGTCGCCGAAGTCATCGCGAAGGCGTTCCGCGCCGAATATCCGGGGATCGACATCGACGTCGAGCGCTCGGGCTCCGAGCGCGTCTTCCAGCGCATCAACCAGGAGTACGGGTCCAACATCAAGAACGTCGACGTCGTCAACTCGTCGGATGCGTCCCACTTCATCTTCTGGAAGCAGAAGAAGTGGCTCGCGACGCACGTGCCTCCCGACGTCAAGCGCTTTCCGGCGCAATTCAAGGACCCCGACGGCTACTACGCGGCGTGGCGCGCCACGCTGTCCGTGATGGGCTACAACACGAACCTCGTAGACGCCAAGGACGCGCCGGCCGGCTACGCGGATCTGCTCGATCCCAAGTGGAAGGGCAAGCTCGTCAAGTCGCACCCCGGCTACAGCGGAACGAGTCTCACCGGCACTTACGCGATCACCAAGGTCCTGGGCTGGGATTACCTCGAGAAGCTGTCGAAGCAAGGCGTCCAGCAGCTGCAGTCGACGACCGCGACGCCCAAGAGCATCGCGAGCGGCGAGCGCGCGGTGATGGTCGACGGCAACGAGTACAACATGTTCATCGAGATCGACGCCAAGAGCCCCGTCAAGATCATCTACCCGAAGGAAGGCACGCCGTTCGTGACCTCGCCGACCGCCATCTTCGCCGACGCGCCGCATCCGAACGCGGCACGCGTGTTCCAGAATTTCCTGTACACGGCGAAGACGCAGCAATTGGCCGTCGACACCGGCGGCACGCGCTCCGTGCATCCCGACGTCAAGGAGCCGGCCAACAGAACGCCGCTGGCGCAGATCAAGATGCTGCCCGACGATCCCGTGGCGATGCTGCCGCAGGTGGACGAGATCAAGAAGCGGTACACGGCGATATTCGGCAATTGACGGTGCTCTCGACCCCGGCAGACGCCGCGCTTCCGCTCGCGCGACAGCGGCGCCTCATCGACTGGACGCTGCCGTTCTCGGCGCTGCTTGCGCTGCTGCTCGCCGCGCTGGTGGTGCTGCCGATGGCCTGGCTCGCCTACACGAGCCTCACCGGGGACGCGGGCCGTTTCACGATCGACCATTACCGGCAGCTCTTCGTCGACGCGTCGTTCGTGAAGCCGCTGATGACGACGCTCTGGACGTCGGCCGCCGTCGGCGTGCTGTGCGTCGTCACGGCGGCGCCGATGGCGTGGCTCGTCGCGCGCACCGACCTGCCGGCGAAGCGGCTGCTGCGGATGCTGGTGCTCGCGTCGTTCGTCACGCCGCCCTTTCTCGGCGCGTTCGCCTGGGTGCTGCTCGGCGGCCCCAACGCGGGACTCATCAACCAGGCGTATTACGCGCTGCTCGGCGTGAAGCCGTTCGAGACGACGCCTCTCGTCAACATCTTTTCCGCCGGAGGGATGGTGTTCGTGATGGCGCTGTACACGTTTCCGTACGTGTTCACGTTCGTCGCGAACAGCCTCGACCTGATCCCGAGCGACCTCGAGGACGCATCGTCGATCCTCGGGGCGCCCGCCTGGCGGACCGCGCTCGACATCACGCTCCCGCTTGCGGCGCCGGCAATGCTCGCCGGCTTCATCGTCGCGTTCCTGCAGTCGATGACGCTGTTCGGGACGCCGGCGATCCTCGCGCTGCCTGCGGGCATCGACACGATGACGACCAAGATCTGGAGCCTGTTCCAGTTCCCGCCGCGGCTCGGACTCGCGGCGGCGGCGTCGCTGCCGCTGCTGCTGATCACCGTCGCGCTGCTGCGCACGCAGACGGCGATCATGGGCCGGCGCGGCTATTCGATCGTCGGCGGCAAGGGAGGCGGCGTGCGCCTCGTGCGCCTCGGCGCGTGGAAGGTTCCGGCGCTCGCTTTCTTCGCCGTCGTGCTCGGCTGCTCGATCGTCCTGCCCTACGGCGTGCTGCTGCGCACCGCTTTCGTGCGCAACTGGTCGGCGCCGATGGGGCTCGCCAACCTGAGCATCGAGCACTGGCGGTTCGTGTTCCTCGAGTTCAGCCAGACGCGGCTCGCCTTCCAGAACACGTTCGTGCTGGGGGTCGCCGCCGCGACTGCCGGCACGCTGCTGGTCACGATCGTCGGCTATCTGAGCGTGCGTCAGCTCGTCCGCGGGCACCGCCATCTCGCGTTCCTCGCAACGGCCCCGGTCGCCATACCCGGCATCGTGCTGGCCGTCGGGCTCTTCCTGAGCTATACGCATCCGCCGCTGATCCTGTACGGGACGCTGTCGATCATCTTCCTCGCCTACCTCACGAAGGAGCTTCCCGTCGGCTACCAGCAGATCGCGTCGTCGCTCCGGTCGGTTCATCCCGAGCTCGAGGACGCAGGCCGGATCTTCGGCGCCAACCGGCTGCGCGCGCTCTTCGACATCACGGCGCCGCTCGTGCGTAACGGCGTCATCGCAACGTGGATGTTCATCTTCATCGGCAGCATCCGCGAGCTCTCCGCGACGATCCTGCTGTTCACCGCCCGCACGAAGACGATCTCGGTCACGATGTTCGACCTGCGCGAAAGCAACGACTGGGGGCCGATCGCGGTGCTGTCGGTGTCGATGCTGGTCATCACGTTCGTGATGATCGTTTTGATCAATCGTTTCACGCAGGCGAGAATGGCATGACGAGCCACGAAGACACTTCCCGGCCGCTGCTCGGACTGATGCTCGGCGACTCGACCGGCATCGGTCCGGAGCAATGTGCGCGCATTCTCGCCGACGGGCGCCTCGCCGCCGTCGCGCGGCTGCTCGTCGTCGGCGACCTCCGCGTGCTCCAAGCCGGCGCCCGCGATGCCGGCGTCACCCTCGAGACGCGAACGTGGCCCACGCCGGAGGAGGTCGACTGGTCGCGACCCGAGGTGCCCGTCATCGACCTCCAGAACGCCGATCCGCGCGCGATGCCGCAAGGGCGCGTGTCGCCGGAGGCCGGCCGAATCGCCGGCGAGACGCTCGCGTACATGATCGAGCTCGCGCTCGCCTCGCGCCTCGAGGGCATCACGTTCGCGCCGCTCAACAAGGGCGCGCTGCACGCCGGGGGATGGCGCTTCAACGACGAGCACCAGATGTTCGCGCATCTGACGCGCCACGCCGGCTTCTTCGGCGAGATGAACGTTCTCGACAACCTGTGGATGTCGCGCGTGACCTCGCACGTGTCGTTGCGCACCGCGCTCGACCAGATCACGCCCGAGCGGATCGACCAGGCGCTCACCCTCGCGGACGCGACGCTGCGCGATGCCGGCTTCGCCGAGCCCCGCATCGCCGTTGCCGCGCTCAATCCTCACGGCGGCGAAGGGGGGCTGTTCGGTCGCGAGGAGATCGAGCTGATCGCGCCGGCCGTGGCCAGCGCCGCCGCGCGCGGGATTCGCTGCCGCGGGCCTTTTCCCGCGGACACGGTCTTCCTCAAAGCTTTCGCCGGCGACTACGACGGCGTGCTGACGATGTACCATGACCAGGGCCAGATCGCGACCAAGCTCAAGGGCTTCAATCGCGGCGTCACCGTGACGGGTGGTTTGCGCACCGTCTTCACGACACCGGCACACGGCACCGCGTTCGACATCGTGGGCAAGGGCATCGCAAGCACCGGCGCGCTCGAGCAGGCGGTGCGACTTGCCGCGCGCCTCGCGCTCGCTCGCCGGCGCGCATCGGTTCCGATCAACTGAAGGAAGCCAACGCCATGGTCGAATCCTCGCTCACCGCGTACGTCGCCGATTTCATCGTCTCGACGCGGCCGCAGGACATTCCACCCGATGTCGCACACCTCGGGCGGCGCTCCGTGCTCGACGGCCTGGGGTTGGCGCTCGCCGGTTCCGTGTCGGAGACCGGACGCATCGCGCAGCGCTACCTCGCGGCGCTCGGTCTCGCGAGCGAGCACGGCAGCGTCGTGATCGGCACCGGCACGCGTCTGCCTGCGCGCTTCGCCGCGTTCGCGAACGGTCTCGCGATACACGCCGACGACTACGACGACACGCAGCTCGCGGTCGCGAAAGACCGCGTCTACGGCTTGCTCACGCATCCGACCGCGCCCGCGCTGCCCCCCGTGCTGGCGCTGGCAGAGCGCGATCATCGAAGCGGCCGCGACATGATGACCGCCTATCAGATCGGCGTCGAAGTCGAATGCAAGGTCGCCGAAGCGATCCTCCCCCGGCATTACCAGCAGGGCTTCCACAGCACGGCGACGTGCGGGGCGATCGGGGCTGCCGCGGGCGCCGCCCGCCTACTCCGGCTCGACGTCGAGACCACCCGTCGCGCACTCGGAATCGGTGCGAGCCAGGCCGCAGGGTTGCGCGAGAACTTCGGCACGATGACCAAGCCGTTCCATGCGGGCCGCGCAGCGGAGAGCGGACTCGTCGCTGCCGAGATCGCGGCGCTCGGATTCACGGCGTCGCCGATCGCGCTCGAAGCCGATCGCGGCTTCTTCCGCGCGGCCGGCGGCGGCTACAGCGCCGAGGCGATCGCCGGCAAGCTCGGCAAGCCGTGGACGTTCGCATCGCCGGGCGTGTCGATCAAGCCGCACCCGAGCGGCTCGCTCACGCACCCGGGAATGAGCGTGATGCTCGAGCTCATTCACCGCCACGACCTGCGGCCGGAGCGCGTGCGCCGGGTCAAGGTGGGCACGAATCACAACATGCCCAACGCGCTCATCCATCACCGGCCGAAGAACGAGCTGCAGGCCAAATTCAGCATGGAATTCTGCATGGCGATCCTGCTGCTCGAGCGCAAGGCGGGGCTCGAGGAGTTCACCGACAGCGTCGTCAACCGGCCGGACGTGCAGGCACTGATCGAGCGCATCGATTTCGGCGTGCACCCGGACGCCGAGGCCGCGGGCTTCGACAAGATGACGACGATCGTCGAAGTCGAGCTCGACGACGGCACGACGGTCCGGGGCGCGGCGGACTTCGGCAAAGGGAGCCCGGCGAACCCGATGACCGACGCGGAGCTCTCCGACAAATTTCGCCAGTGCGCCGAGTGGGGCGGGCTCGACAGCAGGCGCGCGCGCGAGATCATCGATCTCGTCTGGCGCATCGACGAGCTGCCCGACGTGGGCGAGCTCGCGCGACTGCTGCGCGACGCCCGCGCGCCCTGACCGCCCCCATGTTCGAAGGCTTCACGCACGCGCAGATCGACACGTCGGGCGCCCGCATCAACCTGCGCCACGGGGGATCGGGTCCGCCGCTGCTGCTGCTGCACGGCAACCCGCTGACGCACGCGATGTGGCACAAGATCGCGCCGCGTCTCGCCGAGGAATTCACCGTGGTCGCTGCGGATCTCCGCGGCTATGGCGACAGCTCGAAGCCCGACGGCGGGCCGGATCACGCCGGGTATTCGTTCCGCGCGATGGCGAACGATCAGGTCGAGGTGATGACGGCGCTCGGTCATCCGGCGTGGCACGTCTGCGGGCACGACCGCGGCGCGCGCGTCGCGCATCGGATGGCGCTCGACCATCCGGCGCGCGTGACGAAGGTCGCGTTCCTCGACATCGTTCCGACGCACCACGTGCTCAACAACATCAAGAAAGCGTGGGCCGTCGATTCGTATCACTGGTTCTTCATGGCGCAACCGTACGACTATCCCGAGCAGATGCTGATCGCGTACGGTCTCGAGCGCTACATCCGGAAGAAGCTCGACAAGCCCGGCGTGGGAATGGGCGCGTTCACGCCGGAAGCCCTGGCCGAATACATTCGCTGCTGCACGCCGGAGAACATCCACGCGGTGTGCGAAGACTATCGCGCGACGGTCTCGATCGACCTCGAGCACGACGCGGCCGATCTCGACGTCAAGCTCGCGATGCCGGTGCTCGTGCTGTGGGGCGAGCGCAGCCACGTCAATCGAAGCTACCGGCCGCTCGAGGCGTGGCGCGAGCGCGCCCGCGATGTGCGCGGACGGATGCTGCCCTGCGGCCACTACCCCGCGGAGCAGGTCCCCGACGAGACCTGCGCGGAGCTGCTCGCGCTTCCTGCGCGCTTCCTGACCTCGCTTCTTACGACGACCGGCCCACGACCGGCGGCTCGCTCTCGCCCTCCATCATCGCGCGGTAGACGAAGCCGGCGAGCGCCGCGCCGGCGAGCGGCGCGACCCAGAACAGCCACAGCTGCTGGACATACGCCATCCCGGCAAAGAGGGCCTGGCTCGTGCTGCGGGCCGGATTGACCGACGTGTTCGTGACCGGGATGCTGACGAGGTGAATCAGCGTCAACGCGAGCCCGATCGCGATGCCGGCGAATCCGACGGGCGCGCGGTGATGCGTCGCGCCGAGGATGACGATCAGGAACATGAACGTCATCACGACCTCGGTGACGAGTCGCAGCGCCCATGCTGTATTTGCCGGGCGAGAGCGCGCCGAAGCCGTTCGAAGCAAAGCCCGCCGAGACGTCGAACCCCTCGCGGCCGCTCGCGATGAAATAGAGAACCGCCGCGGCGACGATCGCGCCGGCAACCTGCGCGATCCAATACGGCAGGATGTGCGCGGCTGGAAATCGGCCACCCGCCCACAGCCCGAGCGACACGGCTGGATTGAAATGGCCGCCCGAGATCGGCCCGAGCGCATAGGCGCCGGTGAGGACCGTGAGGCCGAATGCAAGCGAGACGCCGGTGAACCCGATCCCGAGCTGGGGAAACGCCGCGGCGAGCACCGCGGAGCCGCAGCCGCCGAGCACGAGCCAGAACGTGCCGAGGAATTCAGCGAGGAGCTTTGCGCGCATGACGGATCCTCCTGATGAAAGCGCCGGGCGAATGTTGCGCTCCGCGAAAGCGAGTTGCAAGTCAGGCGGCTGCGCGAGCCCTTTCGGCAGACATTTGCAGCTTATACCGACGGCGCGGGGCGCTTTCAAAGCCGGTTATCCGTCCAACGCGGCCGCTTCGCGGCGTGGCTGGACAATCGAGAAAGTTGGGAGCACTCTCCTACGCCTTCTCGTCATCTGTGACGATCTCCTGGGGAGGGGACAACATGGACTTTTCCACGGTCGGTAGCTCGCTCGAACTCGCGCTCGGGGTGCAGCTTCCTCGCATCCTTGGTGCGCTCGCCATCCTCATCATCGGCTGGATCCTCGCAGTCGTAGTGCGCGGCGGCGTCCGCAGGCTGCTCGGCGTTGCGCGGCTCAACAGTCGGATCGCCGAGACCACCGAGCAGAAGCTCGACCTCGAGTCGGGCTTCGCCACCGGCGCCTTCTGGCTGATCATTCTGGTAACGCTGATCGGGGTCTTCAACTCGCTCGACCTCGTGCTCGCCTCCGGCCCGTTCGAGGTCCTGGTCAGGCAGATCGCGGGTTACATACCGCACCTGGTGGCGGGGACGGTTCTCGTGCTCATCGCGTGGCTCGCGGCGATTGCGGTACGCGCCATCGTCAATCGCGTGCTCGACGCCAGCGGATTGGATGAAAAGCTTTCGGCGAGTGCCGGGATGGAACCGATGCGCAGGAGCGTCGGAAACATGCTCTTCTGGCTGGTCATCCTGCTGTTCCTCCCGGCGATCCTCGACGCCTACAATCTCAGCGGCTTGCTCGATCCGGTCAGGGCAATGGTGGCCAAGGCGCTCGCCATGCTGCCCAATGTGTTCGCTGCATTCGTCATCGGCTTCGTCGGATGGCTGGTCGGGAAGGTGCTCGCCGGGCTGGTGTCCAACATCCTCGCCGCTGCCGGCGCCGATCAGGGTGCGCATCGCCTGGGGCTCGATGCCTCTGTGCGCATCTCGCAAGTCATCGGCACCGTCGTCCTGATCTTCGTGTTCGTGCCCGCGCTGATCGCCGCGCTCGACGTGCTCCAGATCGAATCGATATCGAGACCGGCGACCGACATGCTCGGCAAGATACTGGCGGCGGTTCCGAATATCCTCGCCGCGGCGCTGATCCTGGTCGTCACCTTTTACGTAGCCAGGTTTGCCGCCAGACTGCTCGCGCGGCTGTTGGCGAGCATTGGTTTCGACACGCTCCCGGAGAGACTCGGACTTGCAAGCGTCTTCGCCGGCGGGATGCAGCCCTCGCAGCTGGTGTCCTTTCTCGTGCTGTTCTTCGCCATGCTGTTTGCGACCGTCGAGGCCGCGAACCGCCTCGAGTTCACCGGGGTTCGCGACGTCATCACGCTGTTCATCCGATTCGGCGGTAACGTGCTTCTCGGCGCCGTGATCCTCACCATAGGGTTCTGGCTCGCGAACGTCGTGCACGACGCGATTCGACGCGCCGACACGACGCATTCGGAAGGGCTCGCCGGCATCGCCCGCGTTGCCATCCTCGGATTGGTGATCGCGATGGGGCTGCGCGCGATGGGCATCGCGGACGACATCGTGAACCTCGCGTTCCTGCTGACCTTCGGCGCAGTTGCAGTTGCAGTGGCGCTCTCGTTCGGCCTTGGAGGTCGCGAGGCCGCCGGAAAGCAGATGGAATACTGGCTGGCGAAGCTGCGCAAGTGACGTTTGACTGATCGAGCGACTCCGACCGACGAGCAGCTCGCGCAGTCGCGCGCGCTGTTCCTCGAGGGCGTCGAGCATTTCGAAGGCGGCCGCCTCGACCCGGCGCGCGTCTGCTTCGAAGAGTGCGAGGCCCTCACTCCGGGCCGGCTTTCGGTGCTGCGCAATCTGGGCATCACTCTCTTTCGCCTCAGCCAGTGGGAAGCGGCGATTCCCGTCCTGCGTGAAGCCATCACTATCGATCCTTCTCTTGCCGAGGCGTGGGTTTGTCTGGGTCTTGCCAACGAAGCGCAAAGAGATTGGCAGGCTGCGGCAGACGCCTTGGAAAAGGCGCTTGCGCTGTCGCCGCAGCAAGTGCCTCTGTGGTTGACCCTGGGTCAAGTCCATCTTCGGCTCGGCAACGTGAACGACGCTCTGCAAGCCTTCGATCGGGCTTTGCAGGAAGACCCGAATTGGGCGCCAGCCTGGAGCGACCGCGGCAGCCTGATGCGCGAGCTGCAACGGTTCGACGAAGCAGCCCGCTGCTTCGAAAAGGCGCTCGCGCTCGGCGGCGATCCGGAGCTCAATGGCTATTACCTCGCCGCGACGCGCGATGGAAATGCGCCGCCGGCGCCACCCCGACGCTATGTCGAAGAATTATTCGACGACTATGCCGCCGATTACCAGTCGCACGTCGTGCAAACCCTCGGGTATCGCGGATTCGAAGCGCTTTTGAAGCCGCTCCTCGACTCGGGAAAGCGATACAGGCACGTGCTCGACCTGGGCTGCGGAACGGGGTTGTGCGGGCCGCTGATTGCGCCTCGAGCCGATGTCGTCGACGGCGTCGACGTTTCCAGCGCGATGCTGGAAGAGGCGCGCAAGCTCGGCGTCTATCGCGAGCTCATCCATGCGGAGATCGGCGCGTTTCTCGAGTCGACGGCAATGCGCCCCGACCTCATGCTGGCAGCCGATGTCTTCATTTATGTCGGCGAAATGGCTTCCATCTTTCGGTCGGCGCGACGGATCCTGGAACCGGGTGGATGCCTGGCCTTCACCGTCGAGCTCCCTCAGCCAGGCCACGAGCTCCAGCTGCTGCCGAGCCTGCGCTACGCCCATTCCGAAGCCTATGTCCGCCGCCTGGCGAACGCAGCGCGATTCACGGCCGTGCGCATTGCCGAGGCGCCGATACGACACGACCAAGCCACGCCCATCATGGGCTTGTACGTCTATCTGCAGTGAGGCGACGGCCGCGCGCCCGCCGAAGCCTCAGCCCGCCTGCGACTGCCGCTCCACCTGGCAATCGACGACGGTGAGCGCCGTCATGTTGACGATCCGGCGCACGGTCGCCGACGGCGTCAGGATGTGCACCGGCTTCGCGACGCCGAGCAGGATCGGGCCGAGCGTGACGTTGTCGCCCGACGCGACCTTGAGCAGGTTGAACGAGATGTTGGCGGCGTCGAGCGTCGGCATGATCAGCAGGTTCGCCTCGCCCTTGAGCCGCGAATCGGGCATCGCGCGCTGCGCGCACCTCTTCCGACAGCGCCGCGTCGCCGTGCATCTCGCCGTCGACCTCGAGGTCCGGCGTCGAGCGCGTTGATCAGCGCGAGCGCCTCGCTGCATCTTCTTCGCCTGCGGATGGTCGCTGCGTGCCGAAGCTCGAATGCGACAGCAGCGCCACCTTCGGCGTGATGCCGAAGCGCCGGATCTCCTCGGCGGCGAGCAGCGCGATCTCGGCGATCTCGCTCGGCGGTCGGATCGGCGTTGACGTAGGTGTCGGCGATGAACACCGTGCGCGTCGGCAGCATCACGCGCGTTCATCGCGGCGTAGATCTTCACGCCCTTGCGCAGCCCGATCACCTGGTCGACGAAGTTCAGGTGCATCGTGTGCGTGCCGAACGTGCCGCACAGCATGCCGTCGGCGTCGCCCATGTGGACCATCATCGCGCCGATCAGCGTGTGCCGCCGGCGCATCTCGATCTGCGCGTACTCCTGCGAGACGCCCTTGCGCTCGCGTCAGCCGGTGGTACTCGGTCCAGTACGCCTTGTAGCGCGGGTCGTGACTCGGGATTGATCGACCTCGAAATCGGTGCCCGCCTTGAGGCGCAGGCCGAAGCGCTCGATCCGCCGCTCGAGCACCGCCGGCCGGCCGACGAGGATCGGCTTCGCGAGCCCTTCGTCGACGACGACCTGCACCGCGCGCAGCACGCGCTCGTCCTCGCCTTCGGCGTAGACGATCCGCTTCGGGTCCTTCTTCGCCGCGGTGAAGATCGGCTTCATCAGCAGGCCGGAGTGGTAGACGAACTGCGTGCAGCCGCTCGCGGTACGCGTCGAAGTCGGCGATCGGCCGCGTCGCGACGCCGGAGTCCATCGCCGCCTTGGCCACCGCCGGCGCGATCTTCACGATGAGCCGCGGATCGAACGGCTTCGGGATCAGGTACTCGGGGCCGAAGCGCAGGTTCTCGATCGCCGTACGCCGGCGCGACGATGTCCGACTGCTCGGCCATCGCGAGATCGGCGAGCGCGCGCACCGTGGCGAGCTTCATCGCCTCGTTGACCGTCGTCGCGCCGACGTCGAGCGCGCCGCGGAAGATGAACGGGAAGCACAGCACGTTGTTCACCTGGTTCGGGAAGTCCGAGCGGCCCGGTGGCGATCACCGCGTCGGGCCGCGCCGCCTTCGCGAGGTCGGGCATGATCTCGGGCTCGGGATTGGCGAGCGCCAGGATCAGCGGCTTGTCGCGCCATCTTCGCGCAGCCACTCGGGCTTCAGCACCTTGCCCGCCGAGAGGCCGAGGAAGATGTCGGCGCCCGGCAGGATGTCGGCGAGCGTGCGCGCGTCGGTCTCCTGCGCGTAGCGCGCCTTGTTGTCGTCCATCTCCTCGCGTGCGCCCTGCGTAGACGACGCCGGCGATGTCGGCGACCAAGATGTTCTCGCTGCTGGATGCCGAGGCTCACCAGCAGGTCGAGGCACGCGAGCGCCGCGGCGCCCGCGCCGGAGCAGACGAGCTTGACCTTCGCGAGCTCCTTGCCGACGACGCGCAGGCCGTTGGTGATCGCCGCGCCGACGATGATCGCGGTGCCGTGCTGGTCGTCGTGGAACACCGGGATCTTCATGCCGCTCGCGCAGCTTGCGCTCGACGTAGAAGCACTCGGGCGCCTTGATGTCCTCGAGGTTGATGCCGCCGAACGTCGGCTCGAGCGCGGCGATGATGTCGACCAGCTTGTCCGGATCGCGCTCGTTCGACCTCGATGTCGAAGCAGTCGAGCCCGGCGAACTTCTTGAACAGCACCGCCTTGCCTTCCATCACCGGCTTCGCGGCGAGCGGGCCGATCGCGCCCAGGCCCAGCACCGCGGTGCCGTTGGTGACGACGCCGACCAGGTTGCCGCGCGCGGTGAGGTTGCGCGCCTCGGCCGGGTCGCGGACGATCTCGTCGCACGCCGCGGCGACGCCGGGCGTGTAGGCGAGCGCGAGATCGCGCTGGTTGGTGAGCTGCTTGGTCGGCGTGACCGAGATCTTGCCCGGCGGGCGATTGCCGGTGATACTCGAGCGAGGCGGCGCGGATGTCCTTGTCCGGCATGGGAATGTCCTCGGGACGGTACGGTCCGCATCATAGCCGATGCGGTGGCAATCCGAGGGCCGAGGCCAGCGTCGCGCGGTTCGGCACGCCGGGTGCGTTTGACGCTGCGCAAAGTCGGCGGGAGGCGTCCGCTATAATCGCGGCAGCCGTTTCCGCCGCGGCGCGGTCCGCTGTCGCCGTCACCATTCCGGCCCGCTCCCACGCCCCATGCTCGAAGCCCAGAACTCGCCGCGCGCCGCGGCTTCGCGACTCTGTTCAGCGGGCTTGTCGTTTCGGGTCGATGCCGGGGCAGGCGCTGGTGGTCACCGGCGCCAACGGCACGGGCAAGACGACGCTGCTGCGGATGCTCGCCGGGCTGTCCGCGCCCGACGGCGGGCGAGATCCGCTGGAACGGCGCGGCGCGTCGCGCCGTTCGATCCCGAGTCTGCGCGCGCGCGCTCGCCTTCGCGGGACATCTCCCGGCGCTCAAGGACGAGCTCACCGCCGAGGAGAACCTCGCGTCGCTGCTCGCGCTCGCCGGCGAGTCGGTCGACCGGCGAGGCGATCGCGCGGCGCGCTCGACGCGGTCGCGTCGCGCGCCAGCGCACGCTGCCGGCGCGCGTGCTGTCGCAGGGACAGCGCCGGCGCATCGGCCTCGCGCGCCTCACGCTGCTGCCGCGGCCGCTGTGGATCCTCGACGAGCCGACGACCGCGCTCGACGCCGCCGGCACCGAGCTGCTCGCGCGCGTCCTCGCGCGCGCATCTCGACGAGCGGCGGCATCGCCGTCGCCGCCACGCACGCGCCGCTCGGCCTGCCCGCAGCCGCGCGTGCGCTCGCTTGACGCTCGCGCTGAACGCGTCGATGCACGCGCCGCCGCCGCCACGATGACCCCGGCCGCGACGGACGCCGTGCTGCCCGGCGTGCGCTGGGCGCTCGCGCGCGATCTGAAGCTCGCGCTGCGCTCGCGCGCGGAACTCGGCGTCCAGCTGCTGTTCTACGTGATCGTGGTTTCGCTCTTCCCTCTCGCCACGTCGCCCGAGCGCAACCTGCTCGCGACGATGGGCCCCGGCGTGCTGTGGGTCGCGGCGCTGCTCGCGTCGCTGCTGTCGCTGCCGCGGCTCTTCGCCGCCGATTACGCCGACGGCACGCTCGAGCAGATCGCGCTGTCGCCCTATCCGCTGGTCGCGCTCGTCTTCGGCAAGATCGCTCGCGCACTGGCTGACGACGGGCCTGCCCGTCGCGCTGCTCGCGCCGCTGCTCGGGCTTCAGTACGCGATGGACGGCGACGCGCTCGTCGTGCTGACGGCGGCGCTCGCTGCTCGGCACGCCGATCCTGTCGCTGCTCGGCGCGATCGGCGCCGCGCTGACGCTGGGGTTGCGCGCGCGGCGGCAGCCTGCTCGCGCTGCTGATCCTGCCGCTGTACGTTCCGGTGCTGATCTTCGGCGCGGGCGCGGTCGATGCGGCGCGCGCGGGCCTCGGGCGTCGACGCGAACCTTTCGCTGCTCGGCGCGGGACTGCTCATCGCGATCGTCGGCGCGCCGTTCGCCGCCGCCGCCGCCGTGCGCATCGCGCTCGATTGAACTGACCTCCGTACTCGTCGCTACAGCTGATCATGGCTCGATCAACTGGTTCCGCTACGCGTCGCCCGCGACGTTCTACCCGCTCGCCGGGCAAGCTGATCCCGTGGTTCGCGTGGGCCGCGGCCGTGCTCGCGGCGATCGGCCTCTACGATCGGGCTCGTCGTCGCGCCGACCGATTTCCAGCAGGGCGACGCGTACCGCATCATCTTCATCCACGTGCCCGCGGCGTGGATGTGCATGTTCCTCTACGTCGTGATGGCGGGCTGGAGCGCGCTCGCGCTCGGCTTCAACACGCGGCTCTCGGCGATGATGGCGCAGGCGATCGCGCCGACCGGCGCGCTGATGACGTTCATCGCGCTGCGTGACCGGCGCGCTCTGGGGCCGCCCGACGTGGGGAACGTACTGGGCGTGGGACGCGCGGATGACCTCCGAGCTGATCCTGCTCTTCCTCTATCTCGGCGTGATCGCGCTGCGCAACGCGATCGACGACCCGCGCCGCGCCGACCGCGCGTGCGCCGTGCTGTCGCTCGTCGGCGTCGTCAACGTCCCGATCATCTACTTCTCGGTGCAGTGGTGGAACACGCTGCACCAGGGCTCGTCGGTCAGCCTCACCAAGGCGCCCGAAGATGGCGGCGATCATGCTGACCGGGATGCTGATCATGGCGTTCGCCGCGTGGTTCTACGCGATCGCCGTCGCGCTCGTGCGCGTGCGCGCCATCATGTCGAGCGCGAGCGCGGCAGCGGCTGGGTCGCCGCGCTGCCGGAGGTGCGAAGCGACGCATGAGCGCACTTCTTCGCGATGGGCGGCTACGGCTTCTACGTCTGGGGCGCGTACGGCGTCGACGGCGCTCGTCGTCGTCGTCGAGATCCTCGCTGCTCGCGCGCGCGCCGCAAGGCCGCGCTCGCGCAGGCGCGCTCGACGCGACCGAGCCCGACAACCGATCCGCGGCGACCGCAGGGCGCCGAATGAAGCCCCGGCACCGCCGCTTCGCGTGGATCGGCGCCGGCGTGCTGCTGCTCGGCGTCGCCGCGGCGCTGGTGCTGAACGCGTTCCAGTCGAACCTCGTGTTCTTCTTCTCGCCGACGACAGATCGCCGCGAACGAGGCGCCGCAGGGACCGCGCGTTCCGCATCGGCGGCATGGTCGTGGAGAAGAGCCTCGACGCGCGAGCCCGACGGACTGACCGTGCGCTTCAACGTCACCGACACCGCGCAAGACCGTGCCGGTCGTCTACACCGGCATCCTTCCCGACCTGTTCAAGGAAGGCAAAGGCGTCGTGGCGCAGGGCCAGATCGGCCCCGACGGCGTGTTCCACGCGACCGAAGTGCTCGCGAAGCACGACGAGAACTACATGCCGCCCGAGGCCGCCGCCGCGGTCGACAAGGCGCACAGGCCCGCGCGGCGATGGAGAAGGCCGCGAAGACGCTGAAGCCATGACGCGAAGGAACGCCCCATGATTCCCGAGCTCGGACATTTCGCGCTGATCCTCGCGCTGCTGCTCGCGGCGCTGCTCGGCACGCTGCCGCTCGTCGGCGCGCAGCGCGCGCATCGCCGCGTGGATGGCGCTCGCGCGCCCGCTCGCCGCAGGGCAGTTCCTGTTCGTCGCGTTCGCGTTCGGCTGCCTCGCGTGCTCGTTCGTCGCCAACGACTTCTCGGTGCTCAACGTCGCGACCAATTCGAATTCGCAGCTGCCGCTGCACTACCGCATCGCCGCGACGTGGGGCTCGCACGAAGGCTCGATGCTGCTGTGGGTGCTGATGCTCGGCGTCGTGGACGCTCGCCGTCGCGCTCAAGAGCCGCCACCTGCCCGACGAGATGGTCGCGCGCGTGCTCGGCGTGATGGGCCTCGATCGCGTTCGGCTTCCTGCTGTTCATGCTGCTCACGTCGAATCCGTTCGAGCGGCTGTTCCCGCCGCGCCGCCGACGGCCGCGACCTGAATCCGCTGCTGCAGGATCCGGGCATGGTGTTCCATCCGCCGCTGCTCTACATGGGCTACGTCGGCTTCTCGGTGGCGTTCGCGTTCGCGATCGCCGCGCTGCTCGGCGGCCGGCTCGACGCGACGTGGGCGCGCTGGTCGCGGCCGTGGACCACGCTCGCGTGGAGCTTCCTCACCTGCGGCATCATGCTCGGCAGCTGCGTGGGCGTACTACGAGCTCGGCTGGGGCGGCTGGTGGTTCTGGGATCCGGTCGAGAACGCGTCGTTCATGCCGTGGCTCGTCGGCACCGCGCTGATCCATTCGCTCGCGGTCACCGAGAAGCGCGGCGACGTTCAAGGCGTGGACGGTGCTGCTCGCGATCTGCGCGTTCTCGCTGTCGCTGCTCGGCACGTTCCTCGTGCGCTCGGGCGTGCTGACGTCGGTGCACGCGTTCGCCACCGATCCGCGCCGCGGCATCTTCATCCTCGCGTTCCTCGCGCTCGTGATCGGCGGCTCGCTCGCGCTCTTCGCGCTGCGCGCGCCGAAGGTCGGCGGCGGCGGCCGCTTCGACGCCGGTCTCGCGCGAGTCGATGCTGCTCGCGAACAACGTGCTGCTGATCGCCGCGGCGGGCTCGGTGCTGCTCGGCACGCTGTATCCGCTGTTCCTCGACGCGCTCAACCTCGGCAAGATCTCGGTCGGCCCGCCGTATTTCGACGCGGTGTTCGTGCCGCTGATGACGCCGCTCGTGTTCCTGATGGGCGTCGGCCCGCTCGCGCGCTGGAAGCAGGCGCCGCTGCCCGATCTGTGGCAGCGGCTGCGCTGGGCGCTCGGCGGTGAGCGTCGTCACCGCGCTCGTCGCTGCCGCTCGCCGCCGGGCAAGTGGACGCCGATGGTGAGCTTCGGCCTGCTGCTCGCGTTCGTGGATCGTCGCGTCGACCGTCGTCAACGTGCGCGAGCGCGGCCGCGGCGTGCGCGGCGGCGTCGTCGCGCAGCTCGCGCGCCAGCCGCGCAGCTACTGGGGAATGATCGTCGCGCACCTCGGCATCGCGGTGTTCATCGTCGGCGTCACGATGGTCAAGGGCTACGAGACCGAGCGCGACGTGCGGATGGACGTCGGCGACACGATCGCCGTCGGCGGGTTCACGCTCCGCTTCGACGGCACGACCGACGTGCGCGGGCCCGAACTACCGCGCGGCGCGCGGCGCGTTCGACGTGAGCCGCAACGGCGAGCACGTCGCGCACGCTCAACCCGGAGAAGCGCGTCTACAACGCCGGCGGGCATGCCGATGACCGAAGCGGCGATCGAGCACAGGCTGATCGGCGACCTCTACGTGTCGCTCGGCGAGCCGGTCGACGGCGGCGCGTGGAGCGTGCGCGTCTATCACAAGCCGTTCGTCACCTGGATCTGGGGCGGCTGCCTGCTGATGGCGCTCGGCGGCCTGCTCGCGCTCTCCGATCGCCGCTATCGCGTCGCGCGTCGCGGCGCGAGCGATGCCGCGGTCGACGGGCGGCGCCGCGGTGCGGAACTGAGGCGACGATGAGCAAGAAGCTGCTGATCCCGCTCGCGGTCTTCGTCGTCCTCGTCGGCTTCCTGCTCGTCGGCCTCTGGCGCGATCCGCGCGAAGTGCCCTCGCCGCTGATCGGCAAGCCGGCGCCGGCGTTCACGCTCGCGCAACTGCACGAGCCGGCGAAGACGCTCGGGCCCGCCGATCTCAAGGGCCAGGTCTGGCTGCTCAACGTCTGGGCGTCGTGGTGCGTGTCGTGCCGCGACGAGCATCCGCTGCTGGTCGAGCTCGGCAAGGCGAAGATCGTCCCGATCGTCGGCCTCAACTACAAGGACGAGCCCGCCGCCGGGCAAGCGCTGGCTCGCGCAGAACGGCGATCCGTACAACGTCTCGGTCGTCGATCGCGACGGCCGCGTCGGCATCGACTACGGCGTCTACGGCGTGCCCGAGACCTTCGTCATCGACAAGACAGGGCGCGATCCGCTACAAGCAGATCGGCCCGATCACCGCCGAGGCGCTGCAGAAGAAGATCCTGCCGCTCGTGCGCGAGCTGCAGAAGTCATGAGCACGAGCGTCGCGCTGAGCGCGTGCGCTGCTGCTCGTCGCTGCTGGCGATCGCGCTCTCGCCGATCCTGCTGCTTCGCCGCCGACGCGGTGCCGACCGAGAAGGATCCCGTCGCGGCGGCGCGCGCGGTCGCGCTCTCCGAAAAGCTGCGCTGCCTCGTCTGCCAGAACCAGACGATCGCCGATTCCAACGCCGAGCTCGCGCAGGACCTGCGCCGGCAGATCCGCGAGCAGATCGCCGCCGGCAAGACCGACGAGCGAGATCGTCGACTACATGGTCGCGCGCTACGGCGATTTCGTCCTCTACCAGCCGCCGGTCAAGGCGACGACGCTGCTGCTCTGGGCGGGCCGGCGCTGCTCGTGCTGATCGGGTTCATCGTGCTCGCGCGCACGGTGCGCGCGCGCCGCGCCGCGTCCGACGCGCCGGCGCTCAGCGCCGAGGAGCGCGAGCGCGCCGCGCGCCTGCTCGCCGGCGACGAGCGCGAAGGACGCGTCGTGATCGCCGTTCGTCCTCATCGCCGCGGCGATGGTCGCGGTCGCGCTCGCGTGGGTCCTCGTGCCGCTGCTGCGCGGCGCCAGGCCGCGAGGCATCGCGCGCGAAGCGTCCAACGTCGCGATCCTGCGCGATCAGTTCGCGCGAGCTCGATGCCGACCTCGCCACCGGCGTGATGCCGCGCGAGCACTACGACCAGGCGCGGCGCGAGCTCGAGCAGCGCGTGCTCGAGGACTCGACGGTCGGCCGCGATCGCGCCGCGCGCCGCGCCGTCGCAATCGGCCGCGTGGACCGCGGCGATCCTCGGCCGGCGCGCTGCCGATCGCCGCGCTCGTGCTGTACGTCGCGCTCGGCAACCACGAAGCGTTCGCGCCGGCACGGCGCGCGTCGCCAAGGCAGCGCCGGAAGGCGCCGAGCACGAGGTGACGCCGCGAGCAGATCGAGGAGATGGCCGCCAAGCTCGCGGCGCAAGCTCGAGAAGGAACCCGACAACGCCGAAGGCTGGGTCGATGCTCGCGCACACCTACTACGCGCTCAATCGCTACGACGACGCGGTCCCCGCGTTCGAGACGCGCGACGACGCTCGATTCCCGACAACGCCGAGCTCCTCGCCGATTACGCCGACGCGCGTCGGCGCGACGCAGAAGGCGGATTGAAGGCAAGCCGCTGGAGCTGATCGACCGCGCGCTCGAAGCCGATCCCACGCACTGGAAGGCGCTGGCGCTCGCCGGCACGGCGGCGTTCGACCGCAAGGATTACAAGCAGGCGGTCGCCTACTGGGAGCGGACTGAAGGCGACGGTCCCGCCCGACTCGCAGCTCGCGAGCTCGATCGACGCGAGCATCGCCGAGGCGCGCGAGCTCGGCGGCCTCGAGCGGCAGCGACGCGCCGACGGCGCCGACGCGTGCCGCGCCGTGCCGGCGCGCCGCAGCCGCGCCGCCGCGCCGCCGGCGCCCGACGACCGCGGCGACGCCGCGCCAGCGGCGTCCGGCGCCGACGATCGCCGGCACCGTGAGCCTCGCGCCGGCGCTCGCCGCGCAAGGCCGCGCCGACCGACACGGTGTTCATCTTCGCGCGCGCCGCGCGAGGGCCCGAAGATGCCGCTCGCGATCCTGCGCAAGCAGGTCAAGGATCTGCCGGCTGACGTTCACGCTCGACGACTCGATGGCGATGACGCCGAGATTTCGCGCTGTCGAATTTCCCGTCGGTCGTCGTCGGCGCGCGCGTGTCGAAATCCGGCAACGCCACGCCGCAGGCGGCGATCTCGAAGGCTTCTCGCCGGCCGGTCAAGATCGGCGCGACGGGCGTCGCCGTCGTCATCGATCGCGCGCTGCCCTGATCGGCGCGGCTTGCGCGCCGCGCAGTTTGACGTCGATCAACAAGCGTGCAGAACGCGCTGTCGCCTCGCTCGGTTCGCTGCTAACCTCCAACTGCGCCGTAGTCTGTTCGCCACAGGGGGAGAAAACAGATGAACCTCGCGCGCCTTCGCGTCCTCGCGCCCGTTGTCAGCGCTCTGGCCCTGACGCTTGTTGCGCTGTCGGCACTCCCCGCATCCGCGCAAACGGCGCAGGCGACCGCCCCGGCGAAAGCGCCGGCCAGGAAATCGGCAGCGTTCGACGCGTCGCCGTGCCTCGGCTGCCACGCGCCCGTCAAAGAGCTGTACGAAAGCGGGCAAGCACAAGGGCGTCGCCTGCAACAACTGCCACGACGGCACCGACGAGCACCTGGCCGACGCGTCGAAGCGGCCGACGACGAAGACCGATCTCGCCACTTGCGGCGGCTGCCACCAGAACCAGTACAAGTCCTATGCGCAGATGGATTGGCACCGCACCGCGCGCTTCGAGAAGAAGCAGATGGCCGGCCCCGCGCCCGATCCGGCGTACGACCTGCTGATGATCGCCGCACGGATTCACCAAGGAGCACAACCTGCCGCGCTCGCACACGTTCGCGCTGCTCGACCAGTACGTCGTCGACCGCGCGTTCGGCGGCCGCTTCGCGCCGAAGGAAGGCTGGCGCTACCTCGCTGGCTCCGGCGACTTCAACGTGATGGACGTCGTCGTCGACCAGTACCCCGACAACACCGACCAGAAGCCGTTCAAGCCCGGCACGGCCGCCGCGGCCAATCCGGTGTGCCTGTCGTGCAAGACGCAGGACCACATCCTCGACTGGGCGTACATGGGCGACCCGGCGCCGAGCGCCAAGTGGAGCCGCACGTCGAAGGTCGTCGAGCTCGCGAAGGCGTCGAACCACTCGCTCAACTGCATCTTCTGCCACGACCCGCACGCGGCGAAGCCGCGGATCGTCCGCGACGCGCTGATCGACGTCGGTCACGCGCACCGATTTCCCGACGCTCTACTCGCAGGACGCGCGCAAGACGAAGGTCGAGGTCAAGGACATGGGCGTGCGCGGCTTCACGCGCAAGATCGGCGCTGCTCGAGCGCTACGACGGCAAGCTGCAGTGCGGGCAGTGCCACGTCGAGTACAACTGCAACCCGGGCTTCAATCCGAACACCGGCGAAGCCGATCCCGATGGCCGACAAGCGGACCAACTACTTCCCGTTCGTCGACGTCAACAACATCCTGAAGGCCTACGACCACATCCAGTTCCGCGACTTCCGCAACCAGTTCACCGGCGCCGCGCTGTGGAAGGCGCAGCATCCGGACGTCGAGACCTACTACAACTCGAAGCACGAGAAGGCCGGCGTCGACTGCGCGTCGTGCCACATGCCGAAGGTCAAGGACGCGAAGACCGGCAAGTTCTACACGTCGCACTGGCAGACCAATCCGAAGCACTACCTCAAGGAGACCTGCCTGCAGTGCCACAGCCAGTGGAACGAGACCCAGGCGAAGTACGTGATCGAGTCGCTGTCACGCGCACTACCAGGGCAAGGTGCGCAACGCCGAGTTCTGGCTCGCGCAGCTCATCGACAGGTTCGGCCAGGCGCAGCTCGTCGGCGTGCGCGAGGACGCGCTCAAGGCGGCGCGCGCCAAGCACGGCGACGCGCACGCGAACTGGGAGTGGTGGACGGCCGCGAACGGCGCGTCGTTCCACAATCCGGAGCTGTGGAAGAGTCGCTCGCCAACTCCGTCGCCGCGTCGCAGGAGGGCATCAAGATCCTCGACGACGCGATCAAGGCGAAGCACGCGGCGGCGTGGCCGGCGGCACCGCGCGGTGGCACCAATGCATCGGCGGGTTCAGCCGCGCACGGAGCGCGACCTCGCCATGTCCACGGCCGCCGTTGCGGGATAATGGCGGCGGTGCTCGCCTGGTCCGTCTCCGCGCGCGGGATAATTCGGCGTGCCTCCGGATGGCCGAATCTTCACGTTCTGGGGCATCGCCGCTCGCGATGACCGCGTCGCCCTCGGTTTCGTGCTGCCGCGGCTGCTGGCGCGCGCACACGCCGTCCGCGTCGGCATCGTCGCCGCGGCAACGCTCGACGTCTATCTACCGCAGCCACTCGCCGACCTCGATCGCGATCTCGCCGCCGGCGCACTGGCCGACGACGAGTACCGGCAGTCGCAAAACGATCTCGAGCGGCGGTTTCTCGCCGAAGCCGACGCGACGACCATCCTGCTGCCGCGAACCGCGCGCGCCCCGGCGGCGCCGCCATCGCGCCTCGGCGTCGGATTGCCGGCCCTCGCCTTCGCGCTCTACGCGCTGTTCGGTGACCCGGCCGCGGCGACGCGCGATGCTGCCGCGGAGCCGGCGTCGACGTGCCGCGGCCGCGAGCCCGGCAGCAGCCCGCGACGGCGCTCGTCGCGCATCTCGACGCTCGCCGCGCGACGGCCGCAGCTGGGTGCTGCTCGCGCGGCTCGACCTCGACGGCGATCGGTTCGCCGACGCGGCGGAGGCCTACGCCAAGGCGATCGCCGTGTCTGCCAAGGTCGCGCGCGACGCGACCGTGTGGTGCGAATACGCCGACGCGCTCGGCATGACGCAGGGCGGCTCGCTCGCCGGAAAGCCGCGCGAGCTCATGCACGCGCGCTCACGCTCGAGCCCGCACACCGCAAGGCGCTCGAAATGGCAGGCAGCGCCGCGCTGAGCAAGGCGACCCCGGCGCAGCGGCGGCTTACTGGCGGCAGCTTCTCGCGCAACTGCCCGCCGCGTCGGCCGCGCGGCGCGAGCTCGCCACGGCGATCGCCCGCGCCGATCAGCTCGCCGCCAACGGCCTGCCGTCAGCCCTTTCCCGCTCTGCAATCCCATGAACGACACCGCACGCATTCCTGCCGGTCCCGACGGCCTCGTCGACGTCATCGTGGTCGGCGCCGGTATTTCGGGCCTCACCGCCGCGTTCCGGCTGCAGCAGCAGCACCTGACGGTGGAAGTGCTGGAGGCCGCGCCGCGTCCCGGCGGCGTGATCGGCACTCGCCAACGTGACGGATTCGTGTTCGAAACGGGACCCAACAGCACACTGGACACGACACCCCTCATCAATGCGCTGCTCGCCGACCTCGGCATCTCGTCCGAACGGCGCGACGCCAGCGCGGTTGCCGCCACACGCTTCATCGTGCGCGGCGGGCGGCTGCTGGCGCTGCCGACGTCGCCATCGGCCTTCCTCACGACCCGCGCATTCTCGCTCCGGGCGAAACTGCGACTGATGCGCGAGCCGTTCATCGCGCCGACCCCGGCGGGCGTCGAGGAATCGATCGCGGCATTCGTGCGCCGCCGCCTCGGCAACGAGTTCCTCGATTACGCGATCGACCCTTTCGTCGCCGGCATCTACGCGGGCGATCCGGAACGCATCTCCGTGCCCGCGGCATTCCCGCGACTGCTGGCGCTCGAACAGAAGTACGGCGGACTGATCAAGGGCCAGATCGCCGGCGCACGCGAACGCAAACGGAACGCGGAAACGGCGAAGAACGTCGCCGCCAGCTTTTCGTTCGCAATGGCATGCAGACGTTCACCGACGCGCTGGCCGGCCACCTGCCGCGCGTCACCTCCGGCGCCCGCGTCGCGCGTCTTGCGCGCAACGACGACGGCACCTACACCGTGGAAGGTGACGCGCGCGACGGCGAGCCTTCGCGCGCCGCGCCCGCGCGGTATCGTGCTGGCAGTCGGCGCCGGGGCCGCCGGCACGCTCGTTCGCGCGCGCTCGCGCCGCCGCGGCGGACGCGCTCGCCGCGATCGATTACGCGCCGATCGCGAGCGTCGCGGCCGCCTATCGGCGTGCCGATATTGCGCACCCGCTCGCCGGCTTCGGCTTCCTCGTGCCGAAAAAGGAGCAGCGATCGATCCTCGGCACGCTCTTCTCGAGCAGCATGTTCGCCGGCCGCGCGCCGGAGGGCTCGGTCCTGCTGACGTCGTTCATCGGCGGCCGGCGCAATCCCGAACTGCCGGCGAAGCCCGATGCCGAGCTCGCGGGTATCGTCCACGCGGAGCTCGCGGCACTGGTCGGTGCCCGCAGCACGCCGCTGTGGACCGAGATCACGCGCTGGCCGCGGGCCATCCCGCAATACGACCTCGGGCACCTCGGGCGCCTCGCCCGCGTCGAGGCCGCCGAAACCGCGCTGCCCGGACTGCGCTTTTGCGCGAGCTACCGCGGCGGCGTTTCGGTGGGCGACTGCATCAAGTCGGCGCACGCGACTGCAGCGGCAGTCGCCTCGTACCTCGAGGGGAGCCGCCGATAAAGGTCGGAGCATGAACCTCGCGCACGAGGTTCCGCATGCGCGCAGATCGAAGGCAATCAGTCGACCGTCGCGCCCGATTCCTTCGCGACCTTGCCCCAGCGGATCATTTCGAGCCGACGAACCCGAGCGAATTCTTCGGGCGTCCGCTGGTCACTATCGCATGCCGCATCGAGAGCCGCTGCCTTGTTCGGGCGATGCCAGCGTCGCGAGCAGCGCCGAATGCAGCCTGTCGACGATCGGGCGCGGCGTGCCGGCCGGCACGAAGACGCCCTGCCACGCGCCGCTCACCATCTCGGGGAATCCCGCTTCGGCCATCGTCGGCACCTGCGGCAACGCATCGATCCGCCGCACAGTCGACACGGCGAGCGCCTTGAGCTTGCCCGCCTGGACGAGGCTCACGACGGACGCCAGCGAGACGAACATCACGTGGGTTTCGCCGCCGAGCATCCCGGTCACCGCGGGGCCTGCGCCTCCCCTGTAGGGGACGTGCACGACGTCCAGGCCGGCCACCTGCCTGAAGCGCTCCATTTCCAGCCGGCTCAGCGCGCCCGACCCGTTGACGCGAAATTGAGCTCACCGGGGTTCGCCTTCGCCAGCGCGACCAACTCGGCGACGGTGTTCGCCGGGACCGCGGGTTGCGACCAGGATGCTCGGGACGTCGCTCTGCGCGACCGCGATGAAGTCGCGCAGCGGGTCGACCTCGAGACTTCGAAGATCGCGGGGTTGATCGCAATCGTGCCGATGTTGCCGAGGAAGATCGTATAGCCGTCCGGCGCCGCCCGGGCGGCGGCCTCCATGCCGATGTTGCCCGACGCGCCGGACCGGTTCTCGATGACGATCTGCTGACCGAGCACTCGGCGAGCTTCGGCGCCATGATGCGCGCCATGACGTCGGAGGCGCCGCCGGGAGCGAAGGGAACGATCATCCTGATCGGACGGTTCGGGTACGCGGCCTCGCCGGGCCATGCGCGGCGCAGCAGGAGGAGGACGGCGAGGTCGCCGCGGTCAGCGTGCCGTAGCGCCATCAGTGCAGTGGGGGCGAGATTGCGCGGCTGCGGCATGCAGACCGCGACATCCGTCGCGCCCATGACGACCGCGTGACCGCGTACGATCAGACATCGCCGAGTCGCGGAATGGGCTTCAGCGTTGGCGCGCGCAGAGGGCGAGACCGGCTGGGCATGAGACTTGTTAGCGACGCTTCCCGATTCCGCCCGAGCCGGCCTTTCGGCCCTTCGGCGACGCGGACATCCTGCAATCGATTCCCGCAGCGCTTCGAGCAGCAGGTCGTGCCGGCGGCGACCGTCTGGCCGTTCAAGGAACGCGGCGCTACGATTACCCGGTCGCTCTAACGCGACCGCGAACCGCCTGGCGCGCGCGATCCTTTCCCGGCCGCGCATCCGCGCCGGAGCCGGTGGCGCTGCTGTTCGAGCACGGCGGCGAGGCGCTCGCCGCGATCATGGCTGTCCTGAAGGCGGGAAATTCTACGTCGTGCTCGACCGGGTTACCCGGCGGATCGCCTGAAGTACATGCTGGCGGACTCCGGCGCGACGCTGATGGTGCCCGACGCGAGCAACCGCCGGCTACGCGCGGCAACTCTGCGGCGACGTCGCGATCGACCCTGATCCGCTTCGACGCCGTGGATCAGGCGCTACCGGATGCGGACCTCGGCAACTATCCGGCGCCGGACAGCCTGGCGATGATCCTCTACACCTCCGGCTCGACCGGCGGGCCGAAGGGGGTCATGCACACCCAGCGCACCCTCCTCGCCGACGCCCGCAACCACACGCAATGGCTGGGGCATCAGCGCAGCACGACCGCTGCGTGCTGTCCGCCTCGCTCAGCTTTGCCAGCGCGGTGCGCACGATCTACGGCACGCTGCTCAACGGCGCGGCGGTGCTGCCCTTCGACGCACGGAAGACGGCTTCGGCGGCCTGCCGGCATGGCTGCAGGACACGCCGTCACGATCATGCGCGCCTCCCCACGTCCTTCCGCATCTTCATGGACAGCGCTTGGCGAGAAGAGAGTTTCCAGCGTCCGCGTGCTGGCGGTGGGCGGGGAGCCGATGCTGCGCTAGATCTCGACTATTCAACCGGCATTTCCCGCCGCACTGCGTTCTCTCGCACGGGTTCGGACCGACCGAATGCCTGACGGCGTGCTGGGCGCTGGTCCCGCACGGCACCCAGGTGATCGAGGGCAAGCTGCCGATCGGCTTTTCACAGCGTCGGACAAGGACTTCCTGCTGCTCGACGATGCGGGCGCGCGGTCGCCGCAGGGGAGGTGGGCGAGATCGCCGTCAGCAGCCGCTACGTCTCGCCCGGTACTGGCGCGACGCCCGAGGCGACCGCAGGCTGCGTTCCTGCCGGACCCCGAGGCGGCGACCGGCGCATCTACCTGACCGGCGACCTCGGCCGCAGGCTGCCGGCCGGTTACGTGGTCCACGTCGGCCGCCGCGATTTCCAGGTCAAGATCCGCGGCTTCCGCGTCGACGTCGCGGAAATCGAGAACGCGCTGCGCGCCATCGACGGCATCGGCGACGCGGTCGTCGTCGGGCGGGAAATGGCGCCGGCGAGCCCGGCTGATCGCCTATTCGCCGCCTCGGCGCCACCCCCGATCGGGCGCGCAAGCTGCGCGAGGCGATCGCGCGCGTGCTCCCGGACTACATGATTCCTTCCGTGTTCGTCGCGATGGACGCGATGCCCGGACGCCGAACGGCAAGACCGATCGGCTCCGGCTGCCGCCGCCGGGACTCAACCGGCCCGATGGCGCTGGCCCGCTGAAGGTGGCCGGCACTCGGATCGAGATCGCGCTCGCGGCGATCTGGGTCGAGGTGCTCGGGATCGATCGCATCGGCACCGACGATACCTTCGTCGAGCTCGGCGGCGATTCGCTCAAAGCGGCGATGATCGCCGCGCGCGTGGCCGGCCGGTTCGCGGTCGAAGTTCCGGCGGGCCGGCTGCTCGCCGCCGGCACGGTTGGCGACATGGCGGCGGAGATCGCCGGCGCGGCGCCCGCTCCGATCGCTGCGCGCCTCGGGCAGGCGGGCGGCTGATCGGGAGCGCCGCTCAGATCGAGGCGCCGCATTTCCAGCACAGATCCAAATTTGCCGGAGAATCTTCGTCGCATCCCGCGCAATGTCGGTCTCCGCCCCCCCGGCCTCGGCCTCCATCGTCCGCAACAACGTCTTGGCACGCTCGCGATCCTCCTCCCGCTCGAGCCAGACCTGCGGCTGTGCCATCTCGGGCGGCACCTCGCCGGCGATGCTCGAGGCGTGCTCGTTGAAGACATGCGCGCTTGATACCCGCCTGGTTCAACCGATCGGCGAGCAGATACGCGTCGAATCGCTGGCGTCCGTGTAGAACCGAATCATCGAATCATCCCGCAGTTCGCCATCCGACGAGCGAGACGACGAGCCGCTCCAGCACCGCGACGAGCGGCGCCGCGCGCGCCGCGCATCCCAGGGATAGGGCGGCGCCTCGTCCATGTAGCACGCCTGCGCCATTTCGAGCTGCAGCGCGTGGACGCCGCGCGCCGGGCCGCCGTACTGGCGCGTCATGTATCCGCCCTTGAAGCGACCGTTGACGACGTTGCGTGAATCCCGCGGCGCCGGCAATCACGACTGCGACCGCCTGCAACGACGGCACGCAACTCGCGCCATCCGCCGTTCCGAGATTGAGATCGGGCAGCCGCCCGGCGAAGAACGCGGCACTTCGCGCACGGATCGAATGACCGTCGAGCAGGATCGCATGGCCGTGTCGCGCGCGAACCCGTTCGATCTCGGCGCGAGCTGCGCGTGATAGGGAGCGAAATATTCGCGCGCCGCGCGCGCGATTTCGCGCGCGTCCGGGCCCGCCGTCCCGCGTAGATCGGCCTCGTTGGCGAACGTGCGCGTCGGACACAGCTCGGTGTTGTCGGCGCCGGGATAGAGCGCCGCGCCGGACGGATCGCGATTGAGGTCGACGACGTAGCGCGAATGCGTGGCGACGTAGCAGCGTCGCGCCCGCTCGCGCGCGAACGCATAGAGCTTGTCGACGTGCCAATCGGTATCGGGCAGCGTCGCGCGCGTCCGGCGTGAGCGCGGCGCGATCTCCGGCCGGCAAGTCGTGCCCGCGTGCGGAACGTCGATCAGGAGCGGCGAGTCGCCGGGGAGGAGCGTCGCAGAGCTTCATGCGTCGATCCCGTTCGACTGCGTCCGGCGCGCACGATGCCCGAGCAGGGATTGCCGCCGATCCGATAGCGCGAGCTCGGCCGGCGCCCGATGTCCCACAGCGCGAAATCGGCGCGCTGCCCACGGCGAGCGTGCCGCGATCCGCGCAGTCCGAGCGCGCGCGCCGCATGCCGCGTGACCCCGGCCAGCGCCTCCTCGGGCGTCAGGCGGAAGAGCGTGCACGCCATGTTCAGCATCAGCAGCAGCGAGGTCATGGCGAGGTGCCCGGATTGCAGTCGGTCGCGATCGCGATCGGCACGCCATGCGCGCGCAGCGCCGCGATCGGCGGCAACCGCGTCTCGCGCAGAGCGTAGAACGCGCCCGGCAGCAGCACGGCGACCGTGCCGGCTCGCGCCATCGCCGCGACGCCCGCGTCGTCGTGTATTCGAGATGGTCGGCGGAAAGCGCCCCGAATTCGGCGGCGAGCGCCGCGCCGCCGCCTGTCGGAGAGCTGGTCGGCGTGCAGCTTCACGGGCAGCCCGTGCCGCGCGCCGCATCGAACACGCGCGGTCTGCGCCGGCGTGAAGGCGATCGTCTCGCAGAAGGCGTCGACCGCATCGGCGAGCCCTCGCGCGCGGCGGCGGGAATCATCTCGCGGCAAACGAGATCGATGTATTCGTCGGCGCGGCCCGCGAATTCCGGCGGCACCGCATGCGCGGCGAGAAACGTCGTGCGGACATCGACGCCGACGTCTCGCGCCAGGCGCCGCGCGCGCGCAGCTGCTTCACTCGTTCGCCGTATCGAGCCCGTAGCCCGACTTGATCTCGACCGTGGTGACGCCCTCGGCAGCGAGCGCCGCGAGCCGCGGCCCGCTCTGCGCGCAACGAGCTCCTCTTCGGCTCGCGGCGCGCGTCGCGCGGACGGTCGCGCGATGCCGCCGCCCGCACGCGCGATCTCCGCGTACGTCGCGCCGTCAAGGCGCGCCTCGAACTCGCTCGCGCGATTGCCCGCATAGACGAGATGCGTGTGGCAATCGATGAGTCCCGGCGTCAGCCCAGCGCCCGCGCGCGTCGAGCTCGCGTGCGCCGTCGCATCGCGCGGCAGATCGCGCTCGGGGCCGACCCACGCGATGCGATCGCCGACGATCGCCGAGCGCGCCGTCGCGGATCGCGCCGTACGGCGCCGCCGTCGGCATCGTCGCGAGATGCACGCCGGTGACGAGCAGATCGAACGTCGGGTTCATCGGCACTCATCGCGAGCGCGCGAGCGTCGTCGCGATAGCGCGCGAGCACCGCGTCCTCGCGCGCATGACGGCCGTCGCGCACGACCCATCGGCCGCCCACCATGACGTCGCGCACCGGTCGCGGCACGGACCGAAGATCGCCGCATCGAGCAGCGTCGTCGACACGCTGCCCCGCGAGCGCGGGATCGTCGCATGTCGAGCACGACGAGGTCGGCGCGACGACCCGGCGCGATGGCGCCGCCGGTTGTGCGCCAGCGCCTGCGCGCCGCCCGCGCCGCCGCGCAGCGTAGAGCGACTGCCCGACCGGCGCGTCGCCGTCGCGCGAGCACGTTGCGCGCTGCGCGCGCGAGGCGCTGCGACCATTCGAGCTGCCGCAGCTCGGCGAACGGATCGATGACGTGTTCGAGTCGCTGCCGACGCCGAACGCGCCGCCGGCGTCGAGATAGGCGCGCGCCGCGAACGTGCCGTCGCCGAGATCGGCCTCGGTCGTCGGGCGAGGCCCGCGACCGCGCCGCTCGCGGCGAGTCCGCGCGTCTCGTCGGCCGTCATGTGCGTCGCGTGGACGAGCACCAGCGCGCGTCGAGGCCCGCTGGTCGAGCAGCCACTCGACCGGCCGCGCGCCGCTCCAGGCGATGCACGCGGCGACTTCCCGCGCTGCTCGGCGGCATGGATGTGGATCGGCGCGCCGCGGCGGCACGAGCGCAACGATCGCTGCGAGCTCCTCCGGCGTGACCGCGCGCAGGCTGTGCGGCGCGACGCCGAGCGTCCAGCCGCGCGCGCCGCGTCGCGCGCGAGCGCTTCGACGAGCGCGCGCGTAGTACGTCGAGCGTATGCACGAAGCGGCGCTGGCCCGCCGTCGGCGGCGCGCCGCCGAAATCCGGCGTGCGCGTAGAAGACCGGCAGCAGCGTGAGCCCGATGCCGGCCGTCGGCCGCCGCCACGATGCGCCGCGCGAGCTCGGCGGGATCGGCGTAAGGCTTGCCCTGGGGATCGTGATGGACGTAATGGAATTCGGCCACGCGACGTGTAGCCGGCCTTCAGCATCTCGACGTACGCCTGCGCCGCGATCGCCTCGAACGCGTCGGCGTCGACGCGCTCGAGAAAGCGTACATCGCCTCGCGCCACGTCCAGAAGCTGTCGCCGTCGGCGCCTGCGCTCCGGTGCGACCGGCGATCGCGCGCTGGAACGCATGCGAATGGAGATTCGGCATGCCGGGCACCAGCGGGCCGCGCGACGCGCTCGGCGCCTCGGCCGCGCGCCGCGGTGCACGCTCGCGATCACGCCGCCGGCATCGATGTCGATGCGCACGTCGCGCGCCATCCGCGGCGTCAGCGCGTCGGCGGCGAAGATCTTCATGCGACATTCGATGCGCACGGCGAGCGCGACGCGCTTCGGCGTCGAGCGGACGGATCGCGAGCGGCCGCGCCGCGCCCGGTGCCGCTCGACGAGCAGGGTGTGGCGGCGTCAAGGCGGATCGGGGAGGCCGGACGATCGCGCACGCGTGCGCGCCGGCCGCAGCGTAATCGAGCCGGAAATCCGCGGGCAGGAGTCGCGCGCCGCGAACCACGGCGACGCCCTCGCCGCGCCGCGTCGAAACATCGCGTTGAAATCGCGAATCGGCCCCGCCGACGAGCGGGCAATCGATCGCGTCGTCGCCGGAGAACGTATAGGGCTCGAACGGCGTCCGCATCAGTGCGTCGTGGCCCCTGCCGGAGAGTCGCATTCCCGGGCCGTCGAGCAATACGATCTTGCGATCGACGCCCGGGAAGCGCGAGAACGGTCCTCGCGATCGACCGCGGCGATGCTGACGCGCCACCGAAAGTTTCCAGCGCCGCATCCGGGATGCGCCGCGATCTCGTCGTCATCCCGCCGCCGTTCTTCCACGGCATCGACGATATTGGGCGGGCGTGATGAGGCGGACCATGCAGAGGGCGGGCGGGTGAATTCTCAACGATGGATTGTAGAGGCAACATTTCCCTGCCGCCAGCGGGTCATTTCGGTGCATTTGTAACAAATTGCAAGTATGACTACCAATCGCACGCTGCGCCGTTACTGGGTACGTGCAACGAATCCGCATCGTAGCCCTCGCACGGGCTCCATCGGCAGGGCCCAAAGATGAGGAGATCGCAATGCTCAAGAAAACTTTGATGGTCGCAACGCTCGGAACCGCGCTCGCCGCGGGAACCTTTCGACAACGGCATCCGCGCAGGGTGACCCGCTGCTGGGCGCGCTCATTGGCGGCGGCATCGGCGCCGCGATCGGACACTCGGTCAACGGCCACAACGGCGCGTGGGTGGGTGGCGCTGTCGGCGCATTGACCGGAGCAAGCATCGCCGCCAATTCAGGGTACTACGGCGGCTATTACGGGCCGGGGTACGGCGCGCCGGCGCCCGCGTACTACGCTCCGGCAGCACCCTACTACTACACCCGGCGCCGGTCTACGTCGCGCCGCCGGTGGTCGTGTATTGTCCGCGGCCGGTCTACGCGCGACCGTATTACTACGGCGCGCGTCTATACGGCGGCTACGTACGGGCTATCGCACGGCGCCTACGGTCACTCGACCCGTACGGGTACCAAGGACACTGAGGCCTTTCGAGTTCGAGCCGCACGCACGTTCAGCCCCGTCATCCGGCGGGGCTGCTTTTTTTGTGCAACGCTCCGGCCGACGGAAAGCCAACGCGAACCCGAGCGCCGCTGCTGCGCGTCGCGCGCGTCGATCTCGAGCTCCCGGCGTGGCGGTCGACGATTTCCTTGACGATGGCAAGGCCGAGGCCGGATCCCTCGCCGTTCGTGCCGGGGATCCGGTAGAAGCGCTCGACGACCTTCGCCCGCTCGGACGCGGCGATCCCGGGCCCCGTATCCTCGACGCTCAGGTACGGCGCGCCGTCGCGCACGCCGGTGCACGACCGTCGCCGCGCCGCCGGCCGGCGTGTAGCGCAGCGCGTTGTCGATCAGGTTGTCGAGGAGCTCCGGAATGCAGCAGCGGATCGCCCTCGATCAGCGCCGGCTCGAGCGCGAATCCGAGGTCGATCTTGCGCGCGATCGCTTTCGAGAACCAGTCGCGCGCCGCGGCGTCGCCGACCGCCATCAGGTCGATCGACCTCCAGCGGCCGGCCCGTGATCCGGCGCGCTCTCGGCCTTGGCCAGCGCGAGCAGCTGGTTCGCGAGGCGGCCCGCGCGAACGGTCGCGCTGTGCATCCGCTGGACCTCCGATGCGCACGTCCGCCGGCAGCTCGCGGCGCAGCAGCAGCTCGAGGTGCATCTGCAGCCCGGCGAGCGGCGTTCGCAGCTGGTGCGCGGCGTTGGCGAGAAAGCGCTGCTGCAGCGTGCTCGCGTCGCGCAGATGCGCGAGCAACCCGTTGAACGCTTCGACGACCGGAGCGATCTCGCCGGGGCAGGCCGGTCTCGTGGAATCGGCCGCAGGTCGCGCGGCGAGCGCCCGAGAAGCTCCGCGCGCATGTGCTCGAGCGGACGCAGCCCGCGCGCGACGCCGAACCATGCGAGCGCGATCGACGCCGCGCGCGATCAGCAGCGTCGGAACGAGTTCGGCGAGCAGGATCTCGCGGACCAGCCGATTGCGCTTGTTCAGCGTCTCGCCCACCTGAACGACGAAGCCGTTCGGCGCATGGAGCGCGGCGACGCGGATCGGCGCGCCGCGATAGGTGCCGTCGAAGAACACGTGCTCGCCCGGCGCGATCGCCGGCGGCGCCGGCAGCTCCGCGGCGCCGTCGATGATCTCGTCGCGCTCCGAGCGCACCTGGAAGATCACCGTGTCGAGCTGGTCGTAGACGAGCGCCTCGAGCGCCTTCTGCGGCAAGTCGACGCGCGCTCCCGTGCGTCGTTGCGGATGTTGTCGGCGATGTCGATCACCGGATCGAGCAGCGAACGATCGTAGGCGTCGTTCGCCGCGCGCAGCGCCACCCAGTACGTGACGAGCGCGGCGCCCGACGATCATCACGCATCAGCGAGCCGGACAGGAAATCAGCAGCTGCCGGCGGAGGCTCGTCGGCGCCGCGGGCGCGTCACTCATGCGCGCCTTCCCACAGGTAGCCGAATCCGCGGACCGTGCGGATCAGGACGCCGGCGGATTCGATCTTCGTCCGCAGCCGCGACACGTGCACTTCGATCGCGTTGGGGGAGAGCGGCTCGTCGATTCCGAGCAGGCGCTCGGCGATCTGGTCCTTGCTGAGCACGCGGCCCGGGCGCGCGAGGAAGAGCTTCGAGCAGCGCCCACTCGCGCGGCGTGAGATCCACCGGCCTTGTCGTTGACGCGCACGCGCTTTGCCGCGACGTCGACGCGTCAGCCCCCCGACCGAGATGCGCGTTCCAGCGGCGCGTTGCGGCGAAGCAGCGCGCGCACGCGCGCCTCGAACTCCGCCACCGAGAACGGCTTGGTCAGGTAATCGTCGGCGCCGAGATCGAGGCCGTGCACGCGATCCTCGACCGCATCGCGCGCGGTGAGCACGAGGACGCCGATCGCCGATCGCCGCGCGCGCAGCCGCCGCAGCACTTCGAAGCCGTCGATGTCGGGAAGCCCGATGTCGAGCACCAGCAGATCGTAGCTCTCCCGGCCGAGCAGCGTATCGGCGTACTTGCCGCTGGTCGTGTGATCGACCGCGTGGCCCGCGTGGGAGAGGACGCTGACGAGCCCTTCGGAAAGGAGCTTGTCGTCCTCGACGACGAGGATCGCTCATGGTCGGTACTGTATCCGACATCGAGCCGCCTGCGTCGATTGTCGAGCGCCACGTCGCGCGCGCTTCGCCCGCGGCTAGAACGTGTGGCGGTAGCCGACCTGGAACCCGTGCGGCAGGAGCTCGATCATGATCGGGACGTCGCGGCTGTGCGCGTACCAGCCGGAAAGCCCGCCCACCGCCCAGCCCGCCAGCACGTCGGTCTGCCAGTGCGCCTGGTTCTTGACGCGTGTCACGCCGGCGTAGAGCGGCAAGAGCAGCAGCGCGTAGACGGCCGGGTTCTCGCCCGCGTATTCGAGAATGTACGGCGTGACGAGCGACGCCATGGCCGACGCCTCGCCGCTCGGGAAGCTATGGTTGGAGCCGCCCTGGAACCACAGGCAGGGATTGTCCCCGGCGTTCGGCCGCGCGCGCGTGAAGATGTACTTGCCGGCCTGCGTGCCGAGTCCGCGCGATGATTTCCGAATCGATGCCCTGCCACATCGTCTTGCCGAAGCGCGTTTCGGATCCTTCCCACACCGCGCCGCCCACTTCCGCGATCGTCAGGACCCCGAAGATCCCGCGCTAGACATTCGGATTCCAGACGCCGGACGCGTCGTAGCTCACGCAGGTGGTCGATGCGCGACCACCCGCAGTTCTGCGCCGCCGCCGAGACAGGCAGCGAGACGATGAAAACCGCCAGGATCGTGCCGAGCGTTCGCACGATCCCGACGATAGCGGTCCGGGCTGTCCGCAGGCTGAATCCCGGCTGTCGGTCCGCTTTCGCCGACGAGTGCGGCGCTGCGCGGCGCCGCGAGCGCGGCGCACGCGAGCTCGGATGGCGATCAAGCGCGCGCATTTCGCCGGCGTCATCCGATGCACGGCTCGGTCGCGTTCACGTCGCGCGCTGCCGCTCGCGATGCTACCGCCCGGCGCCGGCGCGGCTGCTCCGGCGCTCGCGCGCAAGCGGCCGGCACGCGGCGATCCGTCATTTCGCTGCGTCTTCGCGACGTCCGCTTGCCGCCGGCCGACGACGGTGATCGCCGGCAACCGATAGACGGGCGCGCCGTTGACGAACTCGCCGGTGAAGGTCGCCGCGCTGCGCGTCTCGCCCGACGCGCTCGCAACCGGCGTGGCCGATTTGTCGCACGCCGATACGGGCGCCGCGACTGCGACCAGCACCGCGGCCGCCAGGACGGCGGCGCACCGAAGCACGCGCAGGCGGCCCGCGTCGCGTGGAAAAACGGCCGTGCCGGTAGCCATAAATGTGAGCGACATTGTCATCGTTTGCCTCCGCTTCGTCGTTGTCCGACGCTGCAGATCGTAAGGGCACGGCTCGCACCGGGACAATCGATTTGTTTTCCGGCATCATGTGAATTTGGTTCACATTAGAGGAGGCGTGGCAATGGCCGTCCGTCTTCCCCCGATGCAGGCGTTGCGGGCATTCGAGGCCGCTGCGCGCATGCAGAGCCTCACCAAGGCCGCGCAATCGCTCAATCTCACGCACGGCGCGATCAGCCATCAGATCAAGTCGCTCGAAGGCGATCTCGGAGTTCGCCTGATCGAGCGCGCAGGGCGCGGGATCCGTCTCACCGACGAGGGCGAGCGGTTCGCACGCAGGGTGCGGACGGCGTTCGCCGAGCTCACCGCGGCAGTCACCGAGATCGCCGCGCGCACGAACCCGCGACAGTTGCGGGTGAGCGTCGTCCCGTCGTTCGCCGCGCGCTGGCTGCTGCCGCGGATCGGACGATTCGTCGCGGCCTATCCCGACGTCGATCTCGATGTCCGCGCCAACAGCGCGAACATCGACTTCGCGAACGACGATTCGGACATGGCGATCCGCTACGGGTTCGGCGAATGGCCGGGCCTCGGCGTCGAGTTCCTGCTCGAAGACCGGTTCTTTCCCGTGTGCAGCCCGCGGATCGCGAACGGCCGGCTCCCGCAGCGTCCTTCGGACCTCGCCGACTACCCGTTGCTGCGCTCGGGCGACGAGCTGTGGAAGCCGTGGTTCGAAGCCGCGGGGCTCGACTGGCCCGAGCCGGAGCGCGGACCGATGTTCAACGACTCGGCGCACCTCATCCAGGCGGCGGCGGAAGGACAGGGTATTGCGCTGGCACGCACCACGCTGCTCGGCACCGACGAGCGCAACGGCGTCCTCGTTCGGCTCTTCGACATCGAGCTGCCGTCGGCGCGCAAGCACTATCTCGTCTATCCCGCGAGGACGGCGAACTCCGCGAAGCTCGCGCTGTTCCGCACGTGGCTGCACGATGAGATCGAGCAGGACAGGAAGCTCTCGCTACCCGGCAGGGGCCGCAAGGCGCGGAGCGCGCACGGAGCAAGCGCCGCTGATCGAAGCGCAGTGGCGCGCAACGCGGTCGCCGCTGCTATCATTCGTTCCTCGCTCACCCGAACCCGAGGAGCCTTCCATGAAAACAAGATTGCTCGCTCAACGGTTGTCGTTGCTGACAGGCGTAGCCGCTCTGTTGATCGCAGGCGCCGCGCTGGCGGTCGACGTGCACGTGATGATCTCCGCCGGCTTTTATTCGGCGTACTCCGACGCCGTCCCCGCTTTCGAGCGGGAGACGGGCCACAAGCTGATCACGGTGCGCGGGCCTTCGCTGGGAGATTCCCCCGAAGCCATTCCCAATCGCCTCAAGCGCGGCGAGCCCGCCGACGTGGTCATCGGGCTCGCTGCATCGATCGACGATCTGGGCCGGCAGGGATTGGTGCGTCCGGCCAGCAAGGTCGATCTCGCCCGCTCGGAGATCGGAATGGTCGTGCGCGCCGGGCGCCACAAGCCCGATATCGGAACCGTCGACGCGTTCCGGCGCGCGCTCGTCGACGCGAAGTCGATCGCCTACTCCGACAGCGGCAGCGGCATCTATCTGTCGACGACGTTGTTCGCGAAGCTGGGCGTTGCGGACAGGTCGCGGGCAAGAGCCGCAAAGTGCGGGGGCCGCCCTCGGGCGAGCCGGTTGCCGCGGTCGTTGCGCGCGGCGAGGCGGAGATCGGCTTTCAGCAGGTGAGCGAGCTCATCCACGAGCCCGGGGTCACCTTCGTCGGCGCGATTCCCGCCGAGCTGCAGCCGGTGACGTTTTTCTCGGCGGCGCTCGCGGGCACCGTCAGGCAGCAAGAGGCCGCCGAAGCGCTGATCCGCTTCCTCGCGTCGTCGAAGGCGGCGCCGGCGATCGCGAAGGCCGGCCTCGCGCCGCTCGCCGCAAAATAGTTCCAAGCGCTCGTCTTCGAGCGACGCTCCCGAGGCGCTGACGGTGAGCGATAGCGGTGCATTCGCAAGAGGCGCTGCGGTGAGTCGTCGCGCGACGCATGCCTCATCATAAGCGCGCGGCCGCTCACCGCAGCGCCTCAAGCACATCAAGGCTAATACCGCGCGTTCCCCGGCGTGCGCGGGAACGGGATCACGTCGCGCACGTTGGCGAGGCCGGTCACGTACGCGACCGTGCGCTCGAAGCCCAGGCCGAAGCCCGCGTGCGGCACCGTGCCGTAGCGGCGCAGGTCGCGGTACCAGCCGTAGTGCTCGCGGTCCAGGCCGGCCTCGGCCATGCGCGCGTCGAGCACGTCGAGCCGCTCCTCGCGCTGGCTGCCGCCGATGATCTCGCCGATGCCCGGCGCGAGCACGTCCATCGCCGCGACGGTCTTGCCGTCGTCGTTCGACGCGCATGTAGAACGCCTTGATCTCCTTCGGGTAGTTCATCAGGACCACCGGCTTGCCCGCGTGCTTCTCGGAGAGGTAGCGCTCGTGCTCGGACTGCAGGTCGATGCCCCACTTCACCGGGAACTCGAACTTCTGCTTCGCCTGCTCGAGGATGCGGATCGCCTCGGTGTAGTCCATGCGCACGAACTCCGAGTCGACGATGCCCTGCAGCTTGGCGATCACGCCCTTCTCGATGCGCTCCTCGAAGAACGCCATGTCGTCGGCGCGCTCGTCGAGCACCGTGCGGAAGATGTGCTTGAGCAGCGCCTCGGCGAGCGTCGCGTTGTCGGCGAGATCGGCGAACGCGATCTCGGGCTCGATCATCCAGAACTCGGCGAGGTGCCGGCTCGTGTTCGAGTTCTCGGCGCGGAACGTCGGCCCGAACGTGTAGACCTTCGAGAGCGCCAGGCAGTACGTCTCGACGTTGAGCTGCCCCGACACGGTGAGGAACGTCTCGCGGCCGAAGAAGTCCTGCGCGAAGTCGACCTTGCCCTCGGGCGTGCGCGGCAGGTTCGCGAGGTCGAGCGTCGAGACGCGGAACATCTCGCCCGCGCCCTCGGCATCGGACGCCGTGATGATCGGCGTGTTGACCCAGAAGAAGCCGTTGTCGTGGAAGAAGCGGTGGATCGCCTGCGCGATCGTGTGGCGCACGCGCGTCACCGCGCCGATCACGTTGGTGCGCGGCGCGCAGGTGCGCGACCTCGCGCAGGAACTCGAGCGTGTGCGGCTTCGGCTGGATCGGATAGGAGTCGGGGTCGTCGACCCAGCCGACGCACCTTGATCGCGCTCGCCTGCATCTCGAACGGCTGGCCCTTGCCGGCGACGGGACGATCGCTGCCGGTCGCCTCGACCGCGCAGCCCGCGGTCAGGTGCAGCACCTCGTCGGCGTAGTTCGGCAGCGTGCTCGGCGCGACCACCTGCACCGGATGGAAGCACGAGCCGTCGGACACGTGCACGAACGAGATGCCGGCCTTCGAATCGCGGCGCGTGCGCACCCAGCCCTTGACCGTGACGGGCGTGTCTTTCGGCGCGCGGCCCGCGAGAATGTCCGCGCAGGTCAGTTGTGTCATCGGATGCCTCGAGGGTCTGTTCACCGATCCATCGCCGGCGCTTCTGCGCTCACCGCACTACCCTCCGCGCTGCGCGCTCGGGGCTGTTTCGCGCACGGGAGCGGTACTTCGTGCTCACTGGAGTACCTTCGTGCTTCGCGCTCCGGTATTCGCCCTCGCTGCAGCGCCTCGGGCTCAAGCCCGCAACTTCTTGTTGAAGAACTCGACGGTGCGCTCCCACGCGAGCTTCGCCGCCGCCTCGTTGTAGCGCGGCGTCGTGTCGTTGTTGAAGCCGTGCTCGGTGCCGGGGTACTTGAACATCTCGTATTTCACGCCGGCGCCTTCAGCGCGGCCTCGTACGCCGGCCAGCCGGCGTTGATCCGCTCGTCGTTCCCCGCGTAGTGGATGAGCAGCGGCGCCTTGATCTTCGCGGCGTCTTCGGCGGCCGGGCTGCGGCGCCGTAGAACGGCACCGCCCGCGACGAGATCGGGCAGGCGCGTCGCGAGCATGTTGACGATGCCGCCGCCCTAGCAGAATCCGACGGCGCCGATCTTGCCGGTGCAGTCGGGGAGGCCCTTCAGGAAGTTCGCGGCGGCGACGAAATCGGCGCGCGTCTTCGTCTGATCGAGCTTGCGCGAAGAGCTCGCGCGCCTTGTCCTCGTCGCCGGGATAGCCGCCCAGCGGATACAGCGCGTCGGGCGCGAACGCGAGGAAATTGTCGAGCGCCAGACGGCGCGCGATGTCTTCGATGTGCGGATTGAGCCCGCGATTCTCGTGGACGACGAGGATGCCGGGGAGCTTGCCGGTGGCGTTCGGCGGGCGCACGAGATAGCCGCGCATCTTGCCCGAGCCCTGCGGCGACGCGTACTCGACGTAGCTCGCCTTGATCCGCGTGTCGTCCTTCGCGACCTTCTGCGCGAGCGCGAACTGCGGGGCCAGCGCCTCGAGCAAGCATCGTCGCGGTGACGCCGCCGACCGCGTACTTGCCACACGGCGTCGAGAAATCCGCGGCGATCGATGAGGCCGTGCACGTACTTGTCGAAGCAGCGCAGGACTTCCGGATGGAAATCGGCGGCGGTCTTCAGCTCCATGGCGTTCTCCTTGGCTTAGCGCCTGCGCCAGCGCGGACACCGGCGCGATCCTCGGGATGATACCTGGGCGGCGACCGCGATAAGGCACAAAAAAAGGGCCGGGATGGATCGCCCGGCCCCTACGCACATCGCAACCTTGAGAACGCTATTCGGCCTTGGCTTCCTCGGCCGCCGCCGGCTGCTCGGGCCGGTCGACGAGCTCGACGAGCGCCATCGGCGCCTTGTCGCCGACGCGGAACCCGAACTTGAGGATCCGAAGATACCCGCCCGGACGCGCCTTGTACCGCGGGCCGAGCTCGTTGAAGAGCTTGCTGACGACGTCGCGATCGCGCAACCGCGAGAACGCGAGCCGGCGATTCGCGAGCGTCGCGTCCTTGCCGAGCGTGATCAGCGGCTCGGCGACGCGGCGCAGCTCCTTCGCCTTCGGCAGCGTCGTCCGGATGACCTCGTGCGTGAGCAGCGAGTTGGTCATGTTGCGCAGCATCGCGAGGCGATGGCTGCTGGTGCGGTTCAGTTTCCGCAGGCCGTGGCGATGGCGCATGGTCTTGGCTTCCCTGGTTTCGCGCGCGAGCGGTTACGGGCGGTCGAGCCCGGCCGGCGGCCAGTTCTCGAGCTTCATCCCCAGCGAAAGTCCGCGCGACGCGAGCACTTCCTTGATCTCGTTCAGCGACTTGCGGCCGAGGTTCGGCGTCTTGAGCAGCTCGGTCTCGGTGCGCTGGATCAGGTCGCCGATGTAGTAGATGTTCTCGGCCTTGAGGCAGTTCGCCGAGCGGACCGTGAGCTCGAGATCGTCGACCGGGCGCAGCAGGATCGGATCGACCTGCGGCGACGAGCGCTCGGCGGCCGGCTGGTCGGTGCCCTGCAGGTCGGCGAACACCGACAGCTGCTCGACGAGCACCGAGGCGGCGTAGCGCACCGCCTGTTCCGGCTCGACGACGCCGTTGGTCTCGATGTCGAGCACGAGCTTGTCCAGATCGGTGCGCTGTTCGACGCGCGCGCTCTCGACCGCGTAGGTGACGCGGCGCACCGGGCTGAACGACGCGTCGAGCAGGATGCTGCCGATCGTGCGGCCGCCGTCGGGCTTCACGCGCGCAGTGGCCGGCTGGTAGCCGCGGCCCTTCTCGACCTTGATCTCCATCTCGATCTTGCCGCCCGCGGTCAGATGCGCGATCAGGTGATCGGGATTGATGATCTCGACGTCGTGGTTGGGCTCGATGTCGGCGGCCGTGACGGGCCCCTCGCCGGACTTCGCGAGCTTCAGCAGCACGTGGTCGCGGTTGTGCAGCTTCAGCACGACACCCTTGAGGTTCAGCAGGATGTCGACGACATCCTCCTGCACGCCGTCGAGCGCCGAGTACTCGTGCAGGACGCCGGTGATCCTGACCTCGGTCGGCGCGTAGCCCGGCATCGAGGAAAGCAGCACGCGCCGCAGCGCGTTGCCGAGAGTGTGGCCGTAGCCCCGCTCGAACGGCTCCATCACCACCTTGGCGTGGAACGGCGAGCTGGACTGGACGTCGATGATGCGCGGTTTCAACAGGACATTGCTCTGCATGCGGAACCTTTAACGGTGAACTCTGATGGAAACTCGATCGGCGAGCGGCTCTACGCCGCGGCCGTCGAACATCTGCTATTTGGAATACAACTCGACGACCAGACTTTCGTTGATGTCCTGCGCGAACTCCGACCGGTCGGGCGCGCCCTTGAACGTGCCGGCCATCTTCTTCACGTCGACCTCGACCCACGAGGGGAAGCCGACCTTCTCGGCGAGCTGCAGCGCGTCCTGGATCCGGAGCTGGCCCTTCGCCTTCTCCGTGACGCCGACGACGTCGGCGGCCTTGACGAGCGCCGACGGCACGTTGAGCACCTTGCCGTTGACGGTGATCGACCCGTGGCTCGACGAGCTGGCGCGCCTCGCTGCGCGTCGAGCCCAGACCCATCCGGTAGACGACGTTGTCGAGGCGCGATTCGAGGAGCTGCAGCAGGTTCGTGCCCGTCGAGCCCTTGCGCCGGGCCGCCTCGCCGAAATAGCGGCGGAACTGCCGCTCCATGATCCCGTACGTGCGGCGCAGCTTCTGCTTCTCGCGCAGCTGGTTGCCGTAGTCCGACATCCGCATGCCGGACCGCACGCCGTGCTGGCCGGGCTTGGTCTCGAGCTTGCACTTCGTTTCGAGCGAGCGCCGCGCGCTCTTCAGGAAGAGATCGGTCCCTTCCCTGCGCGCGAGCTTGCATTTCGGTCCGGTGTATCGAGCCACTTTCGCAGTTCCTATAAAGATTCAAGTTCTCGGTCGACGTCGCTTCTCACGTCGACCGAGTTATCAGCCTATATCCTTCGTCTCTTGGGCGGCCGGCAGCCGTTGTGCGGGATCGGCGTGACGTCCGAGATGCTGGTGATCTTCATCCCGAGCGCGTTCAACGCGCGCACCGCCGATTCGCGTCCGGGGCCCGGCCCCTTGATCCTCACCTCGAGGTTCTTCACGCCGCACTCCACCGCGACGCGGCCGGCCTTCTCGGCGGCCACCTGCGCGGCAAAGGGCGTCGACTTGCGCGAGCCCTTGAACCCGGCGCCGCCGGACGTCGCCCAGGACAGCGCGTTGCCCTGGCGGTCGGTGATCGTGATGATCGTGTTGTTGAACGACGCGTGGATGTGCGCGATCCCTTCCGCGACGTTCTTCTTGACCTTCTTGCGCACACGGGCGCCGGCCTTCGGGTTCTGCGGTGCTGTTGCCATTCTGCGTTGTCCTTCGCGTTACTTGCTGGTCGCCGCGGACTTGCTGCTGATGCCGGCGCGCGACTTCTTCGGGCCCTTGCGCGTGCGCGCGTTGGTGCGCGTGCGCTGGCCGCGCACGGGCAGGCCGCGGCGATGGCGAACGCCGCGGTAGCAGCCGAGGTCCATCAGCCGCTTGATGCTCATCGTCACCTCGCGGCGCAGATCGCCCTCGACGGTGAACTTCTGCACCTGCTCGCGCAGCTTGTCCATGTCGGCGTCGGAGAGATCCTTGATCTTCGACGACGGCTTGATTCCCGCTGCCTCGCAGATCGCCTTTGCGCGCGGGCGGCCGATGCCGTAGATCGCGGTGAGCGCGATCTCCGCGTGCTGGTGGTTGGGGATGTTGACGCCTGCTATACGGGCCATGTGTTCGCCTTATCGTCTACCGTCGCAATGTCGCTGCTCGACCGCTCTACCCCTGCCGCTGCTTGTGACGCGGGTCCGTGCAAATGACCCGCACGACGCCGTTGCGCCGGATGATCTTGCAGTTGCGGCAGATTTTCTTCACCGAAGCCAGCACTTTCATGTCTCACCTCTCGTCACTTCGCGCGGAAGATGATCCGCGCCCGGGTCAGGTCGTACGGCGTCAGATCCACCGTCACCTTGTCGCCCGGCAGTATCTTGATGTAGTGCATCCGCATCTTTCCGGAGATGTGCCCCAGCACCACGTGTCCGTTTTCCAGCTTGACCCTGAACGTTGCGTTAGGCAGCATTTCCAGGATCTCGCCCTGCATCTGTATCGTGTCTTCCTTCGCCATCAGCGCGTGGGCAGCCCACCCTTGAAGTTCGCCTTCTTCAGCAGACTCTCGTATTGCTGCGACATCATGTACGCCTGCACCTGCGTCATGAAGTCCATCGTGACCACCACGATGATCAGCAGCGACGTTCCGCCGAAGTAGAACGGGACGTTCTTCCAGGCGATCAGGAAATTCGGGATGAAGCACACGACCACGAGGTAGAGCGAGCCGAGCAGCGTCAGGCGCAGCGTGATCTTCTCGATGTACTTCGCCGTCTGGTCGCCGGGCCGGTATCCGGGGATGAACGCGCCGCTCTTCTTCAGGTTCTCGGCGGTCTCCTTCGGGTTGTACTGGAGCGCCGTGTAGAAGAAGCAGAAGAAGATGATCGCGCCCGCGTACAGGATCTCGTGGATCGGCTGTCCCGGCCCGAGCGTGGAGGCGAGGTCGCGCAGCCAGATCATCCGGTCGCCCTGCCCGAACCACGACGCGAGGGTCGCCGGGAACAGGATGATCGACGAGGCGAAGATCGGCGGGATCACGCCGGCCATGTTGAGCTTGAGCGGCAGGTGCGAGCTCTGGCCCTGGTAGACCTTGTTGCCGACCTGGCGCTTCGCGTAGTTCACGAGGATCTTGCGCTGCGCGCGCTCGACGAAGACCACGAACGCCGTCACGATCACGACGAGCGCGGCGATGCCCAGCACCAGCGGGATCGAGTACGCGCCGGTGTTCAGTTGCTCGAGCGTCTGCCCGATCGCGCGCGGCAGCCCTGCCGCGATGCCGGCGAAGATCAGCAGCGAGATGCCGTTGCCGAGCCCGCGCTCGGTGATCTGCTCGCCGAGCCACATCAGGAACATCGTGCCGGTGACGAGCGTGACCGCGCTCACCATGCGGAACGTGAATCCCGGCGCGATCACGAGGCCCGCCTGCGCCTCGAGCGCGATCGAGATGCCGAGCGCCTGGAAGAACGCGAGGCCGAGCGTCGCGTAGCGCGTGTACTGCGTGATCTTTCGCCGGCCCGCCTCGCCCTCCTTCTTCAGCGCCTCGAGCGACGGGACGACCACCGTGCAGAGCTGCATGATGATCGACGCCGAGATGTACGGCATGATGCCGAGCGCGAGGATCGAGAAGCGCTGCAGCGCGCCGCCGGAGAACACGTTGAACAGGCCGAGGATCCCGCCTTCCTGCTGCTTGAAGAGCTCGTCGAGCACCGACGCGTTGATTCCCGGCACGGGTATGTGCGTGCCGACCCGGTAGACAACCATTGCGCCGAGCAGGAACCACAGCCGCCGCTTCAAGTCGGCGTACTTGGATCCTGACTTCAGGGCCGGGTTGGTGGTAGCCACGTCGTGTGTCCTCTATCGCCCGCGCTTCAGCCGACGCTGCCGCCGGCTGCTTCGATCGCCGCCTTCGCGCCCTTGGTCGCGGCGATCCCGGTGAGCTTCACCGCCTTCGTCAATTCGCCGGCCTTGATGACCTTCGCCGATTTCGCGCGCGTCGGCACGATGCCCGCGGCCTTGAGCGCGAGGAAATCGATCTCGGCGACGGGGAGCTTCGCGAGGTCCGAGAGCCGCACTTCGGCGGTGTCGTAGCGCGACAGCGAGACGAACCCGCGCTTCGGAAGCCGGCGCTGCAGCGGCATCTGGCCGCCTTCGAAGCCGACCTTGTGAAAGCCGCCCGAGCGCGACTTCTGGCCCTTGTTGCCGCGGCCGGCCGTCTTGCCGAGGCCCGAGCCGATGCCGCGGCCGACGCGGCGGCGCGCTTTCTTCGAACCTTCGGCTGGCTTGATCGTATTGAGACGCATTGCGATCTATCCCCGTCGTCAACCGGTGACCTTCACCATGTAGCCGACCTTGTTGATCATCCCGCGCGTGGCCGGCGTGTCGACGACCTCGACGGTGTGATTCGTCCACTTGAGGCCGAGCCCGCGCACCGTCGCGCGATGGCCCTGCTTGGCGCTCGCGGTGCTCTTGACGAGCGTCACCTTGATCTTCTTCGGCGCGCTCATCGTCACGCCCCCGTCAATTCTTCGACCGTCATTCCGCGCTTCGCGGCGATGTCGGCGGGCGCGCTGCAGTTCTCGAGCGCGTTGATCGTCGCGCGCACGAGGTTGTACGGGTTGGTCGAGCCGTGGCACTTGGCGAGCACGTTGGTGACGCCGACCACCTCGAACACCGCGCGCATCGGTCCGCCGGCGATCACGCCGGTGCCGTCCGCCGCGGGCTGCATGAACACCTTGGTCGCGCCGTGCCGGCCCTCGACCGCGTGATGCAGCGTGCCGTTCTTCAGCCGCACCTTCACCATCCTGCGCCGCGCCTCCTCCATCGCCTTCTGCACGGCGACCGGCACTTCCTTCGCCTTGCCCTTGCCGATGCCGACGCGGCCGTCGCCGTCGCCGACCACCGTCAGCGCCGCGAAGCCGAGGATGCGCCCGCCCTTCACCACCTTGGTGACGCGGTTGATGCTGATCATCTTTTCGCGCAGGCCGTCGCCGCGCTCGTCCTGTTGCTGCTGCCGTTGCTGCATTCGCGCCATGGTGAGCTTTCCCTGTCCGTCGCTGCCGGCGTCAGAACTTGAGGCCGGCTTCGCGCGCCGCATCGGCGAGCGCCTGAACCCGGCCGTGATACCGGTAGCCCGAGCGGTCGAAGGCGACCGATTCGATGCCGAGCGCCTTCGCGCGATCCGCGATCCGCTTGCCGACGATCGCGGCGGCGCTCTTGTTGCCGCCGTTCTTCACGTCCTTGCGCACGTCGGCTTCCACCGTCGAGGCGCTCGCGAGCACGCGGTCGCCTGTCGGGGCGATGATCTGCGCATAGATATGGCAGTTCGACCGGTTTACAACGAGCCGCGTCGCCCGTGAGAGCGAGATGCGCACCCGGGTCTTGCGGGCGCGGCGGGCTCGGGCTTCCTTCTTGTTCATCGCATACCTCTGTCGTTCGAGCGCATCTCGTTACTTCTTCTTCGTTTCCTTGATCTTCACGTACTCGCCGGCGTAGCGGACGCCCTTGCCCTTGTACGGCTCCGGCGGCCGGTAGGCGCGGATCTCCGCGGCGACCTGGCCGACCTGCTGCTTGTCGATCCCCTTGACGATGATCTCGGTCTGCACCGGCGTCTCGACCTTCACGCCCTTCGGCATCGCGTGCACGACCGGGTGCGAGAAGCCGAGCGAGAGGTTGATCTTGTCGCCGGCCGCCTGCGCGCGGAAGCCGACGCCGACCAGCGCCAGCTTCTTCTCGTAGCCTTCGGTCACGCCCTTCACCATGTTCGCGACGAGCGCGCGCAGCGTGCCGTGCATCGGCTTCGCCGCCTCGTTCGCGGCCTTGCAGACGAGCGTGTCGCCGTTCTTCTCGATCGTGAGGTCGCTCCCGAACGAGCGCGACAGCGTGCCGAGCGGGCCCTTGACGGTGATCGCGCCCGGCGCGAGCGTCACCTCGACCTTCGCCGGGAGCGGAATGGGATGGTTGCCGATACGCGACATGTTCGTTGTCCCGTCGAGATCTCAGGCGACGATGCAGAGCACTTCGCCGCCCACGCCGGTGGCGCGCGCCTTGCGGTCGGTCATCACGCCGTGCGAGGTCGAGACGATCGCGATCCCGAGCCCGTTCATCACGCGCGGAATGTCGTCCTTGCCCTTGTAGATGCGCAGTCCCGGCTTCGAGACGCGCTCGATCTTCTCGATCACCGGCCGGCCCGCGTGGTACTTGAGCGCGATCTCGAGCACGGGCTTCACCTCGTCGCCCGAGACCTTGAACGCCTCGATGTAGCCTTCGTCCTTCAGCACCTTGGCGATCGCCAGCTTGACCTTCGACGACGGCATCGCGACGACGGCCTGCTCCACCATCTGCGCATTGCGGATGCGCGTCAGCATGTCGGCGATCGGATCAGTCATGCTCATTCTTCACCTCACCTGCATCGAATCGTTTACCAGCTGGCCTTGACGACGCCGGGGACCTCGCCGCGCATCGCGAATTCGCGCAGCTTGTTGCGCGAGAGCCCGAATTTGCGGAAGTACCCGCGCGACCGGCCGGTCAGCGCGCAGCGGTTGCGCAGGCGCGTGGGGTTCGCGTTGCGCGGCAGCTGCTGGATCTTGAGCCTCGCCGCGAAGCGCACCTCCTCGGAAGCCTTGGGATTGTTGAGGATCGCCTCGAGCTCCTCGCGCTTCTTCGCGAACTTCTTCACGAGCGCGCGGCGCTTCTGGTCGCGGTTGATCAGGGACAGTTTCGCCATGGCGGTCCTTCAGTTTCTGAACGGAAAACGGAACGCGGCGAGCAGCGCCTTCGCTTCGGCGTCGGTCTTCGCGGTCGTCGCGATCGTGATGTTCATCCCCCGGATCGTGTCGATCTTGTCGTACTCGATCTCGGGGAAGATGATCTGTTCCTTGACGCCCATGTTGAAGTTGCCGCGGCCGTCGAACGAGCGGCCCGACACGCCGCGGAAGTCGCGCACGCGCGGCAGCGCGATCGAGATCAGGCGGTCGAGGAACTCGTACATCCGGTTCTCGCGCAGCGTGACCATGCATCCGATCGGATAACCCTCGCGGATCTTGAACGCGGCGATCGCCTTGCGCGCCTTGGTGACGACCGGCTTCTGGCCGGAGATCTTCGTCATGTCGGCGGCGGCGTTCTCGAGGAGCTTCTTGTCCCCGACCGCCTCGCCGACGCCCATGTTGAGGACGACCTTCGACACGCGCGGGACTTCCATCGCGGACTTGTACCCGAACTGCTTCGTCAGCGCGGGGACGATTTCCTTCTTGTAGACTTCCTTCAGGCGCGCCACGTCATCTCTCCTCGGTTCCCCTCAGTTGCCTCTAGGCGCCGATCAGCTCGCCGTTCGACTTGTAGAAGCGGACCTTGCGGCCGTCCTCGAGCGTGCGCAGGCCGATCCGGTCCGCCTTCTTCGTGATCGGGTTCCAGATCGCGACGTTCGACACGTGAATCGGCATCTCCTTCGTGACGATGCCGCCCTGCTCGCCCTTCATCGGGTTGGGCCGCTGGTGCTTCTTCACCTGGTTGATGCCGGCGACGAGCACGTGCTCCTCGAGCACGCGCGTGACGTCGCCGCGCTTGCCCTTGTCGCGGCCGGTGATCACGACGACGTTGTCGCCTTTCCTGATCTTGCGCATCGCTGATCCTCTACGTAAATCCGCCCTTACAGGACTTCCGGCGCGAGCGAGACGATCTTCATGAATCGCTCGGTGCGCAGCTCGCGCGTGACCGGCCCGAAGATGCGCGTGCCGATCGGCTCGAGCTTGGCGTTGAGGAGCACGGCGGCGTTCGTGTCGAAGCACACCTTCGCCCCGTCGTCGCGGCGCACGCCGTGGCGCGTGCGCACGACGACGGCGTGGTAGATCTCGCCCTTCTTCACGCGTCCGCGGGGCGCCGCGTCCTTGACGGTCACCTTGATGACGTCGCCGATGTGCGCGTACCGGCGCTTCGAGCCTCCGAGCACCTTGATGCACATGACGCGACGGGCACCGGTGTTGTCGGCGACGTCCAGTACCGACTGCATCTGGATCATTGCTGCTTCTCCAACTTTATCCGCTGTTCGCGCGCCGCAGCGGCCGCGTTGTCCTGCGTTGCGGCTGCGGTCGCGGCTCGTTGCCGCGGCCAGTTTTGGACCCCGTTCGGGGAATGGCCACGGCCGTCGGGGACTTGGGGCTCGGCGGGGCTGCCCTGCCGAGCGTTCGAAGCCCGCCGTCTCTCAAGACCGTACCGTGGCAGGTAAAACGGAAATTATTGCAGGAATCGTGCCGCCTTGCAAGCTATTCGTCGAATCAAGGTGTTGCGACGGTCCACCGCACCGATTCCGCCGCTGAATCCGACCCGGTTTCAAACCGTCCGGGCCTTCTCGATCAGCCGGCTCACCCGGTAGGCCTTGGTCTTGGCGAGCTTCCGGCACGCGACGATCTCGACCAGGTCGCCGGTCTTGTATTCGTTGTTCTCGTCGTGCGCGTGGTATTTGCGCGTGCGCGTGAGGAACTTCCCGTAGAGCGCATGCTTGACGCGGCGCTCGACCAGCACCGTGACCGTCTTGTCCATCTTGTCGCCGACGACGCGCCCGATCAGGGTCTGGACGATCGTCTTTCTCGGCGCGGGGGCCTGCGCCGGCGTGGCCGTCTGTGCGTGTTCGCTCATGCTCATGCTTTCCTCTGTGCCGCGTGGATCAGCGTTCGCGCGCGGGCGATGCTCCGCCGCACCTGCTGCAGCTTCGACGTATTGGTGAGCTGCTGCGTCGCCTTCTGCATCCGGAGCCCGAACTGCTCCTTGAGCAGCGCGTCGAGCTCCGTCTTGAGCTCGGCCGGCGACTTGGCGGCGAGCGCCTTCGTGTCCTGGGTTCGCTTCATCGTGATTCTCCGGTCAGCTGAAGAGCCGGTGAACGAACGTCGTCCGGATCGGCAGCTTGGCGGCGCCGAGCGCGAAGGCTTCGCGGGCGATCGCCTCGTCGACGCCGTCCATCTCGTAGAGCACCTTGCCCGGGACGATCTCGGCGACATAGAACTCCGGGTTGCCCTTGCCGTTGCCCATCCGCACTTCGGCCGGCTTCTTCGACATCGGCTTGTCCGGGAAGATGCGGATCCAGACGCGGCCGCCGCGCTTGATGTGGCGCGTCATGGCGCGCCGCGCCGCCTCGATCTGCCGCGCGGTGAGCCGGCCGCGGCCGGTCGCCTTGAGCCCGTACTCGCCGAAGCTCACCTTGTTGCCGACGGTCGCCACGCCCTTGTTGCGACCCTTCTGCTCCTTGCGGTACTTCCTTCTAGCTGGCTGCAGCATTCTTCACTCCTGGTGCGGCCGAGCGGCGCGGCCGCTTCGGCGCCTCGGGCGCCGGGGCCGCGGCGGGCTCGGCGTTGTGCGCGAGCACTTCGCCCTTGAACACCCACACCTTGATCCCGATGACGCCGTAGGTCGTGCGCGCTTCCGAGAAGCCGTAGTCGATGTCGGCGCGCAGCGTGTGCAGCGGCACCCGGCCTTCGCGATACCACTCGGTCCGCGCGATCTCGATCCCGTTCAGGCGGCCGGCGCACATGATCTTGATGCCTTGCGCGCCGAGACGCATCGCGTTCTGCATCGCGCGCTTCATCGCGCGGCGGAACATGATCCGCTTCTCGAGCTGCTGGGCGATCGAGTCGGAGATCAACTGCGCGTCGATCTCGGGCTTCCTGATCTCCTCGATGTTCAACCCGACGTCCCCGCCCATCATCCGGCGCAGATCGGTCCGCAGCGTCTCGATGTCCTCGCCCTTCTTGCCGATGACGACACCCGGGCGCGCGCTGTAGATCGTGATCCGCGCGTTCTTCGCCGGACGCTCGATCGTGATCTTGCCCGACCGACGCGTGCCCGAGCTTCTTCTTCAGGTACTCGCGGATCTTGATGTCTTCCTTCAGCGTCGGCGCGAAGCTCTTGCTTGTTCGCGAACCACTTCGACGTCCAGTTCCGCGTGACCGCGAGGCGAAATCCCGTCGGATGTATTTTCTGACCCATGGCGCTCCTTACTTTCCGTCACCGACGGTGACATGGATGTGGCACGTCTGCTTCAGGATGACGTTGCCACGGCCCTTCGCGCGCGCGGTGAACCGGCGCAGGTTCGTCGCCTTGTCGACGAGGATCGTCTTCACCTTGAGCTCGTCGACGTCGGCGCCGTCGTTGTGCTCGGCGTTGGCGATCGCGGAGAGCAGCACCTTCTTGATGATGACGGCGCCCTTCTTCGGCGAAAAGTTCAGGATGTTGAGCGCCTCGTCGACGGGCAGGCCGCGAATCTGGTCGGCGACCAGCCGGCCCTTCTGCGCCGACAGCCTGACGCCGCGGAGGATTGCCTTGGTTTCCATCGGGCTCTCCTTACTTTCTCGGCGGCGCCGCCGGCGCCGCGACCTTCTTGTCGGCCGAGTGGCCCTTGAAGGTGCGCGTCAGCGCGAACTCGCCGAGCTTGTGTCCGACCATGTTCTCGGACACGTAGACCGGGATGTGCTGCTTGCCGTTGTGGACGGCGATCGTGAGCCCGACGAACTCGGGCGTGATCGTCGAGCGGCGCGACCAGGTCTTGATCGGCCGCTTGTCGTTGGTCGCGCGCGCGGCGTCCACCTTCTGCAGCAGGTGGTCGTCGACGAACGGGCCCTTCTTGATTGAACGTGCCATGCTCCGTTACCCCTCAGTTACCCTTTTGTCGCGTGCCTGCGCTGGCGGCGGCGCACGATCATCGTGTCGGTGCGCTTGTTCTTGCGCGTCTTGTAGCCCTTCGCCGGCGTGCCCCACGGCGACACCGGATGGTGCCAGCCGCCGCCGCCGTTGGTGCGCCCGCCCATCGGGTGGTCGACCGGATTCATCGAGATCGCGCGCACCGTCGGACGGATTCCGCGCCAGCGGTTCGCGCCGGCCTTGCCGATCGAGCGCAGGTTGTGCTCCTCGTTGCCGACCTCGCCGATCACCGCGCGGCAGTCGACGTGGACCTTGCGGATCTCGCCCGAGCGCAGCCGAACCTGCGCGTAGATGCCTTCGCGCGCGAGGAGCTGGACGCCGGCGCCTGCCGAGCGCGCGATCTGCGCGCCCTTGCCCGGCATCAGCTCGACGCAGTGGATCGTCGTGCCGACGGGGATGTTGCGCACCGGCAGACAGTTGCCCGGCTTGATCGCCGCTTCCGCGCCCGACATGAGCTGCGTGCCCACCGTCACGCCGCGCGGCGCGATGATGTAGCGACGCTCGCCGTCCGCGTAGAGCAGCAACGCGAGATGCGCGCTGCGGTTCGGGTCGTACTCGAGCCGCTCGACCTTCGCGCCGATGCCGTCCTTGTTGCGCTTGAAGTCGACCATCCGATAGTGCTGCTTGTGGCCGCCACCCTTGTGGCGCATCGTGATGTGGCCGTTGTGGTTGCGGCCCGAGCCGCGCTTCTGGCTCTCGGTGAGCGCGTCCACCGGACGGCCCTTGTGCAGGTGCGCATGGACGACCTTCACCATCGCGCGGCGGCCGGCGGATGTCGGTTTTACTTTTTGCAGTGGCATGATCAGCTTTCCGTGCCGAAGTTGATTTCCTGGCCCGGCGCCAGGCACACGTAGGCCTTCTTCCACGAGCGGCGCCGTCCGGTGAAGCGGCCGAACCGCTTGGCCTTGCCGCTCACGTTGACGATCTGGACGCTTTCCACCTGGACCTTGAACATCGCCTCGACCGCGGCCTTCACCTCGGGCTTCGTCGCGTCGGGCATCACCTTGAAGATCACCTGCTCGTACTTGTCCGCGATGTGCGTGCCCTTTTCCGACACGACGGGCGCGAGCAGCACGACCGCCAGGCGCTCCGAACTGAATTGTTTGGCCGCGTTCATCCGAGCATCTCCTCGAATTGGGTGACCGCGCCGCGGGTCAGCAGCACGTTGTTGAAGCGCATCAGGCTCACCGGATCGACCTCGCGCGTCTCGAGCACCAGCACGTCGGCGAGGTTGCGCGACGACAGGAACACGTTGTCGTCGAGCTTGTCGGTGACGACGAGCACCGTGCCGGAAAGCCCCAGCGCCTTGATCTTCTGCGCGAAGAGCCGCGTCTTCGGCGAGTCGACCGCGAGCGCCTCGATCACGGAGAGGCGGCCGTCGCGATGCAGCTGCGACAGGATCGACGCGATGCCGGCGCGGTACATCTTCCGGTTGACCTTCTGCGAGAAGTTCTCCTCGGGCAGGCTCGGGAAGATCTTGCCGCCGCCGCGCCACAGCGGGCTGTTCGCCTGGCCGGCGCGCGCGCGGCCCGTGCCCTTTTGCGCCCAGGGCTTCTTGTGCGACTTGTTGATGTCGCTGCGGGCCTTCTGCTTGCGCGTGCCCTTGCGCCCGTTCGCCTGGAACGCGGTGACGAGCTGATGGATCAGCGCTTCGTTGTAGTCGCGCGCGAACAGCGTGTCCGAGCCGGCGACCGTCGCCGATGCCTGACCCTTGTCGTCGATCAGCTTCAAGTCCATGTCACGCCCCCTTCTTCTTGGGCGTCTTGACCGACGGCCGCACGATGATGTGACCGCCGTCGGCGCCCGGGACGCAGCCCTTGACGAGCAGCAGCCCGCGCTCGGCGTCGACGCGAACGACGGTCGAGCGTCTGCACGGTGCGCGTCACGTTGCCGTACTGCCCCGCCATCCGCTTGCCGGGAAACACGCGGCCCGGATCCTGCGCCATGCCGATCGACCCCGGCGTGTTGTGCGAGCGCGAGTTGCCGTGCGACGCGCGGTTCGAGCTGAAGTTGTGCCGCGTGATGACGCCGGTGAAGCCGCGGCCCTTCGTCGTGCCGGTGACGTCGACGAGCTCGCCCTCGCTGAACGTCGTGGCGCCGATCACCTCGCCGACCTTGAGCTTCTCGAGCGCCTCGGGCGCCACCGGAAATTCGCGCAGCACGACGCCCGCCTCCACACCCGCTTTCGCGAGGTGCCCGGCCTGCGGCTTCGTGACGCGCGACGCGCGGCGCTTCCCGTACGTGACCTGGACGGCGGCATAGCCGTCGGTCTCGGGCGTCTTGATCTGGGTGACGCGATTGTTGGCGACGTCGAGCACGGTCACCGGGACGGCCTTGCCGTCGTCGGTGAACACGCGCGTCATGCCAATCTTGCGACCGACAAGTCCGAGTGACATTTTCGTTTTCCTTTCCACGCCGCCGATTGCGATTGACCGGCGGCCCGTTTCATCCTGCGTCCGCCGCGCGCTTCGACGCGCCGGCGGACAAGCCTCGTTCCGTTGCTCAGCGCCTCATTGCAGCTTGATCTCGACATCGACGCCGGCCGGCAGATCGAGCTTCATCAGCTGATCGACCGTCTTGTCCGTCGGATCGATGATGTCCATCAACCGCAGGTGCGTGCGGATCTCGAACTGGTCGCGCGACGTCTTGTTCACGTGCGGCGAGCGCAGAACGTTGTAACGCTCGATCTTGGTCGGCAGCGGGACCGGACCGCGCACCACTGCGCCGGAGCGCTTCGCGGTTTCCACGATCTCCATCGCCGACTGGTCGATCAGCTTGTAGTCGAACGCCTTCAGCCGAATTCTGATGCGCTGGTTCTGCATGTCTCAACTTTCCGTTGTCTGCTCTGCCGCTTGTTCACTCGATGATCTTCGCCACCACGCCGGCGCCGACCGTGCGGCCGCCTTCGCGAATCGCAAAGCGCAGCCCCTCCTCCATCGCAATGGGCGCGATCAACGTCACCGTCATCGCAATGTTGTCCCCCGGCATCACCATCTCCGTGCCCTCCGGCAGCACCACGCTCCCCGTCACGTCGGTCGTGCGGAAATAAAACTGCGGCCGATACCCCGGAAAGAACGGCGTGTGCCGCCCCCCCTCCTCCTTCGACAGCACGTACACCTCGCAGCTGAACTTCGTGTGCGGCGTGATCTGACCCCGGCTTCGCCAGCACCTGCCCGCGCTCCACCTCCTCGCGCTTCGTGCCCCGCAGCAGCACCCCCACGTTGTCCCCCGCCTGCCCCTGATCCAGGAGCTTGCGGAACATCTCCACCCCCGTGCACACCGTCTTCAGCGTCGGCTTCAACCCCACGATCTCCAGCTCGTCGCCCACCTTGCACACCCCGCGCTCCACCCGCCCCGTCACCACCGTCCCCCGACCCGAGATCGAGAACACGTCCTCCACCGGCATCAGAAACGGCCCGTCGATCAACCGCTGCGGCTGCGGAATGTAGCTGTCCAGCGCCTCCGCCAGCTTGAAGATCGACCCCGCCCCCATCTCGCTCGTGTCCCCCTCCAGCGCCATCTTCGCCGACGCCAATCACGATCGGCGTCTTGTCCCCCGGAAACTGGTACTTCGACAACAGCTCCCGCACCTCCATCTCCACCAGCTCCAAGAGCTCCTTGTCGTCCACCATGTCCGCCTTGTTCATGTAGACGATGATGTAGGGCACCCCCACCTGGCGCGCCAGCAGAATGTGCTCGCGCGTCTGCGGCATCGGCCCGTCCGCCGCACTCACCACCAGGATCGCCCCGTCCATCTGCGCCGCACCCGTGATCATGTTCTTGATGTAGTCGGCGTGCCCCGGACAGTCCACGTGCGCGTAGTGCCGCTTCTCCGTCTGGTACTCCACGTGCGCCGTGTTGATCGTGATCCCCCGCGCCTTCTCCTCCGGCGCGTTGTCGATCTGGTCGTACGACCTTCACCTCCCCACCGTACTTCTTCGCCAGCACCATCGTCATCGCCGCCGTCAGCGTCGTCTTCCCGTGATCCACGTGGCCAATCGTCCCCACGTTCACGTGCGGCTTCGTCCGTTCGAATTTGCCCTTGGCCATCGCGTTCTCCAGCGTTTTCGTTGATTCCTGCGTCGCGAGATCGCCGGGATCTCCCGCGACTCGCGATACGCCGTTCAGCCCGAATGCGGCGCGCTTTCGCGCCCCGCTTCAAGTCTTCTTGTTGATCACCGCCTCGGCGACCGCTCTTCGGCGCCTCGGCGTAGTGCTTGAACTCCATCGTGTACGTCGCGCGTCCCTGCGAGAGCGAGCGCAGCGTCGTCGAATAGCCGAACATCTCGGCGAGCGGCACCTCGGCCTTGATCACCTTGCCGGTCGGCATGTCGTCCATGCCCTGGATCATGCCGCGCCGCGACGAGAGGTCGCCGACGACGTTGCCCATGAAATCCTCGGGCGTCTCGACCTCGACCGCCATCATCGGCTCGAGCAGCGCGGGATTCGCCTGGCGCATGCCGTCCTTGAACGCCATCGACGCCGCCATCTTGAACGCGTTCTCGTTCGAGTCGACGTCGTGCGAGCTGCCGTCGAAGAGCGTCACCTTGACGTCGACGACCGGGAAGCCGGCGAGGACGCCGTTCGGCAGCGTTTCGCGCAGGCCCTTCTCGACCGCGGGGATGAACTCGCGCGGCACCGTGCCGCCCTTGATCGCGTCGACGAACTCGAAGCCCTTGCCCGGATCGCGGCTCCATCTTGAGCCACACGTGACCGTACTGGCCGCGGCCGCCCGACTGCTTGATGAACTTGCCCTCGACCTGCACCGCTTTCTTGATCGCTTCGCGGTACGCAACCTGCGGCGCGCCGACGTTGGCTTCGACGCCGAACTCGCGCTTCATCCGGTCGACGAGGATCTCGAGGTGCAGCTCGCCCATCCCCGAGATGATCGTCTGTCCCGATTCCTCGTCGGTGCGCACGCGGAACGACGGGTCTTCCTGCGCGAGGCGATTGAGCGCGACGCCCATCTTTTCCTGGTCGGCCTTGGTCTTCGGCTCGACGGCGACGTGGATCACGGGCTCGGGGAAGATCATCTTCTCGAGCGTGATCTCCTTCTGCGGATCGCACAGCGTGTCGCCGGTCGTCGCTTCCTTCAGGCCGACCGCGGCGGCGATGTCGCCGGCGCGCACTTCCTTGATGTCCTCGCGCTGGTTCGCGTGCATCTGCAGGATGCGGCCGATGCGCTCCTTGCGGCCCTTGATCGGGTTGTAGACGGTGTCGCCGGAATTCACGACGCCCGAGTACACGCGGAAGAACACGAGCTGGCCGACGAACGGGTCGGTCATGATCTTGAACGCGAGCCCCGCGAACGGCTCGTCGTCGGACGCCTTGCGCTCGCCCATCCTTGCCGTTCTCGAGCTCGCCCTTGACCGGCGGAATGTCGGTCGGCGCCGGCATGTAGTCGATCACCGCGTCGAGCATCGCCTGGACGCCCTTGTTCTTGAACGCCGAGCCGCACAGCATCGGGACGATCTCGTTCGCGATCGTGCGCAGGCGCAAGCCCGCCTTGATCTCGGGGGCCGACAGGTCATGGCCCTCGACGTACTTGTTCATCAGCGTCTCGTTCGCCTCGGCGGCGCTCTCGACCATCTTCTCGCGCCATTCCTTCGCGAGGTCGGCGAGATCCGCCGGGATGTCGCGCATCTCGTACTTCGTCCCCTGCGTCGAATCGTCCCAGTAGATCGCCTTCATCGTGACGAGGTCGACCACGCCTTCGAACTTGTCCTCGGCGCCGATCGGCACCTGGATCGGCACCGGGTTCGCCTTGAGCCGCGACTTCATCTGGTCGTAGACCTTGAAGAAGTTCGCGCCGACGCGGTCCATCTTGTTGACGAACGCGAGCCGCGGCACCTTGTACTTGTTCGCCTGGCGCCAGACGGTCTCCGATTGCGGCTGCACGCCGCCGACCGAGTCGTACACCATGCACGCGCCGTCGAGCACGCGCATCGAGCGCTCGACCTCGATCGTGAAGTCGACGTGGCCCGGCGTGTCGATGATGTTGATCCGGTGCTCGGGGTAGCTGCCGTCCATCCCCTTCCAGAAGCAGGTGGTCGCGGCCGAGGTGATCGTGATGCCGCGCTCGCGCTCCTGCTCCATCCAGTCCATCACGGCCGCGCCGTCGTGCACCTCGCCCATCTTGTGCGAGACGCCGGTGTAGAAGAGGATGCGCTCGGTGGTCGTGGTCTTACCGGCATCGATGTGAGCACTGATGCCGATGTTGCGATACCGATCGATGGGAGTGGAGCGTGCCACGATGTGTTGGTCCTGCGCTTTGCGTTGGTTGCCGGTCTGTCGGCGTAATCGGTGGTTGAATCGGGCGAGAGCACGTCCGGCGCGACGCCGGTTTCCATATGCAAGCCCGCTCCTAGAACCGGAAGTGCGAGAACGCCTTGTTGGCCTCGGCCATCCGGTGCACTTCCTCGCGTTTCTTGACTGCGCCGCCGCGGCCCTCGGACGCCTCGAGCAGCTCCGCGGCAAGGCGCTGGCCCATCGACTTCTCGCCGCGCTTGCGCGCGGCTTCGCGCAGCCAGCGCATCGCGAGCGCCATCCTGCGCACCGGACGCACTTCGACGGGAACCTGAAAGTTGGCGCCGCCCACGCGACGGCTCTTCACCTCGACGGTCGGCCGCGAATTGGCGAGCGCCTGGTTGAAGACCTCGAGCGGATCCTTGCCGCCCTTCTTCGAGATCGACTCGAAGGCGCCGTACAGGATGCGCTCGGCCACCGACTTCTTGCCGGCGGTCATCAGCACGTTGACGAACTTCGCGACATCGCTGCTGCCGTATTTCGGATCGGGCAGGATCTCGCGCTTGGGAATCTCTCTGCGTCGGGGCATCGCGTCCTCGAATCTTTCGCGTTCTGCTGTATCGCTCGTTACGCCGCTTTGGGCTTCTTGGCGCCGTACTTCGAGCGCGCCTGCTTGCGGTCCTTGACGCCCGCGGTGTCGAGGCTGCCGCGCACCATGTGGTAGCGCACGCCGGGCAGGTCCTTGACGCGGCCGCCGCGGATCAGCACCACCGAGTGCTCCTGCAGGTTGTGGCCCTCGCCGCCGATGTAGCTGATCACCTCGAAGCCGTTGGTGAGGCGCACCTTGGCGACCTTGCGCAACGCGGAGTTCGGCTTCTTCGGCGTGGTCGTGTAGACGCGCGTGCACACGCCGCGCTTCTGCGGGCTCTGCCCCAGCGCCGGGACCTTGCTTTTCGACACGGCGGGCTCGCGGCCCTTCCGTACGAGCTGATTGATTGTCGGCATCCTGATTTTCCGTTTCGTGCGTCGCGAATCATCGTCCGCGCCGCAGGGCTCATCGCTTGGCGAAACTCAAGCTATCGTCGTTCAACAAATCAAAGTGGCCCACGTCGCGCCTCGAAACCGCTCGTTTCGGCGCAGCACACGGGCCACTCTTCTTGCGCCTCGGCCAACGGCGCTGTCGCTGCTGCGGCCGGGTACGCGGGCCGCCCGTCCGCGAAGGTCTTTGCTCGAACCGGCAAACGGGAGGCGAAAAGACCGCGATTATAAGGGGATAACGGCGCCAGCGTCAACTCGTGTTGCGGTGCGGGAAGGTCTGCCCCTTCGCAGTTGGGTGTCGGCGGTGCGACCGGGTTCGCGTCGGACTTAGGGTGCTGCAAAACGTGTCCGCCTGCGGGTACCCGACGTCGCCGCCGGGCGGACACCCATGTCCGCTTCGGGGCTCCGTCACCCGCTACGGCGGACGCAGCACATGCGTCCTTCCGCGAACCCCGGTCGCGCCGCCCAAACGACGCGTCGAAAAAAAGGGGCCGG
>CAVUOC010000023.1:0-153842 GCA_963742965.1 uncultured beta proteobacterium | reverse complement strand
AGCGCCAGGCACAGGAAACCGACGGCTTCCAGCTCGTCATCGACGCGCTGAAGCTCAACGGAATCGACACGATCTTCGGCCTGCCCGGCATCCCGATCACCGACCTCACGCGCAGGCTGCAGGCAGCGGGACTGCGCGTGATCGCTTTCCGGCATGAGCAGAATGCCGGGTACGCGGCGTCGATCGCCGGCTTCATGACGCAGAAGCCGGGCATCTGTCTCACGGTGTCCGCCCCCGGCTTTCTCAACGGATTGACGGCGCTCGCCAACGCAACGACCAACTGCTTTCCGATGATCCTCATCAGCGGCTCGAGCGAGCGCGAGATCGTCGACTTGCAGCAAGGCGACTACGAGGAGATGGACCAGCTCGCCATTGCCAGGCCGCACGCCAAGGCCGCGTTCCGCGTGCTGCACGCCGAGGACATCGGCGTCGGCGTCGCGCGCGCGATTCGTGCGGCGCTGTCGGGCCGCCCCGGCGGCGTGTATCTCGACCTGCCGGCGAAGCTGCTTCCCGCAGGCGATCGACGCGGAAAGCGGAAGGAAGTCGCTGATCAAGGTCGTCGATCCGGCGCCGCGGCAGATCCCGGCGCCCGACGCCGTGCAAGCGCGCGCTCGATCTCCTCAGGAGCGCGAAGCGTCCGCTCATCATTCTCGGCAAGGGCGCGGCGTACGCGCAGGCCGATGCCGACATTCGCGCGCTGGTGGAAAAGACCGGCATCCCCTATCTGCCGATGTCGATGGCGAAGGGACTGCTGCCCGACACGCACGAGCAATCCGCGGCCGCCGCACGCTCGTACGTGCTGCCGGAGGCCGACGTCGTGATGCTGATCGGCGCGCGGCTCAACTGGCTGCTCTCGCAGGGCAAGGGCAAGACGTGGGGCGGCGCCAGCGCCAAGGCGTGGGGCGGCCAGAAGTTCGTCCAGATCGACATCTCGCCGCAGGAGGCCGACAGCAACGTTCGCGTCGATGCGCCGGTCGTCGGCGACATCGGGTCGTGCGTGTCGGCGATGCTGAAGGCCATGGGCGCCGAACTGGCCGAAGCCGCCCGCTGAATGGCTCGACGCCATCGCCGAGCGCAGGACGAAGAACGTCGCGAAGATGGCGGAGACGCTCGCGAAGAACCCGACGCCGATGAACTACCACAGCGCGCTCAACGTCGTGCGCGACATCGTCAAGGCGAATCCCGACGCGATCCTCGTCAACGAGGGCGCGAACGCTCTCGACTTCACGCGCAGCATCGTCGACATGTACAAGCCGCGCAAGCGCCTCGACGTCGGCACGTGGGGCGTCATGGGCATCGGCATGGGCTTTTCGGTCGCGGCGGCCGTGGTGAGCGGCGAGCAGGTGATCGCGATCGAAGGCGACAGCGCGTTCGGCTTCTCCGGCATGGAAGTCGAGACGATCTGCCGCTACAACCTGCCGGTCTGCGTCGTGATCATGAACAACAACGGCGTCTACCGCGGCGACGAGGTGAATCCGACGGGCGGCCGCGATCCGTCGCCGCTGGTGTTCGTCAAGGGCGCGCGCTACGAGAAGCTGATGGATGCCTTCGGCGGCGTCGGTGTGCTGGCGACGACGCCGGTCGAGCTTCGCAGCGCGATGGAAGAGGCGATCCGCTCGCGCAAGCCCACGCTGATCAACGCGGTCATCGACGAAAAGGCCGGCACGGAGAGCGGGCGCATCACGAGCCTCAATCCGACCGCCAAGAAGAAACCATCTGCATAGGGGAACGTAATGGGCAAGGCACTGGACGGCGTGCGCATTCTCGATTTCACGCACGTGCAATCGGGACCGACGTGCACGCAGCTGCTGGCGTGGCTCGGCGCCGACGTGATCAAGGTCGAGCGGGCGGGCGAGGGCGACATCACGCGCGCGCAGCTTCGCGACATCCCCGAGGTCGACAGCCTCTATTTCACGATGCTCAACCACAACAAGCGCTCGATCACCGTCGACGCCAAGCACCCGAAAGGCAAGGCGATCCTCGAGAAGCTGGTCAAGCACTGCGACGTGCTGGTCGAGAACTTCGCGCCGGGCGCGCTCGACCGGATGGGGCTCACCTGGGAGCACATCAGCGCGCTCAACCCGCGGATGATCGTCGCCTCGGTCAAGGGTTTCGGGCCCGGGCCCGTACGAGGACTGCAAGGTCTACGAGAACGTCGCGCAGTGCGCGGGCGGCTCGGCGTCGACGACGGGCTTCGACGACGGCCCGCCGCTGGTCACCGGCGCGCAGATCGGCGATTCCGGCACCGGGCTTCATCTCGCGCTCGGCATCGTCGCCGCGCTCTATCAGCGCAACACGACGGGCCGCGGCCAGAAGGTGCTCGCGGCGATGCAGGACGGCGTGCTCAACCTGTGCCGCGTGAAGCTGCGCGACCAGCAGCGCCTCGCGCGCACCGGCGTGATGGAGGAGTACCCGCAGTACCCGAACGGGACCTTCGGCGACGCGGTGCCGCGCGCGGGCAACGCGTCGGGCGGCGGGCAGCCCGGCTGGATCCTCAAGTGCAAGGGCTGGGAGACCGACCCCAACGCGTACATCTACTTCATCACGCAGGCGCCGGTGTGGAAGGACATCTGCGAGGTGATCGGCAGGCCCGAGTGGCTGACCGATCCGCGCTACGCGACGCCGAAGGCGCGGCTGCCGCACCTGATGGAGATCTTCGGCAAGATCGAGGAGTGGACGAAGACCAAGACGAAGTTCGAGGCGATGGACATCCTCAACAAGCACGACATCCCGTGCGGGCCGATCCTGTCGATGAAGGAGATCGCCGAGGAGCCGTCGCTGCGCAAGACCGGCACGGTCGTCGAGGTCGACCATCCGAAGCGCGGCAAGTATCTGTCGGTCGGCAATCCGATCAAGATGTCGGACAGCCCGACCGAGGTCGTCCGCTCGCCGCTTCTGGGAGAGCACACCGACGAGGTCCTCGCCGAGCTCGGCTTCGGCCAGCGACGCAGATCGCGGCGCTTCGCGCCGAAAAAGTCATCTGAACGTTCCGCGGTGCGGCGGATCGCGCCGCATCGCGGTTTCCATCTACTCCGAAGGAACCCCATGGCGATCGACAAGACGGAAGTCCGGCGCATTCTGGATCAGGTAAAGGCCGAAGGCCGCACGTCGCTGACGGCGCCCGAAGGCAAGCGCGTCTGCGACGCGTACGGCATCGCCACGCCGAAGGAGGACGTCGCGAAATCGGCGGCCGATGCGGCGAAGATGGCCGCGGCGATGGGCTTTCCCGTCGTGCTCAAGATCGTGTCGCCCGAGATCCTGCACAAGACGGAGGCGGGCGGCGTGCTCGTCGGCGTGAAGAGCGCCGAGGAGGCCGAAAAGGGCTACGCGACGATCATGGCGAACGCCGCGAAGTACAACGCGAAGGCGACGCTCGCCGGCGTGCAGGTCCAGCAGATGCTCGCGGGCGGGCAGGAAGTCATCATCGGCGCGGTCACCGATCCCGCGTTCGGCAAGCTCGTCGCGTTCGGGCTGGGCGGCATCCTGGTCGAGGTGCTCAAGGACATCACGTTCCGTCTCGCGCCCGCGACGCGCGACGACGCGCTGTCGATGCTCGACGGCATCGGCGCGGCGGCGATCCTCAAGGGCGTGCGCGGCGCCGATCCGGTCGACCGCGCGGCGCTTTCCACGATGATCGTCAACGTCTCGCAGTTGATCTCCGACTTTCCGGAGATCTCGGAGATGGACCTCAATCCCGTTTTCGCGACGAAGAGCGGCGCGATCGCCGCCGACGTGCGGATCGTCGTCGACTTCGCGCCGCAGCCCGTTCGCTATCGGCCGAGCCAGGAGACGATCGTCCGGCAGATGAACCGGATCATGAAGCCGGAGGCGGTCGCCGTGATCGGCGCATCGTCCGAGGAAGGCAAGATCGGCAATTCGGTGATGAAGAACCTGATCAACGGCGGCTACAAGGGCGAGATCTACCCGATCAACCCCGGCGGCGGCGAGATCATGGGCAAGAAGGCGTACAAGAGCGTCAAGGACGTGCCCGGCGAGATCGACGTCGCGGTGTTCGCGATCCCCGCCAAGTTCTGCGCCGCCGCGCTCACCGAGGTCGGCGAGAAGAAGATCCCCGGCGCCGTGCTGATCCCGTCGGGCTTTGCCGAGACCGGCAACATGGCGGGCCAGCAGGAGCTCGTCGCGATCGCGCGCAAATACGACGTGCGGCTGATGGGGCCGAACATCTACGGCTTCTACTACACGTGGAAGAACCTCTGCGCGACGTTCTGCACCGCGTACGACGTCAAGGGCCACGCGGCGCTCTCGTCGCAGTCGGGCGGCATCGGCATGGCGATCATCGGCTTCTCGCGCTCGGCGAAGATGGGCGTGTCGGCGATCGTGGGCCTGGGCAACAAGTCCGACATCGACGAGGACGATCTGCTTACTTTCTTCGAGCAGGACGACAACACGACGATCATCGCGCAGCACTGCGAGGACCTGAAGGACGGCCGCGCGTTCGCCGAGGTCGCGAAACGCGTGTCGAAGAAGAAGCCCGTCGTGATGCTCAAGGCGGGTCGCACGAGCCTCGGCGCCCGCGCCGCGAGCTCGCACACTGGCGCGCTCGCCGGCAACGACAAGATCTACGAGGATGTCCTCAGGCAGTCGGGCGTCATCCGCGCGCGGAGCCTGCGCGACCTGCTCGACTTCGCGCGCGGCATTCCGGTGCTGCCCACGCCGAAGGGCGAGAACATCGTCATCATCACGGGCGCGGGCGGCTCCGGCGTGCTGCTCTCCGACGCGTGCGTCGACAACAAGCTCTCGCTGATGGCGATGCCTCCCGATCTCGACGCCGCGTTCCGCAAGTTCATCCCGCCTTTCGGCGCCGCCGGCAATCCCGTCGACATCACCGGCGGCGAGCCGCCGAAGACCTACCAGAACACGATCCGCCTCGGACTCGAGGACTCACGGATCCATTCGCTGATCCTCGGCTACTGGCACACGATCGTCACGCCGCCGATGGTGTTCGCGAAGCTCGTCGTCGAGGTCGTCGAGGAGATGAAGGCGAAGGGCATCGTCAAGCCGATCGTCGCCTCGCTCGCCGGCGACATCCAGGTCGAGGAAGCGGCCGAGCACCTGTACCAGCACGGCATACCTGCGTACGCGTACTCGACGGAGATCCCGGTCGCCGTGCTCGGCGCCAAGTATCAGTGGGCGCGCGGCGCGGGACTGATCTGAGCCTCCGGTCGTCGGGAAGTTAGGCTCCTCGGTAGAAGCTGAGGGCGCTCGTACAGGGCCTGTTGCGAGCACGTCCATGCGCCGATCGGGGTTCGCATTCTTGCTAACCCTGTCCGATCTGGAATCGCCGCGTCGGATTAGAACGTTGTCCCGCGCGCTCCGCCGAACCAGCCCGTGGCTTTGCAACCTGGCGGATTCGAGTAGTCGGCGTCATAGCGCGCCGTGATGCCTTGCGGGTTCACCTGCATCTCGGAGAACGAGAATGTTCCTGCGCTTCCGTCGTCACAAGTGAAGCCGCCCTGAGCGCTCCCCATTTGTCCTGCTTGTGACAGTTGGCCCGTGCTGGTGCAAATGCTCGCCGCGGCAACTGTCTGGGCGTTAACGTTCAGCCCGGTTTGCAGTACCTCGATGCGGGCGGGAAATTCGCTGGTTCCGTTCAAGGAAGGATCGGTGCAGCCCGTGATGGTCCGATGCATCCCGCCAGCGTAACGTCCCGCAAAGTTATCGTAGCGGATGAGGACACGTTCAAGGTTCTTGGTAACCGCAACCTTATTCACGGTATAGGTGAGCGTACCGGTGGTCGTGCTTCGAGCCGTCCATGTCATCGTCCCGACTTTCTGGAGCGACACCTCTTTCGGATTGAACAGGGAAAGCCCGAACCACGGCCCTTCGAGGGCCACATAGAGATCGCCAGTCCACGAAAGTGCGGCGCCCGCGCCACTGATTTCCAGCGCTGCGGAGTACCAGATGGGACCCCCGGTGGGACTGTAGACGTAGATCACGGCGAAGATCGTCGCACCTCGATGCACGAATTCTGCCGCCCATCCGGATTCGTTGGCGGCGTTCCAGACATCGCTCTGGTCGGTTGAAAAGGAAGTTGCGTGGACTGGACCGAGCCAAACCAGTGACGCGACGACCAAAGTGCCCAGCGCGCGGCAAAGCTTATTCATGTCGTTTCCTCCCCAAGGGTGCACCAACGGTCAGCAACTTTACCCCTTTGGACCGATCGCGTCGAAACGCGAGGCCATGACCTGCTTGCCTACCCGCTTTGCCGCTCAGGCGAAAGCGAGACGCGTCAGGGTCTTTGTAGGCAGACCAGGTAACCCGCGACGGGCGCACCTTGTTGATGACGCAGTTGTCGCTCGGTCAGTTCGAGAAGCTTGAGTCCCGCGCGGCTGGCTTCACTTTGTAGATAGCCGCGGTGATGGGCAAAACGTCCCGAGGGTAGAACCTGAAACCCCGAGTCCGTCCCGGCTTCGAGCGAGATTACAGCTATACCGGACGGGCGCAGCACGCGCGCAATCTCCGTAAATCCCGGCCGCAGGTCGCCAATATAGACAAACACATCGGCCGCAGTGACGACGTCGACCGAACTATCCGGGCATGACGTCAAATGCGTGACCAGTTCCCCGCGATGCAGTTGCGTATAGACATTTCTCGCGCGCGCGCGTTCGAGCATGGCGGGCGACAGGTCGACACCCACGAGCCGCCCGAACGGCGGGGAGAGCGCAGCGCCGACCAGCCCGGTTCCGCAGCCCAGGTCCAGGATGTCTGGTGAAGCCACGGGCGAATATGCTCGCAGTAGTGCAACCACCGCTTCATGGGCGCGATAGTTCAACGCGCCCACCAGGTGTTCATCAAAACTCTCGGCGTATGCGTCGAAGATGCTTGCGACGACCTCCGGCGGCGTGTCGGCCGGTGTGTCGCCCCGCAACACCGCCATCAGAAAGCGCACCGCACGATTGGCCGGCTCAACGGCAATCGCTTTGCTCAACCAATGCATTGCCATATCGGCATTGCCGCGCTCACGTTCGATCGATGCGATCGCAGTCAAAGCGACGACATCGTTTGGACGCGCCTCGATGACGGACTGCAGCAACAAGAGCGCTTTCTCGGTCTCACCGCTTGCGCGGAGCTGCGCCACGCGCGCCAGAGCATCGACGCTTGAACGATCGTCCGATTCGGATGCCGACGGAATTCTTCTGGACAATTCGCTGATACGCGCCGCGGCTGGCGAATTGGTTGCATCGAGGGCGTACGCCTGCCGATACGCCTCGAGGGCTTCGGCGGGGCGTCCGGCAAGCTCAAGGGCCTGGGCGAGCTCGGTATGGGCAAGGACCAACCGGGGCGAGAGTCGCACTGCCCTACGTAGCGCCGCTATGGCAGCGCCTGGGTTGCCTGCACGACGCCCCAATTGCCCGCCAAGGATGTAAATGCGCGGATCGGTTGCATCTTCGCATTGGGCACGGTTGAGAATCGCTGCCGCATCCTGGAGGCGGCCGTCTGATAACGCGTGTTCTGCCTTGGACAGCAGTGATTCCAACTCGTCATCCATGACGCGGCTCCGTGCGCGGCTTCGGTCGTGAATACTCTGCTGTTGGTGTGGCCAGCATAATGATGTCGTCGCCCGCCGTCATCTCTCCATGCGCCAGACGGCCATCGTCGCCCACGTGCCGGGCGCGCTCAACGAAGCCGAACGCTGGCGGGCTGAGAGCCCGCGCTCACCAGGGCTCACCCTACTCTCGACGGCGCGTCGTCTTACAGTGGCTGGAAGCTCCTTTCGAATCGCGGCATGAAATAGTGGTCGTAGTCCAGCGACAGGACGACGCGGATGGCGTGGCCGACGATCTCCTGCCGCGGAACGAAGCCATAGACCCGCGAATCGGCACTATTGTCGCGATTGTCGCCGAGCACCAGGTAGCTGCCTTCCGGCACTCTCACCGGGCCGAACGAGCGGAGCCGGCCCACGCCCGCACGCGTCAACTCGACCCGGTGCGACATGTCGAGATACGTTTCGATCGCGGCGCTCGTGACTTCGTCCAGCCTCGCGAAGCCGGAATACCGCGCCGCGATCCCGTTGATGACCAGATGGTTGTCTCGCATCTCGACGACGTCGCCGGGCAGGCCGACCACTCGCTTCACAAGCCGCGTGTCGGCGGCTTTCGAGTCGAAGACGACGACATCGCCGCGTTTGGGATCCGCAAATTCGTGAACGGAGATCGAGGTGAGCGGAATCTTGAGATCGTAGGCAAGTTTGTTCACGAAGATCCGGTCGCCCTCCACGATCGTCGGCTTCATCGACCCGGTCGGAACGGTGTTCCAATCCGCGAGAGCACTGCGAAAGACGATCATCATGACGATGAACAGGGCAAAGCCACGGTATTCGCGCCAAAGGCCAACCAGCATGTTGGTCTTACTGATCTTCATGTCCGTATCTCCGATGGGTTCGTCGCGGGGGCAGCCCGACAACGCAACGCCCCCGGGTGCAGGGCGAAACGCGTCGTCGAGACTCCTCTAAGACCTGGCCCGGAGATCAGTCGTTCAACGAACCGGCCGCGACAGGGCCAGGCGCTTCGCGGCCGCTGAAGGATGCGCTGGCCCGCTACTTCCCTGAGGTAAAGCTCGCGAGCTCGTAGATCGCGTTCTGCACCTGAGTCTCCCCCGGCGAGATAGCCGTGAAGTACATCGCGGTGCGCCGCTCGCGCACGGTTCCCCGCACGGCGGGCGAGTACCAGTAGCTGAAGTTGCACTGTGTCCCTTGGCGAAAGGCCGTCGCGTCGTCGAGCATCATCAGGACGTCGACGCGGATGGCATCGTAACTCCCCGCCGGTACCGTCTGCTTGTCCCAATTGAGGGTGCGGAAGTAATAGTTGAACTGGCCTTTTGCGCCGCCGGGCTCGGAAACGACGTCGACCCACTTCGCCGATCGCTCGCCGGGGACGATCGGAAACACGACGCGCTGCAGCGGCGTCTGGAAGCGGTATCCCTGGTCGATGCACGGCGCACCGGAGCGCAGCTCGCCCGCCTGGGGGACATCCTCGACGCGGGTGAAGTCCTTGCCGTCGACGGTCTTCCCGGTCACCCTGATCTTGATTCCGCTCGCATCGACCGTTGTGACCTCCCTCGTCTCCTGATACGTCGTCTTGGTCAAGCCTATCCCGGATGTCACGTTGTATACCCAGCGATCCCCAACCAACAGCGTTGGGCGCGGTGCGGACGGCGGATCCGCGGCGCTCGCCCGAACAGCCGATGCAAGAACCAAGGCCGCCATCAGGGTGGCGGCGGTCAGCGGAATAGAAATGGACTTGTTCATGAGTACTCCTGCCAAGGTAAGCATCGATGACGACGGTAGGCGTGGCAGCCCACGCAATTAGCAGGCACTCGCGGCGGGGCCGCCCGCAACCATACTGAGCGCTTCGGTCGTGACCGACGTATGTCAGGAATCGAATGCTGCGTTACGCCTGATACACATCTCGGCTTTCGGCTAGGAGCTGGGGAATCCCGCGGATGTCGCGCGCCCGCTCACCGCATAGAGTCGCCATTCGCCCGGCACGCCCTTCAGCGCGGTCGCTCCCCGATCGGCGAAGGCGAGGTCCGCGCCGACAACGAGATCCTTGACGGTGCTCGATACCAATGTCTCCCCGGCACCGGCGGCCGCAGCGACTCGCGCGCCAATGTGCACGGCTATTCCGCTGACATCGTCGTCGGACATCGTGACTTCACCGGTGTGCAGCCCCGCGCGAATCGAAATCCCGAGGCGCGAGAGGCGCTCGTGCAACGCAAGTCCACAGCGAATCGCGCGCGCGGGCCCATCGAACACTGCGAAGAATCCATCCCCAGCCGTGTTGATCTCGCGCCCGCGCCAGCGCGCGATCTCCTGGCGCGCGATCGCGTGATGTTCGGCGAGCCGCTCATGCCATGCGCGATCGCCCATCTGAGCGGCGCTTTCCGTCGAGCCCACGATGTCGGTGAACAGGACGGTTGCGAGCACCCGGTCGACGTCGCGTGGCAATCGCGCCCCGGTGACGAACTCGGCGATCTCATCGGCCACGATATCGCTGTCGCCGATCCAGGGAAGATGATCCTCGCCGGGAAGCTCGACGAGCCGGGCACCGGGGATCCGCGCAGCTATAAAGCGCGCTTCCTCGATGTTGGCGTCGCGATCGCCGATCCGATGCATGATCAGCGTCGGCGCCTTTATGATCGGCAGCAGGTGGCGAACGTCGATGTGCGTGTTCATCTTGAGAAGACTGACGGCGGCCCCGGGACTCGCCGATCGCCGGAGGTACGTGGCGACGCGCTTGCCGAATTCGACGTCGTTGACCACTGTCGGCATGATGCGGGAGAGATCCATCATCTGACCCCACTCACGCTCGATGTGCTCGTACTCCCTCGCGCGCGCCTCGGGCGTCGGCGCCCACGGATAATCCGGACTCCAGATCCGCTTCGCGAACACGCCGAACGTCACCAACGCGCTGACGCGCGACGGCTGGGAGGCCGCGAACGTCATCGCCAGGTTGCCGCCCTCCGAGAACCCGAACAGCGCCGCGCGTTTCGTGTCCGTCGCGTCCATCACGGCGCGCAGGTCCTCCATGCGTTCGTCGAGCCCCGGGAGCTCGGCGTCGGGGACGCGATCCGACAGGCCGGTGCCGCGCTTGTCGAACACGATGAGCCGCGTGAACGACGCGAGGCGATCCAGGAACCGCGCGAGCGGCGGCAACTCCCAGGCAAATTCCACGTGTGAAACCCAGCCGGGAACGACCACCAAATCCAGAGGGCCGTCGCCGATGACTTGATACGCGATGTTTAGCCGGCCGCTCCGGGCGTATCGGGTAACGGGCGCAGTTGAAGGCATCGCCGCCTCCTTCCATGGATGGAGAGTGTCGTCGTGGGACCCGGGTCTCGCAAAGCGCGTTCAGTTCGCTTCCATCATGAAGCCTTCGAAGAACTCGGCGAGCGCATCGAAGCCGTTCAGCGGAAGCACATGCGCGACGTACTGGTCCGGCCGGACGACGACCATGCAGCCCTGCTCGCGATCGACGCCTCTCATCGCGAAGACGTCGGTCCCGGCCTTGAGATCGGGGCAGAACATCTTCTCGTAGTCGATGAGGCCGAAGCGTCCCTTCCGGGGCAGCAATACTGGCGGCATTCCGTTGACGGCGAGGTCGCGATGCCCCTGCTGGAAGATGGCCCGGACGTCGATCACGGAGTCGGGATCGTCGCCGCTCGGCGTGAACCGCTCGGTCGGGGATCCGTCCGAATCCAGGAACCTGCACAGCGCTGCGATGCGAGACGCCGGATCCTGCGGATTCCGCGAATCGGCGAATGCGTAGATTCGCCACGCACCGTCCGCACCCGCCGCATGCCCAAGCTGCATGGGCTTGGCGTCCACGAGGCGGATGACTGGCGCCGAGTGAAAGCGCATGCCAAGCGGGAAGCCGGCCGCAAGATGCTGGAACGCCGGTTTGGCGCAGATCAGCGAAGGCTCGTATCGCGTCGCGGTCCCCGCGGTGAAGCGTCCCTGCCTGACGAAGTACCGCTGGAACGCCTCCGGATCCACGCCCTCGCCTTCGGCGCTTCCCGGCTCCTTCGAGGGCGAGCTGAACATCCTGGAAAACTCGCGATCGAAGTCGATCAGCTCTTTGGCGATCGCCTGCCGCTCGGCAGAGTAGGTGTGCAGCAGCGCGGGCGCGCTCGTGCCGCGCAACACCGCCGCGAGCTTCCATCCGAGGTTGAAGGTGTCCTGCATCGACACGTTCATCCCCTGCCCGGCCTTCGCGCTGTGGGTGTGACACGCGTCCCCCGCAATGAAGACGCGCGGGAAGCGGGATTTCACGTCCTCCTTTGGCACGTCGTCGAACTTGTCGCAGAGACGCTGGCCGATCTCGTAGACCGACCACCACGCGATGTCCTTGACGTCCAGGGTGTACGGATGAATGATCCGGTTGGCGGCTGCGATCAGCTGCCTGGTCGTGATGTCCCTGGTCGTCAGGTGCTGGTCGGGATTGAGCTTGTCGAGCTCGATGTAGAAGCGAACCAGGTAGCCGCCCTCGCGGGGGATGATGAGGACGTTTCCCTCGCTTGCGGAGTGAATCACCGACTTCAAGCGGATGTCCGGAAAGTCGGTGACCGCAAGGACGTCCATGACGCCCCACGCCTGATTTTCCACGTCGCCCGTCAGGGATCGGCCAATCGATTGCCGCACGCTGCTGCGCGCGCCGTCGCAGCCGACGACGTAGCGGGCCCGGATGGTTTCCTCTTGTCCTTGACGGCCGGCATCCATGCGCTGCAGGGTGACCGCCACCGGATAATCGCCTGAATCGCCGACCGCGACGTTCTTGACGTGAAGGTTGTAGTGCGGAACGAGCCTTGTCGGGGACCTGCGCATCACCTCCAGCAGGTAATCGTGCACGCGCGCCTGGTTGCAGATCACATGCGGGAACTCGGACAGGTCGTCCTCGACGTCCTGGATCCTCCCGCTGCGGACGATCTTCGACGGGTCCCTTGGATCCGGCTTCCAGAAGACCGTTTCGTTGACCCAGTACGCCTCCCGGAGCAGGCGCTCGGCAAACCCGAACGCGTTGAACATCTCGACCGTGCGGCAGGCAATGCCGTCGGCCTGGCCGAGCTCGAGCGGGCCCGGCCTGCGATCGACGATTCGCGTCTTGATGCCGGGGAAGGCGGCGAGCTGTGCGGCGAGCACGAGGCCGGCCGGCCCGCAACCGACGATCAGGACATCCACTTCGCTCGCAAGGACCTCGGCAGCCTCCCGCGCGTTCGCGGCGGAGGGAAGCACGTCCGGATCGCCGGCCCGGTACCCGTTGAGATGGAACTGCATGCATCGATCCTTTCAATGGTTCCGTTGCGCGACCGGATCGCCGTCGAGCCGGGGCGGCACGCCCCGATCGCTCTCATGTAAGCTTGATCGATGGCAACCCTCGATTCGATCCTCGACGACCTCGTCGCCGCCAATCGCATCCTGGCGGGCTTGAACGTTCTCGACGGCTTCGGTCACGTCAGCGCGCGCCATCCGGACCGGCCCGATCGCTTTCTTCTCTCCCGCTCGCTCGCGCCGGAGCTCGTCGCACGCGAGGACATCCAGACGTACGACCTCGACTCCAATGTGCAGGATGGCGGGACGCGCACCGGATATCTCGAACGATTCATTCACGGCAAGATCTACGCGCGCCGTCAGGATATCGCGGCAGTCGTGCACAGTCACGCCGCCACCGTCGTGCCGTTCGCCGCGAGCTCGGTCCCCCTCGAGCCCATCTATCACATGAGCTCCTTCCTGCGCACCGGCGCGCCCGTGTTCGAGATCCGCGAGAAATTCGGGATGACCGACATGCTCGTCCGCAACAACGCACAGGCCGAGGCGCTCGCGGAGAAGCTCGGCGACAAATCGACGGTCCTGATGCGGGGTCACGGCTTTTGCACGGTCGGCGGCAGCATTCCCGAAGCGGTGTTCCGCGCTTATTACGCGCTGCTGAACGCGGACCTGCAGCATCGCGCCATCACGCTGGGGGGCAGCGTCACCTATCTCAGCGACGAGGAGGCGATGAAGTACGACGAGACGAACCGAAGCGTCGTCGATCGCCCCTGGACGCTGTGGAAGCAAAAGTTCGCATCGAAGGCTCAACCATGAAGAAGATCGGTCCGCTCATCCTGTTTCTGGCTGCGCTGTGGCCCGCCGCCGGGGCGCTCGCGCAAGCCTATCCCGCAAAGCCGATCCGGCTCGTCGTGCCCTTTTCCCCCGGCGGCGCGGCCGACCTCACTGCGCGCACGCTGGGCCAGAAGATGAGCGAGCAGATGGGCCAGCCGATCGTCATCGAGAACAAGCCGGGTGCCAACGGCGTGCTCGGCATCGATGCGGTGGCGAAGTCGGCGCCCGACGGCTACACGATCCTGCTCACCGATCGCGGGTCGCTCGCGGTGAACCCGAGCCTGTACACGAAGCTGCCGTACGACCCGTTGAAGGACTTCGCCGACATCGGCATCGTCACCGACGGCCCGTACGTGCTGGTCGCGAATCCGAAGCTCGACGTGAAGACGCCGCAGGAGCTCGTCGCGCTTTCGAAGGCGAAGCCCGGCACGCTGAGCTATGCGAGCTACGGGGTCGGGAGCATGGCGCAGCTCAACCTCGAGGCGTTCAACCACAAGATGGGGACCGACATGCTGCACGTGCCGTACAAAGGCGCGGGTCCTGCGGCGCAGGCGGCGGTCGCAGGTGACGTCGGCGTGACGATCGCAGCGGTGCCCGCGGTGCAGGGCTTCATCAAGGATGGCCGCCTGCGCGCTCTTGCCGTGGGCTCGGACAAGCGGTTCGCCGTCCTGCCCGACGTGCCGACGATGAAGGAGCTCGGCGCGCCGGACGACATCCTCTTGCCGACGTACTTCGCGTTGCTCGCGCCCGCGGGAACGCCGCCCGCCATCGTCGAAAGGCTCAACGCGGAGATGAAGAAGGCGATTGCCGACAGCGCCGTCGCGGAAAGATTGTCCGGAGCCGGTCTCGTGCCCGAAGGCGGCACGCCGGAGGCCATGGCGGCGAGCCTCATGCAGGACGTTCCGAGGTTCGCGGAGCTCGTGAAGAAGATCGGGATCAAGCCGGAGTAGACCGTCGATCACGCGCTCTTCCAGAGATGAATGCCAATCTCTACGCGCTGCTGCGCGCCCACTTTCCCGAGAGCGCCGAGCAGCCGTGCCTGATGATCCCGGACGGGCAGGTCGTCCACTACGAAGACCTCGACGCAATGTCGGCGCGCATCGCGCACGCGCTGGCGGCCGCCGGAGCGAAGCGCGGCGACCGCGTCGCCGTCCAGGTCGACAAGTGCTGGGAGGCGCTCGCGCTCTACCTCGCGTGCCTGCGCGCGGGATTCGTTTACCTGCCGCTCAACACCGGATACCAGAAGGGCGAGCTCTCCTATCTCTTCGGCGACGCCGAGCCTGCCGTCATTGTCTGCCGGCCGGATTCCGCGGAGCGCGCCGGGCCGCTTCGTCCCGAGGCGACGATGCTCACGCTCGCGGGCGGCGAGGGCACGCTGCTGGGCGCCGCGTCGGGCCACGACGCGAGCTTCGACACGGTCGTCTCGCAGCCCGACGACCTGGCGGCGATCCTCTACACGTCCGGGACGACCGGCCGGCCCAAGGGCGCGATGCTCACGCACCGCAATCTCGGCAGCAACGCGTCGACCCTCGTCGGGTACTGGGGCTTCACGCGCGGCGACGTGCTGTTGCACGCGCTGCCGACCTACCACGTCCACGGGCTCTTCGTCGCATGTCATTGCGCGCTGCTCGCCGGCGCGCGAATGCTCTGGCTCGCCAGGTTCGACGCCGCGGAAGTTCGCGCGCTGCTTCCGCGCGCGACCGTGATGATGGGCGTGCCCACGTTCTACACGCGCCTCCTTGCGCTCGACGCGTTCGGCGCCGATGACTGCCGGTCGATGCGGCTGTTCATTTCCGGCTCCGCGCCGCTCTTGCCCGAGACGTTCGCAGCGTTCCGCGAGCGCAGCGGCCACACGATCCTCGAGCGCTACGGAATGACCGAGACCGGCATGAACACATCCAATCCGCTCGACGGCGAGCGCATTGGCGGAACGGTCGGACCCGCGCTCCCCGGAATATCGGTGCGCGTTGTCGACGCGGAAGGCAGGCCCGCGGCCGCCGGAGTCGTCGGCGACGTCGAGGTCAAGGGCCCGAATGTTTTCGCCGGCTATTGGCGGATGCCGGCAAAGACGCGCGAGGAGTTCACCGCCGACGGCTATTTCCGCACCGGCGACGTCGGAGAGATCCTTCCGAACGCCTACCTGCGCATCGTCGGGCGCGCGAAGGACCTGATCATCAGCGGCGGCCTGAACGTCTACCCGAAGGAGATCGAGGAGCGGATCGACGCGATGCCCGGCGTCGTCGAATCCGCGGTGATCGGCGTGCCCGACGCCGATTTCGGCGAGGCGGTCGCCGCCGTCGTCGTCGCGCAACCCGGGCACGCGCTGAGCGAAAGCGGCGTGATCGCCGCGCTGAAGAGCGAGATCGCGAGCTTCAAGGTCCCGAAGCGCGTGCACTTCGTCGCGGAGCTTCCGCGCAACGCGATGGGCAAGGTCCAGAAAAACGTGCTTCGTGAGCGGTTCGCGCCGCCTGCCTGAACCGGGAATCCATGCGGACGATCATTGCAATTCTGACGGCTCTGTCGATGGGCGGCCTTGTCGCGCCCGTGTCTGCACAGACGCCAACCTACCCCGACCGGCCGATCCGCATCGTCGTGCCGTTCCCGGTGGGCGGAATTGCCGACACGTTCGGCCGCGAGATCGGCAAGAAGCTCACGGAGAGCTGGGGTCAGCCGGTGGTGATCGACAACCGGACCGGCGCCGGCGGCAACATCGGCGCCGAGATCGTCGCCAAGGCTCCGCCGGACGGCTACACGCTCGTGATCGGCAACATCGGCACGCACGCAGTAAACGTGAGCCTGCTGCCCGCGATGCCCTACGACACGATCAAGGATTTCACGCCGATCGTCCATGTGATGGACGCCGAGGGTCTTCTGGTCGTCAATCCTTCCGTTGCCGCGACGACCGTTCCCGAGCTGATCGCGCTCGCGCGGGCGCAGCCGGGCAAGCTGTCGTATGCGTCCGCCGGCGTCGGCACGACGAGCCATCTCGCCGGCGAATTGTTCAAGTCGATGACCAAGGTCGACATCGTTCACATTCCGTACAAGGGCAACGTGCCGGCGATCACCGATCTGCTGGGCGGGCAGACGGCGATGATCTTCGCGACGATGCCGACGGTGTTGCCGCACGTGCGCGCCGGCAAGCTGCGGGCGATCGCCGTGCTCGGCACCGCGCGCTCGCCGGCGCTGCCCGATGTGCCGACGGTCGCCGAGTCGGTGCCGGGCTTCGAGGTGAGCAACTGGATCGGGCTTTTCGGGCCCGCCGGGATGTCGCCGGCGATCGTCGCGCGCCTCAACGCCGAGGTGCAGAAGATCATGCGCTCGCCCGAGATCGAGAAGCGCCTCGAGACCGAGGGCGCCAAATTCGTCCCGATGTCGCCGGAGCAATTTGCGGCCTTTCAGAAAGCGGAGATGGCCAAATGGGCGAAGACCATCAAGGACGCGAACATCAAGGTCGACTGAGCCGTTTCGCGCTTCCGCAGGAATCGGTGCGCTGCGGTGCGCCCGGCAGTATCATCGTTCGCAGGCGAGAGGTGCGGACATGAGGATGTGGATTCTCGCAGCGGGGATCGCGGCCGGGGCCATGGCGGCCGAATCTCTCCTTGCGCAGGTCGTCGTCGCTACGCCGTCGACCGCGCCGGGCAATCCGATCGCGCTCGTCGACTCGAACGGAAACGTCGCCGCGAGGCCGCTCAACGAGACGCTGATGCTCGTCGCCCTGGGCGGCAGCGTCGTCGCGCCTGCGGTCATCCGCCCGATCTTCGACGCCGACGGACGCGCGGCGTCGGCGCTGGCGACGTGGCACTCCGGAGGCACCGTGCTCTTCACGTCCGCCGACTGCACGACGGGCGCGCACGTCTACAGCTCCGCTCATCCTGGCGTACGCGCTGCATCGCAGGTGAAGACGGAAGCGGGGATCGTGCTCTACGCGGGCGCGGTCGGCCCGACGATCACGGCCGCGATTCAGTCGATTCTCTACGACACCGGCTGTGCTCGCGTCGCGGTTACGCAAAACGGCCTGGCTCCGGTGGTGGCGACCGTCAACCTGACGGCGGTGTATCCGCCGCCCCTCTCGTTCCAGTAGAGGGCCGGCGAGCGTGCTCGCGGGTGGACTGGCCCCGGCGCCAAGCCGCGGGCGGCGAGCCGTATTCGCGTCGAAACGCGCGGCTGAACGCCGTATCTGTCTGGTAGCCGACCTCCTCGGCGATGCGCATCAGCGGCGCGTTGCTGCGGCACAGGAGGTTCGCGGCGAGCAGCATCCGCCACTGCGTCAGGTATTGCATCGGCGGGGATCCGACCAGATGCTGAAAGCGCTCGGCGAGCACCGACCGCGACGTGTTCGCCGCATGGGCGAGCTCCTCCAGCGTCCAGGCATGCGCCGGGCGCGCGTGCAACGCGTTCAACGCCGCGCCGACGACGCGATCGCCCAGCCCTGCCAGCCATCCGACGCGGCCGGCGCTCTGCTCGTTCATGTACAGCCGCAGCACCTCGATGAACAGCACCTCGGCGAGCTTCGCGAGCACGCCGGCGCCGCCCGGACGCGGCGAGCGTGCCTCGGTGAGCGCGTAGCGGACCGAGGACTCGAGCCAGATTCCCGCGCTCGAGCCGCGCACGTTGACGCGCACGATCGTCGGCAGCCCGGCGAGCAGCAGGCGCGCGAGCCGCGCGTCGCAGGCCATGTAGCCGCAGACGAGGCGCGTCGTCGGCTCCGCCGCCGCCATACGCGAGCTGCCGCGGGCGGCGCGACAGGACGACGTCGAGCCGCGCGCCCTTCGGCGGCGGCAACCCCGGCGCCGAGCTCATCCGATGCGCGTCACCCTGCGGAAAGAGCACGACGTCGCCCGCGCTCAATTGCATCGGCGGCTGGCCGCCCATCTCGACGAAGCACTCGCCCTCGGTGATCAGGTGAAAGATCACGACGCGCTCGGCGCCCGGCTCGAGCAACGGCGCGGCCGAATCCGCGCTCGGCGACTGGTAGCACCAGGGCGCCGTGAACTTCCCCTGGATGAAGATCGCGCCGACGAGGTGGACGACGCGAAGCGTCTCCGAGAGCGCGTCCATCGGTCAGCGATTCGTCAGCCGGCACCCACGTCGATGTCGACGGCCGCCGGCGTCACGTTGGGGAGCACGTTGAAAATGGTCGAGCGCCGCAGACCCTCCTCGACGAGCGCTCGCAAGCGCTCCGGCGCAACGCCTCGCGCGGAGATCCGAACCGACAGGCGCATGTCACTCGGCCCGGCGTAAACCGCCGACCCGTCGTTGTCCGTAACGCCGACCAGCGCACGCGCGTCGGACTTGCTGTGCGCGTGAACTTCGAGCGCGTCGAGCTCGATCCCTTCCGTGGCGGCAACCATCACGATGCACGTCGCCGAGCACGACGCGAGGCCCGCGCGAAAGAGCCAGCCGGGGGTGACGTGCTCGCCGGTCCCTCCGAGCGACACCGGCATGTCGCTCGGCACCTGCGTTCCGCTCGGGTGGCCGGCGACCACCCGCAACCCGCCCTCCCATCGCGCCGCAGCCGGGGAGTCGTCGTGAAGGCCCGCGTCGGGACGGCGTCGAAAGAGCGCCGCCGCGCGCTCCATTGCCGCGGCGATTTGCCTGCGTTGTCGTCGTGTTCATGGGAGCCTCGACGTCGCGTTGCGCTCGATTGTGGACATGTCTGCAGGCGCTGCCAAGGGGCGGGATCTCGCTCGCCGGCCGATCGGCTGGACGATCGGGCAACCGATGCAGACGCGAGGGCAGGACGCCGGAAGGCGCTCGACGGCAAAGTACGCCCATCGTGGCGCATGCAGGAAACAAACGAAACACAACGCCCCGGCGGGCGAAATATTGTTGACTCGCGCGCCTCGTAGATTGGACGGAGCCGGTCATGGCGACCGGCATCGTGATCGGCAACTCGAACCCAGGCGAAAGGAGAAACACCATGAACGCACCGACCGACCTCACCGCACTCAAGGGCCGGCAGCAGCTCGCGTGGGCGAGCGGAGACTACGCGGTCATCGGCACGACATTGCAACTGGTCGGCGAGCAGCTCGCCGAGGCCTGCGACCTGCGATGGGATGAAGACGTCCTCGACGTCGCGGCCGGCAACGGCAACGCGACGCTCGCCGCGGCGCGCCGCGGCGCGCGAGTCGTCTCGACCGACTACGTGTCGACGCTCCTCGACCGTGGCGCCGAGCGAGCGCGCGCGGAGCGCCTCGACGTCAAGTTCGAGGTCGCCGATGCCGAAGCGCTGCCATTCGCCGACGCGAGCTTCGACGCCGTGCTGTCGACGTTCGGCGTGATGTTCGCGCCCGATCACGCGGGAAGCGCGTCCGAGATGGCGAGGGTCTGCCGCCCCGGCGGACGCATCGGCCTGGCCAACTGGACGCCGGAGAGCCTCGTCGGCCAGATGTTCAAGATCCTCGGGCGCTATCTGCCGCCGCCTGCGGGTGCGCAGTCGCCCGCGCTCTGGGGTGCCGAGGCGCACGTGCGCACGTTGTTCGGCGACAACGCCGCAGCGATCGCGGTGACGCGTCGATTCTTCAACTTCCGCTATCGCTCGGCCGCGCACTTCATCGACGTGTTCCGCACGTGGTACGGCCCGACGCACAAGGCGTTCGCCGCCCTTCCCGCCGAAAGGGCGGCCGGGCTCGCGCGCGAGATCACGGAATTGCTCGACGGCTTGAATCGAGGCGGGCGCGCGCTCGCTCGTCGTGCCGAGCGAATACCTCGAGATTGTCATCACGCGGCGTTGACCAGCATGCGAGCGGGGCGCCGGACCGGTTCGTCCGGCGTCATATTTCTGCGAGTGCCGGGCTGCCAGGCGCCTGCCCCTGCGGCGGATCACGGCGTTGCACGAATACATTCCGGGGGAAGCCCCGCTCGGTGCCGCTCGACCATCTGCACATACAGGTCTTCGATGTTCCGGGTGAACCGAGGCGTGTCGAACAGCGGCGCAGTCGACCGGTTGTGCTCGAGCTTGCTCCTTATCTGCGCCAGCCGCTGCGGATGTGTCGCGAGCTCCACGGCGAGCGCCTCGTACTCTTCCTGCGTCGTGGTCACGAGCTCCGCGAGGTCGATGGCCCTGAGCAGGCTTGCGGCGACCCGCCCTGGAAAGGTCGTGCCGATTCGTGTCAACAAGGGGAGTCCCGCCCACAGCGCATCGCTCGCGGTAGTGTGCGCGTTGTAGGGCAGCGAATCGACGAACAGATCCGCAGCGCGATGTCGTGCCAGGTGTTCAGGCGTCGACAGCCTCGCCGCGAATACGAGCCGCTCGGGAGCGATCCCTCGCGTGCCGGCCCCCTTCAGCAGATTGCGCGCAGCCGCAGGGTCGTCTTCGAGGAGCCACAGCACGCTGCCCGGCACCCGGCCGAGAATGCGCATCCAGCCATCGAAGACGGACGGCGTGATCTTGTAGGCGTTGTTGAAGCAGCAGAACACGAAGCCCGATTCCGGCAGGCCCAGTTCCTCGCGCGAGAACGTCCTGTCCGCGATCGCCCGCTTGCGGTCGTTGGCCTGATAGCAGTCGGGCAGGTAGGCGATCTTCTCGCAGTAGTGTTCTCGGCTCGCGTCGGGAATCACCGTGGCGTCGGCGATCAGATAGTCGATGCAGTCGGCACCCAGCGTGCCGGGGAAACCCAGGTAGTTGACCTGGACCGGGCTCGGCCTGTGCGCGAAGACGCCCTGCCTCGCGTCGCCGAAGTATCCGTTGAGGCTCACCAGTATGTCGATCTCCCTCGACCGAACCGCGACGGCGGCCTCTCGGTCCCCCATCCGCGCGATGTCGACAATCTCGTCGAAAGCCTCGCGGATGCGACGGCGGATGTCGCTCCCGTCGTCCCATCCGTTGTCGAAGGCGATGATCTCGAAGCGGTCGTGCGCGTGAAGCTCGAACAGTTCCGCCATGAGCAGCGACGTCGCCTGATGGCGGAACTCGCCCGACAGATAGCCGACTTCGGATCTTCGCGCGGCCTCTCGCGCGCGGCGCCGGCGGGCCGAACGCCTGCGGCGGATACTTCTCGGCCGCATAGACCTCGGCGCAGATACGCAGTTCGCGTTCGGAATCGCATATGCCCTGGTATTCGAACGGCGCGATCGCCGGCTTGCGGGCGGCAATATCCCGCCCTATCGACAGACGCAGCGGCTCCAGGCCAGTCCAGTCGCAGGTAAGCATCTTCGCGTGGAGCAGGTTGCCCTTCGCGTATTTGAATTCCGGCGCGAGCTCCAGGACCCGCGCGTAGGACTGCGCGGCGTCGGCGTACCGGCGCAGCCGGTGCAGGACGTTCCCGCGATTGTTGCAGGCCTCGGTGAAGGCGGGCTCGATCGCGAGCGCGCGGTCGAAGCTCGCGAGCGCCTCGCGGTCTCGCCTGAGCCCGAACAGCGCGTTTCCGCGGTTGTAGTGCGCCTCTGCATAGTCGGGCTTCGCGCGCAATGCGCTGTCGTAACTCGCGAGCGCCTCACCGTGCCGCCCGAGTATGTACAGCGCAGTGCCGCGGTTGTAGTGTGCCTCCGCATAGTCGGGCTTCACGCGCAGCGCGCTGTCGTAACTCGCCACTGCTTCGTCGAGGCGCCCCAGAGACTGCAGGATGGCGCCGTAGTTGCAGACGGTCGTCGCATCAGCGGGATTTGCGGCGACCGCGCGGCCGAAGAATCCCGCAGCGTCGTGCGCGCGGCGCGTCTGCGCCGCGATGACACCCAACATCTTCAGCGCCCCGAAGTGGTCGGCCTGCACATCGAGGATGCGCCGACACAGCGCCTCCGCCTCCGCCCATTCGCCTCGGCCGTAAGCCGCGATCGCGCGTTGCATCGCTTGCGGCGGCGTGAGGGCCATCGGGTCGCGGGGCGGGAATTGCGACGGCGGCATCGACAATTCGCAAAAATCGCGGCGCCTTCAGGGGCGCCGCGTCGTTTCGAATTTCGCCGTCGGGCGAATCAAAAAGGTGTTCCCCGCCTGTGCCGTTCCGCCCGACCTGAAAGCGCCTGGTCGATCGCGGAACGCATGCTGGCGATTCTACGCCGCGCCGCGGGGGCGTCAATCGTTGCCGCTCCGTCGCTCTCCCTCTTCACGTCGCGGCCGCGGTGAAATTCGTGCGCGAGCGACACGTCGAGCGTTACGGTGGATCCGTTCGCGGCGTTCTTCGCCTTCATTCGGCAGTCTCGGGAAGCCGTGCGACGAGCCCATCGAGGCGGCGCTTCGCCTCCGCGACGCGCTCGGAAAGCGCCTTGTTTGCGCGTTTCCGCAGCGGTAAGGCCGCGACGCAGCGCCTCGTTCGCCGCGCGCAATCCCTTGGCGTACACGAGAAGCGCGGCGAGCCGCTGCTCGAGCGCAGCGATGTCCGATTCGAGCGTGCCGCCGGAGCCGCCTTGTCCGGCGCCCGCGTTCAGCGACGCCACGTGCTGAACGATCTCCAGAGCATGTATGCGGCGAGAAGATAGAGCACGAACGCGAACGAGCGCCTCAGCGCCGTCACCGGCCAGCGGTGTGCGGCGCGCGCGCCGATCGGCGCGGAGATCACGCTCGCCGCGACGATCGCAAGGAGCGCCGGCACATAGACGTAGCCGATCGAGTGCGGCGGCAGCCCGGTCTGCCCAAAGCCCGCGACGACGAAGCCGATCGTCCCGGCGACTGCGATTGGCAGGCCGAGCGCGGCGGAGGTCGCGACGGCGTTTCGGATGTTGACGTTGCACGCGGTCATGAACGGAACGGACAGGAACGCGCCGCCCGCGCCGACCATGCTCGAGACGAGCCCGATGCCGCCGCCGACGGCGAACAACCCGCCCTTGCCGGGGAGCTCGCGCGTCGGCTTGGGCTTCCGGTCGAGCAGGATGTTGGTTGCAGCCGCGGCGACGAACGTGCCGAAGAACGCGGAGAGGAGCGCCGTCGACATCCCTCCGACGATCAGCGGGCCGACGAGCGAACCGACGATGATCCCGGGCGCCAACGCGGCGACCACCGGCCACAGCACCGCGCCGTGCCGATGATGCTCGCGCATCGACGCGATCGACGTGAACAGGATCGTCGCGGTCGCCGTCGCGATCGCCATGTGGACGACGTGATCGGGCGCGAAGCCCTGCCGCGTGAAGACGAACGTGAGCAGCGGCACCATCGTCATCCCGCCGCCCAATCCGAGGAGGCCGGCAAGAAAGCCGACGACCGCGCCGAGCGCGAGGAACACGACGACGAGCGTCGGATCCACTCAGCCTCGATGCCCGCACTGGCTCGGGGGGCAGGAACGCGCTTCATCTGCTTGCGCTTGGCGAGCTTCACCACGCGCGCCCATTCCGCGGGGTCGACCGGCGTGATCGACAGCCGGTTGCCGCGTTGCAGGATGCGCATCGAGGCGAGCTCGGGATGCGCTCGTAGCTCGGCGAGCGAGACCAGCGGCAGCTTTTCCTTGAGCTTGACGTCGACGCAGACCCAGCGCGGCGCGTCGCGCGTCGATTTCGCATCGTAGTAAGGGCTCTTGCGATCGAACTGGCTGTCGTCGGCGTGAGCGGGCGCCGAGATCTCGACGATGCCGGCGATTCCCGGCTCGGGGCAGCTCGAATGGTAGAAGAACGCGAGGTCGCCCACTTTCATCTGGTCGCGCATGAAATTGCGCGCCTGATAGTTGCGCACGCCGAACCAGGAGGTCGTCTGCTTCTTCGCCGCGGCGAGGTCGTCGATCGAGAACTCGTCGGGCTCCGATTTCATCAGCCAGTAGCGCAAGGGGTATCCACCTTTATCCGTGGTTATCCGCCGGTGAAAGTATCACAGCTTCGCTTGGGCAGGGACGGCTCTCCCTTACCCTGGCGACGTCCATTGCAGGTGCCGGGAAGGCAGATCGTCGAGCCCGTCGCGCTCCTGTTGCCGAGCGAGAAACGAGGCTCGTTGCGGACGGGTCGGCGACCGTAGCCGCGAGAACAAGGCCTGCGGAACGTTTCGTTCACGAAACGATGCGGCCATGCCGCGTGCGTTCCGTGCGTTCCTCATCGACGTGCTCGCGCGTTGCTGCAACGCATTTTTGCCCGATATTCGCCTGTGCGAATTAGCAAATGCTTGCGATGAAAGGCTCGAAATCGGCAATGAATTCTTGCAATGCAACGAAATGGGACTAGAATCCAGACGACAGGTAGCAACGGATTTGTCAAGAGGCCGCGGCAATTTGCGACGCCGATCGGCAGAAGCGGTGCACCTGCCAAGAAGTAGAAGTCTCATAAAACAGTCGCACGGAACTTAGACAGGAGAAAACACGATGACGGATATTTTGTCGATGATGCCGGGTGCCGATCCGGCGGTGAAGGAGGCGATCAAGCGCAGGATCCTGAAGAAGGCCATCGCGAAGAAGGCGATCAAGCGCAAGATGGCGAAGAAGGCCATCGCGAAGAAGGCGATCAAGCGCCGGGTCGTGAAGAAGGCCGTCAAGCGCAAGGCCGTCAAGCGCCGGGTCGTGAAGAAGGCCGTCAAGCGCAAGGCCGTCAAGCGCCGGGTCGTGAAGAAGGCCGTCAAGCGCAAGGCCGTCAAGCGCCGGGTCGTGAAGAAGGCCGTCAAGCGCAAGGCCGTCAAGCGCCGGGTCGCGAAAAAGGCCGTCAAGCGCAAGGTCGCGAAGAAGGCCGTCAGGCGCAAGGCCGCAAAGCGCCGGGCGAAAAAGTAAGCCTTCCGGCACCAGCGTCCGCCCCGAGTACGTGGCAGGCGCGAAACAGGCGACGCGATGCGTCGCCTGTTTTTCTTTGGGCCGGCGAATGCCGGGTGCGGCGCTCGCGCCGCCGCTAACGCGGTGTGCGAGGGTCGCGTTCGTCCGACGTCGGGATCACGTCGGCTTCTCTTGCTGCCGCCCGGGCGCCTCCGCCTCGCCCCGGGCTGCCACCCAGCCCATGAAGATCTGGTAGCCCAACGCCAGCAGCGTCGCCCCGACGAACATCCCGAGAATCCCCGCGGCCGCCATGCCGCCGAGTGCGCCGATCAGGATGATCGGCATCGGCGCGTCGACGCCGCGGCCGAGCATCAATGGCTTGAGCACGTTGTCGGCCATTCCCGCGACGAAGATCAGCACACTGTAGATGATCGCCTCGACGGTTCCGTAGTCGCCCGTCCACCAAATGTAGCCGATGGCCGGCAGGGTGATGATCAGCGCGGGCACCTGGGCAATGCCAAGTACCAGGACGATCATCGCCAGCACGCCCGCAAAGGGTATGCCGGCGAGCAGCAGACAAAGGCCGACGAGGATCGCCTGAATGAAGGCGACGCCGATGACGCCTTGTGCAACGGCCCGTATGGTCGCCGTCGACAGCTTCGTGAACTCGGCGCCCCGCGCGGCGCCGGCGACGCGCTCGAAGATGGCAAGGCTTGCACGGCTGCCCGCCCGACCGAAGGCCATGATGATGCCGGCGATGATGAAGGCGGCGAGGAATTGGAGCAGCCCGGCGCCGATGCCGGCAACGAAGCCGACCGCCGTCTTCGCGAGGTCGCCGATCTTGGGCTGCAGGCTCTTGATCAGGGCGGGCAGGTCGGTGTACGCCGCCGACCAGATCGCATAGAGCTTCTCGCCGACCACGGGCCACGTTGCGACAGCTTCGCGCGGGGCCGGGATCTCGAGCGTGTTCTCCTGCACGTCGTTGATCAACTGATGCACCGAGTCGCCCAGCGAACTCATCAGCACGGCGGTCGGCACGACGATCAGGGTGACGCCGAGGAGAACCACGATCGTCGCAGCGAGCCCTTGCTTCCCTCCGATCTTGCGCCGCGAGGTACTGGTGCATCGGATAGAGCGCGACGGCCAGAATCAGGGCCCAGACCATCAGGGTCAGGAACGGCGCGAAGACCTGATAGCAAAGCATGGCCAGTGCCAGGATGAGTCCGGCACGGATGAGTACGTCCAGCAGCCCGGACGTGTCGTGTTGCCCTGAGGGGGCATCAACGCTGTCGTGCAGGCTCATGTGTAACTCCCACGGTAGATTCCGCGCCGAGGCGAAAGAGCGCCACTGATCATGATAGGCCTTGTTGGCGGTCGCGACCCAGACCACAGTCCAGATCCGCGCAATCCGGCCCGAGCCACCCAGGGAGGTCGACGCCTGGCTTGCTCATTTCCGGGCGCTTCCGGACGCCTGGTACGCAAGAGTTCGGCGTCCCCTACAATGAGCGCAGCCGAACAGGCGAGGGAGCCGGAGCCGTACATGAAAAAACCCGTTCCGGTGGAATCTGCCTCTGCATTGATCGACGAGAAGATCAAGGAGCTTGGGGACTGGCGCGGGAAGATGCTGGCGAAGGTGCGCGCAATCATTCGCGAGGCAGACCCCGAGATCGTCGAAGAGTGGAAGTGGATGGGGACTCCCGTCTGGTCCCACGGCGGCATCGTCTGCACGGGAGAGACGTACAAGAGTGTGGTCAAGATGACATTCGCCAAGGGCGCTGCGTTGAAGGACCCTTCAGGTCTGTTCAACTCCAGCCTCGACGGAAATGTCAGGCGCGCCATCGACATCCACGAAGGCGACAACGTCGATCGGGCCGCCTTGAAGGATCTCATCCGCGCTGCAGTGGCGCTCAATCTCGAGGGCAAGAGCAAGCCGAAGCCGCGGCGAGCGAGCAGCAAGCGGGCCGGCCGCGACGATCGTCGGCAGCGGCCCGGCTATATCGTCGAGCGCCGGTCGGCGAAGGACGTGCTGGCATGAGGCGCGTCGCAAAAAACCGCGGCGCCGTCACCGGCGCCGCGTCATTGGTGTTCCCCACCTGTGCCGTGCTGCCCTCATCTTGAACCTGAGTTCAAGAGGGTCGCCTGCCGGGGCCTTCAGGCGCTTCCGCGTAGGAGCGCACACCGGCCCGCATTTGGCGCGGCAACCTCGCTAAGTTAGCATTGGTTCAAAGAGTATACGGACAACTCGAACACCGCAGGGAACATGGTCGTGACACGCCGGCGCGTTCTGCTCGCGCGCAGCGTCAAATCAATTTTTCCTGGCTACCCGCGAGCGCTTGATCGATCGCAGTGCGCATGCTCACGATTCTACGCCGCGCCGCGGGAGCGTCAATCATCGCCGATCCATCCTGAGCCGCAGGTTCGCGATGGGCGGCGCCAGCGCCGCGCCGGAACTCGTGCGCGAGATTGAGCGCCGCCATGACGGCGATGCGCTCGGTCGAATGAATCTTCGTGCTGTCGCGAATCTCGCGCATTCGCGCGTCGAGGAATGCGACGGCCTCGCGGAGCTCGGCTTCCTCGCCCTCCTTGCAGGCGACCTTGTAGTCGTGGCCCAAAAGCGACACGTCCAGCGTCACCATGGCCGCGCCCGCGGCGCTCTTCGCTTTCATTCGGCGGGCTCGGGAAGCCGCGCGACGAGCGCATCGAGCCGGCGCTTCGCCTCGGCGACACGCTCGGAGAGCGCCTGATTGCGCGTCTCGGCTGCGGTCAGGCCGCGGCGGAGCGCTTCGTTCGCTGCGCGCAGCCCCTTTGCGTACACCAGCAGCGCGGCCAGGCGCTGCTCGAGCGCAGCAAGGTCGGAATCGATCGTCCCTTCCGCGGCGGGACCGGGTGGGTCGGCAGGCGAGCTCATCGAGTCACTCTAGTCTTTCGGCGTGCGCGGCGTCAACTCGGTGTATCGGGCCAGTACATATGCACTGGTGGATTGGTGGAGGAATTGTAGTGGAGAGCAAGCGGGTTTGCGTCCCGATGCGTGGCTGAAGTGTGCGCTCGAGGTTGTACCACGCGGTACAACGATTGCTCGCTGATCGTCGGAGCGTCGTGTTTCGATGACTCTTCCTGCACGGTGCGGTTGAACCGCTCGCAGTGGCATTCATCCCGGGGTCTTGGTAGGTATGCCAATGGGTGAACAGTCGTCAGCCAGGCGGCCGAAATGGCGTTGGAACTCGCTGCCGTTGTCGGTGAGCACCGCTTCGATGGCGAAGGGGAATACCGCTTGGATGAGCGGAAGAACTGGCCGCGGCAGCGCTGGCGTGGCTGCGGGTGGCCCAGGCCCAAGCGAAGTGCGAATGCAGATCGGTACAGGTGATGATGTAGCGGCGCTGGTTCTCGGCGCGCAGCTCGATGCTGTCCAGGGCCACGCAGTGGCCCGGGCGCTCGGCTCGGAAGTGTTTGGGCTTGCGCAGCCGCGGCTGGCGCACTGGCTTGGGCTTGCCCTCCGCCGCTTTGGGTGCGCGGGCGCGAGCGCATCTTATCCGGGCATCGGCAATGAGCCGCCGATGGTGCGCGCACTCGGACAGGGCAGATGGTGAGCGGCTGCAAACGGCAGAAGCAGCAGCTGCAGCTTCTCCTTGCCCAAGTTCGGATGCGCGCTGCGCAGTCGCCGGATCTCGCTCACCAACGCGCTCGGCCATTGCCGTCGGCGCCGCCGCTTCGGGGCCGTCGAACCCGGCACCAGACGCCGCGAGGTTGCCACCCTCGGCGCGCCATTTCGCGCGCCACCGATACAAGGTGCGTCGGCTTACCGCGTAGGCTTCTTGCGTGGCGGCCAGCCCGTGGCGCTGCCAGAAGCCGAGTATTTCCAAGCGACGCTGGGCACTTTTGGCGATCATGCCCCAGCGTAGAGCGTAGTCGGCGAGCCGGTAAAACCCCCTAACGCGATGAACGATCGGCTTGACTTGCACGGCACTCCTCCGCACGCAAGAGGCCGTTCGGGCCCGGTGGCAAGCGGCACGTAGCGGACTTCGAGGACGTCGATTTCCTCGGCGCCGGCCGGCGTGCGCAGCGTCACCGTTTCCCCCTCGCGCGCCTTGAGCAGCGCGCGCGCCATCGGCGAGACCCAGCTGATGTAGCCGCGCGCCGTGTCGATCTCGTCGACGCCGACGATCGATATCGTTCGCGGCTCGCCGCGCGCATTGCGCACGTCCACCGTCGCGCCGAAGAAAACCTGGCCGGCCGTTTCCTCCTCGCGCGGCGCGGCCGGATCGACGACTTCGGCCGCGTCGAGGCGCTTGATCAGGAAGCGGATCCGCCGGTCGATCTCGCGAAGGCGCTTCTTGCCGTAGATGTAATCGCCGTTTTCCGACCGATCCCCGTTGCCGGCAGCCCACGCGACGGTGGCGACGAGCTCCGGCCTCTCTTTCTGCACCAGTTGCTCGAGCTCGGCGGAAAGCCGCGCGAAGCCCCCGGGCGTCATGTAGTTGCGCGCGCCGACCGGCAGCGGCGAGAGCGCCTCGACGTCGTCTGCGTCGTCGCTCGCGTCGGACTCGCGCGTGAAGGCCTTGTTCATCGTCGATCGTACACCGCAATTCGGGCTCGATTATATGACGCGGGAATGCGCCGAAGGTTTCCGAGGACGTCGCGTGGCGCAACCCGAAGGGCGCCCGGGTCTCGTGAAGCCCGGAGGGTCGTGCCACACGCGTCGCGCGAGCCGTCGCATCGGCGGCACGCGGCACATCCGGTCTCTATAATCGGGCCACGAAAACCGCGCCATGTCCGCACCGCCGTACCCGGTCTCGCCACCCCCGCGCGTCGCGCCGCGGTTCTCGCCGCGCTCGCCGCGGCCGCGCTGCTCGCGCTCGGCGCCTCGCTTGCGGTCGGCAGCATCGACGTCGGTGCGTCCGCGATCGTACGCGCGCTCGCGGGCGACACGAGCGACACCGCCTCGGCCATCGTCCGCGAATTGCGGCTGCCACGCGCGCTGGCGGCGTTCGCCGTCGGCGCGCTGCTCGCGCTCGCCGGCGCGCTGATGCAGGTGCTGCTGCGCAATCCGCTTGCCGACCCCTACATCCTCGGCATCTCGGGCGGCGCGGCGGCAGGCGCGCTGGGCGCGATGCTTGCAGGGGCGGCGTCCGTCGTGACGCCCGCCGCGCTCGGCGGCGCGCTCGCGTCGACGGTGCTCGTTTTCGCATTGGCGCGCACCGGCGTCGATCGGGCGCCCTGGACCACGACGCGGCTCTTGCTGACCGGCGTCGTCGTCGCCGCCGGCTGGGGCGCGCTGATTGCGCTGATGCTGACGATGGCGCCCGACGCGCAGGTCAAGGGGATGCTGTTCTGGCTGATCGGCGATCTCGGCGGAACGACGCTCGCGACGCCCGCGCTCATCGTGCTCGCGGTGGCGCTCCTCGGCTCCCTCGCCTTCGCCCGCGACTTGAACGTGCTCGCGCGCGGCGAGCAGATCGCTGCAGCGCTCGGCGTCGCGGTGGCGCGCACGACGTTCGTGCTCTGCGCGCTCGCGGCGCTCGCGACTGCCGCCGCAGTCACGACGGCGGGAAGCGTCGGGTTCGTCGGGCTCGTCGTGCCCCATGCGCTTCGTCTCGTCATCGGCAACGACCAGCGCGTGCTGTTGCCCGCGTCCGTGGCGGCGGGCGGCACGCTGCTCGTCCTCGCGGACACGCTTGCGCGGACCATTGTCGCGCCGGTGCAGCTTCCGGTCGGCGTGATCACCGCGCTCGTCGGCGTGCCGGTGTTCCTGGCGTTGTTGTCGCGAGGACGATCGTGAGCGGAGCCGCGCCGCGTCTCGCGTGCCGCGGCCTCACGCTCGCGATCGGGCGGCGCACGCTCGTCGCCGGGCTCGATCTCGACGTGGGCGCCGGCGAATGCTGGGCGATCGTCGGCCCGAACGGCGCGGGGAAGACGACGCTCGTCGCAACGCTCGCCGGCCTCCGCGGTCCCGCGTCGGGCGAGATTGCCTACGACGGAACGCCGCTCGCGCGACTCGGTCCGCGCGAGCGCGCGCTGCGGCGCGGTTATCTGCCGCAGGACACGGTCGATTTCTTTCCCGCGACGGTGCTCGAGACCGCGCTCATCGGCCGCCATCCGCATCTCGCTCGCTGGCAGTGGGAGTCCGGCGCCGACGTCGCGCGGGCTCGCGACGCGCTCGCGGCGTTCGGGCTCGCGGGGCTCGACGCGCGCGACGTGCGGACGCTATCGGGCGGCGAACGCCGCCGGCTGGCGCTCGCCGCGCTCGTCGCGCAGGACCCGGAGATCCTCCTTCTCGACGAGCCCTCGTCGCACCTCGACCTCGGCCAGCAGATCGCGGCGCTCGACGTGGTCACCGCGCTCGCGCACGAGCGCGGCAAGGCGATCGTCATGGTGCTCCACGATCTGCATCTTGCGACGCGCTTCGCCGATCACGCGATCGCGCTCGGCGACGGCCGCGCGCGCAGCGGCTCCGCCGCCGACGTGCTCACGTCGTCGGCGTTGTCGGAGCTCTTCGGCCACCGCCTCGTTCGCGTCGGCGAAGGGGCGAGCACGACCTTCATCCCGAGCTGACGCGAGCCTTTCGCGCATCAGATCATCTGCTGTCGCCGCTGCTCCTTCACGTGCTCGAGGAGCATCAGGCTGCGCCGGACGCCTTCCATGTTGGGATTGACTTCGAGCGCGCGCCGCGCGTAGTCGAGCGCGCGGTCGTAATACTCGAGCTGGATGTAGATCTGCGTGTAGCCGGCGAGCGCGCCGAAATGCCAGGGATTGCGCTTGATCACCTCGTCGCAATCGGCGAGCGATTTCCGAAGATCGCCCGTCATGAAATAGAGCGTCGCGCGCTTGTTCCACGCCTCGGCGAAGTCGGGCTTCTGCTCGATGATTCGCGTGAACGTCGCGATGCCCTGGCGCAGCTCGCCCTCTTCCATCTGGTGGATGCCCACCGCATAGAGACGGTCCACGGCTTCGTCGCCGGAGCGCGCCCAGATCCGCCAGAGCGCCTGCTCGGCGCTCTCGCGCGTGGCTTCGTCGGGATCGCGGAGCGCGCGCACCAGCGATCTCGCGTCGTCCATCGTGCCGACTTCTCCAAGGCGGCTCGCGGCGTCGCGGCGCGCTCGCGCATCGGGCTGCGCGAGCGCCTGCACGGCTTCGTCGCGGGTCTGGATTTCGCCCGCTTCGAGAGGGCCCGCGACGGCGAAGAGCGTCACGAGCGCGAACAGGAGAATGCGCACGCCGAGAGCGCGGCGCGCCGCTCCGAGCGCCGCGACGATGCCCTGTTCCGGGTCGGCAAAACGCATTGCACGATGATACGACTATCGGCGCCGGCGGGCTTCGTCGAGCGCAGCGCAAAGACCCTCCATCCCGTCCAGGAATCGCGGTCCGGGGCGGTGCAGCAGGTTGGCGTCGACGGTGTAAAGATTGCCGAGCGCGACGGCCGGCAACGACGCCCACCGTCTCCATTCGTCGAGCCAGGGCGGGCGCACCCCGCCGTCGGCGCCCGCGATGATCGCCTCCGGCCGCGCCGCCAGCACCGCTTCGACGCTGACACCGGGCGCCGGCAGCGTAAGCGATGCGAAAACGTTCTCGCCGCCGCACACCCGGATCGCCTCGGAGATCAGGTGCTTGCCGCCGATCGTGTAGAGCGGCTCGTTCCAGATCTCGTAGAACACGCGGACCTCGCGCGAGGCTCCGCGACGCTGCGCAAGCCGCTCGAGCTGCGCACGGAAAGCGCGTGCGCGCGCCGAAGCGGCGGTCTCCGTGCCTGCCAGCGCGCCCAGCCGCTCGATGTCCGTGGCGATGCCTGCAATCGTCGTCGGATTCGTGATGAAGACGGGCACGCCCCGCGCGCGCAGCGCCGCTACCTGTTCCGTCGCCGAATAGGGCCACGTGACGATCAGATCGGGCGCGAGCGTGACGATGCGCTCGAGATCGAGCCGATGCGCGTCGCCGACCCTGGGTTTCGCCGCTGCCTCGGGCGGCCAGTCGGACGTCGACAGCACGCCCACGATACGGTCGCCTGCACCTGCCGCGTAGAGGAGCTCCGTCGCGTGCGGCGCGAGGCTCACGATTCTCGCGGCCGGCCTGGCCAGTGAGACCGTCGCCCCCTCGTCGTCGGTGACGGCGACCGCCGCGCGCGCCGCCGCGGCCGCGACGAGCGAGGCCACGAGCAGGAAGCGGGAAATCGTCACGGACGCCATCGCAGGCCGGCGAACAGCGTCGCGCCGCCGGTGGAGAAGTCGGCAGCGAGCTGATAGTCCTGGTCGAAGACGTTGTTGGCCCGCGCAAACAGCGTCCAGCCCTTCGCGAAGTCCCATTCGGCGGTCAGGTTCAGGATGCCGTAGCCGGCGAGCCGGCGCGTGTTCGCCGCGTCGTCGTACCGATACGACGAGGCGACGACTTCGGCGCCGAGACGAACGGCGCCGATCGTCTGTCCGAGGGTCACGGCGCCGTGCTGGCGCGCGCGTCGCGGCAGCAGCATCCCCGTGAGGTCGTCCTCGGGATTGGCGAGATCGAGCGACGCCCCGATCGTCGTATCGCCGAAGCGCGCGCTCAAGCCGAGCGTCACGCCTTCGAGCGTCGCGCGCTGCACGTTGTGCGGAATGCAATTGAAATCGGCGTCGCATTGAAGGACGATCAGCTCGCTCACCCGGTTCCGGTAGGCAATCGCGCGCGCCTCCCATGTTCCGCCCATCGCGGTTCCGTAGAAGTAGGCGCCGATCTCGACGTTGCGCGAGGTCTCCGGCTCGAGCGTGGGGTTCGAAAAGCCGGGGAAGTAGAGATCGTTGAACGTCGGCGCCCTGAACCCGGTGCTGGCGCCCGCGGTCATCCGGAACGACGGCGCGAACTGGTAGCCGTATGCGACTGCGCCGGTCGTCTTCCCGCCGTACTGGCTGGAATCGTCGCGCCGGACGTTCGCCTGCAGCGAATTCGCGCCGTACTGCAGCCGGTAGATCCCGAACGCGGAATTCGTGTCGCGCGCCGTCACCGGGAAACTGTCGGCGGTCGTGACGCGCTCCTCGCGGCGTTCGATACCGGCCGTCAGGACACCCAGCGGCAACGTGAGCTCGTTCTGCCACAGGTATTGCCGTTGCGTGGTCCTGAACGGAAAGTCGCCGAACCCGGTCTGGGATACGCTGTCGTCGCTGCCCTCGCCCGCGACGAGCAGCGACACCCAGAACGGCGCCAGCCGGTTGCGGCTCGCCACCTGCCACGTCTCGAGCGTCGTGATCGTCCGGTCGTCGGAACCCGGGCCGCCGTCGAACTGCGCGTTCAGACGATTGCGGAAGTACTGCGCGGTGAGCTGTTGTCCGTCCGCCCACGGCAGCGCCGCGTAGGCCGAGACGTTGGCGCTGTCGTAGCCGTCCGGATCGTCGTTGAAGCCGAAGTTCGACGGGTTGACGATGGCGTTGAAGCCGGCGCTCCTCGTCGCGCCGCCCTGAACGGAAACGCGAAGCGGCCCGGCGTTCTCCGACGCGCCTCCCGTCACCGTGCGTGTCGAATACGTGCCGTAGCCGGCCGCGACGTTTGCCGAAAAGTCCTCGGTGCCGCGGCGCGTGAACACCTGGATCACGCCGCCGATTGCGTCGGCGCCGTACAGGCTCGACGCCGGCCCGCGCAGCACCTCGATACGCTCGATCTGGTCGAGCGGGATCGCCTCGAGCGCCGTCGACCCGGTCGTCGACGAGGTGAGACGAATGCCGTCGACCAGCACCAGCGTTTGCGTCGTATTCGCGCCGCGCAGGAAGACGCCGGAGACCGATGCCGGTCCGCCGTTCTGGATGATTTCGGTGCCGGGCTGCCGTTGCAACAGCTCGGCGAGACTCTGCACGCCGGAGCGCGCGATCTCGTCGCGGCCGATGACGGTGACGTCGGCGAGCAGGTCCACTGTGGGCTGCAAGCCGCGCGTTGCCGTCACCGACAACGGATCGAGCCGCTGCGGCACGGGCGTCGCGGTGCCCTGCGCGAGGACAGACGGCGCACAAGCGGCCGCCAGCGCGACCGCAACAAGGCACGGCGCGGCGAATCTCGCCGCGAGACCGGGGAAGGAAGAACGGGACATTGAAGCTCTCCGCGTCGACCGCGCAACCCCGCGCGGCAATGCGAGCACCCGGGACGGCGGAGGTCTCCGCCCGCGTGTCGTCGTCGGGGCCGTCCGACGCCAATCGCGCGCCGACCGACCCCGTTGCAGGCCGGTCTCCGGGCTCGCCAGTCTTGACCGCCCGCCTTCCCGTCGTCGCGCTTCGCAAGGCAAAGCGATCCGGCAGTGGCTCGTGGGGCGACCCGCACTGGCTTACCGTTGCGGGGGCAGCCGCGGGTTGGCGCGAATGGACTTTCGCGCGGCACCGCGTTCCCGTTTCACCCGCCGCGAGGGATTCGCGGCGGGCACCTGCGTCGCGCGATTCTACAACGGCGAACGACCGCGCCGACGGTGCGGGCGGCCGCCCGTCGCCGCAACGTCGGCACCGCGCGCGCGCCTGCTATAATTCGCGCCCTTTCAACGAGTTGAGTCCCGGCCGTTCGATCGACGATCGGCGGCCTTTTCCGTGGCGCAAAAGCTCTACATCCGCACGTTCGGCTGCCAGATGAACGAGTACGACTCGGACAGGATGGCCGACGTGCTCGCGGCTTCCGACGGTCTCGCGCTGACCGACCGTCCCGAGGATGCCGACGTCATCCTGTTCAACACGTGCTCGGTGCGCGAGAAGGCGCAGGAACGCGTGTTCCACGATCTCGGCCGCGTGCGCGCGCTCAAGGCCGAGCGCCCCGATCTCATCATCGGCGTCGGCGGTTGCGTCGCGAGCCAGGAGGGCGCGGCGATCGTCGGGCGCGCGCCTTACGTCGACGTCGTGTTCGGGCCGCAGACGCTGCATCGGCTGCCGGCGATGATTCGCGCGCGGCGCGCGACGCGGCCGGCCGCAGATCGACATCTCCTTTCCCGCGATCGAGAAATTCGACCATCTGCCGCCGGCGCGCGTCGACGGACCGACGGCGTTCGTGTCGATCATGGAAGGCTGCAGCAAGTACTGCACGTTCTGCGTGGTCCCGTATACGCGCGGCGAGGAGGTCTCGCGTCCGTTCGACGACGTGCTGACCGAGATCGCCGATCTCGCCGACCAGGGCGTCGTCGAAATCACGCTGCTCGGGCAGAACGTCAACGCGTACCGCGGCTCGATGGGCGATTCGGCGGAGGCCGCCGACCTCGCGACGCTGATCGAGTACATCGCGGAAGTCCCCGGCATCGAGCGCATCCGCTACACGACGTCGCATCCGAAGGAGATGACGCGCCGGCTGATCGAGACCTACGGGCGCGTGGAGAAGCTCGTGTCGCACCTCCACCTGCCCGTGCAGTCGGGATCGGATCGCATCCTGGCAGCGATGAAGCGCGGCTACACCGCGCTCGAGTACAAGTCGATCGTGCGTGCGGTGCGCGCCGTGCGGCCCGGCCTGTCGGTCACCTCCGACTTCATCGTCGGCTTCCCCGGCGAGTCGGATGCCGATTTCGCGCAGACGATGCGTCTCGTCGAGGAAGTGAGCTTCGATGGGGCTTTCAATTTTGCGTACAGCCCGCGCCCGGGAACGCCGGCCGCAGGCCTGGCGGACCAGGTGCCGCCGGAAACGAAGCAGGCGCGCCTCGAGGCGTTGCAAACGGTGCTCGACGCCCAATATCGTGAATTCAGCGAGGCCATGGTCGGCGCCGTCGAGCGCGTGCTGGTGACGTCTCGTTCCGTCAAGGGACCCGCGCGAGCTCCAGGCGCGCACCGGGAACAACCGCGTCGTGAATTTTGCCGGAGACCCCGCGCGCATCGGCACTTATGTGAACGTGGCGATCACGGCTGCGCTCGCGCATTCGCTGCGCGGCGAGCTCGCTCCCGCTTAGCCCGAGCATTCATCCCGGGAACGCGCATCGCCGCTCCCGCCCGTCAGTACGAGGCATTCATGTCGAAACGATCCAAGGCTTCACCCTCCGATCCGGTTCTCCGGCGCGTCGCCGCACCGTTGCTCGCTTCGCTCGCCTTCGCGGTTGCCGGTTGCGCGACCACGCCTGCATCGAGCCCGACTGCCGGCGCGACCAGCGCGATCGCCGCGGACGCCGCGCAAACCGGCGTCGCGGCGCGCGCAGGCGGCGCAAGCGGCGCCGAACGGCACGACGCCGAAGTCCGGGGCGCCCGGCGCCGCGACGCCTCCGGCAGCGGCTGCGGCGGCTGCGGCGGCTGCTGCAGCGGTGGCGCAGGGCCAGCCGAAGCCGTTCGCCGACGTCGTGAAGGACGCGAAGGAGACCGCGGGTCTCTTCCGGCTGTGGAAGAAGGACGACAAGGTCTGGATCGAGATCGCGCCGGAGCAGTTCGACCATCTCTACTTCTTCCAGGCGAACCTGAACCAGGGGATCGGCGAGAACCGCATCAACGCGGGGATGATGGCCGGCTACCCGTTCGCCCCCGAGCAGGTCGTCGCGTTCCACAAGGTCGGCAACAGCGTTCAGCTGCTCGCGAAGAACGTCAAGTACACGGCGAAGGCGGGCACGCCCGAGGCGCGCGCGGTCGCGCAGGCTTTCTCGGACAGCCTGCTCGCGAGCACGGCGGTCGTCTCGCAACCGCACCCCGAGCGCAAGTCGGTGCTGATCGAGGCGAACGCGCTGCTGCTGGCCGACATCCCCGGCGCGAACTCGGTGCTCGAGCGCACGTACCGGCAGTCGTATTCGTTCGACGCGCGCAACTCCTCGCTCACCAAGGTGCGCGCCACGCCCGAGATGGTGACGTTCGCGGTCACCGCGCACTACTCGCTGTCGCGCGTCTCGCTGCCGCCGGCGAATCCGTCGCCGGGCTCGCCGCCGCCGACGCAGCTTCCGTCGACGCTGCCGGACGTGCGCAGCATGTTCCTCGGGTTCCACTACAGCCTCGCGAAGCTTCCCGACGAGCCGATGCGGCCGCGCGTCCTCGACGAGCGGGTCGGGTATTTCTGGACCGACCGGCTCGACTACACGTCGGACACGCCGCGCGTGCCGATCGTCCGCTACGTCAACCGCTGGCGGCTCGAGAAGAAGGATCCGGCCGCGGCGCTGTCGGAGCCGAAGCAGCCGATCGTCTACTGGCTCGAGCGCAACATCCCCGAGCGCTACCGGGCGTCCGTCACCGCCGGAATCCTCGAGTGGAACAAGGCATTCGAGCGGATCGGGTTCAAGGACGCGATCCGCGTCGAGGTCCAGCCCGACGACGCCGAGTGGGATGTCGCCGACGTCCACCGCGCGTCGGTGCGCTGGATGACGACCGCGCGCCCGAGCTTCGCCGCGATCGGCCCGTCGACCGTCGACCCGCGCACCGGCGAGATCCTCGACGCCGACATCGGGTTCGACGCGAACGCGCTGCGCGGCATCCGCTACGTTCGCGTCGAGCGAATCGCCGGCGACGCACCCGCGGCCCCGGTCGCATCGAACCGCATGGCCTGCGACTACGCGGACGGCGCGGCGCAGGAGGCGGGCTTCGCGCTCGACCTCCTCGAGGCGCGCGAGCGCGATCGCGCCCGACAGCCCCGAGATCGAGCAATTCATCCAGGCGTACGTCAAGGACGTCGTGATGCACGAGGTCGGCCACACGCTCGGGCTCACGCACAATTTCCGTGCCTCGACGATCTACTCGAACGAGGAGCTCGCCGACGCCGAGTTCACCCGGACCCACGGCATCGCCGGCTCGGTGATGGAATACAACCCGTTGAACATCGCGCTCGCCGGCAAGCCGCAGGGCGCCTACAACATGCAGACGCTCGGACCCTACGATTACTGGGCGATCGAGTACGCGTACAGGGAAATCCCGCCCGAGCGCGAAGCCGAGGAGCTGCAGCGGATCGCGTCGCGCTCGAACGAGAGGGAGCTCGCGTTCATGATGGACGACACCATCTTCGCGAGCGGCCTCGATCCCGACGTCAACATCTTCGACCTCGGAAGCGATCCGCTCGTCTACGCGAAGAACCGGCTCGCGCTGGTCCGCGAGCTGTGGTCGCGCACCGAGCTGATGCCGCTCAAGGCCGACGAGCAATACGGGATCCTGCGGCGCAACCTGTCGCGCGGCATCTCGGAGGCGAGCACCAGCATCCAGCACGCGGCGAAGTTCGTCGGCGGCGTCACGATCCTGCGCGACCGGGCGGGCAGCGGCCGCACGCCGCTCAATCCGATCGCCGCGGCGAAGCAGCGCGCCGCGCTGACGATGCTCGCGACCGAAGTCTTCTCGGCGGACAGCTTCCGCTTCCCGCCGGACCTCCTCCGGCGCGCGAGCATCAGCTATTTCGACATCGCCAACAGCAGGGCGCTCGGCGGGGCCGAGCCCACGCCGGACGTCGCGATCGACCAGCAGGTCCTCGCGCTGCAGCGCGTCGCGCTCAACCAGCTGATGGGCGACACCGTCGCGCAGCGGCTGCTCAACAACGAGTCGAAGACGGCGAGCTCGAAGGAGGCGCTGCGTCTCTCCGAGCTCTACGAGACGCTGCACGCGGCGATCTGGAGCGAGCTCAAGACGGGGCGCGACATCACGCTCTTCCGGCGCAACCTGCAGCGCGAGCACGCGACGCGTCTCGCGACCGCGCTGTTGCGTCCGTCGGCGACGATGCCCACCGACGCGCGCGCGCAGCTGCGCGCGGACGCGAGGCTGCTTCGCACCGAGCTCGCGGCTGCGCAGGGCGCGGCCCGGGTACTCGCCGGAAGCGCGCGCGCATCTTGCCGAAGCGCTCGCGATGATCGACGAGGCGCTGAAGGCGCCGATCGTCCGGCAGGGCGTCTGACATTGAACGTGCGGCCGCCGGGGACACGGCGGTCCGGCCGCGGCGCCGGCCGAACGGGGAGCGATGGCCGGATGACGAATCGACGCGAGCGGGAAGAGTTTGCGCTGACCCCGCTCGACAATCGCGCGCTCGCGAACCTGTGCGGGCCGCTCGACGCGAACCTGCGCCAGATCGAGGCGGCGCTCGACGTCGCGATCGCACACCGCGGCGGCGCATTCACGGTCTCCGGCGCGCCGACGCAGGCGCGCCTCGCGGCCGAGGTGCTGCGCCGCTTCTACGCGCTCGCCGAGAAGCCGCTCTCCGTCGACGACATCCAGCTCGGCCTGATCGAGCTCACGACGCAGCGCTCGATCGACCCCGGTCTTCCCCGCCGGAGAGGACGACGGGACGCGGCTGCGCACGCGCCGCCCCGATCTGCACGGACGCACGCCCAACCAGGCGCTCTACCTGAAGCACATCCAGGAGCACGACATCACGTTCGGGATCGGCCCGGCGGGCACCGGCAAGACCTACCTCGCCGTCGCGTGCGCGGTCGACGCGCTCGAGCGCGATGCGGTGAAGCGGCTGGTGCTGGTCCGCCCGGCCGTCGAGGCGGGCGAGCGTCTCGGATTCCTTCCCGGCGATCTCGCGCAGAAGGTCGACCCGTACCTGCGGCCGCTCTACGACGCGCTGTACGACCTCATGGGGTTCGACAAGACGGGCAAGCTCTTCGAGCGCGGCACGATCGAGATCGCCCCGCTCGCCTACATGCGCGGCCGCACGCTCAACCACTCGTTCATCATCCTCGACGAGGCGCAGAACACGACGCCCGAGCAGATGAAGATGTTCCTGACGCGGATCGGCTTCGCGACGAAGTCCGTGATCACCGGCGACGTGACGCAGATCGATCTCGCGCGCGGCCAGAAGAGCGGGCTCGTCGAGGCCGACCGCATCCTCGCCGGCGTGCGCGGCATCGCGTTCACGCGCTTCACGAGCGCCGACGTCGTCCGGCATCCTCTCGTGCAGAAGATCATCGACGCCTACGAGCGCGACATCGAGAGCCGCAAAGAGAGCGGCGGCCCTTGAGCGCCGCGCCGCGCGTTTCGCTCGCGGTCCAGTACGCGGTGGCGCCGGCGAGGCTTCCGAAGCCCGCGACGCTGCGGCGGTGGGCAGGCGCGGCCGTCGATCGCGACGCGAGCGTCACGCTGCGCTTCGTCGGGCGGCGCGAGGGGCGCGCGCTCAATGCGCGCTACCGTGGCGCGGCGCATCCGACGAACGTCCTCGCATTCGTGTACGATGATTCGCCGCGGATCGAGGGCGACGTCGTCTTGTGCGCGCCGGTGCTTCGCGAAGAAGCGCGCGCGCAAGGCAAGGCCGCTCACCGACCACTGCGCGCATCTCGTCGTGCACGGCATGCTTCACCTCCAGGGCTACGACCACGACACCGACCGCGCCGCGCGCGCGATGGAGGCGCGCGAATCGGCGATCCTCGCCGCGCTCGGCGTGCCGGACCCCTACGCGCGCGCCCGCAGGCCGCGGGCGCTGATCGATGAGCGACGAGCGAAGCGAGAGATCCGAGAAGCCGACGCTGCTCGAGCGGCTCTCGGCGTTCCTGACGCGCGAGCCCGAGGACCGGGAGGAATTGCTGGAGCTCCTGCACGGCGCGTTCGAGCACAAGCTGCTCGATGCCGACGCGCTGTCGATGATCGAGGGCGTGCTGCAGGTGTCCGAGATGACGGTGCGCGACATCATGATCCCGCGCGCGCAGATGGACGTCGTGTCGATCGACGACGACCCCGAGGATTTCCTCCCGCTCGTGCTCGAGACCAAGCACTCGCGCTTCCCCGTGATCGGCGAGAACAAGGACGACGTCGTCGGCATCCTTCTCGCCAAGGAGCTGCTCAACTTCTACCGGACGCCGGACAGCTTCAATCTGCGCGACACGCTGCGGCCGGCGGTGTTCGTGCCCGAGTCGAAGCGGCTCAACGTCCTTCTTCGCGACTTCCGCGCGAACCGCAATCACATCGCCATCGTCGTCGACGAGTACGGCGGCGTGTCCGGGCTCGTCACCATCGAGGACGTCCTCGAGCAGATCGTCGGCGACATCGAGGACGAGTACGACTTCGACGAGAGCGAGGACAACATCATCGCGGAGGCGGGCGGCAGGTATCGCGTGAAGGCGCAGACCGAGATCGCCGACTTCAACGCGCATTTCGGCGCCGATTTCGCCGACGACGAGTTCGACACCGTCGGCGGTCTCGTGCTGCAGGCGTTCGGCCGGTTGCCGAAGCGCGGCGAGACGGCGACGATCGGCGATTTCCTGTTCCGCGTCGTGCGCGCCGACAGCCGCCGGCTGTACACGCTGCAGGTCGAGCCCGTCGCGCCCAAGGTCACGACCGCCGGCGAAGCTTCGCCGCCCGACGAGCGTTGAGCGTGCGCGTCCGGTCCGCGCGCACCGCGGCCACGCTCGCATGAAAGGCGCGGGCGCGCTGTCGCTCACGCTCGCCTTCGCTGCCGGCGGGGCGACCGTGTTCGCGTTTGCGCCATTCGGTCTCTGGGCGCTGCCCGTCGTCACGCTCGGGGCGATCCTGCTGCTGTGGCAGACCGCACCGACCGCGCGCGCCGCAGCATGGATCGGCTACGCGTTCGGCGCCGGCCTCTTCGCCGTCGGCGCCTCGTGGGTCTTCATCGCGCTCAACACCTTCGGCGGCATGCCGCTTCCGCTTGCGGCGATCGGCACCGCCGGCTTCTGCGGCTTTCTCGCGCTCTATCCGGCGGCGGTCGGCTGGATCGCCACGCGATGGACGGCGCCCCGCTCCTGGCAGCGCGCGCTGGCCGCCGCAGCATTGTGGCCGCTCGCCGAATGGGCGCGCAGCATCGTCTTCACCGGCTTCCCGTGGCTCTCGCTCGGCTACGCGACGTTGCCCGGAGGGCGTCCGCCCGCGCTCGCCGGCTACGCGCCGATCGGCGGCGTGTTCCTCGTGTCGCTCGCGATCGCGCTCGTCGCTGCGGCGCTCGCCCTCGCGATCGACGCGCTGGCCGCTGCGGCGCGCCGCCGCGCGGCAGCGTTTGCCGGCATTGCGCTCGTGATCTGCGCCGGCGGCGCAGCGCTCGGCCGCATCGAGTGGACCTCGGAAGCCGGCGCGCCGCTCGCGGTCTCGCTGGTCCAGGGCAACGTCGCGCAGGAGCTCAAGTTCGACCCCGACTTCAACGCGAGGACCTTCGATCTCTATGTCGACCTCGTCCAGTCGAGCCGCGGCCGCCTCGTCGTGCTGCCCGAGAGCGCCTTTCCGCTGTTCGCGCACGAGGTGCCCGACGCGGTGCTGCTGCGCATCATCAGCACCGTCGTCCCGCGCAGCGGCGACGCCGTCATCGGCCTGTTCACGTCCGAGCCGCCGCTCGAGCCGGGCGGGACGCCGCGCTACTACAACAGCGTCGTGACCGTCGGGACCGCGCAGCCGCAGCTCTACCGAAAACGGCATCTCGTGCCGTTCGGAGAGACGATCCCGCTCGAGGCGCTTACCGGCTGGTTCATCCGCAAGATCCTGGCAATCCCCATCGCGAGCCAGGCGCGCGGCGACGCCGATCAGCCCCCGCTCGAGCTCGCCGGCCAGCGCGTGGCCGTCGACATCTGCTACGAGGACGCGTTCGGCGCGGAAATCAGGACGACGGCGCGCGAGGCGACCCTCCTCGTCAACGTCACCAACGACGCGTGGTACGGGCGCTCGCTCGCCGCGATGCAGCACAACCAGATCGCGTCGATGCGCGCGATCGAGACCGGGCGCCCGCTGCTCCGCGCGACCAACACCGGCATCACCTCGGCGATCGGACACGATGGACGGGAGATCGCGCGCCTGCCCTGGTTCACGCGCGGCATTCTCGAAATCGAGATCGTCGGACGGCAGGGAACGACGCCGTACGTGCGCTTCGGCGATGCGCTGTGCATCGTGATCGCGGCGGCACTGTCTGGCATTGGCGTGTCTGTCGCGCAACGCGCACCGAGGAGCGCGAGGGGTTCGCGTGCGGGCGCATGCCTCACCATAAGCCCGAACGCGAATCCCTCGCGCTCCCCGCATGCCTCACCATAAGCCCACACGCGAATCCCTCACGCTCCCGGTAAACTGCGCGTTGCCGACGACAGTCGCCCCGTCCCCGATGCGCACCTTTCAGCAGATCATCCTCGAGCTCCAGGACTACTGGGACGGCCAGGGTTGCGCGCTGCTGCAGCCGTACGACATGGAAGTCGGCGCCGGCACGTCGCACACGGCGACGTTTCTCCGCGCGCTGGGTCCGGAGCCGTGGCGCGCGGCGTACGTGCAGCCGTCGCGCCGCCCGAAGGACGGCCGCTACGGCGAGAACCCGAACCGGATGCAGCACTTCTACCAGTATCAGGTCGTGTTGAAGCCTTCGCCGCCGGACATCCTCGATCTGTACCTCGGCTCGCTCGACGCGATCGGCATCGACCTGAAGAAGAACGACGTCCGCTTCGTCGAGGACGACTGGGAGAACCCGACGCTCGGCGCGTGGGGACTCGGATGGGAAGTCTGGGTCAACGGGATGGAGGTCACGCAGTTCACGTATTTCCAGCAGGTCGGGGGCCTCGATTGCGACCCGATCACCGGCGAGATCACCTACGGCCTCGAGCGCCTCGCGATGTACGTCCAGGGCAAGGAGAACGTGTTCGACCTGGTGTGGACCGAGCGGACGACAACGGGTCGAAGCGCGCGCTCACGTACGGCGACGTCTACCACCAGAACGAAGTCGAGCAGTCGGCGTACAACTTCGAGCAGTCGAATGCCGCCGAAGCTCTTCGAGCTCTTCGCGCTGTTCGAGTCCGAGGCGAAGCGCCTCCTCGACGCGAAGCTGCCGCTGCCCGGCTATGAAATGATCCTCAAGGCCGCGCACGCGTTCAACCTGCTCGACGCGCGCGGCGCGATTTCGGTGACCGAGCGCGCCGCGTACATCGGCAGGATCCGCACGCTCTCGCGGCTGGTCGCGCAGGCGTACGTCGATTCGCGCGAGGCGCTCGGATATCCGATGCTGCCCGACGAGCTGCGGCGATGAGCGCCGTCAAGGAAGCCGGCGCGAGCACCGCAACGCTCGCGGTCGAGCTCTTCACCGAGGAGCTGCCGCCGAAAGCGCTGAAGCGCCTCGGCGAAGCCTTTGCCGATGGCATCGCCGCGGGTCTCGCGCGGACGCGGGTTCACGACGCCGGCGAGCGTCGTCAACGCCGTACGCGACGCCGCGCCGCCTCGCCGTGGCGATCACCGACGTCCGCGAGACCTCGCCCGATCAACCCGTCAAGCAGAAGCTCATGCCCGCTTCCGTCGCGTACGATGCGGCGGGCAAGCCGACCGTCGCGCTGCAAAGGAAGCTCGATGCGCTGGGCCGCGGCCACTTGGCCGCTTTGGGACCTCGTGCCGTCGACGGCCCGGACAGCTTCGCCGATCGAGTCCGACGGCAAGAGCGATGCGCTGTTCCTCCGGTCGATCGCGAAAGGAAGCCCGCTGCAAAACGGACTCCAGGCGGCGCTCGACGACACGCTCGCGCAGTTGCCGATCCCCAAGGTGATGAGCTATTCCAGCCACGGGGCGTATTACAACGACGCCAGGTTCGTCCGCCCCGCGCATCGGCTGCTCGCGCTGTTCGACGCGAACGTCGTCGACGTGCGCGCGCTCGGCCTCGCTGCGGATCGGGTGACGGGCGGCCATCGGGCGCTCGCGCGCGCGGATATCCGGATCGCGACGGCGGACGCCTACGAGGAGACGCTGCGCGCGGAAGGCAAGGTGATCGCGAGCTTCGCCGAGCGCCGCAGCGTGATCGTCGACGCGCTCGCGAAGGCCGCCGCGGGGTCGGCAGTCATCATGCCCGACGCGCTGCTCGACGAAGTGACGGGAATGGTCGAATGGCCCGTCGTCCTCGAGGGTGCGTTCGATCCGGGATTCCTGACCGTTCCGCAGGAATGCCTGATCCTGACGATGCAGCAGAACCAGAAGTATTTCGCGCTGGCGGACCTCGACGGCAAGCTCGTCCCCCGCTTCCTTCTCGTGAGCAACGTCGAAACGCGCGAGCCCGCGGCGATCGTCGAGGGGAACGAGCGGGTGTTGCGCGCGCGGCTCGCCGATGCGCGCTTCTTCTTCGACCAGGATCGGAAGACGCCGCTCGAAGCGCGGGTGCCGAAGCTCGCGAGCATCGTCTACCACAACAAGCTCGGCACGCAGCTCGAGCGCGTCGCGCGGGTCGAGCGGCTCGCCGGAGCGTTCGCGGGCTTCACCGCGGCCGACCGCGGCGCGAGCATTCGCGCAGCGCACCTCGCGAAGGCCGATCTCACGACCGAAATGGTCGGCGAATTTCCCGAGCTCCAGGGGTTGATGGGCCGCTATTACGCGACGCACGACGGCGAGCCCGCCGAGATCGCCGCCGCGGTCGAGCAGCATTACTGGCCGCGCTACGCGGGCGACGAGCTCCCCGAAGGACCCGTCGCGCAGGCCGTGGCGCTCGCCGACAAGCTCGAAGCCCTCGCCGGGTTGTTCGGCATCGGCGCGCAACCCACCGGCGACAAGGATCCCTTCGGGCTGCGGCGACATGCGATCGGCGTGATCCGGATTCTCGTCGAAAAGGGGCTTCCGATCGCGTTGCCGGCGCTGATCGACGAGGCGTTCCTCGCGTTTGCCGACAAGGCGTCGGTGACCGATGCCCGAGCCGAGCTCGCGAGCTTCATCTACGAGCGGCTGCGCGCCTACCTTCGCGAAGCGGGCTATTCGGCCAACGAGGCCGAGGCGGTCCTGTCGCAGCGGCCCTCGCGGATCGACCTCGTGCCCGCGCAGGCGGCGGCCGTCAGGGCGTTCAGCGAGCTGCCCGAAGCCGATACGCTCGCCGGCGCGAACAAGCGGATCATCAACATCCTGAGGAAATCGGCGAGCGAAGCAGCGCAGGTCGTCGATCGCGGACGGCTCACCGAGGGCGCCGAGCACGATCTCTATCTGATGTTCCAGAAGCTCGAGCCGATCGTCGACGACCGCTGCGCCGCGGGCGACTTCGCCGGGGCGCTTCTCGCGCTCGCGACGGCGAAGCCCGCCGTCGACAAGTTCTTCGACGACGTGCTGGTCATGGCCGACGACCCGGCCGTTCGCGCGAACCGCCTCGCGCTGCTTCGCGGCGTCGCGCAGACGATGAACCGCGTCGCCGACATCTCGAAGCTCGCGGCGTAAGGATGAAACGACCCCCACGCTCACTGCGTTCGCTGCCCCCCGAGGGGGCGCAGTCAGTACCCTTCGGACGGCCGGGCGGGTACTGACATGGTCCAGCTCGCCTCCGAAGCCGTTGCGCCGACGCGCGCCGTCAAGCTGATCGTCCTCGACCGCGACGGCGTGATCAACCACGACAGCGCCCAGTTCATCAAGTCGCCGGACGAGTGGCGACCCATCCCGGGAAGCCTCGAGGCGATCGCGCGGCTCAACCACGCCGGCTTCCGCGTGGTCATCGCGACGAACCAGTCCGGGATCGGCCGCGGTCTTTTCGACATGGCGACGCTCAACGCGATCCACGAGAAGATGCACCGGGCGCTCGCGCTCGCCGGCGGCCGGATCGACGCGCTCTTCTACTGCCCGCACACGGCGGACTCGCAGTGCGAGTGCCGGAAGCCGAACATCGGGATGCTGAAGGAGATCGGCGTGCGCTTCGGCGTCGACATGACCGGGGTGCCGTGCATCGGCGATTCGGTGCGCGATCTGCAGGCGGCCGAAGCGGTCGGCGCGCAGCCGATGCTGGTTCTGACCGGGAAGGGCGAGAGGACGCTGCGCGAAGGCAACATCCCGAAGAACACCGTCATCTTCCCGGACCTGGCGTTCGCCGCGTCGGCGCTGCTCTCCGGCGATTGACGCGCAATGTCGGCGCTCCGATCGCTCGCATTCCTGCTGTTCCAGACCCTCGTCACCCCGTTCTACGCGGCGGTCATGCTGCTGCTGTTCTGGCTGCCGCGCGTGCCGATGTACCGGATCGCCGCGTCGTGGTGCCGCGTCAATCTGTGGGGCGCGCGCTGGATCTGCGGCATCCGCTACCGGATGATCGGCGCCGAGAACATCCCGTCGACGCCGCACATCGTGCTGTCGAAGCACAGCTCGACATGGGAGACGCTCGCGCTCACGATGTTCTTTCCGCCGCTCGCCTACGTGGCGAAGAAGGAGCTCTTGTCGATCCCCTTTTTCGGCTGGGGCTTCGCGCTCGCCTCGCCGATCACGATCGATCGCAGCGCGGGCACCGACGCGATGCAGCAGATCGCGATCCAGGGCCGCGAACGGTTTCGCCAGGGCTTCTGGATCGTCTTCTATCCGGAAGGAACGCGGATCCGCGCGGGCCAGCGCGGCAAGTACAAGACCGGCGGCGCGCGCCTCGCGGTCGAGCTCGGCGTCCCGGTGCTGCCGGTCGCGCACAACGCGGGCTACCTTTGGCCGAAGGGCCTCTTCGGCAAGCGCCCCGGAACGCTGACGGTGTCGATCGGAAAGCCGATCGCTTCGTCCGGCAAGGACGCGCAGACGCTGATGGCCGAAGTCGAGGATTGGATCGAGGCCGAAGTCGCGCGGCTCGGCCGTCCCGAAGGTGTGCCGGCGTGATGCTGCGCGCCCGCGCCGGCAGCGACCGCAGCGGAGGGTTCCGATGATCGCCCGCTTGCGCCTGCGCGACATCTTCCGCGGCAAGCGCCGCGGACGACGACCGGCCGCGTGAAGACGGTCAATTGCGTCGCATCGTGCTCGCCGGCGAGCCGGTCGACTACCGGCTCGTCCGCGCGCGCCGGCGCACGATCGGCATGCAGATCGGGCTCTCGGGGCTGACGGTGCGCGCGCCGCGCTGGGTGCCGATCCGCGAGATCGAGGCGGCGCTCGCCGAGCGCGATGCATGGGTGGTCCGCTCGCTCGCCGAATGGCGGGCGCGACGCCGCGACGTGCTTCCTCGCGCGTGGAAGACCGGCGCCTCGATTCTCTACCTGGGGCGCGAGCTCGCGCTCGCCGTGCATCCCGCCGCGCAAGAAGGAGATCGCCGCCGATCTCATCAATCTTTCGGTGCTGCACCCGGCCGCGGGCGACGAGCGCCAGGTCGCGGCATTCGTCGGACGCTGGCTGCGCGACGAAGCCTTGCGGCTGCTCGAGCCGCGCGTCGCCGAATACGCCGCGCGCGTGACGACGCGGCTCCCGACGCTCAAGCTCTCCAACGCCCGCTCGGAATGGGGCAGCTGCAACCAGCACGGCGTCATCCGGCTCAACTGGCGGCTCGTGCAGCTTCCACCGCATCTCGCGTACTACGTCGTCGCGCACGAGGTCGCGCACCTGGTCGAGCTCAATCATTCGCGGCGCTTCTGGGGGCTCGTCGAAACGCTCTTTCCCGGTCACGCCGAGGCGCGCCGCATGCTCGACGATTGGACCGCGCTGCTCGAGGCGTGAGCGCGCGGATGCGGCACCGCCGCGTGCTCGGCCGCGCGCGTTCCCTGATACGATTCGCTCCGATGAGACAGAACGGTCCTCGGAACGCGCCCGCGCGGCGCTGTTTGCACGGTCGCCGCAGCGGTGGCGATCGCGGCGATCCTGATCGCGCGGCTGCGGCGTCAAAGGCCCGCTCAAGCTGCCGCCTGCCGCTCCGGGCAGCGCGCCATCGCCGAGCGCGCCGCCGGCGCAGCCGCCGGAAGCGATGCCTGCGGAGCCGCCATCCACATCGCCTCAACCGGCCGAGCCGCGCAAGCCGTGACCGCGTTCTCGCTCTCTCGCGGCGAGCTCCACGTCGAGCGCGTGCCGCTGGCAACGATCGCCGAGCGTTTCGGGACGCCCTGCTACGTCTACTCGCGCGCGGCGCTCGAAGCGAGCTACGACGCCTTCGACGCCGCGTTCGCCGGCATTCCGCATCTCGTCTGCTACGCGATGAAGGCGAACTCCAACCTCGCCATCCTGAATCTGCTGGCGCGGCGCGGCTCGGGCTTCGACATCGTGTCCGGCGGCGAGCTCGAGCGCGTGATCGCGGCGGGCGGCGATCCCGCGAAGACGGTGTTCTCCGGCGTCGGCAAATCGGCGCTCGAGATGGAAGCCGCGCTTGCGGCGGGCATCCGTTGCTTCAATGTCGAATCGGCGGCCGAGCTCGAAGTGCTGAACGCGGTCGCCGGGCGGGTCGGCAAGCGCGCGCCGATCTCGATCCGGGTGAATCCCGACGTCGATCCGAAGACGCACCCGTACATCGCGACCGGGTTGAAGGAGAGCAAGTTCGGTGTCGCCTACAACGAAGCGCCGGCCCTGTACGGCCACGCGGCCGGACTCGCGCACATCGACGTGCAAGGCATCGACTGCCACATCGGGTCGCAGATCACCGATCTCGCCGTGTACGTCGAGACCGCGCGGAAGATGTTCGCGCTCGTCGACGCGCTCGAAGCCGCAGGGTGCCGCGCTGCGTCACATCGACCTGGGCGGCGGGCTGGGCATCCGCTACGAAGACGAGACGACGATCGATCCCGGCGCATACGCGCTCGCGGTGAGGGAGCTTCTGGGGCAGCGGCCGCATGAGCTGCTCTTCGAGCCGGGCCGCTTCCTGATCGGCGAAGCGGGCGTGCTGCTGACCCGCGTCCTGTACCTCAAGCCGGGCGAGAGCAGGGATTTCGCGATCGTCGATGCGGCGATGAACGATCTGCTGCGGCCGGCGCTGTACGCCGCGTGGCACCCGGTCGAGCCGGTGCGCCCGCGCAGCGGCGACGGCGCGCCGCTGGCAGATCGTCGGACCCGTGTGCGAGAGCGGCGACTTCCTCGCGCACGACCGCGATCTCGTCGTCGCCGCCGGCGATCTCCTCGCCGTGCGCGCCGCGGGCGCATACGGGTTCGTGATGAGCTCCAACTACAACTCGCGTCCTCGCGCCTGCGAGGTGATCGTCGACGGCGATCGCGTTCATCTCGCCCGTCCGCGCGAGCGCATCGCCGATCTGTTCGATCGCGAATCGATGCTGCCGTAAGCGACGCGCAGCACGCATTCGAAGGCTGCATCCGTCGGTTTTTCGTGTGTGCGAATTCGCAACACTCGTGCATGCAAGGTCAGGAATTGCCGGACAAATCTTGCAATTCAATGGAATGTGGCTAGAATTCAGGCAGCAGGTAGCAGCGGGTTTGTCAAGAGGTTGCGGTTGATTTCGACGGATCCAATGCCGCTTGCGAAGCAGAAGCAACATAACAGTTACAGCAACCCAGACAGGAGAAACGAAATGGCTGACATGATGTCGATGATGGCGCCCGCCGCTCCGGCAGCGCCGAAGAAAGCGGCGAAGAAGAAGGCGGCCAAGAAGAAAGCGACGAAGAAGAAGGCCCCGAAGAAGGCGGCGAAGAAGAAGAAGGCGACGAAGAAAAAGGCCCCCAAGAAGAAAGCGGCCAAGAAGGCCACCAAGCGCAAGGCAGCAAAGAAGTCGACGAAGCAGCAAGGCCGCCAAGAAGACGACCAAGAAGCGCAAGGCCGCAAGAAGGCCACCAAGCGCAAGGCCAAGAAGGCCACCAAGCGCAAGGCAGCAAAGAAGGCGACGAAGAGGAAGGCAAAGAAGAAGGCCAAGAAGTAGCGCCTTCGGGCTGCCGAGTCCGCATCCGCAAGGATGTGGACCACAAAACAGGCGACGCATTGCGCGTCGCCTGTTTTCATTTGAGGCTGCCGCCGCGCTCGCCCCCTGTTACGCGCCCGGCGATAAGCGCGCGGGCGGCGTCGTGCACACGCTCATCCGCCCGCGGTCGCCTTGGCCTTGGCGGTCGGTGCGCCGGTGCCGTTCTTCACCGCGGGCTTCACGCTCTTCGTGCTTCGCCTTCGTCGAGACCGACGCCGGCTTCGTCGAAGCCGCCGTCGGCCTCTTGCCCGTCGCGCGCTTGGTCCGTGCAGCGCTCGGCGCGAGATCGCTCGTGATCCGCAGCTGCTGTCCTGTCGTCACCGCTGCCGGTCGAGGCGAGCCCGTTCCAGCGCCGGAGGTCCGCAGCGGTAACCGCGTAACGGGACGCGATGCCCGCGAGCGTGTCGCCCTGGTTGACGCGGTAGTAGAAAGTGCGCCCCTGCGGAACGCTCGTGAACACCGCGTTCGTCAGCGTTTCCGCCGCCGCGTCGGCGGGACCCTGCGACGGAACGAGGAGCATGTGTCCCGGCGGGCACCTTGGACTTCGCGCCGATGCCGTTGACCGCGCGCAGCGCGTCGACGGACATGCCGAACTTGGTCGCGACCTGCTGGAGCGTCTCGCCGTTCTTCATTCGGTACGCCTGCCACGATACGAGCGGCTGGTCGGTGAGATCGAGCTTGGCGGCGAACACTTCGGCCTTGTCGATCGGCAGCAGGATCGTGTATTCGTCGGCTCCCGCGATCACGGGCCGGTTGTGCTGCGGATTGAGGTACTGGAACTCGTCGATCGACATCTCGGCGAGCGCGGCGGCCGCCTTGACGTCGATCTTGCGCTTGGTCTTGACGACGGCGAAATACGGGGCGTCCGGAATGTCGCCCAGCTCGAGCCCGTACTTCTCCGGGATCGCGGACGATGTTCTTGAGCGCCTGCAGCTTGGGCAGGTAGTTGCGCGTCTCGTCCGGCATCTTGATGCTCGCGTAGTCGGCCGGGCAGATTCGCCGCCTGGTTCTTCGCGACCGACCTGGCCGACGTTGCCCTCGCCCCAGTTGTATGCGGCGAGCGCGAGCTGCCAATCGCCGAAGTCCGCGTAGAGCTTCTGCAGGTAGTTGAGCGCGCCTTCGGTCGCCGCGATCACGTCGCGCCGGGAGTCGAACCAGAAGTTCTGCTTGAGACCGTAATGCGTTCCGGTCGAAGGCATGAACTGCCAGATGCCCGACGCGCGACTCACCGACATCGCGGTGGGGTTGTACGCGCTCTCGACCATCGGCAGCAGCGCGATCTCGAGCGGCATCCGCCGCTCCTCGACCTCGACGACGATGTAGTAGAGATAGCGGCGGCTGCGGTCGACCATCCGCGCGACGTAATCCGGACGCGTCGAGTACCACTCCTCCCACTTCGCGACGAGCGGATCGTCGATGTCGGGGATCGCGTAACCGCGACGGATGCGCACCCACAGGTCCTCGGCCGGCGCAGGCAACGGCTCGAGCTCCATCTCGGGCGGGAACGGGAAGGGAACGGCGTCGACTGCGGGCGTTTCCGGGACCGCAGCGACGGGCGGCGGCTCGGGCGCAGGCGGGGCGGAAACTTCGGGCGGCGGCGCTTCGGGCGGTGGACCGGGCGTCGCGCACGCTGCAAGCAGCACGGCGACGAGAAGCGAAAGTGACAGGAAGTTTAAGTCGCAATTCGAGCGATCGTATGGGCGCGGAAGGCTGCGGCGATGGTAGGCGCGACCCGGCGCACCGTCAACCGGGAAGCGTTCGCGGCCGGGAAATCGTTCGCCATCATCGTGCACTGCGGCAATGCTCCGCCGCCGCTTTCCCGGCAACGCTCCCGGGCGCAGTTGTCGGTGACGGCGCGGATGGGGATAATCGCCGCCATGAACGCTTCTTCCACGGAGGCGGTTGACGCGTCGGCGACGCTCGCCGACTGGCTCACGACGCCTCTCGGGCACTATATTCACGAGCGCGAGCAGGCCTGGTTCGATCGCACGGTCGCCGACATCTTCGGCTTTCAGGCCGTGCAGATCGGGCTTCCGGAGTATTCGTTTCTGGCCCAGAGCCGGATTCCCGCGCGCTGGACAGTCGACCCGCAGCCGCCCGCGCAGATCCTCGCCGACCCGCAGTGGCTGCCGTTCGCGGAGAACTCTCTCGATCTCATCGTTCTCCCGCACGCGCTCGAGTTCACGAGCGATCCGCACCAGCTGCTGCGCGAGGTCTACCGCGCGATGCGCGCCGAAGGACAGATCGTCATCTCCGGGTTCAACCCGTTCAGCCTCTTCGGGGCGCGCCGCTATTTCGGACATGGCGAAACCGCGCCATGGAACGGCAGCTTCATCGCGCTGTACCGGCTCAAGGACTGGCTCGCGCTGCTTGGATTCGAGGTGACCGGCGGCGCTCTCGATTGCTACGTGCCGCCGTTCACGAGCGAGCGATGGCGCGCGCGATTCGGATTCTTCGAAGCCGCGGGCGATCGCTGGTGGCCGATCGCGGGCGGCGTCTACTATCTGCGCGCAACGAAGCGGGTTCTCGGAATGCGCGTCATCACGCCGGCGTGGGAGCGCCCCAAGAACGGCCTCGCGACGGCGCCGCGGCAGGCGCGCCAGTGCATCGAGCGCGTCGAGTGAGACAGCCGCGCGAAGTCGTGTAGCGCGCGGAGGCCGCAGTGACGGGGTCGGTCGCGATCTACACGGACGGCGCGTGCAAGGGAAATCCGGGGCCGGGCGGCTGGGGCGCGCTTCTGCTGTGGGGCGATCACGAGAAAGAGCTCTTCGGCGGCGAGCCCGCGACGACGAACAACCGGATGGAGCTCACCGCGGTCATCCGCGCGCTCGAGTCGCTCAAGCGCGACTGCGAAGTCGATCTGTACACCGATTCGCAATACGTGAAGAACGGCATCGAGACGTGGATCCACGGCTGGAAGCGCAACGGCTGGAAGACCGCCGACCGGAAGCCCGTCAAGAACGCCGACCTCTGGCGCGAGCTCGACGCGCTCGCGGCGCGGCATCGCATTCGCTGGCACTGGGTCAAAGGCCACAACGATCATCCCGCTCAACGATCGCGCGGACGCGCTCGCCAATCTGGCGGCGGCGGCAGCGCAGCCGGATCGCCGCCGCGCCTTGATGCGGGAAACGCGTCTTATCGTGACGGCGCGGGCGCCGCGAGAGTCCTGTCGCCTGCCCTGCCTAGCGATCGATCACTCGCCCGTCTCGCAATCGGTCCGGCGCATCGGGTAGACGACCTCCTTGTCCTTGCCCGCGACCTTGCCGACGACCGACGCGTAGAGCCATCCCTGCGTCGCGCGGCGATAGATGATCTTCTGCGGGAACTCGAGCGCCGGATTCGCGAAGACGAAAGCGTCGTCGCTGCGATCGCCCATCGTCACCACCGTCTTCCCTCGTACTTGAAGCTCGTGGCGTTCTGACCCGACGGCAGCGCGACGTAGTAGACGCCGTCGGGACGCGGACTCGATCCGCAGGTATTCGTAATCCTGCGTCTTGCCCTGGACGACGGTCTGGCTCATGCCGAGCATCAGATTGCCGCGCAGCGGCAGCCATTGCTCGCGAACGTCGCGCTTGTTCACGCTGCCCGTCCAGCACCCTTCGAGCCAGGCGAGCGGCGCGAGCGGACTCTCCTCGGCGCGTCGCGACGGGGCTTCGGGCTCGGCTTGCGCCGGCGCGTCGCGGACGTCGCTGCGCGGGCTTCGCATCCGGTGCCGTCGACTTTGCATCCGGCGGCGCGGGCGTCGCATCGGCGCGCCGCGGGGCTGCGGGCGTCGCGCGGTGCGCGGCAGACTGTCGCCATCGCGGGAGGCGCAGGCGTCTGCGCGACGGCGAGCGTCGCGCCCGCGAGCGCGATCGAAAGAGCGAGGACGTTCCGGGCAGTCGGCCGGAGCAGAGTCGATGTCATCGTAAGAACCGTATTCATTGGGGCCGCGCGAGCGGCAGATTGAGAAGGAGGTTTTGCGGCTTCAGCTTGAGCCGCGCGCCGGCGTCCATCGCCATCGCGAGATAGACGGGCCGCCCGGCGATCTGCGCGCGCATGTCGCCGGGATTCGCGAACCGCAGCTCGAACAGGCAGAGCAGCCGGCGCATCCGGTCGTCGTCGACCTCGGCGCGATTGTACAGGTCGTTGAGCAGCGCGCTCGCCTCGGCGTCGAGACCGACGTGCCACACCCAGCGCTTGTCGTCGATCTCGCTCTGCGGCCGGATCGTCGACGGCGACGCCCAGGAAATGCGCGATCCACTTCTGCAGCACGCGGCAGAGCGCGTCGAGCGCCGGGCGCCCGCGGTTCAGGCTGATGGCGAGATCGTGGCGCTCGTCGCGATCCCAGTAGCGCTGCCGCGTTGCTCGCGTCGAGGGTGTCGAGGTCGACGGTGCGAACCGGCGTGCGATTCTGCTGCAGCAGCTCGCCCAGGCTGCCGAAGCCGCCGGTCGATGCGAAGAGCTCGACGGTCGACTCGTCCGCCGCCATCACCGCGCCCTCGTCGGTCACCGCGATCTTCTGCGGTCCGGAACAGCATCTCCGCGACGCGCGCCTCGATCGGATCGGCGGCCTCGCCGAGGATGTGGCGAAGCGATGATCTCGGTGAGCTGGTGGACGAGAACGCGGCGCGCACGTCGACGCCCTCGCGAAAGAGCGCGAGGTACGCCGCCTCGAGCGTCGGCGCCGCCAGCAGCCGCTCGCGGAACCGCAGCCACACGCCGTAGTTCGCGCGCGCGTCCTCGTCGGCGATGTCCGCGAGCTCGGCGGCCGCGACCGCCGCGCGCGGCGCCGCGATCAGCTTCTCGTGCAGCGCGAGCTCGGCCGCGCACGATTCGGGAATCGGCGCGAGCTCGGGGCGCAGCAGCGACGCGCGCAGGAAATCGTCGGTGACGACGAGCCGGCCGTCGGCGCCGACCGTCAGCAGCCGGTAACCGCAGGAAGCCCAGAAATCCGGCACACCGCGAGCCGTCAGCCGCCGAGCAGCGCCTTCTTGAGGTCGGCCTGCACCGGCTTGTCGCCGAGCCAGATCTTCGTGAGCGCCTTGTTGAACGGCTCGCCGGGAATCGTGCCTCGCGCCGCGCCGTTGAAGCCGACGACGGTCGCGCCGTCGACGAAGTCGAGCGTCACGACGTTGCCTTCCTTCGCTTCGCCGAACGACTTCATGATCGCCATCAGCTGATCGGTTTGCGCCTTGACGGCGGCGAGCTCGGCCTCGGAGTTGTTCTCCTTCAGCCCCTCGTTCAGCGCGTCGACGAGCTGGTCCGGCGCGAGCGTTCGCAGCAGGTTCATCTGGATGCGCCGCGGCGCCTTGGCGAGCACGCGCAGCGAGCATCGTTCGCCTTCGCGGGCAGATAGAGGCTCGCGACGTAGACCTTGAACACGACGCGCGAGCGCACGCCCGCGCCGTTGAGCACGAGCTCCTGGCCGCCGACGCTCGCCTTGTCGTCGAGCTTGACGCCGCGCGACCTCGAGCGGCGAGCGCCGGGCGCGCCCACGCACAAGCGCGAGCAACGCGATCGACAGCCTGCGCATGACCCGCGGCTCGCCGCTCAGACACGAGTACGCTGAACCGGTAGTTCACCTCGGCGGAGATGATCCACATCGAGCTGTTGTACGTGCCGTTGATGAGCCCGTTCGCGGCGATGCTGGCCGGCGTTGCCCGCGTGGTTGATCGACGGATCCTTGACCCAGATGTACGCGGCGGCCGACGTCGAAGTTGAGCTCGCGGCGAATACTTCCACTGCGCGCCGCCCGCGAGCCACGTGCGATCGCCGTCCGGCAGGCGCGGCTCAGGTCCGCCTCGTTGACCGGCGTCTGGTCCCAGGCGACGCCGGCGCGAAACACCCACTTGTCCCCGTAGCGGTAGTTCGCGCCGACCGAAACCCGCCACGTGTCCTTGTAATTGAACGGCAGCACGGTGGACGACCCGGCCGCAGGGCCGGACGTGCGCATGAACGTGAGCTGCTGGATGCTGCTCCAGCCCGTCCACTGGACGTCGGCCATCATGTCCCACGTGTCGTTGAGCCGCTGAAGTACGAGAACGTCGCCGATCCGGCACCGTCGACGTCGAGCGCGACGCCGCCGTTGTAGAGCCGGGTCTGGTTGATCGTGTTGCTGACGCCCTGGACCACGGGGTTGAACGGCGCAAGCGCGCCGGTCAGCGTCGGCGGCGTCGGATTCGTGATGCCGACGTTGCCGGCGACGTTGAACTTGATCTTCGAGCGATAGGCGGCACCGAGCCTCGCGGCGCCGTTGTCGTCGTTCGCGCTGCCGCCGATGCTGTACATCGCGCCGACGTTCCAGCCCCACGACCAGTCTTCGTCCGTGTCGTCGACACGAAGGAGTCGAGGGCGGAAGTCGCGCCGATCAGCGCCGGAATGGACGTCGCGGGAATCAGGCCGCCCGCGGCCGCCGCCGCGTAGCCTTGCGCCAGCGCGCCCGAGTAGTTGACGTTGTTCGTGAGCGTCGCCTTGATCTGCTGGTAGTTCGCGCCGACGCCGACCGCAGAATTATCCGGGGTCGCCTTCCAGGCCACGGCCGGATTGATGTTGATCGTCTTGACTTCCGACTTGAGCGCCTGGTAGCGGCCGATCCAGCCGTTGTCGTATTCGGTCTACGAGGCCGAACGGCACGTTGACGCCGATGCCGAACGCGCCATTCGTCGGTGATGGGCATCGACGCGTAGAAATTGGGCACGACCGCCGAGTCTGCCGGCGTCGCCGCCGTGCCGCCGAGCGGCTGTCCCAGCGCCGGCTGCGAGCCCTGGTTCTGAATCTTGACCGACGGCGTGATGACGTGGGCGGCAGCCGCGACCTCCCGGTAACAGGAGCCGGGCATGCCGGCGGGGTTGGCCACATGGTGTTGGCGTCTTCGGCCGTGGCCGCGGCGCCGGCGAAGGCGTTGCCGAGGCCCATCGCAGTTCTGCTGGCCAGCGCGAACGCGGCGCCCGACGCCTGACCCGCGCCCAGCGCGAGCGCGACTCCGGCCAGCGCCGTGGCAATCCGGGTGCGGCGAAACGTGGTCCTCATGGCGAATCTCCTCGTGTTGAAGTCTTGGGCGCCGCCTCGGTGCGAGGCACGCGTTGTCTTCGATGCGTTCTGGGCCGGCTTTCCGGAGCGCCGGGATCGTTTCCGGTCGCTCGGAAAGCTCATCGATCGAATATACGCCGAGCCGCCGGCGGGCCGCGCGGTCCGGGACGACGGCGCGCCGGCGGCTCGCGCCGGGTGTTGTTTTTTGAGCAGTCGCGGGTCAGCCAACGCGCTCACGCCGGGGGCAGCTCGCGCGGCCGCCGGTCGAGCCCCACCGCAACATACGTGAGGCACGCCTCGGTGACCTTGACGCAGATCACGTCGCCGGGATTGCGCTGGGCGAAGACCTCGACGTCGACGGTGATCGACGTGCGGCCGACGCGGACGATCTTCGCGTAGAAGCTCACGACGTCGCCGATCATCACCGGCTGCTTGAACACGAACGAGTTGACGGCGACGGTCGCCACGCGGCCGCGAGCGCGCGCCGCCGCGGGAATCGACCCGGCGATGTCGACCTGCGACATCACCCAGCCGCCGAAGATGTCGCCGTTCTGGTTGACGTCGGCGGGCAGCGGAACCACGCGCAACGCCGGCTCGCGGTCGGGAAGGGCGACTGGGGCATCGGCCATTGCGAGGCACCTCGACGCGGGCGTCGTCTACGCGGCTTTCTTCTTCGCTTCGTCGCGCAATTCGCGCCGCAGGATCTTGCCGACGTTGGTCTTCGGAAGCTCGGTGCGGAACTCGACTTCGCGCGGCATCTTGTAGCCGGTGAGCTGCGTGCGGCAGTGCGCGAGCAGCGCCTCGGCGGTCAGGCCGGGATCCTTCTTCACGACGAAGAGCTTCACCGCCTCGCCCGACTTCTCGTCCGGCACGCCGACCGCCGCGCACTCGAGCACGCCGGGGTGCATCGCGACGACGGCCTCGACCTCGTTCGGATACACGTTGAAGCCCGAGACGAGGATCATGTCCTTCTTGCGGTCGACGATCTTGACGAAGCCGCTGCTCGTCCATCACGCCGATGTCGCCGGTCATGAAGAACCCGTCGGCGCGTCATGACCTTCGCCGTCTCGTCGGGACGATTCCAGTAGCCCGCCATCACCTGCGGCCCGCGGACGCAGATCTCGCCGGGCTGGCCGAGCGGGACGTCCTTGCCGGCGTCGTCGCGCAGCACGACGTCGGTCGACGGAATCGGCAGCCCGATCGTGCCGTTGTACGCCGGGATGTCGAGCGGATTGATGAGCGCCGCCGGCGAGGTCTCGGTGAGCCCGTACGCCTCGACCAGCGTGCAGCCGCGTGACCTTCTTCCATTTGATCGGCGACGGCTTCCTGCACCGCCATTCCGCCGCCGAGCGTCATCCGCAGCGACGAGAAGTCGAGCTTGCCGAACTCGGGATTGTTGACGAGCGCGTTGAACAGCGTGTTGACGCCGGTGAACGCCGTGAACTTGTAGTTGCGCCATCTCCTTGACGAAGCCGGCGATGTCGCGCGGATTCGGGATGAGGATGTTCTCGCCGCCGAGCGTCATGAACGTGAGGCAGTTCGCCGTCAGCGAGAAGATGTGGTAGAGCGGCAGCGGCGTGATGATGACTTCGCGCTTGTCGCCGAGGAACGGCCGGATCCACGCGCGCGCCTGCAGCAGGTTGGCGACGATGTTCCGGTGCAGCAGCACGGCGCCCTTCGCGACGCCGGTCGTGCCGCCGGTGTATTGCAGGAACGCGATGTCCTCGTGACCGAGCCCGATCCGCTCGAGCGTGCCGCCGCCGCCCGTCGGCGAGCGCGTCGGAGAGCTTGATCGAATCCGGCAGGCTCCACTTCGGGGACCATCTTCTTCACGTGGCGGATCACGAGATCGACGGCGATGCCCTTGAAGCCCAGCAGCTCGCCGATGGTCGTGACGACGACGCGCCGCAGCTTCGTCCTCGCCGACGACCTCCTGCACCGTGTGCGCGAAATTCTCGACGACGACGAGGATCTCGGCGCCCGAGTCCGACGAGCTGGTGCTCGAGCTCGCGCGCCGTGTAGAGCGGATTGACGTTCACCACCGTGCATCCGGCGCGCAGGATGCCGAACAGGCACACCGGATACTGGAGGATGTTGGGCATCATCAGCGCGACGCGCGTGCCCTTCCCGCAGCCGTTCGCCTGGAGGAACGACCCGAACGCCGCGGACAGCGTGCTCGAGCTCGTCGAACGTCAGGGTCTTGCCCATGCACGTGAACGACGGCCGCTCGCCGAACTGGGCGACGCTCTCCTCGAACACCTCGCGCACCGACGCGTATTCGTTGACGTCGATCTCGGCGGGCACGCCCTTCGGATAGTGCTTGAGCCAGATTTTTTCCACGAATCTCCTCCGTGCCCGGCGATGACGCGGCGCTCCCTCGCGCGGTAGCGGACGGTCGCGCGTCGCATCCTCGCCCGATCGCGGACTCGCCCGCGCCCGAAGCGTCGAGCGATTGCTGTCCTCCACGCGGCGGCATGCTACACCAGTTGCGCCGCGGAGATTCGTGCTCGAGCGCGAGCGCCGCGCCCGCGGCTCGCTAGCCGGGTTGCGCTTGCATGCGAGCCTCGGACTGCGCCGAGCGCCTGGATTGCTGCGCGTAGTGCAGCGGGCCGCCGCGGAACGGCGCGAAGCCGGTGCCGAAGATCGCGCCGGCATCGACGAGGTCCGCGTCGGCGACGATGCCCTTCGCCGAGCGCCTTCTGCGCCTCCGCGACGAACGGATCGATCAGGCGCTGCGCGAGCCCCGCCGGCACCGCTCCCGCCGGCTGCCTTCGCCGGCTTGCCGCTCGCGTAATCGTAGAAGCCGCGCTTCGTCTTGCGGCCGAGATGCCCTGCGGCAACGAGCTCGCTCAATCGCTTCGGCGGCAGCGGCGCCGGGATCGAGCATCTTGCCGACGGCGACGCAGATGTCGAGCCCCACGGTGTCGGCGAGCTCGATCGGCCCCATCGGCATCCCGAACTCGAGCGCCGCCTCGTCGACGGTCTCGGGGGCGATCCCCTCGTCGACGCAGCGCATCGCGGTCATCAGATACGGCGCGAGGATGCGGTTCACCAGGAAGCCGGGCGCGCTCTTCGACCGGCAGCGGCAACTTGTCGATCTGGCGGACGAACGCCGCGGCCGGCGCGATGAGCGCGGCGCTGCGTGAGCGTCGCCGTGAACGACCTCGACCAGCATCATCTTCGGGACGGGATTGAAGAAGTGCAGGCCGATCGAGCCGCGACGGATCGCTCATCGCGGTCGCGATGTCCTCGAGCGGGATCGACGAGGTGTTGGTCGCGAGGATCGCCGAAGGCTTCGCCTTGCGCTCGAGCGCCGCGAAGAGGCTCCGCTTGGCGTCGACGTTCTCGAAGATCGCCTCGATGACGACGTCGGCGCGCGCGACGCCGTCGCCGGCGACATCCGGGATCAGCCGGTCCGACGCGTCGCGAACACGGCGCGCGGTCGCGCAGCCGATCGGCGAAGAGCTTCGCCGCGCGCCCCATCGCGGGCGCAAGCCGCTCCGCGTTCTGGTCCTGCAGCGTGACCGTCAACCCGCGCAGCGCGCACCACGCCGCGATGTCGCCACCCATCGTGCCGGCGCCGACCACGTGCACGTGCGAGGCCTTGAACTCGCCCTCCTTGCCGAGCGCTTTCAGCCGCTCCTGCAGCTTGAACACGCGGATCAGGTTCGCCGCGGTCGGCGTGCTCGAGCAGCGACGGAATCGACGCCGGATCGGACGGCGGCACGGCGAGCGCGTTGCCGTCGTACTTCACCCAGATCTCGAGGATCGCGTACGGCGCCGGATAGTGCTCGCGCCGCGCGCGCTTCGCGACCTGCTTTCGCGCCTGCGCCGCGATCAAGCGCCGCCCCAGCGGATTGAGCGTCAGCGACAGCGGAAAGGGAAGCCGTCGCGGCGGCGGCAGCGCCTTCAGGATGCCGCGCACGGTGTTCTCCATGATTCGCGCGGGCACGCATTCGTCGGCGATCCCCAGCCTCTTCGCGCGGCGCGCGTCGATCGTGCGGCCGGTCAACATGAGATCGAGCGCGGCCGGCGCGCCGGCGAGCCGCGGCAGGCGCTTCATTCCGCCCCACGCCGGGACGATCCCCAGCATGACTTCGGGGAGCCCGAGACGCGTTCCGGGCTCGTCGACGACGACGCGATACCGGCACGCGAGCGCGAGCTCCAATCCGCCGCCGAGGCAGAAGCCGCGGATCAGCGCGACCGTCGGATACTTGTCGCAGCGAGGCGCTCGAACGTGTCCCAGCCGCGCTTCACCAGCGCGATCGCTCCCGCTTCATCGGTGATCTGCGTGAATTCGTCGATGTCGGCGCCGGCGATGAATCCGTTCGCCTTGCCCGACGCGATGACGAGCCCGCGCGGCGGATCCCGGTCGAGGATGTCCAGCACCTCGTTGAGCTCGGCGAGGACCGGCGCGCCGAGCGTGTTCGTGCTCGCCCCGGCGCGATCGAAGACGAGCCGCGCGATGCCGTCGGCGTCGCGTGTGAGGTTCCAGTGTTGCATCGGTGCCCCTGCCTTTCCGTCTAGACGCGCTCGACCAGCATCGCGCCGCCCTGCCCGCCGCCGATGCAGATCGCCGCCATCCCGCGGCGCCCGCCGGTGCGCTTCAGCACGTTGAGCAGATGCAGGACGATCCGCGCGCCGGACGCGCCCACCGGATGACCGATCGCGATCGCGCCGCCGTCGACGTTCAGCTTCGCCTCGTCGAGCGCGCCGAGCGCATGCGGCAGTCCGAGCTCGTGCGCGGCAATAGTCGTCGCTCTGCCACGCGCGCTCGCACGCGATCACCTGCGCGGCGAACGCCTCGTTGATCTCCCACGCGTCGAGATCGCTCAAGGCCGAGACCGTGCCGCGTCGAGGATCGGCGTCGCCGCATGCACCGGGCCGAGCCCCATCTGCGCCGGATCGAGTCCCGCCCATTCCGTGTCGAGGATCCGGCCGAGCGGCGTCGAGCTTGTGCTCGTCGACCGCGCGCTCGGAGGCGATCAGCGTCCACGCCGCGCCATCGGTGATCTGCGAGCTGTTGCCGGCGGTGACGTTGCCGTACTTGCGGTCGAAGAAGGGCTTGAGCTTCGCGAGATTCTCGGGCGTCGAGTCCGTCGCGCACGCCGTCGTCCTGCGCGTAGAGCTTGCCGCCCGCGTCGAAGAGCGGCTCGACTTCGCCGTCGAAGTGACCGGCCTTCTGCGCAGCGAGCACGCGCGCGTGGCTGCGCGCCGCGAATTCATCCATCTCGCGCCGGGTGATCCCGAAGCGGAACGCGAGATTCTCCGCCGTCTGTCCCATCATGAGACCCACGATCGGATCGGTGAGCCCTTTCATCAGACCGATCACCGGCGCCAGATAGGAAGGCTTGAACCGCGCGGCGAGCGCGGCGCGCTGGCCGAGCGTCTTCGCCGCGTACCAGTTCGCGAGCCAGACGACCATCGCGTCCGAATAGAGCAGCGGCGCGCGCGACAGCGCATCGACGCCGCCGGCCAGCACGAGATTCGAGCGGCCGGCGCGGATGTTGTTGATCGCCGAATCGAGCGCCTGCATCCCCGACGCGCAGTTGCGCATCACCGTCCAGCCGGGCACCTTCTGCCCGCAACCCATTCGCAGCGCGACGACGCGGCCGATGTTGACCTCGTCGACCGAGGGCGCCGCGCAGCCGAGGATCACCTCGTCGAGCTCCGTCGGCGCGAACGGTTGACGCAGCAGCAGCGCGCGCCCCGCCTGCGTCGCGAGATCGGACGCGGCGAACGGTCCCGGCCGGTTGCGCGACTTGAGGAACGGCGTCCGGGCGCCGTCGACGACGTAGATCGGCTCGTTCATGGCGTTATCGTCGCAGCTCATGCTGCGGCCTTGTGCTTGACGGTCGGGCGCCGCCGCAGCGGCGCGGCCGTCGAAGGGACGCGCATCTCGGAGGCGCCGAGGTCCTGCGCAAAATCGTCGACGCGAATCACTTTCGCCGTGAGCTCGCCCGCGACGAGGATCGCGTCGGCCTCGGCGGCCGTGATCACGCCGGCGGCCTGCGCGCGCGCGACGAGCGCGTCGAGCCCTGCTCCGGGCGCGTCCTTCGCGTCGAGGCGTCCGCTCTTCATTGCCGATCGCAGCTTGTGCTCGGCCGGTTCGGCCGCGACCACCGCGGCGAGCGCGCGCTCGATTTGCGCGAGCGGATCGTCGGGCGCGCCGGACAGGTAGATCGCCGAAGTCAGCCGGTCGCGACACGGCGACGGCTCGATCAGGATCCGCGCCGCGCGTTGACCCAGGCGGTCCGGCGGCACGACGTACGGGCGCCCGAGCGGAAACGCCGCCGCGCGCATCACCGCCGCGACGAGCCGGTTCGGAAAGTTCGAAATGACGCCTTCGAATGCGCTCTGCGCCTTGAACATCGCGTCCCAGATCGCCCAGTGCATCAGCGGCGCGTCGCCGTGCTGCCGGCCCTCGTCCTCGAAGCGCTTGAGCGTCGCCGAGCAGAGGTACATCAGCGACAGGATGTCGCCCAGCCGCGCGGAGAGCTTCTCCTTGCGCTTCAGCGTTCCCCCGAGCGTGCCCATCGCCAGGTCGGCGAGCACCGCGAACGCGGCGGAAAAGCGCGTGAGCTGCTGATAGTAGCGGCGCGTTTCGGGCGCGACGCTCGCCGGGACGCGGACGAAGTGGGCGCCGGTGATCCCCATCACGAACGTGCGCGCGAAATTGGAGAGCGTGAACCGCAGATGCGAGAAGAGCGCCTCGTCGAACGCGATCGACGCCTTCTCGCGGTCGGCCTCGCGCGTCGCCTCGATCTCCTTCAGCACGTACGGATGACAGCGGATCGCGCCCTGCCCGAACACGATCAGGCTGCGCGTGAGAATGTTCGCGCCCTCGACGGTGATCATCACGGGCAGCTGCATGTACGCGGCGCCGATGAAGTTCGACGGCCCCATGCAGATGCCCTTGCCGCCGACGACGTCCATCCCGTCGATGACGACCTGGCGGCCGCGCTCGGTGAGGTGGAGCTTCGTGATCCCCGAGATCACCGCCGGCTTCTGCGCGAGGTCGATCGCGGCCGCGGTGAGGACGCGCGTCGCGTCCATCATGTAGAGGTTGCCGCCCATGCGCGCGAGCGCTTCCTCGATGCCCTCGAAGCGCCCGATCGGCGTCTTGAACTGCTGGCGCACGCGCGCGTAGCCGCCGACCGCGCGAACGGCGAGCTGCGCCATTCCGGTCGCGGACGCGGGCAGCGAAATCCCGCGCCCCGCCGCGAGGCACTCCATCAGCATCCGCCAGCCGCGGCCGAGCATCGGCTGGCCGCCGATCACCCAGTCCATCGGAATGAACACGTCCTTGCCCGAATTGGGACCGTTCTGGAACACCGCGTTGAGCGGCATGTGCCGGCGGCCGATCACGACACCCGGATGCGACGTGGGGATCAGCGCGCACGTGATGCCGATGTCTTCGCGATCGCCGGCGAGGCGATCCGGATCGTACGCGCGGAACGCGAGGCCGAGCAGCGTGGCAACGGGCCCCAGCGTGATGTAGCGCTTGTCCCACGTGACGCGCAGGCCGAGCACGCGCCGTCCTTCGTGCTCGCCCCAGCAGACGATCCCGTAGTCGGGAATCGATGCCGCATCCGAGCCCGCGACGGGATTCGTGAGCGCGAAGCACGGAATCTCGAGCCCCTTCGCCAGACGCGGCAGGTAGTGGCGCTTCTGCTCGTCGGTGCCGTAATGCGCGAGGAGCTCGCCGGGTCCGAGCGAATTCGGCACCATGACCGTCACCGACACCGTCGAGCAGTGGGTGGAGAGCTTCGTCATCACCTGCGAGTGCGCATACGCGGAGAAGCCGAGGCCGCCGTACTCCTTCGCGATCGTCATCCCGAGGAAGCCGCGGTCCTTGATGAACTGCCACACGGCGGGCGGCACGTCGCGGTAGACGTTCGTGGTTTCCCAGTCGGTCACCATCGCGCAGAGCTCCTCGGCGTCGTGGTCGAGGAAGTGCTGCTCCTCCGCGGTGAGCTTCGGCGGCGGAATGTCGAGGAGCCGCTGCCAATCGGGCCGGCCGGAGAAGAGATCGCCGTCCCACCACACCGTCCCCGCCTCGATCGCGTCCCGCTCGGTTTGCGACATCGCCGGCATCACCTTGCGAAAGGCGCCGAGCACGGCATCGCTGATGAGCGCGCGGCGCAGCGCCGGCACATTGAGCGGAACCGCGAGCAGCACGAACGCGACGGTGAGGATCAGCGACAGCCAGCCCGGCAGCGCGTGGCCGCCCCACGCGACGAGGAGCGCGACGGCGATCGCCGCAGTGACCACGCGGCCCGACGCGTTGACGTAGGCGAGCGCGACGGCGCCGACGAGAACGGCCAGCAGCCAGATGACGATGAGCATCGAAGTTCTCCTTCCGGAACGGCAGTGAGATCCAGTGCGCTCGGACGCGTGCCCTAGCGCGCGCCGTGCTCGGTCGGGCGGGCGGCCTCCGCGAGGTCGGGGACCGGCGATTGCAGGCCCGCGAGAAGAAACGGCGCGAGCCGGTTCAGCAGCAGCTCGTCGTTCGCCGTTTCAGCCGGAGCAAGCTCGGCGATCAGGCGCAGCGCGTCGGTTCCAGCCAACGTGTAAGACAGCGCGCCCATGATGAAATGCAGACGCCACGAGAGCTCCTTCTTCGGCAGGTCCGGAAGCGCCCGCGCGAACGCGGCCTTGAATCGCGCGATCATCACCGCGTATTGCGCCGCGAGGAACTTGCGGATGAACGGCGCGGGATCGGCGTACGCGCGGCCGAGCAGGCGCAGGAAGTCCTTGCCGCCGCGCTCCGGGTCGCGCGCGAGCTTCAGCGCCGGAACGAACATCGCCGAGAGGATCCGATCGCAAGGCAGCGGGGCGGGCGCGGCTTCGCGCTCGAGTCGCGTCAGCAGATCCACGCGCTCCTGGTTCATCGGATCGAGCCGGCGCGTGAGCACCGCCTGGAAGAGCTCTTCCTTGCTGCCGAAGTGATAGTTGACCGCCGCGAGGTTGACGCCTGCCGCCGCAGTGATCGCGCGCAGGCTCGTCGCCTCGAAACCGTGCTCCATGAACAGCGTCTCGGCGGCGTCGAGGATCCGCGCCTTCGTCACCGATGGGCCGCGTCCGTCGCTTATGGCAATCACCTTTCCGGCCATCGCCGCCTCGTGTTTCGATTTCGATTAAACGTTCGTTTTAATCCTAGCCGCACGCCCGCTCCCAAGTCAACCCTCTCGATCAGCGACGTCATGCGCAACGACGTTGGTGTATGCGCTCGCTGCAACTGCAGCCATCCGGCAGGTATTCAATCCGCGTATGCAGGCTCCACGTTAGCTGTATGACGGGCCACGACCTTGCGCCGACCTGTACAGTGCGCTCTCCGATGCCTTCCCGCCACCAACCCCCAAGCCGCGCTGCGGACCCGACCGCGCGCGAACGCCGAGCGGGCCTCCTTTGGGGTTTCGTCGGCGTGGCGAGCTTCAGCCTTACCCTGCCGGCGACGCGCGTCGCGGTCGCGTCGCTCGACCCGGTCTTCGTCGGACTTGGCCGCGCCGTCGTCGCGGCGCTGCTGGCCGCGATCGTGCTCGCCGGATCGCGCGCGCCATGGCCCGGGCGCGCGCTCTTGCCGCGCCTCGCGATCGTCGCGGCAGGCGTGGTCGTCGGCTTCCCGCTGTTTTCGGCGTGGGCGCTGCGCTACGTGCCCGCGTCGCACGGCGCCGTCGTGATCGGACTTCTGCCGCTCGCCACCGCGGTGGCCGGCGCGTTGATCGCGCACGAGCGACCGTCGCGCCTGTTCTGGGTCTGCGCGACTTTCGGCAGCGCCGTGGTCGTCGCGTTCGCGCTGTGGCAGGGCGGCGGCGCGCCGCATCCGGCCGACCTGCTGCTCCTCGTCGCGGTTGCGGCAGCGGCGATCGGCTACGCCGAAGGCGGGCGTCTCTCGCGCACGATGCCGGGCTGGCAGGTGATCTGCTGGGCGCTCGTCCTCGCCGCGCCCTTCGTCGCGATTCCGACCGCCTATGCGATCGACGCCCGGGTGCTGAGCGCGGGAGCCCCGGCCTGGATCGGCTTCGCGTATGTGAGCGTCGTCAGCATGTTCCTGGGGTTCTTCGCCTGGTACCACGGGCTCGCGCTGGGCGGAATCGCGACGGTGGGACAGGTGCAGCTCGTCCAGCCGTTCCTGACGATCTTCGCCTCCGCCTGGCTGCTGGGCGAACGCGTGGATGTTGCGACGTACGTCGCGGCGGCACTCGTCATCGCCTCGATCGCCGCAGGACGGCGCGCGCGGTAACGGTCTCCCGATCGATCCGCGGGCGCGCGCCGCTTGGCTATACTTCGCCGTCGCCCGGAGGAGCTCGCATGGCGCGGATCGCTATCGAAAAGGCACATCACCTGTCGCACAAGAAAGCGAAGGAAGCCGCCGAAAAGGTCGCCGATCGACCTCAAGAAGCGCTTCGAGCTCGACTACCGATGGAAGGGCGACGCGATCGAGTTTCAGCGAACGGGACTCGCGGGCGCGTTGCACGTGGGCAAGGACGACGTTCGGCTCGATTGCGAGCTCGGCTTCATGCTCTCGCTGCTCAAGCCGACGATCGAGACCGAAGTGCACAAGCAATTCGACAAGTACTTCGGCAAGACCAAGGGAAAGACCGCGTAGCGGCTTCAGCGCTACTCGCGCCGCCAGCGGATCGGCGAACGGCGCGCTCTCGCCGGCGAAGATCGCTTCCATCAGCTGGCGCTCGCGCGTGTCGATCGTCGCAAGAAACGTGGCGGCGCCGCGCATCTTGCGGAACGCCGCGAAGCCGCGCTCGAGAAACGACTGGAGCGTCGCGAATCCGGCGGCGCGCGCAGGATGCCGCATCGCGACGAGCGCGCCGTGGATCAGCGGGTTGCGCACGTGGACGTCGACGGCCGCGCCGAACGCCTGGATCAGATCGAGCTGCCGTTCGCGCTCGGCGCGCCCGTCCATCGCGCGATACGCGTCGCAGTACTGCGCGACGGTGAACGGGGCGTCGCGGGACGGCAGGCGCGCGAGCAGCCGGCGATCGAGCTCCTGCGACAGCGCGTTGAGCTCGATCGCCTGTGCAAGCGGCGCGAGCACGCGCTGGGGAAGGATCCGCGCCATCGCGGGCGCCGCGCGCGCGAGATCGGCGTCGCGCCGCGCGAAATCCGTGCCTCCGTAGAGATCGGAGCGGAAGAAGGCGATCGCATCGGCGTATCTCGGGTCGTCGGCGAGGTCGCGATACGTCTCGCCCAGGCGCGCCGACTGCCAGCGCGCCAGATGCTCGAGGGCGCGAGCGAGACCGGGATCCGCGCGCCGCTCGGCGTGCAGCCGCTCGACGCGTTCGAGCGCGGCGGAAAGCGCAGCCTGCGCGTCGGCGGGCGTGGGTTCGAATGCTTCGGGCACCATGGAGAGAGGAGGCGCGTCGCGGCGTGCGCACACGGTGTCGACGGCAGTCTAGCAGGCGGCGCGAGAGTCGCCCTCCGGGACTTTAGTGTGATTGCTCTAATCGATGCGGGTAGATTGGTCTCAATCGCCGAGCACACGCGAGACCGTCCACCCACCGAAAGGATCGGCCATGCTGAAATCGAATCTCACCCTTCAACCCAACCGCATCAGCGAAGCCGCGATCCACGCGTCGCGCCAGATGTGGCTTGCGAGCCTCGGCGCCGCTGTCGTCACCCGCGACTGGGTGCAGGCGGAAGCCGGCGGCGTCTTCAAGACGCTGGTCAAGGAAGGCACCGTCATCGAGTCGCGCGCGATCCGTTTCGTCGGCGACCGGATCGAGACTTCGGTCTCCTTCGCGAACTCCGTCTGGAAAGAGACGCGCAAGACCGTCGAATCGACGGTGAAGCAGGCCGCCGACACGGCGGTCAGCATCGCGCAGCAAGTGCTTCCGCGCTCGCTGCCGGCGTTCGAATTGCCGGGAATGCCGAAGGCGGTCAAGGCGAAGAAGGCGCGCCGCGTGGCGAAGGCCGCGAAGCGGCCGGCACGCGCCAACGCTGCGAAGCGGGCGAAGCGCGTTCGCAAGGCCGCGACGAAGCGCGCGTAATCCGGTAGCATTGCGCCGCCGCCAATAACCGCTCGAGGAGGTCCATGCCGGGAAGCACGGCAACCGGACGCGCGAATCGCGTCCGGAAGCGGGGACGCATCGCGTCCTCGCGTGGGCCTCGCATTGGCGGGCGGCGGCCCGCTCGGCGGAATCTACGAGGTCGGCGTGCTGCTCGCGCTGACCGATTCCCTCGAAGGCATCGACTTCAACGATCTCGACGTCTACGTCGGGGTCTCCTCCGGCGGATTCGTCGCCGCTGCGCTGGCGAACGGCATTTCGCCGACGCAGATGTACCGGCTGTTCATCGACGACGGCGCCGACGCGGCGCTGACGCCGGGCGTCTTCCTGCGCCCCGCGTTGTCCGAGTTCGCGCAACGCGCGGCCTCGATCCCCTGGCTCATGCTGGCGCGCGACCGTCGCAATGGCTTGCCGATCCGTTTCGCCACGGCGCGATGGAGTCGATGTCCACGCTCGCCCATGCGATGCCCACCGGGCTGTTCGACAACCGGTCGATCGGCGATTTCCTGCGCCGCCTGTTCACCGCCGCCGGGCGCACCGACGATTTCCGCAAGCTGCGGCACAAGCTGTTCCTCGTCGCCACCAATCTCGACACCGGCGCATCGGTGACCTTCGGCGCGCGCGGCCGCGACCACGTTCCGATCTCGATGGCGATCGAAGCGTCCGCCGCGCTCCCCGGCCTCTTTCCGCCGGTGCGCATCGGCGGCGAGTACTACGTCGACGGGGCGCTCAACAAGACGCTGCACGCGTCCGTCGCGCTCGATGAAGGCGTCGACCTGGTGCTGTGCGTGAATCCGCTGGTGCCGTTCGATGCGAGCGGCGCGGGGCGCAACGGCCACCTCACCGTGAAGAAGCTCTCGCAGGGCGGATTGCCGCTGGTGCTCTCGCAGACGTTTCGCGCGATCATCCACTCGCGGATGAAGGTCGGCATGGAAAACTACCGCCGCCAGTATCCGCACGCCGACGTCGTGCTGTTCGAGCCCGATCGCGAAGACGCCGACATCTTCTTCGCAAGCATCTTCAGCTACGCGCAGCGCAAGCGCCTGTGCGCCGCCGCGTACGACAAGACGCGGCAGAAGCTCGCCACCCGCGCCGGCGCGCTGGAGCAGAAGCTCGCGAAGCACGGCATCCGCTTGCGTCGCGACCGCCTCGCCGATCGGACGCGCGTCCTCGCCGATGCGCTGACCGACGCGCGACCGCTGCACGCGGGCGACGGGCGGCGCAGCGAAGTGCGGCAGACCACGCGCGACCTCGCGCACACGCTCGACCACCTGGAGCGCTGGCTCGCGACGGCGCGCTGATCGCGCGGCGCCGCCCGGCTGCGCGACGCGGACGTTGCCGCGCGAGGCCGCGCGCTCTACACTCGGCGCATTCCACGTCTGCCGCTCCAGTTGCCGGCCATGGCGGAGAAAAAGCGACCCCGCCGCACCCGCGAACGGATCCTCGAGACGAGCCTCGCGCTGTTCAATCGTCACGGCGTTCCGCACGTCACGACCGCCGACATCGCCGACGAGCTGAACATCAGCCCCGGCAATCTCTACTACCATTTCAGCAACAAGGACGAGATCGTCGATGAGCTGTACGCGGCGTTCGAAGCGCGCGTCGGGCCGCTGCTCGCCGCCCCGCGCGGCCGTCACGCGGACGTCGACGACCTCTGGCTCTGGCTGCACCTGCTCTTCGAGCAGATGTGGGCGTATCGCTTTCTCTACCACGACCTCGATTTGCTGACGGCGCGCGATCGCGCGCTCGGCGTGCGCTTCGGCGCGCTCGTGCGTAAGGGCGCGGCGACCGTGGTAGAGTGGTGCGGCGCCATGGTCGACGACGGCAACGATGCGCGCGACGAGCGCGCGAGATCGACGCGCTCGCGCACAATGTGATGCTCGTCGCCGCGTACTGGCCGTCGTACGACAGGGTCCGGCGCGCCGGCCACGAAGAAGCGCCGAAGCCCGATGCCGGCCGGGCCGTGTATCAGGTGCTCGCGCTGTTCTCGCCGTATCTCGCGCCGCACGCGCGCGCGCATCTCGACCGGCTGGCGGCCGGTTATCTGTGACGGAGTCGATGCATGGCGAAGAAATGGGCGGCGTTCCCGCATCCCGACAAGGCGTATGTCTACGATGCGGCCGGGCTCAAGAAGAACTGGGCGCGGCTGCATCGCGGCGACTGCGAGCCGCTGCCGAAGGAAGCCGGCGTGCTCGACGCCTGGCGCCACTTCCACGCGGGCGCGTTCGGCGACGCCGTCGAGGCGGGGCGCAAGGCCGGCGGCGCCGGGATCGACGCCGCGGTCAAGGCGCAGATGATCTACGCGAACTATCTCGAGAAGTCCGACAAGGCGAAGCTCGCGCTGCTCGAGGAAGCGGCGGGCTGGGCGGAGGCGCGCCGCAGCGAGGCGCCGAAGCTCGCGAACGCGCACTATTACTACGCCTATGCGCTGGGCCGCTACAGCCAGGGCATCTCGATCACGAAGGCGCTCGCGCAGGGCTTCGGCGGCAAGGTCAAGGACGCGCTGCTGACCGCGATCAAGCTCGAGCCGAAGCACGCCGACGCGCACACGGCGTTCGGCTCCTATCAGGCCGAGATCATCGACAAGGTCGGCGGTCTCGTCGCGGGGATGACCTACGGCGCGAAGAAGGACTCCGCGCTCGAGCACTTCCAGAAGGCGCTGAAGCTCAATCCCGATTCGGCGATCGCGCGGATCGAATATGCGAACGGCCTCATCATGCTGTTCGGCAAGAGCCGGATCGCCGATGCGGAAAAGCTCTACAAGGAAGCCGCGGCGTGCAAGCCGGCGGACGCGATGGAGCGCCTCGACGTCGAGCTCGCGCGCTCCGAGCTCGAGTAGCGGCAGATCGAATCAGGCGCGCACCGCGCGCGCTCGGCGACCGCCGGATCGAGATCGCCGTCGCGCGGCCACGGCGCCAGCAGCGTCGTCAGCACGAGCTTCTCGAACTCCGGACCGAAGCGCTCGATGATGCGCTCGGGATCGGGACACAGCGCCGCGTCGGTGATGACGCCGAATTGAACGTGGCCGGCGTACGAGAGGATCGACACCCCCATCCCGATGTCGCCGGATTGCGGCACCCAGAAGAGGAAGCGCTCGATCGCGGCGCCGGCGAAATAGAGCCGCTGTTGCGGGCCCGGAACGTTCGTCATCACCGCGCTCGCATTGCGCGCGAGCGCCTGCAGCAGCTGCTCCTGCAGCAGCTTCGGTCCCGCGCCCATCGCGGCGAGAAGGCCGAGCGCGAGAATCGGCTGGTAGCTGTCCTTCAGCGCAACCATGTTGGCGCGCACCGCATAGAGCCGCTCGACCGGATTCTCGATCCCCAGCGGCAGCTCGAGGAACACGAGGCCGAACTGGTTGCCGAGCCTGTAGGCTTTCTCGAGCGGCCGCAGGTTGACCGGCACGAGCGCGCGAATCATTGCGCCGTCGACCGCATCGCCCCGCTCGACGAGGTAAGCGCGCAGCGCGCCCGCGACGCACGACAGCAGCACATCGTTGACGGATGCGGCGAGCGCCTTGCTGATCGCCTTCACCTCGTCGAGGCGGATCGGATCGGCCCATGCGACGCGCTTGACGGTGCCGGGCACGCCCTTGAACCGCGTCGGCGAATCCTGCGGCATCAGCGCGAGCTTCGCGATTTCCGCGGTCAGCGCGCCGCCCTGCTCGGCGAGCGCGACGGCCTGCGCGGGATCGGACCAGATCGCCGCGCCCTTCTCGATCAGCGTCGTTCCCGCCTTTTGCGCGAGCTTCACCACGCCGGAGATCGGGCGGATCAACTCGGCGACGGGGTCGTCGGGATCCGCGGGACGCCGCGCGCGACGCGGGCTCGAACGGCATCGCCGGAGGCCCCTTCGGCCCGGCATCGGTCATCGACATGAACACGCGGACGAGCGCGATGCCGTCGGCGTAGCAATGATGGATGCGCGCGATCAGCGCGCTGCCGCCCGCGAAATTCTCGACCAGATGGTATTGCCACAGCGGCCGCGTCGGGTCGAGCGGCGTCGCCGCGAGCCGGCTCACGAGCGCCTGCAGCTCGTCGGTTCCCGCCGGCGTCCGGCAACGCGATGCGCTCGACGTGGTCGGCGATGTCGAAATGCGGAACGCTCTCCCAGTACGCGGCCCCGAGCCGCTCGACGGGGCGCTGGCGGAAGCGGTCGAACTTGAGGAAGCGCTCGCCGATGATCCGCGTCAAGCGATCGAAGCGGATGCGATCGGAGAAAAGCAGCACCCCGCAGATCATCATCAGGTTGCTCGGCCGGTCCATCCGCAACCACGCGGTGTCCACTGCCGAGATCTTTTCGCGCCTGGGGACGCTCATCGCGGAATGTGTGCGAGTCGGGCGGGGAGAAGCAGGCTCGAAGCGTCGCGGCGCCGGCGCCCGCGAGGAAATTGCCTGTGCTTTCTGCTTCGCGCTAAAGTAGCACAAAGCCCCACGCGTGGAAAAACTCGCCCGAGGAGAATCGACGATGGCTGCCCCGAAGAAGGACGACCTCAAAGCGCGGTTCGAAGCGGCGGCCGCCGCCGCCAAGCAGACGAAGAAGAAGCCCGACAATGCGACGCTGCTGAAGCTCTACTCGTACTACAAGCAGGCGACCGACGGCGACGCGAAGGGCGAGCGTCCCGGCGGCTTCGATTTCGTCGGCGGCGCGAAGCACGACGCCTGGTCCAAGCTCAAAGGGATGAGCAAGGACGACGCGATGCAGAACTACATCAAGCAGGTCGAGCGGCTGAACCGCGACTAGCGGTCAGCGCTCACTTCGCCCGAGCTTTCGCCCGCACGCGCCTTCGGCGCCGCCGGACTTCGCCGGCGCGGCGTCTTGCGCGGCGCAGCCTTCGCCGGCGCGGGCTTTCGCTCCGCGACGACTTGACCAGCTTGTTCACCGCCTCGGCGAGCTCGTCGACGCGCGCGGCGAGACGCTGCACGTCGTTTTGCGTGTACACGCCGAGCTTCGACAGCGCGCGCGCGACGCGATCCTCGAACACCTGCTCCAGCTTGTCCCACGTTCCGCCCGCCATTTCCTGCATCTCCTTTGCCTTCGCCGCCGCGGCGCCGCGCGCGGCCGCCGCGGTCTCGGTCGCGGCTTGCTTCGTCCGGCTCTGCAGCTCTTCGCCCTGCTTGACCAGCGACTCGAACACCTTCGCGCCCTCGCGCTGCGCGCGGGAGAACGCGCCAAGCCCGGCGAGCCAGATCTTGTGCGACGAATCGAGCACGCCTTGCGACATGTCCTTCGTCGAGCCCGATTCGCCGGATTCGATTTCCGCCTTCGCCTTTTTCAGCATGCTGCGATCTCCTCGAGAGCGTGTCGTCGCGTCGCGCTACCAGCGCGAGCCGAACAAACCGGATTCTAGGCCCAGCCGGCTAGAGCAAACAAACTAATCGCAGTCGGCTCCGGCGCGCGATTGCTCGACGGAAAGCCTCGCCGCAGCGCCGCCGTCTCGCGAGTTACAATCGCCGTCGATCGCATCCCGCACGCGGCCGGTCCGTTCGCACGGGACTTCCCGAAGAAGGCAGGCCCGGCGTCCCCCACCGCAAGGAGGCTCCAGATGGCTTATTTCGTGACCGGCGCGACCGGCTTCATCGGCCGCTACCTCGTCGAAAACCTCTTGAAGCGCGGCAAACCGATTTACGTGCTCGTCCGCAAGGGCTCCGAGAAGAAGCTCGCCGCAGCGCGCGCGCGCTGGGGCGCCGACGACAAGCAGGTGATCGCCGTCCACGGCGACCTCGAGAAGGCCGGGCTCGGGATCGCCGCCGCGGAGGCGAAAAAGCTCAAGGGGAAGATCGACCACTTCTTCCACCTCGCCGCGATCTACGACATCGCGGCAAGCGCGGAGACGCAGCAGGTCGCGAACGTCGAGGGGACGCGCAACGCGGTGCGCTTCGCCGAGTCCGTCGCCGCCGGCTGCTTCCATCACGTGAGCTCGATCGCCGCGGCCGGACTCTACGAAGGGACGTTCCGCGAGGACATGTTCGACGAGGCCGAAGAGCTCGATCACCCTTACTTCAAGACCAAGCACGACGCGGAAGGCGTCGTGCGCAACGAATGCAAGCGGCCGTTCCGCATCTACCGGCCGGGGTTCGTCGTCGGCCACTCGAAGACCGGCGAGATCGACAAGATCGACGGGCCGTACTACTTCTTCAAGACGCTGCAGAAGGCGCGAGACCTCCTTCCGCGATGGATGCCGATGATCGGCATCGAGGGCGGGCGCATCAACATCGTGCCGGTGGACTTCGTCGCCGACGCGCTCGACTATCTCGCGCACAAGAAGGGACTCGACGGCAAGTGCTTCCACCTGACCGACCCGGAGCCGTACCGGATCGGCGAGGTGCTCAACATCTTCGCCAAAGCGGGCCACGCGCCGCAGATGACGATGCGCATCAACGCGAAGATGTTCGGATTCATACCCGCGCCGATCCTCTACGGCCTGAGCTCGCTCGCGCCGGTGAAGCGCGCGATCCGCGTCGTCCTGACCGACCTCGGCATTCCGCGCGACGTGTTCCAGTTCGTCAACTGGCCGACGCGCTACGACAATCGCGAGGCGGCGAAGGCGCTCAAGGGCTCGGGCATCGCGGTGCCGCGGCTCGACACCTACGCGGCGAAGCTCTGGGACTACTGGGAGCGCAACCTCGATCCCGATCTTTTCATCGACCGCTCGCTCGCCGGCCGCGTCAAGGACAAGGTCGTCGTCGTCACCGGCTCGCTCGTCGGGCATCGGCAAGGCGACCGCGCTCAAGCTCGCCGAGGCCGGCGCCAAGGTGATTCTCGTCGCGCGCGGCGAGGAGAAGCTCCTCGAGACCAAGGCCGAGATCGACCGGCTGGGCGGCAAGGCGTGGATCTACACCGCCGACATCGCGGACCTCGCCTCCTGCGACGCGCTCGTCGCGCGCGTGCTGAAGGAGCACGGCGGCTGCGACTTCCTCGTCAACAACGCCGGGCGCTCGATCCGCCGCGGCGTGATCAACTCGTTCGACCGCTTCCACGATTTCGAGCGGACGATGCAGCTCAACTACTTCGGCGCGCTGCGGCTCATCATGGGCTTCCTGCCGAAGATGATCGAGAAGAAGCGCGGCCACATCATCAATATCTCGTCGATCGGCGTGCTGACGAACGCGCCGCGGTTCTCGGCGTACGTCGCGTCGAAGTCGGCGCTCGACTCGTTCTCCGCGTGCGCGGCGTCGGAGTTCCTCGACAAGGGCATCCACTTCACGACGATCAACATGCCGCTCGTGCGCACGCCGATGATCGCGCCGACGAAGATCTACGAGAGCGTGCCGACGCTTTCGCCGGAAGAGGCGGCCGACCTCGTCGTCGACGCGATCGTGCACCGGCCGGTGCGAATCGCTTCGCGCCTCGGGATCTTCGGCGCGGTGTGCCACGCGGCGGCGCCCAAGCTCACGCAGGTGCTGCTCAACACCGCGTTCAACATGTTCCCCGACTCGAGCGCGGCGATCAGGGCAAGAAAGGGCGAGCCGCAGCCGCTCACCGCCGAGCAGATGGCGTTTGCGCAGATCACGCAGGGGATCCACTGGTAGCGACGCGAGCCTGGAGCAGGGGCCCCGAGCGAAGCGAGCGGGATGCGACCGGGGCGAGTCGACGCTTGCGGCCGACGACTCACGCCGGGAATCTGCTGACGATGCGGAGGCCGAGCGCGAGCTAGGCGTACGCCGCGACGTGACGCTGCGCGCGCGTTCAGCTGGCCCGCTCGAGCTCCGCGGCGACGAGCGCGCGCACGCGCCTGTCGGCGAGGAGCGCGTTGTGGCCGACGCCGACCAGCTCGATGTTCTCCGCGCCGCGAGGCGCCCGCTCGTCTGCGGCGCGACCATCGAGTCGTGCCACGACCAGATCGATACCGATGCGGACGACGGGCGGCGCATCCTCGGCCCGGTTGAGCTCGGCGAGCCATTCGTTGCCCGGCCGCAGTTGCGCGAGACAAGTGCCGGGGAACAGCCACGCGTGGACGCTGCCGTGATGCGGCGCGCCGAAGCGTCATCACCGACGCGACCTTTGCCGCGCCGTGACGCCGCAGGTACGCGCGGGCGACGACCGCGCCCATGCTGTGGCCGACGATCGCGACGCGCGCGCGCGCCGGTCTGCGCGAAGAATCGCGTCGATCTTCTCCGCGACCTGGTCGGCGAAGAGCTCGATCGACGCAAGCGGCGGACCGTACGAGATCGTGTAGACGAGGTCCCAGTCCGCGCGCAGCGAGATCCTTGCGGAATCCGTACCAGACGCCGGCGTTGCACAGCACGCCGTGAATCAGCAGGACGGGCGCGGTGGCGGGCGCCGGGCGCGGATCGGGGACCAGCCAGCGATAGAGCGCCATCCGCGGACAACCGCGCGATCGCACGAGCCTCGTTCCAGAAGAGCCGCGCGCTCCCGACGACCCCGATCCGCGCATCGGCGGGGCGTGCGCGCGGAAGATCCACGCCAGCGCGAACCAGAACCCGGTGACCGCGGCGATGAACAGCGGGTAGGCGACGATCGCGCCGGCAACGTACCACCAGGGGTTCGCGCCTTCGAGCGATCGCGGCAGCCGCCCATTGCGCGTACGCAACGACGGCGCTTCCCACGACCAGCCACAGCACAATCGCGGTCGTCATCGCAGCGCGATGATAGCGTGGCGCCGCCGCATCTCCGCGAAACCCGGGAGTCAGGCGCACCCGGTGCGTGCCGCGCTGCGGCTAGCCGCGCTGCCGGGACAGCGCGAACGCGCCGGCCGCGGCGACGAGCAGCGCGGTGAGCGTGCAACGCCAGCGGACCCGACGCCGGGACGCTCGACGTCGCGAGCGCGGCGGCGGCGCTGCGCGGTCTGCGGGCAGCTGCCATAGGCGCCCGAGCACGAATACAGAACCTCGCGCGTCGTGCAGTTGTAGTAGACGAAGAACTCGGCGGTATTCGCCGCGCTGGGAGGCGTTTCGCCGACGTACGCGTAGGAGCCGATCAGCGTGTTGGCCGGTTGCGTGACGAGAAATCCCGCCGGCCCGATCTGGAACCCGGTGAACGTGCCGCTGAAGTTGCCGAGACCGGTTGCGGCTTCGCCTTGGACGAGCGTCGCGCCCGCCGACGTTCGTCGCGAGCCAGGATTCGCGATTCGCTCCGGCCGTCGACAGCGTGAGGTCGAGGTCGCCGCGGCTGCAATCGGCGCTGGCGTCGAGCGCGACGCCCTGCGCAGAGGCCGCCGCCTCGGCGTGCAGCGGCATCGCGGCGCCGAGCGCGAGTGCGAAAAGTCGAATAATCCATGCGGATCGGGCGGTTCGGCCCATATCCCACCTTTGTTCATTGCTTCGTCAATGCGCATGATGCGCCTTCGGAGTGCCTCGCTGCAAGCAAACGTCGCGGAAACCGCATCGCAAATGCCGCGGCGAGACCAATTTTGTGTTGGATTCCGGCTACAAATCCGCACTTGATGGCTGACGTCGCCATTGCCCGACACTTTTTGGCGTTGTCGTCGGCCGACAGCGAGAGCGGCCGCTCTGCGGCGTGCCCGATCGGACCGACGCAGGGCCCGAGCCGCGTGCCGTTCGGGCCGGGGCAAAACTCAGGAGCGCGCCTGCCGCCAGGCTTTCAGCGCGCCCAGCGTTGCCGCGAGATCGCCGATCAGCGTGACGCCGGGCAGGGCCTTGCGCACCCGCCGCGTCATTTCGCCCCCCGCCCACAACGCGATCTTCGGCGGAAGCTGCCGGCGCAACGCGGCGAGCCCGTCGCCGGCCTGGCGGACCGGGAACGCCGAGGAGAACGACAGCGCGACGATGTGCGCATCGTACGCGAGCGCCGCGCGACGGATGTCCTCGATCGGCGTCTGCACGCCGAGCGAAATGAATTGAGCGCCTTCGGGCACGAGCAGCGCTTCGACCATCAACAGGCCCACGCCGTGCTGTTCGCCCGGGAAGGTCGTCAGCAGGACCCTGGGCGCGCCGATTTGTCGCGGAAAGGCGTTGATCACCGTTCGCAGCGCGACCTGGACGTGCTCGGTGTAGAGGTGTTCCTCGAAGACCGCGAGCTCGCCCCGCATCCACGCGTCGCCCACCGTGTGATTCAACGAAGCGAGCGTGTCCAGAACGAAGCGCTGAATGCCTTGCCGCATCAGCAGATTCGCGAGCGCATTCTGCAGCGCCGCCGCATCGTGACTCGCGAGCAGCGCGAGAATCTCCCGCTCGACCGCCGGCGTCGGCTGCTCGCGCCGCGGCGCGATGCGGCCATCGGCGAGCGCGTTCAGCTCGTCGAGCGACGCCCGGATGATCTTGCCGGGACGCATTCCGACGTCCATCAGCCGCTTGATCGCGCGCAGCTTCGCGACCTCGGCGGCGGAGTATTGCCGTTCTCCGTTGTCGTCGCGCGACGGCTTCGGAAAGCCGTAGCGGCGCTCCCACATCCGCAGCACGTCCTTCGACAGTCCCGCTTCGCGCTCGACCGCGCTGATGTTGAGCGTGAGTCCGGTGTTCTCGACGGGCGGAGTCATTGTGCCGGGCAGCGCGGCTACATTTGACGTGACCGGCTCGGTCTCCTATCGTAGCGCATGCACGTATCTTGTCCAGGACAATGACTTACACGACGGCCGGCGCCGCTGCTCGTTCTCGTCGCCGCGATCGCCTTCGGCGCTGCGAGCGCGCGATCCGCGATCGCGGCGGAGACGGCGAGCGCCGAGTGCCCCGCGCTTCTCCGCCACACGTTCAACGGGCTGCAAACGGGAAAGCCGCAATCGCTTTGCGATTTCCGCGGCAAGGTTCTCGTCATCGTGAACACCGCGAGCTATTGCGGGTACACGAAGCAGTACGAAGGGCTCGAAGCGCTCTATCGCAAGTACAAGGATCGCGGCCTTGTCGTCATCGGCTTTCCGTCGAACGATTTCGGCGCGCAGGAGCCGGGAACGAACAAGGAGATCGCCGAGTTCTGCCGCACGACGTACGGCGTGGAATTTCCGATGTTCGAGAAGACGAGTGTCGCGCGACTCGACGCGCAGCCGCTGTATGCGACGCTGGTCAAGGCGACCGGCCAGGCGCCGCAGTGGAACTTCCACAAGTACGTCGTCGATCGCAGCGGCACGCGAATCGCGAGCTTCGCGAGCGCCGTGGAGCCGACGCAGCGCGACTTCGTCGCGTCGATCGAGCGGCTGCTCGCCGAAAAACCCTGACGCTCCGCTTTTGACCCGCTGCAGCCGTATCGCCTATAATTCGCGCCCTTGGCGAACTAGCTCAGCTGGTTAGAGCAGAGGAATCATAATCCTTTGGTCCGGGGTTCGAGTCCCTGGTTCGCCACCAGATAGCAACGGCCTGCGCGATCGCAGGCCGTTTTCGTCCGGGCTTCGGGCGTCTCGAAGGATTGCGCCGTCTGCCGGGCTAGTGCGAAGCGCGCTGCGCTCGCGTATCCGACATCGCGCTCAGCGCCGCGCGCAGGCTGCGCACGAACTCCTCCGCAGTGGGCGAGCCGTCGGCAGCGAGATTCTGCACATAGTGGTCGGCGACGACCGGCGCGACATGGTCGAGAATCCACACGCCGCAATCGACGAGCGGCGAGATCTCGGCATAGGCGTTCTCCGGCGCGACGAAGTATTCGAAGCCGCGGTCGGTGTGGCACGCGGCGAGATCGCCAAACGCAGGCTGCCACGCAGCGGGAAGCGCGGGCATTCCGTGCGCTTCGCACTGTTCCATCGCCTTGACGAGCGAATGCCCCACATGCGAGCGCAGCTCCGCCGTGGTCACGCCGTTGGCGCGCAGATACGCGTGCAACGCGAATTCCAGGCCCTGCGCGACCATGTGATAGGGAACCTGCGATTCGACGCACAACGTGCGATTTCCGTGGCACAGGCCCGAGGCGGCGCGCAGGTAATCGTGCGCGTAGCGCCAGAACGCCAGCGGCGCGGTCCGCTTCGCTTCCTCGTTGATGTCCATCATGGTCGTCCTCCCGTCCTGATGCCCGAGTGCCTTCTTGTTGGTTGGCTCGAACACGTCAAAGTTCCGGCATTCGTTGCGTCGATCAACGACTTCGTCGGCATTTTGCGCGGTGCACGAAGGCCGGCGCCGAGCTCGATGAGCGCTATCGCGATTGCGTGACCGTCACCGTCTTCCCGGCAACCGTCAGCGTTCCGGAGCGCTGAGTCACCCGCCCCGGAAGCGCGGCGATCGAAAACGCGACCGCGCCCTTGCCTGTCCCGTTTTCGCCGCTGACGACGGTGATCCATCCATCGTTGCTCGCCGCTGACCAGCCGCAGCCCGCCGCTGTAGCGACCGTCACCGTGCCTTTGCGCGCGAACTGGGAGAACCTCGCGCGCGTCGGAGAGACCCCATAGGTGCACGGCGCGGTCCCTTGCTGAGTGACCGAGAACGTGCGTCCGGCGATGGTCGCAGTGCCAGTGCGCGACGTCGACAATGGGCTCGGCGTCGACGCTGTACGCGACGTCACCGTTGCCGTTCCCGGACGCCGCCGCGTGAATCCACGAGGCATTGGATGCCGCCGTCCAGACGCAGCCTTCCGTCGCGGTGACGGCGACGGCGCCGGCGCCGCCTGCCGCGCCGATGCTTCTGCTGGCCGGCGCGATGTCGTACGCGCAGGTGGGACCCGTCGTCGTGATCTTGCTCAGCGTGCCGCCGAGATCCACCACGTAGAGCTCGCCTTGCTCGTCTTCGCCGAACGACGAAATGTTGATCCCGGCAGCGAGCAGGAGGCTTTGCGCCGCGCCATCCCACGCGAAGATCTCGCCGGAGCAGAAGTCGCCGTAGACGTAAGTGCCCTGCGGCAGCGCGTTCTGCAAGCCGCGGTACACGTAGCCGCCGGTGATCGAGCACCGGCCCCCGGTGTGCGTGTAATCGAAGACCGGGCCGATGTAGTTGGCGGGGTTGCACAGCGCCGGGTCGTTTCCGGAGCAGCGCGAGCCTTCGAACACTCGCCAGCCGTAGTTGCCGCCCTTGACGATCGGCGTATCGACTTCCTCCCGCGCGCCTTGTCCGACGTCGGCCACCCATTGCTGGTGCGTGCTGCGATCGAAGCTGAAGCGCCACGGGTTGCGCCAGCCGATCGAGAAGATCTCGGGACGCCCGGTGCGTCCGACGAAGGGATTGTCGCGCGGCGACGAATACGGCTTGAGCGTGAAGGGGTCCGGGTGGTCGACGTCGATCCGCAGGATCTTGCCGAGCAGCACGTTGACGTTCTGCGCATTGTTCGGCGGATCGTTGGCGCTGCCGCCGTCGCCGACGCCGATGTAGAGATAGCCGTCGGGGCCGAACGCGAGCATGCCGCCGTTGTGATTCGCGTTGATCGGATGCGCGATCCTGAGCAGCGTGGCGCCCGTCGTGTTGGCGACGTTCGGGTCGGCGGACACGCGATACTCGGCGACGACGATCGTCCCGTCGAGGCGCGTGTAATAGACGAAGAACCGTCCGTTCGACGCATACCGCGGATGGAAGGCCAATCCAAGGAGGCCGCGCTCGCCGCCGGACGCAACGCGCGCGCGGATGTCGAGGAAGGACGTCGCGACCGCCGCCTCCCGGCTGCAGCACGCGAATCACGCCCGCCTGCTCGGTGATGAAGAGACGATTGGTCCCGTCGCCCGCGTGCGTGACGAAGGTGGGACTCGACAGTCCGCTCGAAATGATCGGCGTGAGCTGAATGCCGCCGAACGAAACGTTCGGCAGCCACAGAAAGAGCGCGAAAATCAAAGCCTTCGACGCCTTCATCCGGGCTCTCCCTGTCGGTGTTCGCGAACCGGTATCGACGCTTGTCGCGATTTGGAAAACGCAAAGCTCGCGCCGGGCAAGGCTTTCGATATCGATTGTCCACGATTCCGGGATTTGGTTCCTCGCACGCGCCGGTTGAGCGGCCGATTGGGCGGAATGGACGGGCCGAGTTTCGGGTTGACGCCAACCGAGGGCGTCGCTTAGGCTCGGAAGCAGGATCGATGCCATCATCAATCAATTCTCATCAGGAATCGACATGCCAATTGCCTGGATTTGCCGAATGGGCCGGTTCGTCGCGCTGGGACTTGCGGCGCTGGCTCTCGCCGCGCCCGCTTTCGGGACCGCGTTCTCGACGGACAACAGCGACATCTACAACGCGACGAACGAAAGCGGCTGGGCGGTCGAGCTGACGCAGCAAGCCGACGTGGTGTTCGCGACGGTATACACGCACGACGTGAACAATCATCCCGTTTATTACTCCGCGGCGCTCTTGTTCGCCGGGACCAACGGGACCGGAAATGCCGTCTGGACCGGCGATCTCATCGAGACGCAGGGCCCGTGGTTCGGCGCCCCGTTCGACGGCTCGAAGGTCGTCAATCGAAAGGTCGGGACGATGAGCTACGTGCAGCAGTTCGTCGAGGGGGGAACGCTCACTTTCAGCGTCGACGGCGTCACCGTGACCAAGCAGCTCGCTCGATTCACGTTCCGATTCGACAACTACGCCGGCGCTTACCTCGGCGCCTACAAGCTGGTCGCCTCGGGCTGCACCAACCCGGCGAACAACGGCACGTACTATTTCGCCGCCACGTTCGGCGTGACCCAGTCGGCGAACGTGCTCAACATCGTCGCGAACGATTCACAAGGCGGAGCCTGCACGTTTACCGGCGACTATTCGCAATCGGGCCGATTCGGCCAGTCGAAGGGTTCCTTTACGTGCGCGAACGGTGTCAAGGGCAATCACACGCTGTTCGAAATGAGCGTCACGCCGACCGACTTTCGCGCACGCGTCTTCGGATCGGACAATTTCGGCTGCTCGTTGACCGGAAGCTTGTCGGGGATCCGCCAATAGCGCGACCGGCGCGCGCGACGCAACGCCGGAGAATCAGCGCGACGGCTCGACGGTGAAGCTCGCGGCGGCGAGCCCCGCCTGCGAGCGCTCCCACATCGTCGCGTACGCGGCCTCGAGGTGGCGGCGGTAGCGATCGGTGTCGAATAGCGGATGCGTGGCCCGGTTCTGCGCGAGGCGCGCGCGCAATTCGCCGCGCAGCGACGGTGTGGTCGCAACGCGGTGTGCGATCGCTTCGTACTCCTCGAGGTCGCGCGCGACGAGCTCGGGAAGTCCGATCGCGTGGAGCAGGCTCGCCGCGACGCGTCCGGCGAAGGCGTCGTCGACGCAGGTGACGAGCGGCAGTCCCGCCCACAGCGCGTCGCTTGCGGTGGTGTGCGCATTGACCGGGCGCGTGTCGAGAAAGAGATCGGCGAGCCGATGGCGCGCGAGATGCAGGTCCGCGGGCAGCGTCGGCGCAAAGATCAGCCGATCCGGCGCGATGCCGCGTCGCTTCGCTTCGCCGCGCAGGTTTTCCGAAGCCAGCGGATTGCCTTCGAGGAGCCACAGCACGCTGCCGGGCACGCGATCGAGAAGACGCATCCACACCGCAAAGATTTCCGGCGTGATCTTGTAGTTGCCGTTGAAGCAGCAGAAGACGAACCCGGTCTCCGGCAGGCCCGCCTCGGCGCGCGTCGGCGCCGACTCGGCGATCCGGCGGGTCGCGTCGTTGACCTGATAAGCGTCCGGCAAGCGGACGACCTTTTCCGAGTAATGAATGTCGTGATCCGGCGGGATCACGTGCGGGTCGGCAATGATGTAGTCGATGTACGGCGCGCCCATCGTCCCGGGATAGCCCAGATAGTTGACCTGCACCGGCGCCGGGCGCAGCGCAAGGATTCCCGTCCGGCTGTTCGCGGTGAATCCCTTGAGGTCGACTGCGATGTCGATCTCCGACTCGCGCAGCATCGCGGCCACGTCGCCGTCGCTTCGGTCGCGAACGTCGACGAAACGCGGAAACGCCCGGCGCAGCCGCTCGCGCATCGGATCGTTCGTCTCGGGCCCGAACGACACCGCCGTGAGCTCGAAGCGCGCGGCGTCGTGCATTTCGAACAGCCCGGCGATCAAGTGCGCGGTCGCGTGCTCGTGAAAGTCCGCCGACAGATACGCGACGCGGATCCGGTCGTGACGGTAACGCTCGCCGCGCCACAACGGCGTCGCCGCCGCGGGAAAGCGATCGGCGACGAACGTCCGCGCGCACGCGAGCTGGGCGGCGGCCGATCCCGAGACGCCGAGGAACACCCACGGGAGCGCCGCACGCCGCCCTTCCGCGACCGCTGCGCTCACCCGCGCGACATGGGCGGCGAGATGCGTCCAATCGCAGCTGCGGAGCTCGCAGTCGACGAGATCGCCGAGCGCGTGGTCGAAGCGCGGTCCCGATTCCAGGAGTTGCGCGAACGCCCGAGCGGCTTCGTCGTAGCGCTTCAATGCGCGCAGCGCGTTGCCGCGACTGTTTATCGCCTCGGCAAAGCCGGGCTTGAGGGCGAGCGCGCGATCGGCGCTCGCGAGCGCCTCGTCGGGACGCTGCAACGCGAGCAGCGCATCGGCGCGATTGGCGTGCGCGTCGGCAAAGTCGGGCCGCGCGGCGATCGCCCGGTCGAAGCTCGCCAGCGCCTCCTGCACGCGCCGCAGCGCGGAGAGCGCGTTGCCGCGGTTGTTGAGCGCGGCGACGTGGTCCGGCTTGAGCGCAAGCGCGCGCTCGTAGCTCGCGAGCGCCTCGCCCGGCTGTTGCGTCGCGAGACGCGCGTTGCCGAGGTTGTAGTGCGTCTCCGGATTGCGGGGATCGAGCGCCAGCGAGCGCTCGAAGCATCCGAGTGCCTCCGCGGCGCGCCCGCTCTCCGAGAGCGCGATGCCGAGGTTCGACAGCGCGGCGGCCTTGTTCGGATTTCGCGGGTCGACGTCGACCGCCCTGCGGATCAGGTCGATCGCGTCCTTGTGCGCGCCCTGCTGCATCCGGGCGATCCCGAGGAGGTGCAGCGCGTCGAAATGCACGGGCGCCTGCGCGAGGATCTCGCGATAGAGCGGCTCGGCTTGCGCGAGCTCGCCGCGCTGGTGATGTCCGACCGCGCGCTCGAACAGCGCCGCGATCGCCGCCGGAGGAGACCGTTGCCCGATGCGTTTCCCCGGCCGATGTTTGACCACTGCCCGCAGCTGCGATCGTCGACGAAAGCGGGGATTAGGCAATCGGTCGCCGAATCTGTCAAATCCGACGACAGCGGGGACTTTGGATTATGATGCGGGCGCTCCGCGGTGCATCGCGCCATGTCCGCCGACCTTTCCCGTGACCTCGATCAGCACCGCGGCTACCTCTTGCGGGTGGCCCGGCTGCAACTGCGCGACGAGGCGCTCGCCGAGGATGTCGTGCAGGAGACGCTGCTCGCCGCGCTATCCGGCAGCGGATTCTCGGGCAAATCCAGCCTTCGGACCTGGCTCACCGGAATCCTCAAGCACAAGATCGTCGACGCGATCCGCCGGAAGCAGCGCGAGCCCACCGTCGCGTCAGCGTTCGGCGACATCGACTCCGAGCTCGACATCGAGGACTTCGACGGGATGTTCAAGGAGAACGGGGCGTGGGACGCGAAACCTGCCGACTGGGGGGACCCCGACGCGGCGCTCTCCCGCCGACAATTCTTCGAGATCATGAACTTATGCCTGGAAAAGCTGCCGCCCAACACTGCGCGGGTGTTCGTGATGCGCGAGGTGATGGAGCTCGAGACCGACGAGATCTGTAAGGAATTGACGATCACGGCGAATAACCTGTGGGTCATTCTCTATCGGGCCCGGATGTCGCTGCGCGAATGCCTCGAACGCAACTGGTTCGCGGGCGGCGGCGCGGAGACCTGAACACGAGCGAATCGCGCCCGACCCATGAACTGATCCGCAAAGCGCTGGGCCACATCATCTCCTGCAAGGACGCCTCCAGGCTCGTCTCGCAGCAGCAGGACGCCGACCTGTCGTCCTGGCAGCGGCTCGTCCTGCGGCTGCATCTCGCCGTGTGCGCGGGCTGCGCGCGCTTCGAGCGGCAGATCAGCTTCCTGCGCACCGCGATGCGCAAGTACAGCGAGTAGGCATCGTCCCGTGGCGATGCAGCTCACCATCAACGGAACCCCTCGCACGTTCGACCAGCCCGTCGCCACGGTCGCCGACGTCGTGCGGGCGCTCGCTCTCGAAGGCAAGCGCATCGCGGTCGAGAGAAACGGCGAGATCGTCCCCCGAAGCCGCTATGCCGACACCAGGGTCGGTGCGGCGGATCGGCTGGAGATCGTAGGGGCCGTCGGCGGGGGGGTAAAATCGGGCCGATGAACGCCCCGCACGCCCCGTCGCCGGCAATCGCCGATCCCCTGGTCATCGCCGGACGCGCCTACCGGTCGCGGCTCCTGGTCGGCACCGGCAAGTACAAGGATTTCGCGCAGACGCGCGCCGCGGTCGTCGCCTCGGGGGCCGAGATCGTCACGGTCGCGATTCGTCGCACGAACATCGGCCAGGATGCGAGCGCGCCGTCGCTGCTCGATGCGCTTTCCCCGTCCGAATTCACGTACCTGCCCAATACCGCCGGCTGCTACACGGGAGAGGACGCGGTGCGCACGCTGCGGCTCGCGCGCGAGCTCCTCGACGGCCACTCGCTCGTCAAGCTCGAAGTGCTGGGCGACCCGCACACGCTCTTTCCCAACGTCCGCGAGACGCTCGCGGCGGCCGAAACGCTGGTGAAGGACGGCTTCGAGGTCATGGTCTACACGTCCGACGATCCGATCGTCGCGCGCGAGCTCGAAGCGATCGGCTGCGTGGCGATCATGCCGCTCGCTTCGCTGATCGGATCGGGGATGGGCATCCTCAATCCGTGGAACCTGAAGTTGATCGTCGAGGCGGCGAAGGTGCCGGTGCTCGTCGACGCCGGCGTGGGCACCGCATCCGACGCGGCGATCGCGATGGAGCTCGGGTGCGCGGGCGTGCTGATGAACACGGCGCTTGCCGCGGCGCGCGACCCCGTGCGGATGGCGCATGCGATGAAGCTCGCCGTGGAAGCCGGGCGCGAAGCGTTCCTCGCAGGGCGGATGCCGCGCAAGTTCTACGCGGCGAGCCCGAGCTCGCCGACGAGCGGCCTGATCGGCTGAATCCGGTGGTTTGGCTCGAGCACGCCCGGTCGACGGTGCGCGGCGCGCTCGCCGCGCTCGTCTTTTTCGCCGTGGCCGCTCATGCCGTTCCTCCGACACCCGATGAGCTCGCCAGGATCTGCGCCGACGCGGAGGATTCCCCGCATTGCGGGCGGCTGGTCGAGCAGCTGCAGCTCAAACGGCTGCCGAACCTCGCCGTACGGGAAGGCGCAGCGCTGCGGATCTCGCTGTACCCCTCGGGGGTGGCGACGCTTGCCGACACCGAGGCGCTCAATGGCGGGCGCTCGTACAGCCTGTGGGACTACCTCAACGAGATCAATGCGGTGGTGCTCTACACGACTGACGGCGACGACGTGACCTTCACGGTGCTGCAGCGGGCGACGGGAAGAAAGACCGAGCTCCCGTCGGATCCGAAGGCCTCTCCGGACCGCCTGCATCTCGTCACCGCGGACTTCTGCGAAAGGCGCTGCGTCAACGAGCTTGCCGTGTGGCGCGTGACGCGCGACGGCATCCACAAGGCGTGGACGTGGAAGCCGCGCAGCCCGTGGTCCGACGCGGTCGCGACCTGGAAGAACGCCGAGACGATCGCGATCGAATACACGGCCGCGGACGCCTCCGAGCGCTCCCGCATCGAGCGCCGCCTCGACGACCCGAGCTGGGTTCGCGCGACGCCGCCATGAATCGCGCGGGTCCCACGACGTCGCCGACGGCTCCGGGGGTCGCAACACCCCGGGACGATCGGCCGCGTCGCCCGGTCCGAAGCTTCGTGCTGCGCCAGGGGCGAATGTCGCCCGCGCAACAGCGCGCGCTCGAGACGCTGATGCCGGCCTACGGGATCGCGTTCTCCGACCGCGCGCTCGACTTCGACCGCGCGTTCGGCCGCCGCGCGCCGCGCGTGCTCGAGATCGGGTTCGGAATGGGCGAGACGACCGCGGCGATCGCGCAGATGCGGCCCGGCGACGACTTCCTCGCGGTCGACGTGCATTCGCCTGGCGTCGGAAGCCTGCTGCGGCGCATCGCCGAGCTCGGCCTCGCCAATGTGCGGATCATTCGGCACGATGCGGTCGAGCTGGTCGCCGCGATGATCCCGCACGCGTCGCTCGCCGGCGTCCACGTGTTCTTTCCCGATCCGTGGCCGAAGAAGCGGCATCACAAGCGCCGGCTGCTCAAGCCGGAATTCGTGCGCGAGCTCGCGCTGCGGCTCGCGCCGAACGGATACCTGCACGTCGCGACGGACTGGGAGACCTACGCGCACGAGATCCTCGAAACGCTGTCGGCCGAGCCGCTGCTCGTGAACGCCGCCGACGGATTTGCCCCGCGCCCTGCCTACCGCCCGCTGACCAAGTTCGAGGCGCGCGGTCTCGCGCTCGGTCACCACGTCCGGGACCTCTGCTTCCGGCGCCGCTGATGAGCCTGCCCACTGCAGAGTCCGCTGCCGCGGTGCTGCACATCACCGCCGCGGCGGGCGGCGGCGCGGACCGCTACATCCGCGATCTCGCTGCGAGCACGCGACGCCAGCACCATGTCTTGCACGTCGGGGGCGGGCCCACCGTGGCCGAGCACATCGGCGCCGGCCGATTCACGGCGCTCGCGAACCTCGGCAATGCGGACATCGATGTGGACGCGCTGCGCCGCTGGCTCGAGCTCGCGGGCATCGGCATCCTGCACGTGCACGGCGTCGACGAAGGGTGTCGCGCGCATCTCGATGCGCTGCAGCGGGCGCGAGCGACGCCCTACGTGGTCACGCTGCACGACCTGCAGTTCGTCAATCCGCGCGCCTTCGATGCGACCGGAATGCCGGAGCCCGAGGCCGACTGGATCCTCGGGATGAGCCCGACGCTCGAGCACGCAGCGGCCGTGATCGTGCCGTCGGAGTTCATTCTCGATGTCGCGCTCGCGTGCTCGGCTGGAATCCAGGCGACCGTGATCCCGCCAGGCCTGCGCGGGCGCTCCAACGGGGCGGTTCTCCACACGCCGGAAGATTTCACGGCGCGGGCGCCCAAGCACGTCGTGGCGATCGTCGGCGCGGTCGGCCCGCACAAGGGCAGCGGCGTGCTGCAGGAGCTGGCGACCGCTTTGAACGGCAGCGACATCGGCGTCGTCGTCATCGGCTATACCGATACGCAGGTCATGCGCGGGTGGCTCGTCCCCGGGATCGTGTACGTGCACGGCGCCTACGAGGACGGGACGCTCGCCGCCTGGCTCGCCGCGTACCGCGCGGAGACGGTGCTCTTTCCGAACCGCCTGCCGGAGAGCTTCAGCTACACGCTCTCGGAAGTGTGGTCGGCCGGCGATGCCCGTGATCGTTCCCGACCACGGCGCGCTCGGCGAGCGCGTCGAAAGGGACGGCGGGGGCTGGCTGCTGCCCGCAGGGTTCGACGGCGACGAGGCCGCGGCGCTTCTCGTCTGGTTGTCGTCCGCCGAGGGCGCCGCCGAGCGCGCCCGCGTAAAATCGCGGATCGTGCCGGACGACGCCCGGCGCATCCCGACCCTCGAAGCCATGTCCCGCGACATCGATGCGCTGTACGCACGGTTCGGCCTCCCGCCGCCCGACTCGGTGAACGCGGGGGCCGCGAACGATGCGCTTGCACCCCTTCTCGCGACGAGTCTCGACGGCTTCGCGTTCCGCAAGGAGCTGGTGAAGCTCACGAACGAGCTCGCAGAGGCGACGACGCTCGTCACGGAAGCGAGGCGACAGCTCACGGAAGCGAGTGACTGGAGCAAGAAACTCGAGCGCGACGGGATCGCGTGGGCGGCGAAGCTCGAAGCCGACATCGCGGAGCTCAAGCGCGAGATCGAGCGGATCGGCGCGGAAAACCGCGTTCTCGCCGAGCGCAAGGCGGCGCTCGATCTGCTGCCGCAAGGCATCCAGAGGTATCTGCTGAGGCGGGCTTTACGTGCGCGGCCTTGATGTCAGCATCGTCACGTTCCGCCCCGATCTGCCGCTTCTCGAAAAGCTCATCGCAAGCCTTGCCGAGCAAGCGGCGGAGAAGAGCGTCGCCGTCCTGATTCTGGACAACACGCCGGAAGCCGACACGACCGAGCGCATCGCGGCGTTGCCTCTGCTGCAACCGGGAGGCGTTTTCCCCCGGATCGACATACGCCATTCGCCGGCGAACGTCGGTTTCGGGCGCGGACACAACGCGAACGCCGCTCGCTGCACGGCGCCGTTCCTGCTCGTGCTGAACCAGGACTGCATCGTCGAGCCCGGCGTGCTCGCGCCGCTGCTCGAAATCGCGCGCGACGACGAGCGCCGCGTCGCCGCGTGGGAGCTCCGGCAGATCCCCTACGAGCATCCGAAGATCTACGACCCGGTGACGCTCGACGCGCCGTGGGTGAGCGGCGCCGCGACGCTGTTCCGGCGCAGCACGTGGGACGCGGTCGGCGGGTTCGATCCGGCGCTCTTCATGTACGGCGAGGATGTGGACCTCTCGTGGCGCCTGCGCGCCAAGGGATTTCGCCTGCGTTACCTGCCGAAGCTCGCGGTCGTGCACCGCACGTATGCGGTCGCCGGCGAAGTGAAGCCGCTGCAGGTGCTGGGCGGCGTGCTGACGAACCTCTGCCTGCGCGCGCGCTACGGCGGCGTGATGCGAACGCTGCAGGGCCTCTCGATGCTCGCGGGCGAAATACTCGCGCCGCAGGAGTTCGCCGGCCGCCGTCGCGGCCTCGTCAAGGCGCTGGGGCGCTTTCTCCGGCAGTGGCCGCATTTCGTGATGACGCGCGTGCGTCCGACGGCGACGGTTCCGCCCCACGTTCTCCGGATGGGGCTACGAGGTGCGGCGCGACGGGGCGTTCGTGTCGTTTCGCTCGAAGCGCGAGAATCCGCGGCGCGACCCGCCGCTCGTGTCGATCCTGATCCGCACGGTCGGGCGCGGCGCGTGGCTGCGGCAGGCGCTCGAGTCGGTTGCGCAGCAGACGTGGCCCAACATCGAAGCGATCGTGATCGAGGACGGCCCGCCGACCTCCGCGCGCGATCGTCGACGAGTTCCGGCGGAGGCTCGTCGTTCGCTATCAGGCCACCGGAGAGAAGGTCGGGCGCGCGCGCGCCGGCAACCTCGCGCTTGGCCGAGGCGCGCGGCGAATGGCTCAACTTTCTCGACGACGACGACGTGTTCTTCGCCGATCACGTCGAAGTGCTGATGGACGCGGTCGAGGGCACGCGCACCCAGGGCGCGTACGCGCTCGCGTGGGAGACGCTCACCGAGATCATCGACAGCGAACGCGCCGAATACGCCGAGATCGCGCACTTCACGCGCCACCGCCAGCCGTTCGATCGCCTCACGCTCTGGCACCACAATTTCCTGCCGATCCAGGCCGTGCTGTTCCACCGCGATCTCTTTGCGCGATACGGCGGCTTCGCCGAGGACATGGACCAGCTCGAGGACTGGAACCTGTGGACGCGCTACACGCTCGAGGACGACTTCGTGCTCGTCGAGAAGACGACGTCGAAATACCGCGTGCCGGCGGGCGCGCGCGATGCCGCCGGGACGGCAGGAGCGGCTCGACCGGGCGTACCTGGACGCCGTCAAGCGGCAACGCGAGCTGCGCGTCACGCTGTCGCCGCGCCAGATCTCGCAGATGGCCGAAGACTACGCGCGCAGTCAGTCGGTGGTGATGGTGAGCCGCAGCGACGTGCGGCAATTCGTCGTCGCGCGCCCGTGGCTCGCGCGAATCGCCGCGTGGCGGCATCCGGTCGCAAGGCGGCTCAGGGGACGCTAGAAGACGCGAGCTCGCATCGGAGCGCCGCGGAGGTCGAGGAGCGCCCGCCTCCGAACATCTGTTGACGCGCGATCAGCGGCACCGCGAGCCATCCACGCAGCGTCTGCCGATCCCGGGCGATGCTGGCGCGCTTCGGTCAGTGCATTCTCCGCGCGCGCAAGCTCGGCATTGCGCGTCGCGAGACTCGCCTCGCGTTCGCCGATCACGGTATTGAGGCGGCCGATCTCGCGGTACGCTTCTTCGAGTCGATCGGCATGCACGGCGGCAAGCCCGGTCAGCGCGGCGAACGCGGCCGCGCCCGTCCAGTCGCCTGTCCAGCGCAGCGTCATGCGCACGTGATCGACAGTCACGCCGGCGGGAAGGCGCGGCTCGACCCACCCGTCCTCGCGCACGAGCGCGTAGGTCCTGTCGCCGAGCGCGATGGTTTCGAAGCCAGGATCGAGCACAGCGCCCGGCACGCCGAACCGCCAGACCTCGCGCTCGCCGGCGAACAACGTGAAATCGTCGATGGCGATCGACGCCGACGCGATCGGCGAGAATGATTCGCAGCACCGGCTCGGCGGGCTCGAAGCGCCACTCGAGCGTCGCGGCGTCGCCGTTCGCGGGAATGAAGCCGACGTATTGACGATCGAGCGTGAGCGCGTCCCGGGTCGGCTCCCGGCAAGAGGCGCACCGGCACGCGCTCCGCGCCCTCGAGCGCCTTCGGCAGCGGGGATCTCGCGCATCGCGCCCGGCGTGGCGCGCACGAGCCACTGATACGCGTGGTGCCGCGTTCCCGCGCCGAGCGCTTCGCGCAGCGCCGGCGCGAGCGCCTCGACGCGCGTGCGGAACTCGGTCGCGTAAGGCGTGAGCTCGGTCGCGTCCCAGTCGAGGATCCGGAAACCGGCGTCGCGCAACAGCCCGCCCACCGAGCGCCACGTGTAGAGGTGCAGATGCGTCGGATCGAGCAAGCCCTCGCCGCCGTATTCGAAGCGGTCGTCGAACAGGCCGGCGATGATCGCCGCGTGCGCGACGTTGGGGACCGACAGCAGGAGCTCGCCGGCCGGAGCGAGCAGCGGTCGCAAGCGCGCGAGCAGTCGAGCGCCGTCGCGCAGGTGCTCGAGGACGTCCGCGCATACGATGAAGTCGTAGCGCGGCGAGCTGCCTCCGCCGGCAAGCCCCGCTTCCCAGCCGTCGGCGTCGAGATCTGCGACGACGACGCGCCGCGCGAACGATTCCGCTGCGCGGCCGGCCTCCGGATCGATGTCGACCACGTCGACGGTAGCGCCCTGCTGCTTCAGCCATTCGGTGAAATAGCCGGCGGCTGCTCCAAGCTCGAGCACGTTCGTCCCCGGTCGGATCCAGCGCGAAAGCCGCGCCAGTGAATCGCCGCTCGCGGGATCGAACGTGCGCCGGTAGATCACAGAAGCGCCTGCGCTTCGACGTCCGACGCCGCGAAGTCCGGCAGGAAATGCCAGACGTGCCAAGCACCAGGTGCCGCGTCGATGCGCGCACCGAACCTCGACGCGATGCCGTTGACGTCGGCCACGGCGACGCGCTCCGCAGCGACGCGGCCGGCGCCCATTGGATTCGCAGTGCGAGGTGAGCAACAGCATCTCGGCGCCCGCCGCACGCGCGGCGTCGACGAGCCCGGAAGGCCAGAACACCGGCGCGCCGAACAGCGTGCCATTGGGCGCCGGCGGTGCACCGGTCGGAACGTCGATCAACCCATAGACCGCGCCGCGCTGCGCCAGCGTTGCGGCGATTTCGCCGCGAGCGCCGCCGGTAAAAATCGCCGGAACGCCGGCGAGCTTCTCGACCATGCGCAGTCGCAGCCGCGCGTAGAGGTACCGCATGCCGGCTCTCGAACGCAGTCGCGTCGAAGCGCACCGACAGAAAGCGCGCGGGCGTGCCGCACGCGCGAAGCCACGGCAGCAGCCACAGGCCCTGGCCGAAATGCATCCCGATCACCATCAGCGGAGGCGCCGCGGGACGCGGTGGCGCATCGAGGCGCGACAACAGGAATCGCTCGCTCCGCGTGAGCGCCCAGAAGAGATCGGCGTGATCGATCAGCTGCGTGAAGCGGAACTCGGTCAGGAACCGCCGGGCATCGCCGCGCGGGCGGGCTGCGCGGTAATGCGCGAGTCCGGCGCGGGCGCGCTCGTCGTAGAGCGGTAGTGTGGCGGCGCACCAGCGGGCGAGCGCGATCCCCGCGCGATAGGGAAGCAGCGCCACGGCGAGCGGCAGCAACCAGAATTCCCACAGGCAGACGGAGCTCGCGCGCGGGTCGGGGCATGAGACGGCTCAGCCCTCGCGGTGCCGTCGGCGCCGGCGCCGCGTCCGCGCGCGGCCATGCATGCGGCAGCCGCACATAGCCGAGCTCGCGTGTCGCGCCGGCGATCACGAATGGGATTTCGTGCGTGTCGAAGAGCCGCAAACCTTCCGGGTCCATCGCGTGAGCGCGAAGGCGGTAGTGCCCCGGAAGAAGCGCGAGGTCGGCAAAGCGCACCGAGAACGCATAACGCGACGGACCGAGGCGCACCGGCGCCGCGCCGTCGATCTCGCTCGTCGTTCCGTACACCGGCGTACCGTCGGCGCGCACGACGCCGACCGCCAGCACGGGCTCGCGATCGTCCGGCGAGCGAACCTCGACGTCGACGTGGAAACCACGCGCGGGATCGATCTCGCTGCCCCCGCCGTCGACTGTCAGCGCGAGGTGGGTGACGACGTACGCGCTTGCCGGCAACGGTGTCTTTGCCGCCTGGGCGGCCGCGGCGCTGCGCGCCTCGTGCCAGGCCAGGTACTCGCGCGCGACGTGATCGGCGTCGCCGTAGAGTCGCGGGCGCCCGTGCTCGAGCCACAGCGCGTGCCGGCAGAGCTTCTGCACGTGATACATGCTGTGCGAGACGAAGAGCAGCGTGCCGCCGCCCGCGAGATAGCTCTCCATCCATGCGATGCACTTCTTCTGGAACGACTCGTCGCCCACGGCGAGCACTTCGTCGGTGATGAGGATGTCGGGCGTGAGCGTGGTCGCGACCGCGAAGCCGAGCCGCACGACCATGCCCGACGAATAGTGCTTGATCGGCTCGCGGATGTGCTCGCCCAGATCGGCGAACGCGATGATCTCCTCGCGCCGGTCGTCGATCTGCGCCGGCGTGAGGCCCAGCAGCGCGGCGGCGAGATCGATGTTGGCGAGCCCCGTGTAATCCGGATGGAAGCCCGAGCCCAGCTCGAGCAGCGCGCCGACGCGGCCGTTGACGACGACCGTGCCGCGCGTCGGCTTGATCACCGAGGCGATAACCTTGAGCAGCGTCGACTTGCCGGCGCCGTTCTCGCCGATGATCGCGAGCGATTGCCCGCGCTCCAGACGGAACGACACGCCGTCGAGCGCGGTGAACACGCTCGCCGCGCCGCGCCCGCGCAACAGGTCCCAGACGAGACGCACGCGGCCGCTGTGCGCATCGATGCGCGCGTAGTCCTTGCCGACGTTGTCGAGGGCAAGCAACGGGCGACGTTCCCCCCGAGCGGCCCTGCGGCGCTCACAGGAAATCCTCGAAGGTCGGCGAGAGCCTGCGAAACACCCAGCGCCCGCCGAAGAAAAGCGCCGCGGCAACGAGCACGGCGGCGAGGTCGCCGAGTTCGAACGCGAGTCGTCCCTCGAGAAGTCCGGCGCGCAACCGCTCGACGAGATACCCGAACGGATTCGCCGCGACGTAAGGACGCATGGCTTCGGGCACCGCGGTCAGCGGGTAGAGGATCGGCGTCAGGTACATGAGAATCATCAGCAGCGGCATCAGCACGTGCTCGACGTCGCGGATGAACACTTGCAGTGCCGCGAAGAAGAGCGTGAGGCCGCTGACGGCGATCGCGAGCACGGCCCACACGGGCAGCGCGACGAGCAACCCTTCGAAATGCACGGGCTGCCCGAAGAGCGCGAGCACGACGAGAACCGCGAGGTAGCCGGCGAAGTGCAGCGCGAGCGTCGCGGCCACCGACGCGTAGACGACGAGCTCGTGCGGAAACGCGACCTTGCGGATGAGCCCCGCGTACGAGGCGAGGCTCACGGTGCCGCGCTGGATTGCTTCCTGCGCGGCGAGCCACGGCCACAGCGCGACCGCGACGAAGGTCAGGAAGCTCTGTCCGCCGAATGCGCCCGCGCGAAACACCATCGTGAAGACGAACCAGTAGACGCCGAGAAGCGCGAGCGGATGCAGCAGCGCCCACGCCAGGCCGGTTACGCTGCCCAGATAGCGCGTGGTGAGCTCGCGCTGAAAGAAGTTGCGAAAGAGCGCGCGATTGCGCACGCGCGCCACCTCTGCCGGCGATTGGGCGGGCGGGAAGGTCGCGGCCGGCGGGATGGACGGTGGCGCAGGCGCCGTGGGCGCGGGAGCGGCCATGGATGGGAGCATACCTCACGCGCCCCGAGCGGCGAGCGGCGCGCTTTGCTGCGCGCTTCCGCGCACCGTTTCCTTATTCGAGCGTCAGGATCACCGGCTGATGGTCGGACGCCTGCGTCGCGCGATCGACGCGCACCGCCGCGACGCGCGGCTTCAGATGCTCGCTCACGAAAATGAAGTCGCAGTGCTGCTCGGGCTCGCCTTGAATTTCCTTTTCGTAGATCTTGAACGTGCTGGGATGGGGGACGCCCGGATGCGCGACCTCCCACGCGTCGAGGAGCGGCGGCGTGCCGTCCGCGAAGGCGTCGCTCATCCGCGCATGCAGCGGGTCGTCGGGCTCGAGGTTGAAGTCGCCGGTGATGATCGTCGCGGCCGGGCGCAGATACGTGTGGAAAGGCCCGCCCGTCGTATCGACGATCGTTCCCGACTTCGCGTGCCCGTGCCCCTCCGCGTAGATCGCGCGCAGCGCGTCGACCTGCGCGCCGCGCTGCTTCTGCGAGTAGTACTCGAGGTGCGTCGTGATGACGCGGACCTCGCCGAAGGACGCTGCGACGACCGCTTCGACGGCGATGCGCGGCATCCCGTTCACGCCGGGATCGATCGGCGACGGAAGCAGGTGCCGATAGATCTGCCGCATCGGAAGCCGCGACAGGATCATGTTGCCGAAGCGCCTGCGCCGGGTGCCCTGCGCCGGATGATCGACGGCGATCGCCGGGCGCCGCCGTATAGCCCGGAAGCAGCGAGGCGAGCGCCACGAACTGGTCGTCGTCGATGTTGCCGGCGAGCCGCGGATCGGGAAAGTTGTCGGCGATCTCCTGCAGGCACAGCACGTCGAAGTCGGCAAGCGCGCGCGCTTCCGCGACGATCCGCTTCGGGTCGACGCGTCCGTCGACGCCGCGGCACCATTGGACATTCCAGGTGATGAGCTTCACTCGAATCCATTTGTTTGCCGATCAAGAAACGCATCCGGGATTGCGCGCCGGAGCTTCTATGTCGGAGAGCGAGATCGTCGCCGGGTTTCTCGCCATTCAGTCCATCGTGATGTTGGCCTGCCTGATCAGCCGCGCGTACCTCGCGAGCTGCTCGCGCGTGGCCGCGCCCAGCTCCTGCGCCGACGTGCCGCGGACCGTCAGTCCCTGCTGGACGAGCTTCTCGCGCACGTCCGGATCGGCGAGCGCTTTCACGATCTCGGCATTGAGCCGCGCGACGATCTCCTTCGGCGTCCCCGCCGGCGCCATGATCGTGAACCACGAGTTGAACTCGAACCCCGGAAGCCCGGATTCGGAAACGGTCGGCACCTCGCCGAACTGAGCGAGGCGCGTCGGCGTGGTCACGCCGATCAGCCTGAGCTTCGAGCCGCGCACGAGCGAAGCGACGGTGGCGAGCCCCTGGAATCCCACCGGCACCTGGCCGCTCGCGATGTCGAGCGCCGCCTGCGTGGCGCCCTTGTAAGGCACGTGCGTGAGCGCGATCCCCGCGCTCGACGCGAAGAGCGCCATCGCGATGTGCTGCGGGCTGCCGTTGCCGCCCGACGCGTAGAAGATCTTGCCGGGATTCGCCTTCGCCGCCGCGATGACGTCGGCGGCGCTCCGGTACGGCGCGTCGTTGTTGACGACGAGACCCCATTCGACGGTGGCGACCAGCGACACCGGCTCGAAGTCCTTGAGGATGTCCCACGGCATCTTCCGATAGAGGTTCGGCAGCATCGTCATGATGCTGTCGTTGAAGCCGCCGATCGTGTAGCCGTCGGGCGCCGCCTTCGCCACGCGCTCGGCGCCGATCAGTCCGGCCGCGCCGGGCTGGTTCTCGATGACGATCTGCTGCCCCATGTTGAACGACATCTGCTGCGCGACGATGCGCGCCGCGTTGTCGACGGCGCTCGCCGCGGCGAGCGGAACGATCATGTGGATCGGCCGGTCGGGGTAGCTTCCCTGCGCCGACGCAAGCGCGCTCAGCAACGCGAGCGCCAGCGCTGCCAACCCCCGGCGGACTGCGGACGTCCTCATCGAATCCCCGCGCGCATGAAACTCTGGACGAACTGCCTCTGAAAGAGAAGGAACGCGATCAGCAGCGGCGCCGTCGTGATCAACGTGGCCGCGGTGATGACCGACCAGTCGATCCCCTGGTCCCCCGAAGAGAACACCTGCAGCCCGACGGTGAGCGGCCGCGATTCCACCGAATTCGTAATGATGAGCGGCCAGAGGAAATTGTTCCAGTGGTAGCTGACGCTCACGAGCGCGTAGGCGAGGTAGACGGGCCGCGCGAGCGGCACGTACACCTTCCACAGCAGCGCGAGCGGACCGCAGCCTTCGACCCGCGCTGCCTCGTCGAGCTCGCGCGGAACCGTCTTGAATGTCTGCCGCAACAGGAAGATGCCGAACGCGCTCGCCATGTAGGGAAGCGCCATCGCGACGATCGTGTCCTTCAGGCCGAGCGCCGACATCGTCCGGTAGTTCTCGACGATCAGGACGTCCGGCATCACCATCAGCTGGACCAGCACCAGCGCGAAGAGCACGTTGCGGCCCGGAAACGCGAAGCGCGCAAACGCGTACGCGGCGAGCGTCACGAGGACGAGCTGCGCGGCGAGCACGAGCGTGACGAGCAGCACGGTGTTGACGTAGTAGCGGGCGAACGGAGCCGCCTCCCAGGCCCTTGCGAAGTTGTCGAGCGTCACCGGCGCCGTAGGGACGAAGCGCGTCGCGAACTCCGACGGATGAAACGCGGTCCACGCGGCGTAGGCGAGCGGAAGTATCCACAGCAGACCGAGGAGCCAGGCTCCCGTCGTCTCCAGCGCGCGCGGGACACCGCGCGTTGCGTAGACGTGGGTCATTGGTAGTGGACCTTGCGCTCGAGGAACCAGAATTGCGCGAGAGCGACCGTCGCCAGCAGCGCGAGGAGCACCATCGTCAGCGCGCCGGCGTACGCGGAATCCCAGAACCGGAAGCCCACCTCGTAGATGTAGTAGAGCAGCAGCGAAGTTGCGTTGTCGGGCCCGCCGCGCGTCATCACGACGACGTGGTCGACGAGGCGAAACGCGTTGATCACCGCGTTGACCAGCACGAACAGCGTCGTCGGCATCAGCAGCGGGAACGTGACGCGCCGGAAGAAGTACGCGCGCGACGCGCCCTCGATTGCCGCCGCTTCGGCGAGGTGCGGCGACATCGTCTGCAGCGCCGCGAGGTAGAAGATCATGAAGAAGCCGGCCTCCTTCCACACGGTGACGACCATCAGGCACGCGAGCGCCGTGTCCTTGCTGCCCGAGCCAGTTGTGGGTGCCGGCGCCGAGCGCGGCCGTTGCCCTTTCGAGGAGCCCGTACTCCGGCGTGTAGAAGAAGAGCCAGATGTTGGCGACCGCGATCATCGGCAGCACCGTCGGCGTGAAATACGCGAGCCGGAGGAACCCGCGGCCGGCGAGCCTGCCCATTCACCCACACCGCCATGACGAGCGCCAGCGCGATCGACGCCGGAATCGTGCCGAGCGCGAACCAGAGATTGTTGACCAGCGCCTTCCAGAAGATCGGGTCGTCGACGAGCTGCCGATAGTTGTCGAGCCCGACCCACGGCGCGGCGCGGCCTGCCTTCGGCGTCGCGTGAAAGCTGTGCCAGAGGGTGGCGAGCGCCGGGTAGTGGGTGAAGAGCGCGAGCAGCACCGCGGCGGGCAACAGCAGCAGCCAGCCGTAGAGCCATTGCGCGGTCCGGGTCATCGGCTGCTCAAGGGACAGCCGCGTGTGGCGCGAAGCTCCGGGCGCACGGATCCGGGCGCCCTTCGGTTCGCGCCGCACACGGCTGTTCCCACTCGAGCTCCTATTTCTTGTACGGCCGCAACAGGCGCTCCGCCTCGCGCTGCGCATCCTTCATCGCGGCTTCCGGCGTCTTCGTGCCGGTCAAGGCCGCCTGCAGCCCGTCGTTGAGCGCTTTGGTCACGCGCTGGTTGTCGTGCGTCGACAATTCGGCCTTCGCGTACGGCAGTTGATCGCGCGCGACCGCCGCCGCTGGAAATCCCGCCACGTACTGCTTCATCGCCGGCGTCTCCCACGCGTCGGCGCGCACCGCCACGTACCCGGTGTCGATCCCCCACTGCGCCGCTCGCTCGGGCGCAGTGATCCACTTGATGAACCTGAACGCCGCCTGCTGCTGCGCCGGCGAGCTCTTCTTGAACAGGTAGAAGTTGCCGCCGCCGGTCGGGCTGCCGCGCTGCTTGCCGGCCGGAAGCATCGCAACGCCGAAGTCGAATTTCGCGTTGCTGCGCACGTTGGTCAGGTTGCCGGTCGTCGTCCACATCATCGCCATCTTCCTCTCGAAGAAGTCCTTCGGCGTCGTTCCCCATTCGACGATGCCTTCCGGATGCACTTTCTGCTTCCTTGCGAGATCGACCCAGTACTGCAGCGCCTCGATGACCTCGGGCTTGTCGTAATAGGTCTCGGTGCCCGCCGCGTTCATCAGGTTGACGCCGTTCTCGATCGCGAGCGCCTGGAACAGCCAGTACGGGAAGCCCGACGACGGAATCTGCAGCCCCCACTGCGTGACCTTGCCCGACGCATCGCGCTTGGTGAGCTTCTGCGCGTAGTCGGCCATCTCCTTCCAGTTCGCCGGCGCGCGGTTCGGATCGAGCCCCGCTTCCTTGAACATGTCCTTGTTCCAGTAGAGCACGATCGTCGAGCGCTGGAACGGGATGCCCCAGGTCTTGCCGCCGGTCTGGCTGTTCTCCATGAACGCCGGATAGAACGACTTCAGCCACTTCTCGTCGTCCGGCGTCTTGATGAGCTCGTCGAACGGGACGATCGCCTCCTCGTCGATCAGCGTGAACATGTCGGTCGACAGCAGGATCGAAGTGACCGGCGGCTCGCCGCCCTTGACCGCGGTGAGCGCCTTCGTGATCGTGTCCTGATAGGTGCCGGAGTAGATCGGTTTTACCTTGATTCCGGGATTCTCCTTCTCGAAATCGGCGGCGTACGCGTCGATCAGCTTGGTGATCGGGCCGCCGACCGCGACCGGAAAATAGAACGAGACCTCGACGGGCGCCTGCGCGTGCGCTATCGAAGCGATCGTCGATGCGAGCACCGCGGCAAGCGCGGCAATTCCCTGGCGAACCATCGTTTTGAGCATGCTCTCCTCCCAAAGAAATGCAAAAGATCCTACGCGAGCATTGTCGCGGATTCGTGACGGATCGGCTCTTCGCGCCGCGTCCCATCGGGCGCGAAGACGTGCTGCGCGCCGCCGGCCCAAGCGAGGCGCACCGGGTCGCCGGGCCTGAGCCCGACGCTTCCCGACATGCGCGCGGCGAGCGTCGCCGAGCCGACGCGGCACGTGACGAGCGAGTCGGCACCGAGATACTCGACCGCTGCGACGATGGCGGCGACACCGCGATCGAGCGCGACGGCGACATGCTCGGGCCGCACGCCGAGCGTCGATCCGACGCAGTCGGCGCTCGCGACCGCAGGGCCTTCCGTTCCCGCAATCACCGCGCCGCCGTCGCCGTGCTCGAGGGGAAGCAGGTTCATCGGCGGCGTGCCGATGAACCGCGCGACGAACGTATTGGCCGGATGCTCGTAGAGATCGACGGGCGCCGCATTCTGCTCGATCTTCCCGCGATTGAGCAGCACGACGCGGTCGGCCATCGACATCGCTTCGACCTGGTCGTGCGTCACGTAGACCATCGTGATCCCGAGCTGCCGCTGCAGGCTGCGGATCTCCCCGCGCATCTCCTGCCGCAGCTGCGCGTCGAGATTGGACAAGGGCTCGTCCATCAGGCACACCGGCGCCTCGGCGATGATCGCGCGCCCGAGCGCGACGCGCTGCTGCTGTCCGCCCGAGAGTTGCGACGGCTTGCGGTCGAGGAGGCCGTCGAGGCCGAGAAGCTCGGCGGTGCGCTTCAAGCGTTTCGCCACGTCGGACGCCGCGACCTTGCGCACCTTGAGCCCAAACACGATGTTCTCGGACACGGGCAGGTGCGGGAACAACGCATAGCTCTGGAACACCATCGCGATGTTGCGCCGCGCCGGGGGAAGGCCGGTCACGTCGCGCCCGTCGATCAGGATGCGGCCCGCGTCGGCGATCTCGAGTCCCGCAATGAGCCGCAGCGTCGTCGACTTGCCGCAGCCGGAGGGGCCGAGCAGAACGTTGAGGGTTCCGCGGTCGAACGCAAACGAGAGTCCGTCTACCGCGCGCACATCCCCGTCGGCGGTCGTCCAATGCTTGGCTATGCCCTCGGCGACGATGGCCGACACGAACTCGCTCCCGGTTGACGGCGCGAATGATAGCACTGGCCCCAGGCTGCGCCGGGGCGCCCGGCTGACGCGAACGACCTACTCGAACAGCGCAGCCAGCGCCTTGCCGGGATCCGCGGCGCGCATGAACGCCTCGCCGACGAGGAACGCGTCGACACCGTGTGTGCGCAGCATCGTCACATCCGACGGCGCGAGGATGCCGCTCTCCGTGACGACGAGCGTTCCGGCGGGCACGCGTGGAAGGAGATCGACGGTCGTCGAGAGCGACGGTCTCGAAGGTCCGCAGATTGCGGTTGTTGATGCCGACGAGCGGCGCTCGCAGCGCGGCCGCGCGCTCGAGCTCCGGCGCATCGTGGACTTCGACGAGCGCGGCCATCCCGAAGTCGCGTGCGCGTGCATGCAGCGAGGCGAGCTGCGCGTCGTCGAGCGCCGCGACGATCAGCAGGATCGCGTCCGCGCCCATCGCGCGCGATTCGGCGATCTGGTACTGATCGACGATGAAATCCTTGCGCAGCACCGGCAGAGCGCACGCGTCACGGGCCGCGCTCAGGTACTCCGGTGCACCCTGGAAATACTCGCGGTCCGTCAGCACCGACAAGCAAGCCGCGCCGCCAGCGGCGTAGCTCGCCGCGATGGCCGGGGGATCGAACTGCGCACGCAGAACGCCACGGCTGGGGCTGGCCTTCTTGATCTCGGCGATCACCGCCGGGCGGCCGGCGGAGATCCGCGCGCGCAGCGCTCCTTCGAAATCGCGCGGCGGCGGCATCGAGCGCGCAGCGGACTCGATCTCGTTCGACGGGCGCGCGCGTTTCGCCGCGGCGATCTCGCCGGCCTTCGTCGCGAGGATTCGCGCCAGGATGTCCGACATCGCGCGCCCGGGATCAGCCGGTCGCCGGACGCTGCTTCTGCGTGAACGCGACGAACGCGTCGAGCTTGCGCCTCGCGGCGCCCGAGGCAATCGCTGCGCGCGCCCGGTCGATTCCCTCGGCGATCGACGTCGCGACGTCGGCGGCGTAAAGCGCGGCGCCGGCGTTCAACGTCACGATCTCGCGCGGCGTTCCTTCGACGTTGTCGAGCGCTTCGAGCAGCATCGCTTTCGATTCGGCGGCGTCGGTGACCTTCAAGCCGCGGTTCGACATCATCCGCATGCCGAAATCCTCCGGGTGGATCTCGTACTCGCGGACCTCGCCGTCCTTCAGCTCGCCGACCATCGTCGCCGCGCCGAGCGACACCTCGTCCATTCCGTCCTTGCCGTAGACGACCAGCACGTGCTTGCTGCCGAGCCGCTGCAGCACGCGCACCTGAATGCCGACGAGATCCGGATGGAACACGCCGAGGAGCTGATTCGGCGCGCCTGCCGGGTTGGTGAGCGGGCCGAGGATGTTGAAGATCGTCCGGACGCCGAGCTCCTTGCGCACCGGCGCCGCGTGCTTCATCGCGCTGTGATGCGACGGCGCGAACATGAAGCCGATTCCGGTCTCGGCGATCGACCGCGCGACCTGGCCGGGCGTGAGCATGATGTTGGCGCCGAGCGCCTCCAGCACGTCGGCGCTGCCGGATTTCGACGACACCGACCGCCCGCCGTGCTTGGCGACGCGCGCGCCGGCGGCGGCCGCGACGAACATCGCCGCGGTCGAGATGTTGAAAGTGTTCGACGCGTCGCCGCCGGTGCCGACGATGTCGACCAGGTTCTCGCAATCGGGAACCTCGACCCGCGTCGCGAATTCGCGCATCACCTGCGCCGCGGCGGCGATCTCGCCGATCGTCTCCTTCTTCACGCGCAGGCCGACGGTGAGCGCGGCGATCATCACCGGCGTCACCTCGCCGCTCATGATCCTGCGCATGATCGACAGCATCTCGTCGCCGAAGATCTCGCGGTGCTCGATCGTGCGCTGCAGCGCTTCCTGGGGCGTGATGGGCATCGCGGGCTGACGGGTCAGTGCTTCGTGCGGTCCAGGAAATTCTTCAGCAGCGCGTGCCCGTGCTCGGTGAGGATCGCTTCCGGATGGAACTGCACGCCTTCCACGGCGAGGTCGCGGTGGCGGACGCCCATCACCTCGCCGTCGTCGGAGGTCGCCGTCACCTCGAGGCACGCGGGCATCGTCGCCGGCTCGATCGCGAGCGAGTGATAGCGGGTCACGGTGAGCGGGCTGGGCAGACCGCTGAACACGCCGCGGCCGTCGTGCTCGACCGGCGAGACCTTGCCGTGCATCACGTGCTGCGCACGGCCGATGCGCCCCCCGAACGCCTGGCCGATCGCCTGGTGGCCCAGGCAGACGCCGAGGATCGGGATCTTGCCGGCGAAGCGCTGGATCAGCGGCACGCAGATGCCCGCCTCGTTCGGCGTGCACGGGCCCGGCGAGATGACGATCGCCTCGGGCTCCCACGCCGCGACCTCGCCGAGCGTGATCGCGTCGTTGCGGTGGACGTGGACGTCCGCACCCAGCTCGCCCAGGTATTGGACGAGGTTGTAGGTGAAGCTGTCGTAGTTGTCGATCATCAGCAGCATAGTTGACCTACCGGTGATTCAGGCCCGCTTGGCACGGGAGCTCTTGGACCAAGCGGGAAGCGCTCGACTGATGTCGACAATTTTTACACATCTATAAGAGGGATTTTCAAAGTGCTCTGTAAAATAACGAGGATTTTCATGGCGCGTTTCTTGCTCGCCCGCGTTATCGGGAGTCGTGCTTGAAATGTGGCCCGCGCGTGGATCCTACGCTGCGGTCCGCGGGAGGAGCCCCATGCTTCTTTATCGTTCGATTGTACGGGCAGCGATCGTCGCAAGCGCGGCCGTCGGGATCGGTTCCATCGCCAATGCGGGCTATGTGCCCGTCGATCTATCCACCTACGTCGATACGTCTTTCGGCCATCTCATCGGCGGGGATACGAACGAATACCCGACCGGCTTGAACAGTCTCGGGTCGAACTTGACCGGTGTTCCCTTCGACATCGCCAATGTCGGGCCTCCCCCTCTCTCGACCGAACCGGGAAATATGACCTACGGGTTGAACTTCTGGGGCGGCTTCCTAGGTTCGAACGACACCACCGGCCCCGGCGATCGCGGCACGACGCTTCAGATCACCGTCAACATTGCCAACGTGACGGCCGCATACACGCTGGTCAATAGCACATTCGGCACCGCCGGAGACTTTCCCACAACCATAAAGTTCATCGACAATCTAGGCGGCAGCGTCATTTTCGACCTCTTCGAGGGGATGCAGGTTCGTGACTACAACGACGGTGTGTTCAACAACACGATCACCCTCCCGACCACCAATTGGTTCAACAACGGCGGCGTTGCGGATGGTAGCGGCGCGCAGCAACGTTTCGACCAACAGACCTACGATTTGTCATCGCTCTCGGGAACTATCGTTGAGGTAGACGTCACATCCAATCCCATATGCGCACCGCCGACGCAGAATGATCCCTGCCCCCCCGGTGGTTCGTTCGGCGGGGAAGACACGATCTTTGTGGGGCTCACCTTCCAGACGGAGTCGCCGGCCTTCGTCCCAGAACCCGCGTCGCTGAACCTCCTTGGCGCCGGCCTCTTCGGCATGTTTTTGGTTCTTCTTCGCCGCCGCGCGAAAGCCGTATAAGGTTCGGCCTCCCACTCGTCGTCGGGCGCGCTGCGGCCGCTGCCTTACGCGCCGCCGCCCGGCGGCTTCGCTTCGCCGAAAGGGAAACCGCGATCGTGGCGGCGTCCACGTGCGCTTCGTCGGTCGTGGGTTTGAACCCCCGCCAGGCGGGGTAGTCTGTAGAATGCCCCGCTTCCGAACAATCTTCGCGGGCCGCTATGCTCAAAAAGAACGAATTCTTCATCCTGACTGCGCTCGCGGCGATCGGCGTGCTGCTTGCGATCGCCAACATGATCCTGTTCAGCCAGAACCGTACCGCCCAGGCCGAGGTGACCGGCCGCGCGCAATACATCCAGCAGGCGGCGCAGCTCGAGCCGCTTTACCGCGAAATGGTCAAGGCGCTTGGCGAGCTCTCGGTACGCAACAACGACGCGCAGCTGCGCGAATTGCTCGCGAAACAGGGGATCACGGTGAACGCGCCGCCGGCGCCTCCGGCCCCTGCAGCGCCGGCCCCCGAGCCGAAGAAAGGGGGGAAGTGAGATGGCAGCCGTGTCGACAACCCCGCCGGGACTGGGCCTCGGCGAACCCGGCAGACGGGAGTTCGGCTACAGCCCGTTCCTTCCGCTGCTGTTCCTTGTCATCGCGGCGGTAGCGTGGCCCGCCTTCCAGTGCTATCAGCTCGTCAACGAGCGGCAAGGCCTCGCCACGGTCCACGCCAATCAGATTCGGCAGTTCGAAGACGCGAGCAAGCTGCGCACGTCGCTCGATTCGCTCGCTCGCGAAACGGCAATCCTCGCCGACAAGGGCAATCCCGGCGCCAAGCTGATCGTGGGCGAGCTCGCACGGCGCGGCGTGACGATCAATCCGAACGCGCCTCCGACGACGGCGGAGAAGGCCCCGAAGTAGTCCGTCATTCCCGCGCAGACGACCCGCAGGCAGGCCGTGGACGCAGCTCACGCCTCGGCGTCGAGGCCCTGTTGCACCATCTCGGCCGCGCGCAGCACCGCGCGCGCCTTGTTCTCGGTCTCCGTCCACTCCGACTCGGGGACCGAGTCGTGGACGATCCCGGCGCCGGCCTGTGCATAGAGCATCCCGTCCTTGACGACCGCGGTGCGAATCGCGATCGCCGTGTCCATGTCGTCCTGGAAGCTCACGTAGCCAACGGCGCCCGCGTAGACGCCGCGCTTCGACGGCTCGAGCTCGTCGATGATCTGCATTGCGCGCACTTTCGGCGCGCCGCTCACCGTGCCGGCGGGAAAGGCCGCGCGCAGCACGTCGATGCTCGTCAAACCCGGCTTCAACGTCCCCTCGACGTTGGAGACGATGTGCATCACGTGCGAATAGCGCTCGATCACCATGCGTTCGGTGAGCTTCACCGTGCCGATCTGCGCGACGCGGCCGACGTCGTTGCGCCCGAGATCGACGAGCATCACGTGCTCGGCGATTTCCTTCGGATCGGCAAGGAGCTCGCGCGCGAGCGCTTCGTCGGCATCGCGCGCGCGGCCGCGCGGCCGCGTGCCGGCGATCGGGCGCAGCGTCACCGTCGCGCCTTCCTTCCGCACGAGGATCTCCGGCGACGCGCCGACGACGTGAAAATCGCCGAAGTCGTAATAGAACATGTACGGCGACGGGTTGAGCGAGCGCAGCGCGCGGTAGAGCGACAGCGGCGACGACGCGAACGGGCGGCGCATCCGCTGCGACAGCACGACCTGCATCACGTCGCCCGCGGCGATGTACTCCTTCGCGCGCCGCACCGCGGCCTGGTAGCCGTCGGCTCCGAATTCGCTGTCGCTCTGCGTCAGCGCTTCCGCCGTCTGAAACGGGATCGACACCGGCTCGCGCAGCTTGCGGCGAAGCGTCTGCAGGCGCTCGCGCGCGCGCCCGTAGGCATCCGGCTCCTTCGGATCGGCGTAGACGATCAGATAGATCTTCCCCGCGAGGTTGTCGACGACGGCGAGCTCTTCGGTGAGCACGAGCAGGATGTCGGGAACGTCGGCGAGGCCGGGAGTCGCGGGCGGCGCCTTCCCGGCGAGCTTCGTCTCGATGTGCCGTACGGTGTCGTAACCGAAGTAGCCGGCGAGCCCGCCGCAGAACCGCGGGAGGCCGGGCCGCGGCGCGGCGCGATAGCGGCGCATGAACTCGCCGACGAACGCCAGCGGATCGCCCTCGTGATGCTCGACGACCGAGCCGCCGGAATCGACCTCGATCGCGGTGTCGCGTGCGCGGATCCGCACCTTCGCGGGCAACCCGATGAACGAATAGCGCCCGAAACGCTCGCCGCCTACGACGGATTCGAGCAGAAACGTGTACGGCGCATTGGCGAGCTTCACGTACAGCGACAGCGGCGTGTCGAGGTCCGCGAACGACTCGAGGACGAGCGGAATGCGGTTGTATCCCTGCGCGGCCAACGCGCGAAATTCGGCTTCGGTCATGATGTTTCGCTCTCTTCGACGAACGTCGGTGCAGTCGGGAAACTGCCGGCGGCTCCGGCGCGCAACGCGCGGGGCCGTGATGCGGGCGATTCTAGCGCCAGCGGCGCCAGTTCGTCGCGCGCCATCGCCGCGCGGCAGCGGCGGGACCGAATGAGATGAGAGCGTCGAAGATCACGGTATTCGATCGGGACGGGCCGGACATTCCGCGTGCAGGCGACGCGACTATACCATCGGCGTCGCGCGATTGCATCGGCTCACCCGCGGCCTGTTCACGCCGGCGCCGCGCGGGCGAGCTCGGCGCGCATCTTCGCGATCGTCGCGGAATAGTCGGCCGATCCGAAAATCGCCGAGCCGGCGACGAACGTGTCGGCTCCCGCCTTCGCCGTCGCGGCGATGTTGTCGATCTTCACGCCGCCGTCGACCTCGAGCATGATCTGCCGGCCGGTTCGCTGCTGCGCGGCGTCGACGCGCGCGCGGGCGAGCTCGAGCTTGGCGAGCGTCCCCGGAATGAACGCCTGGCCGCCGAATCCCGGATTGACCGACATGATCAGCACGAGGTCGAGCTTGTCGATCGTGTGGTCGAGCCAGTCGAGCGGGGTGGCCGGATTGAAGACGAGGCCGGCTTTGCAGCCGCACTCGCGGATGAGACCGATCGTGCGATCGACGTGCTGCGGAAGCTTCGGGGTGAAAGCTCACGATCGCCGCTCCCGCCTTCGCGAAGTCCGGAACGATGCGGTCGACGGGCTTCACCATCAGGTGCACGTCGATCGGCACGCTCGCGTGGGCGCGCAGCGCTTCGCAAACCAGCGGGCCGACGGTCAGGTTCGGAACGTAATGGTTGTCCATCACGTCGAAGTGAAGGAGATCGGCGCCGGCATCGATCACCGCGCGCACCTCGTCGCCGAGACGCGCGAAGTCGGCGGACAGCAGCGACGGAGCAATTCTGTATTCGGGCATGGGTTTATAATCGATTCGGTGTGCGATTCGCGCGATGAGCATGGGTGAGAGCAGGAAATACGACGTCACGGTCGCGGTCAAATCGGCGTATCTCGCCGAGCAGTCCGATCCTGCCCGCAGCCATTACGTCTTCGCGTACACGATCACGATCACCAACACCGGAGCGGTCGCGGCGCAGCTCGTCAGCCGGCACTGGATCATCACCGACGCCGAGCAGCAGGTCCAGGAGGTGAAGGGGCTGGGGGTGGTCGGCCAGCAGCCGCTGCTGCAGCCCGGGGAAAGCTTCGAGTACACGAGCGGAACGAGCCTTCCCACGGCCGTAGGCACGATGCGCGGCACGTATCAGATGGTGGCGGGCGACGGCAAGACGTTCGACGCCGAAATTCCGCTCTTCACGCTGTCGATGCCGCGCGTGCTCCATTAGCGCGGCAGCCCGTCGCCGGTGTCATTCGTCGATCTCGCGCGGCGGCTTGTTGCGCTTGGGGCCCATCGTCCACGTCACGATCGCGACGGCGATGACCAGCGCGAGCAGCGCTTCCAGGAGAAACCAGCCCATCGCCTCGCGCCTCCTTCGCTCATTCGCGCTTCGCGTCGCGCTCGCGGCGGCGGCGCTCGCTGCGATCGCCGGTTGCGTCACCGCTCCGCCGGCGGTGCCGCCTGCGGTGACGCCGCCCCCCGCCGTAACGCCACCCGCACCGCCGTCGCTGCCCGCGAAGTACGTGCCGGTCGCGTGGACCGCGCTTCCCGGCTGGTCCGACGATCGCGTCGACGAGGCGTGGCCCGCGCTCCGCGCCGGATGCGCGGCGCTCGTCGCATCCGCTGCGACGAGCGCGCTGTGGCAGGGTCCATGCATCGCCGCGCAGACCGTTGCGCCGATCGACCGCAGCACCGTGCGCGCATTCTTCGAGAGTCATTTTATCCCATACCAGGTCGTGGCCGCCGACGGGCGCGACACCGGCATGGTCACCGGCTACTACGAGCCGCTGCTCGACGGCAGCCGCGTGCGCTCCGCCCGCTACAACGTGCCGCTCTACGCGGCGCCGGACGATTTGCTGACGATCGACCTGACCGAGCTCTACCCGGAACTGAAGAACATGCGGCTGCGCGGGCGCGTCGAAGGGAAGCGCGTCGTCCCGTACTGGTCGCGCGCCGACATCGAGCACGGGAATGCGCCGGTCGCCGACAAGACGCTCGTCTATGTCGGGGATCCCGTCGAAGCGTTCTTCCTGCAGATCCAGGGCTCCGGCCGCGTGCGTCTCGCCGAGGGAGGCTTCATGCGCGTCGGGTACGCCGACCAGAACGGCCACCCGTATCGCTCGATCGGGCGCGTTCTCGTCGATCGCGGCGAGCTGCCGCTCGAGCGCGCATCGATGCAGGGAATCCGCGAATGGGGACGCCGCAATCCGGACAAGCTCGGTCCGCTCCTCGACGAGAATCCGAGCTACGTGTTCTTCCGCGAAGTGCCCGCGCCCACGCCCGGCACGCTCGAAGCGCAGATCGACGGCCCGTTCGGATCGCTCGGCGTGCCGTTGCTGCGCGAGCGCACGATCGCCGTGGATCCGCGCTCGGTTCCGCTCGGCGCGCCGGTCTACCTCGCGACGACGTACCCGCTGTCGACGCGGCCGCTGACGCGCCTCGTGCTCGCGCAGGACACCGGAGGCGCGATCCGCGGGGCCGTGCGCGCCGACTTCTTCTGGGGCTTCGGCGACGATGCTGGGCGCGAGGCCGGACGGATGAAGCAGGACGGGCGGATGTGGATACTCTGGCCGAAGGACGCGCCGCCGCCGTCCCCGCGCTGAAGCGATCGTCCGATCGCCGCGGAAGTCGCCTGCGCGCGCGGCTCCTGCGTCGCGCTAGAGCGCCGGATCCGCGTGCAGGACTTCCTCGGCCTGTCGATCGGCGTGGTACGACGAGCGCACCATCGCGCCGACCGCCGCGTGGCGGAAGCCCATCGCGCGCGCCTCGCGCTCGAATGCCGCGAATCGATCGGGATGCACGTAGCGCAGGACGGGGAGGTGGCCCCGCGGTCGGCTGCAGGTACTGGCCGATCGTCAGCATGTCGATGTCGTGCGCGCGCATGTCGCGCATCACGGCGAGGATTTCGTCGTCGGTCTCGCCGAGGCCCACCATCAGCCCGGACTTCGTCGGGATCGCCGGGTGCCGCTCCTTGAACGCGCGCAGCAGCGCGAGCGAGTGCGCGTAGTCGGAGCCGGGCCGCGCTTGCCGATAGAGCCGCGGCACGGTCTCGAGGTTGTGGTTCATCACGTCGGGCGGCGCCTCGCGACAGCACGTCGAGCGCGCGCTCGTGCCGCCCGCGGAAATCGGGGACGAGCACTTCGATCCTCGTCGCCGGCGAGCGCTCGCGGACCGCGCGGATGCAATCGACGAAATGCCGCGCGCCGCCGTCGCGCAGGTCGTCGCGATCGACGCTCGTGATGACGACGTACGAGAGCCGCAGCGCCGCGATCGTCTTCGCCAGATTGGCGGGCTCCTCGGCGTCGAGCGGCAGCGGGCGGCCGTGACCGACGTCGCAGAACGGGCAGCGCCGCGTGCAGATGTCGCCCATGATCATGAACGTCGCGGTGCCTTTGGAGAAGCACTCGCCGATGTTCGGGCACGAGGCTTCCTCGCACACCGTGTGCAGGTTGTGCTCGCGCAGGATCTTCTTGATCTCGCCGAAGCGCGGCGACGACGGCGCGCGCGCGCGGATCCACTCGGGCTTCTTCAGGCGCTCGGCCGGGACGATCTTGATCGGAATCCGCGCGGTCTTCGCTTCGCCCTTGTGCTTGATGCCGGCTTCATTGGCGGGAGGCAGGGGCGAGGTCATGGTCGCGTCATGGCGGTGAGGCCCGCGGCGAGAATCGGTGCCAGCTCGGCGCCGGCCTCGCCGACGGTTCGCGTCGCGCCGAGGTCGGAGAGTTGCGTGACGGCAAGCCCCGGATAGCCGCACGGATCGATGTCGGCGAACGGCGCGAGATCCATTGCGACGTTGACCGCCAGGCCGTGGTACGTGCAGCCGGCGCGGACCTTCAATCCCAGCGCGGCGATCTTCGCCTCGCGCGCCCCGACGGACACGTACACGCCCGGCGCCGACGGCTTGCCATAGCGCTTCGATCCCCACGGTGCCGAGCCATCTTACCACCGACTCCTCGAGCGTCCGGACGAGCGCGCGCACACCGAGCCTTCGGGCGGCGCAGATCGAACAGCACGTAGGCGACGAGCTGGCCGGGGCCGTGATAGGTGACCTGGCCGCCGCGGTCGACCTTCAGCGCCGCGATGCCGTTGTCGCGCAGCAGATGTTCGCGCCGGCCCGCGAGCCCGAGCGTGTAGATCGGCGGGTGCTCGGTGAGCCAGAGCTCGTCGGGCGTCGCGGCGGTGCGCGTCGCCGTGAAAGCCTGCATCGCCCGCCACGTGCGCTCGTACTCGCTCAGGCCGACGCGCCCGCGAGTCGATCACAGCACCATCGCGACCATCGGGTGCGACGTGAGCTCGCGGTAGAGATTGTCGAGCTGGTCGCGCGACGTCGCGTGGACGGTGCACGTCAGCGACAGGTATTTCCCTGCGCTCGAGGCGCGCATTTCCATCGTCGCGGGGTCGAAGTCCGGCGCGTGCTTCTGCACGACCGAGACGATCGCCTGGGCGAAGCCGTCCTGCGTGCGTCCCATCACCTTGATCGGAAATGCGGTCGGGAACTTGAGCAGCGATTCAGCCGGGTTGTTGCATGGTCTGGATGTTCATCGCGCCAACATGGAGCCGCCCGGCGCACATTGCAAGGCCCGTGCGACGGACCCTCTCGCCCGGCGCCCATGCTGCCGACAAAGACCGCCTTCGTGCCTGGCGCCGCGGCTATCGCCCCCCCGGCATGTACATGTAATCGCGCGTCAACGGGTGCGGCAGCCGGCCATCGGGAAGCGGCCTTCCGGCGAGCAGTTGCCACAACGACAGCCAGCCTCGGTCGAACGCATGCGCCGAGCCCGCGAGATAGATTCGCCACACGCGGTATCGTTCCTCGCCGATTTCGGCGCGCGCCGCCTCCGCCGAAGCCTCGAGCCGCTCGCACCAGCGCCACAGCGTCCTTGCGTAGTGCTCGCGGAGCGCCTCGCCGTCGATCACTTCGAGCCCCTGCGCCGCCATTCCCTCGATCACTTTCGCCACGTGCGTGAGCTCGCCGCCGGGGAAGACGTATTCCTCGACGAAATCGCCGATGCCGCTGCCCAGGCTGTCTGCGCCGAGCGGGTTGTGCGTGATCCCGTGGTTGAGCACGAGGCCGCCCGGCTTGAGGACGCGCCGGATCTTGCCGAAATAGCTCGGGAAGCGTGCGACACCCACGTGCTCGAACATGCCGACGCTCGCGATCTTGTCGTAGAGCGTGTCCTCGGGAAGATCGAGATAGTCGCGAAGCTCCACCTTCACCCGGTCCGAAAGGCCGCGCGCGGCGATCTGCTCGCGCGCGTAATCGAACTGGTTCTGCGAGAGCGTGATGCCGGTCGCCTCGACGCCGTATCGCTCGGCAGCGTGGATGAGAAGCGCGCCCCACCCGCAACCGATGTCGAGGAAGCGCTCCCCCGCTTCGAGACGCAGCTTGCGGCAGATGTGGTCGAGCTTCGCGGCTTGCGCGTCGTCGAGGGTGTCGCCGTCGGTCCTGAAGTACGCGCACGAGTAGACGAGCCGCGTGTCGAGCCAGAGCCGGTAGAACGCGTTGGAAACGTCGTAGTGGTGGCTGATGTTCGCGCGATTGCTGCGGTGCTGATGCTGCCACAGCCGCCAGCGCGTCGCGAGCGAGTCGCGGCCGTGCGTGATCTCGCCGACCATCGAGTCGACGATCGCCATTGCGCGCCGCGCGCTGCCGGTGAAATCGATGTCGTTGTGCACGTAGGCGCGCGCGAGCGCGCCCATCGCGGGCGCGGCGAGCGCCTTCAGTCCCCGCCAGCTCCGCGCGAGGATCTCGATCTCGCTGTTGGAGGAAAGCGGTACGCGGCCGCCGTCGGGCAGGACGAGCGTTACGGGCAGGTTGCGCCCGCCATACCGGCTCGCGATGATCTTCTGCAGCGCTTCGGCCATTGTCAGGCGAGGGTATTGCTGCTGTTCCGGCCGGCGAGCCAATCGACGTCCACGATGCCGGCGGGCGGGTGGCAACCCACGCGAATCCCGGTGGTCCACCCGTCGGGCCAGTGTAGCAAGAACAGCCGGCCCGCGGCACCCGACTGGGTCCTACGCGCGCCGATGGAGTCTTTACCGGCCGGGCGCTGCTACCATCGAGACTATGCGGCCATCAGCAGCCTGATGCTTGAATTCTGGCGCGAGCTCCGTGACCAAGCCTACCGAAGGCGACCGCGTCGCAGGTCCCGCCGCATTCACCGACCGCGACTTTCGTGACGCGCTCGCCCAGTTTGCGACCGGCGTGACGGTCATCTGCGCGCCGGGGCCGCCCGGCCGCTATGTCGGCTTCACCGCGAACTCGTTCAACTCCGTGTCGCTCGATCCCCCGCTCGTGCTCTGGAGCCTGCGCCGGCGCGCCGCCGACCTCGCGTACTTCGAGCGCGCCGAGCGCTACGCGATCAATGTGCTCGCGCACGACCAGGTGGAGCTCGCCCGACGCTTCTCGCGCCCGCACGCCGATCACTTCGGGGGCGTCGCCTATCGGCTCGGCGTCGCCGGCGCGCCGCTGATGGAAGGCTGCGTCGCGACGTTCGAGTGCCGGCACCACGACCGCCACGTCGCGGGCGACCACATGCTGTTCATCGGCCGGGTCGAGACGTGCTCGCGGACGAAGGGGCGCGGCCTCGTGTTCCATCACGGCCGCTACGGGACGACGCAGTCGCTGGAGTGAGGAAGCAAAGGGCTCAAGGCCGTTGACTCACGCCCGTCGGCCTCCGCATCTGTATCGCAAAATCCTGCGGTCGCGTTGTCGGCCTCTGCGGGGGATTCGGCCCGGTCGCATCCCCGCTCGCGCAGCTCGCGGGGCCCCTGCTCCCAGCCTCACCCCCGCGGCTTATGCTCCTGGAAGAGGGCGTGGACCTTGCGGAACATCGGGCCCGGCGTCCCGCTCGCGAACGGACGGCCATCCATCGTCGTCACCGCGACGACTTCCTTCGTCGACGAGGAGAGCCACATCTCGTCGGCGACCTGCACTTCGGCCCGCGAAACCGGGCGCATCTCGAACGGCAGCCCTGCTTCGCGCGCGAATTCGTACGCCGCTCCGTAGGTGATGCCGGGCAGGATCAGGTTGTTCTTGGGCGGGGCGACGATCACGCCGCGTATCACCACCAGCACGTTCGACGCCGAGGCCTCGGTCAGGTTGCCGTCGCGAAACATCACCGTCTCGACCGCGCCGGCGTCGGCGGCGAGCTGGCGCATCAATACGTTGCCGACGAGCGAGATCGTCTTGAGATCGCAGCGCTGCCAGCGGTTGTCGTCGGCCGTGACGACGGCCACGCCTTTCTCGATCTGCTCCGCCGACGGGGTCGCGAGCGGGTTGCTCATCATGAACACCGTCGGCGCCACGCCGGCCGGAAACGTGTGGTCGCGCTTCGCGACGCCGCGCGTCACCTGGAAATAGACGCCCTGGTCGTCGAACGGCTGGCGCGCGATCACCTCGCCGAGGATCTCCGTCCACTCGGCTTCCGAATGCGGGTTCGCAAGACGGATCCCGTCGAGGCTGTGCTGCAGCCGCGCCAGGTGCTGCGGCAGCCGGAACGGCCGGCGCTTGTAGACCGGAATCAGCTCGTAGACGCCGTCGCCGTAGATGAATCCGCGATCGAGCACGGGAATCTTCGCTTCCTCGATCGGAAGGAACTGGCCATTGAGGTAGACGATCATCGGGAGACCTTCGGGCGCCGACGACGGCGCGCTATTGGAACCACAGTCGAATCGTATCCCACGCGCGGTTGAAGATGTTCGCGATGGGCACGTCGTCGAGCGCGACGAGCGGAAACTCCGCCATGGGCTTGCCGTCGAGGGAAACCCTGACGGTTCCCAGACGCTGCCCCTTCACGACCGGCGCAACCAGCGGCTCGATGGCGATCATCGACAGCGCGAGCTTGTCCGCCTTGCCCTTCGGCAGCGTGAGGAACTGGTCGGTGAAGAACCCGGCGCCGACCTCGCGACTCTCGCCCTTCCACACCCGAAGGTTCGACACCGCCTTGTCCGACGAGTACAGCTGGACCGTGTCGTAGGCCTGGAAGCCGTAGTTGAGCAGCTTCTGCGCGTCGCTCGTGCGCGCGGCGTCGGAAGCGGCGCCGAGGACCACCGCCAGCAATCGCCGGTCGCCGCGCTTGGCCGAGGCGATGAGGCACCATCCCGCGGCGTCGGTGTGGCCGGTCTTCATCCCGTCGACGTACGGGTCGATCCACAGCAGCCGGTTGCGATTCGGCTGCGTGATGTTGTTGTAGCGGTATTCGCGCAGCGAGTAGAGCGGATAGAACTCCGGGAAATCGCGGATGATGGCGGCGGCGAGCTGGGCGAGGTCCGCCGCGGTCGAGTACTGTTGCGGATTCGAAAGCCCGGTCGCGTTGACGAAATGGGTGTTCGCGAGCCCGAGGCGCGTTGCCTCCGCGTTCATCCGATCGGCGAACGCGGCTTCGCTTCCGGCGACGAGCTCGGCAAGCGCCATCGCCGCGTCGTTGCCCGACTGCACGATCGTCCCGCGCAGCAGCTCGTCGACCGAGACCGCTTTCCGCGGCTCGATGAACATCCGCGAGCCCTCGGCGTGCCATGCCGCCTTCGAGACGGGGACCATCTGCGCCGGCGTGATCGTCTTGTCGCGCAACGCGGCGAATATCAGGTACGCCGTCATCAGCTTGGTGAGCGACGCGGGCTCGCGCCGCTCGTCGGCACTCTCTGCGACGATCCCCTGGCCGCTCGCGAAGTCGACCAGCAGGTACGCGGGCGCGCCGATCGCCGGAGGCGGCACGGCAGCGGGAACCGGGACGGGCGAGGACACCGGCCGCGCCAGCGCCGCGCAGGCGCCGATCGCGAGCGTCGCGGCGGCGAGAAGACGCAGGCCGAGCGTCAAGGCGCGCCCGTCACCATGGGTACACGGGAAGGATGCCCACGACCTCGCCGGTTTTCTTGTCGACGACCACCGTCATGTCGACGTTGCGCGCCTTCATCGGCAGGAAGCCCACTGCATCCTCGGTCTTGCCCTTGTCCGCGAGAAACCCCCGGATCGTCGCGGCATCGCCCGGCTGGCGCTTCATCAGCTCGGCGAGCGGCCGGGCCTTCTGCGCAGCCTCGCCGCGGACGGCCGCGTACGGGACGTAGAGATCGGGCAGGTTCGCGAGATCGGGGCCGCCCGTCATCGCCTGGACGACGACATCGCTCTGTCGCGTCGGATCGGTGGGCTGGCGCGCACCGATGATCCTGCGGTCCCGTGAGCGGCAGCTTGCCGAATTCACCGGTCGTCCTGGCGAGCGACGCCTCGTCGACCTGATTGGCCGCCACGGTCTCGAAGCGGTCGACGACGAACACGTTGTACACGGGGCGCGCGACGAACATCACGTAGCAGCCGTAGACGAGCGCGGCGAGCTGCAACGCCGCGATCACGGCGAGGTCGAACTTGAGCTCCTTCTTCTTCGGATTGAAGATGATCAGCGTGATCAGCGGGCCGATGACGACGTCGACGCCGATCAGCAGCAGGATCAGCACGTCGCCGCCCATCGCCTTGAAATAGTGTCGCGGATACCAGACGACGAGCATCAGCGTCACCACGGCGATGCCGATGGCCGCGCTGATCAGAAGGTGCAGCGAGGCGGCTTTCCAGCGATTCAGCGATGCGAGTTCCATGGGTTCCGGGATCGTTGCGACTCGACGAGACGTGCAATTCTATTGCGCTTTGCGCAAATGACAACCCAGCGCGATCGCGCGCGCGGCGCATCGGAGCGAGCGCGCGATGCGTCACCGCAACGCCCGCGTGAACGCGAAATCGACGTCGGGCTTGCGACCGGCGATCAGGTCCGCGAGCGCGCGCCCCGATCCGCACGCCATCGTCCAGCCGAGCGTTCCGTGGCCCGTGTCGACGAAGAGATTGCGGTACCGGGTCGCGCCGACCAGCGGAACGTTGGACGGCGTGGCGGGGCGAAGGCCTGCCCAGAACTTCGGCGATTCGCGCTCTCCCGCGTCGGGAAAGAGCTCGAAGGTGCGCGTGATCAACGCTTCGCAACGCACGCGATCGAGCTCCCTGCCGTAGCCGGAGACCTCGGCCGTGCCCGCGATGCGCAGACGGTCGCCGAAGCGGCTGAAGACGAGCTTTCGATCGAGATCGGTCAGCGAAACGGTCGGCGCGCCGCGATGCGCGCCGACTGCGATCGTCGCCGAATAGCCCTTGACCGGATAAATCGGCGCGCGCACGCCGATCGGCGTCAACACGGACGGGCTGCCGCTGCCGAGCGCGACGACGTAGACGTCGGTGTCGATCGACTCCCGGCCGCGATGCTCGCGATCCGCTTCGTGTCCGGCAGCGCGCACCGCGGACCGCGATGCCGTCGGTCACCAGCGATTCGACGCTCGTGCCCCAGCGAAAGGCGACGCCGCGCGCGGCGGCGAGCCGCGCGAGCTCCTGCGTGAAGCGCTGCGCGTCGCCGGACTCGTCGGCAGCCGTGAAGATCCCGCCGACGAGCCGCTCGCGGCAGGCGGCGAGCGCGGGCTCGATCGCCACGCACTCGTCGACCGTCTTCACCTCGCGGTCGCCTCCATGTCCGCGCATCAGCTCGGCCGCTTTCGCCGCGTCGGCGAAGGCCTTCGCGTCGGTGTGGAACTCGAGGATCCCGCGCGTCAGCTGATCGTACTCGATGCCCGTCGTCGCGCGGAGCGCGCGCAGGCACTCGCGCGAATAGAGCGCGAGATTGACGCACTGAATCGTGTTGTGCAGCGTGCGCGACGGCAGGCATTCGATCAGGAACTGGATCGCCCAGCGCCATTGGGCCCAGTCCAGCCGCGGGCGAAAGAGAAGCGGCGCATCGGCGCGGCCCAGCCATTTCAGGATCGTGAGCGGCGCGCGGGGGTTCGCCCACGGCGCGGCGTGCGACGCGGAGATCTGGCCGCCGTTCGCGAACGAAGTCTCGAGCGCCGGTCCCGGCTGGCGATCGACGACGGTGACCTCGTGCCCGTCCGCGGCGAGATACCACGCGGCGGTGACGCCGACCACACCCGCGCCGAACACGACGATACGCACCTGGTGTACGAAGGCTCGGTTGACGCTGCGCCGGCTTCAGTCCGCGCTCGCCGGGGCGGGCGCTTCGCGCGCGGCGCCGTCGGCGTAATCGGAGAGCGGGACGCAGCTGCAGAACAGATTGCGGTCGCCGTAGACGTTGTCGACGCGCGCGACCGGCGGCCAGTATTTCGCCGCGCGGAGCGACGCGACGGGATACGCGGCGACTTCGCGCCGGTACGCGTGGCGCCACTCGTCGGCGGTCACCGCCGCCGCCGTGTGCGGCGCGTTCTTCAACGCGTTGTCGACGCGGTCGGCGCGGCCCTCCTCGATCGCGCGAATCTCCTCGCGAATCGCGATCATCGCCGCGATGAAGCGGTCGAGCTCCGCTTTCGATTCGCTCTCGGTCGGCTCGATCATCAGCGTGCCCGCGACCGGGAAGCTCATCGTCGGCGCGTGGAAGCCGTAGTCCATCAGCCGCTTCGCGACGTCGTCGACGGCGACGTCGCTCGTCTCCTTGAGCGGCCGCAGATCGAGGATGCACTCGTGCGCGACGAGCCCCCCGGGCCCCGAATAGAGCACCGGATAGTGCGGGGCGAGGCGTTTTGCGATGTAGTTGGCGGCGAGAATCGCCGACTCCGTCGCGGCGGTGAGCCCTTCGCCGCCCATCATCGCGATGTACATCCACGAAATCGGCAGGATCGACGCGGAGCCGAACGGCGCAGCCGAGACCGCGCCGATCGCGTCGCGCCCGCCGGGCAGGTACCGATGGCCGGGAAGGAACTTCGCGAGATGCGCGCCGACGCCGATCGGGCCCACGCCCGGGCCGCCGCCGCCGTGCGGAATGCAGAACGTCTTGTGCAGGTTCAAGTGCGAGACGTCGGCGCCGAACTCGCCGGGCGCGGCGAGACCGACCAGCGCGTTGAGGTTCGCGCCGTCGACGTAAACCTGTCCGCCGTGCGCGTGGACGATCTCGCAGATGCGCGTGATCCCCTCCTCGAACACGCCGTGCGTCGACGGATAGGTGACCATGATCGCGGCGAGATCCGCGCGGTGCGCCCGCGCCTTGGCTTCGAGGTCGGCGAGGTCGACGTTGCCGGCCGCGTCGCAGGCCACGACGACGACGCGCATGCCGGCCATGTGCGCCGAGGCGGGATTCGTCCCGTGCGCGGATGCCGGGATCAGGCACACGTCGCGATGCCCCTCGCCGCGGCTCGCGTGATACGCGTGGATGACGAGGAGACCCGCATATTCGCCCTGCGAGCCGGCGTTGGGCTGCAGCGAGACCGCCGCGTAGCCGGTCGCCGCGCAAAGCATCCGCTCGAGCTCCGCGACGAGCTCGGCGTAACCCTCGGCCTGCTCTTTCGGCGCGAACGGATGCAGCTGCGCCGAACTCCGGCCACGTCACGGGGATCATCTCGGAGGTCGCGTTGAGCTTCATCGTGCAGATCCCGAGCGGGATCATCGCGCGATCGAGCGCGATGTCGCGGTCGGCGAGCCGCCGCAGGTAGCGCAGCATCTCCGTTTCGGAGTGATAGCGGTTGAACGTCGGGTGCGTGAGGAACGACGATGCGCGGCGCAGCCCGGCGGGCAGCGCATCCGCGGCGTGCGCGAACAACGCGTCGCGCGCGCTTTGCTCCATCGCGCCGCCGAACGCGCTCCAGATCGCCTCGACGTCGGCGCGCGTCGAGGTTTCGTCGAGCGAGATCCCCAGCGTATGCGCATCGATGCGGCGGAAGTTCATCCCGAGCGCGACGCCGCGCTCGAGCGATCGATCGCGTCGCCGCGCCGGTGGCAACCGTGAGCGTGTCGAAGAAGTGCTCGGTCGGCACCGCGTGGCCCAGCCGCGCAAGGCCCGCCTTCAGTATCGCGGTCAAGCGGTGGACGCGCCGCGCGATCGTCGCGAGACCCGTCGGCCCGTGGTAGACGGCGTACATCGCCGCGATCACCGCGAGCAATACCTGCGCCGTGCAGATGTTCGACGTCGCCTTCTCGCGCCGGATGTGCTGTTCGCGCGTCTGCAGCGCGAGCCGGTACGCGGGCTCGCCGTTCGCGTCGACCGTCACGCCGACGAGGCGGCCCGGCATCGTCCGCTTGAACTCGTCCTTCGTCGCGAGATAGCCGGCGTGCGGGCCGCCGTAGCCCATCGGCACGCCGAAGCGCTGCGCCGAGCCGACGACGACGTCGGCGCCCCACTCGCCGGGCGGCACGAGCAGCGTAAGCGCGAGGAGATCGGCGGCGACGACGACGTGCGCACCCTTCGCATGCACCGCGGCGACGAGCGCGCGGTAGTCACGGACGTCGCCCCCGGCGCCCGGGTACTGCAGCAGCGCGCCGAAGCACTCGGCGTCGGCTGCGCTCGGCGCCGGTCCGGTGACGACCTCGATGCCGAGCGGCGCCGCGCGCGTGCGCACGACGTCGATCGTTTGCGGAAACACATCGTCGGCGACGAAGAAGCGCTGCGACTTGCTCCGCGCGACGCGGTGGCACAGCGTCATCGCCTCGGCGGCGGCGGTGGCTTCGTCGAGCATCGACGCGTTGGCGATGGCCATGCCGGTCAGATCGCACACCATCGTCTGGAAATTGACGAGCGCCTCGAGGCGCCCCTGCGATATCTCCGGCTGGTACGGCGTGTACGCGGTGTACCACGCCGGGTTCTCGAGCACGTTGCGCAGGATGACTCCCGGCGTGTGCGTGCCGTAATAGCCCTGGCCGATGAAGGATTTCAGCACCTTGTTCTTCGCGGCCATCGTACGCAGCCGGGCGAGCGCTGCGGCCTCGGACGTCGCGGCGGGCAGGCCGAGCGGTGTCCGGTGGCGGATCGATTCGCGGAACGATCGCATCGATGAGCGCCGCGCGCGACGGATAGCCCAGCGCCTCGAGCATCGCGGCCTGATCGTCGGGTGTGGTTCCGATGTGGCGCGCGATGAACGCGTCGTTCTGCTCGAGCGTCGCGAGCGTCTCGGCCGCGCCGCGCCGGGATCGGGGATCGTTCATGTCGTCGATGCCGGGATCGCTCTGGCGCAGAACGGGAGCCGCCCGTCGGAATTCAATGCAGTCGCCATCGCGTCACGCGTCGCCGATCGAAGCCTCGTACGCTCTCGCGTCGAGAAGCCCCGCGACGGCCGCCGGCTCGACGGGGCGCAACCGGAAGAACCACGCGGCGTAGGCATCCTTGTTGACCTGCTCCGGCGCTTCGCTCACGGGGCTGTTCACGGCGACGATCTCGCCGGCGACCGGCGCATAGACGTCGGAGGCGGCCTTCACCGATTCGACGACGGCGCAGGCTTCGGCGGCCGCAAGCTTGCGGCCGACCTGCGGCAGCTCGACGTAGACCAGATCGCCCAGCGCGCCCTGCGCGTGATCGGTGATGCCGACCGACAACGTGCCGTCGGCTTCGGTTCGAACCCATTCGTGCGACGCGGTGTAGCGGAGATTTGCTGGAATGTTCATCGCTGCTCCTTTATTTGAACTCGGCGGACCGGCGGCCTCGCCTCACGATGCAACTTCGACCAGCGCCTTGCCGTTCCGTGCGAACGGCGGCTTCACGACGCGTGCGGCGAGCTCCCGGTCGCGGACGACGACGCGAACCGTGTCGCCCGGCGCAACGCCGACCGGCAACCGCGCGAGCGCGATCGACTGATTGAGCGTCGGGCTGAACGTGCCGCTCGTTATCTCGCCCTCGCCGCGATCGGTGCGCACCGCCTGGTGCGCGCGCAGCACGCCGCCCTTGCCGACGAGCACGAGACCCGCGAGCTGGCGCGACGGCGGATGCGCGGCGAGCGCCGCCTTGCCGACGAAATCGCGCGGGCTCGCGAGGTCGACGGTCCACGCGAGCCCGGACTCGAGCGGCGAGACCGTCTCGTCCATGTCCTGCCCGTAGAGGTTCATCCCGGCTTCGAGCCGCAGCGTGTCGCGCGCGCCGAGGCCCGCGGGACGAACGCCGGCGGCGGCGAGCGCGCGCCACAGTTGCGCGGCGGCGGTCGCTGCGATCGCGATCTCGAAGCCGTCTTCGCCGGTGTATCCGGTGCGGGCGATGAAGGCCTCGCCCCATTCGGTGGGCACGCGGGCCGCCATGAACGGCTTGAGCGATGCGGTCGCCGCCTCGGTGCCGGGAAGCGCGCGCCAGACCTTGGCTCGCGCCTGGGGACCCTGGACTGCGATCATCGCGAGGTCGGTACGCGGCGTGAGCGAAAGCCGCGGCGCGCGCTCCGCGAGCAACCGGCCGAGCCAGGCGACGTCCTTCTCCGCGGTGCCGGCGTTCACCACGATGCCGAAAGAAATCCTCGCGCAGGAAGTAGACGATCAGGTCGTCGATCACCGTGCCCTCGGGCGTGAGCAGGCACGAGTAGAGCGCCTTGCCCGGGCTCCTTGAGCTTGTCGACGTTGTTCGCGAGCGCGTAGCGCAGAAAGTCGCGGGCGCCCGGCGCCCTCGAGATCGACGATCTGCATGTGCGAGACGTCGAACATCCCGGCATCGTTGCGCACCGCGTGGTGCTCGTCGATCTGGGATCCGTAGTGGACCGGCATGTCCCAGCCGCCGAAGTCGACCATGCGCGCGCCCGCAGCGCGGTGGCTGGCGTTCAAGGGTGTCTGCTTCAGCAAGGGCTGCTCCCGTCGGAAAAAGAGAAGGGGCGAGCCGTCGTTCCGCCTCGCCCCGTCTGTCCTTTTACCTGAGAGATTGCGGCGCAAGCTCGCGCCGGTGCCCCTTCGGTGGACCGCCGCCCGATTCGGCGCGGTCGCTCTCCAGATGCGAATTGCGTCCGCGCAGTCCCTGTTGCCTGAGCGATTGCGGGAGTTACGCCTTCGGCGGCGGCGCCGGCTTCGACCCGGCGCCGCACTCTCCTGCACGGACCCGGCAAGGGTACCGTCGCCCTCCGCTGGTGTCAAAAACGTCGCGACGCGGCCTCGCGACAATCGCTGAAGTGAACGCTTACTTCTTCAGCGAGAGAATGTAGGTGATGATCGTCTTCAAGTCCGCGTCGGAGACCGACGGGTTCGGCGGCATCGGTACCGGTCCCCAGACTCCCTGCCCGCCCTTCTTGACCTTCTCCATGAGCTTCGCCGGAGCGCCCGCGTCGCCCTTGTACTTCGCGGCCACGTCGACGTATGCGGGGCCGACGACCTTCTTGTCGTTCGAGTGACAGGCGGCGCAGCCGTTCTTCTTGATCAGGTCTTCCGCGGACTGGGCGAGCGCCGCGCCGGATACGAGGACTCCTGCGGCGGCCAGTGCGATTGCGGCAATCTTCATCGCGACTCCGTTGGAAATGAGAGAGGAGAAAAGCGGCGGCCATGGTACCGGAACGGGCGCCGGTCCGCCATTAACGGCGCGCCGTCGCGCGCGTTGACCCGCCGCCGCTCAAGCGGCGAGCTCGCGCTCGATTTCCCGAAGCGTCGTCACCGGTGGCAGGCACTGCGTCCCGCGGCAGACCCACGCCGGCGGCGCCGTCGCGCGGCGGCGCGCCTTTCGCGAGCTCGGCGGGCAAGCCGACGCCCGCGACGTTGAACACGCGAACCGTTGGCCGGAGCGTCGATTCGAGGCTTCGCTGCCACGCAGCGCAGGTCGCGGCGTCGCCGGCGAGAAGCACCGTGGTCGGCGGGCTCTGCGCGCCCTCGAGCGCGGCAAGCAGCGACGAATAGCCTGCCGGCGACTGCGCGAGCGCCGGCGCGAAGAGCCGTACCGCGCGCTCGCCCGCGTCGACGTAGCGCGGCTCCGCCGCCAGATGGCCGAGCGCGATCAGCGACGCGGCGGCGACGCCGTTTCCCGACGGCGTCGCGTTGTCGTGACCCGGCTTCGTCCGATGGAAGAGCTGCTCGTGATCGTGGCTCGTGAAGAAGAACCCGCCGCGCTCGGTGTCCTCGAAGCGCGCGAGCAGCACGTCGGCAAGCGCTCGCGCCCATGCGTAGTCGTCCAGGCGAAACCGCGTCTGCATGAGCTCGACGAGCGCCGCGAGCAGAAACGCGTGATCGTCGAGATAGGCGTTGAGGTGCGCGTGCTCGCCCTTGCGTGTCGCGAGCAGCCGGCCGTCGCGCCACGCCGTGCGGCGCAGCGCGTCGGCGGCGCTCGCAGCGAGGTCGATCCACTCGGGCACGTCGAGCGCGCGCGCCGCGCGGGCGAGCCCGCCGATCGCGAGCGCGTTCCACGACGTGAGGATCTTGTCGTCCAGGCCCGGGCGCACGCGTCGCGACCGCGCGGCGAGGAGCGCCGTCTTCGCCGAGGCCAGGCGTTCGGCGGCAACCGCAGTCGCGATGCCCAGGCGCGCGGCGACCTCGGCAAGCGGCACCGCGATGCGCAGATTCCACGCGTGCCCCTCGAAGTTCGGCGCGCCGTCGAGGCCGTAGTGCGGCGCCGCGACCGCGTACTCCTCGGGCGAGAGCGCCGCCTTCGCCTCGTCGCGCGTCCACACGTAGAACTTGCCCTCTTCGCCCTCGCTGTCGGCGTCGAGGCTCGAGTAGAACGCGCCGTCCGGCGCGCGCATCTCGCGCGTCAGCCAGGCGACGATGCCGCGCGCGACTTCCGCCGGACGCGGATCTCCCGTCACCCGCGCGAGATCCGCATAGAGCGCGACGAGCGGCCCGTTGTCGTAGAGCATCTTCTCGAAGTGCGGGATCGTCCACTCGGCGTCGACGCTGTAGCGGCAGAATCCGCCGCCGAGCTGGTCGTGGATGCCGCCGTCGGCCATCCGCTCGAGCGTGACGCGTGCGACGGCGAGCGCGTCGGCGTTGCCGCTCACCGCGTGCTCGCGCAGACAGAAGTCGAGCTCGGTCTCGTGCGGAAACTTGGGCGCGCCGCCGAATCCGCCGTGAATCGGATCGAACTGGCGCAGCGAGCCCGGCGAGCGCGACGCCGGGAGCCGACGCGGGCAGTGCGTCGGATGCCGCCGGGGGCGGCTCCAGGCTCGCGAGCGCATTGCTGATCTCGGCGCTCTGCGCGGCGATCGCCGCCCCCTGCTCGCGGTAGGCGGCGGCCACGCGCGGAAGGAGCTCGAGGAAGCCCGGCAGCCCGTAGCGGCCCTGCTTCGGAAAATACGTGCCGCCGAAAAAGGGCGCGCCTTCCGGCGTGAGGAACATCGTGAGCGGCCACCCGCCCGAGCGGCGCGTGAGCAGCGCGTGCGCCGCCTGATAGATCTGGTCGAGGTCCGGGCGCTCCTCGCGGTCGACCTTGATGTTGATGAAATTCGCGTTCATCGCCGCCGCGACTTCCGCGTCTTCGAACGATTCGTGCGCCATCACGTGGCACCAGTGGCAAGCGGAATAGCCGATCGACAGGAGAATCGGCTTGCCTTCGCTGCGCGCGCGCGCCAGCGCCTCGTCGCTCCACGGATACCAGTCGACGGGGTTGTCGGCGTGCTGCAGCAGGTAAGGGCTCGTTTCGCCTGCGAGGCGGTTCGACATCGTACGAGCCTGCGTGATGGATGCTCGCCCGGCCGGGGCGGCCGATCAGGTCGTCTCTTCGAAGGCGACGCGCTCGAAGTCGCTGCCTCGCTGCAGCAGACGGACGAGACGGAACCGGCGCTCGGATGCGGCATCGATCGAGCGCAAAACGCGGCTCGGGTTGAATGTCCGCGGCGGCAGCACGAGCGAAGCCTTGTCGTCGGACGTTTCGTCGAGAAGAAGGCCGGCAACAGCGCGTCGTCGGAACCGGCAGCCGAAAGCGGCCGCAGCGCGATCGCCTTGGGCGCGCCGGTCCAGAGCCGCAACCTGAGCTCGAGCTCGGCCGGCGCGTCGAACGCGACGCGCGTGACGAATCCCACGCGAATCCGCCCGCCGCAACGCGCGATCGCGAGCTGATCGAGAGACCAGCGATGCAGCGCGTCCGAGTCGCGCAGCGATCGAGGCATCGCGGCCATTCGATCGCGCCTTGCCAGCGTTCCCACGGCCACTCGCGCTCGGCCTCCTCGCGGCCGCGATCGTAATCGGCGACCGGCGACAGCGCGTGCAGCTGCTGGCTCTCGTCGAACGACATCGGCTTCGCCGGATCCTTCCGGTCGAACGAGCGGCCGCCGACGCGGAAGTAGGCTGCCGGCAATCCGCCGGCGCAAAGCTCGACGGGCTCCGACGGCGCATCCGGCGCGCGGCGCGGCAGCTGATACCAGCGCGCATCGAGATAGCCGAGCAGCGTCGTGCATTGCTCGGCGCTGCAGTCGTGCCCGAGCTGGAGCTCGGCGGGATTGGCGCCGGTCTGCAGCCGCTTCAATCGGCCGCGCACGCTCGTCGCGAGCTTGCCCGGATAGCCGAAGCGCACCGAGTCGCCGGCCTCGGCAGGCGCGCCGGGGACGAGCGTTCGCGCCCGCCCCGCCATCGAGGTCGACGACGATCACCGGGCCCTCGGTCTCGCGCTGGCGCGCATACGGAAAGACCTTGCGCGACCACATCGCGAGCCAGCGGTCGGTGAGCTCGATCTGCTTGACCGACATCGCGCAAGGGTCGGCGAGACCGAGAAGCAGCGCGTGGCTGTAAGTCGAATAGCACGAGATGCCGACGGCATTCGGCATCAGATTGTCCGAAACCGAAGTGACCGCGCAGTCGAGCATTTCGGCGAGGCGGAAGTAGGCGTGCAGCTCGTGCCAGATCGCCGCCGGCACCTTCCTGCGCGCGAGCCCGTGCACGAGGACGAGCTGCTTGCCGACGTAGACGCCGCGCTGCAGGATCTTCGGCTTGACGCCGGCGAGCTCCGCGTCGCCTTCGAGAAGCGGCTTGAGGCACGCCGAGTACTGTTCCCACAGCCCCTGCCACAGGGCGATCGCATGCTCGGCGGCTTCGAGCTCGCGATCGACGGCGGGCTGCCCCTTGCCGGCGTAGCGGCGCGCGAGCTCGGTGTGGAGATGCGCGATCAGGTCGCGGAGCACCTCGGCGATCGTCGCGCGCTCGCGCGCCGGAAACGCCGCGGCCGACAGCGCCTTCAGCTGGCCCTGGACGGTCTCGCAGACCAGCGCGACGCTCGTGAGCGGCAGCGAGTTCGCCCACTTCTTCGCGCTGTCGGCATCGGAGAAGACGAGCGCGCGAAGCTCGCCGTCCTGCGCTGCAACGGCTCCCTCCGCGGAGACGTTCGGCTCGCTCATTGCGACGCCGCGGCCGTCATTGCGACACCCCTGCGCCGAGCATCGCTGCGAGATCTCCCGAAAGCGACGTCACGAAGTCGTCCGGCAGCGGACGGGGCGCGGAGCCGCGCTGGCGCGCCGCCCAGACGGGGTGCGGGAAGTGAGAATCGTCGGCGAATCGCGGGATCACGTGCCAGTGCAGATGCGGCGTCTGGTTGCCGAGCGAGGCGACGTTCATCTTCGCCGGCGTGAGGCGCGCCCGCAGCGCGGACTCGACCGCGTAGACGACGTGCATCAGATGCGCGCGGTTCGGCGCGCTCAAGTCGGTCATCTCCCGGACATGCTCGTTCCAGATGACGCGGCAGAATCCGGCGAACGGCTCGTCGGTCAGCACGACGCGGCAACGCGCGTCGCGCCACAGCCGCTTCCCTCCGTCACCGTCGCAGAACACGCACCCCGTCGTCATCGCTTGCTGCAGCACGCCTCCGCCGGGCGCCGCCCCGTGGCGCCGACCGGGGATTTATAGCACAAGTGCCGCGAAGGGCGCCGTAGCTGTGGGCGACAACGCGGGCTCGCCGCTCACGCCGCCACTCGCGTCGGTTTTCTACACCAGCACCCGCTCGATGCCGCCGCGGTTCGCGTTGGCGACGTACTCCGCCATCCAGTTCGCGCCCAGCACGTGGCGCGCGATCTCGACGACGATGTAGTCGGCGGTGGTCGACGCGTCTTCGTCGAAGCGCGACAACCCCTGCAGGCACGACGGGCACGAAGTCAGCACCTTGACCTCGCCGCCGAAGCCGTCCGCCCGCAGCGCGCCGGCGCCCTTCCTCATCTCCGCTTCCTTGCGGAAACGTACCTGGGTCGAGATGTCCGGGCGCGTGGTCGCGAGCATCCCGGATTCGCCGCAGCAGCGATCGCTGAGCGTCACCGGCGTGCCCATCAGCCCGTTGACGACCGCGAGCGGCGCATAGGACTTCATCGGCGTGTGACACGGATCGTGATAGAGGTAGCGGACGCCCTTCGACGCCTTCGAGCGCGACGCCCTTTTCGAGCAGGTACTCGTGAATGTCGAGCAGGCGGCAGCCGGGAAAGATCTTGCCGAACTCGTATTTCTGCAGCTGGTCCATGCACGTGCCGCACGAGACGATCACCGTGCGGATGTCGAGATAGTTGAGCGTGTTCGCGACGCGGTGGAACAGCACGCGGTTGTCGGTGATGATCTTCTGTCCGCGGTCGCGATCGCCGGCCGCGGTTTGCGGATAGCCGCAGCACAGGTAGCCTGGCGGCAGCACGGTTTGCGCGCCGACGTGCCAGAGCATCGCCTGCGTGGCGAGCCCGACCTGCGAGAAGAGGCGCTCCGACCCGCATCCCGGGAAATAGAACACCGCGTCGGCGTCCTCGGCTGCGAGCCTTGGGATTGCGGATGATCGGGACGACAGCGTCGTCCTCGATGTCGAGGAGCGCCCTCGCGGTTTTCTTCGGCAGCCCCCCGGGCATCGGCTTGTTGATGAAGTGCACGATTTGCGCGCGGACCGGCGGCGCGCCGACGGTGGCCGGCGGCCGGCGCGTCTGCCTCGACGCGACGCCAAGGCGCCTGGCAATGCCATGCGCGAGCCGCTGCGCAGCGAATCCCCATCCGATCATCGCGCGCTTGGCGACCTTGATCGCCGTCGCGTCGGTCGCGTTCAGGAAGAACATCGCCGCCGCGGTCGCGGGCCGGAAGGGCTGATGCCCTTCCCTCCGCAGCAGGTTGCGCATCGCGATCGACACGTCGCCGAAGTCGATGTCGACCGGGCAGGGCGCGCAGCATTTGTGGCAGACCGTGCAATGGTCGGCGACGTCGGAGAACTCGTCGAAGTGTCGCAGCGACACGCCGCGGCGCGTCTGCTCTTCGTAGAGGAACGCCTCGATCAGCAGCGACGCGGCGAGGATCTTGTTGCGCGGCGAGTAGAGAAGGTTCGCGCGCGGCACGTGCGTTGCGCAGACCGGCTTGCACTTGCCGCAGCGCAGGCAGTCCTTGAACGAGTCGGCGATGCCGCCGACCTCGGAAGCTTCGAGGATCAGGCTCTCGTGTCCGATCAGCGAGAAGCTCGGCGTGTACGCGTTCGAAAGATCGGCTCCGGCGAGGAGCTTTCCGGCGTTGAATCGTCCGCGCGGGTCGACCCTCGCCTTGTAGCGGGCGAACGGCGCGAGCTCCTCGGCGGTCAGGTATTCGAGCTTCGTGATCCCGATGCCGTGCTCGCCGGAGATGACTCCGCCCAGCGCGCGCGCGAGCGCCATGATCCGCGCGACCGCGGCGTTCGCCTGCTGCAGCATCGCGTAATCGTCGGAGTTGACCGGCAGATTCGTGTGGACGTTGCCGTCGCCGGCGTGCATGTGCAGCGCGACGCAGACGCGGCTGCGCAGCACCTCGCGGTGGATCGCCGCGCACCGCGCGACGACCGGCGCGTAGGCGAGCCCCGCGAAGATCTCCTCGAGCGGGGCTTTCAGCTCCGACTTCCACGACGCCACGACCGAGCGCTCCTGCAATGCCTCGAACGTCGCGTCGATGCGATCGACGAGGTCCTGCCAGCGCGCGCGCACCGCACCGACGAGCGCCCGCGCCTCGTCGACCTTCGCTGCGAGCGCATCGGCGTCCGGACGCGCGTCGTCGGCCGGCCCCCAGCTCTGCGCGACCGCGGGTCCCGCGAAGAATGCCGCGAGCGCGTCGCAGAGCGCGAGCTTGTTCGCGAGCGAGAGCTCGACGTTGATCCTCTCGATGCCGTCGGTGTAATCACCGAGGCGCTCGAGCGGAATGACGACGTCCTCGTTGATCTTGAACGCGTTGGTGTGCCGCGCGATCGCCGCCGTGCGCGCGCGATCGAGCCAGAATTTCTTGCGCGCGTCCGGCGACACCGCGACGAAGCCCTCGCCGCCGCGCGCATTCGCGATGCGGATCACCTGCGAGGCGGCGCTCGCGACGGCATCGTCCGACTCGCCGACGATGTCGCCGAGCAGCACCATCTTCGGCCGGCCGTGACGCTTCGCCTTCGTCGCGTAGCCGACCGCCTTCACGTAGCGCTCGTCGAGGTGCTCGAGGCCGGCGAGGATCGCGCCTCCCGGCCGGTCATCGAGATAGCGCTTGATCTCGACGATCGCCGGCGTCGACTCGCGGACCGGGGCGAAGAACTCGAGACACACGGTGCGCGCGGCCGGCGGCATCCGGTGCAGGACGAACCGCGCCGACGTGATGATGCCGTCGCAGCCTTCCTTCTGCACGCCCGGAAGTCCCGCCAGAAACTTGTCGGTGACGTCCTTGCCGAGGCCGGCCTTCCGGAAGCTCGCGCCGGGAACGGCGATCGTCTCTTTCCGCTTGACCGTGACGCCGTCGGTGTCGAGCCACGCCAGGTCGAACGTCGCGATCGCCGCGTCGTGGATCTTCCCGAGATTGTGGTCGCGCCGCGTCACCTCGAGCCATTCGGCATCGGGCGTCACCATCCGCCACGAGACGAGGTTGTCGAGCGCCGTGCCCCACAGCACCGCCTTCTTGCCGCCCGCGTTCATCGCGACGTTGCCGCCGATGCACGACGCGTCGGCCGACGTGGGGTCGACGGCGAAGACGAGGCCCGCCGCCTCCGCCGCGTCCATCACCCGCTTCGTGACGACCCCGGCGCCGCAGTCGATCGTCGGGACGGGGTCGCCGCCGTCGCGGATCGCAATGCGCTCGACCGCGGAGAGCCGCTCGAGCTTTTCGGTGTTGATGACCGCGGTTCGCGCCGTCAGCGGAATCGCGCCGCCGGTGTAGCCCGTGCCGCCGCCGCGCGGAATGATCGTGAGCCCGAGCTCGATGCAGGCTTCGACGAGCCCCCGCACTTCGTCCTCGGTATCGGGGCAGAGCACGACGAATGGATACTCGACGCGCCAGTCGGTGGCGTCGGTGACGTGCGCGACGCGCGCGAATCCGCCGAACGCGATGTTGTCGGCATGCGTCCATTTCGCGAGGACGCGGCGCGCCGTGCGGCGCAGCGCGGCCGTGTCTGCAAACGCGCGCTCGAACCGCTGCACGGCTTCTTCGGCCGCCGCGACGAGCTGTGCGACTTTCGCGTCGCGCTCTGCGTCCGCTTCGCCCTCCGAGTGCGCGCGATCGGCGCGGCGCTTCTCGATCTCGCGCAAACGATGCCGCATCGCGCCGACCAGAAGGTCGCGGCGCTTCGGGTTGTCGAGCAGATCGTCCTGCAGGTACGGGTTGCGCTGGACGACCCAGATGTCGCCCAGCACCTCGAAGAGCATCCGCGCCGAGCGCCCGGTGCGCCGTTCGCCGCGGAGCTCGTCGAGGATCCGCCACATCGGCGCGCCGAGCAGCCGGATCACGATCTCGCGATCGGAGAACGACGTGTAGTTGTACGGGATCTCGCGCAGCCGCGGCGCTGCGGCGGCGGGATCCGCCGTGGCGACAAATCGGTCGGCGAGCGCGTTCATCGATCCACTACGCGAGCTTGTCGCCCGGAGCCGCGGCGCTCGCCTATCCCGCCCAGTCGAGCACGACCTTGCCGCTCTGCCCCGACAGCATCGTCGCAAACGCCGACTCGAAGTCCCCGAATGCGTAGTGATGCGTGATGATCGGCGAGAGATCCAGTCCGCTCTGCAGCATCGCGACCATCTTGTACCACGTCTCGAACATCTCGCGACCGTAGATCCCCTTGATCTCGAGCCCCTTGAAGATCACCTGGTTCCAGTCGATCGCCATGTTGGGCGGCGGGATTCCGAGCAGCGCGACCTTCCCGCCGTGATTCATGTGCTCGAGGAGCGCAGTGAAGGCCGCGGGGACGCCCGACATCTCCATGCCGACGTCGAAGCCTTCCGTCATCCTGAGCTCGGTCATGACGTCGCGCAGGTTCTCGCGCTCGATGTTGACCGCGCGCGTGGCGCCCATCTTCCGCGCGAGCGCGAGGCGATAGTCGTTGACGTCGGTGATCACGACGTGGCGCGCGCCGACGTGGCGCGCGATCGCCGCCGCCATGATGCCGATCGGACCGGCGCCCGTGATCAGCACGTCCTCGCCGACGAGATTGAAGGAGAGCGCCGTGTGCGTCGCGTTGCCGAACGGATCGAAGATCGACGCGAGATCGTCGGAGATGTCGTCGGGGATCCGGAACGCGTTGAACGCCGGGATCACCAGATATTCGGCGAACGCGCCTTCGCGGTTGACGCCCACGCCCACGGTGTTGCGGCACAGGTGACGGCGCCCGGCGCGGCAGTTGCGGCAGAAGCCGCAGGTGATGTGACCTTCGCCGGAGACGCGATCGCCGACGCTGAAGCCGCGGACCTCCTGGCCCATCTCGACGATCTCGCCGACGTACTCGTGGCCGACCTGCATCGGCACCGGGATCGTCTTGCGCGCCCACTCGTCCCACTTCCAGATGTGGATGTCGGTGCCGCAGATCGCCGTCTTCCGGATGCGGATCATCACGTCGTTGTGCCCGACCTCGGGCGTCTTGACGTCGGTCAGCGTGAGCCCGGGCGCACGCTCGAGCTTGGCCAGCGCCTTCATCATGTTCGTCGCCCTTCCGTTCTTCAGTGAATCGCGCCGAGCGCCTTGCCGACTTTCGCGAACGCGGCGACGGCGGCGTCGATCTCTTCGTCCGTGTGCAGCGCGCTCATCTGCGTGCGGATGCGCGCCTTGCCCTTCGGCACGACCGGATACGAGAACCCGATCACGTAGATTCCCTCGGCGAGCAGCGCATCCGCCATCCGCGTGGCGAGCGCGGCGTCGCCGAGCATCACCGGGATGATCGCGTGGCCGCCCGGCACGAGGTCGAATCCGTGCGCGGTCATCTGGCGGCGGAACCGCTCGCCGTTCGCCGCGACGCGCCCGCGGAGCCGGCGCCCTTCGTCGCTCTGCAGGAGCTCGAGCACGCGCAGCGATGCCGCCGCGATGCACGGCGCGAGACTGTTGGAGAACAGATACGGACGCGACCGCTGCCGCAAGAGCTCGATGATTTCCCTTCGCCCCGCAGTATAGCCGCCCGACGCGCCGCCCAGCGCCTTGCCCAGCGTTCCGGTGACGATGTCGATCCGCCCTTCGACGCCGCAGTGCTCCGGCGTTCCGCGTCCGCCGGGCCCGACGAAGCCGACCGCGTGCGAGTCGTCGACCATCGTCAGCGCGCGATGCTTGTCGGCGAGATCGCAGATCGACCGGAGGTCGGCGAGGATGCCGTCCATCGAGAACACGCCGTCGGTCGCGATCAGCTTGAAGCGCGCGCCGGCCGCGTCGGCCTCGGCGAGCTTCGCCGCAAGGTCCGCCATGTCGTTGTTGCGATACCGATAGCGCTTCGCCTTGCAGAGCCGGATCCCGTCGACGATGCTCGCGTGATTGAGCTCGTCGCTCACCACCGCGTCCTCCTCGCCGAGCAGCGTCTCGAAGAGCCCGCCGTTCGCGTCGAAGCAGCTCCCGTACAGGATGCTGTCGTCGGTGCGCAGGAACGCCGCGAGCGCCGCCTCGAGCGCCTTGTGCTCGGTCTGCGTTCCGCAGATGAAGCGGACCGACGCCATGCCGAATCCATAGCGATCGAGACCGTCCTTCGCGGCGGCGATCAGCCGCGCGTCGTCGGCCAGCCCGAGATAGTTGTTGGCGCAGAAATTGATGACGCGACTGCCGCTGGCGAGCTCGATCGCCGGCGATTGCGGGCTGCGGATCGTGCGCTCGCTCTTGTAGAACCCGTCCGCGCGTATCTGATCGACCGACGCGCGCAGATGAGTGAGATAGGCGGAATCCATCGCGTTTGGCCCTTTCGGATCGAACCCCTTCCGCGGCGATCATAGCGTTCTCTGCCGCGATCGAGGGCTTGCTGCGCGCCGGCGGCCTCAGCCGCAGCGCGGCCCGACGGGACGCCGCGCCCTCATTGCACTCAGACACCTTCGAGCGCGGAGTTGATCCCCTTCAGCGCCGCAACGTGAGCCTTGAGCGCGTAATCGTAGAGTGCGAACCTGTCGATCAGGTATTCGCCGGTGACCGACGCCAGGCTTGCCGGCGAGAGCGACAAGGTGCGCATCGGCGTCGCCCGCCTCGGCGACGATGTCCATCCCCGAGGTGCGGGCGATGTGCATGATCGCGGCGTTCTCGGCGAGGCAGTGCATGAAAAGCGTCGGCACGGATCGATTGCGGGCATGCTCGGCCGCGCGCGCGAACAGCGCCCGGCCGGCGCCCCGCCCGCGATGCTCGGGCAGAACGGAGATGCCGAGCTCGGCGACGCCGTCGGCGAAGGCAACGTGGGCGACGCCGACGAGCGCGAGCGCGTCGTCGAAAACCCCGAACACCGCGTCGCGCCCCAGATCGATCTCGGCGACGTAGGCCGCAATCCGCTCGGCCGAGAGCGAGGCGCCGAAGCGCAGCCTGCGGTCGTCGGCGGGCAGCGCGAGGAAGTGGGCGAGGAGCGCGGGCCGTGGCCCGTTCCGTCAACCGCTGAACTTCGCGCCGTCGAAACAGTCGGCGAACCGCGGCGTTCGATCGAAGCTATCTATTTGTTCGAGCACGTGTTTTCTCCCGATTTTCGCCATCGATCCCTTGTGCAGTGCAGCAAATTATGCTAGACTTCGGTCCGAGTCGGAGCCGTTTGGCCGCCTTATCTGGACCATGGGATCGGCGTGATGGTGCAGTGCAATATAACGGTTTCCGGGAACCGCCAGCCCTAGAAGCTTGGCTTATGGATCTCAATCACCTTCGCTCTTTCGTTGCAGTCGCGAAGTTCGGACACCTGACACGGGCGTCCGAAGCGCTGCACTTGAGCCAGCCCGCGCTTTCGAGCCACATCAAGACGCTCGAGGAGCAATTCGGGGTGACGCTGTTCGAGCGCACACCCACCGGGATGACGCTCACGCCGTCCGGACGCCGCCTCCTCGTCGAGGCCGAGCAGATCATCGGCGCCGTGCGCCACCTCGCCCACTCGGCGCAGGACCTGCGCGGTCAGCCGACGGGCCACCTCAAGATCGGGACGGTCCTCAATCCGGCGACGCTGCGCGTCGGTGAAACGATCTCGCGCGCGCTCGAGCGCTATCCGCAGATCGAGCTCGAGCTCTATCAGGTGATGTCGAGCGACGTGCTCGCGCGCCTTCGCAACGGCACGCTCGACGCGGGCTTCTTCTTCGGCGACGCGCCGGAGAGCGACATCGACAGCATCCCGCTGCGCGACGTCGTCTATCGCGTGTCGCTTGCCGCGTCGCGCGCCGACGAGCTCCTCGCGGCCGAATGGGAAACGATCGCGCAGCAGCCGTGGATCGTGGCGCCCGCGCCGAGCTCGCACCATCAGCTCGTCATGAACCTCTTCGCCGACGGCGCGCCGCGCCCCGAGCGGATCATCGAGGCCGATTCCGAATCGGTCATCAACGACCTCGTCGAATCCGGCGTCGGCGTGAGCCTCATCCGCGACGAGATCGCCGCGCAATCGGTCGAGGCCGGGCGCAGCGTCGTCTGGCCAGGCCGCGAGGTCACGACGAAGCTCTGGTTCGTGCACCCCGCCGATCGCCGCACGCGATCCGCTGATCGTCGCGTTGCGAGACGTCCAGCATGACGTGTGGTCGGGAGAGCGCCCGCCCGCGCATGACGTCGCGCCCGTCGCGGTTGCAGCCGGCGCGGCTCGCTGAGCCGGCGCTGTCGTTTCAGCGCGAAGCCGCGGACTCGACGGGCGCGACGAATCCGGCGCGCCGCGGCTGCGCGACTCGCCGTTTCCGCAGGAGCGCGGCTCTGCCGGCTCGAGGCGCTCGACGAGAACCCAGGCCCTTCGCCACGCGAGCGCTGCGATGCCGACTCCGGCAATGACGCTCGCGATGCCCGCCCAAGGGCTCGCCTCGCCCTCGGCGAGCATCATCAGCGCGATCGCAGCGACGCTCAGCGCGACGAAGCCTGCGCGCAGCCAGAAGCCGAACGCGAAGTAGGCGCGCGGCGCCGGCCCATTGCGACCCGTCGTGAAACGGGTATGCGAGATAGTGGATGGGCATTCTGTTCTCCATTTCAGGTTGCAGGATTCGAAACGGCGGTCGTCCGGGCTCGAGTGCCCGTCAGAGAGACCAAGGGCGAGCCCCGCGCTCGAGGTCGCGGATTCTCGCTTCGAGATCGTGGATGTCGGTCGCCTCGGCGAGATGCGCTTCGATCGCGCGCTGCTCCTGCTTCCAGAACCAGTGATCGAGGCGCTCGAGCAAACTCCGGCGCGCCGGCGCGTTTTCGGCCGCCGGCAGTTCCTGCGGGCGCTGTTGCCGCTCGATCGACCACTCGCTGTGTGGCGGCGATGCCAACGCGCTCGCCATCAGCGCGAACACGTCGAGCTGTTCCAGCTTGATTCGATTGCTGTGCATACAAACTCCTTTTCAATCGCTGGTCGTTACCGACCGGTTGCGCGCGCCTTGGATGGTGCGTCGCACAATCACAAGGTAGCGGTGCCGGGGACGGGAATCAAATCGTTGTTTCGGATCAAGCACATCGGGCACTCTAATGACTAGGCTAACCCGTTGTTGCAATGCAATATTTTACCCATGAGAGGTCGTAAATTGCGCGTGGTTCCCGAGGCTTGTAAGATGCGCGCGAGCCAATGAGGGAAGCGATGGTGGCAGAAACTCGAATCGGACACGATCGGCCGCCGGCTTGCGGCGATTGCGCGGCGTTTCCCGGAGCGACGAGCCCTCGTCGAAGGCGCGGACGCCCGTACCTTTGCCGAGCTCGATGCGGCGGCATCGAGGGCCTCTCGCCAAATCTCCACCGCGATACGCGAGAAGCCGGGATTCGTCGGGCTCCTCTTCGATTCGAAGCTTGCCGCGGCCCAGGCGATTTTCGGTGCCGCACGAAGCGGTCACGCGTACGTTCCGCTCGACACTGGCGATCCGGACGAGCGCCTGCGCTTCATCCTGAGTGACAGCGAGGCAATCGCGCTCTTGACCGAGCCGGCGCTCTTCGAGCGCGCGCGCGCGCTCGCGCCGAGCGACTGCGCGGTCATCGAGGTTACGGCTCGGGACGCGGGCGGCGCGGAGGTCGAAATCGACAACGCAAGCGCCGATTCACCCGCGTATCTCTTCTACACGTCGGGCTCGACCGGCCAGCCAAAGGGCGTCATTCAGACGCACCGCAACCTGTTGTTCTTCGCGGACGCTTACGCGCGGATGCTCGAAATCGGGCACACGGACCGCCTGTCGCTGCTGTACTCGCTCAATTTCAGCGCCGCGAACATGGACATATTCGGCGGAATGCTGAAGGGCGCAACGCTCTGCGCATACGACATGCGCAGCGACGGCCTTTCCAATCTCGCCGATTGGCTCGATCGCGAGCGCATTACCGTGCTCCATGCGGTGCCGACCGTTTTTCGCGGGCTCTTCGGCGCGCTTGCGCCCGAACGCAAGCTCTCGCACCTGCGCGCGATCGACCTCGGCGGAGAGGCAGTGTTCGACAGCGATGTCGAGCTCTTCCGCCGGCACACGGGCGATCGCTGCTTCCTCGTCAACCATCTGGCTGCCACCGAGGCAAGCGTCATTGCCCAGCATCGGATCGCGCACGACGCAGCCACGCGTGCCGACGGCATTCTTCCGGTCGGCCGCAGTCCCGACGGCGTGCGCGTGTCGATTCGCCGCGACGACGAGAGCGCAGCAGAGCCGGGCGAGGTCGGCGAGATCGTCGTCGTAAGCCGCGCACGTGAGCCCCGGTTACTGGCGACGCCCCGACCTCGATGCCGCAGCGTTCTCGGTCGACTCCGCCGAGCCCTCGTGGCGCCGCTACGCGACAGGCGATCTCGGTCGCGTCGACGAGGCGGGCAATCTCCATTTTCTGGGGCGACGCGGGAGCCGCGTGAAGATTCGCGGACACACGGTCGATCTCACTGAAATCGAGGCGGCGCTCGCCGCGTGTCCGGGCGTGGCGAAAGCAGCCGTGCTGCAGCATTCCGGCGGTTCGGGATTGCAGGCCGAGCGGCTGGTCGCGTATCTCGCCATGACGGGCGACGCGACTCACGACGCGCTGTCGATCCGCCGCCACCTCGCGACACGCGTTCCTTCGTACATGTTTCCGCGCGACTACCTCTTCCTCGACGCGCTGCCGTTGACGGCGAGCGGCAAGGTCGACCGGCGCGCGCTCGAATCGCTGGAGTTGCCCGACGACTCCGAGCTCCTCGGGAGCGAGCCGCCGCGCAACGACATCGAGCGTGGCGTCGCCGCGATCTTCGAGGAGTTGCTGAAGCTCGAGCCGATCGGCTGGCAGGCCGACTTCTTCCGCCTCGGCGGCGATTCGCTGACGCTTGTCCAGCTGCAGGTCGAGCTGCGCGAAACGTTTGGCGTGTCGTTGGCGAACCCCTACGACGATCTCTACCGTTGCCGGCATCGCGAAGGCGATTCAACGCGAGCAGGCGGCAGCACGGGACACGCCGCAAGCGATCCCGGTGCTCGTCCCGCTGCGCCAACGCGGCAGCGCGCCGCCGCTCTACCTCGTCCACGGGCGACTCGCGCAGGCGCTCGTCAGTCCGCACTTTCTCGATCTTCTCGGAGACGATCAACCGGTGTGGGCGTTCCAGGCGCGGGGGCTCGACGGGATCGCGGAGCCTCACGCGACGATCGACGCGATGGCCGCCGATTACGTCGACGAGATCCGGATGCGTCAGCCCTCGGGGCCGTATTTCCTCGGCGCGTTGTGCATCGGCGTCTTCGTCGCCATTCAAATGGCGCGTCTGCTGCGCGCCTCCGGCGAGGCCGTCCTGCCGCTGCTGCTGCTCGATCCCCCGCTTCGACCGTTTGCGATGCACGAATCGCGGATCACCGAGGATGCGATGCTCGCGCGGCTCAGGCGGCGGCACGCGATGGGCCGGATCGAGGCGCCGATCGACGATCCGCACTATGCGCGGGCGTCGGTGCGCACGGCGATTGCATTCGAAAGCGCGATCCGGCGGCATCGGCCCGTTCCCTACGAAGGACCCGTGTGCATCCTGTCGAGCGAGGATCGTTTGGCGGGCGTTCCGTCGTCCGAGCTCACCGCGCTCTTCACGGGCACGCTGGACCGCTTCGATGTCGCAACCGCCCACTCGGAAATCCTGGACGCGCGCAACGTCGCGTTCGGCGCGGCGCTGCGGCGCTGTATGGGCATCGTTCACGACTCCGCGAAGGTCTGTTAGACCGGTCGCGCCGGCGCCCTCGCGGCGAACGGCGGCGGTAATATCCAAGGCGATGCTCGAGCGCGCAATTCTTCCGGACGATCGGTGCGAGTCGTCATCGTAGGTGGCGGCGTCTTCGGCTGTTGCGCGGCGTACGAGCTCGCGCGATCCGGCGCGCGCGTTTCGCTGATCGAGCGCGACGCGATCGGTGCCCACGCGTCCGGCCGCAATCCCGGCAACCTGAATCCGATTCTCGGCGCAGTACCCGCGCTCGTGCCTTTCGCGCTGGAATCGTTTCGCTTGCATCGGGAGCTCGCCGCAACGCTTGCCGCCGGCGGGACGCCGTTCTACGCGCTCGAGCCGGTGAAGCGCGTTCTCGTCGCCTTCGACGAGAAGGACGAAGACGAGCTCGACGCGGTGGAGCGCGCGTTCGCCGGACATCCGTCATTCGCGACCGCGCGACTGAGCGCCGGGTCATTGCGCACGATCGAGCCGCGGCTCGCGTCCGCCGTGCGAAGCGGATTGCTGATCGAAGGCAACTACTCGCTCGACAGCCGGGCCTTCCATCTCGCGATTGCGGCGGCGGCACGCGCCGCGGGGGCGGAGGCCGTCCGTGCGTGGGCGACCGGGATCGCTGCGCGCGGCGGGCTCGTCACGCACGTACACACGGCCGCCGGCAGCCATCCCTGCGACGCGCTCGTGCTGGCAACGGGGCCGTGGGTCGCGGAAACGCGAGAATGGATCGGCATCGATCTTCCGGTAGCGCCCGTGAAGGGCGAGATGCTACGGCTGCGGCTTCGCGAGCGGAGCATCTCGCATGATTTCACGCACGGGCTGATCTCGCTCTATCGTCGCGGCGATGACGAGGTGTGGGTCGGCGTCACGCGCGAAGACGCGGGATTCGACGAGTCTCCGACCGCAGCGGGGCGTCGGACGCTCATCGACGGTGCGGCGCGCATCCTGCCGGCGATCCGCGACGCCGAGGTGATCGAGCACCTCGCAGCGCTGCGGCCGATGACGCGCTCGGCGCTTCCCATCGTCGGTCGCGCGGCACAATGGCGCAATGTGTATGTCGCGAACGGCGGCGGCATCAAGGGAACGTTGCTTGCTACGGGCGTCGGCGCAGCGATCCGCGATCTGGTCGTGAGCGGAACGACGGCGGTGCCATTGCCCGGCGACGTCGAGCGAGGAGTGTGTTGATGCGTTTCTTCTGTACGCGCTGTGCAAAATCCGTCGGCGACGGCTACAAGCCGTTCTGCGATTGCGGCGGGATGGTCGAGGTCGGCTACGAGCCGCGCTCGGTGCATCTCGCGGATTCCGCCAATCCGTACGTTCGCTTCGCCGACCTGCTGCCGGTAGCGGTCACGCGCGACAGGTTTCCTGCGGATGCGCGCTATTCGCCGACCATCCATGCGCGAAAGCTCGGAGCGCATCTCGACATGCCGTCGCTCTACCTCAAGGACGAGACGGTGCTTCCGACGCGATCGACGAAGGACAGGATGGCCGCGGTTTCGCTCGGCTTCCTGTGGGAGCGCGGCGTTCGCGCGTTCTGCACGTCGTCGACCGGCAACAGCTCGACTTCGTATGCGCATGCGATTCGCGCGTTTCCCGGGATGACGCTCTATCTCTTCACCGCGGAGAACTTCGTCTCGCGCGTCCAGCATGCCGATCACCCGCAGGTCGTGCACTTCGGCATGCGCGACGCGACGTTCGTCGAGGCGTTCAACTACGCGGCGACCTATGCGGCCGAGCACAAGCTCGTCTCGGAGCGCGGCTTCTTCAACCTCGGACGGCGCGAGGGGCTCAAGATGGCGTTCTTCGAGTCGAGCGATCAGGTGCCGGGCCCGATCGACTGGTACGTGCAGGCGGTGTCCAGCGCGATGGGCGTCTACGGCACGTACAAGGGCGCGAAGGAGCTTCACGCGATCGGTCACATCGATCGGCTGCCGAAGCTCCTGTGCGCGCAACAGTCGAGCTGCGCGCCGATGGTCCGCGCGTACGAAGAGGGCAGCGACGCCATCCTTCCGAAGCACGTCGTCGCGCGCCCCGAAGGGATCGCCGAGGCGATCCTGCGCGGCGATCCGTCGCGCGTCTACCCGTACGTCAAAGGCATCGTCGTCGAAAGCGGCGGCGATTTCGTCGCGGTGACCGAGGACGAGATTCGCGAAGCGCGACGGATGACCGAAGAGCTCGAAGGGATTTCTCCGTGCTTTTCGGCGTCGACCGCCGTGGCGGGTCTCATCAAGAAAGTGCGCAACGGGACCTTCCCGCGAAACGAAACGGTGATGGTGAATTTGACCGGCGGAGACAGGCCGCGCACGCCGCCCGCGGCGAGCGTCAGGTGGCTCCGCCGCGACGGAAGCCGCTGGGTCGAGGAAGGCTGAGGGAGTCGTCCGCCGGGTAGGGGCTCGGAAGCGAGGCGTTCGCGGCCCGGGAGAAGCTGCCCCAGGGCGAGCGCCGTCATCAGCCGGTCGCCCGAATTCGGATGCAGCGCACTGCTGTGCACCACATGCCGGACGGCAACCGTCGATTTCGACATTGTGTGTGAGCGCACGCTGACGCTCCAATGCGCCACCGTGCGGCCTCCAGCTCGGATGTCGCAGAACTGCCGCCGAGCCTGCGGCCGTCAGCCAGAATTCGCAGTTTTTCAGTGACATCCGCAGCGAAATATGGTTAGAATTGTGCGGCGCAGCAAACAGGAGCCTTGATGGAAATCGCCGGAAAAGTAGCGGTAATTACGGGCGCAGCAAGCGGCATAGGACGGGCGGTCGCCGTCGAATTGGCGCGTCGCAACGTGCGCGCGATGGCGCTCGTCGACATGGGCGAGAACATCGGCCAGGTCGCGTCCGAAATCAACACGGAAGCCGGCCGTCAGGTCGCCCGTCCCTATCGGGGCGACACGACCGACGAGGCGTTTCGCGCCGAGGTCTTCGACTCCATCAGCAGCGAGTACGACACGGTGACGATGTGCGTGCCGGCGGCGGGCATCACGCGCGACGATCTCGCCGTGCGCGTCGATCGCAACTCCGGCAAGGCGCGGATCTATCCCGTCGAGCGGTTCAAGCAGGTCCTCGACGTCAACCTCGTTGCGCCCGTCTACTGGGCGCTCGAGATGATCGGACGGATCGCCGAAAATCGCGCGGCGCGCGGCCTTTCGCGATGGCAGCCGTCGGAGCGGATGCAAGGCGCAATCGTGTTCATCGGTTCCGTTTCGTCGCAAGGGAACCGCGGGCAGATCTCGTACGCGAGCGCGAAGGCCGGTCTCGAAGGCGCAGCCGCCACGATCATGAAGGAAGCCGTCTATCACGGCGTGCGCTGCGGCGTCATTCACCCCGGCTTCACGGACACGCCGATGGTGCGCGGGATGGGCGATGAATACATCGACAAGAACATCCTGCCGTTCACGCAGCTGAGTCGCCTGATTCGCCCCGACGAGATCGCCGATGCGATCTGCTTCATGCTCGCCAACTCGGCGGTGAGCGGCGAGCTGTGGGCCGACGCGGGCTGGCACGCGCCCGCGTAAGTCGTTCGAGCTCGTCGCACGAGCGCGCGCGCCGAAAGCGATAAGCGCGCCATCGCGTGCGCAAGTCGCGCGCCGCCGGCAGAATCGGGACGGCAGTTCGCTTCGATTTCGCCGAATCCCCCGTCGTTCGCAGGGGTGTACGCCGGGAATTGCCGTGACGCCGTCGACGAGGACCCAGCACCGATAACGCTCACTCGCCGAACTTGTAATCGAACACCTCAAGGTCCTCGGCGTACAGCTTCCGAACCAGTTCAACCGACTCCGGATCGTAGTAACTCCAGTACTTGTCGTAGGGCGTCTTGTTGGTGTGTGGGATGGGTTGCAAGGGGATAGCCAGCCGCTGACACAAGTATTCGTACGGGCCTGGCAAGTCTTCGAATCGGCCGATATAGTCGAAGCGCTTGATCGAGTCGCACAGCGACGAGACCCTCAATGCATATTTGCTCGCAAAGCTCGAGCTTGGCGGCCGCGCCAGGATGAATTCCTTGAGCGCGCAGGGACCGATATTCTTAACGACCTGCGTTCGCCAAAACCACGCGGAGACGACGCGATCGAAGGGATTGCGCACGAGGGTGAACTTGAAATACTCATCGAATTCCCTCGGATAGGCGTCCTGGTAATACTGAGTGCCCTGGTGCTTCTCGGGGAAATCCGTATTGCCCAGGTGCTGCGTCCGCCTGTCCGCCGTAACGCCGACTTCCGCCATTCGCTCGAACGTCGACCCGCCCGTACGTCCGGCGTGGACGAATATGAATCGGTATTTGTGCGAAATCATGAATGGCTCTCTCAGCAATACTAGCGCACCAAGGGGGGAATACTTCGCTGCTCGCGCAACGCTGTCCCCTGCACGCGTTGACTGATTCGCCATCGGATAGCGGCGTCACATCCGATCGAACCGCCGATACGCGACCGCCTCCGCGACGTACGGCGCAGTAATCGCGCTCTTCGCCCGCGAGATCCGCGATCGTCCGCGCGACCTTCAGGATGCGGTGATACGCGCGCGCCGAGAGCGACAGGCGCGCCATCGCGTTGCGCGAGCAGCGCGGCGCCCGCGGAATCGGGTCGGCAATTCGCTTCGATCTCGCGCGGCGCCAGTCGCGCGTTCGGCTTTCCCTGCCGCGCGAGTTGCCGGTTGCGCGCGGCGGTGACTTCGTCCGCACCTCGCGCGCTCGTCGACGCGCTCCTCCGCCGGCGCTTCACCGGCGATCGGCCCGAGCGCGATCGCTTCCGGCGCGAGCGCCGGCACTTCGACGCCGAGGTCGATCCGGTCGAGCAGCGGCCCGGACACGCGGCCCGATAGCGGGCGATCTGGTCCGGGAGACAGCGACAGCGCCCGCTCGCGTGACCGAGCCAGCCGCACGGACACGGATTCATCGCCGAGACGAACTGGAACTCGGCGGGAAACGTGCTCTGCCGCGCAGCGCGCGAGATGTGGATGACGCCCGATTCGAGCGGCTCGCGCAACACTTCGAGCACGCGGCGGTCCCATTCGGGCAACTCGTCGAGAAACAGCACGCCGTGATGCGCGAGCGAAATTTCGCCCGGCCGCGGATCGCTTCCGCCGCCGACCAGCGCAACGGCGCTTGCCGTGTGATGCGGCGCGCGATACGGGCGCGCGCCCCACATCGCCGGACGAAAAGCGCCCGGCAAGCGAGGCGATCGACGCGCTCGCGAGAGCCTCGTCATCGGTGAGCGGCGGCAGAATCCCGGGCAGACGTTGCGCGAGCATCGATTTGCCGGTGCCGGGCGGCCCGATCATCAGCAAGCTGTGCGCGCCCGCGGCGGCGATCGTGAGCGCGCGCTTCGCCTGCGATTGACCGCGCACGTCGGCGAGATCGGGGACGGCGAGCGCCTCCGTCGCGCCCGGCCGTGCGCGCGACCTGCGGTGACGAGCAACTCGCGGCCCGCAAGATGGCCGCACACGGCAAGCAGCGACTCCGCCGGATAGACGACGGCGTCGCGCGCGAGCGCCGCCTCCGCCGCGCTCGCGGCGGGCAGCACGAAGGCGCGACGGTCGCGCCGCGCGCACAGCGCCATCGGCAGCGCACCGCGAATCGGACGCAGCGCGCCGCCCAGCGCGAGCTCGCCCGCGAATTCGTAGCTCGCGAGCGCGTTGTCGGGGATCTGCTTCGTTGCCGCGAGGACGCCGATCGCGATCGGCAGATCGAAGCGGCCGGATTCCTTCGGCAGATCGGCGGGCGCGAGGTTGACGGTGATCTTGCGCGCCGGGAACTCGAACTGCGCGTTCTGCAGCGCCGCGCGCACGCGGTCGCGCGACTCGCGGACCTCGGTGTCGGGAAGCCCGACGAGATTGAACGCGGGCAACCCTCCGGCAAGATGCACCTCGACCGTCACCAGCGGGGCATCGAGCCCTGCGAGTCCGCGTGAAAGGACGACCGCAAGCGACATGGACGGTGATTTCGCGCACGCGGCGTGCGCATTCCAGGCGAGCGCGCTACGCGGTGCTTTCGACAACGTACGCGGCCGGGGGCCGGCTGCGCACTCGACTGCTTGGCCGATACGGGCGGGCCGATCGACGATCAGATTTGCAGGAACGCTCGCATGCGCTCCATTTCCGCCGCGAGCTCGCGGCGGAAGACGCGGTCGCGCGGGCGCGCCCGCGCTGTCCACGTATCCGAATTCGCCCGCCAGCGCGCCATCCTTCAACGAAACATTCGCCCAGCCGATCACGTGCTCGCGCCACAGGAGCGGCAACGCGTAGTAGCCGAACCGTCGCTTCGGCGCCGGGTTGTACGCCTCGAATCGATACGGCCACGCCCAGAGCAGCTCGAAGCGGCGGCGATCCCAGACGATGGGGTCGAACGGTGCGAGCAGCCGGACCTGATCGTCGATCGTCTCGCGCGATGCGCCTGGCTGCTCGTCTTCGGGCCAATACCAGTCGACGCCTTCGACGCGCGCATGCGGGAGCCGCCGTTTCGCGCGAGCGAGCGCGGAGTCGATCCCGCGCTTGAGCTGCGGCGCCGCGTAGCGCAGCCGCCTCACGAGCGTGCTGAGCGTCGCGCCGGCAGCGGCGCGTACTTGCGCACGATGATGTCGACGAGAAGATCCAGGTTTGCGCGACGCGCCGCCGCGTCCGCGGAGCCGGGCGCATGCTCGTGCGCCGCGTAGATGCGGATGCCGTTCTCGCGACGCGTCACGCGCAACAGTCCGCGGTAGTGCATCCCGTCGAGAAGGTGCGTCGTCGCGTTCGACGCGCCGCCCCAGTAGTTGGTGACCGTGCCGTGCGCGAAGTGCTCGTCGACGTCTCGCGGATGCACCGAGCCGCGCTCGCGGACGAAATCGAGGATCGCCTGCGCGCGCCGCTTTTTCGCCGGGCTCCACGGCCGCGTGGCCGACCGCGGATGCATCAGCACCTGAAGCCGGCGCGGCAGGAAGCCGTAATTGATGAAGAAGTCCTCTTCGAGCGCGAGCCGCGGGTAGCGCCGCTCGAGATCTCCAACGCGGTAGTTCGCGACACGGTGCCGCAGCGTGAGGTCCTGCGCGCGCGCCGGAGCGCGGATCGGATCGGCCTGGACGAATCCCAGCCTGTCGATCGCGCGTTGCAGCGTCGTCGGCGCGAACAGCGTGCGGGCGACCGCGTAGCGACGGAGATCGCTCAGCGTCATGCCCTTCATTATCGCGTGCCTTTGCGGCACGCGCCGCGCGGAGCTTACGCCCGATTGCGCAGCCGCTGGACGGCCTGCTGGAGGCGCTGCTTCTCCCCGAGAACCTTCGCGGCGTACGCGTTGGTCCCGTCGCTGGTCGAGCCGTTGTAGCGCTGCAGACCCGCCACTTCGGTGCCGCCGCTCCTGATGTAGTCCTTCAGCACGCGCGCCCCCAGCCGGATGTTGGCGTGGGGATCGAGCACCGATTCGGATGCTGCGCTGTCGAGATGTTCCTTGTGGAATCGCGGGATCACCTGCATCAGTCCCTGCGCGCCCATGTCGCTCTCGGCGATCGGATTGAATCGCGACTCGACCGCGATCACCGCGAGGATGAGAAGCGGATCGAGCCCGATGCGGCGGCCCTCGCGATACGCGGTCGCGATCACGCTTCGCGTCGCCTCGCTGGAGACGCGGTATCGCTTCGCGAGCGAAGCGGCGAGCGCGTCGATTTCGGGTCGCGCCTCACCGAGAAGGCGGGCTCGGCGCCCTTCGCGGAGGCGTTCTCCCATTGCCGAAGCGAAACCGCCCCGGCACGGGAAGTGGGTTCAACGCTCGCCGGGGCGGGCCGGAACGCCGAAGCGACGGCCACCGCAGCGCAAAGAGTGACCAGCAAGACGGCGACGATGGAGCGGCGGCCAGGCGCGATCGGGCGATCGACGCCGATGGCCCGGGGCAACGGAGCAAAAGATGCTGTCGTCACGAGTACCTCCTGACGGTTGTCCCGGCGGTGGCTCGCCGTCGATGGCATTGCTTCGCCATCGGCAGCCGGGGAGTTACCTTGCTGCGGTAACGGAACTCCTCATTTCCGGCCCGGACGACGTCCGGGGCGCGGGATCCAGCGGTGGTCGAGGCCAAGGCCGACTCGGCCGTGAGCCTAACGTTTGCTGCGATGCAGCAGACCGTCCAGTATCCCGGGTTACCGGCGCCGTGTCAAGGGCGTCGAACGTACCACGCCCGCCTACCGCGGCGGGCGTTTAGCGTACTGTTTTGCTGCAATGCAGCAGCAGCTGCCACGCAACCGCCCCGAAACCCGGGGCGCGACGCTCCGGATTAGGCCGCGGGCGGCGGAAACCGTTCCTCGAGCTCGGCAAGGCGTTTTTCCAGCGCCTCGAGCTTTTCCCGCGTCTTGAGCAGCACCTGCGCCTGGACCTCGAATTCCGCGCGCGGGACGACATCGAGGCGCGCGAGGCTCGAGGCGAGCATCGCCTTCACGTTCTTCTCGATGTCCTTGGCCGGCGAGCTCTCGATGGCTTTGCCGATACGCGCGGCGATCTCGTCGAAGGTCTTGGAATTGAGCATGGTCGACTCCGCGGGATTTCGTCGAACTCCAGAAATCGCGTTCGAGTTTACCAGAGGGTGCGGCTCGCGCTGGCATGGTGCGGTGCAGCGCCGTCTCGCACCAGAACGGTGCGGCGCCGCCTGGCCGACGCATGCCCATCCATGCGCCGGCACACTTCAACTTATTGTTTTATAACGAGTTGATGGCTTGGCATACGAAGTGCTCTAGCGGTTGGGAACAATCTCGTTCGCGTTCCCCATTCCCAGTCACCCAAGAGGACTCCCATGGCCGCAACGATCCTTTCCCCGAAGACGCTCGTCGCGCTCGCTTTCGCCGCGCTGATTCCGGTCGCGGGGCTCGCCCAGACACCGGCGCCGGCGCCCACCCCGCCCGAGCCGGACTGGACCTTCACCGGAAACGTCGGTCTCTTCTCCCAATATGTGTTTCGGGGAATCTCGCAGACCAACGAAAAGCCCGCGGTGCAGGGCGGCTTCGACCTGGGACACAAGAGCGGGTTCTACGCTGGAACATGGGCGTCGAACGTCAGCTGGATTGCCGACGGCTACTTCATCCCGCCGAATCCGCCGCCCCCGCCGTCCGCGAGCATGGAGTGGGACTTCTACGGCGGTTACAAGGGTAGCCTGCCGATGGACTTCGGTTACGACCTCGGCGTCCTCTACTACTACTACCCCGGCTCGTACCCGACCGGCTTCACCAAGCCGAACACGACGGAGCTCTACGCGGCGCTTTCCTGGAAGTGGCTGTCGTTCAAATACAGCTACAGCGCCGACAACAAGACGTTCGGCCTTCCCAATTCGCGCGGTTCGCTATTATCTCGATCTCACCGCCTCGTACGACATCATCGAGAAGGTGAGCGATTCGATCGGGAAGGTGACGATCTTCGGTCACGTCGGCAGGCAGTAATTCCACGGCAACGGCTTCTTCGACTACACCGACTGGAAGGTCGGCGCATCCACCGAGGTGCTCGGCGTGACGGTCGGCATCTACGGCACCGGAACGAACGCGGAGGATGCCGCCTACACGAACATCTACGGCAAGAACATCTCCGGGAACCAGTTCGTCGGCTACGTCCAGAAGACGTTCTGATCCGGCGATTCCAATCCGGCGCATCGCCAGAGACTCACCGCAGAGGGAGGGACATCATGAAGCTCGTTACCGCGATCATCAAACCGTTCAAGCTCGACGAGGTCCGCGAGGCCTTGTCGGGGATCGGCGTTCAGGGGGTCACCGTCACCGAGGTCAAAGGGTTCGGCCGCCAGAAGGGCCACACCGAGCTCTATCGCGGCGCGGAATACGTCGTCGATTTCCTGCCGAAGGTGAAAGTCGAAGCGGCGATCAGGGACGATCTCCTCGATCGCGTGATCGAGGCGATCGAGAAGGCGGCCAACACCGGCAAGATCGGCGACGGGAAGATCTTCGTCTCCGATCTCGAACAGGTCGTGCGCATCCGTACCGGGGAAACCGGCGCCGACGCGCTCTAAGGGGGAATGAAATGAAGAAGCTTCTGACGTTGCTCGCCCTCGTGGGCGCGCTCGGTCTCGCCGCGCCCGCGGTGAGCCAGGACAAGGCTGCGGCGCCGGCCGCAACGCCGCGGCTGCACGCTGCCGCACCCGCCGCGGCCCCGGCCGCAACGCCCGCCCCCGCTGCCGCACCGGCTGCCACAACCGCGGCGGCCACGCCGGCGCCCACCCCGAACAAGGGTGATGTCGCGTGGATGCTGATCTCCACCGCGTTCGTGCTGATGATGAGCGTCCCCGCGCTCGCGCTGTTCTACGGCGGCATGGCCCGCTCGAAGAACATGCTGTCGATGCTGATGCAGGTGTTCGTCGTGTTCTCGCTGATCACGGTGCTGTGGTGCGTCTACGGCTACAGCCTCGCGTTCACCGAGGGCAACGCCTACTTCGGGAGCTTCGACCGCCTCTTCCTCAAAGGCACGTTCGATTCGGCGAAGGGTGAGTTCTCGATGGCCGCGACGTTCTCGAAGAACACGCCTCTGCCCGAGCTCGTCTACGTCGCGTTCCAGGCGACCTTCGCCGCGATCACCGTGTGCCTCGTGCTCGGCTCGTTTGCCGAGCGCGCGAAGTTCTCGGCGGTGCTTCTGTTCTGCGTGCTCTGGTTCACGTTCTCGTACCTGCCGATCGCGCACATGGTCTGGTTCTGGCCCGGCCCGGATGCGTACACGGCAGCCAACGTCGTCGATCGACGAACGCGAAGGCCGGCCTGATCTGGCAGTGGGGCGCGCTCGACTTCGCCGGCGGCACCGTCGTTCACATCAACGCGGGCATCGCCGGGCTCGTCGGCGCGATCGTCATCGGCA
>CAVUOC010000022.1:0-90292 GCA_963742965.1 uncultured beta proteobacterium | reverse complement strand
TGTTCTGCGGCGGCGCCGCGCCGAGCCCGGAGAAGATCGTGATGTAGTTGAGCGGCACCTTCGAGAGGAGGATCTTCTCCTTCTCGATCGCGCACTGGCCGACCAGACCCTCGCCCAGCTCGAGCTGGCTGCCGGTCGCGCCCTGGCCCTTCGAGCCGTAGCTCGCGAGGAGCGTCAGGCGCGGGCGCTCGCCGCCCGAGTCCAGCACGTAGAACACCGCGTGCTGCGCGGCCACGACGGGCGCGAGCTCCGACAGGATCAGCCGGCCCACCGTGTTCAGATCCTTCTGGCCCTGCAGCATCCGGCTGAACTTCGCGAGGTTGGTCTTCAGCCAGTCCTGCTCGGTGTTCTTCTGCGTCGTGTCGCGCAGATTGCGAATCATTTCGTTCGTCGTGTCCTTGAGCGCAGCCACTTCGCCGCTCGCCTCCACGGTGATCGAGCGCGTCAGGTCGCCCTGCGTCACCGCAGTCGCCACTTCGGCGATCGCGCGCACCTGCGTGGTCAGGTTGGCGGCGAGCTGGTTGACGTTCTCGGTGAGGCCCTTCCACGTGCCGGCCGCGCCGGGGACTTTCGCCTGCCCGCCGAGCTTGCCTTCGACTCCCACCTCGCGCGCCACCGTGGTCACCTGATCGGCGAACGTCGCGAGCGTGTCGATCATGCTGTTGATCGTGTTGGTGAGCGCGGCGATCTCGCCCTTCGCTTCGACCGTCAGCTTCTGCTGCAGGTCGCCGTTCGCCACCGCGGTGACGACCCGCGCAATGCCACGCACCTGGCTCGTCAGGTTGCCGGCCATGAAGTTCACGCTGTCGGTCAGGTCCTTCCACGTGCCGGCCACGCCCTTGACGTCGGCCTGCCCGCCGAGCATCCCTTCGGTGCCCACCTCGCGCGCCACCCGCGTCACCTCGGAGGCGAACGACGAGAGCTGGTCGACCATCGTGTTGATCGTGTTCTTCAGCTCGAGGATCTCGCCCTTGACGTCGACCGTGATCTTCTTCGACAGGTCGCCGCTCGCCACCGCCTTCGTCACGTCGGCGATGTTGCGCACCTGCCCGGTCAGGTTGCTCGCCATGAAGTTCACGCTGTCGGTCAGGTCCTTCCACGTGCCCGCGACACCCTGCACGTCGGCCTGCCCGCCGAGACGCCCCTCGGTGCCGACCTCGCGCGCCACGCGCGTCACCTCCGATGCGAACGACCGCAGCTGGTCGACCATCGTGTTGATCGTGTTCTTGAGCTCGAGGATCTCGCCCTTCACGTCGACGGTGATCTTCTTCGAGAGGTCGCCCGTCGCGACCGCAGTGGTCACGTCGGCGATGTTGCGCACCTGCGCGGTCAGGTTGCTCGCCATCGAGTTGACGCTCTCGGTCAAGTCCTTCCACGTTCCCGCGACGCCTTTCACGTCGGCCTGCCCGCCGAGACGGCCTTCGGTGCCGACCTCGCGCGCGACGCGCGTCACCTCGGACGCGAACGACGAGAGCTGATCGACCATCGTGTTGATGGTGTTCTTCAGCTCGAGGATCTCGCCCTTGACGTCGACCGTGATCTTGCTTCGACAGGTCGCCGCTTGCCACCGCCTTCGTCACGTCGGCGATGTTGCGCACCTGGCCCGTCAGGTTCCGACGCCATGAAGTTCACGCTGTCGGTCAGGTCCTTCCACGTTCCCGCGACGCCGCGAACGTCCGCCTGCCCGCCGAGAATTCCTTCGGTGCCGACTTCGCGCGCGACGCGCGTCACTTCGGACGCGAACGACCGCAGCTGGTCGACCATCGTGTTGATCGTGTTCTTGAGCTCGAGGATCTCGCCCTTGACGTCCACGGTGATCTTCTTCGAGAGGTCACCGCGTCGCCACCGCAGTCGTCACGTCGGCGATGTTGCGCACCTGCGCAGTCAGGTTGCTCGCCATCGAGTTCACGCTGTCGGTCAGGTCCTTCCACGTGCCGGCGACACCCTGCACCTCGGCCTGTCCACCGAGCTTGCCCTCGGTGCCCACCTCGCGCGCGACGCGCGTCACCTCGGCGGCGAACGAGCGCAGCTGATCGACCATCGTGTTGATCGTGTTCTTGAGCTCGAGGATCTCGCCCTTGACGTCCACGGTGATCTTCTTCGACAGGTCGCCGGTCGCGACCGCGGTCGTCACGTCGGCGATGTTGCGCACCTGCGCGGTCAGGTTGCTCGCCATCGAGTTGACGCTCTCGGTCAGGTCCTTCCACGTGCCGGCGACGCCCTGCACGTCGGCCTGCCCGCCGAGGCGCCCATCGGTGCCGACCTCGCGCGCGACGCGCGTCACCTCGGACGCGAACGACGAGAGCTGGTCGACCATCGTGTTGATCGTGTTCTTGAGCTCGAGGATCTCGCCCTTCACGTCGACGGTGATCTTCTTCGACAGGTCGCCGCTCGCCACCGCCTTCGTCACGTCGGCGATGTTGCGCACCTGGCCCGTCAGGTTGCTCGCCATCGAGTTGACGCTCTCGGTCAGGTCCTTCCACGTGCCGGCCACACCCTGCACGTCGGCCTGCCCGCCCAGCCGGCCGTCGGTGCCGACCTCGCGCGCGACGCGCGTCACTTCGGAGGCGAACGAGCGGAGCTGATCGACCATCGTGTTGATGGTGTTCTTGAGCTCGAGGATCTCGCCCTTGACGTCCACCGTGATCTTCTTCGACAGGTCGCCGCCGGCGACCGCCTTCGTCACGTCGGCGATGTTGCGGACCTGGCCGGTCAGGTTGCTCGCCATCGAGTTCACGCTGTCCGTCAGATCCTTCCACGTGCCCGCCACGCCCTTCACGTCGGCCTGGCCGCCGAGCATCCCTTCGGTGCCGACCTCGCGCGCGACGCGCGTCACCTCGGAAGCGAACGACGAGAGCTGGTCGACCATCGTGTTGATGGTGTTCTTGAGCTCGAGGATCTCGCCCTTGACGTCCACCGTGATCTTCTTCGACAGGTCGCCGTTCGCCACGGCCTTCGTCACGTCGGCGATGTTGCGCACCTGGCCGGTCAGGTTGCCGGCCATGAAGTTCACGCTGTCGGTCAAGTCCTTCCACGTGCCCGACACGCCTTCGACGCGGGCCTGGCCGCCGAGCTTGCCTTCGGTGCCGACCTCGCGCGCGACGCGCGTCACTTCGGAAGCGAACGAGCGAAGCTGGTCGACCATCGTGTTGATCGTGTTCTTCAGCTCCAGGAACTCGCCCTTGACGTCGACCGCGATCTTCTTCGACAGGTCGCCCGTCGCGACCGCGGTCGTCACGTCGGCGATGTTGCGCACCTGCGCGGTCAGGTTGCCCGCCATCGAGTTCACGCTGTCGGTCAGGTCCTTCCACGTGCCGGCCACGCCCTTGACCTTCGCCTGGCCGCCGAGCTTGCCTTCGGTGCCGACCTCGCGCGCCACGCGCGTGACTTCCGCGGCGAACGAGCCCGAGCTGGTCGACCATCTTGTTGACGGTCTTCGCGGTGCGCAGGAACTCGCCCTGCAGCGGCTCGCCGTCGACTTCGAGCGCCATCGTCTGCGACAGATCGCCCTGGGCGACGGCGCCGATCACGCGCGCGGTTTCGCTGGTCGGATGCACGAGATCGTCGATCAGCTGGTTGACCGCATCGATCGAATCCCGCCAGAAACCGGTCACGTCGCCGAGCGCCCCGCGCTTGCCGAGCTTGCCTTCCTTGCCGACGATCCGGCTCAGGCGCTCGAGCTCGTGCGCCATCCGCTCGTTGCGATCGACGACCTCGTTGAAGACTTCGGCGACGCGACCCGCGACGCCCGACCACTCCAGCGGCAGCCGGACGTCGGCGTCGCCGCGCTTCACCGCGTTCAGCGCGCCGAGAATGTGGGTCATCTCGTCCATCGGGACGACGGAGCGTTCAACGACTTGCATGAGGTACCTCCCAGCGTGCTGCGTTGCGACTATCGGCGCTGATCACCGGATCGGCACGACACCTCTCTCCCGGATGTCGATCGTGGGACGCTCGAGCTCGCGCCATGTGCCGCCGATGTTGTCAGCGTCGCTAAAAATAGACCAAATCAATACGACTCTCAACGTGGTTTTCGGCTATGGAATGCTGATTAGCGTGTAGGCATATTCCTACATCGGTCTTTTCGGAACGGATTCGACCTACATCGCGATCGGACGTTCCCCTCTGCAGGCTCGACGTGGCGTCGGCGATAGTGGCGGCGCCACGGGCCATCACGCCGAGGACACCATGAAACCTGCGAACCGTCGACGAATAGGCGAAGAGGAGCTGGCGGCAATCAACGCGCGCGCGGAAGCGGCGTTGACCTATGACGACGACGCCTGGGACGACGTCGTCCGCGCGACCGAGGACGATTGCGCGTCGCTTTGCGAGTCTCTCCTCTCCTGCGCCGGAAACGATCCGGAATGAAGCATCCGCAGCATGGGTGACGCGCTGCAGGTGCTCGCTCGCAGCGCGGCCGAGGAGCGCTCCGGGATCGTCGGCGGCGCCGCTGAAAGGCGCGCGGACCTGGCGCGCACCGTAGTCACCTGCGCGATGGGCCGCATGCCTCCTGCGGTCGGACACGAGGCCCGCACGCGAGCGGAGATGGCCCGGCGCCTCGCCCGCCTTCTGGGCTGCGAGTACGGCGGCGAGCATGATCCGACCGCGCGCTACGACGGGCGGCCGTACCTCGTGCCGAGCGACACGCTGACCAGCGCCGTCGCGGCGAGCCTCGGCATCCACAGCGCCGAGGATCTGTTCGGCGGCGTCGTTCCGGCCAGCTTCGTCGCGACGAAGACGATCACGCATCCGCTGGTCGCGCCCGACGCGGTTGCGCCGGAAGGCTGGTCGACCGACTTTCCGCGGATCGTCGCGAGCTCCGTTCTCGCCGGCTACAGCGCCTTCGCGAAGGCGGACGCGCTGAGAGCCGGCCGGCTGCTGCTCGAGCGCGGACCCGTGCGCCTCAAGCTCGCATCGGGGATCGCCGGGACAGGTCAATGGGTGGCCGACGACGAAGCCGGGCTGACGCACGTGCTCGACACGCTTGCCGACGACGAAGTGGCCGCGGGGCTCGTGATCGAAGACAACCTCGTCGAGGTCGTCACGCACAGCATCGGTTGCGTCCGCATCGCCGAGATGGCTGCGACCTACTGCGGCGTGCAGCGAACGACGACGAACAATCAGGGCGTCGAAGTCTACGGCGGGTCCGAGCTGCGCGTGGTGCGGGGCGGCTTCAGCGCGCTGCTTGCGCTGGACCTTCCCGTCGAGGTGCGCCTCGCGATCGCGCAGGCGCGCGTCTACGACGACGCGGCCGATCGCTGCTTCCCCGGCTTCTTCGCGTCGCGACGCAACTACGACGTTGCGCAGGGCACGGACAGCAAGGGCCGCCGGCACTCCGGCGTGCTCGAGCAATCGTGGCGTCTCGGGGGCGCGAGCGGCGCCGAGATCGGCGCGCTCGAGGCATTTCAGGCGGACGCGGCGCTGCACACGGTGCGCGCGGTCACGCGCGAAATCTACGGCGACGGGTCTCGCCACCGGCCGGCGCAACGGTGTATTTTCGGGGGATCGACCCGAACGTGGGCGCGCTCACGAAGTACACCGTCGTTCAACCCTATGCCGACACGCGATGAGCCGGTTTATCTGAGAGTCGAGAGCGAGCACATCCTCGGCACGCTGATCATGCCGGGGACGCTGATCCCCGGCGTGCTGTTCGTCCACGGCTGGGGCGGCGATCAGCGGCAGTATCTCGACCGTGCGCGCGAGCTTTCGGCGCTGGGCTGCGTCTGCCTGACTTTCGATCTTCGCGGTCACGCGCAGACCAAGGCGCGCTACGAGACGGTCACGCGCAAGGAAGGCCTGCGCGACGTCGTCGCCGCGTACGACTTCCTCGCCGCGCAGCACAACGTCGACGCCGATTCGATCGCCGTCGTCGGAAGCAGCTACGGCGGCTACCTGGCTGCGCTGCTGACCGCGCTGCGGCCGGTGAAATGGCTCGCGCTCCGCGCACCCGCGCTCTACAAGGATTCGGACTGGAACCTGCCGAAGCAGCGCCTCAAGAGCGAGCAGCAGCTCGAGCTCTATCGGCGCCAGCCTGTGCGCCCGGAGGAGAGCCGCGCGCTGCGCGCCTGCACGACGTACGCCGGCGACGTGCTGGTCGTCGAGTCGGAACAGGACACCGTCGTCCCGCACCAGGTGATCGTCAACTATCGCGAGGCGTTCGGGTGCGCCCGGTCGCTCACATACCGCGTGATGCGGGGCGCCGACCACGCGCTGACCGGCGAGGCGTGTCAGCGCGCCTACACGTCGCTGCTTGTCGGCTGGCTCACCGAGATGGTCTTCGGTCCGCGCCCTGCCGAAGCGGCGCTGCCGCAAGCGCCGGCGCCGGCGGAGCCGCTACAACCGGCCCATCAACAGCAGGATGATCAGAACGACGACAACGAGGCCGGCGATCCCGCTCGGGTAGTAGCCCCAGCCGCTGCTGTAGGGCCACGACGGCAACGCGCCGATGACGACCAGGATCAGGACGATGAGAAGGATCGTTCCAAGAGACATGTTGTTCTTCCTATCAGTCGGAAAGCGCGTTAGACAGCGTGAAGCGAGTCTGCATCGGGTGCACTCCCGGCGCCCATCAGTGCGGCTCGCGAGCTGCCGTAGGAGCCCACCGACACCCGGCTCGGTGTAGGGAACAAAGTACGGCTTTCTCCTAGCATGAATTAGGACTCCGCCGACACGTTCGCGGATCGCCGCGCCGGATCATTGCAGAGCGTTGCGGGCGTCGCGGTCTAGTGCGCTGTTGGGAGGCAAGTCCCGAAGAGGGCGCACCCGCCCGCCGCGGTAAGGCAATCCCTTTCGGCATCGCGCTTCGGCAAGAGCGCCGACGGTGATCGCCACTGTCAAGGTGCAACAAGCGTCATCTTCAGGAGGTTTCATGGTACACGCACAACCACTACTTCGTCGACGCGCGGCTCCACGGCGGGAGGCGCGAAGATCATTGGCGCCGACCCCAGCCGGGCGGATGGTCCGGGCCCGTACATCATGGATGCCGACACGCTGATCGGCGACAACGTCGTCAACGCCGCCGGCGAGGATCTCGGCGAGATCAAGGCGATCATGCTCGACGTCGAAAGCGGCCGCGTCGCTTACGCGGTGCTGTCGTTCGGCGGATTCCTCGGCATGGGCAACAAGCTGTTCGCGATTCCGTGGTCGGCGCTGACGCTCGACGCCGACGAGAAGCGATTCGTCCTGGATATTGCGAAAGACCGCTTGGACAACGCGCCGGGCTTCGACAAGGACCACTGGCCGGCGATGGCCGACGCGTCGTGGGCACGGCAGCTGCACGAATACTACGACGTGAGGCCGTACTGGGACGACGACATCGCGTCCCTGGATCCGCGGACGTCGAGCGGATCGACGCTGCGCGAGCCGAAGTCGTACTGAGCTCGCCGAGCGCCACGCTTCCCGCGACCGGCGGCGCTTGCCGTCGCCGGCCGCGGGCGGCACCGCCTACTCCAAGTCAGGAGATGATCATGGTGAAGACGATCGTGGGCTCGTTCTACGACAGCCGCGCCGCCCACCGAGCCGCGGACGCGCTGATCGCCGATGGCTTCATGCAGCAGGACATCAGCGTGATTGCAAGCAACATCCTCGGTGACTACACACCCGACGGCCGGCCGCTCTTCTTCGAGGAAGAGCCCTCGAACGAAACGGAAACCGGCGCCGTCGCGGGCGGAGTGCTCGGCGGCGCCGCAGGGCTCACCGCAAGCCTCGTGGGTCTCGCGATTCCCGGGCTCGGACCCGTGGTCGCCGTCGGACCGCTCATTGCGATGCTCACCGGGGCGGGAGCGGGCGCCGTCGCGGGCGGCTTGATCGGCGCGCTGACCCGTTCGGGGATACCGGATGAGCACGCGGGCTACTACGCGGAGACCGTACGGCGCGGCGGCGCGATCGTTTCCATTCGCGCCGACGAATCGCGCGCCGGGCGCGCCGAGGAGATCCTCCGCGAGAACGGCGCGATCGATCTCGATCAGCGCGTCATGCGCTGGAAGGATGCCGGCTGGCGCGGCTGGGACGGCTCGGCGAAACCGTACACGGCCGAGGAAGCGGAGCGCGAGCGGCGCCTCTACGGCACGCATTCCGATCCATTGACCGGTCTGCCGCTGACATCCGACCCTGAAGGCGACACGCGGCGCGAATCGACGATTCGACGCTGAAGCGCGTTTGCCTATCGGCGCGATGCGCTCCCGCCGCCAAGCTTCATCGGGCGCGGCGGAGTCGCGTGGCCTCCGTTCGCCGCGTCGCTCGAACTCCGCGATGACCTGCGCGCCGAGCAGCAGCACGATCGCCGCGATCTCGACGCTCAGGAGCACGGCGATCGCGGTGGCGAAGGACCCGTAGACGACCCGGACCTGCGAGATCGTCGCGTAATACCAGACGAGCGCGTGACGCGTGATCTCCCAGAGGATGCCGGCGCTCGCGCCGCCGAGCAGCGCGTGGCGAAGCGACAGCCGGCCGACCGGCATGACAAGGTAGATCGCCGTGAGGATCAGGATTTCGCCGATCACGCCGAGCAGGTAGAGCAGGTAGCCGGACAGCTCGTCGAGCGAGCGCGGGACGCCGAACAGGATGACGTCGCGCGTGGCGAGCACCGCCAGCTTGCCGGACACGATGGTCACGACCAGCAGGCCGAGCGCCAGGAAAAGGATGAAGCAATACGGCATCAGCGCCGACACGATGAAATGCCGCCGGCGCACGGCGACGCGGTGGAAGAAGATCACCGACATCGCGTTCTCCAGCACCGTGAAGGCGAGCGCGCTGAAGAAGATCATCACGACCAGCAGCGCGCCGCCGACCCCGTCGCGATGCCGCAGAAAGGCGCGCAGCTCGCCTACGACCGCGTCGCCCTGCCCCGGAACGATGAACTGGAGATACTCGGACAGCGTGGCGAGCAGCCGCGCTTCGTCGAGCAGGTGCGAGAGCGCAATCAGCATCAGGATCAGCAGCGGAACCAGCGACAGCAGCGTGTAGTACGCGACGCCGCCCGCGAGCAGCAACCCCTGGTTCGCGCGAAAGGCCTTGAGCACCTGCAGCGCAAAGGCGCCGCCCCCGGCCAGCGCGCGAGGCCACGCGGCGTGCTTCGGGGGGCGCAGCGCCTTCTGCCGCGCGGTTGCAGCGAGATCCATGATGACTGCCAATGTGCGCGCGCCGCCGCCCCCGATCGATCGGCGCCGTCCGAATCGTGGTGTCGGCCCGCCTCCTACAGCATTTGCGTCAAATTGCCGATGCCCGCGCAGCGCGCGCGGCGTCATCCTTCGCAGCGAATCCCCCTGGGTCGAGGTGCGCTCGTGACAATGGAAACGCAAATGGAGTATCCGGAGGCGCCTTCGCTCGCGCTGCGAGCGAGAGCGTTGATTCGCGATGTGCGCGATCTGTTTCTGCGACCATCTCGAGCTCGCGGCGCTCGAGGCGCGGCGCGCGGGCGCCGGCTTCGCGAAAATGGTCTGCGCCGCGGTCGTCATCTCGATACTATTCGTGAGCGCCTGGCTCGCGCTCGTTGCCGGCAGCGATCGTCTGGGCGACCGTCGGCGGGCGTTCCCTGGCCGGGAGCGCTGGCGATCGCCGCGCTCGTCAACGTGGCCGCCGGCGTCGCTGCTCGCGTTGTGGATGCGCCGCCAGGCACACGAGCTGCTGTTCGCGGCAACGCTTGCGGCAGCTTCGTCGCGACGTCAATGCGCCGGAAGGAGGAGTAACCCCGTGACGACCCACCGTTCTCCAGCCGATGACGTCAGGCTCGTCGAGCTCAGAATCGAGCGGCGGCGCGAGCAGCTTCTGCGTGATTGGGAAGACGCGCGCACCTACGTCGCCCAGAAGAACCGCTGGACGCCGCTGGCCGCCGTGTTCGGCATGGCGGCGCTCGGGTTTGGCCTGTCGCGCACGGCCGAGGAACCCGCCGATTGCGCGCCGGGCGCGCACCGGTCGCAAGCAGCGCGCATTGTCGGCATTCGTGACGACGCTCGCCGGCGGAATGCGCTTCCTGCTGTCGCCGACGGGCCGCGCGCTGTGGACGTCGGTGCGACAGGGGTGGCGCCGGCCACGGCGCGACCGCCCGCCCTATTAGCTGATCGGCTCGATCGCTTGCGTCGACCGAGCGGCGCCCGGCATCAGCCGAGCCGCTTGCGCATCTTCGCGGTGATGACCTGGTGCGTGCCCAGGAAGTCCGCCCATGGATCGGTGCGCCGATCGAGACGCTGGGCGACGTTGCCGATGTTGAAGTGGTCGAAGCGGACGTCGCTCTTCAGATCGGACCAGGCGATCGGCATCGCGACAGGGGCGCGCGCCCGCGCGCGAACGGCGTACGGCGCAACCGCGGTCGCGCCCGACGCGTTGCGCAGATAGTCGATGAAGATCTTCCCCTTCCGCTGATCCTTCGATGCGTTCGTCGTGAAGCGGTCCGGCGTCGTGCGCACCATCAGTGTCCGCGACCGCCCGGCTGAACGACTTTGCCTCGTCCCACGTCAACGTCGCCCGTATCGGCAGCACGACGTGCAGGCCCTTGCCGCCGGTCGTCTTCAGGAACCCGACGAGATGCATCTCGGCGAGCAGCGCGCGCAGCTCGCGCACGGCCGCGACGAGCGCATCCCATGACAGGCCCTCGTCGGGATCGAAATCGAAGATCAGCCGGTCCGGCCGATCGAGCCGCGGAGAGCGCGCGCCCCAAGGGTGGAGCTCGATCACGCCCCACTGCACGAGGCCGACGAGCGCCGCGGCGCTGCCGGCGCTGAAGTACGTTGCCGGGCCGTCGCTGCCCGGGACCTCGACCCGCGCCACCGCTTCGTGGACGCTGCGGTCGGCGTTCTTCTGGTAGAAGCACTGGCTCGACCAGCCATCGGGACAGCGCACGAGACTCAGGGGCCTTCGCTCGATGTGCGGCAGGATCCACGGCGCGACGCTCTCGTAGTATCGCGCGAGATCGCGCTTCGTGATCCCTGCCTCGGGAAAGTAGAGCTTGTCCGGATTGCTGAGGGCGACCCCGGCGATCGCCTCGCGGCCGTCGGCGGCTCGGTCGGCGGTCGCGGTGCGGCGCGGCGCGCGCGGCTTCTTCGCAGCAGCGGGCGCGCCTGCAGCCGTCGTCGTGCCGCGCGCTTTCGAAGACCGCGCCGGCGTCACCGCGCCGGCGTGGACATTGGCAGCCACCGAGCGGCTCGATTGCCACACGCGCTCGCGCGCCTCCGCGATCTCGTGGATCGTCCGGCCCGAGACCACGCTCTCCGCGGCGGCGTCGACGATCGGTATCGCCGCCGGGCTTCGCATACGCGTCGGTCTCCTTGATCAGAAGCCACGCCTCGCGTCCCTCCTTGCCGGCGTAGCGGCCGTTGCGCGTGCGGATGAGCGACCAGTTGCCTTTGAGCTTCCGGCCCTGGAGCGTGAACTTCAGATGCCCGTCCCGATAGCCGGCGGCCGGGTCGCCGCGCGGAACCCAGCGGCCCGCGTCCCACACCATGACCGTGCCGCCGCCGTACTCTCCCTCGGGGATGACGCCTTCGAAATCCGCGTATTCGAGCGGATGGTCCTCGACGTGCATCGCCAGCCGTTTGTCGGCGGGGTCGAGGCTCGGACCCTTCGGCACCGCCCAGCTGACGAGAACGCCGTCGAGCTCGAGGCGAAAGTCGTAATGCAGCTGGCCGGGCCAGGTGCTTCTGCACGACGAACGCGCCGCTGCGCGCGCGGCGCGCGATCTTCCCGCCGCGCGGCTCAGGGGTACGCGCGAAATCGCGCTTGGCGCGGTAGGTTTCGAGTGTCATGATCTATGTGTGGCATTGTCATTCGGTTGGCGTCAGGCCTGCTTGCGGCGCGCGGCCGCGCCGCGGCGCGGTCTTTGCGTGGCGCTTGCCCGTCGCGGCTCCTCGCGACCACGCCGGAGCTTCGGCTTGCCGTGCTCGGCCGATCGCGTGCTGCGCGCCGCCGGCTTGCGCTCGGTGCCGCCCTTCTCGAGGCTTTGCTTGAGGAGCGCCGCGAGGTCGATGACCTCCGCCGAGCGTGGCGCGGCCTTCCCCTCCGATTCCGGCTTGGTGATCTCCTTCGTCTGTCCGAGCTTGATCTTCTCCTTGATCCGCGCCATCAGGTCTTCGTGATAGGTGTCCTTGAACTCCGACGGATCCCAGCGCTCCGACATGTCGCCGACCAGACGCTTGGCGAGATCGAGCTCCTTCGGATTCACTCCGACAGACTTGAGGCTTTCCGGCGGGAGGTCGAGGTCCTTCATCGGCCGCAGCTCGTCCTGGTAGCGCAGCGTGACCAGCATCAGCGCGCGCCCGTTCGGCATGACTGCGGCGAGGTGCGGGGTCGTGCGGATCACCACCTGCGCGACCGCGATGCGACGGGTGCTCTTCAGCGTCTCGCGCAGCAGCGCATAGACCTTCTGGCCGCGCTTGTCGGGCGCCAGGTAATAAGGGGTCTCGAAATATTCGGCGGGAATCTCGTCCGCGCCGACGAACGCCCGGATCTCGATCGTCTGCGTGGCCTTGACGTTGGCGCGCTTGAAATCCTCGTCGGACAGCACGACGTACTGGTCCTTCTCGTACTCGTAGCCCTTGACGACGTTCTGCCAGTCGACTTCCTTGCCGGAGGCCTTGCTGTATCGCTTGTAGCCGACCGGCGAGAAGTCGCGCTTGTCGAGCATCGAGAACTGAAACGACTTGCGGTCTTCCGCCGGGTAGAGCTCGACGGGGATGTTGACCAGGCCGAACGTGATCGCGCCTTTCCAGAGCGCGCGTGCCATTTCAGATCACCTCCGTCGCAGGATCGGGGACGTAGACGCGCAGGCACGCGAGGCACAACCCGGCGGCAACGGCCTCCGACTCGACTGCGCCGCATTCCCAGCAAACGAGCAGCGGCGACGCGTCGGCGAGCTCGCAGACGTCACGGCGGCAACCCGCGCGTTCGCACATCGCAAGGTCGACCGGGCAGAGTCCCATCCGTCATCCCCCGCTGGTCTCGCCGCCCATCACCGGAAGGATGATTCCGGTGACGTACGATGAATCGGCGTTCGACGCGAGGAAGACGTAGCGCGGCCGCGGGTCGAGCTTCGATTCGATCCCGGGGCTGCGCTGATGCTGCTTCGGAAACGGGGGCCGGGGCTGCTGATCGGCAACCGGCGTGTCGTGTCGCTCGCTCGCCATTCTCGCGTCCTTGCATCGGGTCAGCCAAAAAATTAACGAAATTCGGCGCGCGCCGATGCGCCTCGCGCGCTGAATTTCGGGTAGGGATGACGGCGCGACCCCCTGTAGGACGGTGACCTACAGGAAAGCGCCGAGGCGAAACATTCTGTTTCAAATTGCGGCATTGAGAACCGCGTAAGATCACTCCACTCTTGCGGAGGGACGGGATGCACGCCGGCGGCTTGGGAGGGAGGAGACATGTCGGTCAATGCGCAGGTTCTGATCGTCGACGACGACTATGCGACCCGGGAGGCGCTCGGTGCGCTGCTCAAGCAAATGGGTCACACGCCGCTGACTGCCGACAGCGCGGCCGACGCCCTGCGCATTCTCGAGTCGACCGCGGCGCTCGACGTCGTCGTCACGGACGTCGTCATGCCGAGAATGAACGGCATCGAATTCGCCGGGCGCGTGCGCAGCATCCGCCCTTCGCTGCCCGTGGTCCTCGTCACCGGCGACTCGAACGCGCTGGACGACGTGCTCGCGAGCGGCGGCGTCGCGCTGCTCAAGCCTTATTCGCCGGACACGCTTCGCCGCGTGCTGAAGGAGGCGCTGGACAGCCGCCGGATCTGACGGGGCCGGACCCGGGCGAATCTACGCGTCGACGAAGATGGCAAGCGGTTCGCAGCGGACCACCGGGTCGTCGCCGGATGGATCGAACGACCCGGGCGGCGAGCGCCCGCCTGCCGTTGCCGACAGGCTCCTCACGGCCTTTGCGCACGAGATCCGCAACATTCTCGGTCCCGTGCGCACGGCCGCTCATCTGCTGCGCGCGGGTGCGGGCGACGATGCACAAGCACAGTGGGCGCTCGACCTGATCGATCGGCAAGTCCAGGGGATCACGGCTTTGATCGACGACCTCGCCGATTATTCGAGGCTCGCGCGCGGCGAGCTGGCGCTTCGGTGCGACTCGATGGACCTTCGCGACATCCTCGACGGCGCAGCCTTCGCGTGCGCAGCCACGCTGAACGAAAGGCGGCAAGCATTGCAATGGACAAGACCGGGCGGCGAGATTCCCGTGCGCGGCGATCGAGCCCGCCTGACGCAGGCGGTTGGCGCCGTGCTGCGCTCGGCGTCGGGCGCCGCTGCGACCGGCAGCCGGATTCCGGTTCGCGTCGATGTCTCGGCCGGCGAGGTCGTGACGGGAATCGGCGAGTCCGCCATGCCCGCGTCGACGGATCCGACCGCAGCACGCTCCGACCCGCGCTCCGCGGCGCGCGACGAGCCTTCCGCGCCGCTGCCGAAGCTCGGGCTGTCGCTCGCCCAGGTGATTGTCGCGCGACACGGCGGCGCGCTGATCGCGCCCGACGCGTCACGATTCGTGATTCGGTTGCCGCTTGCCGGGAAAGAGAACTGAGCGAACCGAACGCGCTACCGCGGCGTTCCGACCTCCTTTGCGCGCGTGAATGCCAACACGCGCGAAGGCGCCGGCGTCTCGGAGCGAACGTCTTGCGCCCCGGCCCGCTGCATCTCGCGTCGGATACGCGAGAACGTCTTCCTCAAATCGGTCGACGAGCTCGGCACGTAGCGAAAGCTGGGATCGAGTATCGACTTCATGGTCCCTCCGATCGGCGGTGGCGACTGTAGGCGTCGAGTCGTACGGCGCGCGGTCCGGTCACCCTCGAATTCCCGTGCACTTTCGCGGGTTCCGATTTGCCGATCAGCCGGAACCCGTCCTAATCCGCTGTAGGACGCGGCCGAACGGCGGACGCCCTTCCGCAAGCCCGATCATCGCTCGCTCGTCGCCGCGTACGTGAGTCCCGCGACGAGGGGGCGCTGCATGACGAAAAAAACGGCGACCGGCGGCAGCGCGGCCAGCAGCGATGCCGCGGCCACCAGGTTCCACGACGTCTGCCACATCCCTCGCAACGATTGTAGCCCGGCGGTGACCGGGCGCACCCCATCCGATTGGACGAGGACGAGCGACCAGAAATAGTCGTTCCAAACGAACGTGAAGACCAGCACGGAGACGGCGGCGACTCCCGCATCGCCCGCGTCCGTCGCGGGTCGGTCGATTTTACAATGCACGCTCGATTCAATAACATCGCTAACCCGACCCTGGTCTGCAGGAGCTCAAAAGAATGGCTCGAGGCGCTTCGCTTCCGAGCGCTCGCTCGAAGGCGGGCGCCGCCGGAGCGACGGACGATCCGGGCGATCTCCTCGCCGGCGACGCGTTCGACCGCGACGCGCTGGCGCTGGCCGAGCGCTCGGCCGGCATCGGCGTCTGGAGCATCGACCTCACGACGAACCGCGTTCGCGGAACGGCGCAGTTCTATCGGATCATGGGCCTCGAGCCGACGCACGACAGCGTCCCCGTCGAGACGATCCGCGCGCTCCGCCATCCCGAAGATCGCGACCGCGTCGTGGCCGGCTTTCGCCAGGCGCTCGACGGCGGCGACGATTCGTACGAGATCGAGTACAGGATCATCCGGCCCGACGGCAACCTGCGCTGGATCTTCGGCCGCGGCCGGGTGATCCGCGACGGCAGCGGCGCGCCCGTTCGCTACAGCGGCGTCGACCTCGACATCACCGACCGCAAGGCGACGGAGGAAGCGCTGAGCGCGGCGAAGCGAGAGCTCGAGCGGATGAACCAGGTCCTCGAGCAACGCGTGCTCGAGCGGACCGCGGCGCTCGAGGCCGAAGCGAAGCGGCGCGGCGACGCCGAATCGCGGCTGCATCAGGCGCAGAAGATGGAGGCGGTCGGCCAGCTGACCGGCGGCATCGCGCACGACTTCAACAACATCCTGCAGGTGATCCTCGGCAGCCTCGAGATCGTGACGATCACGCTCAAGCGCGGCGGCCGCGACGACGCCCGGAGGCGAGCGCCGCGCGCTGATCGAGCGGGTGACCGCGACCGCGCAGCGCGCCGCGCTGAGCGCCAAGCAGCTGGTCCAGCGTCTGCTCGCCTTCAGCCGCCAGCAGCCGCTCGCGCCGAAGGTCATCGACGTCAACGCGCTGGTCGGCGACATGACGGAGATCATCGGGCGGGCGCTGGGCGAGGCGATCGATCTCGAAACGGAGCTGGCGACGGACGCTCGTCCGGTCTACGCCGATCGCAATCAGCTCGAGAGCGTCCTGCTCAACCTCGTCGTCAACGCCCGCGATGCGATGCCGCAGGGAGGGCGGCTTTGCATTCGGACGGGAAACGAAGACGTCGCCGGGGTGTCGGCGGACGACGTGGCGCCGGGGTCCTATGTCACGCTGACAGTCAGCGACACCGGCTGCGGCATCGCGCACGAGCACCTCGATCGCGTGTTCGATCCCTTCTTCACGACGAAGGATGCGGGAAAGGGGTCGGGGCTCGGGTTGTCGATGGCGTATGGATTCGTGAAGCAGTCGGGCGGGCACATCCGGATCGACAGCGAGATCGGCGCCGGCACCCACGTGAAGGTCTTCCTCCCGGCACTGGAACGCAACGAGGACGGATCGGTGCGCGGCCCTCTGCCGGAGGAGCCTGCGACCGGCGCTCCGGCGCTTCGCGGAAGCCCGCCCGCACCGGCCGCGAACGACGGCCCCCCGCTCTCCCGACCTGACCGGTGATCAGGCGGCGCGCGCGTCCTCGCGGTCGCGCAGTCCGCCTACTCCCGACCTCGTTGCGCAGTGGACGCAGCAGTAGAATTTGCCGTTCGCCTCCACACCATGGCCGATGATCTTGCACTTGCAATGCGCGCACTCGGGAGCGAGCATCGAGATCGCGCACTCGAAGCTGTCGAAGGTGTGGACGGATCCGTCGCGTGAAACCGTGAAGGATTTGTCGTAGTCGTTCCCGCAACGATCGCATCGGGCCATTTCGACTCCTTTCGTTTCAGCCGGCGCCGGCCGCCGGAACCGGCCGCAATCGGCTCGATCAACCCCGCTCAGGAGTTGCGCTCATTCGCGCGTCAGTACGGCTGATCCCGCGCGCTGGCTCTTGAGCAACAAGACGACCGCCGCCGGCGCGTGGACCTGCCCGAAGCCGATCAGGAACAGCGCGAGCGACGACGTTTCTCCGACGTCGGCGACGTGGCCGAACTTGACGGCGAGCAAACCCACCGCGGTCCCCGCTCCCGCGAGCAGCAGCCGTGCCCAGAGCGCTCGCGCTCGCCCCTCGGTCTGGCGTGGAATGCTCCATTGCGCATACACGGAAAGCAGCGCCATGCAGGCGGCCGCAAGATCGGCGAGCATGAAAACCCCGGAGTTTGCTGAGCGGGAGCTTCGATTCTGCCGGTCGACGGCTGCCGATCCATAGGACGCTCGATTTATCGTTTGTCGGAATTCTCTTACAGCGAACAGTAGGAGACCTCCATGGCTGTCCTACATGGCATTCATCGATCCGCTCATGGCTGTCCCGCGCAGCGCCGCTAGAATCGCCGTATGCGCACACGGTCTCCCGCTCGTTCCGCGACGCTTCCGCCCCGCCTGTCTTCACCCGCCGGCGATGGATCGCAGCGCTCTGCGTCACCGCCGTGCCCTGCCGCTGGCTGCCGCCGCGGCGAACCTTCCTCCCGCGCCTGCGTCCCCCGACCAGGACATCGTCGTTCGCGTGCGGAAGGCGGGCGCCGAAATCCTCGTCGAGATCGATTGCCCCGTCCGTGCGCCGATGCCGATCGTGTGGGATGTCCTGACCGACTACGACAACATGGCGGCGTTCATCTCGAACCTCACGTTCAGCGGCGTCGAGAGCCGCGTCGACAACGTGCTCACGGTCCACCAGAAAGGCAAGGTCACGCGCGGTCCCTTGACCTTCGCCTTCGACAACGTGCGCGAGGTCGAGCTGGTCCCCGTCGCCGAGATCCGGTCGCGGCTGGTGAGCGGCGATCTCAAGGCATCGTTCTTCACGACGCGCATCGCCGATCTCGATGGGCTGGTGCACATCTCGAACAGCGGGCGCTATACGCCGAACGTCTGGGTCCCTCCCCTCATCGGACCGGCGCTGATCGAGGGCGAGACGCGCAAGCAGTACGCCGAAATCCGCTCGGAGATCCTGCGCCGCGCAGCCCGCCGAACCGCGAGTACCGCTTCCAACTGATCATGGCCGCGGCATCCGCAGACAAACCGAAGATGGTCACCGGCTTGTTCCGGGACCGCAAGAGCGCCGAGCGCGCGATTGCCGCCGTCACCTCGCGCGGTTACGCGCCGGCCGACATCAACATGGTGATCGACGACGACGCCCGCCGGCGTCACTTCGCGTCGCGCACAGCCAAGGACTCCGCGCTGGCGAGCAAGGACACCGAGGGCGTCGACCTCGGGGGACCGGCGGGCGGAACGCTCGGAACGCTGTTCACGGCGATCACCGCGGTCGGCACGTTCCTGCTCGTCCCGGGTCTCGTCATCGCCGGTCCCATCGCCCAGGCGTTGACGGCGGCCGGCGCCGCCGCGGTGACCGGCGGGTTGATCGGCGCGCTCCACGATTGGGGCATACCGAAGGAGCGGATCGACCGCTACGAGGCCGCAATCAAGGACGGCGGCATCCTTCTCGGGGTGAAGGCGCGCAGCGAACACGATGCGCAGCTCTTCGAAGGGGAATGGAAGGCGATCGGCGCCGAGCACCTCGAGACCTGAGGCCGAGCCAGTCCGTATCCGCGCACCCGCGCACCGCCGTCCCTGGGCGCTTCAGGGGACGCGCGTCAGGCGGATCAGGTTGACGAGCACCAGGAGCACGATCGCTCCAAACGCCGCTTCGACCAGTCCGGCGAGGCTGAACTCGCCGGAGCGGACGGCGTCGAGCCCGATCGCTGTCGTCAGAAGAAAGCCGGCGCCGAGCGCTCCGCACGCGCCCGCAACGACGTTCATCGCCCGACCCTGCGCGTTCCGCGGATCCAGCTCCACGCACGTCAACCATCCCAGCAGTCCACCGACGACGAACCAGATCACGGGATTCATGTGCTCTCCTCATTGCGGCCGGTCCGGCGTCCGCGCATACGCATCGAGCATGCCACGCACTCGTGGCTCACGGAATCAGCGACTTGCAGCAGAACCTCCCCGCACCGGCCGATGCAGGCTTTACACCGCCGTGCACCGATTACAAACGCCGCGGCAGCCACTTGTCAGCCTTCCGGGGGCGCATCTCGGTGTAGGGGGCTTCCGACGCCGTGACGGGAGTTGCCCTACAACAAGTCGCTGTCCGTTCTTACAGTCGCCCCATGGGGGAATCGCCACTATTGGGACGGCGACGGGAGCGCCGTCGCGGAAACTGGGGCATCGCCATGACCAACGAATTCCAAGAAGGCAACGTTTCTTTCATTCATTTTCCCGGCGTTGCATCGACGGCGCACGCAGCGCCTACGACGATTGCGACCTTTCCGCACCCGACGGGATCCTCGCGTGGGCGCGGAGGTGGGGCCGCCAAAGTTCCCCGCAACGGCGAGCTGATCGGTGAATCGCCTGAGATGACGCACGTCGCCGCCCAGTTGCGCCGTGTCGCGTCGACGCAAGCGACCGTGATGCTGGTCGGCGAGTCGGGGACCGGCAAGGAGCTCGCCGCGCAGTTCCTGCACGCGCACAGCGCGCGATCCAGCGGACCCATCGTCGCCGTCAACTGCGGCGCGATCCCTGCGAACCTGGTCGAGGCCGAGCTCTTCGGCTACGAGCGCGGCGCCTTCACCGGCGCCGTGCGCCAGCATCAGGGCTATTTCGAGCGCGCGGCGGGCGGAACGCTGCTTCTCGACGAGATCACCGAGATGCCGCTCGACCTGCAGACGAAGATGCTGCGCGTCCTCGAAACCGGCCGCATGGTGCGCGTCGGCGGCACCGAGGAGATCGCCGTCGACGTCCGCATCGTCACGGCGAGCAATCACCCGCCCGAGGCGATCCTGCGCGACCGCCGTTTGCGCGAGGATCTGTTCTATCGGCTCGCCGTATTCGTCGTGCGCCTGCCGCCGCTGCGGCGCCGGGGCGACGACATCGAGCTGCTGGCGCGCGCGTTCCTGGAACGCCTGAACCACGAGTACGGCACGCGCAAGCGCTTCGACCCGGGCACCCTCGCGCTCGCGCGAACGCACTCGTGGCCGGGCAACGTGCGCGAGCTCAGGAATTGCGTCGAGCGGAGCTTCGTGCTTTGCGACGAGCGTCGTCGTTCTCGACCTGCAGCCCATCCGGCACGCATCGGTCGCCGGTCCCGACCAGCGCGAATGCGTGCAGATTCCGATCGGCACGACGCTCGCCGACGCCGAGCGCGAGGTGCTGCTGGCGACGCTTCGGCATTGCGGCGGCAACAAGCGGCGCACCGCGGAAATGCTCGGCGTGAGCGTCAAGACGATCTACAACAAGCTCGTCGGCGACAGCCGCGCAGTCGGCGGCGCCGTCGCGCACGGACTCGCCGCGGCCGAGCGCTTCGCCGGCGCGGATGCCCGGGTCGCCGATTCCCTATTCGCCGCCGCGCGTCTATCCCGGAGGATCGCAATGATCAGGAAGCTCAAGTCAGGCCGATATCGTCTCTTCTCGGTGAAGAAGGATGCAAAGACCGGCAGGCGCCGCAATCTCGGCACTTTCGATTCGCTCGAGGCGGCAAAGCAGCACGAGCGGGACGTCCAGTACTTCAAGCATCGCTGACGGGCCGGATCGTTCCGCCGCACGGAAACAGGAGATCACGCATGAGCACTTCCGATGCACTGAATACGGCTCGCGGCGCAACCGCGCAACGCGAGGGTTCCGGTACCCCGATCACCCTTCCGCGGCTGCCCTACGCCGAGGATGCGCTCGCCCCGGTGATCTCGGCACGCACGCTCGAATTCCACTACGGCAAGCACCACAAGACCTACGTCGACACGCTGAACAAGCTGATCGCCGGAACCGAGCTCGCGGATCAGCCGCTCGAGGCGATCGTCCGCGCGTGCGCGGGAAAGGCCGACAAGACGAAGATCTTCAACAATGCGGCCCAGGCGTGGAATCACGCGTTCTACTGGCGCTGCCTGAAGCCGGGCGGCGGCGGCGATCCGAAGGGCACGCTTCGCGACCAGATCACCGGCGCGTTCGGCAGCGTCGAGCAGTTCCGGAAGGACCTCGCCACGGCGGCCGTCGAGCAGTTCGGCAGCGGCTGGGCCTGGCTCGTCGCCGACGGCGGCAAGCTGAAGGTCGTCAAGACGTCGAACGCCGACGTGCCCTTCGTCGCCGGGCAGACGCCGCTGCTCACGCTCGACGTCTGGGAGCACGCCTACTATCTCGATTACCAGAACAAGCGCGCCGACCACGTCGAGGCGGTGATCGCGAAACTGCTCAACTGGGATTTCGTCGCCGAGAACCTCGCCAGGCGGTCCATGGATAACGAGACCGTCGAGCGTCCAGGAGCGCGTCTTGCGCCGGACAGCGCGGGCAATCGCGACGTGCTGACCGACGTCAAGACGCTGCGCGAGCGCGCGCGGCAGCACGTCGAGCGCGGCGCGGTCACCACCGACTACGACGCGGACCGCAATGCGATCCTCGGCCTGCTGAACGAGGCGCTCGCCACCGAGCTCGTCTGCGTCCTGCGGTACAAGCGCCACTACTACATGGCGCAGGGCCCGCACGCAGCCGCGGCCAGGGAAGAATTCGACGAGCACGCGAAGGACGAGCTCGGCCACGCCGACCGGATCGCCGCGCGAATCGTCCAGCTCGGCGGGTCCCCGGACTTCAATCCGCAGGGATTGAGCGAGCGCAGCCACGCCGAGTATGCCGAAGGCCAGTCGCTGCGCGAAATGATGCAGGAGGATCTCGTTGCCGAGCGCATCGCCATCGAGTCCTACCGCGAGATGATCCTGTTCATCGGCGACCGGGATCCGACGTCCCGCCGGCTGCTCGAAGACATCCTCGCGAAGGAGGAGGAGCACGCCGACGACCTGACGAGCCTGATGTTCGTCGACGCCGACGCGGAAGCGTCCGCAACGGCTGATTCTCCTCGAAAGATCCCCCGGATCGGCAATTCGGCGATCGAGCCTGCGGCGCCGACCGCTCGCAAGCCTCTTTCCTGCTGCGCGCAAAAAGAAGGGCGGATGCACGCATCCGCCCAATGAGAGCTCGAGGGTGGGAGGACCCTCGAACGAGTACTGTCCCCGGGGCGGGGACAGGGGGAGAGTGATTCCCGAACTCGATTGGAGAATCGCACCCCGCTGTGGGTCGCCGCTATCGGACCCACGAGAAAACTGGAGTAAGACATTTCCTACCCGCCGGCCCGCGCGGGGCCGCCTTCTGCAGCGACGCGAGTGACTGGAACGAAACGGCGCAATGGCACATCTGTTGCTAAAAGAAGGTATGTAGAGCGGGCGGACTGCGTCGCGGCGTGGCTTCGAGGCGACAGGTCCGCAGCGAAAACGGAGGAACGGGATGACGGAAGTCGGGAAACGCCTGCTGTACACGGCGATCGTCGCCGGGGTCGCGTTGATCGCCTCGGGCTGCAATCAGGAAAAGCACCCGGCAGAGACGGCCGGGCAAAAGATCGATCGCGCGGCAAGCCAGGTCGCGACGAACACCAAGACCATCGCCGCAACCGCCGCCAACGCCGTCGATGACGCAGCAGTCACGGCCAAGGTCAAGGCGGCGCTGTTCGCGGAGCCGGGTCTCAAGACGCTGCAGATCGACGTCCAGACGCGCGATGCCGTGGTCACGCTTGCCGGCAGCGTCGACTCCGACGTGCTGCGCCAGCGTGCGGTGCAGATTGCCGGCGCGTTGAGCGGCGTCCGGCAGGTTGTCGACAAGCTGGTGGTAAAGGCAACCTGATTGCGGTTCTCCCGCGGTTCGCGGGACGAGGCGTTGCGGTGTTGATCGACCGGTCGCGGCCCGAGGACTGCCGGCACCGCCACCGGTTTGTAAATTGTGCCCGCGGCGCGGAAAACGTTGCCGAAAGACGGTGCTCCAGGCAGTGAGGATCGTCCGAGCAAGCGAACAGGAGAAGCGTTTGACCGCAAATACCGGATCGCCGACGTGGCTGCAACTGAAGGGCCAGTGCGCGCCCAGCGGGCTCGCCATTCGCCGCGGCATCGTCGCAGCGCTGACGGCGATCGCGATGCTCGCAGGCGGGTGCGCGACGCTTCCGCCCGGCATGGACGGCCCCAAAGAGGTTTCGACGGCGCTCGCGCGCCCGAGTCCACGGCGCTCGGCAAGCGGTTCGAGGCCCAGGCGAAGGAGCATCCCGGCCTTTCGGGGTTTCGTCTCCTGATCGACGGGACGAACGCGTTCATGGTGCGCCAGGAGATCGCCGCCAGAGCGTCGAGCGCACGCTCGACGTCCAGTACTTCCTGTTGCAGCAGGACGACACCGGCAAGCTCCTGCTGCAGGCGTTGCTCGAGGCTGCGGATCGCGGCGTGCGCGTGCGCCTGCTGCTCGACGACGCGGAGGCGTTCGACGTGGGCTCGGCGATACGCCCTCTCGCGGCGCACCCGAACATCGAGATCCGCATCTTCAACCCGTTCGTCGTGCGGCGCGAGCTCTCAGTTTTCCGCTGGGCCGAGTTCGTCGTCGGAGGCCGCCGCCTCAACTATCGAATGCACAACAAGCTCTTCATCGGCGACAACGCGATCGCCGTGACCGGCGGGCGCAACGTCGGCGACGCCTATTTCCAGGCGAGCTCGCAGATCGAGTTCGGCGATTTCGACCTCGCCGTCGTGGGCCCGATGGTGCGAGAGCTTTCGAGGAGCTTCGATCTCTACTGGAACGACAAGCTCGCCGTCCCCGTCGAGACGCTGCCGCTCGGCAAGCCTTCGGCGGCCGATCTCGAAACCGACCGGAAGGCGCTCGCCGCGCACAGGGACAAGATGGCGGACTTCCAGCTACATCCAGTCGCTGCCGAAGCGGGATTTCGCTCGCCGAGGCGCTCGCGGGCAAGCCGCCGCTCGTCTGGGCGAAGGCGACGCTTGCGTACGACACCCCCGACAAGGCGCAGGTCGAGCGCGGCGACCAGCCGGGACGCCTGATGTGGCACCGCGTCGCCGAGGAGGTCGAGCGCGCGCAGCGCGATCTCATCCTCGTCTCGCCCTACCTCGTGCCGGGCGAGAGCGAGATGGCATTGATACGCCGGCTGCGCGAGCGCGGCGTGCGCGTCCGGATCCTGACGAATTCGCTGGCCTCCACCGACATGCCGATCGTGCACGTCGGTTACATGCGCTACCGCGTCCCGCTGCTCGAGGCCGGATGCGAGCTCTACGAAGTCCGGCCCGAGCTGGGCAAGCCCGAATCGGGCCACGGTCTCATCAAGTCCGGCGCCTCGAACCAGTTCGGGCTTCACGCGAAGGTGATCGTCATCGACAACCAGCGCGCGTTCGTCGGCTCGATGAATTTCGATCAGCGCTCGCTCGACATCAACACGGAGATCGGGGTGATCATCGACAGCCCGCAGGTCGCGCGCGAGATCGCCGCACGCTTCGAGGCGATCGCCCAGCCGGCGAACAGCTACAAGCTACGCCTCGTCGACTGCGGCTGGCGGGGGCAAGTCGATCGAGTGGGTGACCGAAGTCGAGCGGCCAGAGCATGCGCATCGACGCCGAGCCCGACGTGGACGCCGGCAGGCGCACGCTGATCCAGATGCTCTCGCTCTTGCCGCTCGAAGGCATGCTCTGAGCGCGCGCCGCGCGCCGCTCCCGATCCCCAAGACTCGCGCTTTCACCCCGGAAATGATTGCGCCCATGCGCAAGCTGCGTGCACATGGGCGCGAGTGCTGCGTTCGCTCGAACCGCGCTTCGAATTTCCGGCGCTAGCCCTTTGCCTGCTTGTCTTCGTCCTTATCCTTGTCCTTGCCCTTGGCGGCCGGCGGCGCCTGATGCGCGCGCTCCTGTTGCGCCCGCTGCTGCTCCTGCTGCTGTCTGCTGGCGCGCCTGCCTGCTGCGCTCTTGCTGCTCCTGCTGCTGGCTGGCCTGGTCCTGCTGCTGGCGGCCTGTTGCGCGCTGCTTGCTGCTCCTGCTGTTGCTGGCGCGCTGCCTGCTGCTGGCTGCTTCTGCTGCTCCTGCTGTTGCTGGCGCGCTGCCTGCTGCGGCTCGCTGCTGCTCTTGCTGTTGCGCCCGTTGCTGGTCCTGTTGCTGCTGGCGCGCCGACTGTTGTGCCTTCTGCTGCTCCTGCTGCTGTTGCTGGCGCGCTGCCTGCTGCGCCTTTTGCTGCTCCTGCTGCTGCTGCGCGCCGCTGCTGCTCCTGCTGCTGCTTGCGCCTGCTGCTCGCTCCTGCTGCTGCTGCACGCGCTGCCTGCGCTGCGCCTTTTGCTGCTCCTGCTGTTGCGCGCCGTCTGCTGCTGTTCCTTGCTTGCTGCTGACGCTTGCTGCTTGCTGTTGCTGCCTTCTGCTGCTCCTGCTGCTGCGCCCGCTGTTGCTCCTGCTGCTGCTCTGAGCCGCTTGCTGCGCCTCTTCTCGCGCTCTTGCCGGCTTCCTGACGGTTCGGCAGCACCCGGCACTGGAGCCGTGCCCTGCGCGGCGACGGGAGCCTCGCCCTTGCCGGGAGCGCCCGCGGTATCCGTCCCTTCGGCGCCGGTTCGGGTCGACGCTCGTGCCGTCACGACCCGCACTCTGCGCTCGTCCGCCTTGGCTGCCGGCGCGGCCGAAGCGACCGCGCTCGAATCGTGCTGACGGCCGGCCTGCTTCGCCAACGCCTGTTCTCTCGACTGGAACGGCGGCGGCGTCGGCGCCGGCTTGGTCTTGGCGACCACCTCGCGTCTCTGCACCTGGTCTGCCGGCCGATGCGGTGCCGTGCGCCGCGGCAAGCACGCTGGCGCGCGTCGGAGCGACCGGCGGGGCCATCGCGACCTGCAGCTTCGACATGTCGACCGTGGCGACCTGAACCGCCGACCGCCGCGACAGGCCTCGACTGCGCGAAAACGTCCGCAGGCACCGCAGTAATCGCGCGCGGCGCTGCCGGTTGCGATAGGCGATGTTCGCGACATTGTTGTTGTTGTAATAGTTGTTGACGACCGTCGTGTTGATCGACCGTGTTGGTGACGTTCACGCGGTTGAAATACTCGCGGCTCACGCGATAGGACGGCAGATAGACTTCGCCGGGCGCCAGCGGGAACCACGCCAACGGGCGCGGCGGATCCAGCCGAGACCGACACGCTGAAATTCGGGCCGCCTACAAAGGCAACGAGCGCGGGCGCGTAAACCGGACGCACCGTTCGCGGTCCAGGCACCCAGCACCATCGGTCGCCCACGTATGCCCAGCGACCGTAATGGTACGGCGCGAAGCCCCATGGCTCAGCGTCGACCCACGTCCAGCCCCACGGCTCGATCCACGACCAGCGGCCGTCGCGATACGGCGCCCAATCCGCTGCCACTCGATTCGGGAGTCCACACGTTGCCGTATTCGGGAACGGAGCTCCACGTGCCGTACTGGTCGAGATCCTGGTATCCGATTACTTCGGGTGCGACATAGCGTGCAGCGACGGAAGCGCTGCGTACTGCTGATCGCGCGACGCCGCCCATTGGTCGAACTCGTCGGGCGCCGGCAGCGCGGCATACTGGCGTTGCTGAAGACCGGTCGCGTAGAACCGATAAAACTGGCCGCTCGGGATCACGTAGGCGGCGCCCTCGCCGTACACTTCGGCTTCGCCGCGCCGGACACCCACTGCGGTCGAGTCGCCGTTGGCGTCGACCTCGATCCGATACACGCCCGGGCGCCTGATCGTCAGCGCGAGGTTCGGCGTATCGATTTCGACGACTTCGTTCGGCGCCAAGGCGGCGCGCGTTGACATTTACGCTGCCCTCCGTCACTTCGAACTGGGCGATCCGATCGTCGAGATTGAGCACCGTCGCGCTCGTCGAGGCGCCGAAGCGCAGCACCGCGGAGCCGACCTGGAACTCGGTGCGCGCCGCGGCGTCGGACCAGATGCGGTCGCCCGCGACGAGCGGACGATTGGCCGTTGCGACGACCCATTCGTCCTCGCCCGCCGGCGCAAAACTGACCGGTCCCTGGATGTACGCAAGGCGCGCGACGCGCGCCGGCGGGTCGGCGATCGCGACACCCGCGAAGATCGCGAGCTGAGCGCATGCCAGCACCAGGAGCGTCCGCATCAGATTTCGGATCGAAGGCATGGCGTTACCTCGTGTGAGCGGTGAGTTGAAGTCGACAAGTCATCGGTCGATGACGGACCTTGGCGAAGCGGCCCCGAAGGGCCGCTCTGCAAAGCTTCTCGTGCGACACCGCTACCCTCGCGGCTCGCCGTCGGCATTGACGGCGATCGTGGGGCCCGGAGGCGTGCTCAATTGCACGCGATGCTCGATCCCCCGGAAGTTATACGTCACGTCCCAATAGTCGGGCCGCATGTTGCCCGAGACGTTCTCGCAGCGCTGAACGTCACGGTCGTACGCGTATCCGCCGTCGCGACCGACGTTCGCGCCGATCGCCGCGCCGGCGACCGCACCGCCCGCCGTTGCCACGTCACGTCCGCGCCCGCCGCCGATCTGATGGCCCAGCACGCCGCCGATCACGCCGCCGATGATCGCGCCCGGAACGTTGGGCTGGCGATCCTCGTACGCCTGCTGGCGCTCGACCCAGCACCGCTGCTCGGGCGGTCCGACGACCGCGTGCACAGAAGTAACGGGCGCCTCGTAGAGCTGCTCGTTCGGGCGCCGGTAATACGGATACGACGGCGGATTCTGGATAGGCAGGCGCTGCGACTGCGGCGCTGCGTACTGCGGCGCGTTGTAGCCCGCCTGATAGTCCGCCGGGCGCACCGACGAGATCTGCTTGTACAGATCCATCCGCGCGAGGTCGTACCTTCCGGGGCCGAGGATCACGCAACGCCCCTGGAAGTCCGCGTGCTCGCACACCTGCCAGGTTCCGCTGTCGACGATCGCCGAGCGTGCGCGGTCGTTGAACCCCAGCGGCTGAAAGTTCGGGACGACGTTGTCGACCGTGAAAGTGCGCCCGTGAAAGCCGTCGCCCTCGTAAAAAGTGATCTGAGCTGCCGCCTGCGCAGCGACGCCGATCGCGGCAACACCCGGACATGCATGGTTCGCAATTTGAATCGCATGAACAAAACCTCCGAATTGATTCACCGAAGGCGGAGCCGATCCGTCAAATCAATAACGCGCGACAGCGGTCGTCGTTGACAACCGCTTCGCGCACGAAAGACCTGAACGGAGCATCAATACTTCTTGTGCTCCACCGCCTCCTCCTGGATCTTGTTGCCCGCCTTTTCGACGTCACGGCCGGCGCCTTGCATCGTGTTGCAGCCTGTCAGCAACACCGGCGACCCGATCGTCAATGCGACGAGGACCAGCATGAGCTTCTTCATCATGATCAGAATCCTTTCACAAGAGTGGTTACTTCGAACTGCGCACGACCGACATCTGCTGTCGCACCGTCGCAGTGTCTGTGCTTGCGCGCATCGAGATAACCGGACGGTGGCCGATCGACGTGTAGGACGACGCCGCGTCGAGATCATGGTTATCGCCGCACATCGCGCGCGTGCACCGCCGCTCACCAGACCGAGCGCGAGGACGACGACGACTGCGTCGCGCCGGTGTAGGACTTGGCCGTGCGCGAGCCGAATGCGCGCATCCGATCAAGCGATCCCCGAAATCGCGCGCTCAACGCGAGGAAGGCCTGCCGGATCGAGCCGCTGCAACGCGTAGAGCTCGACGAGGAAACCTGTCCCCGCGCATGCGAGCGCGACCACACCGAGGAACCGGATCGCGTCGATCGGCGCCAGCAGCGCTACGACGATCGCGACGGCTGCGGCAAGCCCGAAGAAGTGCAACCCTGCGACCACGAAGCGCGTAGGCATGATCGCTGCCTCAAACCTGCGGGTTCGGCGGCGGGTTCTTCCACCAACGCAGATCCGGACCTTGCGGCGGCGGTTCCGAGTGATAGTGGCCCCTGATTACCTTGGCGGCCAACGCGATCACGAGAAGCGCAATCGAGCCGTAGAGGAGCCACTCGCGGGTCCCGAACGCGGTGATGTCGAATGGCAGCGAGAACGTCGGGGCCGCGAGCGCAGGTGCAATCACGGACAGATTCGCAAGCGTCGCTCCGACGAGCAAGCGCGGGATTCTGACTAGACCACGGAGATACGTCATTGTCGAGCTCCATCGCTGGTTGATGACGTCGACCAATGTAGACCGTCGCCTCGTCGACCGCGGAGCGGTGATCGTTGCATTCCCGTGTCGGATAGCGCCGACGCGCCACCCCTGTTCGCGACGCAGGCTTCCGCCGCTTTCGAAGTCACGCGAAATTCCTACAGCGATCATCCGATTGCTCCTACATCGTGTTCCGCGATGCCCGGGTGGTTGGCGAAGTCGCGGCGCGATATCGTCGCGAGGACTTCACAAGGAGACAACCATGCGAATCCATCCCATCGTCGCGTGCCATGTTGTGCGCAGGAATCGTTGCCGCTTGTCAATGACGTGTCCCGTACGCCCGATCAGGCAGCCGACGCGCGCAACGCCGCGTCGTCCTCGTCCACGGTGGCGGCGACGTCGAGCCAACCGCCCGACACGTTGCCGGCGGCGGTCCCGGTTCCGCCTGCGTAGACGTCGCCGATCGTGACGGGCGCGGTCGCGGAGCCGCCCGCAACCGAAACGCCGGTCGATCTCCCGAAGCTCGCGGCATCGACAATCGATTCGTCTCAGCAGGAAACGACGAGCCCGGCAGCGGAAGCCGCGGAGCCCTCGTCGCTCGTTCGACTCAACTTTCGGAGTCCCCCGAGAAACGAAAGGCGGAACGGACAGCGCCGACACCAAGCCGCTATCGACGCTGAGTCCGGCGGAGCAATCGAAATCGATGCCGATGGCGGGCCACGGCAACAACCATTCGTCGCCTTCGCTCGATCAGGCGGAGAAGAACTAGCAGGGTGCTCGCCCGTTGCCGCATCATATTCGTCCAATTTCGCGAAGCGAGGGCGCCCTATGCATCGCATCATTACCGCGACGGCGCTCGCGGCCGTGCTGTGGGGCTTGAAGCGCTGGCTCGATCACCGGTACGTTCAAATCGCGCACGCTGCGCGCAATCCCACCGAGACTTGGGAAAACGAAGGCGGAGCGGTCGCGCCGAGCCCGCACGAATCGCAGCCTTTTCGAGCGGATACCCTAGCAGCCTCGGGGAGTCGGCGACGGGGCGTTCGGGCGCCCCGGAGCCGACGCGCGTCGCGCTCCCTTCCGGCCCGGCGCGCAGCCGCACATCCGTTGAGGACCGGCGCGCGTGTTGCGTATAGTGGACGCGCGACTCACTCGTGCGCGTTCGCCTCGGCCCGTTGAAATCGGTTCTCCCCCTCAAGATCGTCATCCCGCTGGTGCTGGGGATCGTCGCGTCGCTCGCGATCGCCGTCTATGCGGAGCTCGGCTATCGCCGCCTCGAGATCGCCAACCGGCAGATGGCGGTCGCGCTCGAAATGCAGGCCGACGCTGCACGAGACGCTGGCGCTGATCGTCGACGCCGAGACCGGCCAGCGCGGCTACCTGCTGACCGGCAAGGACGAATACCTCGAGCCCTACAACGCCGCGGTGCCGAAGATCGACGGCGCGTTCCACCGCTTGCGCGAAGCTGCTCGTCGCCGAACGGCACGCGTCGCGCAGCGCGACGCGCTGGGGCGGCTCAACGACGCTCGTCGGCAAGAAGCTCGCCGAGCTCGAGGCGGCGATCGCGCTGTACAAGAAGGACGGCACCGCAGGCGGCGCAGGCGCTGCTGGACACCGGCATCGGCAAGCGGACGATGGACGAGATCCGCGCCGAAGTCGACGGCATGGTCGGCGACGCACCGCCGCCAGCTCGACGAGGCGACGAACCGCTGGGCCGGCCGACATCGCGTTCGCGCGGGTCGGCATGCAGATGATGACCGCGTTCACCGTCGCGCTGCTGCTCGTCGTCTGGCTGCTCGCGCGCCGCGACGCGCAGCAGCGCGAGGAGCGCCGGCGCAGCATGCAGGAGGACAAGCAGCGGCTCGAAGCGCTGGTCGAGGAGCGCACGGCGGACGCTGTCGGAGCTGTCCAACCACCTGCAGGTGGTGCGCGAGGACGAGAAGTCGAAGCTCGCGCGCGACATCCACGACGAGCTCGGCGGCATCCTGGTCAGCGCGAAGATGGACGTCGCATGGGTGGAGAAGCGCATGCAAGGGACGCGACCCGGAGGCCGCGGCGAAGCTCGAGCGCGCGCTGCAGGCGCTGGACGACGGCGTGCAGATCAAGCGGCGGATCATCGAGGAACTGCGGCCGACGCTGCTCGACAATCTCGGCCTGGCCGCCGGCGCTCGACTGGCAGGTCCACGAGATCTGCGACCGCGCGGGGCTCAAGTGCACGCTCGTCGATGCCGGCCGACGACAGCGCGCATCGATCCGCACGTGTCGATCGCGCTCTACCGGATCGTGCAGGAAGCGCTGACCAACATCGTCAAGTACGCGCGCGCGAAGAACGTCAGCGTCGAGCTCGACGCATCGCCGACGACAACGTCACGCTGCTGATCGAGGACGACGGCATCGGCATCCCCGAGGACGCGCAGAACAACCTGCTGTCGCACGGCATCGCCGGCATGCGCCAGCGCGTGCGGGCGCTGCACGGCGAATTCTCGATCGGCCGCCGGCCCGAAGGCGGCACGATGATCGAGGTCAACATTCCGCTCGAGAGGCCGCCGCGCGAGCAGACGCGCGCCGCGCGCGCCGGCGACGCCGGCCTGAGCGCCTGAGCGCGGCTCCGGCCGGCGCGCGTCAATCGGCGGTCGACACCGCGAGCTCGGTCGCAACGGGCAGCGACGAAGCCCGGCGCCGGATCCTCGATCGGCGCGAAGTCGACCCGCGGCATGCCGGTGCGCACCGGCCCGAAGATCGTCGCAAACGAGACTCGGCGGCGTCGCGGCCGGTGCCGATGCGCAGGAGGCCCGTGACCGGCGAGATCCCGGTCGGATCGAACAGGTACCACGACGCCGCCGATGAACACCTCGACGTAGGCGTGGAAATCGGGCGGCCCCAGCGCCGGATCCGCGCCGTAGTCGACGCCGGTCACGAAGCGCGCCGGATAGTTGAGCGCGCGGCAGTACGCGATCATCGTGTGCGCGAAGTCGCGGCAGACGCCGGCGCCGTCGCGCAGCGTGTCGACCACCGACGTCGTGCTGCGTCGACGTTCCGATCTTGAACGCAGACGTTGCGCGCGAACCCAGTCGCGCACGGCGCGCACCTGCGCATAGCCGCGCGGCATGCTGGCCGAAGATATCCCACGCGTGCTGCTGGACGAGGTCGGCCTGGCAATAGCGGCTGGGATAGAGAAAGCGCAGCGTGTCCGCCGGCAGCGCGGCAGGCGCCTCCGGCGACGACGTCGGCGGGATCGACGATCCGGTGCGCGATCTCGACGAGCGCCGCGTAGTCGCACGACGAGGCTGCCCGGCGGCGCGCGCTGAACGCGGCGATGCGGTTGCCGGTCGACCGGATCGACGCTCGACCGACCACGGCAGCGCGGGGCGTCAGCGTCGAACTGCTCGTCGACGCACGTCTGGCGCGTCGTCTTCGCCGCGTGCACGTTGAGCAGGAATTCGGCCGGCCGGCGACGTCGTAGTGCAGATCGACGCTGTAGCGCAGCCGCACGCGGCTGCCCGTCGTTTCCTGTGGGTTGAACCGCATGGCGACACCGCCGACGCGGTCAGGTCGGCGGAACGATCGAAATACGGGTTGTATCCCGCAGGCGGGCGGCGTCGGCGGCGGCAGTCGGCGTCGAGCACGCCGACCGGTCGCAGCGATGCGCCTCGACGACGACCCGGCAACCGCGCGGCAGCGTCGACGCCCTTCGCCCGATACTGCGACGCGACCTCGCGATGCGGCCGCAGCACGAACCATTTCTCGACACGGCCGTGGCGCAGGCATCTCGACGACGTATTCGAGGTCGCCCATCGGCCAGCAGGCGAGCCGCTCCGATCGAGCGCGAGTCGTTCGCTCATCGATAACTTTCGTTCGGCGCGAGATCGAGTGCGTCGATGCGCGCGAGCCGGGCCGGCGACAGCAGGTTTCGCTGCCGTCGCCAGCGCGGCTGCCGAATGACCGCCGGCGCGCCGGAGCGGTTGCCGCCGTGCAGCTCGACCATCGCCACGCCGATGGCGACGATGCACGCCGCTTCGATGAAGCTCACGCGCACGACAGGCCTCCGGCTCCCGTCGATCGCTACGGGCCCGCGCCGCATCAGGCCGGCGACCAGCGAGACGACGAACAGCACCAGGAACATGAAGAACAGGATCTTCGCGATCTCGGCGGCGCCGACGGCGATGCCGCCGAAACCGAACAGCGCGGCGATCAGCGCGACGACGAAAAAGACTGCGGCGTAGTGAACATGGCTTCCTCTCTTAAGGTTGGTGGGAACGGTGCGGACGTCAGCGCCGGTCAGGGCCGCGTCCCGGGCGTGGCGCCTTGCCTTCGCTGGGCGCGTCGGATTCGGCTGCGGGCTCGTCGATCGGCGCTGCGGGGCGTCGGGCTCCTTGACCGGCGGCGTCCTTCGTGCCCTTCGCTCTCAGCAGCGCAGCCTCCTCGGCCTGCTGCATCTCGGCGGCCTCCGCAGGCGTCTTCGGCGGCGGCTTCACGAGCGGCCGGCTCGACGCGCCCCGATTCGACGAACTTCTTCGTGGCGTCGTTGTACTGCCGCGACGCCTCGTAGTTGCCTTCGCCGTAGACGTTTTGCTTCTTCGCCATCTGCTTCCTCCTCGATCCGCGACTGCGCGCCACGTTGGCCGCGCGATGCTCCGCGACACTTTGGACTGACGCCGCTGTTCGTCGCGATCGGCTGACACCGAATTGCGCTGTCGCGCACCGTCCTACGCGAAAAAAAGGCCGGGGCGGCGCCCCGGCCCCGTGCGCGCCGGTCGGCGGCGGGCCGAAGCGCCGAGACGCGGCGATCTAGCTCTTGCCGTACTTCACCTTCGCGTTCGTGACGCACGTGTCCTTGGCCGCGCCGGCCAGCGAATCGCACTTCTCGATCGCGACCTTGTAGTCGGCGTCGCGCTTGTCTTCCGCCGCGTCCCTGCGCGCCTCGGCGGTCTTCTCGGCCGACTTGTTGCTCGTGTCGGCGGCGACGCGATCGACCTTGGCGTCGGCCTTCGCCTTCATGTGCGCGGCCTTCGCTTCCTTCACGCAGACGTCCTTCTGGTTGCCCGCCAGGTCGTCGCACTTTTCCTTGGCGACGTTGTAGTCGGCGTCGGCGCGTGGCGACGCGGGCGCTCTCGCGCGCCTTGGGCGTGTTCTTGTAGGCCGCGTCGGCCTCCGCCTTGGCGACCTTTTCCTTGCCCTTCGCCTCTTCCATGCAGACGTCCTTGGCGTTGCCGGTCATGCGCCTTGCACGCGTCCTTGTCCGCCTTGTACTGCGCCGTCGGCGCTCTTGTACGCCGCGTCGTGCGCGTCCTTGCTCATCGTCGACTGCTGCGTCGCGGCCTGCCGGCGCCGGCGAGGCGCAGCCCGGCCGCGGCGAACAGCGCCAGCAAAAGTTTCGACGTTTTCATGGCATGCCTCCTTATTGATACTTGCGGAAGTCGTCGTCGCGAAGCGTGCCGCCGAAGCGGTCGACCTGCTTCTCGGCTTCATCCTTGGAGATCCCGTACTGCTCCTGGATCTTCCCGACGAGCTGGTCACGCTTGCCGGCGATGACGTCGATGTCGTCGTCGGTCAGCTTGCCCCATTGCTCCTTGATCTTGCCCTTCACCTGCTTCCAGTTGCCTTCGATGCGATCCCAGTTCATCCGTTGCTCCTTGGCCAAGGTATGTCGGGCGCCCATCGCCCGACCATGACCATCTGTTCGCAAGGCGCATGCCAGACGACAAAACCGCATTCGATCAATTACTTGCACTGACCAGCGCGGCTCGCGCCGAAATGCCGGGAAGGCGTCGATGTAAATACGGAACGATGCGTAGGAAGCGGCCGACGCGCGCGCACGCGCGTGCATGGCTGGCGAAGTCGCGCGCCGCGTGCTCGAATGCTCGCGTGATGAAACGGACCTCGAGGACCGTTCGACAAGGAGGCTTCGCGCCGGCGGACGCTGCCAGGCATCTGGGCATGCGCCGGCGGGTCGTCGTCGCCTTGGCGAGCCTTGTCGTGATCGCGTCGAGCCGTGCCCAGCCCCCCGACCCCGCGCAGCCGCTCACGCTGATCGTGCCGACGGCACCCGGCGTCGCCGGCGACCAGCTCGCCCGGATCGTCGCCGAAGCCCTTTCGCGGATTTTCGAGAACCGCGTGCGCGTCGAGAACGTCGCGGGTGACAGCGGCGTCGCCGGCACCAACGCGATCGCCGCCGCCGCGCGCGACGGCACGGTCCTCGGGCTGGGAATAAGCTCGGCGATGATCGGCGGACGACTCCTTTCGCGCAGCGCGAAGTTCAACCCGACCGAGGACTTTCAGTGGTTCACGATCCTCGGCAGGTATCCCGCGGCGATGGTGGTCCCGGCGAGCGCGGCGCAGAGCGACATCGCGTCGTGGGTGGCGAGCGCGCGCGAGGCGCCGACGCCGCTGACCTACGCGAGCGTCGGAACCGGCTCGGCGGGTCATCTCGCCGGCGGCTTCCTGCGGATGGCGCAAGGCGCCCGCTTGCTCCATCGCGCGGTGGAAGCGCCGGACGAGCGCTACGCGCTGCTTGCCGACGGCAAGATCGCCGCGCTGTTCGACGACGTGCCCAACGCGCGGACCGCGGCTCTGCGATCCGGAAACCGGATCATCGCGGTCACGTCGGCAGCGCGCACGCCCGTGCTCCCCGACGCGCCCTCTTTCGGAGAGTTGTGGAACCAATCGTTCGACACGTGGGTCGGTCTCGTCGGGCCGAAGGGGCTCGACGACGCGGCGTATCACCGGCTCGCTTCCGGTGTCGGTGTGCTGCTGGGCGACTCCGTCTTCGTCGACAGCATGCGCGCGGCCGGAGTCTCGTTCATGGGCCTGAGCGGCCGCGGCGCGTTGGCCTTTCTCGACGCCGAGATCCTCCGCAACGCCAAGCTGATCGCGCTTCTGAATCAGGACGGCATGCGGTAAGCCTCGCGCCTCCTACAAGCGACTTCGCCATTCGCCGACGGACAATCGAGCGTTCTTCCGAAGGACGCCACGGGCGCCGGGCTTCGACAATGCAGCGAGTGCCCGGATTCACACGGGTCGGGAGAAGTCATGAAGTGGCTCTGGCTGGGATTCGCATTGTTCTGGGCGATTTCGATCGTCGTCGACACACGGCGGCGCGATCGCGTCGCTCGCGTCGTGTCCGCCTCGCCGGAGCCGTCCACAGGGGCGCGCGATAACGAATTGCCCGCCCTCCTCTTGCCAAGGAGCTCACCATGAACACTGCAACGGACTTTTCCACCGCCCGCCCGCTCGACAACGCCGCGGGTCAGGCGCACCGCGCCGTCGATCGCGCCAAGGAAAAGGCAGCGCCGATGCTGGAGCGCGCCGCGACCGCCGCCCACAAGACGATCGACACCGTCGCGGAGAAGACCGCGCCGGCAGCGCAATGGGTGTCGGACAGCAGCAGGCAGCTCGCGACCAAGTCGACGCAATTCGCCGACGTGTGCAGCGACCAGGTGCGCGCGCGCCCGATCGTTTCCGTCGCCGCTGCGCTCGCGATCGGCTATCTCATCGGCAAGCTGCTCCAGCGCTGACCGCCGCTGCAGCAAAGAGGCGCGCCGCTCCGCGAAACGCGTGAGCGGCGCTTCGCCGTGCCCGCTCGCTCGATCAGGGAGAGAGCAGCTCGCTCACCGGCTGCATCGCTTCGACGCGGTCGGCGATGCTCTTGATCACCGCGAGGATCGGCACGCCGAGCAGCAGCCCCCAGCCGCCCCAGAGCCACGCCGAAGAACAGCAGCGCCGATGAACACCGCGACGGGGTTCATGTGCGCCGCGCTGTCCCTGCATCCAGGTCGCCAGCCCCATGCCGATCGCCGCGGCAATCGCCGCACGATCACCGCCATGGCGATGATCGCATCGCCGAGGCTCCCCGTTTCCACGAAGCGTCGCGATGCCGACGGCCGCAGCGGCGACCACCGTTCCGGCGTAGGGAATGACGTGAACGATGCCGGTCACGCGCCGCCACATTCCGGCGTTCGGCACCTTGAGCAGCAGCCAGGCGCGCCCCAGGTGGCGAGCGCGATCAGGACATTGGCGATCAGCAGCGTCATCATGTAGGCCTGGATCTGGCCGTCGATCTCGTTGAGCACTTCGACGGTCACGCGGCGACGGGCGAGCGACGCGCCGGCGATCTTGGCGACCTTGCGGCGAAACGTGTCGCCGGCGGCAAGCAGGAACAGCGCGAGCAGCAGCGCGACGAAGATCTCGGTGATCACGCCGAGCGCCTTGCCCGATTGCTCCTGGACGAATTCCTGGAACTGCGCGGACACCCGCGGACTTTGCCGGCTCGGTCACCGGCGCCGGCTTGCCGGTCGCCTCGGCGGCGGCCTTGTCGAGCTCCTCGGCCGCGGCCTTCATGTGCTTCATCGGGCCCGGCGACTGCCGCTCCGGAGTCGGCGACCGCATGCCGCAGCTTGCGCGCGGCCGCGGGCAGTTCGGCGACCCAGTCGTTCACGTCGTCGCGGACCGCGTACGCGGTGGCCGAGATCAGCGACGACCAGAATCGCGATCGACCAGCGCCGCCGCCGACGAAGCGCGGAACGCGAATCGCGCTCGAGCACCGACACCAGCGGGCGCAGCGTGTAGCTCATCAGGATGCCCGTGACGACCGGCACCAGGAACGGCTGCGCGATCTGCGCAATGGCGATCGCCGCGCAGATCGCGATCACGACGAGCGTGATCTCGGTCACCGAGAATCCGGCGTCGCCTGGTCTCCGACTCGCGGGCAGCGCCCGGCTTCGCGGCTGCCGCGCTGCGCGGCTTCGCGGCTGCCGCGCTGCGGGGCGAACGTGCGGCGTTCTCCGAAGCCATGTCGCGCCCGGGCTCAGTTCGACCGATGCCGACCGCGATGCGGTCAGGAGAAGACCGGCGGGGCTCGCCGGCGGCGAGGTCCGCCAGCACGTCGCGCACCCGATGGAATTCGCGCGACTTGTCGAAAAAATAATCCGCGCCGAACGACAGGCTCCGGTCGCGGTACTGCGGAAATGCGTAGTTGGTGAATACGATCACCTTGGTGTGCGCCGGCCGACCTTCCTGTCGCGAGCTTCTTCAGCACGCCGAGCCCCGTGCCCTGCTTCAGCTGCAGGTCGAGCACGACCGCGTCCCATTCGCCGCCGCCGCAGCAGCGCCAGCGCCTCGGCCTCGGTTTCCGCCTGCCCGACGATCTCCAGATTGGGGATCTCGGCCAGCGATTCAGCCAGGCGCGCGCGAATGATCGCCGAGTCCTCGACGATCACGACGCGGAGTTTCGATTCGTCCACACGTTCCCTGCTCGTGGCACGTTCGCGACGAGCCTCGGAACCGGACGAAGCCATCGAAGGTTCATGCATGTTCCGAGTCGACGCATGCGCCGACAGGTTCCGAGGCAAACGCTCCGAAAACGATATCAGGGTTGCCAAGGGCGATATGTCGGTGTTTGTCCGACAATTTGCCGCCCTGCACGGCCGCCTCGCGCCGCTGTGCGACACGATCAGTTGATCAGGCCGTTCTTGATCGCGTAATAGGTGAGGTCGGCGTTCGACTTCATTCCCATCTTCTCCAGGACGCGCGTCCGGTAGGTGCTGACGGTCTTGACCGACAGGTGCAGCTCGTCGGCGATCTTCGACACCGCGGCGCCCGCGGCGAGCTTGCAGAAGATCTGGAATTCGCGCTGCGACAGCTCGCCGTGCAGCGGCCGGTCGGCGTCGCCGGTCACGCCGTCGGCCAGGATCTGCGCCAGCGCCGGGCTCACGAACTTGCGCCCGCGCACGACGGTGCGGATCGCGCCGACGAGCTGCGTGGACGCCGCCTCCTTGTTGAGATAGCCCGCGCGCCCGCGCGCAGCAGGTTGACCGCGTACTGGTCCTCGGCATAGCCGACAGCATCAGCATCGGCAGCTCGGGCCGCACCTGCTTCAGCGTCTTCAGCGTGTCGATGCCGTTCTTGTCGGGCATCGAGATGTCGAGCAGCACGACGTCGAACTCGCGGCGCGCGCACGAGCGCGATCGTCTCGCTGCCGGTGGCGGCCTCGCCGGTGACCTGCATGTCGGGCTGGTCGGCGATGAACTGCTTCAGTCCGGCGCGCACGATGGCGTGGTCGTCGGCAATCAGGATTCGGATCATGGCTTCGGCGCGTCGTCGCGCGTGGTCGCGGGATTGCGTCGCACGCTACAGCGCATGCGACGCCGCGCCGGCGCCGGATTGGTACTCGGCCAGCCGGTTGTAGAGCGTCTTCAGGCTGACGCCGAGCATCTCGGCGCATCGCCGCTTGTTGCCGTCGCACAGGTCGAGCGTCGCGTAGATCGCCTGGCGCTCGATTTCGGCGAGCGGCGTGCCGACCGGCACGCGCAGGCAATCGCCCGACCGGCGTCGGCGCACGCGAGGCCCGCGAAGTCGAGCTCGACGACGTCGTCGGCCATGATGAACGCGCGCTGCACGGCGTTCTTGAGCTCGCGCACGTTGCCCGGCCAGCGGTGCGAGCGGATCGTCGCGATCGCCTGCCGCGAAAACGCCTTGTCGCGTGCCCTCGGCCTCGTTCAGCTGCTGCAGGAAGTGCTCGGCCAGCAGCTCGGCGTCGCCGTCGCGCTCGCGCAGCGGCGGCAGCGCGATCGGGAACACGGCGAGCCGGTACATCAGGTCTTCGCGCAGCTGGCCGTCGCGCACGGCCTGGCGCGGGTCGCGGTTGGTCGCCGCGATGACGCGCACGCGCGGCGCGCAGTTCCTGCTCGCCGCCGACGCGCGTGATAGCGGCCGGTCTCGAGCACGCGCAGCAGGCGCACCTGCATCTCCGGCGCCATTTCGGTGATCTCGTCGAGGAACAGCGTGCCGCCTTCGGCGCGCTCGAAGCAGCCGCGATGCATGCGCGCCGCGCCGGTGAACGCGCCCTTCTCGTAGCCGAAGAGCTCGGCCTCGATCAGATTGCCCGGAATCGCGCCGCAGTTGACCGCGACGAACGGCGACGCTCGCCCGCTCGCTGCGCTCGTGGATCGTGCGCGCGACGACTTCCTTGCCGCTGCCCGACTCGCCGGTGATGAACACCGTCGCCGATCGTCGGCGCGACCTTGTCGATGCGGCGATAGACGTCCTGCATCGCCGGCGACGCGCCGTAGAGGTTCCCGAAGCGCGACGATGCCGGCGCCGACGCGGCGCGCCGCGCGGCGACGAACGGCAGGGTGACGATGTTGTCGCCAAGTGAATCGAGTTCGGACATGGTGGCCTCTTGGGGCGCTTTTGGTGACTGCATCGTAGACACGGCGCCGCATCCCGGCACTAGGCGCGCAGCCGAATCCGCTGTAGGATCGAATCCTACAAGTTTTCCCTCTAGAGAGGCTGCCGAAGTCCTACTTCTGACCCCGGCGCGGCAGGCCCGCGCTACTGGCGCAGCGCGGTGAAATTGCCCGAAAGCGTGCAACCGCGATTGTTCATTCCCGTCACCCGGCCGCGAATATCCGTGAACGTGACGTTCATCTCGAAGAACGTGTAGCTCCCCGACCGCCCATCGGTGCAGGTGAAGGAACCGCGGCTCTGGCCGAACTGCCCGAACTGCTGGAAATCGCCGGGGTAGTTGCAGGTGAGGCCCTGATAGGAGTTGACGACGAGCGTCAGCGAGCTCGCCGATTGCGCGAGGACGCTGAACGTGCCCAGCAGCGTCTCGATCCCGTCATCGGCCGGGTTGAAGCATTGCGACTGCGTGAGCTTGTACGCCCCGACGTACGAGCCCGCGTAGTTGTCGTAGCGCAGCGTATAGCGGTAGATCTGCTTGCTCACCGCCACGCCGTCGACCGTGTAGTCGATCGTCCCCGAATCGACGAAGTGCGAGGAAAAGGTCAGCTGCCCGACCTTCCGGTACTTGACGAGCTGGGGGTCGAAGAACGGCGCGCCGAACCACGGGCCGTTCGTCAGATAGAGATCGCCGGTCCAGAGCGCGTCGCCGCTCGAATTGACGCCGTTCAGGTCGAGGGTCGCCGTATAGAAGGTCGGCGCGTTCTGGTTGTCATAGACGTACAGCGTCGCGAACATCACGTTCGCCCGCTGCACGAGCTGCATGCCCCAGGCTTCCTCGTTGTGCGCGGTCCAGATGTCGCTGTTGTCGGTCGAGACCGCCGTGCCGTGCACGGACGAGATTTGAAGCAGCGTCAACGAGCACGCCGCCACGAGCTTGCACAACGCGCGAATCCCGGTGGATCGCATAAGGCCCCCATTGGAAGTCCTCGAACCGCGGCGCTTCAGCGCGCCGCACCTGTCGCCGGCCGCGACCCGTCCAGCGGACGCCGACTCTCGCGACCCGCCGATTGCAGCGCGGGCGTCGCGGCGGCCACGCGCCATACGACGTTGCCGACGTCGTCTGCCACCAGCAACGCGCCGTCGCGCGCGAGCGCGACACCCACGGGGCGGCCCATCGCCTCGCCGCCGTCCGACACGAAGCCCGTCAGCACGTCGACCGGGTCGCCTGCCGGGCGCCCGCGCTCGAACGGCACGAAGATCGACCTTGTAGCCGCTGCGCGGCTTGCGGTTCCACGATCCGTGCTGGCCGATGAACATCCCGTGCCTGAAGCGATCGGGCAGGCTCGTGCCCTGCGACGAAGCGAGCCCCAGCGACGCCGTGTGGGGCCCCAGCGCGTAGTCCGGAACGAGCGCCGCGGCGACGAGGTCGGGGCGCTGCGGTTTCACGCGAGCGTCGACGTGCTGCCCGTAGTAGCTGTACGGCCAGCCATAGAAGCCGCCGTCGCGCACCGAAGTCATGTAATCCGGGACGAGGTCGCTGCCGAGCTCGTCGCGCTCGTTGACTGCCGTCCACAGCGCGCCGGTGTCGGGGTCCCACGCCATGCCGTTCGGGTTGCGAAGGCCCGACGCGTAGACGCGCGTGTCGCCGCTCGCGACGTCGATCTCCCAGATCGCGGCGCGGCCCTCCTCCTTGTCGATGCCGTTCTCGGCGACGTTGCTGTTCGAGCCGACGGTCACGTAGAGCTTCTTGCCGTCCGGGCTGGCGATGACGTTCTTCGTCCAGTGATGATTGAGCGGCCCGCCCGGGAAGCTTCGCGATGCGCGTCGGGCTCGCCTCGATGCGGGTCTCGCCGTCGTTGTAGGGAAAGCTGAGCAGCGCGTCGGTGTCGGCGACGAAGAGCCGGTTGCCGACGAGCGCCATGCCGAACGGCGAGTTGAGACCTTCGAGCAGGACCGATCGGAACTCCGCGACGCCGTCGCCGTCGCGATCACGCAGCAGGGTGATGCGATTTGCGCTCTCGGTCGCGGCGCCCGCCTTCTTCATCAGCAGCTTCATGACGGCGGCCTTGATGCCCTTGCCGTCTTCCGGCCTCGGCGGCGCATTGGTCTCGGCGACGAGCACGTCGCCGTTCGGCAGCACGTAGAGCCAGCGCGGATGATCGAGCCCTTCGGCGAAGCGCGCGACGACGAGGCCGTCCGCGGCGGCCGGTTTCGCGTTCGCCGGCCAGCCCTTGGCGGTTGCGACGTTGACCGTCGGCAGCAACGTGCTTGCCGGTGCGCGGCAACCGCGGATCGGGCCCCGTGCCCTCCGCGACCGACAGTCGGGCGACTTCGCCGCATCCGGCGATCGCACACCCGGCGAGCGCCAGCACGAACACGGTGCGGAGCGCCGGCAGCGGGAGCCGCGGTTTCGCCGGCCCCCGGCGAGTCCGCGCTCGAGCAGCGGACGGCGCCGCGCTCAAGGCTGGCGCGGCAGGCGCAAGACGGTCATCGCCGGCGTGCCCGCGCCCGCCGTGATCGCTTGCTCCTGGCCATCCGACGTGCGCACCTTGTACTGTCCCGGCGGCAACTGCGCGAGAAGCCACGGGCCGTCGGCAACCGTGTCGATGACCGCGTTTTCCTTGCTGTCGACCACGCTCACCTTGACGCCGGTCACGTAATTGCCGGTGTCGCGCTCGACGAACGCGAGCCACAGGTTGTACGGACCCATGATCGCGCTTCATCGCCTCGCGTTCCTCTTCGCTCACTCCCCCGGTCAACAGCGGCGTTCCGCGATAGTTGAACGATTGCGGCGTGGCGAGCGGCTGCGCCGAGCGTTCCCAATCCGAATGCCAGCAGGATTGCTTTGCACGCGAGCCCGCCGTGGCGACAGGCGGGGGCGTTTCGAGCGCGTTCGTTCATACGGCCTCCTCACGCGATCCGTTGCTCAACGGCAGGATGCTAGCGATCGCAATGGGAGCCCGATATCGGTGTTCGTCCGGCGAATCAGTAGGCGAAACGCCGTCTTCCATTTCGCATCCGATGTCGGAGACTTCTCACAGAAAACCAGGAAATTTCCTACTCGATGCCGGCCGCTCGTTTCCAAACTTACCGCGATCGCGCCGCATCGAAGGCTTGACTGGCATTTACCCCGCCAGCAGTTGGCATTGGAGGATTCGAAAATGCTTAATCGCAACCGATGGAAGCTCAAGGCCGCGACGGCCGGCGTCCTCGCCGCGATCGCGGCAACTTCGTTTGCAGGTCAAATCACGCTCTATCCCCGGGCGGGATTTCAAGGTCGAGGCGTGACGACCAGCGACGCGATGACCGATCTCTCGCGCTCGTCGTACGCCGACATGGCCTCGTCCGTCGTCGTGAGCGACGGCACCTGGGAAGCGTGCACCGAGGCGTTTTTCCGCGGCCGCTGCGCCCAGCTCGTTCCGGGCAACTACAGCAATCTGAGGGACAACCTGGGCATCGTGGCTTCGGTGCGCCAGATAGCGGTTGATCCGGCGCCCGGCTCGCGTCGTCGTCTATCCGGACGGTCAGCAGGCGCCCGTCGCCTCGGCACCCGTCGTCATCAATCCGGGCGGCGCGCAGGTCGTGATCAGCGCCGCACCCCCGGGATCGATGGTCGTTCCCGAATCGCGCCAGGTCATCGTGTCGGCCGACACGCTGCCGGTACCCGTGGGGCCGCGGATCATCCTCTATCAGAACACGCCGCGCGGCATGCGCGCCGTGGAGCTGACGACGAGCACCGATGACCTCAACATGCGCAACTTCAACAACAGTGCGTATGCGGCGTTCGTCAGCGACGGCACCTGGCGGCTGTGCGATGGCGAGCACGGGCGTGGCCAGTGCGCCGATTTCGGTCCGGGCCGCTACGAGAGCCTCGGTGCGCTCGAAGGCCGCGTGAGCTCCGCCTACCTGGTCGCTTCGACACCCGAGCGCGTCGTTTCGAAGATCCCGATGTACCCGCCGGGACGCGCGGTCCTGTATCAATTCCCCAACTTTGCGGGACCCGAGGCGATCGTCGAGTACGGTCGCGCGCCGGATCTCGACTGGGCGCACTTCAAGCAACCCGCGTCGTCGCTCCGCGTCGAATCCGGAACGTGGCTCGTCTGCTCGGAGATGGGGTATCAGGGCGAGTGCCGCGTGCTGGGCCCCGGTGAATACCCGAGGCTCGACCGAGGTCGTGAACGGCGGCGTCTATTCGGCCCGCCAGGTGTGGCGCCCCGAATACGGTGCGACCCGTTACACGGTGCGCTGATGGAAACCGGTGCGCTGATGGAAGCCAAGGGCTCGTTTGATCCCGAGCCCCAAGTGTCCGCGCAGCCGGCCATCGGCGCTCATGCTCGGGCTGTCGGCCAATCGACGGGCGGGACGTGGCGCAGGGCGCTTTCCGGGCCCGCGCTGCAGCGGTTGCGCCGGCAGCTCGACGAGCGCGAGCGCGAGCTCCGAACGAAGATCGTCGACGAGCGCATCCGCGTGCAGGACGAGGCCGCGGCGCAGCTCGACGGCGGCGGCGGAGACCTCGTCGACCGCGCCTTCGTCACGACGCAGGTCTCGATGGAGCGCGATTTGATCGAGCGCTGCATGGGCCAGCTCGACGAAATCGCCCGGACGCACGACCGGATCGCGAGCGGCGATATCGGCATCTGCATCGATTGCGCCGACCCGATCGAGGGCGAGCGTCTCGACGCGAATCCGGTGGCGAGCCGCTGCACCGAGTGCCAGATGCTGCGCGAGAAGGCGGCGCGGATCAACGCGCGCTGAAGCGTCGCTGCGCCGCGTTCAGTCGGCGGAGGGCGACCACCCCGCCTTGATCCGCGCGCCGAGATCGATGCGGACGCCTGCCGCCGGCTCTGCGATTCGCAGCGACGGATCCGCGGGCGGCCAGCCCTCCTGATCGAACCGCTCGCACGCGGCCGCGGTCAGGAAGCGGCTTCGCACCGCGTAGACGTGACGATCGCCGGTCCCGTTTTGCTGGCGAACGTAAAACCGGTGCGGCAGCATGACGGCGAGGTGATCCTTCGCGCGCGTCATCGCCACGTAGAGGAGGCGCCGTTCCTCGTCGATCGAATCCGCCCGGCCCGTGGCCATGTCCGACGGAATGCAGCCGTCGACGCAGCTCAGGATCGTCACGCTCCGCCATTCCTGGCCTTTCGCCGAGTGGATGGTTGACAAAGTCAAGTAATCTTCGTCGAGCAGCGGGTCCCCCGCTTCGTTGCTCGTCGCCGCCGGCGGGTCGAGCGTCAGCTCGGTGAGGAATCGCTCGCGGCTCGCATAGGTCGCGGCGATCCTGCGCAGTTGCGCGAGATCGGCGGCGCGCAGCGGCGCGTCGTCGTAGATGCGCTCGAGCTGCGGCTGGTACCAGTCGAGCAGCGAATCCATTTCGCCGGGCCAGTCGCTTCCGGCCGAATGCAGCTGCCGATAGAGCGCGACCAATCGTTCCCATTCGTGCGCCGCCGCGGGCGGCACCGCGAACGTCTGCAGCATCGCCATCGGCTCCGCGACACGGTCGAGCGCGGCGAGCCATCGCGTCGCTGTCGCGGGCCCCACGCCGGGAAGGAGCCGCAGCGCGCGAAAGCCCGCAAGCCTGCCGCACGGGTTGTCGATCCACCGCAGCAGCGACAGCACGTCCTTCACGTGCGCGGCTTCCAGGAAGCGCAGGCCGCCGAATTTCACGAACGGAATGTTGCGCCGGGCGAGCTCGAGCTCGAGCTGCGCGCTGTGGCTCGACGTGCGGAAGAGCACCGCCTGGTCTTTCAGGCGGAGCCCGTTCTCGCGGTGCCGCAGGACCTCGGTCGCGACGAACTGCGCTTGCGCGGCCTCGTCGGGCACCGTGACGAGGCGCGGCCGCTCGCCCGCGCCGCGCTCGGTCACGAGATCCTTGGCGTAGCGCTCGCGCGCTTCGGCGATCACCGCGTTCGAGGCGTCGAGTATGGAAGCGGTCGACCGGTAGTTGCGATCGAGCGTGATCACTGCGGCGGGCGGCGAGTAGTGCGCAGGAAACTCGAGGATGTTGCGCACGGTGGCGGCGCGAAAGCCGTAGATCGCCTGCGCGTCGTCGCCGACGACGGTGACGCCGCGCCCGTCGGGCTTCAACCGATAGAGGATCGACGCCTGCAGCCGGTTCGTGTCCTGGTATTCGTCGACGAGCACGTGGTCGAAGCGGCTTCCGATCTCCGCGGCGAGCGCGGGCTCGGCCATCATCGCCGCCCAGTAGAGCAACAGGTCGTCGAAGTCGAGGGTCTGCTGCGCCTGCTTCGCCTCGACGTAGGCGCCGAAGAGCGCGCGCAGCGCATCCTCGCAATGGGCGCACCACGGGTAATCGTCGCGAAGCACGTCGGCGAGCGCCGCTTCGGCATTCACGGTCCGCGAATAGATGGCGACGCACGTCGCGGCGCCGGGAAACCGGCTTTTCGTCGTGTCGACGGCGGGGTGATCGTTGCGCGCGAGCCCCATCAGCTCCTCGGAATCGCCGCGATCGTGGATCGTGAAATTGGGCGCGAGCCCCACGCGCGACGCGTACTCGCGGAGGATGCGCGCGCCGATGCCGTGAAACGTTCCCGCCCACGGAAGAACCGGAGGCCGCTCGGCTGCCCGGCCCGTCAACATCGCGGCGAGGACGCGCCCTGCACGCCGCTCGAGCTCGAGCGCCGCGCGCCGGCTGAACGTCAACAGCAGCAGCCGCTGCGGATCGGCTCCCGCCTTGACGAGATGCGCGACACGATGCGCGAGCGTGCTGGTCTTGCCGGAGCCGGCGCCCGCGATGACGAGCAGCGGCATCGGCGCGTCGCGGGCCGGTGCCGTATTCGGCGGCGCGGCGTTGCGCATCATTCAACGCACCCACTGCGGATTTCATGGCACTCGTCTCCCGGACGATCGCCCCGGATCGAACGATCGTTCGACACTATAACACTGCCGAAGGCGAGCGGAAGCGCGTTGGACGCGCGGGTATGGCTAGCGGCCGGGCGTGAACGAGACGAGCTCGAGCACGCCGAACTGCGTGCGCATCACGGCGCCGCCGTCGAGGCCGCCGTCTCTCTCCGCGTACTGGGCGCGGCGCTCCTCGCGCACGACGGCGTGCGCCGCCGGCGCATACCACACCATGTAGTTGCACGTGGTCGGAAAGCGCCAGAACGTCTCGTCGTCGAGGCGCATCGTCACCTGCATCGAGATCGCGTCGAAGGTCCCCGCCGGTGTCGCGACCTTCTCCCAGCCCGCCGACGCGCACCCAGCGGTTGATCTGACCGGTCTCCTTCGTGGACTCGTTGTAGTTGTCGACCCACTGGTTCCAGACCTTGCCCGCGCGCCAGCGGAAAGTCGTAGCGCTCGAGCGGCACCGCGAAGCGCCGCGTCGTGTTGTCGTAGACGGCCCCCACCTTCACCTGCCCCGGCGCCGACCAGAGCTCGGTGCGCGTGACATCGGTCGTCGCGCCCTTGAGCGTGACGCGCACCGTGATCCCCTCGGGACCGATCGCGACGACCTCGTGCGTCTCGTCCCATTCGGTCTTCACGCGAAAGCCGTCGTCGCCGTGATAGGCCCAGCGATCGCCGACGCGATAGGCGGGCGCTTCGGCCGGCGGACCGGAGCCCGCGCCGCCGGGACGCCGGCGCATGCCGGCAAGCGCCGCGAGCGCCCCCGCGGCGAACGTGATCGTGAAAAAACGTGGAAGCGTTGCCATCGGCGTGAATCTACGCTCCGGCGTGCAGCATGTTAGCAGCACGATGCGCGCAGGCGCCCGGCATCGGGAACGGCTGCACGCGCGCGCGAGGGAATAGCGAATCCAAGACGTTGTTTGCGAATTACGCACCGCATGCGCGCAGGTCGCGCGCATCGCACGCCGACGACTGCGTTGTCGTGTGCGGATTTGTAAAACTTTCCCGTTCGGAGGTTCATCCCATGCTCTCATCGACGACAATTCTTCGACGCGCGGTTCCCGCCGCGCTGATCGCGTTCGGATTGGCAGTCGGCGCTTCCGCGCTCGCTGCGCCGCCCGGCCCGCCCGGACCGCCCGGACCGCCCATCGACAAGACGAACACTTTTCAGGTGCGCACGCTCGTGTCGGACGGCGGTGTACCCGCGGAGCACCAGCCCTCCGACGACGCACCTCAAGAACAGCTGGGGCGTCGCATTCAATCCCAACGGCTGTGTCTGGGTGGCGAACAACCACACGGGCACGTCCACGCTGTACGACGGCAATGGAAATTCATCGGCGGCGCCCTGCGAACTGCCGGGATCGGGAGTACCTCTTGTCGTGACGATCCCGCCGCGCCTCCGGATCGGGACTCGGGTCGCCGACGGGAATCGTGTTCAACGGCTCGAATGACTTCATGGTGACCAAGGGCGCCGCCTCCGGGCCGGCACGTTTCATCTTCGCGTCGGAGGATGGGGTGATCTCGGGCTGGGCGCCCAGCGTCGACCCCACGAACGCACTGATAGGCACGATCAATCCGAACGCCGTCTACACCGGCATCACGATCGCCGGGAACGGCAGCGACCATTTCCGCCTGTATGCGGCCGATTTCAAGGGCCGGAAGATCGACGTCTACGACGACAAGTTCGCTTCGATCAGCATGCCCGCCGGCGCGTTCGTCGACACGAAGGTCCCGCCGGACTACGGGCCGTTCAACATCCAGAACATCCAGGGCAACCTCTACGTCGCCTATGCGAAGAAGGAGGACCCGGACGGCGAGGATGAAGTCCAGGGGCCCGGACTCGGGCTCGTCGACGTGTTCGATGCCGACGGCAACCTGCTGCTCCGATTCGGCAAGAAGCACTCGCTCAACGCGCCGTGGGGACTCGCGCTCGCGCCGCAAGGCTTCGGCAAGTTTCAGCAACGACGTTCTTGTCGGCAACCTCGGCGACGGGACGATCAGCGCCTTCGACCCGCATGACGGGACACTTCGACGGGCAGTTGAAGGGGACCGACGGAAAGGTGCTGAAGATCGACGGCCTGTGGGGAATCGCGTTCGGCAACGGCATCCTCAATCAGCAGACCGATACGCTGTTCTTCGCAGCCGGGCCCAACGGCGAGGTGGACGGCGCGTATGGCCGCGTCGACCTGTCACCGAAGCAGAAGGGACCCAAGGGCCCGTAGGGCGACAACGGCGAGCGATTCCGGCTCATCCGGGGGCGACGCGCAGTCGCCCCCGGACTGCACGACGCGACTAACGGCGGCGCGGCGCGACGAGCTCCGAGGGCGGGAGCGCCAGCGCGTCGAGCTGCGCGTCCGCCGTTGCGCCGGCTTCCGGAACGCCCTCGGCGCGCTGCTTGCGCTCGTTCGCATAGACCCACGTGAACTCGGCGCCCAGCAGGAAGATCTGCGCCGAGTAATAGACCCAGATCAGCAGCACGACGATGGAGCCCGCCGCGCCGAACGTCGACGCGATCGCCGTCCTCGCGAGATAGACGCCGATCAGCAGCTTGCCCGTCTCGAAGAGCACTGCCGTCACGGCCGCCCCGATCCAGACTTCGTGCCACGCGACCTTGGCGCGCGGCATCCACTTGTAGATCATCGCGAAAAGACCTGTCGCGACGACGAGCGAAATGCGCGATGTTGAGCGCGCGAATGATGTCGTGCCAGCCGCCCGGGATCTTTCCGTACCAGTGCGCGAAGGCGGTGATCGCGGTGCTCACGACGAGCGACAACAGGAGCAGGAAGCCTGTCGCGAGGATGAGACCGAATGCGAGCAGCCGGCTGCGCAAGAGCTGCCACACGCCGCGCGCCCTCTTCTGCATCGGAACGCGCCAGATGCGATCGAGCGCGGTTTGCAGCTCGGCAAAGATCGTCGTCGCGCCGACGACGAGGACGGCGACGCTCACGACGCCGGCGAGCATCCCCGTGCGCGGGCTGCTGGCACTCTTGACGAGCGCCTGCACCGCGGCGGCGCCCTGGTCGCCGATCACGTCGCGCAGCTGCATGACGAGCTCGCCTTGCACGGCGGCGTGCCCGAAGAAGAATCCGGCGACGGCGATCACGATGACGAGCAACGGGGCGATCGAGAACACCGTGTAGTAGGCAAGCGCCGCGCCCATGCTCGACGCGTAGTCCTCCTGCCACGCCGCGACGGACTTCTTCATCAGGTTCCAGAGCCGATGCATGTGTTCCACCCTCCGCGGGATCAGGCCAGGGAATTTTGCTCCGCTCGATGTCGTCCCGAATCGTCGCCTGATGTAGGAGGCACCTTACTCCGGGTTGCCGAAGCGTCCTGCTGCGGGCCCCGCCCGGCTCCGCTAACGTTTGCGGGGGCGCGCCGCCGCCACGTCCAGGAATCGCCAGCGAGATGCGACCCACGAAGGATGATATCGACAATTGCCGGCGCTGCTCGCTCTGGGAGCGGGCAACGCAAGGCGTGCCGGGCGAGGGACCGCGGAAAGCGCGGCTGATGCTCGTCGGAGAGCAGCCGGGCGACGCCGAGGATCGCGAGGGGCGACCGTTCGTCGGAGCCGCGGGCGCGATGTTGCGCCGCGCGCTCGACGAGATCGGCGTCGCGCCCGAAGACGTCTACATCACCAACGCCGTCAAGCATTTCAGCTGGGAGCCGCGCGGAATTCGCCGGATCCACAAGACGCCCGCCCAGCGCGAGATCGCGGCCTGCCACGATTGGCTCGAAGAGGAGATCGGCGCGATCCGGCCCGCGTGCATCGTGGCGCTCGGTGCGACGGCGCTCGCCGCCGTCCTCGGCAAGCGAATCGCCGTGAGCGCGGCGCGAGAGGCTCCGCAGGAACATCCAAGCGGCGCCGTGGTGATCGGCACGTACCACCCCTCGGCGCTGCTCCGCGCGCCCGAAGCCTCGCGCCGCGAGGAACTTTATCGAATGCTCGTTGCCGATCTGCGGCGCGCCGTCAAAGCCGCTGGCGAAACTGCGCCGGCGTCCGGTCGACGCTAGCTCACGGGGCCGCGCATCGCACAAGCCTCCGGGCTTCACGAGACCCGGGCGCCCTTCGGCTTGCGCGATCCGCGGCCTGTTGACCTCGCGTTCTCGTCCCGAGCCCGATCGGTACGTCTAAAATACGCCTGATGAGCACGAGCGCACTCTTCCATCCCGCCGTCGCGCGCTGGTTCAGCGAGACCTTTTCGGAGCCGACGAAGCCGCAGCGAGAGGCGTGGCCGCTGATCCGGCAGGGGAAGAATGTCCTGATCGCCGCGCCCACGGGCTCGGGCAAGACGCTTGCCGCGTTCCTGTCGGCGATCGATGGATTGATCCGCCAGGGCGTCCGGGCGCCGCTCCCCGACGAGACGCAGGTCGTCTACGTCTCGCCGCTGAAGGCGTTGTCGAACGACATCCGCAACAACCTCGCCGCGCCGCTCGCCGGAATCCGTCGCGAGCTCGAAGCGCTCGGGCTGCCCGACGTCGATGTCCGCACGCTCGTGCGCACCGGGGACACGCCGCAGAGCGAGCGCCTGGGCATGCGCAAGCGCCCGCCGCACATCGTCGTCACGACACCCGAATCGCTCTACGTGCTGCTCGGCTCGGAATCGGGCCGCACGATGCTCGCGACGACCCGGACCGTGATCGTCGACGAGATCCATGCGCTCGCCGGCAACAAGCGCGGCAGCCACCTCGCGTTGTCGCTCGAGCGGCTCGACGCGCTGACGGGCAAGCGGCTCGCGCGGATCGGGCTTTCGGCGACGCAAAAGCCGATCGACGAGATCGCGCGCTTCCTGGCCGGCGTCGCGGGTTCCGGGCGCGAAGGCGAAGCCGCGCCAGTGCGCGATCGTCGACACCGGTCACATCCGGCCGCGCGATCTCGCGCTCGCCGTCCCCTCCGCGCCGCTCGAAGCGGTGATGTCGCACGAGGTCTGGGAACAGGTCTATGCGCAGCTCGCGGCGCTCGCGCAGAGCCATCGCACGACGCTCATTTTCGTCAACACGCGCCGGATGGCGGAGCGCGCGGCGCGGCACCTGTCCGAGCTCCTGGGCCCCGATCGCGTGATGTCGCATCACGGCAGCATGGCGAAGGAGCTGCGGCTGAAGGCCGAGCAGCGGCTGAAGCACGGCGAGCTCAAGGTCCTCGTCGCCACCGCCTCGCTCGAGCTCGGCATCGACATCGGCGACGTCGACCTCGTGTGCCAGCTCGGATCGCCGCGCTCGATCGCGACGTTCCTGCAGCGCGCGGGACGCGCGAGCCACCAGGTCGGCGGGATACCGAAGGCGCGGCTCTTCCCGCTCTCGCGCGACGAGCTCGTCGAGTGCGCGGCGCTGCTCGATGCCGTTTCCCGTGGCGAGCTCGACCGGTTGTCGATTCCAAAAAAGCCGCTCGACGTGCTCGCGCAGCAGATCGTCGCCGAGGTCGCGGCGGCCGAATGGCCCGAAAGCGATCTCTACGATCTCGTGCGTCGCGCGTACCCGTATGCGGATCTCGCGCGCGAGGAGTTTCTCGACGTCGTGCGGATGCTGGCCGACGGCTTCACGACGCGCCGCGGACACGGCGCAGCCTACGTCCACCGCGACGCGGTGAACGGCGTGTTGCGCGGACGCCGCGGCGCGCGTCTCACCGCGCTCACGTCCGGCGGCGCGATCCCCGACACCGCGGACTACGAGGTCGTGCTGGAGCCCGCCAACGTGGTCGTCGGCACCGTCCACGAGGATTTCGCCGTCGAGAGCCTCGCCGGCGACATCTTCCAGCTGGGCAATACGTCGTACAAGATCCGGCGCGTCGAAGCGGGCCGCGTGCGGGTCGAAGACGCGCACGGCCAGGCGCCGACGATTCCCTTCTGGCTCGGCGAAGCGCCGGGGCGGACCGACGAGCTGTCGAGCGCGGTGTCGCGGCTGCGCGCGGAAATCGCCGCGCGGATCGACGACGCGGGCGACGCAACCGCCGTGATCGCCGGCCTGGGCGAAGCGCCCGGCATCGCCGCCGATGCGGCGACGCAGCTCGTCGAGTACCTCGCGACCGGCCGCGCGGCGCTCGGCACGATGCCCACGCAATCGACGATCGTTCTCGAGCGGTTCTTCGACGAATCCGGCGGCATGCAGCTCGTCATCCACTCGCCGTTCGGAAGCCGTCTCAATCGGGCGTGGGGGCTCGCGCTGCGCAAGCGCTTCTGCCGGAAGTTCAACTTCGAGCTGCAGGCGGCCGCGACCGAGGACGCGATCGTGCTTTCGCTTTCCACGAGCCACAGCTTCGAGCTCGCCGCCGTCGCGCGCTACTTGAGCTCGAGCACGGTGCGCGACGTGCTCGTCCAGGCGATGCTCGATGCGCCGATGTTCGCCGCGCGCTGGCGCTGGGTCGCGGGTACCGCGCTCGCGTTGCCGCGCTTTCGCGGCGGCAAGAAGGTCCCGGCGCCGCTGCAGCGAATGCGCGCCGAAGACCTGATCGCCGCGGTGTTCCCGGACCAGATCGCATGCGGGGAGAACCTCGTCGGCGATCGCGAGATACCCGACCATCCGCTCGTCCGCCAGGCCGTCCACGATTGCCTGTACGAGGCGATGGACATCGAGGGGCTCGAGCAGCTGCTGCGCCGCATCGAGACGGGCGAGATCCGGATCGTCGCGCGCGACCTCGCGTCGCCGTCGCCGCTGGCCCTCGAGATCCTCACCGCGCGGCCGTACGCGTATCTCGACGATGCGCCGCTCGAAGAGCGTCGAACGCAAGCGGTGATGGCGCGGCGCTGGCTCGACCAGGAATCGGCGGCGACCCTCGGCGCACTCGACCTCGCGGCGATCGACGCGCGTGCGCGCGGAAGCGTGGCCCGAGGCGCGCAGCGCCGACGAAATGCACGACGCGCTGCTCGGCCTCGGGTTCGTCACGCCCGCCGAAGCTGCGCGCAACGACGGCTGGCCGGCGCACCTCGATGCGCTCGCTCGCGACGCGCGCGCGACGCGCGTGTCGATCAAGCCTGCGTCGCTTGCGCCCGGCGCACCGCCATCGACCGGTTGCGAGATCTGGGTCGCCGCCGAGCGGCTCCCGCAGCTGCAAGCGCTGTTCGCGCGTGTCGAGCTCGAGCCGCCGATTGCGGCGCCCGACGAATTCGCCCGTCGCGCGTGGACGCGCGAAGCGGCGCTGACCGAGATCGTGCGCTCGCGGCTCGAGGGACTGGGGCCCGTCACCAGCGCATCGATCGCCGCGTCGATCTGCGTGCCGGTCGACGAGATCGACGCGGCGCTGGCCACCTTGGCGACGCAGGGCGTTGCGATCGCCGGTACATTCACGCCGTCGGGACCGCCGAACGAATGGTGCGACCGCGCGCTCCTTGCGCGCATTCATCGCTACACGGTCCAGCGCCTGCGCCAGGAGATCGAGCCCGTCAGCACGCAGGACTTCATGCGGTTCCTCTTCCGCTGGCAGCACCTCGTTCCGAACGAGCGCCGGGAAGGACCCGACGCGCTCGACGTGGTGATCAGCCAGCTGCAGGGTTTCGAAGCGCCCGTCGCGGCGTGGGAGTCGGAGCTTCTGCCCGCGCGTCTCGAAGCCTACGACATGACGTGGCTCGACGACTTGTGCCTCTCCGGCCGCGCCGTCTGGACGCGATTGACGTTGCCGGCGGGAGCATCGGGTGCCGGGCATGCGGGACCCATCCGCACGACACCGGTGACGCTGCTTCCACGCCGGGCCGCAGCGCTCTGGCATCGCGTCGCACCGTCGCCGTCGGCGCTGTCGATCGCGCTCACCGGCCGCGCGCAGGCCGTCGTCAATCATCTGCGGCAGCACGGCGCGTCGTTCTACGACGAGATCGTCGACGGAACGGGACTGCTGCGCACGCAAGTCGAAGAGGCGCTCGCGGAGCTCGTCGCGCTCGGCATCGCCACGTCCGACAGCTTCGCCGGATTGCGCGCGCTGCTCACGCCGTCGGAGAAGCGCCGGCCGTTCGCCGGCGGGCGCCGTCATCGCCGCGCGCTCTTCGGCATCGAGGACGCCGGGCGCTGGGCGCTGCGCAAGCGCGAAGCGCCGCCGGAGACATCCTCGCGCGGATTTGCAGAGATCGACCCGCAGATCCTCGAGCCGGTCGTCCATGCGCTGTTGCGCCGCTACGGCGTCGTGTTCTGGCGGATCCTGCAACGCGAATCGGCGTGGCTGCCGCCGTGGCGCGAGCTCCTGCGCGTGCTGCGCCGACTCGAGGCGCGCGGCGACGTTCGCGGCGGGCGTTTCGTCGCCGGCGTGTCGGGCGAGCAGTACGCGCTGCCGGACGCCGTGAAGGCGTTGCGCGATGCGCGGCGCGCGCCGCTTTCCGGCGAGTGGGTCGCGTTGAGCGCAGCCGATCCGCTGAACCTCGTCGGCACGCTCCTTCCGGGCGCGAAGATCCCGGCGCTCACCGGCAACCGCGTCCTCTATCGCGACGGCCTCGCCGTGGGGGCGCTGGTGGCCGGAGAGACGCGCTGGCTCGAGCCGCTCGAGCCGGCGCGATCTGCGGAACGCGGAAACGCTGCTCATCCGGCAGGCGAATGTGGGCTCGGATACGCATCCGTCCGCGGCTTCGCCGTCGCGCTAGCCGGCGCGCCCGCATGCGCGTCACCCGCAGGTTATTCCAGCGCGTACAGCGCGCCGTCGGTGCTTCCGACGAACACGACGCCGCCGACGACGAGCGGCGACGAGAAGATCGCGCCGATGCCGAATTGCCGGTCCGCGGCGACGATCGGAGCTTCGCGCCAATTCGACCAGAAGAGAAGCGGCGTGTTGAATCGCGCTCGGCGGTGAGCACCCAGCCCGCGTTGCGCCGCGACGCTTCGGTCTGGAACTCCCACAGAAGCGCCCCGCTCGCGAGGTCGCGCGCCTCGAGCGTGCCGTTGAGCACGCCGACGAAGACGACGTCGCCGGCGACCGACGGCGACGAGAAAACGAACGCCTTTCCCTTCTGCTCGACGATGGGCTTTCCGGTTTCGGCGTCGACGACCAGATAGAGACTCGTGTCGGACGTGCCGAAGATCACCTTGCCCTTCGTGACCGCGGGCGAGCTGATCACCCAGCTTCCGCCGTTGTTGTAGCGCCACTTCTCGCGCCCGGTCGCCGCATCGATCGCATAGAGGTTCGAATCCCTGCAACCGGTGTAGACGACGCCGTTGACGACCGCCGGCGACGACTGGAACCCGACCTGGTTGTGGATCAGCGGATCCTCGCCGCCGTGGAACCGCCATTTCTCCGCGCCGGTCTTCGCGTCGACCGCGTAGAACTAGCTGTCCCAGCTTCCGACGAACACGACGCCGTCCGCGTACGCCGGTGAGGCGTGAACGACGTCGCCGGTCCTGAATTTCCACCTGAGATCGCCGCTTGCCGCATCGAGCGCGTAGACGTTGCCGTCTCCGCTGCCGAAGTAGACCGCGCCTTCCCCGAGCGCGGGACTCGACAGGAAGACGTCGTACGGATCGGCGATCGTCTGGTTCTTCGGCTGGATTCCGTGCAGACCCTTCGCCTCGAACCGTCGCTCGCCCTCGGTCGCGAACTTCCAGCGCGTTGCGCCGGTGCGCGCGTCGAGCGCGTAGAACTTGCCATCGTAGCTGCCCACGTACAGCAATCCGTTTGCGACGGCGGGCGTCGCCGGAACCGGACCGCCGGTCCGGTGCTTCCAGAGCTGCCGGCCGTCGGCCGCCGACACCGCGTAGATGTTGCCGTCGTCTCCGCCGAAGTAGATCGTGCCGTCCATGTAGACCGGCGACGAGACGATCCGGTCGCCGGTCTGGAACTTCCACTTGACGCGATGAAACGCGCGCGGCCCCTGGTCGCGGTACGCGCCCGCGTGAATCGAGTCGGCGCGGAACGTCGATTGTGCCGATGCGCTGCCCGCGGCGAAAAGGCTCGCCAGCGCGACGCCGAATATCGCGCTGTTCATCACGACCTCCCGCCGGCGCGGCGCAGCACGACGGGCACTTCGATCGATCCGAGCTCGATCGTCCCCCTGATCTCGCCGCTCTGCGCGAGCACGCGGCCTTCGAACGTCACCTGATTCGCCTGCGATTCGAGCCGCAGCGTGTCGCCTTCCTGGATCACGAGATCGACCGGCAGGTCGTTCGTCCGCTTGCCGACGATCACGAACGTGGCGGTCGCGCCGCCGTTCGCGTGATTCTCGAGCGTGATCGTCACGTGCCGGGGATAGCCGCCGAGCTCGAACTCGCCGTTCCACTGGCTTTCGATGTCGCGGCCCACCGGCGTGCTGCGTTGGGGCGCTTCGACCTGCGCGGGTCCGATCCGCGCGAGCGAGAGGCTCGCGACGTTCCCCGCCTGCCGCATCTCGCCCGTCATCGCCTCCGCCGCGACTCGACGCGCACTGAAGCGCGCCGGCCCGGCCTGCGCGTCGGCGAGCGCAGTGCCCATGTCGAACGCAACGTCGGTGTCGGTCACGACGATGTTCGACAGCGGCACGCCCTTGACGCCGAGGCGGGAGAGGATGATCGACCCGGTCCACCCGCCGGCGCCCGCCGGCGAGAGATCCACGACGACGGGCTGATCACCTCCGGGAATCCGGATCAGCCCTTCCCAGCGTCCCTCCGGGGATTGCGCGGCGCGGCAACCCAACGCGATGAAGCAGAGCAGCAGGCCGATGAGCGTTCGTCGCATGGTTCCCCCCGAATGGTCGATGTTTTCGGGCGGTGCGGCCCGAGTCGATCCGGCCCACGACCGCGGCTGGCGGCGCGAGCCGACGCCGCGGCGAGAGCGCCGCCGACGCTACATCGTACGGGGACGGGGAGCGACGCAACGGCCGCGCGACAAACCGCGGCCGGAGGCGACGAAATACGGGCGCGCGCGACGAGCGCGGCAGCGCGACGCTATCTCGTCGCCCTCGTGACGTCGGCGATGAGCGCCGCGGATTTCGGACTCGTCGCCGTCTTGCGGATCAGGATATCCGGCGGCAGCACATTGCCTCGGCCATAGTACGCATCGTTCCAGCCGACGTTCGCGTACACGACTGTACCGTCGAAATTGACGCCGCCGTAGACGCCCTTCGCCCGCGAGAACGCGATGATGTCGGCGGTGACGGTCGACCTGGCACCGGCACCCACCGGCCCCGCCGCGATGCTTGCGTCGCCGCCGAGCTTGAAGGACGTGGAGAGCAGCGAATTCAGGCCTCTTTCGGTCATCACCAACATCACGGCTTCGGACACTTCGACGCCCGCCTGAAAGCCGACACTCGCCGTCCCGAGGTCGTAGAACGCCGGCCCGATCCACGCGCGGCCATCTCTTGCGACGAGCACCGCCCTTCCGCCGGAGCCCCCGAGGATGAAGCCCGCCTTCACGATCTGCGGGGCGATGAGGATCGCCCTGGCGCGGCCGATGTTGTCCTGGATCCACCCCTGGTCCGGGTCGCGGAGGAAATTGCTGAGCGTCGACCGAGCGTCCGTCACCAGCAGGTCGGGGTCGACCGAAGAAACGGGCCGGTCGGTGGCGCACCCGGCCAGCGTCGCGGCAACGAAGAGGGCCGACGCGGCGCGGCGCGCGAAACTCGACAGCAGATCGAGGGTTGTCATCGTTGTTCCCTTGATAGTTTTCGGTTGGAGAACCTTCACCGCGACGGCGGCGAAAGCCCGGAGGTCCTGGTCGGTTCGACGGTGGTTTCGAAGCTGCCGCCCAGCGCGAGATGCAGGTTGACGCGCTGGACGAGCCGCTCCGACTGCATCCGGAGCAAAGCGACCTGCGCCGAGTATAGAGCGAGCTGCTGCTGGCGCACGGCGCGCAAGTCGCCGGATCCGACACGATAGCGCACATTGGCAAGCTCGAGCGCGCGCGCGTTCTCCGCGACCGATCGCCGCAGGATCTCCTCGCGCTCCGCGGCGGCAAAACCGGCCGACAGCGCGCCCTCGACTTCGCCGAACACTTTGGCGGTCACCTTGCCGTAGTCGATGATCGCAGCCTGCTGCTCGGCGGTGCGGGCGTCGACCTGCGCCTGCAGGTAGCCCCCGAGAAAGATCGGTTGCACGAGGCCGGCGCCAATGCTCACTGTCGGATTGTCGCGGTCCTTCAGCACGAACATCTCCGACGAGAGCGTCGTCACGCTGGCGACGAGCGAGATGCGCGGCAGCCGCGCGGCCTTCGCCCCCTCGGTGCGATAGAACGCGGCGGCGACGCGGCGCTCGGCGGCGACCAGGTCCGGCCGGCGCTCGAGGAGCTCGGCGGGCAATCCGATCGGAACCTCGCCGGGCCAGCGCGGCAGCACGCCCGCCACCATGACCGCCGCCGACGGATAGCGGCCGATCAGCGTCTCGATCGCGCGCAGCGCATTGTCGTAGGCAAGCGCGAGACTGCGGACCGTGTCGCGGAACGCTTCGACGCTCGCTTGCGCCTGCGCGACATCGTACTCGTCGCCCACGCCTACACGGACGCGGTCGCGCGCCAGGTACACGAGCTGCTCCGACGCGCGCGAGCATCTGCTCGGCCTGCGCCTTTGCGAGCCGCGCCTCGATCGCGAGCACCCACGCCTTGGTGACCAGCGCGGCGATCGATTGGCGCGCGTACTCGACGTCGAGAAGCGTCGCTTCGTACTGCACTTTCGGCCGCAGTCTTCTCGGCGCGCACGCGGCCCCAGAGGTCGAGCTCCCAGCTCGCGAAGAAGCCGACGCCCTGGAGACCGGAGCCGTCGCCGCTCATCTTCCCGCCGCCGCGCGCGACGAGGTTCACCTGCGGCCACCCCGGAGCCGCCGCCGAGTGCAGATACGCGACAGCCTGATCGACACGCACGGCAGCCAGGCGCAGGTCGGCGTTGAACGAGAGCGCCTCCCCCACCAGCGCGTCGAGCGCCGGATCGTTCCACGACGCGAGCCAGTTGTCGGCCACCGTTCCGGCGCGCCCTGCCCCGGCCGCGAACTGCGCCGGCAGCGTCAGGTTCGGCGCCGCTTGCCTCGCCATCTCGTCGCGCGGCGGCGGATCGAGCAGCGCGCACGCGGAGAGCGCCAGCGCGGCGAGGACAATCAGGTAACGTGCGGCGCGGCATCAGTGCAGCTTCAGGATCAGGTAATTCGTGTACGAGCCGACGCGCAGGATCACCTTGCGCAGATGACTGGATCACCTCGACGTGCTGCGTGTAGATCGCCGCCTGCCCGACCGCTCCCGCCGCGAGGAAGAGCTCGCGCTCGCGCGGCTCGAGGTCGAACTTGACGGCGAACACGCCCGGCGGCTGGTTCGCGAGCGTCGACATCGGGATCGTTCCGCTCGCCGGAAGCTGTCCCTGGCCCATCGCCCATATGACCGAGTCGACCTTGCCCTTGATGATGCGGCCCGGATACGTCTCGAGCGCGAACTCGGCTTCGTCCCCGGCCTGCACGCTGCGTCAGCTCGTTCTGCGCAAAGAAGGCGACGATCTGCCCGTCGGCTTCGACCAGCGTCATCACCGGATTGAGCGGCAGCCCCGCGACGAAGCCGCCCGGGCGCAATTGCAGGTTGATGACGTAGCAGTCGCAGGGCGAGCGCGTGACCGTCTCGTTCAGGTTCCACTTCGCGTTCTCGAGCTGCGCGCGGATCTGCGCGACCTGCGCGAACTGCCCGTCGACCTGCGCGCCGAGCTTCTGCCCGACCTGCTGCGCGGACGCGATCGCCTGCGCTTCGGACGCCTGCGCCTGCGCGAGCTGGCTGCGCGCGGCGGCGAGCTGGCCCTCCGTCTCGGCGAGGTTCGTTTCCGCCTGCTCGAGATCGAACCGGTTCCCGGCGCCGGAAGCGACGAGCTCGCGATTCTGGTTCACCCGCTTGCGCGCGAGGTCGCAGCCGCGCGTTGACTTCCGCGATCCTCGAGTTCGCTTGCTGGATCGCCGCGCGCGTTTCCGCCGTCTTGGCGTTGGCGCCGCGCTGCGACTCGACGAGCTCGCGTTGCGAAGCCTTGCGCGGTCGCGAGCTGCGCCTGCAGGTTGTTGACCTCGAGCTGGTAGGGCACCGGATCGATGCGAAACAGCACCTCGCCTTTCTTGACGAGGCGGTTGCCTTCCTCGACGGGCACTTCCAGCACGCGTCCTCTGACCTGCGAGACGATCGGCACCGTGTACTTGAAGATGCGCAGCTTCGCCGAGGACGGCGCGACGACGTTGAGGGTGAGGATCAGCACCGTCAGCCCGACGATCGGGATGATCGCGACGATGACCTGCGAGGTGATGTTCCACGGCAACCACTTGAACTTGATGAAGATCAGCCAGACGAAGAACGCGTAGATCCCGAGGAGGATGGCTTCCATCTACGCCTTCCTCTCCGGCAGCGCGGCGGCGGCGTCACGTCTCGCCCGCGCCGGCAGCGCGTCGAGCTCCGCCCGAAGCTTCCGCAGCTCCGGCGGCAGCGAGCCCTTCGCTCGCCATCGCGTCGAGCTCTTCGCGCAGATGGACGATCTCGCCCTCCAGCAGCTTGCCGGCGCGCGCCTGCTCGGTCTTTTCGACGAAGTAGTCGTCGTGCTTCTCCGTGCCGTACGCCATCTTGTAGCCGATCGGCCGCGTATAGGCCCACAGCCACGCGATCGGCCACAGCAGCCCGCCGAAGACGAGCGACAGCAGGCAGAGCGTCGTGATCGCGGGGAGCTGCGGATGATGGCGTTTCTCCGCGACCTTTTCCGGAAGGATGTGGACGAGCCAGAAGAGCACGATCACGCCGATCGGCACCACGCAGATCACGAAGATCGCGAGCCAGTCGGCGGCGGTGTCGAGCGCGTCGCCCGAAAGGAACGACGCCTGCGCGGAGCACGGGAGGGCGAGAAGCCACGCTCGCAGCAGCAGCGCGCCGAGGCGGCGGACGCGCGGAAAACCGTGCGCGGGATCGCGGGCGTCATCTCTGTACATCGTCGTCTCCCATCGCCTCTCGTCCTGGCAAGCGCCCACGGCTCTTTCCGCGCGCGGCGCGTTCCCCCTTCAAAAAAGCTTCGACCCCGGCGTCGATCGCCGGGAAGCCCCGTTGGCGGCGCGGGTACGTGCCCTACCGCCTGTTCTCGAGCTGCGCGGTGAGCCGCGCGTATTCGCTGTTTTCCGGATCCAGCTCCTGCAACTGCCTCGCATGGCGCAGCGCGGTCTCGCGATCTCCGGCCGCTGCCGTGTACGTCACGAGCGCGAACAAGACGTCGCGGTCGTACGGGCTGCGCCTGCGCGCCCCTTCGAGCGTCTGCAGCGCTTCCTTGGGGTGCCCCGAATCGTTTTGCGCCACCGCGTAGACGTAAGCATACCGCGGATGTGCCGGATCGAGGCGAGCGGCCTCCGCCAACTCCTTCGTTGCCTCGGCCGTGCGCTTCTGCCGCGTCAGCGACAAGCCCAGCGCATAGTGCAGCGCGGCCGCCGCCGGATTCCGCGCGAGTCCGGCACGAAGCACCGCTTCCGATTCGCTTTCCGACCCGCGCGCGCGATAGAGATCGGCGAGATTCGCGTAGGCCGGTATGAACGTCGGGTCGAGCCCGGTCGCCTTGCGGTATTCGGTCATCGCGCGCTCGGCCTCTCCGCGGAGCGCGTACAGGTTGGCGAGATTCGTTCTGCCTTCCGGACGGTCGGCGTTGTAGGTCTGCACGGCGATGAACTCGTCGATCGTCCGGTCGAATGCGGCGCGGTCGGCGCCGCGCAGGCCCGCCTCCCCGGGCCCCGCGAGCGCGTGCGCCGCGTCGACGCGTATCGCGCGAACGGGATCCTGCAGCATTCGCGGCAGGTATTGCTGGCGGGTTTCGACAGGCGCGGTCGACAGCGCCTCGACAGCGGCAAGGCGGACGATCGGATCCGGGTCGTTGAGCGCGTTCGTCACCTTCGGCAGCGTGCCCGGCGTCAGCCAGCGCTCGATCCGGCTGAGCGCGCTCGCGCGCACGATCGGCGGCTCATCCCGATCGTCGATGATCGCGATCAGCGCACGCCGCGCGTCGAGCGCGCCGCCGGATCCGGCCGCGAACGCTTCGGCGAAGCGCTGGTAGCCGCCCGGAACCTTTCCGGTCCACTGCGCAATCGCCGACGGCCGCCCATTGCGGAGTCTTCCCCGTATGGCAGTTGTTGCAGGCGTTGGGCGTCCCGAGCTTGACGCTCAAATCGGGCCGCGGAATGCGCATCGAATGATCGTGCCGCGGATCGATCACCATGTACGTCGTCGTCGGCATGTGGCACGCGGCGCATGCCGCACCCGGCGGTTCCGGCCGCATGCCGCGTGTGCGCGTCGGCATCGTACTTTCCGGGCTGATGACACTGCGCGCACACGGCGTTTCCCGGCGCGCGCAGCTTCAGCGAATGCGGGTCGTGACAATCGGAGCAGGTCACGCCCTTCGCGAACATCTTGCTCTGCAGCGAACGAGCCCCAGTTGTAGACCTCGTCGCGCATCTGTCCGTCGTCCCAGTAGAGACCCGGATCGAGCAGCGAGAGCCGGTGCGTGTCGAGCGTCGGCTTGCCGTGCGGATCGTCGTCGGAGAGGCGCGCCGCGCGCGCGTGACAGCGCGCGCAGGTGTCGATCTCGCGCGCCTGCGTTCGCGGCGCGCTGCGCTGCGCGTTTCCCGTGTCGCCGAGCGGCGTCCAGCTGACGCCCTTGCGCTCGTCCAACGCGGTCACGAGCCCCTTCGTCGCCGCGTAACGCTCGCCCCCGGGAGCGCGCTTCGCCCAGGCGACGTGATTCGAGCCCGGGCCCGTGACACGCTTCGCAGGCAACGTCGAGCTCCGACCACGTCGTGTGGAACGTGTCGCTGCGCGCGTCGTAGCCCTTTTTCAGGTTCGTCGAATGGCACTCGGCGCACTGGAAGTTCCACGTCTGGCTGTTGCCCGTCCAGTGCAGCGGATCGCCGGCCTTGATGTTCTGATCGGGATAGAGGTGAAACCAGCGCGCGCCCCCTTGCGCCTTCGGCCGCGAATCCCACGCGATGCCGAGCGCCTGCATGCGCCCGCCGGGAAGCTCGATCAGATACTGCTGCAACGGACGAACGCCGAATGCGTACTTGATCTCGTAGTCGTGAAGCTTGCCGTCCGCGCCGTCGGTGTTGACGTAGAACTTTCCGTCGCGGCGGAAGAACGTCGACGTCGTTCCCGCGTACTGGAACTTCGCGTCGGCGAAATCGCCGAGGACCGTCTTGTCGTCGGCGGCCTGCATCGCCAGATCGTGATCCGAGCCGCGCCAGGCCTCGGACTCCTTCGGATGGCACGCGGCGCACGCGCCGCGCCCGACGTATTCGGCCGAAGGCGACGTCACCGCTATCGGATCGACCGCCGAACGCGCGCCCTCGACCGACGAGCGGCTGGATTGATAGAAGAACGCGCCCGCGGCAACGAGGAGCACAGCGATCGACGCGGCGGCGATGCCCCAGGCTCGCGTCCTCGACGCGGGTTTCGGCGTTGGCGTCGGATCCGGAGGCGGCACGCTCGACGCCTTGGCGTTGCCGCCTCGACCTGCTGCGCCGGTGCTTCGCTTCCTGCGTTTCGCCATCGCGGGACGTCGACCTTGGCCAATCGGTGAGCGCGACCGTCACCGATGGCGCTTGCGTGCGCCGATGCCGGCGCGTCAGAGCGTGGCGAGGATATCAGAATCGGGATTTCCCGCTGCTTGCCACGGCCGAGGATTCCCTTCCCGTGCACCACTTCCGGGTGCACGTCCTACAAAGTCTCGCCTTCGCTCGATGCGATCGGCGCTTACACGCGTCCGCAACGTGTGCCGTGCGCGTTTTCGAAGCTTGTAAAATTCGCGCATGTCGTCCATCGCAGAACGAATCCGCTTCCGGTCTTCCCGTCACTCATGTCGTCCATCGCAGAACGAATCCGCTCGCGGCTTTGCCCGCTCACTCTCTCCTTGGCCCTCGCTGCCGCCGCCGCTGACGCGGTTGCAAGCGGCCAGATCTGCACGAGCGCCGACACCTTCATGTTCGGCAACCGCGCTGTCGGCACCACCACGACGGCCAATGCGACGGTGACCAATTGCGGCGATGCGCCGTGGTCGTTCACCGACGTCAGCATCCACCCGGCCACGGGTCCCGCGTTCCAGGTGACCACCTCGTGCAAGACCGGATTGACGCTTGCGCCGGGCGGCGCGTGCACCGTCAGCGTCCGCTTCGCGCCGACGGCACCCGGGCAGACGTCCGGAGGCTTGTGGCTGCACAACACGACCGTCACGCCCGATCAGCTGATCACGTTCTACGGCCGCGGCATCGACGGGGACAGCGGCAGCGCGTCGCTCTCCTTCCTTCCCGCGAGCGCCGATTTCGCGCCGCAGAGCGTCGGGACGGAATCGCCGCCGCTTCGCGTGGAGCTGCACAACGCCGGGCCGACGGCCATGACGCTGCGCGCCATCGTCCTCAACGGCCCCGCGGCGTACGACTTCGACTACGGCCTCGACGACACGTGCGGGGTCGGCGACACGATCGCGGCCGGCGCGACGTGTCACAAGTCCCTCGTCTTCCGGCCTCAGGCAACGGGTGTCCGTCGCGCGAATCTCGTCATCGATTCGCCGCAGCTCGCATCGTTGGCGATCCTGCAGGTTTCGGGCGTCGCGCAGGCCGCCGCGCCCAACTACCAGGGGATCTGGGGCGTGCCCGCGGAGAGCGGCTGGGGCATCAATTTCGCGCACCAGGGCGACGTCATCTTCGCGTCGTGGTTCACCTACGACGCAAACGGCAAGCCCGTCTGGTTCACGGCGGCGCTGCAGCAGCAAAGCGACGGAAGCTTCGCCGGTGCCATCGACTTCACCAAAGGGCCGCCGTACAGCGCGGAGACTTTCGACTCGACGCTCGTCACCCATTCGACGGTGGGCTCGGGCCGCCTGACATTCAGCGACGCCACGCACGCAACGTTCTCGTACACGGTCGACGGCGTTTCGCAGGTCAAGCCGCTGACGCTCTTCGTCTTTGCGACGCCGGTCCCGGTTTGCACGTTCGCCAGCGCGCTCGCCGCGGCACAAGCCGTCAACTACCAGGACATGTGGTACGTGCCCGCCGAAAGCGGCTGGGGCATCAACTTCACCCACCAGGGCGACATCATCTTTGCCTCGTGGTTCGTCTACGGCCAGGACGGCAACCCGGCCTGGGTTTCGGCCACGTTGACGAAGACCGGCGCGCGGACCTATGCGGGGGCGCTCGACGCGACGACGGGACCGCGCTTCGACTCGGTCCCGTTCGATTCGACGCGCGTCGCGCACGCGAGCGTCGGGTCGGCCACGGTGACGTTCACCGACGGCGCAAACGCGACGTTCGCCTACACGCTGAATGGCGTGTCCCGGACCAAGTTCCTCACGCGATTCGTATTCCGTGCGCCCGGCACGGTGTGCGAGTAGCCGGGCGAAGCCGCTCGACGAAGCGGCGGTCGGTCGGTCGGCGTCGGCGTTTCGCGCAGGCGCTTCGAGCGCGCTCGCGTTGCAAATTTTTCACTCCGACCGGCAAATTGGCATCGATCTTCGTCGCGCACGATGCCGGTGGCGATCGATTGTTCAATGGGATAGCGCGCCTGGCGCGTCCCGGACCGCATGGAGTGAAACTTGCTTGAGATCGGATCTCCAACCACGGAGGTCGCCATGCCCTATCGGACCGTCGCCGATCTGCCGAAAGCGCAGGTCGATCAATACGACGCGCATCAGAAGGAAGCCTTCCTCAAGGCGTTCAACAACGCGCTCGACGAGTACCACGACGAGCACCGGGCGTTTGCCGTCGCACACCACGCGGCGCAGCAGGCAGGCAAGCCGGCGGCGGCGACAAAGGGCCCTCGCCGCGCCGGTCGCACTGATCTTCATCGAGCCGGTGACCGACAGCGACGATCGCCAGGGGAAGGACGGCGCGCAACCGCGGCGCGCCCCCGCCGTTCCCGTCGCCGGCGTTCGATTTACGCGTAGCGGCCGCGGATATACGCGTAGAGCGCGCGCATGCCGGTCGCCTCGCCGCCTTCCGGGCGGCCGGGCTTCGTCGTCGGATTGGAGCCGTAGATGTCGAGGTGCGCCCAGCGCGTCGACGCCGAGACGAACTCGGCGAGATAGAGCGCCGCGATGATCGATCCCGCGAACGTGCCTTGCGCGACGTTGTTGAGATCGGCGCACTTGCCGTCGATCAGCTTGCGATACGGCCGCCACAGCGGCATCCGCCACAGCGGGTCGGCGACCTGCGTGCCCGCTTTCAGCAAGTCCGTCGGCCACCGCGTCGTCGTCGCAGTAGAGCGCCTGGAGCTCCGGCCCGAGCGCGATGCGCGCCGCGCCGGTGAGCGTCGCGCAATCGATCAGCAGATCGGGCTTCTCGCTGTCGGCTTCGGTCAGCGCGTCGCACAGGATGAGCCGCCCTTCCGCGTCGGTGTTGCCGATCTCGACCGTCTTTCCGCCGCGCGTGCGCACGATGTCGCGCGGGCGATACGCGTTGCCGGCAACGGAATTCTCGACCGCCGGGATGAGCAGCCGCAGACGGATCGGCGTATTCGCCGACATCAGCGCGCTCGCGAGGGCGAGCGTCACGGCGGCGCCGCCCATGTCCTTCTTCATCTCGAGCATGCCTCGCGCGGCTTGAGGTCGAGCCCGCCGGTGTCGAAGCACACGCCCTTGCCCACGAGCGTGACCTTGGGCGCGGCCTCGTCGCCCCAGCGCAGATCGATGAGCCGCGGAGCGCGCGCGCTCGCGCGCCCGACGATGTGGATCGTCGGATAGTTGTGCCGCAGCAGCTCGTCGCCGACGATGACCGTCGCGGCCGCGCCGTGGGCATTCGCGACGCTCAGCGCCGCTTCCGCGAGCTGCTCCGGTCCCATGTCTTCGGCGGGCGTGTTGATCAGGTCTCGCGCCAGGAAGACCGCCTGCGCGACGCGCTCGACCTCGGCCCGATCGGCGTTCGCGGGCCAGACGAGCTTCGCGGGCGGGCGCTTCGCCTTCCTGTATCGGGTGAACGCGTACGACCCCAGCGCCCAGCCGAGCGCGATGTCGTTCGCGGCTGCACGGTCGCCGGGCTCGATCGCATAGGTCCCCTCGGGAAGCGCGGTCGGCAGACCGGAAAACGCCCACACCGAACCCTCCTGCGTCGGCGATGCGATCAGGGCGCCGGGACGGCCGCCGTTGCCCGCGAGAAACGCAAACGTTCCCGGCTCGCCCTTGAATCCGACCGCGGAGATCCACTCGCGGGACTCGGGATGCGCTTCGAGCCACGCCGGGAGCGCCGCTTCGCCGACGGCGATGATCCTGATCGCACCTTCCTGTCTTGACGTGAAACACTCGAGCATGACCCACTCCTTGTACGAGGCGCCCTCGTCAGGCGCCGAATGAAACGAATTTGCCGACATTGGCGGCGACTGCGCCATTCGCAAGGTTACACGCCGGTGACACGCGCGGTTCTCGGCGACTCGGAAGCGATGACTCGTCTCCTCCTACGCGCGGATCAGCGGATGTCTGCTGCACTCGCGTCGATCCGTGACCGATGATCGCAGTGCCATGCGAATCGTCGCCGCCTTCGTCGCAGCCCTCTCCGCCGGGATCGTCTTCGCGAAGCTTCCGCCGCCGAGCGACGAAGCGCGCGCGAAAGCCGCCGAGACGGCGGCGAAATCCGCGTGGACCGACAAGGTGGGCGCGTACAAGACGTGCCTTGCCGCCGACCGGGTAGTGGAGAACTACCGGAAGACCCGCGGTTCGCAGGGCAAGGAAGCTCCGCCCGCGATCGCGACTCCCCCTTGCGTGGACCCCGGACCCTTCGTTGCGCGGCCGCTCGAAGCCGCAGGCGCGCATTCGCCCCCGGAAACGAATTCCGGGCCGCCCGGGTGGCCCGAAGACCCAGGCGTCGGCGCCTCAGGCGTCGGTGTCGCAGCCGGCGATCTCTCAGCCGGCGAAGCAGTAAGCCCTGCCCGTCAAACCTTCGATACGCATTTGTCGTACAGCTGGGGGAACGCCCCGTCGGGATCGTATTTCGCCTTGAGCGTTCGGTAGGCGTCGCCGCCGTACACGCGATCGAACGTCTCCCGGCTGAAGAAGCTCTCCGAATAGAGCGACTTGATGCCGCCGAGCGCGACAACCTTGTCCTCGATCGCTCGATTGAAGTGGTGCGGCGCGAATCGATCGCGACGCCGGACGACATCCCAGAAACCGAAGTTCACGTAAAGCCGGCGCGGCTCGAGCTCGTAGAGCGGGAAGCGGTCCGCCGATCCGGACCCGACCATCGGGCAGACCCACACGGGCTCGATCCCGATCTCGCGCTGGAAGAAGTCGAGGAAGGCTGCCGCATTGGCGATCGGGATGTCGACATCCTGTATCACCGACTCCGCGTATGTCCCGCGAAGACGATCCAGCGCCTTCGTCAATCCCCAGCGGCTGTTCCAGCGCATGATCCGCTGATAGGTTCGCGAGCCGAGCCGCTCGCGGCCGTAGAGGCGGCGGATCCACGGAATCTGCGCGCCGAGGTTCTTCGAGCACCAGAACCAATCGGTGTCCCAGCGCCAGATGAAATCGTGCGCCGTCAGGTAATCGGACTCGCGGTCGCGAATCGAGCGATAGTAGATGTGCTCGAACGAATAGTCGCTGACGTACGGCGCGGCGTCGACGAAGCGCCCCGTGCTCAGATGAATTTCGCCGGGACCGAATGCGACGCCGTCGACGAAATCGGCGTCGCCGTTGCATTCGCCTTCGAGCGCCGCGAAGAAGCGCGCCATGTCGCCGAACCGGCGATGCTCGAGTCGCACGTAAGGCTTGGCGGCGACGGCCTTGCTCTTGAGCTTGAGCGCGTAGCCGAGCGTGCCGTAGGAGTTGGGGAATCCGAAGAAGAGGTCCGCGTGCTCGTTGTCGGGGCGGCAAGTGACGACGCTGACCGTTGCCGGTCAGCACGTCGAGCTCGAGCAGCGATTCGTGGACGAGCCCGTACCGGAACGACGATGCCTCGATGCCCACGCCCGCTGCGGCGCCGCCCAGCGTGATCGTCTTGAGCTCCGGCACCACCGCCGGAAGCATTCCCCGTCCGAGCGTCGCCGCGACGAGATCTTCGTACGTGGTCATGCCTTCGGCCTCGACCCACCCGTGGTCGGCGTCGATCGCGACGACATGATTGAATCCGCGCAGATCGAGCCGCCGCCTTGCCGAGCGATCGGGGTCGCGAAAGAGGTTCGACGTGTCCTTGCGCAGGCCGAACGGCTGCCCCGCCGCGCCCGCGTCGCGAAGCTCGTCCGCAAGCCGATCCCGGCGCGAAAGGTAGCCTTGCTCCCCTTCGGATGAAGCGACGCGATCCGGAAGCTCGCGCGCGCCCGGACTCACGGCGTCCGGGAACCGGGCTTCGCGTAGAGAAACTCGCGCGACATCGGATAGCTCTCCGGCGTGATGTTTCCCTTGCTGAACACGATCTGGAACAGGTGCGTCTGCTCGCGCGGCGAGCGGAACATCTCCGCGCAGCCGATCAGGTAGGTCCGCCAGATGCGCCGGAACCGCTCGTTGAATTTCGCCGGGTCGAGCGCCTGGATGCGCGACCAGTTGCGGTCGAAGCGCTCGGCCCAGACGTCCAGCGTGAGCGCGTAGTGACGGCGCAGGTTCTCGATGTCGACGACTTCCAGCCCGTTCGCCTCCATCGCGACGATCACGTCGGCGAGGCTCGGGATCCACCCGCCGGGAAACACGTGCTCGCGAATGAAGAACTCCGTGTCCCGCCGCCCGACGTGCCCGATGAAGTGGAGCATCCCGAGGCCGCCGGGCTTCAGGCAATCGGCGTGGGCCTTGACGACTTCGTCGAGCTGGTCGCGGCCCGCGTGCTCCAGCACGCCGATGGACACCACCTTGTCGAACTCGCCCTGCTTCTCGCGGAAATCCGCTTCGATGACGTTGAGCTTCGCCTCGAGACCCTCGCGCTTGATCCGCTCGCTCACGTCGACGACCTGCTCGGTCGTGTTGTTGGTGCCCGTGATCTTCACGCCGTAGCGCGGCGCGACGTGAAACATGAAGCCGCCGAATCCGCACCCGATGTCGATGACGGTTTCGCCTTCGCGCAGGCGCACCTTGCGGGCAGACGTGCTCGATCTTGTTGACCTGCGCCTCCTCGAGGCTGGCCGTCCCCTCGCGCCAGTACGCGCACGTGTACATCATCAGCGGGTCGTCGAGCCAGAGCCGGTAGAACTCGGCGCCGAGCCCGTAGTGCGCGCGCGCGTTTTCCTTGGCCTGGGCATGGCTCGCATTGGAATGCAGCAGCTCGTGCCACTGGTTGCGCGTTCCGACCAGGCGGTTCTGCGTGCCGTAACCGCTGTTCATGCCGGCGCGAAATGCCGTCCGCAGATCGCCTTCGATGTCGAGGTTGCCGTCGAAGTAGGCTTCGCACATGCCGATGTGGCCGAAGGCGGCAATCCCCCATTCGACCGCCCGGTTGCGGAAGCGCATCGCAAACGCGGGCGCCGTGCCGGGCCGGCTGCGATACGTGTCGCCGTCGGCGAACGTGACCTCGAATGGTTCGGAAGAGAGCGTCCCTATGCGCTCGAGCTCCTGCGCGATGATCGATTTCATCGTTTGCGGTCCGTCAGTTTTGTATTGATATTGTCGAAAAAACCGGCGTGACGGGTTCGTTCACGAGCCCCGGGGGCCGGCCGGCGTCAATGATGCACCGGATTCATGCGGTCATGCCACACTCCCCCTCACTGCAGCCAGACCCACTGCCCACGGAATCCCTGATAGAGGCAGAGAACGGCCTCGATCAGCAGAACGATGAAGGTGAGCCCGGTGCCGACGACGCGACCCGAGCGCGGGCCTCCAAACGAAAGCGCAAGGCCGTGGAAGAGCCGCGCGACGACGAGCGTGATGCCGAGCGCGTGCAACAGATAGATCGAATACCGGCTCGCCTCGAGAAAGCCCATCATCAGCAGCGCCAGGGGAACGTATTCGGCGAAGTTCGCCTGCGCGCGGATGACGCGCGTGACGCCGACATCTCCGTTGTCCCCGAAGCTGATGCCGCCCCGCCGCAGGTTCGCGACGCGGATGCTCAGCAGGACGAACCAGAGCGCAAGAATGCCGGCGTAAAGCGGTGTGACGAACATGGCTTGATCCTCTGTCTGCTACCTTGCGTTTGGTTCGAAGTAACCCTCTTTGCTCGCGCCCACGACGCGATGGCCCGCGCCGAGCAATTGCCGCGTGATCTCGCGCCCCAGGACGCCGCTCGCGCCGACAACGAGAATCATCGTTTATTATTGCGCGGCACAAATATTGCTGCAACGGAGCGCATGCTTTTCCTCAACTTTCGAGACTTCGCGATGATCGTGCGCACGTGCCGATTGCGATCGGGGCCGCGCAGCAGCTCGGCGGGCACTGCTCGGCATCGTGTTTGCGATTGCCGTCGTGCTCTTTCCGACCGGTGCGCCTGCGCGCAGAGCTCGCACAAGTCCAGGCCTATCCGTCGCGGCCCGATCCGGATCGTCGTCGGGCAACAGCCCGGTGTGCCGAGCGACATTCTCGCAAGGCTCGTCGCGGAGAAGCTCGCGGACCTCTGGAAGGAGCCGGTCGTCGTCGAAAACCAGCCGGGAGCGAGCGGGACGATCGGCGCCGAGCTCGTCGCGAAAGCGCCCGCCGATGGCTACACGCTGCTCATGGCGAGTCACAGCAACCTCGTGCTCGCGAAAGCGACCGGCGCCAATCTGCGCTACGACCCGCTATCGGACTTCGCGCCGATCGGGCGGATCGCCTACGTTCCGTTCGTGCTGGCCGTGCATCAGAAAGTCCCTGCCAGGACGATCCCGGAGCTCGTCGCGTTCGCCAGGCGACATCCCGGACAGCTCACTTACGCGACGGCCGGAAGCGGCACGATGAGCCAGCTCGGCATCGAGCTGCTGAAGGCGGCCACCGGAATCGATCTGCTCGCCGTCCATTACAAAGGCGCGGGCTCGGCGCTCCACGACGTGATCGCGGGCCGCGTCGACATGATTCTCGCCGACTACGCGGTCGTGGCGCCGCACGTGAGCTCGGGTGCGCTCCGCGTGCTTGGGCTCGAGCGGCGCGCGCCGGGCCGCCGCAGCGCCCGACGTTCCGACCTTCGCCGAGCAGGGGATCGACGGCTACGCGGTCAGCACGTGGTACGGGATCGTCGCGCCGGCGAAAACGCCGGCCGACATTCTCGCCAGGCTGGCGAGTGCGCTGAGCGAGATCCGGAATTCGCCCGAGGTGCGCGAACGCCTCCGACCAGCTCGGCTACGATCCGATCGACGATTCCCCGGCGCAGTTTCGCCTCGTCATCGGCGCCGAGATCGAGAAGTACTCGGCGCTCGTCAGGCGCGCCGGCCTCAAAGCCGACTGAAGCCGTCAGGCCGCTTCGATTCGCTCGAGGCTCGGTGCGCCGGAGCGGGATGGGCTCCGATCCGCCAGCGGCAGAGCGGACAGCGACGCCCGCATCAGCCGCCAGCTCCGCGATCGTCGGCGCCTCGAAGATCCGGCGCAGCGGCAGCTTGACCTTCGCCTTGCCGAGACGCTCGACAACCTGCGCGGCGAGCAGCGAATGTCCGCCAAGCTCGAAGAAGTTGTCGTCGACCCCGACTCGCTCGATCTTGAGAACCTCGCGCCAGACGTCGGCGATCAGCTGCTCCAGCGGATTGCGCGGAGCGACGTATGCGTTGCCGAGCTCCTCGGGCCGCTGTTGCGGCGCCGGCAATGCCTTGCAAGTCGACCTTGCCGTTCGGCATCAGCGGCAGTTGCTCCAGGACAACGAACTGCGCCGGCACCATGTGCTCGGGAAGACTCGCTCGCAGTCGCGCGCGCAGTCGCTCGACGAGATCGGCCGGAGCGCCGTTCGCCACGACGTAGGCGACGAGCTTCGGACCGCCCGGCAAATCCGCGCGCAGCAGGACCGCCGCGCTGCGCACGTCGGCCTGTTGCGGCGAGCAGCGCCTCGATCTCGCCGGGCTCGATCCGAAAGCCGCGGAGCTTCACCTGGCGGTCGATGCGGCCGATGAACTCGATGCGGCCGTCGGGCAGGTAGCGCGCCCGATCGCCGGTGCGGTACATCCGGGCGCACGCACGCGCCGAACGGATCGGGCACGAAGCGCTCGGCCGTGAGATCGGGACGACCCAGATAGCCGCGCGCGACGCCGTCGCCGCCGATGTGAATCTCGCCCGGCACGCCGACAGGGACCGGCTCGCCGCGCGCATCGAGAATCCACAATCGGGTGTTCGCCAGCGGCCGCCCGATCGGCACGATGGGCTGCTCGACATCCGGTCCGCAGCGCCAGAACGTCGAGTAGACGGTCGTTTCGGTCGGGCCGTAGCCGTTGACGAGCTCCGCCGTCGACTGGGTGCGGAAGCGGCGCGCAACCGCGCTGCCGAGCGCTTCGCCGGCGGTGAACACGCGCCGCAGCGACGCGAGGCCGGAAAAGCCCGTCGAGTCGACGATCGCCGCAAGCATCGTCGGCACGATTTGCAGCACGCGAGACCTGCCGGCGTTGCGCGACCTCGATCACCTCGCGCGGCGATCGATGCGCACCGGGTGGCGCGAGCTCCTGAACGGCCCCCGCGCTGAGCGGCCAGAACAGCTCGAGAATCGAGATTGTCGAAGCTGATGGGCGTGATCTGCAGCACGCGATCGTCAGGCGCAAGCGGAAATTCGCGCTGGAGCCAGAGCACGTAGTTGAGCAGCGACCGATGCTCGATCATCACGCCCTTGGGCGTGCCGGTCGAGCCGGACGTGTAGATCACGTACGCGAGCGACCAGGGCGTGACGCGGCGCCGTGGATTGGTGGCGGCGTGCTGCGAGATCGACGCCCAGTCGCGGTCGACGCAAAGCACGCGTCCCGCGTAGGCCGGCAGCTGCGCGAGCAGCCGTTGCTGCGTCAGCAGCACCGCGGCGCGCGACTCCTCGATCATCAGGGCGAGGCGCTCCTTCGGATAGCCCGGGTCGAGCGGCACGTACGCGCCTCCGGCCTTGAGGATGCCGAGCAAGCCGACGATCATCTCGAGCGAGCGCTCGATGCACAATCCCACCCGGACCTCGGGGCCGACGCCCTGCGCGATCAGGTAGCGGGCGAGCTGGTTGGCGCGCGCGTCGAGCTCGCGATAGGTCAGCCGCTCTTCCTCGCAGACGACGGCGACCGCCGCAGGCGTGCGCGCGCACTGCTCCTCGAAGAGCTTGATGGATGCAGAGATTGCCGGAGTAGTCGACCGACGTATCGTTCCACTCGACCAGCAGCTGGCGGCGCTCGGACGCGGTGAGCAGCGGCAGCGAGCCGATGTGCCGCTCGGGGTCGGCGCCGATGCCTTCGAGCAGACGCTCGAAATGCCGCGCCATGCGCTCGACCGTCGCCTGCTCGAACAAGTCGGTGCGAGTACTCCCATATCGCCTCCAGTCCGTCGTCGGTCTCGCGCAGCATCAGCATGAGGTCGAACCGCGCGGTGTGCCCGCGGCGGCTCGAGGCGGCTCACGTGGAGGCCTTCCAGCTGCAGCGCGGCCTTCGGGTACTGCCAGACGAAGGAGACCTGGAAAAGCGGATTGCGGCTTCGATCGCGGCTCGGCGCAAGCTCCTCGACCAGCCGCTCGAAGGGCAGGTCCTGGTTCGCGTACGCGTCCAGCGCGCGCTCGCGGATTCGCGCGAGCAGCTCGCGGAAATTCGGTTCCCCCGCAAGGCTCGCTCGCAGAACCAGCGTGTTCAGAAAGGCGCCCAGCACTCCGTTGAGCTCGGGGCGCGGGCGCCCGGCAACCTGGGTGCCCACGGCCACGTCCTCCGCGCCCGAATAGCGATGGAGCAGGACCAGGAACGCCGCCAGCCACGTCATGAACGGCGTCGTTCGCTCGGCACGGCTCAGTGCCGCCATCCGCTCGACCAGCTCGGCCCGCAGCGGCATGACGAGCCGCCTGCCGCGGTAACTCTGCACGCTCGGACGCGGGCGATCGGTCGGCAGCTCCAGCGTCCCGACGTCCTTCAGCGCCTCGCGCCAGAAGCCGAGCTGCCGCTCCCCTTCCTCGCCCGCGAGCCACGCGCGCTGCCACAGCGCGTAGTCCGCGTATTGCCATGCCGGGGCTGCAATGACCGGTACCTCGCCGTGCACCCTCGCCGCGTACTCGCGCGAGAGCTCGGTCTCGAATATCTCGACCGACCAGCCATCGGCGATGATGTGATGCCACACCTGCAACAGCACGTGCTCGTCGCTTGCGAGCCGGACGAGGCGAAATCGCGCCAGCGGCGCGACGTCGAACGAGAACGCGAGCTGTCTCTCGAGCTCGATCCATTCCAGGAGCGCGCTTTGCTCCTCTGCCGCCGACGTGGCCGCGATGTCGACACACTCGAAGTCGAGTCTCGCCGCCGGATGGACGATTTGCCGCGGCTCGTGATCGACCAGCGCGAACGTGGTTCGCAGGATTTCGTGCCGTTCGACGATGGCGAGAAGGCTCTCCCGCAGCGCGGCCGCGTCGACGCCGCCCGAGAGCCGATGCGCATTCGCGAGGTTGTAGGCGCGGCTGCCTTCGTCGAGACGCTCCATGAACCACATCCGCGATTGCGTATGCGACAGGGGCAGCGGCTCGCGACCCGTGCGCGGCCGCAGCACTGCCTCGTCGGCTTGCGTTCGGCCGGCGCCGGACTGCCGCGCTCCGTCGCCCGCTGCGGCACGCATCGCTTCGATGACGCGCGCCATGCCGGCGACGGTCGCCCCGCTCTCGAACAGCGATTGGATCGGCAGGTCGACGCCGAAGCGCTCCTTGACGTGGCCGATCAGATGGATCCCGGTCAGCGAATCTCCGCCGAGGAGGAAGAAGTCGTCGTCGCGGCCGACCGCGACATCGCGGCAACAGCGACGACCAGAGTGCCGCGAGCTCGTCTTCGATCGGCGACGGCAGAGCCGGTCGCGCGCCGGCGATCGCCGCTGCGCGGGGCGGCGACGTCTTGCGCAGGGGCCAGCCATTCGGCAAGCGCGTTCCGCTGCAACTTGCCGCCGCGCGTGCGCGGCAGCCGGTCGACGAAATACACGCGACGCGGCGCCTTGCGTGCGCCGGTGCGCGCGCGCACGTGCTCCATCACGCGCGCCTCGTCGACCGTCGCATTCGTCTTCGCGCACGACGGCGGCGACGATCTCCTCGCCGAGGCTCGGGTGCGGAACCGCCGAAGGCAGCCGCCTCCTTGACGCCCGGCAGCGATTCGATCGCGAGATCGATTTCAGCGGGCGAGATCTTCTCGCCGCCGCGATTGATGATCTCCTTGATGCGCCCCGTGACATGGACGTAACCGTCCGTCGTCGATGCGACCGAGGTCGCCCGTTCGAAACCACGAGCCCGCGAACGACGCAGCGGTGAGCTCCGGCTCGTCGAGGTAGCCGCGAAAGACCAGCGGCCCGCGCACGACGATCTCGCCGCGCGCGTCGCTCGGACCAATTTCGCCGGAGTCGCTCAGGATCGCGACTTCGTTGACGACGGGGAGGCCGACGGAGCCGCGCTTGCGCCGTCGCGGCGGCAGCGGATCGTGTGCGATTTGCAGCGTTTCGGACGATGACAGGCCGACGAGCATCGGCGCCCCGAACAACTGCTCGAGACGATCGGCGTCGTCGGGATCGAGGCGGCCCGATCCGGCGCGCAGGAATCGGAAGCGATTCCGGGCGATGGCGGAGGAGAATTCGGGCGCGCGCCGCAGAATCTCCGTGGAACAGCGCGAACCCGGCGATCAGGAACGTCGGCCGAAAACGCTTCGATCGATTCGTAGAAGCCCGCGATGTCGGCCTCGGGAAGGCACACGATCGCGTGACCCGCAGCGAGCGGGCTCACCACGTTGGCGCACAGCCCGTTGCCGAGGTGGAGCGGCATGATGTGCACACCGAGGTCTTCGGGGGTGAAGTCGAGCCAATCGGCCATCGCGCGCGCATAACGCAACAGCGCGCGATGTTCGAACGGAACGAGCTTGGGCGCGGCCGGTCGTGCCGGAGCTCGTCAGCACGTAGGCGATGGCCGGGTCGACCGCAGAGCCCATCGCAGGCGTCGAGTCGCCGCGTCCGGCATCGAGCGTGAAGAGACCGGCTGGCGCATCGGGCTCCGGAGTCAATTCGATCACCGCGATGCCGAGGCGGCGCGCCGCCGCGCGAAGAGGATGCTCGTCGCCGCGCGCCACGAGGATCGCCCTCGCGCCCATTCGTGTCAGCAGCGCGACACAGGCTTCGGCAGGCAGCGACGGATCGACCGGAGCGAACGTGCACGACGCAGGCATCGTCGCGATCGCAACGGTCAATTCAGGGCGCGACGAGAGCGCCGCGCAGACGATGTCTCCGCGGCGAATTCCCCAGGTTTTCAAGCCGATCTCGGACGTAGCGGATCTGGGTGCCGAGATCGCCGTACGTGAGCGGTGCGCGGCCCGGAACGTGGATCGCGGGCGCCGCGGGCTGGCGCTCGCAGAGCAGCGAGAGAGCGTCCGCGATCGTTTCGGGCGGTTTGTCCATGGGTTCGCGATTCGACACGTGCCGGGCCGCCTCATTGTGCTATGAGAACGGCCCTCCGCGGTGAACCGCGCGTCGCGTTTCGCGGAGCAGTCCCCGTTGTTTGCTACAGCGTCGGCACACCCGCGTGCGCCGCGCGCCGCCCGCAGCGCTATCCGCAGCCTTCGGGCTTTGCGGCGCGCGCAGGCAGCGGCACCGAAGGCAGCCGCGTGCTCGTCTTCGGTTGTGGCGCGCGTTCCGCAGCTCGCCTCGCGACCGACATTGTTTCCGATCAGCGCGCCGATCACCAGCGCCGCGCCGAGAAACTCGACCGGCTTGAACTGATGTCCCTGAACGATCCGGATAGCGAACACCGTCACGGGCACGAAATTGATGAACAGCATTCCGTTGGCGACGCCCAGCAGCTTGTTCCCGGCGTTCCAGGACAACACGCCGAGGACCGACGCGATCCCGATGATGTAGGCGAGCTGCCAGCCGACCGATTCGACGGCAAGCGCGCTCGGGTTCGAAACGTAGCCGGTGGCCGTCGCCAGCGGCAGTCATGCCGAAGATCGCCGGCAGGCTCAGAACGCAGGTGAGCGCCGTGTAGCGCAGCGGCGACCACGACGGAAAGTCCGCGGCGCCCAGCGTGTAGACGACCCAGCTCACCGCGCCCAGCAGCATGAGCAGGTCGCCGAAGCCTGTGCCTTCCGCGGTGAGCCCGTCGAATCGCCCTTTGGTCACGACCAGCAACACGCCCAAGAGCGCCACGCCGAGGAAGGCGAGCGTCGCGCGCGCCGGACGCACGCCGCGAAGCCACCAGGCGGCGACCGCGGCGATCAACGGCTGCGTGGCCATGATGACGGCGCCGTGCTCCGGCCGCGAGTGCTGGAGGCCGATGAAGACCAGCAGGCCGAGGCCCGCGAACCCGACCGTTCCCAGCAGCGCCGCACGCAGCGTGCGGCCTTCCGGATTGAGCGCCTGCGATCCTTCGACGACCGCCAGCAGGCTCGCAAAGATGATCGCGGTGATCCCGTAGCGGATCGCCGTCATGTGAAACGGGTCGAGCACCGGCAGCGTCACCATGGCGACGGGAAACAACCCGCCCCACGCGGTCGCGGCCAGGAGCAGCAGGCCGGCGCCACGAAGCGATGCGAGTCCGTTCATCCATTCTCCTTTGTCATGCTGCAAGGTCGAGCTGAGGCCAAGCGAGCGTCGATATTTTCGTTCTGGCGAGGCACGGCGGCAAACGCTATTCGCGCATGCGATGCATGAGCCCACGGAATGGATCGCCGCTCGATCGCCCCGACACGCCGGAGCGGCAGCCTCCCGCAACGGCCCCCGACATCGGCTCCCGAATCGAGATTGATCGACCGCTCGCTTGCCAGTAGGATCGGATCGATTCCGCGGCGCCGGCGGCTTCGGGCATCACGCTCCAGGCCCCCGCAACAGGAGACCGCACGTGTCGAAGCTCAGACTCTCGCTCGCCTGCTGGAACTACGACCGCACGCGCGCGCTGATGGACGGCTCGGTGCAGCCGGACGGCATCGACCTCACGTATCTCGACCTGCCCGTCGAGGAGACGTTCTTCCGGATGCTGCGGCACCGCGAGTTCGACGTCGCCGAGATGTCGCTGTCGTCGTACACGGTGTCGATGTTCCGCGAGCCGCGCCCGTTCGTCGCGATCCCGATCTTTCCGTCGCGGTTCTTTCGCCATTCGTCGCATCTACGTCAACGCGGACGCCGGCATCCGCGAGCCGAAGGACCTGATCGGCAAGCGCATCGGGACGCCCGAGTACCAGATGACGGCGCCGGTGTGGATCCGCGGCATCCTCGCCGAGCACTACGGCGTGCCCGTCGACAGCGTCACCTACTGCACCGGCGGCGAGGAGGAGCCGGGCCGCGGCGAGAAGCTCAAGCTCGACCTGCCGCCGAACATCCGCGATCAAGCCGATCGGCCCGACGCAGACGCTCGCCGCGATGCTGGCGAGCGGCGAGATCGACGCGCTGCACACGGCGCGGATGCCGTCGACGTTCTCGAGCCGCCGGCGGCAAGGTGCGCCGGCTGTTCGACGACTACAAGGAGGTCGAGCAGCGACTATTTCCGCGAGACCGGGCATCTTCCCGATCATGCACACGGTCGTCGATCCGGCGCGACGTCTACGAGCAGAACCGCTGGATCGCGCAGTCGCTGTACAAGGCGTTCGTCGAGGCGCAGAGGCGCACGTACGACGACCTCTACGTCACCGCCGCGCTGAAGGCGATGCTGCCGTGGCTCACCGCGCACGTCGAGGAAACGCGCGCGCTGATGGGCGACGACTTCTGGCCGTACGGCTTCGAGCGCAACCGCGCGACGCTCGCGACGTTCCTGCGCTATCACCACGAGCAGGGACTGTCGAAGCGGCTGCTCTCGCCCGAGGAGCTGTTCGCCCCCGAGGCGATGGAGTCGTTCAGGATCTGAGCGCGGGCGGATCAAACGGGCGGCCGGCGCGCCGACTGCGAGCCCTACCCGGCCAGCCGCGTGCGCGTCGCGGCGCTCTGCCCGACGTCGCGGCTCGTCGTCGTTGCCGCCGTGCCAGTAGCCGCGCTGCTCGCGGAACGGCATCTTCAGGACGGCGGCGACGGTGTTGTCCTCGGGGCGCGCGTAGCCGGCAATCCCGATGTCGATTTCCGATTGCGGAACGTCGAGCCGCAGCGTCCCGTGCAGGCGATCCCAGAAAGAGAACACCGACGACCAATTTGAATTGGCTTCATGAAAGCGCTTCGAGTGATGAATCCCGTGCATGCGCGGCGTGACCAGCACGAGGACCAGCGCGCGCTCGACCCCGACCGGCAGGCGCAGGTTGCTGTGCTGGAACAGCGTGTTGAGGTGAAAGACCACCTCGTACGCGACGAACACCCAGGGCATGCCGCCGATCAGGATTACCTGCAGCGCGCGAAAGACCGCCGAGAGGCCGATCTCGACGAAGTGGAAGCGCACCGCGGTGCTGACGTCGAGGTCGGGGTCGATGTGGTGCGCGTTGTGGAAGCGCCAGAGGAACGGCCACGTGTGATTCGCCCGGTGCCAGTAATAGAACGACAGGTCGAGCAGCGCGAAGCCGAGCACCGCCTGGACGACGGCGTTTCCGGAAACGAGGCCCGCGAGGCTCCACTCCCGCTCGGACACGAAGGACAGGACCATCGCCGCCGCGGGCCTCACTACAGCGAGCCCGGTCGCAATCGCCAGCGCCGACACTGCGGCGTTGACGATCAGCCTCGATCCGAGCGGACTCTTTGCTTGGCGCAGCGGAAAGAGCCGCTCGAGCACGAACAGAATGACGAAGAACGAAGGAACGATCAGGTAGAGCATGTCATCGCGACCCGGCGTGTGCCCATCGGGTACCCGAAGCGGACGCGAAGCGTGGCACCCCGTCAGGCTACGGGATCATCGGGCGGAGCGACAGCTGCCGTCAACGTGGGCGGCCACGCGCCGGACATCGCGACGGGCCGGTGTTCTTCAGGACAGCTTCTGCGCGACGAGCACGACGGCTGCGAGGAACGCGGTTTCGAGACCCAGGAGAACGATCGCGCGCGCGCCGACCTTCTTCATTTCGACGAGCGACGTCTTGAGGCCGACGGCGGCGATCGCGACCACCAGGCAGGCGCGCGAGAGCTCGTTCAGCGCGGCGCCCGCGGGCTTCGGAATCCAGCCGAGGCTGCCGGCGACGACGAAGGCGATGAAAGCGAGCAGAAAGGGCGGCAGCAGCGGATCGTTGCCGCGATCGACGTCGTCGCCGCCGAAGCGGTGACGCACGACGAGCGAGATCACCATGACGACCGGCAGCAGGAAGGCGACGCGCAGCATCTTGGTGAGCACCGCGTAATCGCCGACCTCGGGCGAGATGCTGTAACCGGCGCCGACGACCTGTGCGACGTCGTGGATCGTCGCGCCGAGGAAGATGCCGGCCTGGTGCGGGTCGAGGCCCGCCCATCCGACGATCAGCGGATAGAGGATCATCGCGATCGTCGAGAGCGCGGTCACGCCGGCGATCGTGAAGATCAGCTCGCGCTCCGAGGTCTCGCTGCGCGGCAGGACCGCGGCGATCGCAATCGCCGCCGACGCGCCGCAGATCGCCGTGGCGCCTCCGGTCAGGATGCCGATCCTGCGCGAGAGCCCGAGCGTCCGGGCGAGCGCCCAGCCGACGACGATCGTGACGACCACGCCCGCTGCGATCAGCGCGCCGTTGTACCAGCCGAGGCCGCCGATCTGCTCGACGGTGATCCGCGCGCCGAGCAGCGCCACGCCGAAGCGCAGGATGCGCCGCGCGGCGAAGTCGACGCCGGGTTTCGCCTTCCCCTCGGCGGCGACGGGATTGAGCGCCATGCCGATGAGGAGCGCGTACAGGAGCGTCGGCCCTCCCCGGTGATCGGCGATGAACGTCGAGGCGATCGCGACGACCGCCGCGAGCAGTAGCCCCGGCCAGTGCTCGTGGGCGCGCCTGCGCCACCGCCCCGAGGAGGCCGACCTCTGCCGCCGACAACGCCTGACTCATCGCGGGCTCGTGCTCGCGTGCGCAAGCTCGCGGATGAACTCCTCCGCCTGCGGCCATTCGCCGAAGCCGGACGCGGGGTTGAGATGGCCGACGTTGCCCACGTTGACGAGCTTGCTGCCCCAGCCTCGCGCGAGCGCCTCGACGCGCTCGTAGCGGCCCAGCGGATCGTTCGTGCTCGCGGCGACGATCGTCGGGAACGGCAGCGCGGCGCGCGGCGTCGGCAACCACCCGTTGTCGCGCAGGGCCTGCTGCGTCGGATAGCCTTCGGGGAGCGGCGACTCGAAGTCGGGGGGCGCCGCAAGCAACGCTCCTGCGATCGGTCGCGATGCCGCTGCGCCCAGTGCACGACGATCATCACGCCCGCGCTGTGCGCGACGAGGATCACGGGTCCGGCGATCGCCGCGAGCGACTTGTCGAGCTCGGCCACCCACGCTGCGCAGGACAGCTTGTCCTGGTTGGGCTGCATCCGCGGCACGGACTTCGCGTTCGCGAGCTTCTGCTCGAGCAGCGTCTGCCAGTGCGCCGCCACGTGGTCGCGCAGCCCGGGGACCATCAGGATCGTCGGCGCGGCGATGTCGTTCATGTGATCGAGCTCCTCGACGGATCTACCGACGCGCACCGTCAGAACTGCGCTTCGGCGAGCGCGAGCACGCTCTCCGACCCTTCGACGATGGTGTCGCGCAATCCCGGAGCCTTCGTCAGGCAGTGCTCGGCAAAGTGCCGCGACGTCGCGATCTTCGCGCGCAGGAAATCGGCGTCGCCGTCCCCGGCCGCGAGTCGCCGTGCCGCCGCGAGCGCCGCCCGCCCGAGCTCGACGCCGCCGCAGACGGTGCCGGCCAGCTCGAGGAACGGTCCCGCGCCGGCGAGGACGGCACGCGGCTCCGCGCGCTGGCGCTCGACGATCCATTGCGCTGCCTCCTCGAGCGCGTCCACGGCGGCGCGCACGCGCTTGCCGATGAGCGCGAGCTCGTCCGAGCCCGCGGCGGCGAGCTTCCCCTGCACGCCGCGCATCCTCTCGATCGCGGAGAGCAACGCCTTGCCGCCGTCGCGCGCGATCTTGCGCCCGATCAGGTCGTTCGCCTGGATGCCGGTCGTGCCCTCGTAGATCGTCGTGATGCGCGCGTCGCGCGCGTACTGCGCGGCGCCCGATTCCTCGATGTAGCCCATGCCGCCGTGCACCTGGACGCCGAGGTACGCCGTCTGTTGCGCGATCTCGGTGTTCCAGCCCTTGACGACCGGGATCATCAGCTCGGCGAACGCGAGCTCGCGCCTGCGCACGTCCGCGTCGGGATGGCGGTGCGCACGGTCGAGCGCCGCCGCGGTCACATAGCCCAGCGCTCGCGCCGCTTCGGTCTGCGCGCGCATCGTCATCAGCATCCGCCGGACGTCCGGGTGGCCGATGATGCCGCCGGCAGCGTCGCGCGCCGCCCCGGCGACGCGGCCCTGCACGCGGTCGCGCGCATAGTCGCGTGCCCGCTGGTACGCGCGCTCGGCGATCCCGACGCCCTGCATGCCGACGCCGAAGCGGGCGAGGTTCATCATCACGAACATGTACTCGAGGCCGCGGTTCTCCTCGCCGACGATGTGACCCACCGCGCCTTCGTGGTCGCCGAAGGCGAGCACCGCGGTCGGGCTCGCGTGGATGCCGAGCTTGTGCTCGAGCGACACGCACCGGACGTCGTTGCGCCTGCCGGGACTTCCGTCGGCGTTGACGATGAACTTGGGGACGACGAAGAGCGAGATGCCCTTGGTGCCGGGCGGCGCATCCGGCGTGCGCGCGAGGACGAGGTGGACGATGTTGTCGGTGTAGTCGTGGTCGCCGTACGTGATGAAGATCTTGTTGCCGGAAATCACGTAGGTTCCGTCTGGCATGGCGGACCGCCTTCGAGCGCACGGCGGCGAGATCGGAGCCGGCCTGGGGCTCGGTGAGGTTCATCGTGCCCGTCCACTCGCCGGAGACCATCTTCGGCAGGTAGATCTCCTTCAGCGCGTCGGAGCCGTTGAGCTCGATCGCCTCGATCGCGCCGCTGGTCAGCATCGGGCACAGCTCGAACGCCATGTTCGCGGCGTTCCACATCTCGTCGATCGCGGCGGCAACGAGCTGCGGCATCCCCTGGCCGCCGAAATCGGCGCTCTTCGACAGGCCATTCCAGCCCAGCTCGCAGAACTTGCGGTACGCGTCGCGGAAACCCGGCGGCGTCGTCACGCGGCCGTCCGCGTCGAGACGCGCGCCCTGCTGATCCCCGATGCGGTTCAGCGGATCGAGAACTTCCGTCGCGAACTTGTCGGCTTCCTCGAGGATCGCGGCGACCGTTTCGGGCGTCGCGTCCTCGCAGCCGGGCAATCCGGCGATCTCGTCGAGGCCCGCAAGCTCGGTCATGACGAATTGCATCTCTGCAAGCGGCGCGCGGTATTGGCTCATCGTGTCCTCCGATGCGGGCGGCGGGCGGCGGGGCTCACCGCGCGGCGGCCTGGCTCTGCAGGTTCGCGCGGATCACCTTCTTGTCGAGCTTGCCCACGCTCGTCTTCGGGATGGCGTCGACGAAGTGCACGCGATCCGGCACCGCGTACTTGGAGATCGCACCGCGTCGCGCGTACTCGTCGACGTGAAGGCGGATCGCGCCTTCGGTGGGCGCCTCGGCCTGGCCCGGCTTCAGGACCACGAGCGCAATCGGACGCTCGCCCCAGCGCTCGTCGGGCACGCCGACGACTGCCACCTCGGCGATGCCGGGCATGCGCAGGATGATGTCCTCGAGATCGAGCGACGAGACCCACTCGCCGCCCGTCTTCACGACGTCCTTGATGCGATCGACGATCTTCAGATAGCCGTCGGCATCGATCACGCCGACGTCGCCGGTGTGCAGCCAGCCGCCGCGCCACAGCTCCTCCGACTTCTCGGGCTCGCCGAGATAACCCTGCGTCAGCCACGGCGAGCGCACGACGACCTCGCCCTGGCTCGCGCCGTCGTGCGCGACGTCCTTCATCTGCGCGTCGACGATGCGCAGCTGGACGAAGGGGATCGGGCGCCCCGCCTTGCAGCGGTACTGGACGCTCTCCTCGACCGGCGCATCGAGCAGCTTCGGCAGCAAATGGGCGAGCGTGAGGATCGGACAGGTCTCCGACATCCCGTAGCCCGCGATCACGTCGATGCCACGCGCGAGCGCGGTCCGGGCGAGCGGCACCGGCAGCGCCGAGCCGCCGATGATCACTTTCCAGCTGGAGAGATCGACGCCCGCGGCGGCCGGGCTTCCCAGCATCATCTTCAGGATCGTCGGCACGCAATGCGAGAACGTCACCTTCTCGCGCCCGATCAGCCCGAGGAGCACGTCGGGCACGTAGCGGCCGGGATAGACCTGCTTGGCGCCCAGCATCGTCGCGACGTACGGAAATCCCCACGCGTGGACGTGGAACATCGGCGTGATCGGCATGTAGACGTCGCGCGCGGTGAACGTCGCGTGCGCCGTGTTGGCGAGCACGGCCGCCGTCGCGAGCGTGTGCAGCACCAGCTGCCGATGGCTGTAGTAGACGCCCTTGGGCAGCCCGGTCGTGCCGGTCGTGTAGAACGTCGTCGCGCGCGTGTCCTCGGCGAGATCCGGGAACGCGAACGAAGCCGTCGCGCGCTCGAGCATCGACTCGTACTCGGCGGCGAACTCGAGCTTCGATTGCCGTGGCGGCGCGCCTTCGTCGATCAGCACGAGCTTCACGCCGGGCCGTATGTTCGCGTGTATCCCTTCCAGCAGCGGAAGGAACTCGGCGTTGACGAGGATCACGTCGTCGGCGGCGTGATTGATCGTGTAGAGCACCTGCTCCGGGGAGATCCTCACGTTCACCGTGTGGAGGACCGCGCCCATCATCGGGACGGCGAAGAAGCATTCGAGATAGCGGTGGCTGTCCCAGTCCATGATCGCGACCGTCGATCCCGGCTTGACGCCGAGCGCGTGGAGCGCGGAGGCGAGGCGCCGTACGCGCTCGCCGAGCGTCGCGTACGTGTAGCGCAACCGATCGGCGTAGACGATCTCCTGCGCGGGAGCGGCGGCGAGGCCGCGGTCGAGGATGTGCCTGATCGAAAGAGGCGCGTCGTGCGCCGACCTCGTGCGGGCGATGTCGATGGGCTTCATGAACCTCTCCTGGTCGAATGGCGTGTGCGCTTCCGCTTGGCGGGGCGCACGTCGAGGCCGTTGAGAAAGCCATCGACGATGCGCGCCGATTCCGCGGGAAGCGTAATGAGAAAAAGGTGTCCGCAGTCGAGGATCGCGAGCCGCGCATCGGGGATCAGCCATTGCATGATGCGGGCGTTGATCGTCGGGACCAGCGGATCGTCGGCGCCGGCCATGACGAGCGTCGGTTGGCGCAGCGTGAACAGCCACGGCAGGCTCGTCCACCCGAAGGTGGCTGCGAGCTGCATGTAGTACCCGCCGCGGCTCGAGAAACGGACGTGGCGCAGCGTTCTCGCGACGAGCTCGGGCTCCCAGCGAAACGCTCCGCCGTAGACGTCGCCGGCGATGCGGTGCGCGTGCGTGCTGTCCTCGTAGCGCCGCGGCGTCGCGAGCTTGAGCAGCGCCATCGGGTTTCCGGGAACCATCAGCGCGCCCGTCGCCGTCGCGGCAAGAACGAGCCGGCGACAGCGCGCCGGAAACTGGAACGCAAACTGCTGCGCGATCGCGCCGCCCCACGACACGCCGAGAACATCCGCTTCGGCGTGTCCGAGATGATCGAGCAACCCGGCAGCGATGCGCGCGACGCCTGCCGGCCGATACGGCGAAGGCGGCGTCGGCGACCCACCCACGCCGGGCACGTCGAACGTCATGACCGTGGGGCTCGTCAGCGCGTCGACGAACGGCTCCACGAGCTCGATGTTCGCGCCGAGCCCGTTGAGGATCAAAAGCGGCGGGCGCGCCGGATCGCCGTGGCGAACCGCGTAGCGAATGCGGCGGCCTGCGACGCTCGCGTAGTCGATGTGAAGGGACTCGCGCTTGCCTTCGGGTCGAAAGCGCGCTCGGATCGCGGTCATCGTTCGAGCACGTAGGTGCCGGGCGCAGCGGCGAGCGCGGGATGCCGCGTGCTGCCCAGTTCTGCCGAAGCCTGCGTTCGCGCGCCCGATCGCGCGTGCATCCACTCGCGCCAATGCGGCCACCAGGAGCCTTCCGTCTTCTGCCGCCGCGCGAGCCACGCGTCGGGCGTCGCCGCACGCGCCGGCGCCGCGGCGAACCACGATCGCTTGTTCCCCGGCGGATTGACGAGGCTCTGGATGTGGCCGCCGTTGGCGAGGACGAACGTGCTGCGCCCGCCGCCGAAGAGCCGCGCGGTCCGGTAGACGCCATGCCACGTCGTGATGTGGTCGGTCAGCCCGCCGATGACGTAGGTGTCGATGCCGGCCTTGCCGAGATCGATCTTCCTGCCGCGCACGCGCAGTTTTCCGGGGCGCGAAAACGGATTCGCTTCGAACAGATCGAGGAAATCGGCGTGCAACCGCGCCGGCAGCCGCGTCGAATCGTCGTTCCAGAACAGGATGTCGTGCGCGGGCGGCTCGTTGCCCAGCAGGTAGTTGTTGACGACGTAGTTCCAGATGAGGTCGTTGGGCCGCATCCACGCGAACATCCGCGCGAGGTCCGTGCCGCGGACGACGCCGCGCTTGCGCGAGGCGGCTTTTGCCGCGGCGATCGTGGCAGGCGTCACGAAGAGCCCCGCCGTCGTGCTGCGCACCGCCGACATGTCGAGCACGCACACCGCCAGCGTCGCCGAGTGCACCTTGCGCGCGCGGCCGGCGGCGAGGAAGCCGAGCAGCGCCGAGAGCGTGATGCCGCCGGAGCACGCGCCGAAGAGATTGACGTCGCGCGAGCCGGCGATCTCGCGGACCGCGTCGACGGCCTGCTCGAGCGCCTCGACGTACGCATCGAGCCCGCGCTCCGCATGCTCGCGGCTCGGGTTGCGCCAGCTCACGACGAATGTCGCCAGGCCGCTTTCGAGCGCCCACCGGACGATGCTGCGCCCGGGCGCGAGATCGAACACGTAATACTTGTTGATCTGCGGCGGCACGATCAGCAGCGGCCGCGCGTGCACTTCAGGGGTCGTCGGCGCGTACTGGATCAGCTCCAGGAGCTCGTTGCGAAAGACGACCGCGCCGGGCGTCGCCGCAACGTTCCTGCCCACAGCGAACGGGCGGGTGTCGACCTGTCGCGGCAGCCACGTGCCGCTCGCAAGATCCTCGACGAAATTCGCCAGGCCGCGGAGCGCGCTCGTGCCTTTCGTGTCGACGAGCTTGCGCAGCGCCGCCGGATTGCTCGCGAGGAAATTGGTCGGCGCGATCGCGTCCTCGAACAGCGAGACGACGAAGCGCGCGCGCTCGGTGGTCGTCGCGTCCATCTTCGCTTCGTCCACGCAGCGGTCGAGCGACGTGCACAGCGCGACATAGGTTTGCACCAGCCGCCGGAACACGGCGCTCTCCGACCAGGCGGCGTCAGTGAAGCGGCGATCGCCCGGCTGCGGAGCGAGCGACGAGCGGCCGGCGAGGACCTGCGCGCAGTCGGCGAGGAACCGCGCGTACTGGCGCGAGAGCATCCGCGGCTCGCGGACCACGTGGCCGGCGAGCGTCTTCGCGGTCGCGAGAACCTCGCTGCGACGAATCCCGATCAGCGGATTCACCGCCAGCGTGTGATGCGCCGCGTGCTCGGCGAGCGCGGCCTGCCCCACTTTGCGCCGGGCGCGCGATGCCGGAGGCTTGCGCTGCGCGGGCGATGCCGGAGCCTTTCGCTGCGCGTGCGGCGCGATGCGGTTTGTGCGGTCGCCATCGCCGAATTCCGTCCCGGCTTCGTCACGCCGCGGGCCCCGCCATCAGCATGGCGAGCGATTCGGCGATCAACGCGGGCTTCGCCTCGCCGTCGATCTCGATCGTGTTGCGCAGCGTAAGGAGCTTCCGTCCGCCGCCCTTGTCTTCGACCCCGACCAGCACGACGCGGTTGCGCACGCGCGCGCCCGCCTTCACCGGCGCGATGAAGCGAACCTTGTCGAGACCGTAGTTCAACGCCGCGGCCGCATCGGCCGGGATCACGCCCGCCTCGATCGAGAGCGACGCCGCGAGCGACAGCGTCAGATAGCCGTGCGCGATCGTGCCGCCGTACGGGCTTTCGCGCCGCGCGCGCTCGACGTCGACGTGGATCCACTGGCGGTCGCCCGTGCAATCGGCGAACTCGTCGATCCTTTGCTGGTCGACGGTGACCCAGCCGGAGACGCCGATCTCGCGTCCCGTGAACTGACCGAGCGTTGCCATCGTGTAGCCGGGGTCGCCATGTTCGCCTCGCTCGTCGCGATCAGCGCGCGCCGTTGGCGGACGATCGACGTCGGCAGCAGGAAATAGGACAGCGCGGGGATCAGCACCAGCG
>CAVUOC010000021.1:0-264617 GCA_963742965.1 uncultured beta proteobacterium | reverse complement strand
TGCTCGCCCAGAGCAGCCGCTGCGGACGCGCACCGGCCGCCGCGAGCTTGCAGCCAGCGCGGCGAAGCGAGGAGCTCCCGATACGCGCGATACGTGCGGCCGCCGATTGCGATGCCCAGCCGATTGCGCAACTCGGACGGGACCTTCCTCGGCGACCGCCTTGTCCCACCGGCTCACGAACAGCGAGGCGACCGAGGCGACGCGCGGATCACGCCTGGCGGCGATGCGCCGCTCGATGCCACGCAGGTAGGCTTCGGCCTGCCGCGACGTATTGCTCGCGCGAGAATAGCAGCGTCACGTTGATCGGGACCCCCTCGAAGATCGATTCCTCGATCGCCGGGACGCCTTCCGGCGTGCCCGGAATCTTGACGTACAGATTGGGTCGCTCGCCTTGCCGATCATGCGTGCGGCCGCTTCGATGCTGGCCGACGTATCGTTGGCGAGAAGCGGCGACACCTCCATCGACACCCAGCCGTCGACGCCGTCGGGGCGTCGAAGACGGGGCGGAACAGATCGGCAGCCCGCGCGCAGGTCTTCGAGCGCGAGCTCCGTGAACAGCGCTTCGCCGGTTTGCCCGCCCGGCCTTTTCGCGGATCGCCTCGTCGTAGGCGTCGGTTTGCCGATCGCCTCTCGAAATCGTCGGGTTCGATGTCGAGCCCGGTGATCGCGAACTCGTCTATGTAGCGGCGCAGCGTGCCGTTGTCGAGAATTCGCGGGAAATGCTGTCCAGCCAGAGCCTCTGGCCGAGGTTGTGCAGTTCCTGGGCCTTGTTCATGGTCGCTCCTGATTCGTGGCCGCGACGCCGATTCGGCGAGCGCGGCGAGAAATCGGATCGATCGGCTCGAGCAAATCGCCGATCCGCTCGATCTCGAGGTCGGGCGGCGGGTCGAGCTGGGTACTGGCGGCTTGTGCCGCCGATTGCGCCGCATAGTGGCCCTGATGGACGAAGACCGTCGTCAGCGTCTCCGCCAAGCGACGCGCTTCATCGCCGCAAGCAGCTGCCTCTTGTCATCGACCATCACGTAGTGTCGCGCCGGATACCGTCGCTGCATCGGTCGAGCGCCCGCTCCTTGTGCACGTAGATCAACACCCGGCCGCTACTGCATCCCAGATGCCCGACGCTGGATCTTGCGCGGCTGGAATACCACATCGCCGTCGGACAGCACCACGGGCAACCCCAGCGTGTCCAGGTACCGATCACTTCGAGCGCACGCGGGTACAGGCGATCCGCAAACGGATAGTCCAGCATGAATGACGAGAGCTGCAACAGCTCCGGGTTGTCGTCGAGCCCGAACACGGAATTTCTGCAACGCTCCGAGATAGTCGGCATAGGAGAGCTCTTCGCGCAGCGCCGTCGAAGATTGCCCAGTAGCGGTCCCGCTGTTCGGCGCCGAAGGCCTGCTCCAGGCGCGCGCCGAGGTCCGCACCGAAACGATCGTTGTCGAGAAGCGTGTTATCGACATCGAGCAGGAACACGATGTCCGCTTTGTTCATCACTGGGCTCTCCTCGGGGACCGGCTTTGTCGTCGGATACGTATACTTCGCATGGCCGGCGGGCAGGATAGTTCCGCGAATCCGATATCGTGGACCCATGATTCATTCGCTTGCCTCGCGCCGGCCCGCGCTTCGCGTACACGCTATTGGCGCTGGCTGCGGCGATGCTGTTCGGCATCAGTACGCCTCTCATACAGCGGTGGGGGGTGAGTATAGGACCGTTCGCGACCGCCGCGCTGCTGTACGCGGGGGCTGCGGTGGCGGGTGCCCTTTTCCGCAAACGCGGCGAACGCGAGGCGCGGGTCCTTCGCCGCGACTTCCCCCGCCTGATCGCAATGGCCGCGGCGGGCGCCGTCGTCGGCCCGGTGGCGCTCGTCTGGGGCGTCCAACGCACCAGCGCCACGAGTGCGTCCCTGATGATGACGCTGGAAGCTCTGTTCACCGCGGCGCTGGCGTGGTGTCTTTACCGCGAGACTATGGATCGGCGCGTTCGGGCGGCGATGTTGCTGCTCGTCGCCGGCAGCCTCGTCCTGATGGTCGATCAATCGCGCGGGACGGGTGCACATTTGCCAGGTCTTCTCGCTGTGCTCGTGGCGACCGCGGCCTTGGGTCTCGACAACACGCTGTCGCGCCCGCTCGCCGAGCGTGATCCCGCTCAGGTGGTCGTGGCCAAGGCGGCGCCGGGAACCGTCGGGACATCGCTGCTCGCGCTCATTTTCGGCGAGTCGTTGCCATCCATGCCGTCGGCGCTTCTCCTGCTGGCGGTGGGCGCCACCGGGCTATGGTCTGAGCCTGCGTTTCTACCTGCTGGCGCAGCGGGCGTTTGGAGCTGCTCGCACCGGATCGGTATTCGCATTTTCACCCTTCATCGGTGCGACGCTCGCGGTGGCCCTCGGCTACCGTTCCGGAGGTTGGATGACGGCGGTGGGCGGAGCGCTCACGCTGACTGGTGTGCTGCTGCACATCGCGGAATCGCACAGCCACGAGCATGCACACGACACGATCGAGCACGAGCACGCGCATCGTCACGACGACGGACATCATCAGCACCTGCATCGACCTAATGCCCGACGGTGCGCACAGCCATTCGCACCGGCATGTGCCTATCCGCCATGTGCATCCCCATGTGCCCGACGCTCATCATCTGCATCGGCACGGATGAACGCGTCGTCTCAGGCAAGACGCTGCTCGGGCCCGGTGTCAGGCGCCGCGAAGCGTGAAATAGAACGTCGCGCCTTCGTCCGGCGTTGCCTCGGCCCAGATCGTTCCGCCGTGGCGGTGAATGATCCGCTGGACGATCGCGAGCCCGACGCCCGTGCCGGGATACTCGGCTGGCCCGTGCAGCCGCTGGAATACGCCGAACAGCCGATCGGAATACCTCATGTCGAAGCCGACACCGTTGTCCTTCACGTAATAGGTCTTCGAAGTCCGCCGGGCCGTTGTCGCCGCGGCTGCCGACCTGCACGACGGCGGGTTCCTTCTTCGCCGAGAACTTGACCGCGTTGCGCAGTAGGTTCGCGAGCGCCTGCTTGAGCAGCGCCGGGTCGGCATCGACCGTTCCGAGCTCGTCCATCCGGAATTCGATGTTGCGATGCCCGTTCTCGGACCGCGTTTCGTCGATCACCTGTCCAACGAGCTCGTCGAGGCGCACCGGCCGCGTCCGCAGCGGCTCGCGCCCGAGCCGGGAAAACGCCAGCAGATCGTCGATCAGCTGCGACATGCGCCGACTGTTCGAGCGAACCGCCGCCAGCATCCGCGGCCCTCGGCGTCGAGCTTGCTCGCCATAGTCCTCTTCGAGCATCTGCGCATAGCCGTCGACCGCGCGCAGCGGCGCGCGCAGGTCGTGCGACACCGAATAGGAAAGCTTCGAGCTCCGCGTTGGCCGCCTCGAGCTCGTTCGTGCGCTCGCGCACGCGCACCTCGAGCTCCTCGGCTTGGCGCTTCACGCGCTCGTAGAGCCGCGCCTGCATCATGGCGATCGCGAGCTGCGTCGCGACTTCGCGCGCGATGCTCATCTGCTCGGCGGGAAACGTCGCCGTCTCGCCGCCGAAGCTGACCGCGCCGATCAGCTCGCCGCGCGCGATCATCGGCATCACCATGTAGATGTGCACGCCGGACGCGAGCAGCGCTTCGTTTTCCGGGCCCGGCGGCAGCTCGTGCGTGTCGACGACCTGCGGCTCGCCGCGTTTCAGCGCCTCCATGTCGCCCATCAGCCTGATCGAGTAGCGCACGCCCGGACCGACGTGGATACGGCGGCGGCCGGCCGCCGCCAGCCACTCCACTTCGCCGGAACCGAGGTCGAACATGTTGACGATGACGCGCGGACGTCGAGCAATTCGCGCAGCGGCTGGATCACCGCGCCGGCGATCGCTTCCGGCGACTCGTCGCCTGCGACCGCCAGATCGATCCCGTGCAGCATCGTCAAGCGCCTCGCGTGCCGCTCGATGCGACTCGGCGAGGCGGCGATAGAGCGCGCCGTTCTCGAGCAGCAGCACCATCAGCACGAAGCTCGCCGCCAGCAGCCCGTAGATCCGCCCGGCGTAGAAGCCCAGATCGAAGCGGCCGGCGTTGAAGACCGCGGACAGCGCGATGTCGAAGATCCACGCGCACATCACGACCATCAGCCACAGGTCGAGCACGCTGTGCGGCCGCGCGCAGCCAGAGCGCGGCCAGCGCCACGGCGCTCAGCACCCAGACGCTGCCGACGACGACGATCATCGCCGGCGTGTAGCGGTTGCCCTGCATGATCGGCGGGAACGCTGCTGGCCGGCTGTCGCGAGCGAGCGTCAGCCGCACGCGGCGGCAAACGCCGCGCCGACGCACGCGGCGATCGCGACGCCGGTGCGCCGCTGCACCGGCCGGCGCGTCGCCGCCGCTCGCCAGCGAGCGCGTACGCGATGACGAACAGCGGGAAGCCGGCGTGCCAGAACATGTACAGCCACGCGGTGCTCTGCGGGCCGGCGCCGAGCAGGCCGGTCGGCGCGAACAAGCCGGGAAACGTCAGCGCGTGCGCGATCGGCGATGAACGCGGTGAACAGATAGCCGCTCGCCAGCACCAGCAGCGCGCGCGAGCGCAGGAAGCTGAACTGGCCGAACAGCAGCACCGCGGTGATCAGGTCGTTGACGACGAGCGCCGACTCGTAGATCGGAATGAACGCCCAGACCGGCGCGAGCGGCAGCTTGGCGAACGGCACCGCGGCGAGGAAGATCGCCGCGGACACGCCGACGACCGCCAGCCGCGATACCGGCGATCACGGCGCTGCGCGGGCAGCGTCGACAGGAAGATCGGGCCTTCGCTCACGCGAGGGGCAGTGTGCGGCGCTCGAGCAGATGAGGCACGATTTCGTTCGCAGGACCGGGCCGGGCGAAATAGAAGCCCTGCGCCTCGCCGCAGTTGTGCGCGGTCAGGAACGCGACCTGCTGAGCGGTCTCCACGCCCTCGGCGGTCACGTCGAGCGAGAGCTCCTCGGCAACGACGATGATCGCGCGCACGATCGCGGCATCGTCGACATCGGTCGCGAGATCGCGGACGAACGTCTGATCGATCTTGAGGCCGGTGACGGGGAATCGCTTGAGATAGCTCAAGCTCGAATAGCCGGTTCCGAAATCGTCGAGCGACACCTTGCACGCCCATCGCGCGCAGCTCCGAGAGCGTCGCCATCGCCTTGTCGAGGCTCAGCATCACCGCGCTTTCGGTGAGCTCGATCTCGAGGTAGATTCGGCTCGAGGCCGCTCTCGGCCAGCGCGGCGCGCACGGTCGGCACCAGGTTCTTGTCGTGGAGCTGCCTGGCCGAGATGTTGACGGCGACCGGGACGCGCGGGAGCCCGGCGTTCTGCCACGCGACGTTCTGCGCGCACGCGGTATTGATCACCCATTTGCCGATCTGGACGATCAGGCTGCTCTCCTCGGCCACCGGAATGAACTTCCCGGGCAGGATCCTGCCCCGCACCGGATGCTGCCAGCGCACCAGCGCTTCGGTGCCGATGATGCGCCCGGTCTTCATCTCGACCTTGGGCTGGTAATAGAGGCGCAGCTCGTCGCGCTCGAGCGCGCGCCACAGGTCCGTCTCCACGGTGAGGCGCTCGCCGACGTTGACGTTCATCTCCGACGAGTAGAGCTGGAACGTGTTGCGGCCGGAGTCCTTGGCACGGTACATCGCCGTGTCGGCGTTGCGCAGCAGCGTCTCGGCGTCCTGCCCGTCGCGCGGGAAGCTCGCGATGCCGACGGAGCAGGTGACGTTGAATTCGCGGTGGTCGATCTGGAACGGCGGCGCGAGCGCCGCCATGACCCGCTGGACGACACGGTACGCTCCGCCCTCGTTGTTCCGCTCTGCGACAAGCAGCACGAACTCGTCGCCCCCGGGGCGCGCGACGGTGTCGCCGTCGCGCACGCACGAGACGAGGCGCTCGCCGGCGATGCGCAGCAGCCGGTCGCCGACGTCGTGACCCAGGCTGTCGTTGATCAGCTTGAAGTTGTCGAGATCGATGAATGCGACGCTGAACGAGCGCTTGTAGCGGTGCGCGAGCGCGAGCTGCTGGTGCAGCCGATCCTTGAGCAGGTTGCGGTTGGCGAGCCCCGTCAGCGCGTCGTGATTCGCCTGGTGCTCGAGCTCGTCCTGGTAGCGCTTGAGCTCGGTGATGTCGTGCTGGACGCCGACGAAGTGCGTGACCTCGTTGGAGCGCGGATCGCGTACCGGGGTCACGTACAGCATGTTCCAGAACAGGCTTCCGTCCTTGCGGTAGTTGCGCAGCAGCGCCTGCCCGTCGCGCTGCTCGGCGATCGCGCGGCGGATCTTGTCGAGCTCGGGCTGGTCGCGGTCGTTGCCCTGAAGGAGCCGGCAGTTGCGCCCCAGCACCTCGTCGCGGCTGTAGCCCGTGACGCGCTCGAACGCCGCGTTGACGTAGAGAAGCGGCATCTCCGGATCCGTCGCGCTGACGATCTGCACCGGGTCGACGCTTGCTTCGACGGCGCGATCGCGCAGTCGAAGCGCTTCCTCGGCCTCCAGTTGCTCGGTGAGGTCTATCGCGATGCCGCCGATCGCCGCTTCGTCCTTCCCGTCCTGCCGCAACGGAAACTTGACCGTCATCCAGTGGCGCGGCCCATCCGGCGTGACAAGGGTTTGAATCGCGCGGACCGGGGCATTCGTTTCGAGCACCTCGGCATCGGTGGTCAACGCGGCGGTTGCGGCCGGTTCCCCCACGACATCTTCGATCCGCGCACCGAGTATCTTGTCGTGCGGCCGGCCGATCGCCCACTCACCGATGCGATTTACGAACGTGAAGCGGCCGGCGGCGTCCCTGATGAACGCGACGCCGGGGAGGTTCTCCATGAACGAGCGGAAAATCCGCTCGCTGCGCTGCACCTGCGCTTCGGCGCTGCGCAGCGCAGCGCGCTCGCGCGCCTCCTGCACGGAGCGCTGCACCGCCGCAGCGAGGCGGGACAGATGCGTCTTCAGCACGTAATCGGTCGCCCCGCTGCGCAGCGACCTGACCGCGGTCTCCTCGCCGATCGTCCCCGACACGAAGATGAACGGAACGTCGGGCTTCAGCTGACGCACGACTTTGAGCGCGGACAGCCCGTCGAATTTCGGCAGCGCAAAATCCGACAGCACGACGTCCGGGTCGAACTCGCCGCATTCGTGGACGAGCTCTCCCTCGGTCTCGACGCGGCGGAACTCTACGTGCAGACCGCCGCGCGTGAGCTCGCGCAGCGTGATCTCGGCGTCCGATTCGACGTCCTCGACCATCACGATTCGGAGAGGTGTCATGGAGTCGCTCACTCGCTTCGACGCTCGGGCTCGCCGGGGAGGCGGTTGACCAGCACCCAGTAGCATCCGGTCTTCGCGACCTCGACGACGAAGCTCGAGAAGTCGACCGGCTTGACGACGTAGCTGTTCACGCCGAACGCGTAGCTGGCGACGATGTCGCGCTCCTCCGCGCTGGAGGTCAGCATGACGACGGGCATCGCCCTGGTCTCTTCGTTCGCTTTGATCTGCCGGAGGACCTCGATGCCGTCGACCTTGGGCATTTTGAGGTCGAGCAGCACGAGCTTCGGCGTCCCGTTCGGGCGAGATGCGTAGGCGCCGCGCCGGAAGATGAAATCGAGCGCTTCGGCGCCGTCCTTCACCCAGACGAGGTTGTTCGCGAGATTCTTGCGCCGAAGCGCGCGGATCGTCATCTCCGCGTCGGTCTCGTTGTCCTCGGCCAGGAGGATCTCGACTTGCTCGTAGTCATTCATCCTTCCACACCCCTCGGCAACGTGAAGTGAAAGGTCGCGCCCTCGTTCGGCGTGCCTTCGGCCCATACCTGACCGCCGAGTCGCGACACGACGCGGCGAACGATCGCGAGGCCCACGCCCGTGCCGGGAAACTCCTTTTCGCCGTGCAGGCGCTGAAACACCCCGAAGAGCTTGTCGTAGTACTTCATGTTGAAGCCCACGCCGTTGTCGCGCACCGTGTAGGCGATGCACTCGGTGTCGACCTTGCTCGAAATGGCGATGACGGGCTCCGCGCGGCCGCTGCTGTACTTGAACGCGTTCGTCAGCAAGTTCGACCATACCTGGCGCAGCAGCGTGCGGTCGGCCTTTGCCGGGGCGAGCGGCTCGACGGTCACGCGCGACGCGGGGTTCGCCGCCACCTTCACCTCGGCGAGCACTTCGTCGACGAGCGAGTTCATGTCGATCTCGACGGGGTTCGGCCGCGTGCTCGCGAGACGCGACAGCGTCAGCAGGTCGTCGATCAGGTTCGACAGCTTGAATGCGCCCTGGCGTATCGCGCGCAGCATGCGCTTGCCTTCGTTGTCGAGCCTGTCGCTGTAGTCCTCCTCGAGCATGTGCGAGTAGCCGTCCATCGCGCGCAGCGGTATGCGCAGGTCGTGCGAGACCGAGTAGCTGAACGCCTCGAGCTCGCGGTTCGCGGCTTCCAGCTCCTCGGTGCGCTGGCCCAGCCTTGCGTTGAGCTGGCGGATCTCGGCCTCGCGGCGCTTGCGCTCCGTGTTATCGAACACCGTCGATCGGCTCATCACGAACTCGCCGCGCTCGTTCCTCTGCACCGACGCGCTGCGGATCACGGGCAGGATCGTCCCGTCGCTGCGCACCAGGTCGAGGTCGACGTCGTTGACGATCCCGGTCCGCTTGAGCTCGCGAAACTGCAGGTCGAACTTCGCCAGACTGTCGGGCGTCAGCAGGTCGCTCAGCCGTTTCTTGCCGATCACTTCGTCGCGCGTGTAGCCGAGCCACAGCAGCTCCGTGTCGTTCATCTTCACGATGAAACCGTCCTTGTCGAGCGAGTGATAGCCGCAAGGCGCGTTGTTGTAGAGATCCTCGACCTCGGCGGCCCGTTTCTGCGCATTCATCTGCGCGGCGTGCCGCTGCGCGCTTTCGCGCTGCAGCAACAGGAAGACCAGAAGCAGGATGAAGACGGCGGCGCCGTTTCCGCCCAGGATCAGCACCAGCGCCCAGTGTGAGTCGTTGGCGAGAGCTGCTGCGCGGTCCCGGAGCGTCGATTCCTCGCGCGTGCGCATGTCCGTCACTTCCGACCGGATGCGGTCCATGATCGCCCTGCCCGACTGCAGCAGGTCGAGCTCCGCCGGAGCGATGTTCACGGGTTGCCGCCGGCGCCGGTCGACGCCTTCCTTGAGCGCGGCGAGCTTCTGCGTGGCGAGCGTCTCGATCATGTTGACCGCCGACTGCTGCTGCGCATTGTCCGCAGTGACCTCGCGCAGCGCGCGTATCTGGTCGGGCAGGTGCGCAACGGCCGCGTTGTACGGGTCGAGAAAACGCTCGTCTCCGGTCAGCAGAAACCCGCGCTGCCCGGTTTCCGCGTCCTGCAGGTCGGCGAGCATCTGCTCGATCTCGCCGATGACGGCATGCGTAAGATTGACCCCCCGCCCGCTGTCGATCAGCGAATCGATGTGACGGACGGACACGACCGCGATTGCAGCGAGGAGCAGCAACGCACCTGCCAGTCCGGCGGGAAGCAGGTATTTGTCCAGTAGCCGAGCCATACCCGTGCCTTCGGGCTTCGTGCAGCTGCGCCCGAGGTGCAGCTGAAAGTAGCATGGAGAACGGTCGTTCGTACAGTACAAACCGTGATAGAGAGGGGTTGCAGGCCTCGATGTGTGGCTAGGAAACTATCGGCCTGGTCCCTTAACGTGTAGGACAACGATATGGCGAACGCCGAAACGGCGGCCCCGAAGGTGCGGGCGACCGGGAGTTGCCTGTGCGGCGCGGTCCGCTACGAAGTCGTCGGCGCGCTGCGCGACGTCGTCGAATGCCACTGCGCGATGTGCCGCAAGACGCACGGCCACATCGGCGCGTACACCGCGACGCCGAAGCAAAATCTCCGGATCGTCGAGACCCGCGGCCTCAAGTGGTATCGATCGTCGGATCAGGCGCGACGCGGCTTCTGCGCCGAATGCGGCGGGACGCTGTTCTTCGAGCCGCTCGCGAAGGATTACGTGGCGATTGCCGCGGGAACCCTCGATCCGCCGACCGGGTTGAAGACGGTCGTCCAGATTCACGTCAACAGCGCGGGCGACTATTACAGCATCGATCCGAGCATCCGGCAGCGGCCGGATTGAGGGAACTGGGGCGTTCCGGTGCCGCGATGACGCTGACGTTCGGACAACAGGCCGCGTACGTTCTTACGCACCCCAGCGCTTTCGCGCTGCGCGTGCTGAAGAGCTTTCGCGCCAATCAGGGGCTGCTCCTCGCCGGCGCGGTGGCCTACTACACGCTGCTGTCGATCGTACCGCTGCTCATCCTGATGCTGATCTGCCTGTCGCAGGTCATCGATCAGGGACAGCTGATCGCCACGCTCGAGCGATACCTCGAATTGCTGATCCCCAGCGAGGCCGCCGAGGTGACGCGCGAGCTTGCCCACTTCTTCGACCATCGCGGCGTGATCGGCTGGGTGCTCCTCGCGACGATGATCTTTTTCAGCTCGCTCGCCTTCACGGTGCTCGAGAACGCGATGTCCGTCATCTTCCTGCACCGCGTGGCGATTCGCCGGCGCCATTTCCTGATCTCCGCGGTCATTCCCTATTGCTTCATCTTCTTTCTCGGGCTCGGCTTGCTGCTGATGACGTTCGTGTCCGGAACGCTGCAGGCGATGGACGCGGAGAGCGTCGATTTTCTGGGGCGGGTCTGGTCGCTGCGCGGAGTCTCGGGCGCGCTGTTCTACGCCTTCGGCGTGATCGGGGAGGTGCTCGTGCTCACGGCGATCTACCTGGTCATGCCGGTCGGACGCCTGTCTCTGCGCTACGCGCTGGTCGGCGGGATCACCGCCACCGCGCTCTGGGAGATCACGCGGCACGTGCTCGTCTGGTATTTCGGCACGCTGTCGCAGGTCAACGTCGTCTACGGGTCGCTCACCACGGCGATCGTCGTGTTGCTGAGTCTCGATATCGCGGCAACTCTTCTGCTCTTGGGTGCGCAGGTCATCGCCGAGTACGAGCGCATCGGCGCGCCGACTGCGGAGGCGCCGCCGAAACCGCTGCGGACATAGCTTCGGCAGCCCCGGTCAGAGCTTGTTCGCGTAGTCCTTCTGCACCTTCTTGATCCGCTCGTGCGAGCCCAGGAACGCGTGCTTCGACATGTCGGCGGAATACTTGCTCGCCGGCGGATGCTTGCCGACCGCCTCGGCCAGCGCGCGGATGTGATGCGGGCCCGGCGCCGCAGCACACGCCGAGATAGCGGATGCCGAGCGCCAGCGCCTCGCGGCCGAATTCTGCGATCTCGAAGCGATTGCAGGTGAACGGGTCGAGGGCGATCGGGAACGGCCGGCTGCCCTCGTCGTAATGCCAGTGCGCGTCGCGCAGCGACTGGAACGAGGGCTCGCGCTCGCTGGTGCGGTAGGGCACCGGCAGCGCCGCCATGTGCGTCTTGACGCGCGGCGCGTATCTCGCGCAGCAGCGGCATCATCGTCGCCGGGCCGCGGATGCAGTTGAGGCCGACGACGTCGGCGCCGGCGTCGGCGAGCCGCTTGCACGCGTCGGCCACGCGCCCAGTTCTCGCGCGTCACGTCGGCCTGGTGCATCGCGAGCGTGATGACCGCCGTCTTGTCCGCGCGCTTGACCACGTCGAGCGCGATCAGCGCTTCCTGCGCATAGGAGAACGTCTCGCCGATGATGAAGTCGACGCCGGCGTCGACTGCCCAGCCGACCTGCTCCTCGAACATCGCGCGCACCGCCTTGTGCGACGCGGGGTCGGCCGGATCGTAGACGTTGGTGTTGCAGATGTCGCCGGCGAAGCAGCGCGCCGCTTTCGCTCGCCACGGCCTTGGCGATCTCCAGCGCGCGGCGATTGATCGGCTCGAGGTCCTGCTCGCGGCCGATGATGCGCAGCTTTTCGCGATGCGCGTAGTAGGTGAGCGCCTCGACGACGTCGGATCCGGCGTGGACGAAATCGCGATGCAGCTGCGTCACGACTTCGGGATGCTCGAGCACCACCTCGGGCACGAACGCGCCGGCCTGCAGGTAGCCGCGGCGCTCGAGCTCGAACACGTAGCCTTCGGCGCAGATCACGGGCCCCTGGTCGAGGCGTTCCAGGAGGGAGAGCCGGGGCGTTGTCGGTGCGGTCATGGCGATGTCTCCGGTAGCGGTGAAGGTCGCGAACTATCGCACGTTTCGCCGAGCGCAGGCGACGCCGATGCGCGTGCAGACGTCGGGACCGTCGACGCCGCGCAGGACCGAGCGATGCGCATCCAGCCACGCCGCAGCCGCGGCCAATGTCGACGAACACTTGCCGGCGCGACTATGCTGGGCGACACGCGCCGGCGCGAAGCGCGAGGATGCGATGGAAACGCTGACGTTCATCCTGCACAACCTGCCGGCCATCGGCGAGCGCACGGTCGAGCACGTCTCGATCGTCAGCGTCGCCGTCGGCTTCGCGATCCTGACCGGCGTTCCGCTCGGGCATCGCGATCACGCAGAGCCAGCGCGCCGCCGACACCGTGCTCTACCTCGGCTCGATCGTGATGACCATCCCGTCGATCGCGCTCTTCGGCGTGCTGATCCCGCTCCTGTCGAAGATCGGCCAGGGCATCGGCTAGCTGCCGGCGGTGATCGCCGCGATGCTCTACGCGCAGCTGCCGATCGTCCGCAACACCTACACGGCGATCCGCAACGTCGATCCGGCGCTGCGCTCGGCGGCGATCGGCATGGGCATGTCGGCTGTCGCAGCGCCTCGCTGCGCGTCGAGATCCCGATCGCGCTGCCGGTGATCATCGCGGGCGTCCGCATCGCGGTCGTCATCAACATCGGCGTCACCGCGATCGCCGCGTACATCGGCGCCGGCGGCCTCGGCACCTTCATCTCGCGCGGAATCTCGCAGACCGACATCCGGCAGCTGATCACCGGCGCGCTCGCGCTCGGCCTGCTCGCGATCGCCTGCCGACTACTCGCTGCTCTGGCTGCAGCGGCGGCTGACGCCGAAGGGCGCGCGAACGCGCGCGCGAGCGTCGAGCACCAAGATGATCCGCCTCGAATCGCTGACCAAGATCTACGCGACGGCGCAGGGACCGCCACCGCGGTCGATCGCGTGAGCTTCGAAGTGGGCGCCGGCGAGACCTGCGTGCTGCTCGGGCCGTCCGGCTGCGGCAAGACGACGACGCTGCGCATGATCAACCGGCTGGTCGCGCCGACTTCGGGCAAGATCTTCATCGCGGGACGCGACACCGGCACCGTCGACCCGGTGGAGCTGCGGCGCACGATCGGCTACGTGATCCAGCAGATCGGGCTCTTCCCCAACATGACCGTGGCCGAGAACATCGGCGTCGTGCCGCGACTGCTTGGACTGGGATCGCGCGCGGATGCGCCGGCGCGCCGAGGAGCTGCTGGCGATGCTGGCGCTCGAGCCCGCGCAGTTCCTCGACCGCTATCCGAACGAGCTTTCGGGCGGCCAGGCGCAGCGCGTCGGCGTCGCGCGCGCGCTCGCCGCCGATCCGCCGGTGCTGCTGATGGACGAGCCGTTCGGCGCGGTCGATCCGGTCAATCGCGAAGTGATCCAGGACGAGTTCCTGCGCATGCAAAGAAGCGCTGCGCAAGACGGTGCTGTTCGTCAGCCACGATATCGACGAAGCGGTGAAGATGGCCGACCGCATCGCGATCTTTCGCGCCGGCCGGCTCGAGCAGTTCGCGGCGCCCGACGAGTTGCTCGGCGCGACCCGCCAACGATTTCGTCGCGAGCTTCGTCGGCAGCGACCGCACGCTGAAGCGGCTGCGCCGGATTCCCGTCAGCGAAGTGATGAGCGGCGCCGGCGGCGGGGATCCGGCGGCCCCACCGCACGCGCCCGTCGGTCAGCGCCGACCGACGACCTGCGGCGCGTGGCGACGCTGTTCCTCGAGCACGGCGTCGACGTCGCTCGCTGCGTCGACGCCGACGGCCGCGTCGTCGGGCACGTCACGCGCGACGCGGTCGCCGCGCGACTCGCCGCAGCCGCGGCGCGCGCGTGGAGCGTCGTCCCGATGACTGCCGCCGCCCGCAGCTGGCAACGGGACAGCGCTCGATGCTGCCGTTACGTCGTGCTCGGCGCGCATCGCGCTGGCGATCGTCTGGGTGCTCGTGGCAAGCGGGCTTGTGGACCGACATCCTGCGCTACCGCAAGGACATCGTCTATCTGACCAAGCAGCATCTGGTGCTGGTCGGCGGTCTCCGGCGTCGCTGGCCATCGTCACCGGCGTCAGCGCTCGGCATCTGGCTGTCGCGGCCGTCGATGGCGCGCTATGCGGAAGGCGACGATCCAGGCGGTCAACATGGCGACCTCGATCCCGACGCTCGGCAAGCTCGCGCTGATGATGAGCTCTGCTCGGCATCGGCGCGCTGCCCGCGATCGTCGGCCTGTGGATCGCGACGCTGCTGCCGATCATCCGCAACACCTACGCAGGCATGCGCGCGGTGCCGGGGCATCTGCGTCGACGCGGCGCGCGGCATGGGCATGAGCCCGCGGCGCGATCCTGCGCGCGCGTCGAGCTGCCGAACGCGCTGTTCGTGATCTTCGCCGGCGTGCGCACGGCGATGGCGGTCAACGTCGGCACCGCGCCGATCGCGTTCCTGATCGGCGGCGGCGGCTTGGGCGAGCTCATCTTCACCGGCATCGACCTGCAGGAGTACGGCATGATGCTGGCAGGCGCGATTCCGACCGCGCTGCTCGCGGTCGCCGTGGATTTCCTGTTCGGGCAGGCGCAGTATTGGCTGGTGCCGCGCGGCGTCAATCCGCTGCGGAATTCTTGATGGCTTACGATGCCGAGGAGGAGAGCGCGATGAACAAGGCGATGGGCATGCTGTTGCGGCGGCATTGCGGCTGGCAGTCGCTGTGCTGCGGCGGCGCGGCGGCGCAGACGATCGTGGTCGGCGGCAAGGCGTTCACCGAGCAGCAGATCATGACGGCGATGACGGTCGCGCTGCTGAAGGCCAAGGGCTTCACGCCCGACCGCAAGGCGGGCATGGGCAGCGCGGCGGTGCGCGCGGCGCTGGAGAACGGCCAGATCGACGTCTACTGGGAATACACGGGCACCGGCGCTCGGCGTGTTCAACAAGATCACCGACAAGTTCGCGTCGGCCGAAGACGCGTACAAGAGGATCAAGGAAGTCGACGCCGCGAAGGGCATCGTCTGGCTCAACATGTCGCCGGTCAACAACACCTACGGCTTCGCGATGAACACGCGACGAGGCGCAGAAGCGCGGCATCGTCACGATGAGCGACCTCGCCAAGGCGGTCAAGGGCGGCGCCAAGCTCACGTTCGCGTCGAACGCCGAGTTCTATGCGCGGCCCGATGGCCTGCCCGGCTGGCAGACCGCGTACGGGTTCGAGTTCGACCGCGACAACGTCAAGCGGATGGACACCGGTCTCGCCTATTCGGCGCTGAAGGACCGGCAGGTCGACATCGGCGTGGTGTTCGCGACCGACGGCCGCATCCCGGCGTTCAACTTCGTCGTGCTGAAGGACGACAAGAACTACGCGCGCGCCGTACAACCTGACGCCGGTCGTGCGCAAGGAAATTCTCGACAAGAATCCGAAGATCGCCGATGCGCTGAACGCGCTGTCGGCCAAGCTCAACGACGAGACGATGGCGAAGCTCAACGCCAGTGTCGACGTCGACAAGAAGACGCCGGAGGAAGTGGCCGAGGGTTTCCTCAAGGCGAACGGCCTCATCTGATGGCGGCAGCGATGGCCGACGACGCGGCGCGAGCGCGGCAGGTCGCCGCGCATTCTGCCGGCGCACGCGGCGTCTCGGCGTCGCGACGTCTGCGCAGTTCGATCGCGACTGCCGGACGACGTCGTCGCGCAGGCGCGAGCGCTGCCTCCTCGACCTGATCGGCGTCGCCGCGGCGGGCAGCGCGCACGCCGGCGGCGGCGATCGCCAACGCCTACGCGTCGACGCAGCTGTGCGGCCGCGACCGCGAGGCGCGCATCCTGTTCGACGGCCGGCGTGCCGGCCTTGCCGGCGCGGCCTTCGCGGGTGCGGCGACGATCGACGCGCTCGACGCGCACGACGGCCACGTGCTGACCAAGGGACACGCCGGCGTCGGCGATGCTGCCGGCGCTGCTCGCGTACGATCGACGGCGGCATGCGGCGAGCGCGGGCGCGATCGACGGCCGCGAGTTCCTCACCTGCCTCGTGCTCGGCTACGAGATCGCGACGCGCGCGGGGATCGCGCTGCACGCGACGGTGTCCGACTACCATTGCTCCGGCGCGTGGAACGCGCTCGGCTGCGCCGCGGTCGGCGCGCGGCTGCTGGCGCTTCGACGACGCCGACGATCGCGCGAGGCGCTCGGCATCGCCGAATATTTCGGACCGCGCGGCCAGATCCTGCGCGTGTGCGACTCGCCGACGATGGTGAAGGACGGCTCCGGCTGGGGCGCGCACGCCGGCGTCACCGCGGCGCTGCTTGCGCGCGACGGCTTCACCGGCGCGCCGGCGCTCACGGTCGAGCGCGCCGACGCGAGAGACTGCTGGGAGCGATCTCGGCACGCGCTGGCGCATCCGCGAGCAGTATTTCAAGGCGTATCCGGTCTGCCGCTGGGCGCAGCCGGCGGTCGAGGCGGCGCTCGCGCTGCAACGCGCGCACCGCTTCGCGCGCGGACGACGTCGTCGCGATCGCCATCGAGAGCTTCCGCGAGGCGATCGCGCTCGGGCTCGCAGTGCCGCGATGCCGGCGACCACCGACGAGGCGCAATACAGCCTGCCGCTATCCGGTCGCGGCGGCGCTGGTCTTCGGCGGACGTCGGCGCCGCCGAGGTCGAGCGCCGCCGGCTCGCCGATCCGCGCGTCGCGCGGCTGCTCGCGACGATGACGCTCGACCGAGGACGACGAGTTCTCGCGCCGCTTTCCGGCCGAGCGCTGGGCGCGGGTGCGCATCGACGCTCGCCGACGGCCGCACGCTCGTCGTCCGAGCCGGCGCAGGCGCGCGGCGATCGCCGAGAATCCGCTGTCCGACGACGAAATTGCGAGACAAGTACCGCGAGCTAGCCGAGCCGGTGCTCGGGCACGCGCCGCGCGCGGCGCGACACTCGAGCACGCCGTGCGCCGCCTGCGCTGATCGACGAGTCTGTCACCGCGCCTGAACACTGCGGCGTCGATTTCGCGTCAGACGCATCGCGTCGGTGCTGGCAACGCGCGATGATCGATGATGAAGCCGACCAAGGACATGCCTCGACTCCCTGACCACGCGAACTACGTCATCATCGGCGCCGGCATCCACGGCCTGTCGACGCGATGCACCTCGCGCAAAAGCTCGAAGGCGAGCGGCATCGACCGTCGGCCCGCGCGGCACGCGTATCGTCGTGCTCGACAAGACCGGCATCGGCGCCGGCGCCTCGGGCATCGCCTGCGGTGTCGTGCGCAACAACTACTACCAGCCGGCGATGCGCGAGCTGATGGCGCATTGCGTCGTCGGTCTGGGAGAGCGACCCCGAAGCGTACAGCTACCATCCGGTCGGCTACATGCAGATCAGCCCCGAAGTGATGCGCGCGCAGGTCGGGACGATCTACGAGCAGCAGAAGGCGATCGGCTACGAGTCGATGTTCATCGAAGGCGAAGCCGATTCGCTGCGCTACATGCAGGGGATTGCTTCACGACTGGCAGGCGAAGAACATCACCTCGGTGCTGCACGAGAAGCGCGGCGGCTATGCGAACAACATGGCGTCGCTCGCGCGGCCTCGCGCGCAAGGCGACGGCGCTCGGCGTCGAGATCGTCGACCGGCGTCGCGGTGACGGGCTTTCGTCAGCGACGGCGCGACGGCGCGATCCGCGCGGTCGATACCGTCGGCCGGCACGATCGCCTGCGACCAGGTCGTCGTCGCCGTCGGTCCGTGGATCAATTCGATCTGGAACATGCTCGCCCTGCCGAAGACGATCGCGGTCAAGGGACGCGACGGCAAGGTCGCACGAAGGCGTGCGCGATGTGGCACTACATGGCGCTGCAGGAAGGCACGCTCGGCGTCGATCCCGATTTCCAGAAGACCAACGACGGCGCGATGCCGCCGGTGATACACGTCGACACCGACGCGCCGCTGTACTCGGACCGCGACGGCCGAGCTCATCACCGACCAGCTGTGGGGCATCTACTACAAGCCCGACTTCCACTTCGGCGGCGTGCAGGGCGGCGCGATGCCGGCCGCGGTCGAGCGCGACGCCGACGAAGTGCGCGTCGATCCGTACGGGCCGAAGTCGCCGGAGTTCGTCGTCGACCGATAATTTCGCCGACATGTGGACCTCGGCGCTCGCGTTTTGCCAGAAGCGCTTCGAAGGCAAGCACGGCGTATACCGCAAGCGAGCCGTCGGGCGGCATCGGCTGCTTCACGCCCGACAGCTTTCCGGTGTTCGACCGCTTCCGCGAGAACGTCTATGTGATCGCCGATTCGAATCACGGCTACAAGATGATCGGCGTCGGAGAGCTGGTCGCCGACGAGCTGCTCGGCGCGCAAGCGCGCGCTGCTCGAGCCCTTCCGCTTCTCGCGTTACGCGGCGGGCAAGCTGCATCCGGTGAGCAACAGCCCGTTTCCCTGGAGCTGAAGCGCTCGGTGCGCGAGCTTCGCCGTGCTCGAGCGCTTGGCGTCGTCAGATCGGCCGGCTCAGCGATGATCCGGATTCCGCCGAACGAGATCGAGTGGTCGGCGATTCGCGCGCAACGCGCCGGCGGACAGAACGTCAACAAGGTCTCGACGGCGCTCCACCTGCGCTTCGATGTCGCATGCGTCGTCGCTTCCCGACGAGGTGAAGGCGCGGCTCGCTCGCGCGCAACGACCAGCGAATCACCGCCGACGGCGTCATCGTCATCAAGGCGCAGCGCTACCGCAGCCAGGACAAGAACGCGCCGACGCGCTCGCACTGCTCGAGCAGCTCGTCGCGGCAGCGACGGCCGTCGAAGCTCCGCGCAAACCGACCCGGCGCCGACGAAGCGTCTGCGCGCAGGCGTGTCGACAGCAAAGTGAAACGCGGCGAGCTCAAGGCGACGCGTCGCAAGGTCGACGCGTAGCACGGACGCAATGAGAGCTCCGGCACGTTCGCCGGACGGATTCGACTCGTCAGCTGCTGGAAACTCGCTGGTGCGCAACACGTCGTAGCCGTACTGCGCGGCCGACGCGCACAGCGACTGCCAGGCGTCGCGCGCGAAGCTCCGCGCCACCAGCACGCGTGAACGCCGGCGCGCGTCGTGCCGGTAGAAGAGCGCGTTGACGTGTCCGAACACGCTTTGCGCGCATGTGCCCGCGGGCGAACGCGCGCGGATGGAAGTCGAGCGGGCAGCCTTGGCGAGCACGTCGCCGCGCGCGGCCCGTCGACCGTCCATGCGACGCGGCTCGCCGACACGTCGAACAGCGCGCCGCCGGCGGCGTTCAGCGCGTCGCGCTGCGCGGCGAAATCGTCGAGCGCCGATGCGCTCGCCGCGCGACCAGCAGCCACGATCGCGGTCCGAGCCACAGCGCCGTCACGCGCCGCGCCTGCGCCGTCGTGTTCGGCGACGCGGGCAGCGCGACGCCGAACAGGCGCTGCGCTTCGGCGAGCGAACGGCGCGCGCCGGATCGCCCTGCACGTTCCACGCGGCGGCGATCGTCGCTTCGGCGAGCGTCACGCCGGTGCCGGCGGCGCCGTAGTGCCCGGCGTCGGTCGACGCCGATCGCATCGTCGGTTCGATCAGCCACGCAGCCGCTCCCCTTCGGGATCGATGAAGCACGGCGGCCCGACCTTCACGCGCACCCTCGCATCGGCGAGCGGCGAGACCGCCCACAGCGTTTCGCCGTGCCGCGCGCGGCCGTTCGCGACCAGCGCAAGCGCGATCCACGCGTCGAGGTTCGGGCTCCAGCACCACGAGGTGACGTGACCCAGCATCGGGTTCGGCGTCGCGTGATCGGGATCGGCGACGATCTTCGCCGCGCGCGGCATCGTCGCGCCGTCGAGCGCGGTCAGGCCGACCAGCTGCCAGCGATCGGGCGCGGTCAGCGCCGGCCGCGTCGAGCAGCGGCTTGCCGATGCACCACTTCGCGGCGCTGACGAGCTTGCCCATGCCGAGATCGTCGGCGGTCGTGCGGCCGTCGGCCTCGGGGCCGACGACGACGTGTCCCTTTTCGATGCGCAGCGTGCTCATCGCCTCGGTGCCGTACGGCATGATGCCGAATGCCGCGCCGGCCGCCATCACCGCTTCCCACATCGCGCGGCCGCGGTCGCGCGGGCACGTGGATCTCGTAGGCGAGCTCGCCCGAGTAGCTCATCCGGAACAGGCGCGCGGGGATCGCGCCGCGCGCGCCGCGCGAACGCGGCATTCGCCGACCGCGAGGAACGGAAACGCCGCGTTCGACACGTCGATGTCGACGAGCTTCGCGAGCACGTCGCGCGCCTTCGGGCCCGACAGCGCCGCCGCCGCCCACTGCTCGGTGACCGACGTGACGAAGACCTCGAGCTCCGGCCATTCGACCTGCAGCAGATACTCGAGATGCTGCATGACCTTGACCGCGTTGACGGTCGTCGTCGTCATCAGGTAGTGCGTCGGCGCCGAGCCGCGACGTCGTGCCGTCGTCGAACACCATGCCGTCGTCGCGCAGCATCACGCCGTAGCGGCAGCGGCCGACGGCGAGCGTGTCCCAGCGGTTGATGTAGACGCGGTTGAGGAACTCGGCGACGTCGCGTCCCTGCAGCTCGATCTTGCCCAGCGTCGACACGTCGACGACGCCGACGTTGGTGCGCACGTTCTTCGCTTCGCGGTTGGCCGCGTCGTCCTCGCGATTCGCCGGCGCGCGGATACGAGTGCGGCCGCTTCCACAGCCCGGCGTTGACGAAGCGCGCGCCGTGCTCGACGTGCCAGTCGTGCATCGCCGAGTAGCGCGTCGGCTCGACGTGCGCGCCGCATCGCGTGCCCGGCAAGCGCGCCCAGCGTCACCGGCGTGTACGGCGGGCGGAACGTCGTCGTGCCGACCTGCGGGATCGGTCACGCCGAGCTGCTCGGCCAGCAGCGCGAGGCCGACGATGTTGCCGGTCTTGCCCTGGTCGGTGCCCATGCCGAGCGTCGTGTAGCGCTTCAGGTGCTCGACCGAGCGGTAGCCTTCGCGCGCCGCGAGCGCGATGTCGGCGACGGTGACGTCGTTCTGCAGGTCGACGAAGCGCTTGTCGCCGCTTGCGGCGCGGCGCCACGCCCACAGCGGCTGCAGCGGCCCGGTCGATCGATCGCGCGCGGCGCGCGGCGCTGCGCGGCGCCGGCGCCGCGAAGCCCGCCGCGCGGCGGCCGCGAGTCCCGCGGCGTGGCCGTCGGCGAGCGCGGCGGCAAGATCGAAGCGTGCCGTTGGCCGCGCCCGCGGCGACGATCGGCAGCGGCGAGGCGTCGGGCACGAACGTCGCCGAGCGCGTCGTCGTAGCGCAGCTTGCCGCGCGCCTGCGAAAAAAGATGGACGGCGGGATTCCAGCCGCCCGACACGCAGACCAGATCGCAGTCGATGCGCTGCGCCGGCGCCGCCGTCGAGCGGCGCGATATCGACCGCGCCGCACGCGCAGCCGGCCGTGCGCGCGCGGCGATCGCGGCGCCGGCGATGATCGGCACGCCGCGCGTCGCGCGCGTTGCGCGGCAACGCGCCGGACGAGCGCCGCTTCCGGCCGCGCGTCGACGATCGCGGCGACGCCGACGCCCGCGTCGTGCAGCGCGAGCGCCGTCGCCGTACGCGCTGTCGTTGTTGGTGAAGACCACCGCGCGCGTTCCCGGGCGCACGCCGTAGCGCTCGACGTAGGTGCGCGCGGCGCCGGCGAGCATCGTGCCGGGCAGATCGTTGTTCGCGTAGGCGATGCCGCGCTCGTGCGCGCCGCTCGCGAGCACGACCGGCCTGGGCGCGCACCTTCCACAGCCGCTGGCGCGGCGCGTGCGGCGGCGGCTCCGCGCAGATGATCGGCGACGCGCTCGACCAGCCGACCAGGTTGCCGTCGTAGTAGCCGAACGCCGTCGTGCGCGGCAGCAGCGTGACGTCGGCATGCGCCGCCAGCTCGCGCGTCGTCGCGCGGCGACCCAGCGCGCAGCCGTCGCCGTCGATCGTCGCGTCGCCGCCGAGCAGGCTGCCGCCGCAGCGCGGCGTTCTCGTCGCACAGCGATCACGCGCGCGCCGCGCGTGCGCGCGGCGCGCGCCGCGGCGAGGCCCGCCGGCCCGCCGCCGATCACCAGCACGTCGCAATGCGCATACTGATGCTCGTAGTGATCGGGATCGGGCTCGCTCGCCGCGCGGCCCATGCCCGGCGGCGCGGCGGATCGCGTGCTCGTACCTCAGCCACCAGCGCGGCGTCGGCGGCCACATGAACGTCTTGTAGTAGAAGCCGGCCGGAAGCAGCCGCGAAAAGGCGTCGTTGAGCGCGCCGACGTCGAAGCGCAGCGACGGCCAGCGGTTCTGGCTCGCGGCGACGAGCCCGTCGTAGAGCTCGCTGCGTCGTCGCGCGCAGTTGGGCTCGGTGCGCGCGCCGCGCGCGAGCTGCACCAGCGCGTTGGGCTCGTCGGCGCCGGCGGTGACAGATGCCGCGCGGGCGGTGATACTTGAAGCTGCGGCCGACCAGATGCACGCCGTTGGCGAGCAGCGCGGAGGCGAGCGTGTCGCCGGCGTAGCCCTCGTAGCGCGCGCCGTCGAACTGAACGCGAGCGGCCGCGAGCGATCGACGATCCCGCCGTCCGCCAGGCGATGCGACTGCGTCACGGCGCGGCCTCCGGCAGCGCCTCGTCGAGGCGCGCGCTCGCGAGGATGTCGTGGGTGCGCGTGTCGCGGCGCACCTTGAACCAGTGCCGGCAGCCGGCGCTGTGCAGCCACAGCTCGTCGTGCGGGCCGCAGGGATTGTCGCGCAGATAGACGTATTCGAACCACGCCGCCTCGGGCGCATCCGGCGGCGGGCGCTTGAGCGTCGCGTCGCCGCCGTAGGTGAATTCGACCTGGTTGCGCGGGCCGCACCAGGGCAGGGGATCAGCAGCATGCGCGATGCGCGCCCGGTCATCGTCAATGCGCCCACGGCATACGGCCCGGCGCCTTTTTCGTCGATCATCGCGGCCTTCGGCGAAGCGCTCCAGCGTGAACGCCGCGTTCAGCGGATGCGGCGCGTCGCGCGCGATCGTGTACGCGTGCAGCCAGCCGGAGGCCGGCGTCGCCTTGAAGCCGCCGTAGCACCAGCCGCCGGTCATCGTAGAGGCCCTCGACCGGCAGCTTGGCGATGATCGGGCTGCCGTCCATCGTCATGTCCATGATGCCGCCCCAGGTGCGCATCAGCTTCAGCCGGCCGAAGCTCGGGAACAGCGCGAGGCACGCGCTGACGACGTGCTCGATCGATCGGCAGATTGCCGCGCTGCGCATACGAATTGTAGAAGTCGAGATCGCCGCCCATCACCAGCTCGCCCTTGTCCGACTGGCTGATGTAGAAGTGCACGGCGCCCGAGGTCACGACGGTGTCGAGCACCGGCTTGACCGGCTCGGACACCATCGCCTGCAGCACGTGCGATTCGATCGGCAGCCGTGATGCCGGCCATCGCGGCGAGCCGGCCCGAGTGTCCGGCGACCGCGATGCCCGAGCTTCGGCGTCGCGATGAAGCCGCGCGTCGTGTCGACGCCGGCGACCGCGCCGTCGCTCGATGCGGATGCCGGTGACCTCGCAGTGCTGGATGATGTCGACGCCGCGCGCGTCGGCGGCGCGCGCGTAGCCCCACGCCACCGCGTCGTGGCGCACCGTGCCGCCGCGCGGCTGCAGCAGCCCGCCGACGATCGGAAAGCGCGCGTCGGGCGAGCAGTCGAGGTTCGGGATCCAGCGCGCGATCTCGTCGCGGTCGACAGGAACTTCGCGTCGATGCCGTTCAGACGCATCGCGTTGCCGCGGCGCATCGCCGCGTCCATGTCGGCCGGCGAATGCACGAGGTTCAGCACGCCGCGCGCGCTGTACATCACGTTGAAGTTGAGCTCCTGCGACAAGCCCTCCCAGAGCTTCAGCGAGAACTCGTAGAAATGCGCGTTCGCGTCGAGGTGATAGTTCGAGCGGACGATCGTCGTGTTGCGGCCGGTGTTGCCGCCGCCGAGCCAGCCCTTTTCCAGCACGGCGACGTTGGTGATGCCGTGCTCCTTGGCGAGGTAGTAGGCGGTGGCGAGGCCGTGGCCGCCGCCGCCGACGATGACCGCGTCGTAGCGCGGCTTCGGCGCGCGGGCTGCGCCAGGCGAGCGGCCAGTGCTCGTGGCGGCTCAGCGCGTTGCGGGCGAGCGAGAAGATCGAGTATTTCACGGGAGTGCCGCCGCGCTGCGCCAATTGCGCTGCCGCTTCGCGCACGGGATCGCTTATTCTAATGGCCCCGGGGGACGCGCGGAAATACGCTCACGGATGGACCTCGGCCAATTCCTGCAGGAACACGGCATCGTGGCGCCGCGACACGAGCATCCCGCCGGTGATGACCGTCGAGGAATCCATGCGGCTCGTGCCCCCGCTGCCGGGCGCGAAGACCAAGAACCTCTTCCTGCGCGACAAGAAAGGGCGCGCGTCATTTCCTGGTGACCGTGCCCGCACGACGTCGCCGTCGATCTGAATTCGCTGGGCGCAGACGATCGGGTCAGGGCGCCTGGGCTTCGCGTCGCGCCGAGCGCATGCAGCAAGCACCTCGGCATCAAGCCGGGCTCGGTCAGCCTGCTGGCGCTGGTCAACGACGACGCGCTGCGCCGTCGAATTCGTCATCGATCGCTCGCTGTGGGAAGCCGACGCCGTGCACGCGCATCCGCTGGTGAACTCCGCGACGATGATCCTGCCCACGCCGATCTCGAGCGCTTTCCTGCGGCCACCGGCACGCGCCGCACGTGATCGACGTCCCGGTCGCAAAGGCTCGAGGGGGGAGGGGGGGGGGGGGAGGGTGTTGTTGTATGGAGAGGGGGGGGGGGGGGAGAGGGGGGGCATGGAGTCCGTCCCGCTAGCCCAGGCGCGGGGAGGCGTAGGGGGGAAGGGGGAAGGAGGGGGGGGGAGGGGGGGCGAGGGGGAGGGAGGGGGAGGTGGGGGGGGGGGGGGAAGGGAGGGGGGAGGTATGCGGTTGGATGGAGTCAGGCGGGCGAGTTCTCAGATATAATTTCCCGCCGCCTCGACTTCGAAGGGGACGCCGACTCGTAATGGGAGAATGCCACATGTTCAGCAGACTCGTCGGTCTCGTTCTCGCCTGCGCGCTGTCGGCGTCGCTCGGCTCTCGCGCAAACGCCTGTCGCGGCTCGATGACATCATGAAGAGCGGCAAGCTTCGCGTCTGCACGCCGGGCGACTACAAGCCGTTCAGCCTCCAGCGGCCGGACGGCGGTTACGAAGGCCTCGACATCGACCTCGTCGCAGTCCGCCGCCAAGGCGCTCGGCGTCGAAGTCGTGATGGTCAAGACCGCGTGGCCTTCGCTGATGAAGGACTTCCTCGAAAAGTGCGACGTCGCGGTCGGTGGGATCTCGGTCACCACCGACCGGCAGAAGACCGCGTTCTTCACGACCGCATACATGGTCAACGGCAAGGCTCCGATCACCAAGTGCGAGAACGCCGCGAAGTTCCAGACCATCGCCGACATCGACAAGCCGAACGTGACCGTAATCGAGAATCCGGGCGGCAGCAACGAGCGTTTCGCGCGCGCGAACTTCAAGCAGGCGAAGATCGTGATCTTTCCCGACAACGTGACGATCTTCGACGAGATCCTGAAAGGCAACGCCGACGTGATGATCTCGGAGTCCGTGGAGACGATCGTCCAGCAGAAGATGCGGCCGGGACTGTGCGCGGTCAACCCGGACAAGCCGCTGCAATACGGCGAGATGGCGTGGCTGCTTCCTCGCGGCGACGCGCGCGATGAAGGGCTGGATGGACACGTGGTTGCATCTGGCCAAGGCATCCGGCGAATACGACCAGGTCGCCGGCCGCTGGCTGCGCTGACGCTGGGTGACGCCGCGTACCGGCCCCGGCCGATAGCAATGTCGTTTCCAATTTCATTGAGACAACCAAAAACAAGGGAGGAGATCATGAAACGAAATGGATGGTGGATGCTGGTGATTCTGGCGGCGGCGATGGTTGCCGTTGCGATCCCGGACACCAGCTTCGCGCAGCAGAAGAAGCTGGTCCTCTGGACCCACTGGGATCAGAACCCCGAATTCAACAAGTGGTACGCGGACAAGGGGAAAGAGTTCGCCAAGAAGACCGGCTACGAGGTCGAGGTGGTCACCATCCCGTACCAGGGATACGAGGCCAAGTATCTGGCGGCCTTCATGGCCAAGAACAGCGCGCCCGACATCTTCATGGGGATGACGCACCAGTGGTGCGGGCAATACGATTTCTGCGACAAGATGCCCGCCGATCTCGCGAAGACCTACGACGACAACCTGCCGAAGTACATGGTCCCGGTCGGCAAGTGGAAGGGCGTGCGCTACGGGATGCCCATCGAGCACGGCAACTTCCAGCAGATGTACATCAACGTCGACATGTTCAAGAAGGCCGGCCTCAATCCGGACGATCCGCCCAAGACCTTCGACGTCTGGCTCGCGGACATGAAGAAGCTGACGATCGCCGACCCCAAGGGCGGCGAGCCGACGCAGGTGGGCTTCGCCATCCGCAGCAAGGGCGCTCCGGTGGGGATCACGGACAAGTTCCTGCCCTTTGCCCACGCGTGGGGCGCGCGGATGCTGAGCCCGGACATGGACAAGGCCACCGGCTACGCCAACAGCCCGCAGATGGTGGCCGCGCTCACGTTCTTCGGCGATCTCGTTACAAGGACAAGGTGGCGAGCCTCGCGTTCGGCAATCCCGAAGATGCCTTCGGCCAGAAGCGCGCCGCCGTCATCTTCCGCGAGTCCTGGTTCTTCGGCTGGCTGAAGAAGAACGCGCCCGACGTGAACTTCAAGGTGTACGCGCTGCCCTGCGAAAAGGCCTGCCCCGGCGCGGGCGCGCTGTTCCCCTGGACGGACCTCGTCTACAAGAACAGCCCGAACAAGCAAGTGGCGTGGGAGTTCTTCAGGTTCATCAGCAATGCCAAGGACGACATGGAGCATCACCAGTTGCAGGGGATACTTCCCGTCTGGACGGCGAACCTCGATTCCGCCTACGTGAAGTCGCGGCCCGACTACCAGTCCACGAAGGACATGCTCGCGCAGCCGGTGCCGCCGACCTACTTCCACCCGAAGTCGAACGAGCTGGCCACGGCCTTCGGCGAGGCCGTCGTCGGCGTGCTGTTCGGCAAAGGACAGCCGAAGCCCTTGCTGGACGAAGCTGCCGCCAAGATGGATCGCATCCTCAAGGACTAGCGGTCGTTGAAGACGACCTGCGGTAGCGACGCTACCGCAGGTGTTTGCCGCGTCGACGTCGCGGCAGCAGCACCTGCCGTCGCATGTCGCGTGCATCTCGCGCGTTCTACTGCCATGCGCCAATGGTTTCGCATCGTGTTCCCCAGGAACTACCCGGATCGCCAGAACCGGGCGGGATTCCTGTTCGTCCTCCCCGCGCTGCTGTTCTTCGGCTCCGTCTTCCTCCTGCCGCTCGCGCAGTCCATCATGTACTCGTTCTACAAGATCGCCCCGGGCGGAGCGAAGGAGTTCGTCGGCCTGCGCCTCTATGAAAAGGTGCTCACCGACTCCACGTTCTGGACCGCCGTCACCAACACGGTCCAGCTCCTGCTCTTCTCCGTGCCCACGACGGTGGTCCTTGCGCTCGCCGTGGCGCTCGGCCTCAACCGGATCATCAGTCTCAAGTGGCGCAACGTCTGGGCCGCGATGTACTTCCTGCCCTTCGCCACGTCGCTGGTCGCCGCCGCGCTCATCTGGCAATGGATCTACGACCCGGTCTACGGCTTCCTGAACTACGCGCTGTCGTTCGTCGGCATTCCGCCGCAGAAGTGGCTGCAGAGCCTGTCGCAGGTGCTCCCGGCCATCGCCGCCGTGAGCGTCTGGGTGCGGATCGGCTTCGACACCATGATCTTCCTGGCCGCGCTGCAATCGATCCCGGAGCAGTACTACGAGGCGGCCAAGATCGACGGCGCCAATGCCTTCCATCAACTCCGGCACATCACGCTGCCGCTGCTCAACGCGCAGATCATCATGGTCTGCATCCTCGAGCTCATCTTCAACTTCAAGATCTTCGATCAGGTGTACGCCACGACCCAGGGCGGACCGGCGGGCGCAAGCCAGACCGTCATCATGCTGCTGTACGACACGGCCTTCAAATTCTTCCGCTTCGGCGACGCCTCGGTCATGGCGGTGTTCGTCTTCATCACGCTGCTGATGGTGACCTTGCTGCAATGGCGGCTCTTCCGCAAGCCGGTCGAGTATTGAAGAACCGCCATTGCCGAGTGTCTTTGCTTACGGTCCCGTGCACGATATGAATTCACATCGTCTCCCCGAACGTGACTTCGCCCGCGCGCGGCCTCACCCTCCGGCAAGTCCACTTCCGCTGGATCATCATCCTCGCGGTCGCCTGCGGCGCCATCACCGTCTTCTTCCCGTTCTTCTGGATGGCGATCACCTCGCTCAAGACCGCCCCGGAGATCCAGCGCGTGCCGCTGCAGATCGCCCCCGACCACTGGCTCAACCTGAGCCAACTACTACGAAGTCTTCAAGCGCGAACCCTTCATGCGCTACCTGCTGAACAGCGCCATCGTCGCGTCGATCGCCGCGGTGAGCAGCCTCGTGGTCTCGTCGCTGGCGGGGTTCGGATTCGCGAAGTATCACTTCCCCGGACGCGACGTCTTCTTCCTCGCCGTCGTCGGCATCCTGATGGTCCCGTTCCAGTCGGTCGTGGTGCCGCTCTACGTCTGGATCAACGATCTCGGGCTGCTCGATACCTACGCGGGCATCGTGGCGCCGGACCTGGTCAGCGTCTTCGGCGTCTTCCTGATGCGGCAGGCCATCGAGACGATTCCCAACGACTACATCGACGCGGCCCGCATCGACGGCTGCAGCGAGCTGCGGATCTTCTGGTCGGTGATCCTGCCGTCGGTGAAGCCGGCGATGGCCACGCTGCTGATCATCAAGTTCATGTGGAGCTGGAACGAGTTCTTCTGGCCGATGGTGGTGATCAGCAGCCCCCAGATGAAGGTGGTCACGATGGGCCTGATGAGCTTCACCAACATGTACTTCATCGAGTACAACCTGCTCACCGCCGCCGCGGTGATCAGCATCCTGCCCATCCTGCTCATCTTCATCACGCTGCAGCGCTGGGTGGTCCAGGCCGTCGTGATGAGCGGCCTGAAGGGCTGATGCTCGACCTGCTGCTCGAATGGACCGACGACGAATCGACGCGCGCCAGGATCCTGGTCGACAATACCGGCGGAGCTCTACGGGTTCTGAGCATTGCTGTCGCCACGGCCGGCGCTACAATATTCGGGCCGATCTCTCGTCCCATCAAGGAGTCGTACTGCCCCTTCGGAGAATCGCGATGAACCGCATCGATTGGTACGTCGAGGGTCTCGAATTCGGCAGCTGCAACTGCATCTACGCCTGTCCGTGCCAATTCGAGGCGCTGCCGACGTATGGCAACTGCCGCGGATTTCGAAGTCCTGCGCATCGATCGCGGCCACTTCGGAGACATCAAGCTCGATGGGTTGAAGGTCGCGATGCTGTACACGTGACCCTTGGTGATCTTCGAGGGCAAAGGCGAGATGCAGGTCATCGTCGACGACCGCGCGGACGGGCGCCAGCGGGAAGCGCTGACGAAGATCGTTCACGGCGAGGAGACCGACGAAGGCGCGACGCACTGGTGGGTCTATCGCAGCATGTCGGATACGGTGCACGAAACGCTGGTCAAGTCGATTGAATTCGACGTCGACATCGAGGCGCGCACGGCGCGTGTCGCGATCCCCGGTGTGCTCGAGTCGGTCGGCCGCCCGATCGTGAGTCCCGCCACCGGCCAGGAGCATCGCGTGCTTATCGAGATCCCGAACGGCATCGAGTTCGAGCGCGCCGAAATCGGCAGCGCGACGATCGTCGGCGTCCACGGCGATACGGCTGGATCTCACCGACACCTACGGTCAGTTCAATCGGCTTCGGCATTCCGGCAAGGGTGTGGTTCACGCGTAAGAGCGCCGAGGGGCCCGTGGAGCTTGCCTCCCTGCTGCGCCGCGATGGGTGGCTGACGATTGCCGGTTTGATGCTCGTGCTCGTGATCTCGAGCGTTTACGTGTTGCAGGGTACCGGCATGGAAATGAGTGCGCTCGACATGACGCGGATGCCCCGCGACATGGCGATGCCGCAACCGGCCTGGACGCTCCACTATGCCGCGCTGATGTTCGCGATGTGGTGGCTGATGATGACGGCGATGATGCTGCCGAGCGCGACGCCAGTCCTGCTGCTGCCGACGGCGCTCAATCGCCGCGCGGCCCCCGATCGCCGACCGTATGGCGCCACGGCACTGTTCACGTGTGGCTATCTCGCCGCCTGGGCGGGATTCAGCGCGGTCGCGGTCGCCGTGCAGTCGTGGGTTGAGCATGAATGGCACCCCTGAATTCGATGCTGCACGTCGGCGACGGCGCGCTCGCCGGGGTGAATCCTGATCACGGCGGGGGTTGTGGCAGTGGACACCGCTCAAGCACGCGTGCCTGCGCCATTGCCGTTCGCCGGTGCGGTTCCTGACGACGCGCCGCCGCGGCGGAAACGTGTTGGGGGCGTTCGCCGGATGTGGGCGGAGCACGGCGCGTATTGCGTGGGCTGCTGCTGGCTGATGATGGCGCTGCTGTTCGTCGGCGGCGTGATGAACCTGTACTGGATTGCCGCACTCGCCGGTTTTACGTGCTCGCCGAGAAGCTGCTGCCCGCCGGCGAGCGCGTCGCGCGCGTCACCGGCGCGATTCTCGTCGCCTCCGGACTTGCGCTGCTCGCATCGGCGGGTTTCCGCGCCTGAACGCGCCCGGCGGTGCGAGGGGGCACAATGGTTCTGCAAACACTCCTTGGAATCGAGCTTCCGATCATTCAGGCGCCGATGGCGGGCGTGCAGGGCAGCGCGCTGGCGGTCGCGGTCTCCAACGCCGGCGGGCTCGGCTCGCTCCCCTGCGCCATGCTCAGCCTCGACGCCATGCGCAAGGAGCTCGCGGCCATCCGGGCGCAGACCACGAAGCCGTTCAACGTCAACTTCTTCTGCCACACGCCGCCCGAGCCCGACGCCGAACGCGAAGCCGCGTGGCGCGCCGCGCTCGCGCCGTACTTCGCGGAGCTCGGACTCGACGCGAGCGCCATTCCGCCGGGTCCCGGGCGCGACGCCCTTCAGCGCCGAGGCCGCCGATGTGCTCGAGGAGTTCAGGCCCGCGGTGGTGAGCTTTCATTTCGGCCTGCCCTCGGCCGATTTGCTGGCGCGCGTGCGCAGCTGGGGCGCGAAGATCCTGTCCTCGGCGACGACGGTCGACGAGGCGCGCTGGCTGGAGGCGCACGGAGTCGATGCCATCATCGCGCAAGGGCTGGAGGCGGGCGGCCATCGCGGCATCTTCCTGTCGGACGATCTCGGCACGCAGATCGGCACGTTCGCGCTGGTGCCGCAGATCGTGCGGGCGGTGAAGGTCCCGGTCATCGCCGCCGGCGGCATCGCGGACGCGAAGGGCGTCGCGGCCGCCATGGCGCTCGGCGCGGCCGGCGTGCAGATCGGAACGGCCTACCTGCTGTGCCCCGAAGCCACCACGAGCGCGGTGCATCGCGCGGCGCTGAAGAGCGACGCCGCCCGCGTCACGGCGCTCACCAACCTCTTCACCGGCCGGCCCGCTCGCGGCATCGTCAACCGCCTCATGAGGGAGCTGGGCCCGATCAACGCCGCGGCGCCGGCGTTTCCGCTGGCGACGTCGGCCATCGCGCCCTTGCGCGCGAAGGCCGAGAGCCTGGGCAGCGGCGACTTCTCGCCGCTGTGGGCGGGACAAAACGCCAGCGGCTGCAAGGAAGTCCCGGCAGCCGTTCTGACGCGAGAGCTGGCGGGCGCATTTGCCGATGCGCCTGCCGTGCGCGCGTGACCGCGAGCTTCGGCAAGACGTCCGAGACCGCGCGTACCTACGTCTCGATCTCCATCTCGAGCAGCGCGGACGACAGCGACTTGCCGTGCGCGTCGAGCGCGAGCGACGTCGTGACGCCGCCGTCGAGCGCGTGCTCGCAGACGAACTGCAGCGCGCCGAGCTGCGGCAGCTCGTAGCGGCGGATCTCGCCCTGCACGATGCCGCGCAGGTGCCGCGCGACGGCGTCGACGGTGACGCGCCGGCGAGCAGCGGATAGTCGTCGGCGCGATACGCGATCAGCGACAGGATCGACGTGTTGCCCTTGTCGCCGGCGCGGCAGTGCGCGAGGTCATACAGCTTCGGCATGGGCGCTCCATTCGCGAACCGTGACGTGCGCTCGTGCACCCGCGCGCGATCGATCAGCGTGGACACGATGCCGATCTGCTCGTTGACGTACTTGCGCGCGCCGCCGCCGCCGGCGGGACCGTTGGTGTACAGCGCCTCGACCTCCTCGCCGACGATCGCGGCCTCCTCGCGCGATGCGCGCGCGCGCCGGCCACGCGCAGCGCACCTCGTAGGGACGCTCGTCGGGGTCGAACGCGCGGCCGTGCAGCGACGTGCTGCCGATGAGGTCGATGCGCAGCTCGGCGAACCGGCCGTCCAGCCGCTCGCGAATGATCTCGCCGGCGAGCCGCGCGCGCGCGACCGCGTTGGTGCCCGCGTAGCCGATCTCGCCTTCGCCGACGTAGCCGGCGAGATAGCCGACGCTGACCTTGAGCTGGTCGGGCGCGCGCGTCCGCGCGCGCCGCGCACGGCGATGCGGTCGGGCCCGGTTTCGGTCAGCGTCACGCGCGAAAAATCGGCGATCACGTCCGGCGTCAGATAGCCGTGCGGATCGGTCACTTCGTAGAGCAGCTGCTCCTTCGCGGTGGCGAGCGTGATGCGGCCGCCGGTGCCCGCGACCTTGCGAGACGATCGCGTCGCCGTCCGGCGTCGACGTCGGCGAACGGAAAGCCGAGGTTCGCCATGTCGGCGATGTCCTTGCGCCCGGGATCGGCGAAGTAGCCGCCGCACAGCTGCCCCGCGCATTCGAGCAGATGACCGACGACGGTGCCGCGCGCGAGCCGGTCGACGTCGTCGTGCGCCCAGCCGTACTCGTGCATCAGCGGCGCGACGAACAGCGACGGATCGGCGACGCGGCCGGTGACGACGATGTCGGCGCCGCTCGCGAGCGCCGGCAGCATCGCTTCGGCGCCGAGATACGCGTTGGCCGACACGAGCGGCGCGTAGTGCGACAGCGGAACGCCGCCCTCCATCGTCGGCGCATCGAGGTCGAGCGCGTCGAGCACGTCGTCGCCGGTGACCGCGGCGACCTTGACCGGAATCGCGAGCCGTCTGCGCGATCGCGACGATCGCGTCGGCGGCGGCGAGCGGATTCGCGGCGCCGAAATTGCTGACGAGCCGGATGCCGCGGCGCGCGAGGATCGGCAGCAGCGACTCGATGCGCTCGGCGAGCCGCGCATCGTAGCCGGTCGCCGGATCGTGGCGCCGGCGCAGCTGCGCGAGCGCGATCGTGCGCTCGGCCAGGCACTCGAGCACCAGGTAGTCGAGCGCGCCGCGCTCGGCGAGATCGACGGGCGCGTCGAGACGATCGCCGGCGAAGCCGGCGCCGCCGCCGAGCCGCAACGTGTCGCGCATCGCGCTCCGCTCGCCGGCCTGCTCACTCGGGCTCGATGCCGGCCTTCTTGATGATCGCTCTTCCACTTTTCCGATTCCGCGGCCTGGAACTTGGCGAGCTCGGCGGGCGTGGTCGTGAACGGATCGGTGCCGGTCGACGTGTAGTACTGCTGCATCGCCGCGCCCTTGGTCGCCTCGACCAGCACGTCGTGCAGCTTGCGACGACCGCCGGCGGCGTGTTGGCCGGCACGTAGGCGGCGAACCAGAAGCTCATCTCGTAGCCCTTGAGCGCCCGCTTCGTCGATCGTCGGCAGCTCGGGCGCGAGCGGCGAGCGCTTGGCGGTGCTCACGCCGAGCGCGCGCACCTTGCCGCCCTTCACCTGCGGCAGACCGGTCGCCATGTCGGTGATCATCATGTTGATCTGGCCGCCGAGCAGATCGTTGATCGCGAGCGGATTGCTCTTGTACGGAACGTGCAGCAGCTCGATGCCGGCCATCTGCTGGAACATCTCGCCCGCCACGCGCGACGACGAGCTGCCGCTGCCGAAGCTCATCTTGCCCGGGCTGCGCCTTCGCGAGCGCGATGAACTCGCCGACCGATTTCGCCGGCAGGTCGAGGTTGACGATCATGATCTGCCCGCCCTTGCCGAGCCCCGTGACCGGCAGGTAGTCCTTCACCGGATCGTAGGCAGCTTCTTGAACAGATGCTCGTTGGCCGCGTGCGTCGTGTTGGTCGTGATGAACACCGTGTAGCCGTCGGGCGCCGCCTTCTTGACGGCCTCGGCGCCGATGAAGCCGGACGCGCCCGGCTTGTCGTCGACGACCACCGCCTGCTTCGTGATCCGCGTGACCTCCTGGCCGAGCGCGCGGGCGAGCTGATCCGTCGCGCTGCCGGCGGCGAACGGCACGACGAACGTGATCGTCTTGTCGGGATAGTCGGCGCGGGCGATTCCCGCGATGGTCGAGCGCAACGGCGAAGGCGAACAGCTGACGGCGAAACGAGGCGGGCATCTTTGAATTTCCCGAAGAAGTGAATTGTGTCCCTCAGGGTGCCGCATCGGCGGCTTGGCGGAGAATCGGGGCTGCGGCGAGAAGTCTAACCGGGAATCGCTTAGCATGGCCGCTGCACGCCGGCTGGCTGCGCGCGCACGAGGAGCATCGCCAATTGGACAAGATCCGCATTCAGTTCACGTTGTTTTCAGCGTTCTACTCGCCCCTCATTTCGGCGATGTCGGGCGGATTCCTCAAGCGGAGGGCCTGGATCCGGAGTGGTCGATTGCGCCGCCGGGCGGCTCGGCGCTCGCGGCGCTCACGGATGGCTCTGCCCACGTCGTTCAATCGGCGCTGAGCCAGGCGTTCGCGTCGCTCAACAGAGGGGAGACGCCGGCCGCGGTCCATTTCGCGCAGGTCAACGAGATGGACGGGTTCTTCCTCACCGGGCGCGAGGCGGATCCCGCCTTTACGTGGGACAAGCTGGAAGGCGCCGAAGTCGTCATGTTCAATGGCGGCCAGCCGCTCGCCATGTTCAAGTACGCCTGCCACAAGGCCCGCATCGATTTCGGCAGGATCAAGACCGATCTGCCCTGGCGGCGCCGCCGAAATCGACCGGGCCTTCCGTGACGGCAAGGGGCAGTACGTTCAGCAGCAGGGACCGTACCCGCAGCAACTGCAGGCCGACGGCATCGGACACATCGTCGCCCAGGTCGGAAGGCAGATCGGACCCTGCGGTTTTTCCAGCCTTGCCGCGAAGCGTGACTGGCTCGAGACCGATATGGCGAAGGCGTTCATCCGCGCCTACCCGAAGACCCGGATCTACATGAACGAGACCCCGGCCGCCGACATCGCCGGGGCGGAGAAGCCGTTCTTCCCCGATTTCGACGAAGCCGTGCTCGCCGATTGCATCGCGACGTATCAGCAGCTCGGCTGCTGGACGCCGCACGTGGAGATCACGCGTGCCGCCTACGAGAAGACGCTGGATGTCTTCGAATACGTCGGCCAGCTGAAGCAGCGGTATCGCTACGACCAGGTCTGCGCCCCGCCGCCGCATCCGGATTGAGGACCGGAGGCGCTCAATGCCGGGTCCCCGTTGCGCGCGCGAACGCCGCGCGCATCCGCAGCCCGTAGACGTTGACGACGAGGCCGACGAACACCAGCGCGACCCCGGCGAGCTGCGCCGGCGCGAGCGATTCACCGAGGAACAGCGCGCCGCTCGCGAGCCCGGAGATCGGGATCAGCAGCGCGAACGGCGAGATCAGCGCCGTCGGATAGCGGTGCAGCAGCGCATTCCATGACCCGAAACCGAAGAGCGTCGCGCCGTACGACATGACGAGCACGCAGCCCCACGCGAGCGGGCTCATCGCGGCAACGATTCGGAGCGTGTCGGCGCCGCCTTCGAACGCGAATCCGAGCGCGAGCAGCGGCAGCGGCGGCACGAGGCTCGACCACACGGTCAGCGCGAACATGTCCGCGCCGTGCTCGCCCGCCGAGCGCTTGGCGATGATGTTGCCGACCGCCCACGCGAACGCCGCCGCGATGACGAGCGCGAAGCCGATCGCCGTTCCGCTGAGCCCGCTCGCGACCTTGTAGAGCGCGAGCACGATCATTCCCGCGAACGGCAATCACCGCGCCGACGAGGTTGTGGCGGCGCAGATGATCGCCGGCGAAAGCGACCGCGAGGCCGATCGTGAAGAACACCTGCACCTGGATCACGAGCGACGAGAGCCCGGCCGGCATCCCGAGCTTCAATCCGAGGAACAGCAGGCCGAATTGGCAGACGCCGATCGCGAAGCCATAGGCGACGACGTCGCGCCACGGCATCGCCGGCCGCCGCACGAAGAAGACCATCGGCAGCGCGGCCAGGAAGAAGCGCAATGCGGCGAGCGTGAACGGCGGCACCTCGGCGAGCGCGACCTTGATCGGCACGAACGTGTAGCCCCAGACCGCGACGACGGCGAGCGTCAGCGCGAGATCGCGCGGGGAAAGATGGGTCTTCAAGGTCGGATCGCTCGATGCGCGCGCGCGGCGCGCGCCGCGCAACGGGCGGTCCCATTATCGGGCATAATGAATTTCGGCGAAGCGCGGTGCGCCTGCGCTCGCTTCGCGGTTGTCGGGGTTCCCATGAATCCATTTCGCTCGCTGATTGCGCTGCTCGCCGGCATGCTGCTGTGCCTGCCACTGCTTGCCTTTGCACAGTACCCGCCGCCCAACCAGGCGCCGCCGCAGCCGTACACGCAACCCCCGCCGCAACAGCTCTCGCAGGATCAGCTCGACGCGCTGCTCGCGCCGATCGCGCTGTATCCGGACGAGCTGCTGACGCAGGTGCTGATGGCGTCGACGTATCCGCTCGAAGTCGTCGAGGCCGCGCGCTTCGTCAAGGCGAACCCGGCGCTGAGGGGCCCTGCGCTCGACGATGCGTTGAGGGACAAGACCTGGGACCCGAGCGTGCTGTCGCTCGCGCCGTTTCCGCAGGTGCTCGACATGATGAACGACAAGCTCGAGTGGACGCAGCGCCTCGGCGACGCGTTCCTCGCCGACGAGGCGGGCGTCATGCGGACGGTGCAGATGCTGAGACAGCGCGCTCAGCAGGCCGGCAACCTGCAGTCGAACGAGCAGCAGCGAGTGTTCGCCCAGGACCGTTACATCGTCATCGAGCCGGCGCAACCGCAATACGTTTACGTCCCCGTGTACAACCCGACCGTCATCTACGGTCCGTGGTGGGCGCCCGCGTATCGCCCGTGGTACTGGTACCCGCCGGCGATCTGGGGCTACCCGCCGGCGCCGCCGTCGTGGGGATACGCCGCAGGGTTCTACTGGGGCAGCGCGTGGGCGGTGCACCGAAGCTATTGGGGGTGGGCGCGCCCGAACTGGACGAGCAACAACGTAAACGTCCACATCAACGTGAACAACAATTACTGGGCAAGCCGGCCGCAGTACCGCGAGCGCTACCCGAACGGCACCGGGAGCTGGTCGCATGTTCCCGAGCATCGCAAGGGCGTTGCCTATCGCGACGCGGCGACCTACAACAAGTATCGGCCGACCAACCCGGCGGCTGTCCAGTCGCGCGAAAACTTCCGCGGAAATGCCGGTAGCGCCGCAGGCAGCGTCGCGCGTCCGTCGACGCTTCCGGCAGCGACGTCGGTTCGGCGACGGGTCGGCCCGCGCCGACCGGGCCGTCCACTGCGCAACCCGGCCCGCGCGTGACGAGCCCTGCCTTCGCTCAGCCGAACGCGACGCCGAGCGGTCGCAACGACGAACCAGCCCGGCACGCAGTCGCGCAATCGCGACCGGCGACCGCACAACGCGGCGCAGCGCGCAGTGGCAGGGCCAGGGGCAGCCTCAGTCGATCCCGCCTCAGTCGATGCCGGCGTTCCAGGCACAACCCCGCCCGCAAGTGCAGATGGAGTCGAATCGCGGACAGGCGAGCCGGCAGCAGATGAGCCAGCCGCCGGACGCGAATCGAGGACAAGCAGGCAAGCAGCAGATGAACCAGCCGCAGGACGCGAATCGCGGGCAGGGAAACCAGCAGCAAAATCCGTCGCGCTCTTCCGGACATCCGGACAACAAGGGCGACGGAGGGTCGCCGCAGGGGAAATCGCGATGAGCGCGCGTCGTTCGCCGTACGCGGCTTTCGCGACGCGACGCGCGCCGCTCGGCGCGGTCGCGCTGGCGGCGATTGTCGGGTGCCTGCATCGCAGCGCCGGTGCGGGCGCAAGCACCGCCCAAAGGCAACGCGGCGTCGCCTCCGTCGGCCGACGCGCCGCCGGTACCGTCGCGGCGTCCCCAGATCGTTCAGCGCACGTTCGCGACGCCGGAGGAGGCGGGGCGCGCGCTCGTCGAAGCGCTCGACTCCGACGACAACCGGGCGATCTACGCGGTCCTCGGCCGCGGCAGCGGCGCGGTGTTCCGCTCCGGCGATCCGGTGGAGGATGAAGGCACGCGAACGGCGATGGCCACCGCGTACAGGGTCCGCGTGAAGTACGAGATGGCGGGCGACGCCAAGGCGACGATGCTTCTCGGCGACAACGACTACCCGTTTCCGTATCCGCTGGTGAAGACGGCCGCGGGTTGGCAATTCGACGCGAAGGGAGGCGCGGAGGAAATCGTCAATCGCCGGATCGGCGCCAACGAGCTTGCGGCGATCAACGTGTGCCTCGCCTACGTCGACGCGCAGCGCGAGTACGTGCTGCGCGACCGCGACAACGACGGCCTGCTCGAGTACGCGCGAAAGCTCGAGAGCACGCCGGGCACGCAGGACGGTCTCTACTGGGAAACCAGGGAAGGCGCGCCGCCGAGTCCGTTCGGTCCGCTCGCCGCGCGTGCGCGCAAGGAGGGCTACGTCAAGGGCACGAGCGCGCCCTATCACGGCTACCTGTACAAGATCCTCACCGCGCAAGGCAAGGACGCGCCGGGCGGCGCGTACGACTACGTCGTCGACGGCAAGATGATCGGCGGCTTCGCGCTGGTCGCCTATCCTGCGCGCTGGGGCGCATCGGGCGTGATGACGTTCGTCTGCAACCACGACGGCATCGTCTACGAAAAGAATCTGGGCCGCGACACCCCGACGATCGCGGCGAACATGACGGTCTACAATCCCGACGCGAGCTGGAAAAAACCGAGCCACCCCTAGCGGGCATCGATTTCTCGCCCATGCGGTTCGCTCCGCTCCTCTGCGCGGCCCTCGTTGCCTGCAGCGCGCAGCCGACGTTTCCTCCCGCAGCTCCGAGCACAGGCAAGCGGCAGGCTCCCGTCGAGCGCGACTTCCGGCTCTCCGACGTCGCCAAGTCCGACATCGACGTTGCCGCCGAGGTGAACGCGCGCGAAAGCCTGGCGTCGGCGCGCCTGCTGATGGAAAAGCTCTACCGTCGCAACCCGCGCGAATTGCGCAAGGGGAATTCGGCGACGATGGAGGCCGCGCTCGCGCGAGCGTTCGACCCGCACGCGGAGTTCCGCTTTGCCGAGCTCGGCAACGTGCGCGGCACCGAAGCCATCCTTCTTGCGCTGAAGCCCGACTACGCCGGCGACCGCGTGTTCGCGTACGGCGTGGGCCTCGCGAGCATGGTGTTCCTTTCGTACGGCGGCAAGACCGAGTTCTACCTGATCGATACGCTCGATGCGCAGAAGCTCTACAACTGCGCGCGCAACATCGAGATCGCGGCGTGGAAGCTCGCCGACGCGCGCGATGCGCGCGGCGAGCCGCTGATCCTGTCGAACGAGATCGCCGGCGACGTGCGCAACCTGTCGTTCGAGCGCGAGTTCGGCAAGATGATCGGCTACCAGGACGTGATGGCGCAGATCGCCGCGCAGCGGACGAACCGGACGATCCGCCGCGTCGTCCAGACGCTCGCGACCGCGGTGTTCCTGCCGATCTAACGAACGCCCGCGACGAGCGCGGCGCTCGCGTCGGCGGGATCTGCGCGGTTCGGCCGGGCAGCAGCGCCGATCGCCGCGAGATGTGCGTCCGACAACACGACCTGCGGTCGGGCGCTTGCGAATTCGCGAGGCCGCGGTCGCGGCATCCGGCGCGCGCCCCGTGGCGACCATCCACGCGGCCGCCGCGGTTGCGCTGCGCGAATAGCCGAGCGCGCAGCAGACGAGCACGCGCCCCGCGGCGCGTCGCCGCTCGATTGCCTGGACCGCCATCTCGATCGTTGCGGGATCCGGCAGCGTGAGGTCCAGCACGGCGACGTTCGTATAGGCCAGCGGGCCTGCGTCGACCGAAAGCTCGCACGTCATGTCGACGACAGCGTCGAACCCGGCTCTTTTCGAGCTCGCCGCGCGTGCGGCAGGCGGCCGATCCACACGTCGTCGGCGACGTGCGCCCACGGCGCGTGCCCGCGCGTGCGGATCCAGACATTGGCGCGCGCGCGACGCGAGATACGGCGCGAGCAACGCGGCCGATGCGAGCGAGAGGCGGCCGCCACGCTTCTGGAATCCGGCGGGACCGAGGAGCGCGTAGTTGACCGCGACAAGCGGATAGCGCCACGGTGAACCACAGCAGCCACGAGCTCGCGCCGCCGAGCGCGAGCGCCACGCCGGCGGCGGCGATCGCACCCGAGTGCGTAACGCACGGCGAGCCGGCGGCGCGCCGGGTCGGACGTCGGCTCGATCCGGGCGATCGGCGACGGCGCGTCCTGCGGCCACAGCCACACGCAGAAGAATCCCAGCAGCGCGCCCGTGGGCATGTCGATGAAATGATGCTGCCACGTCGTGAGGATCGACACGCCGATCAGCGCGAACCAGCCGTGAAGAACGAAGCGCGAGGCCTTGCCGGTGACGACGCGCGCGTACTGCGCCCAGAGGATCACCAGGAGCGCGACGTGCAGCGAGGGCGCCTGGTTGAACGGCCTGTCGAAGAGTCCCAACACCTGGAACAGCCAGCCGAACACGCCGTCGCCGATCGGGCGCTCGAACGTGAAGGTCAGCGGAAAGAGCAGGAAGCAGCACACGGCGATGACCTGCGCAGTCAGCAGGCGCTTCGCGTGCGTGTCGAGCTCGCGGCGGTCGGTGCAGGTGAACAGCGACAATCCGTACAGGAGATCGATCGACCAGTAGGGGACGATCGTCCACGGGAGGAACGGGATCGTGCGCTCCCAGTCGAAGACGAGCGCGCCGACGTGCGGCCGTTGCGCGGTCACCCACGTCGCGAAACCGTAGGTCGCGAAGAAGAAGGGGCCGAGGAACGCGAGCCACCCGAACGCGCGACCCCACGGCCTGCCGGATGCCGCCGCGGCGACGAGCGCTTCGCTCATCGCGCGCGCCGCTCGGCGAGCGACACCGTGAACAGTCCCTCTTCGTTGATGCGCTGGGCGACCTTGCGAAAACCGGCGCGCTCGACCAGCTGATCCATCTCGGCCTGCGTTCGCCGGCGCATCACCCATGGCGTCGCCGCCGCGATGGCTGGTGAGCGCGCGCGCGATCAGCTCGAGCTGCGGGTGCCACGGCTGGCAGGTGTAGACGAGGAAGCCTCCGGCGGCGATCGCGCCGCCGAGCCCCGCGAGCGATTCTCCGACCAGCGCGTTGTCGGCGAAGAGCTCGTAGAGGCCCGACACGATGCCGATCGTCGGCTTCGGCTCGATCGCTTCGAGGCTCGCGCGATCGAACGCGTCGGCGTTGGCGAAGCGCGCGATGCCCGCGAGACCTCGCTGCGCGATCAGCGCGGCGCCCTCGCGGACGTTTGCCTCGCCGTAGTCGCGCAGCACGATCGAGTCGGGACGCGCGCCGCTCGGCGATCGCGTCGAGCACGTAGCGGCCGTGGCCGGCGGCAACGTCGACGATGTGGACGGGCCGGCCGTTCGCGCGCAGACGCGAGATCGCCTCGCGGAGCAGCTCCTCGACGTGGAGCTTGCGCTGCCGGATGCCGCGCCAGCCCACCGAGTCGAGATAGATGCGATCGACAAGGCGGCCCAGCGGCGTGCGCCCGGCCGCGACATTGCGATAGACGTAGTCGAGCATGCTGCCGGAATCGAATCCGTTCGCGCGGCCGATGCGAAGGCCGTCCGACAGCGTCGCGCCGAAGCGCAACGTCGCGCGCGTGGCGCGCCAATAGAGGTCGCGCGGCGAATTCCCGGGCAGCGGCGAGCGCAGCGCATCGGCTTCGTCCTTCGTGAATCCGTGCCGATCGGCGTCCGCGAGATCGACGCGCTCCAGCGGGCGCTCGAACACTCCGAGCAGGAACGTCCGCACGCGAGCGATCGCCGATCGCCCGGTCCCGCTCGCCGAGCGTGTCGTGGTAGAAGCCCTGCAGCACGTGCTTCTCCTTCGTCGCCGAGCCGAGGCGCTCGAAAAAGGCGTGCTGCGGGCCGTCGTGGACGACCCAATCGCGGTCCGACATCAGGAGCTGCGTCGGGACGGTGATCGCCGCCGCGTCCGCGACGATCCGGTCGGAGGTCTGCTGCAGTCCCAGCAGGATGTTGACCGAGATCGAGCGCGCGATCAGCGGGTCGGTGTCGTACGACGCGGCTCGCTCGGGGTCGCGCGTGAGAAGCCGCGCCTTGACGTAGCTCGTGACGAAGAAGTTGCCGCGGAGCGCGCGCATGAGCCGCAGCCCGGGCAGCGCGAGCGGAACGTAGAGCTTCACCTTGAACGCGGGCGACGCGAGCACCATGCCGCGAATCGGCGGCGCGTAGTCGTGGACCCACGCGGCGGCGACGACCGCGCCGACGCTCTGCGCGATGACGGCGATCGACTCCGGAGCGAAGCCGTGATGCTCGCCGATGTGCGCGATGAACGTCTGCACGTCGCGCACCGATGTCCCGAAGCTTGGCGAATCCCCGCGCGCGCCCGGCGAGCGGCCGTGCCCGCGCGCGTCCCACGCGAAGAAATCGAAGTCGGGAAGGTCGAGCTCGGCGGGCAGGTGGCCCATGCGGCCCGAGTGCTCGTGTCCGCGGTGGAAGAGCACGATCGCACCGCGTGCACTTCGCGGTCGTCGCCGCCCACCGGCGATAGAACAGCGCGACGCCGTCGTGCGTCGTGAACGTGTGCTCGGTCGACGCGCGATGGCCGGCATCGGCCGCGAGCAGCGAGACCGGCGAGGCGCGGTCGTTCATCGCTGCGCCCTCGCTGCCGCTGCAGCCGCGCCGCGGCGCACGCGATTGACGATGTTCCAGCCGATCAGCAGCGCGATTCCCGGCATCGCCCAGAAGAACGCCGGCGGCAACGCTCCGACGACGCCGATGCAGAGTCCGAGCGCTCCGAACACGAGCGCGCGATCGCTCTTGCCCATCGGACCGTCGTAGCGCCGCGTCGTGCCGACCGCGGGTCCCAGGGCGCCCGCCAGTTCCGAAATGCACGACGCGACGATCACGAGCACCCACCGACCACGGACCGAACGGAGCGACGAGCGCGAACGGCGCGTAGAGCGCGGCGTCCGACACGACGTCGGAGAGCTCGTTCAGGTACGCGCCCATCGGCGAGGCTTGGCCGAACTCGCGAGCGAGCATGCCGTCGATCGCGTTCATCGCCATCCTGATCGGCAGCCAGGCCGGCAGCAGCAGGAACGGCCAGGTGAGCCCCGAGGCGAGGACTCCGGCGGTCACCGCCGCGCCGACGGCGAGCGAAGCGGCCAATGCCGACAACGTGACCTGGTTCGCGGTGACGCCGGCCGCGGCGAGCTCGCCAACCGCGGGACGCAACCACGCCTGGAACGCCGGCTTCAAGTCGTACAGCGTATGCGCCATGCCACCGCAGCCCTCTCCCGCCGCGTCGGCGCAGCATACGGTCTCCCGCGCGCACTGCCAAGTCTTTCGCCGGAGCGCCGAAGCGCGTATCCTCCGCTTCCGTGAACATCGAATCGGTCAGGCCCGGGATCTGGCTCGCGTACGGCGCAGTCCTTTGCATCCTGCTCGTCGGCAGCGGCACGACGCGCGTGCTGATCAACCGGTTTCCCGAGCGCGATTACACCGAGCTGCGGCTGCGCGTGCGCACGTGGTGGTTCATCGTTCCGCCGGTTGCCGCGGCGCTGATCGCGGGAAACGCCGCGTCGATCGTTCTGCTCGCCGTGGTGAGCGCCCTGGCATTGAAAGAGTATCTTGCGATGGCCGCGCATCGCGGCGCGGACTACCGGAGCCTCTGGTTCGTCTATCTGGCGATTCCCGTGCAGTATGGGTTCGCGTACGCGTCCTCGTACGTCGCGTTCGCCGCGACGGTTCCGCTGTTCGGCCTCGCGCTGCTGCCGCTCGCGCTCTTCGTCATTCGCGATGCGCGCGAGCGCGGTGCGGGCCGCGGCGATCGCGAACCTGGGGCTCGTGCTGACCGTTTTCAGCCTGAGCCACATCGCGCTGCTGCGCGAGCTTCCGGAGGCGACGAACCCGGTCGGCGGCGCGGTCGGCTGGGTCGTCTTCCTGCTGCTGATCACGCAATTGAACGACGTCGCGCAGTACGTCTTCGGCAAATGCTTCGGCCGCCATCCGATCGCGCCGAGGGCGAGCCCGAAGAAGACCGTCGAAGGTTTCGTCGGAGGCGTCGCTGCGTCGGCGATCGTCGCCGCGTGGATCGGACCGCTCGTCACGCCGATGGAGGCGGTCACGGCGTCGCTTGCGGGCGCGGCGCTCGCCGTCGCCGGATTCGGCGGCGACATGACGGTCTCTGCGCTCAAGCGCGGCTTCGGCGTGAAGGACGCGGGGAACTTGCTGCCGGGGCACGGCGGCATCCTCGACCGCGTCGACAGCCTCATCGCGACGTCGCCGCTGTTTTTCTACTTCGTCTATTTTGCGTTTGGCGCGTAACGACGCCGTTGCGAACGGCGCGGCTCGCGTCGTTCAACGGCTCGCGAGGGAAGGGGAGCTCATGAGAAGGGGACTGCATCGCATCGCCGCGGCCGCGATGGTCGCGATTTCCGTCGTCGCCGCATCCGGTTGGGCACAGCAGCCGGACCCGCACGCCGAGGACCGCGCTCAATTGCGCGCGATGCTCGCGGAGTTCGAGGCGGCGATCAACGCGCAGAGCATCGACCGGATGGTCGCGGCGATGGACGACAACGTGACGGTGATCTGGCTCAACGCCGAGGTCTCGCGCGGAAAGGACGAGGTGAGGGCGTACTACGGCCGGATGGTCGGCCACGACAAGGCGATCCTCAACAAGTACCTGACCAAGGCGTCGATCGGGGCGCCCGCCAAGTTCTACGGCGACGTCGCGATCGCCGACGGCTCGACGCTGGACGAGTTCTATCCGATCGCGCGGGGCGTTTTCAAGCTCGACTCGCGCTGGTCGACGACCGTCGTCAAGAACGCCGGCCAATGGAAGATCGTCTCGCTTCACCTCTCGTCGAACGTCTTCAACAATCCGCTGATCGACGAGCTGAAAGGCGATATCGTCAAGGCCGGCGTCGGCGGCCTCGTCGCGGGCCTCGCGCTGATGTGGTTGATCTCGTGGGCGCTGCGCCGCCGCGCGCGCGTCACTTCCCCTTGAAATCGCCGGCGTACGACCACGCGAAGCCGGCCGGGTTCAGATATTTGCGCAACGCTGCATTCGCGCTCGCCGGCGTGACCGCCTCGATGCCCGCGTCGATCCTGCCGGCAAAGTCCCACGTGCGCCCGAGATAGGACTGCGCGGCGAGCCCGCCCGCGAGCGCGCCGTCCTGGGCGCGCGCGATCCGGCGCGCCTGCAGGAGCGCGCGCTTCGCGGTCGCGACCTCCGCCTCGGTGAAGCCGTCCTTCAACGCGCGCGCCATCTCCTCGGAGATGCCGGCCTTGACGCGGTCGCGATTCTGCGGCGCGTAGATCGCGTAGAGCATCAGCGGCGTGTTCGCCTCGAAGCTCGAGATCGGCACCCATGTCTGGATGCCGTAGCTCAGCCCTTCGCGCTCGCGGACACGATCAGGAATCCGCGACTCGGGCGACGCGCCGAGGATCTTGTCGGCGACGATCAACGCCGGATAGTCGGGGTTCTGGTCGTTGATCTGCAGCGGCAGGCGGCCGAAGAGCGCGGCGTTCGCCTTGTCCGGCGTGCTCGCCGACAGCACCGTCGGCTTCGGCGGCCGGTACGGATTGGGCACGCGCGTGAACGGGCTCGGGCTCTTCCACGCGCCGAAGAGCTCGGTCGCGAGCGCGCGCATCGCCGCAGGGTCGAAATCGCCGACGATCGCGAGCTCCGCGTTCGCGCCTCCGAAGAAGCGCGCGTAGAACGCCTTCACGTCGTCGAGCTTCGCGGAGGAGATCGAGGCCATTTCCTCGTCGAAGGTCGGCTCGTACCGGACGTCGTCCTTCGGATACGGATTGTCCCAGCGCTCGAGCGCGCGCTCCGCGAGGCTCTCCGGATCGGTGCGCTGCTCGTCGAGCGAAGCGAGGCGCTCGCGCTTCTGCTTCTCGAATTCCTCGGGCGGGAATGCGGGCTCGGTGAGTGCTTCGGCGGCAAGGCGCAACAGGTCCGGCAGATGCGCGCGCAGCGTCTCGCCCTGCGCGGTGGTCTCGGTCTCGCCGCCGCCGATCGAGAGCTTCGCGCGGAGCTGGTCGAGGCGGTCTTCGAATGCCTGGCGATCGTGCTTGCGGGTGCCGGCGGAGAGCATCGACGCGGCGAGCGCGCCGCGCGGAGACATCCCTTTGAGCGAGGTCTCGTCGCCGTAGTGCACTCGAAGGACGAAGCGCACCGTTTCGCCGCGCGTCTTCTTCGGGAGCAGCGCGACTTTCATGCCGTTCGGCAGCACGAAGCGCTGCGTTCGCGCCTCGAGGTTCGCCGGTGTCGGATCGAACGCCTCGCCGGCGGAGACGCCGGGATCGCCCTTGTAGTCCTTGACCATCGCCGCGATGTCGACGGGCGCGGGCGCAGGCGCGCGATCCGGCTTCGCGTCGGGAATGAAGAGGCCCATCGTGCGGTTCGACGGCTTCAGATACGCGAGCGCGACGCGCTGCACGTCGGCGGCGCTCACCTTGCGCCAGCGATCGCGCTGCAGGAAGAAGAGCCGCCAGTCGCCGAGCGCGATCGACTCCGAGATCGCGACGCCGAGCCGCTGCGGATCGTTGAACGTGTCGTCGAAACGCCGGAGCGCCTTCGCGCGGACGCGCTCGACCTCGGCGTCGGTCACGGGACTCGCGCGCAGTCCTTCGACCGTGGCGATCAGCGCGTCTCGCGCCGCGTCGATCGAATCGGCGAGCGGCACCTGCGCCCAGAAAATGATGTCGCCCGGATCGGCGAACCCGATCGTCAGCACTTCGACGCCGCTCGCCTTCCTCGTGTCGACCAGCGCCTTGTACAACCGCCCGGCCGGCTCGACCGTCATCACTTCGCCGAGCGCCTGCACGGCGACGGCGTCGGGATGCGCACCGCGCACCGTGTGATACGACGCGGCGACGAACTGCGAGCCGCCCGTGCGGCGAACGGTGACGGTGCGCTCGCCGTCCTGCACCGGCTCCTCCGTGTAGAACGTCGGCAGTTTCCGCGTCGGCCGCGGAATCGGCCCGAACACCTTCGCGATCAGGTCGAGCGTACGGTCCGGATCGAGATGCCCGGCGACGATCAGCACCGCGTTGTCGGGCTGGTAGTAGAGACGGTAGAACGCCTGCAACCGGCCGATGTCGACGTTCTCGATGTCCGAGCGCGCGCCGATCGCCGTGTGGGCGTAGTTGTGCCAGTCGTACCCGGCCGCCTGGATGCGCCCCCAGAGCACCTGCTGCGGATTGTTCTCGCCGCTCTCGAACTCGTTGCGCACGACCGTCATTTCGGTGTCGAGGTCCTTCCTTGCGATGAAAGCGTTCACCATCCGATCGGCTTCCATCCTGAGCGCCCAGTCGAGATTCTCGTCGGAGGCGGTGAACGTCTCGAAGTAATTGGTGCGGTCGAACGACGTCGAGCCGTTGAAGCGCATGCCGCGCCGGCCGAGCTCCTGGAAGACGCTCGCGATCGACGGCGTCCCCTTGAACATCAGGTGCTCGAGAAGGTGCGCCATTCCCGTCTCGCCGTAGTTCTCGTAGCGCGAGCCGACGAGGTAGGTGACGTTGACGGTCACCGTCGGCTTGGTCGCATCCGGAAACAGCAGCACGCGAAGGCCGTTGGCGAGCGTGTACTCGGTGATGCCCTCGATCGAGGCGCCCTGCGTGACGCCGGCGGGCAGCGCGGCGGCAGCCGCTCCGGCGACGGCGAGAAAAGCGGCGGCGACGAGGCGGCCGACGAAGCGGGTCAGGGAAAAAGCCATGGGAAGGAATCTCGTGTTCGAAAACGGGAGGGCGGTGAGTATAGCGGCGGCGGCTTCGCCGCCGCGCGCAGACTTGACGTTTACGTAAACGTCATGTAAGGTCTGGCACGATTGGACATCCGGCACCCGGACGAGGTTCCGGGGGTAAGCTTCCGTTTCCCGCGACGCCGGGATCGCCGCCGCGCAGGAGTTCGCCATGAACGACGCCAGCCGCCCGCCGCTCGTCTACAAGCCGCTCAACAAGGTCCGCTTCGTCACCGCGGCGTCGCTGTTCGACGGCCACGACGCGTCGATCAACATCATGCGGCGGATCCTCCAGGCGTCCGGTTGCGAGGTGATCCACCTCGGCCACAACCGCTCGGTCGACGAGATCGTCAACTGCGCGATCCAGGAGGACGCGCACGGCATCGCGATCTCGTCGTACCAGGGCGGGCACATCGAGTTCTTCAAGTACATGCTCGATCTTCTGCGCCAGCGCGGCGCCGGCGACATCAAGGTGTTCGGCGGCGGCGGCGGCGTGATCGTTCCCGACGAGATCCGCGAGCTGCACGAATACGGCGTCGCGCGGATCTTCACCCCGGAGGACGGGCAGCGGCTCGGGTTGCAGGGAATGATCAGCGAAGTCGTCGCCGCGTGCGATGCCGATCTTGCGCACGAGCTGCCGGGAGAGCCGATGGTGCTCGTGAGCGGCAGCCCTGCCGCGCGGACGCGCGCGCTTGCCCGGATGATCACGTGCCTCGAAGCCGGCACCGTGCCCGCGAAGACGCACGACGTTCTGCTCGCCGCCGCGGCGAAGGCGAAGACGCCGACGCTCGGCGTGACGGGAACCGGCGGCGCAGGCAAGAGCTCGCTCACCGACGAGATCATCCGCCGCTTCCGTCTCGACCAGCACGACCGGCTGCGGATCGCCGTCATCTCGATCGATCCGTCGCGGCGCAAGTCCGGCGGCGCGCTGCTCGGCGATCGCATCCGGATGAACGCGATCGAGCACCCGAACATCTACATGCGCTCGCTCGCCACCCGCGACGCCGGCAGCGAAGTGAGCAAGGCGCTGCCCGACGTGATCGCCGCGTGCAAGGTCGCGGGATTCGACCTCGTCGTCGTCGAGACGTCCGGGATCGGCCAGGGCGACGCGGCGATCGCGCCGCTCGTCGACGTGTCGCTGTACGTGATGACGCCGGAGTTCGGCGCCGCGTCGCAGCTCGAGAAGATCGACATGCTCGACTTCGCCGATTTCGTCGCGATCAACAAGTTCGACCGCAAGGGCGCGCAGGACGCGCTGCGCGACGTGCGCAAGCAGGTCCAGCGCAATCGCGAGCGCTTCGGCGTCGCGCCCGACGAGATGCCGGTGTACGGGACGATCGCGGCGCGGTTCAACGACGACGGAGTGACCGCGCTCTATCAGGCGCTCGTCGCGAAGTTGACCGACAAGGGGCTGCGGCTTGCGCCCGGGACCTTGCCGCGAACCGCCACGCGCTACTCGACCGCGCAGAACGTCATCGTGCCGCCGGCGCGGGTGCGCTATCTCGCCGAGATCGCTGCGACGGTCCGCGACTACCACGCGTGGGCCGCCGCCCAGTCGCGCATCGCGCGCGAGCGCCAGCAATTGCGCGAAGCGCGGCGGATGCTCGCTGCGAGCGGCGCGAAGGCCGAGCGCGCGGACCTCGAAGCGCTCGTCGCCGAGCGCGACGCGAAGCTCGACGCCCGCGCGAAGAAGCTCCTCGACATGTGGCCGAAGACGAAGGCCGCGTACGCCGGCGACGAATACGTCGTGAAGATCCGCGACAAGGAGATCCGCACGGCGCTCACGACGACGTCGCTCTCCGGCACGAAGATCCGCAAGGTGGCGCTGCCGCCGTTCGAGGACCACGGCGAGATCCTGCGCTGGCAGTTGAAGGAGAACGTGCCGGGAAGCTTCCCGTTCACCGCCGGCGTGTTCGCGTTCAAGCGCGAGAACGAGGACCCGACGCGGATGTTCGCCGGCGAGGGCGACGCGTTCCGGACGAACCGGCGGTTCCACCTCCTCGCCGACGGGATGCCGGCGAAGCGGCTCTCCACCGCGTTCGACTCGGTCACGCTCTACGGCAACGATCCGGACCGGCGGCCCGACATCTACGGCAAGGTCGGCAATTCGGGCGTGTCGATCGCGACCCTCGACGACATGAAGGTGCTCTATTCGGGCTTCGACCTCTGCGATCCGGCGACGTCGGTCTCGATGACGATCAACGGGCCGGCGCCGACGATCCTCGCGATGTTCGTCAACACGGCGATCGACCAGCAGCTCGACAAGTTCGCGAAGGACAACGGCCGCGAGCCGACCGACGACGAGGCCGACAAGATCCGCGCGTGGACGCTCACCGCCGTGCGCGGCACCGTGCAGGCCGACATCCTGAAGGAGGACCAGGGCCAGAACACCTGCATCTTCTCGACCGAGTTCTCGCTCAAGGTGATGGGCGACATGCAGGAGTATTTCGTCCAGAACGACATCCGCAACTTCTATTCGGTGTCGATCTCCGGCTATCACATCGCCGAGGCGGGCGCCAACCCGATCTCGCAGCTCGCGTTCACGCTCTCGAACGGCTTCACGTTCGTCGAGGCGTACCTTGCGCGCGGGATGCGGATCGACGACTTCGCGCCGAACCTGTCGTTCTTCTTCAGCTACGGGATGGACCCCGAATACGCGGTGATCGGGCGCGTCGCGCGGAGGATCTGGGCGGTCGCGATGAAGAACCGCTACGGCGCGAACGAGCGCTCGCAGAAGCTCAAGTTCCATTCGCAGACGTCGGGCCGCAGCCTGCACGCGCAGGAGATCTCGTTCAACGACATCCGCACGACGCTGCAGGCGCTGATCTCGACGTACGACAACACCAACTCGCTGCACACCAACGCCTACGACGAGGCGATCACGACGCCGACCGAGGAGAGCGTGCGGCGCGCGATGGCGATCCAGCTCATCATCAATCGCGAATGGGGCCTCGGCAAGAACGAGAACCCGAACCAGGGCAGCTTCGTCATCGACGAGCTGACCGATCTCGTCGAGGAGGCCGTGCTGAAGGAGTTCGAGGCGATCTCGCGAGCGCGGCGGCGTGCTGGGTGCGATGGAGACCGGCTACCAGCGCGGCAAGATCCAGGAAGAGTCGCTCTACTACGAGCACAAGAAGCACGACGGCAGCTACCCGATCGTCGGCGTCAACACGTTCCGCAGCCCGCACGCCGAGGACGCGCCGCACACGGTCGCGCTCGCGCGCTCGACCACCGAGGAGAAGGAATCGCAGCTCGCGCGGCTCGCGCGACTTCCACGAGCGGCACGCGGCGGAAGCGCCGGCGGCGCTCGCGCGGCTCAGGCAGGTCGTGATCGACAACGGCAACGTCTTCGCCGAGCTCGTCAACTGCGTGCGCGTCTGCTCGCTCGGTCAGATCACCAACGCGCTGTTCGAGGTCGGCGGGCAGTATCGGCGAAGCATGTAGGGGTCGAGGCGTCTACGCCGTCGGCCGCGTCGCCACCATCGACTCCCGCGCGCCGAATCGCTCGAACCACGACGCGGCGTTCGGGTGCTTCTCGCGCCACACGAGCGACGCGTAGCGGAAGTCGAGATAGCCCAGCGCACAGCCCACGGCGATCGTGCCGAGATCGACGCGATCGCCGAAAACCGCGGCGCGCCGCTCGATCTCGTCGAGCCCGGAGGTCACCTTCTCGAGCTGGCCGGTGATCCAGTCGTTCCAGCGCAACGGTTCCGGCCGCAGGACCGTCTCGTAGCGCGCCAGCACCGCCGCGTCCATGATGCCGTCGGCGAGCGACTGCTCGGCGAGCACGCTCCAGCGCGCGGGTCCGGGCTGCGGAATCAGATTGCCCTTGCCAAGCGCGTTCAGGTATTCGCAGATCACGCGGCTGTCGTAGAGCACCGCGCCCTCGTCGGTGATCAGCGTGGGTATCTTGCCCAGCGGGTTGTGCGCAACGACGCGTGCGGTCGCGATTGACCGGATGCGCGGCGGCGGGCACGAGCTCGATGCGCTCGCGCAAGCCCGAGCTCGTGGGCGGCAACCAGGCACTTGCGGACGTACGGCGACGGGGCGGAATAGAAGAGTTTCATCGGGAGATTCCTGGAAGGTCGACGATCGGCGGGGCTCTGCCAGGGCATAGAATACCGCCGAGCTCATCGCCGTGCGCGTTGAGGCGCTGCAACAATCGATACAATAATGTGGCCGTGCCTCGAGCGAACGAAAGCCGCGGCCGGCGTGTCTGCAAAGAACGGCGGCGCCTGCGTCAAGACTGCGGTCCCGTCCGCGCGCAGTATCCAGAACAGGCGACCCGGCGCCCAGGCAGCAACAATCGATCACCCGCCGCGGTCGGGGCAAGCAGCAAGACAAGGAGACAGGCAATGGAAAACAGCACGTATAGCGGATCGTGTTTTTGCGGCGCTGTCCAGTTCACCGTGACGGGCGAGCCGGCGGCGATGGGATATTGCCATTGCGATTCGTGCAGAAAGTGGTCGGCGGGACCGGTGAACGCGTTCACGCTCTGGAAGCCGGAAGCGTTGCGGATCACCCGCGGCGCGGAGAACATCGGCGTGTACAACAAGACGCCGCGCAGCGATCGCAAGTTCTGCAAGAGCTGCGGCGGGCATCTCTTCACCACCATCCGCACTGGAACCTCACCGACGTGTACGCGGCGGTCATTCCCGGCTTCAAGTTCAAGCCGGGCGTGCACGTCAACTACCAGGAAACGGTGCTGCCGATGAAGGATGGCCTGCCGAAGCTGAAGGACCTTCCCGCGGAGATGGGCGGCTCCGGCACGAGCGTTCCCGAGTGATCGGACTGAAGCGCGCGCGCGGTCGCGTCGGAGGCGTCGCCGCGCGGACGCGGCCGCAACTGCCGCGCGCGCCCGTTTTCGCCACGCCGCGGGAGGCAGTCCGAAGTCTCGCTTGAACGCCCGATTGAACGCGGCTTCGGATTCATAGCCGACGTCCGTTGCCACACGGATGATCGACGCGTCGCTCTCGCGCATCGCGCGGCGGCGAGCGAGGTTCGCCATCGCGCGAGGTATTGCATCGGCGGTCGGAAAGTGCATCCATCGGTGCAACGCCGCCTTAGCGTTTCTTCGGCGCGGCGCTTGCGCTTGATTCGCCTCGTAGGAATCCTGGAATTCCTTCGTGCGCACGACCGTGGCGCGCAGCGCGCGGATGATGCCCGCTTCGGTATACGGCCTTGTTCTTCTTGAGTCCCGCGCCGGCGGTTGGCCCAGCGGGATCAGGATGTCCTCGTTGCCGCCGTGCAGCCACAGCGCGACGAGGTAGACCGCCGGCACCTTGAGGAGCCGCAGCTCGTAGTCGGCTTTCGCGACTCTGGGGCAGGCGTTCGGCCGCGTGCAGCCCATCGATCGTCGCGCCGGTGAAGGGGCCGTGCGTCAGGCCGAGGAATTGCGGCTCCTCTGCCTTTGGCGGCCTTTGCGCCCTTCGCGCCGCGACTCCCGGCACTCAGCTCGGCCTCGCGCAACCGCCTCGTCGTCGTGCACGAGCAGATAGCGCCAGCCTGTCTGCCTGGCAGCGGCGAGAAGCTTGCCTTTGGCCAGATCGTCGAGCGTGGCGATGTAAACCGGATGCGGCTCGCTGTGCGAGACTTCCTCGGGATGCATCTCCGTCTTCATTCCGTGCGGGACTCGCTTCGCCCGCAGGATGTCGGTGACGTTCGCCGCCAGAACGGCCGCTGCCGCCTCGGGGTGCGCGACGCGTGATGATCGGCATGATTCCTCCTCGCTAGGCTCTTGCGTCGTGTAGTTGTCCGTCCAGGTACCGCCGCCTTGATAGACGCGAAGGAAACGGCGCGTACGGCAACGACCGAGTTTGCCGTACCACGGGTCGGCGATGTTGATGCGCAGTTCGGCTGCGCGAATAGCCGTAGACCGTGACAAAATGGCCGCCTCCGCCATTCCAGCCGATGCGCAGGCACAGCGGCCGGCAACTGTCGATCTCGATTCTTGACCTTCGCGAACGCCGCCTTGCCGGGGCTCCACGGCGTCGAGATTGCCGACGATCTGCAACGCCTGATCGAGAAACCACGGCTGGTTGCATTGCGCGGTGCTGCCGTTCTGGCAGCAGGTCGTCTGGCCCATCGCGACGTTGGCGACCGCGCATTGCGTCTGGCCGCTTGCCGGATGATAGAAAAGATTGACCGAAACCGAGACCGCCGCCCAGCACCACTGTGTCTGCTGCTGCTGCTGCATCGTGAAGCGCAGCGGGTTGCCGCACGTCGGCGCGCCGCCGGCGAGCGACTTGAGCTTCAACGAGCGTGGCAGGGGTTTCTTTTTCGATGCCATGGCGTTCCTCCGCGATCGTTCGCCTGTCGTAGCGAGACGAATGATCCAGCAAATTTCCACGCGGATCAACCCTGCCGCCGGCGACGATTCAGCGCGCGAGCTGCGGCGAGCGCAGCGCGCAGCGGCGCGTCCGAGACTGGATCAAGCCGCCGAAAGCCCGGTCCATTTCGAGGATGAGAAAGATCGCGCTCGCGATCGACAGCGCGCAAAGGACGTTGAACGCCAGGTCGTCCCGTTGCTCGGCGCGAAGAGGTTCAAGCCCGCCATGATAACGGTGAACCAGAATACGAGCAGGACGAGCAGCGGCATGATGATCGCGCTGCCCGTGTGCGCGATGACGAGCGCGCGGACCTGCGCGAGCTCGTCGATTGCCTGCAGCGCTCTCGCGATGGCCGTGCGCTGCGCCTCGTCCTGTGGGGCGATCGAGCGTATCGCCGCTTGCAGTGTCTCGAGGTTCGGTTTCTCGTCGACGCCCCTCATCGCGGTCTGCCATCGGCATCACGTTCGCCCAGATCCGATCGACTCGCATCCTGACCATCTGCGGAGCTCCTGCCGGGCGTTGTCGCCGTCGCGCCCGAGCTGCCGCAGACTGCGATCGAGGTGCAGGAGCTTCACGGCGGCGGTCTGCACTTCTTCGGTCTTGGTGTCGAACGAGTTCTTGGCCGAGGCGACGATGAGGCCCAGGACCAGCGCGGCGAGCGTGGCGAGGAGACCGATCCCGGCCTTCACGATGTCGCGGGTGTCGCCTTCGAGGTGATGCTTGGGCAAGCGCTGGCGAACGTACGCCCCGAGAGTGCGCCGCCCAGCACGAACGCGACGACAATGCGAGCGAGATGGTGATCGAGTTCATCGATGGTCCGTGAAAGGCTGCCGCCGCTCTTCAGTCCGCCCTGCGATCCTCGACGCCGAGATCCGCGGGTCGAAGCTCGATGGAACGCCGTGCGGCGTGCGCTCCGCGGCACGCGCCAGCCGCGGTGATAGCGCGTCGAGCTCTGCGACCGAGCTCGACCCCCTTCGCCGCGACGAGTGCTCGAGCGCGGCAAGCCAGTGCCGATAGTAGGTGTCGCCGAGGTCCGCGTCGCCCGCCGCCTGCGCATCTGCGATCTCCGCAGCGAGCGCGCGGGCCCATTCGGTCCAGCTGAAGAGTCCCCGCTCGTGCAGCGCGAGCGTCATCGCGAACGCCTGCGCCTCCCACGGCTCGCGAAACACCGGGCCGCTGTCGTCGCGCGGCTGGCCCGGCAACACGGTCTGCGGATCGTCATGCTGCCGCTCCAGATAGGGTTCCCAGGCGTCGATCGAAACGCGAGGCTCGCGGGCCGCAGCGCGCCCCACAGCTCGCGCCCGTCGAAGACCACCGTGTAGAGCCACTGCGGCTCCTCTCCCAGCCCCGCGCGTGCGCATCGGCGAACACGTGAGCGCCGTGGACGCGCTCGATGACGCCCGTCTTTCCTCGCGCGTATCGGGGAAGCCGCGTGTGGTGCGCGACCTCGGCCGGTCGCGAGTGCGCACGCGTTCGCCCGACCGCAAAGCGGGCCGTGCCGTCGCCGCCGCGCGGTGGCGATCCCTCGAGCGAGGTTCCGCGACGTCGGCCGCTGCAGCACGCGCTTCAGCGGCTCGCCGGACGCAGCATCCGGCCCGCGGCGAGCTCGTCTTCCTGCACGAGGCCGTGCTCGACGAGCAGCTTCTCGAGCCCCTTGAGCCAGATCGCGTAGTAGCTCAGCCGCTCGTAGTCGGGGAGCGTCTCGCGCGCGCTGCGGCTCATGTCGATGTTCCACGCGCCGGTCGCGCCCATCGCGAGCGTCAGCGCGAGCGCCCGCGGCTTCCCACGGCGCATGAAAGAGCTCGCCTTCGGGTTCCGGGACGACCGCGGCCGTGCCCGTCGCTGCGCCGCCGAGATCGGCGTGCGACGTGTAGCGTCATCGCGCGGCCGCCGGCGCGCGCGCCATCCGGTGCCGATCATCGAATCGCGGGTGACGAGCGCGGCGAGTTCGTCTTCGCTCCAGCCTTCGGTCCCGCGGGTCGCCGCGGCACCACCAGATAGCGCACCTCGGCGGTCGAATCCCAGACGCGGATCTCCGTCGTCTCGGGCAGGCTGACGCCGAAGTCGGCAAGCACGCCGCGCGGGTCCTTCACCGCGCGCGAGCGGTAGGGCGCGCTCTTGTACCAGGTGGGCGGCAGCCCCAGCACCGGCCACGGATAACAGCTGCACAGCGTGCAGACGACGATGTTGTGCCGCGTCTCGTGTTCTCGACCGCGATCATGTGCTCGCCCTGGCGGCCGGTGTAGCCGAGCGACGCGATGGCCGCGGTCGCGTCGTCGAGCAGCCATTTGCGGAACGCGGGATCGACCCAGGCGCGGCGACGACGCGCGCGCCGTTGCGCGGACCGATCTTGGTCTGATAGGTGTCGATCAGGACGTCGAGCGCAGCGGGATCGATGTAGCCTTTCTGCGCGAGCACCGTCTGCAGCGCGCGGACGCGCACGTCCATTTCACCGAGCTCGCTGTGATCGTCGTGCTCATGCTGGGACATGACGCCATGTTAGCCCGAAGCTGACCCGAGCGGGAAGCGCGCGAGCGCAGCGCCGAGGCGCTTGACAATGCGCGAGGCAAATTCCATTCTGCCGGAGTGCCGCTCGAGGAGGAATCGCACGCGCCCGTGCGTCACTCTCCACGCTCGTTGCCATGCGAATTGCGATCGAACCGCTGACCCGCGACAACTGGGACGATCTGGTCGAGCTGTTCGGCCGACCGGGAGCGTCGATCGCGCGCGGCTGCTACTGCATGTGCTATCGGCGTTCGGGCAAGCACGAGAAGCCCGCCGGCGTCACGTATTCGGAGTCGAACAAGCGCGCGCTCAAGGCGCTCGTCGATCGCGGCGTCGTGCCGGGCCTCATCGGTTACGAAGACGGCCGGCCGATCGGCTGGGTCTCGCTCGGGCCGCGCGAAGACTACGCGAAGCTCGAGCGCTCGCCGGTGATGAAGCCGGTCGACGAGAAGCCGGTGTGGTCGATCATCTGCTTCTTCGTCGACGCCAAGGCGCGCCATCGCGGCGTTGCGGAGGCGCTGCTCGAGGGCGCGATCGCATGGGCGAAGAAGCAGCGCGTGACGCTTGCTCGAAGCCTATCCGTTCGACAAGCCGAAGCGCAGCGTCGACGACTTCATGTGGTTCGGAGCGAAGGCGATGTTCGACCGCGCCGGCTTCGTCGAAGTCGCGCGCCGCAGGCCGCTGCGGCCGGTCGTGCGCAAGCGGTTGCGCAGTCGCTGAACGAACCCGCGCGATTCGACCCGCCGACGATCCGCGCGTTACCAGCGGCATCCGCCGTTGCCGACGGTGCTGACGACGAGCGCGGGAACCGCAAGGAGCCCCATCGCTGCGTACGCGTCGCGACAATCGGGCTTCTGCGCCTTGTCGATCGCGTCGGCGAGCTTCGATTTGCGATCGACCGCCGGCGGTGGCGGGATCGCCGGAACGAACCCGCGGTACGCCGAGCCGTCGCTGGCGATCTCTCGCGCGCGCTGGCGCGTCGCTTCGAGATCGAGGCGCGGCGCCGTGCCCGATTCGGCAGCCGGTGCAGCGTCGCCGCGCGGCCTGAAGATCTCATCGCCCGGTTCGGGCGCGCCGAACCGCAAGCGCGGTCCCGGTTCGCCCGGAACGTCCGTGCGCGACGGGTGCCGGAGGCCGCCTGTGTCTTGCCGGGCACGACCGATGGCGGCAGTGCGCGCTCGCTCGGCGGCGCGGCGCGCTCGACGGCCGGAGGCGCCGGGAGCCGGTCTTTCGCGCGGCGCCTCGAGCGCCGGCGCGGTCTCGCGCTCGATCTTCGGCGGCGCGACAGGCTGCGACGGGCTGCGGTGCGGGTATCGCAGGAATTTCGCGCGGCGGCGCTTCGATCGCAGGTGCCGGCTCGACCTTCGGGGGCGCAGTGCGCTCGATCGGAGGTGTCGGTTCGATCTTCGGCGGCGCACTGCGTTCGATCGCTTCCGGCGCAGGCTGCGCAGGCGGTGTCGGCGCTTCGCGCATTGGAGCTTCGATCGACGGCACGACTGGACGCTCGAGCGCCGATGGCGCGACGGGCGGCGCGGGCGCCGCGGGAATTTCGCGTGGCGTCGGCTCGACCGGCGGTGAGGGCGGCACATCGACCTTCGGCGCGGGCACGGCGAACATCGACTTTCGGCGCGGGCGACGGCGGCACATCGACCTTCGGCGCGGGCGACGGCGCGGCCGGAGCATACGGGCGATCGACGACCTCCGGTGCGCTGCGGTTCACCGGAGGAAGCGCTTCGAACGACGACGCCGGCGCAGCGGGCGCAGCTTCCTGCGGACGCCGCTGCATCGAGCGGCACAGGCGGTTCACCGGGCGCGACGCTCGGCATCGCGGGCTGGGAGGGCGGCATCGCGGGTTCCATCGGCGCGCGGCGCCGGTGACGATTTTTCGGCCGACCGCCGGTGCCGCCCTGCGCAGCGCCCAGCCGACGCAATATCGAGGTGCCCGGCGTGGCCGTCTCTTCGCCCGGCGCCAGCTTGATTCCCGCTCCCGGCTCGGGCGAGAGGCGACGCAACGTCACATCGAGGCCTCCCCACTCGTCGTCGCCGTGCTGCGCGCTGCGTCCGCCGGTCGAGGTTCCGAACACGAGCAGCAACAGCGAGTGAAGCAGCATCGAGATCAGCACGAAGCGAAACAGCTGCCGCGACTCGAGAGTCGCCGGCGCATCGTACGTTCGAGCGATTCTGCGGGACGTAGTCACGAACCGAATGCCGCTGACGGCGTTGGACCGGATGGTAGGATACGCTGCAGCGTTCGCCGCTGGCGCGCTCGCTCGACGAGTCCTCTTTCCGTGTCCGAATCCAGCCGCTGGTCGTTCCCTTCGCAATTGCAGCCCGCGCAGAGCGAGCTGTCGTTCGATCTCAAGTCCGCGCTCGACGCAGTCGTCGCGCTGCGCGCCGAAGTTCCCGACGACGCGTTCACCGCGTCGATCCTCGGCACCGAGCGACTCGGCAACGGCGTCGTGATCCGCGACGACGGCCTCGTCCTCACGATCGGCTATCTGATCACCGAGGCGGCGTCGGTCTGGCTCACGCGCGAACGACGGCTCGGTTCGTGCAGGGCCACCCGCTCGCCTACGATTTCGCGACCGGCTTCGGTCTCGTCCTGCCGCTGGGTCGCGCGAGCTGGCCCGTCATCGAGCGCGGGTCGGCGGACGCGGTCGCGGAGGACGACGACGTCGTCGTGATCGGCCACGGCGGGCGCGCGCACGCGCTCAAGGCGACGAATCTTCGCCAAGCGCGAATTCGCCGGTTTCTGGGAGTACCTGCTCGACGAAGCGCTGTTCACGACGCCGCCGCATCCGGAATGGAGCGGCACGGCGCTGCTCGACGAAGACGGCCGGCTGATCGGCATCGGCTCGCTGCTGCTGCAGGAGAAGTCGGGCGACGAAACCGTCGACGGCAACATGTTCGTGCCCGTCGATCTGCTCGAGCCGATCCTCGACGATCTTGCTGCGCACCGGTCGCGCCGCGGGGCCGCCGCGGCCGTGGCTCGGCATGTACACGGCCGATCGCGCAGGGACGCCTCGTCGTCAACGGCCTCGCGAGCGGCGGCCCGGCGGAGCGCGCCGGCGTGCGCGCCGGCGATCTCGTCGTCGCCGTCGCAGGCGAGCGCGTCGCGAGCCTCGCCGACCTCTTCCGCGCAGATCTGGCGACAGGGCCCGGCCGGCACCGAAATTCGCGCTGACGCTGGCGCGCGGCGGCGCGCCGGTGTCACGTCAGGTGCGCTCGGCCGACCGCGACGATTTCCTGCAAGAAGCCGAGCCTGCAGTAGACCGGCGTCGCGTGACGCCATCGCTGCGCGCAGACTTGCGGTAAGCTTGCCGCTCCCGTCCGCCGCAGCCAGGGCGGACGCATTCATTCCGCCAGGAGGCCTCTCATGAAGCTCTCACGCAAGTTCGTCGCCGCCGGCCTCCTGGCGCTCGGCGTCGCCGCGTCCGCGCTCGCGCAGGACAACAAGCTGCGCCTCATCACCTGGGCCGACTACGTGCCCGCCGACGTCGTCGCGCAGTTCAAGAAGGAAACGGGCATCGACGTCGAGATCACGCTCTCGAACAACGAGGAGATGATCTCGAAGCTGCGCGCGACCGGCGGCGCCGGATTCGATCTCGCGCAGCCGTCGCAGGACCGCATCGTCGGCCCGCAGCAGGAGTTCGGCATCTACAAGCCGATGGACATGACGAAGATCAAGACCGACCTCTTCATCCCGTCGATGCTCGACGCGACGAAGAAGAACACGACGCTCAAGGGCGCAGGTGTACGGGCTGCCGCACATCTGGGGCACCGACGGCCTCGTCGTCAACACCAAGCTCGCGCAGATGTCCGACTACCCGACCTCTGCGACGCCAAGTACAAGGGCAAGACGAGCATGCGGCTGAAGCGCCCGACGCTGCTCGCGTTCGCGTTCGCGAGCGGCAAGGATCCGTTCGCGCTCTACAACGATCCCAAGGCGTACGCGGCGCTGATGGACGACGTCGGCAAGAAGCTCGCCGCGTGCAAGGGCAACATCAAGTTCTTCTGGGACAACAAGGACCAGCTGCTGAACGGCGCGCGCACCGGCGAGATCGTCGGCGCGATGATGTGGGACACCGGCGGCTGGAAGCTGAACGGCGAGAATCCCGAGATCCAGTACATCGCGCCGAAGTCGGGCGCGCTCGGCTGGATCGACACGTTCGCGCTGCCGGCGAAGGGCCGCAACGACGCCGCGGCGTACGCGTGGATCAACTTCAACATGCGGCCCGAGATCGCGGCGAAGGTCGCCGCGTCGGCCGGCAACTTCACCGCGTCGAAGGGCGCCGACCAGCTGATGGACGCGAAGCTGAAGGCGCAGTTCGCGAAGAGCTTCCCCGAAGCCGCGATGAAGAACGTCAAGTGGTATCCGGCCGTGCCGCCGGGCATCGAGGACATCGAAGGCAAGGTGCTCGACCGCGTGAAGGCGGCGAGCTAGACCTCGAGATCGGCCGCAGGGCGCGAGTCGGGCTTCGCGAGTCCTCGGGCGCCCTTCGGCTTGTACCCGCAGGGACTCGCCGCGAGCGCGCCGGGCTTCGCGAGACCGGAGCCCTTCGCCTCAGTTTGAGATAGGCGCTAGGCCCCTTGCAGCAGGACCTCGAGGTCGACCGCGTCACGCAAGCGCTACGGCGCGCACGCCGCCGTCGACGCGCTGTCGCTCACCGTCGCGCACGGCAGCTTCTTCTCGATCCTCGGCCCGTCGGGCTGCGGCAAGACGACGCTGCTGCGCATCGTCGCCGGGCTTCCTCGCGCCCGACGAAGGCGACGTCCGGATCGGCGGCGCGCTCGATGCGCGGCGTGCCGCCGAACCGGCGGCCCGTCAACATGGTGTTCCAGCACCTCGCGCTCTTCCCGATGATGACCGTCGGCGACAACGTCGGCTACGGCCTCGCGCGGCGCGGCGTCGCGCGTGCCGAGATCGCGAGCCGCGTCGACGCGATGCTGAAGCGCGTCGGGCTTCCCGGCGCGCAGGACGAAGCGCATCGACCAGCTCTCGGGCGGCCAGAAGCAGCGCGTCGCGATCGCGCGGAGCCTCGTGCTCGAGCCGACGCTGCTGCTGCTGGACGAGCCGCTCGGCGCGCTCGACCTGAAGCTGCGCGAGCACATGAAGATCGAGCTGAAGCAGCTGCAGGCCGATTTCGGCACGACGTTCGTCTACATCACGCACGACCAGTCCGAGGCGCTGGTGCTCTCCGATCACGTCGCCGTGATGAACGCGGGGCGCTTCGAGCAGGTCGGCACGCCGCAGGAGCTCTACTACGATCCGCAGACGCGCGTTCGTCGCGGGGTTCGTCGGCGCGAACAACCGCGTCGCCGGGCAAGGCGGCGCGCGTCGACGGCGACGTCGTCGAGGTCGCCACGCCCGAGGGACTCGCGCGTCCGCGCGCGCGCGAGCGGAGCGATCGCCGCCGGCGATGCGGTCGAGGCGTTCGTGCGGCCCGGAGGTCGATCGATCTCGCGCGCGATGCCGCCGAGCTGCCGCGCCGGCGCGCAGCGATTCTCGGGCCGCGTCGCGAGCCTGCTCTTCGACGGCGCGAACTCGGCGGTGCTCGTGCGCGAGGAGCGCACGCGCGCCGAGATCAGGATCGCGCTGCCGCAGACGGGGCGCTTCGCCGACCTCGCGCGTCGACGAGACGGTCGCCTTCGGCTTCGACGCGCGACGCGCCGTCTGCTTCCGCTCGCGCGCGAGCCATGGCTAGCGCGGCAAGCGATCCGCTCGCGTCGCGGGCGCGGCTCGCGCTGCTGCTGCTGCTCGCGCCGGCGCTCAGTCTGGCTCGTCGGCCTCATCGTGCTGCCGCACGTCGAGCTCGCCGTGCTTTCGCTGCGCGCGCGCGTCGCGCCGCGCGTCTACGAGTGGAGCCTCGAGCAGTACGCGACGTTCGTCGACGAGCCGCTCTACTGGCACACGTTCGTGCGCACGGCGGCGATGTCGATCTTCGCCACCGTCTGCACGCTGGCGATCGCCTTTCCGGTCGCGTGGTACATCGCGAAGATCGCGCGCGGCCGCGCGAAGTCGCTGCTCTTCGTCCTGTGCCTCATCCCGTTCTGGGTGAGCGAGACCGTGCGCACGCTGGGCTGGATGATCCTGCTGCGCGAGTCCGGCGTGCTGCCGCGGCTCCTCGTCGACCTCGGGATCACCGCGGCGCCCGTCGAGATGCTCTATCACGATGCGACGATCCTCGTCGGCCTCGTCTACACGTCGATGCTGTTCATGGTCGTGCCGCTCGTGAGCGCGCTCGAGAGCCTCGACGACTCGCTGATCGAGGCGGCGTACGACCTCGGCGGCAACGGCTGGTCGATCCTGCGCGCAGATCGTCATCCCGCACGCGGCGCCGGGAATCGCCGCCGGATCGATCGTCGTGTTCATGCTGACGCTCGGCAACTACCTGACGCCCACGCTGCTCGGCGGCAAGAACTCGCTGTGGTTCACCGAGCAGATCTACACGCAGTTCATCACGCGCTTCAACTGGGAGCAGGGCGCGGCGTTCGGCTTCCTGCTGCTCGTCCTGTCGACCGCGATCGTCTGGGTCGGGCTCAAGATCGACGGGCCAGCGGTTCGGCGACGTGATGAGGCGCTCGTGATCCCGTCGCTGCCGCGGTCGCGCGACGTCGCGATATGCGACGGGTGCGTATGTCGCCGCGTTCTTCGTGTTCCTGTTCCTGCCGCTCGCCGTCGTCGCGGTGTTCGCGTTCAACGACGCCAACTATCCGGCGCCGCCGTGGCGCGGATTCACGCTCGACTGGTTCGTCGGCGGCGGAGCCAAGGCACGGACCGGGCTCTTCGCCGACGCGCCGCTGCTGAAGAGCATCGCACGAGCGTGCTGGGTCGCCTGCTGGGTGACCGTGCTGTCGGTCGCGGTCGGCACGGCGAACGCCTTCCTGCTCGAGCGCGTCGACTTCCGCGGCAAGTCGGCGCTGTCGCTGCTGATGCTCGCGCCGCTGGTGATTCCCGGCGTGATCCTCGGCATCTCGATCCTCGCGTTCGCGAGCCGCCTCGCGCAGTTCGCCGACGACCTGTGGGGCTTCGAGCTCGATTTCCTGCGCCCGGGGCTTGCCGCTGGTCGTCGCCGGACAGTTCTCGTACATCGTGTCGATCGCGACGCTGACGATCGCCGCGCGGCTGAAGCGCTTCGACGCGACGCTCGAGGACGCCGCGTTCAACCTCGGCGCGTCGCGCGCCGCGGTGCTGCTGGACGGTGACGCTGCCCTACCTCAAGCCGGCGCTGATCGGCGCCGCCGCGATCTCGTTCCTGATGTCGTTCGAGAACTTCAACACGACGCTGATGCTCGTCGGCTCCGACCCGCCGCTCACGATCATGATGTACGGGCGGATGCGCGAGGGCGCGAGCCCGGTGCTCAACGCGGTGAGCCTCTTCCTGATGGTTGCCTCGGCGCTGATCGCGCTCGCGCTGATGCGGCGGCCGGAGCGCTCAGGGTAAGAGGCAGCGGGCGCGTCGAGCCGTGTACGTCCAAGCACCGGCGTCGTCGCTGCGCTTCGAGCGCCTGCCACGTCGGCGCATCGATCCTGCCGATGGTTGCAGCCCTTTTCCTTCTGGATACTCGACGACAGCCTTGCGCATGTTCTCGCCGAAGCCGCCATCGATCTCGCCGACCGAGAACCATGCGCGATCGAGCTGGCACCTGGGCACGAACGACGTCTCGCACCGCGCGCGCCGCGGGCCAGCTCGCGGCGGCGCGATCTCGTTCGATCGTCCGCGATCGAACGGCGCGACGACGCGTCACCTGTCGCGCGCATCGTGCTCATCGAGCCTCCGACGGCGATCAGCTTCAGGCCGAGCGAATCGCGCGCAATCGTCCGCGAGTGCAAGCGTATTCGAATTGCCATCCAGTCTTTGGCGCAGCATCGTCGCGTCGGCATCGGAGCCTCAATATGCGGGCCGCGCGACGCGAGCGTATCGGCGGACCGCCGTCCTGCGCGTAGGACGACGGCCGACGTCCGTCGGGCGCGCTATCATTGGCGCAACGCCAACCGATCGAGGAAGCCGCGATGATCGTCAAGCAGATCTGGACCGCCAACGCGTACCGCAACTTCAACTACCTGATCGCCTGCGCCGAAACCGGCGAGGCGCTCGCCGTCGATCCGCTCGATCACGAGAAATGCCTCGCCGCCGCGAAGAGCGAGGGCTGGACGATCACGCAAGTCCTCAACACGCACGAGCACCGCGACCACACCGGCGGAAACGAGGCGATGGTCAAGAAAACCGGCGCCAAGGTCCTCGCGCACGAGAACGCCCGCGACAAGATCGCCGGCATCGACCGCGGGCTCGCGCGCGGGCGACGTCGTCAAGGTAGGCAAGACGGTCGAGCTCGAGGCGCTCGACACGCCCGGCCACACGATGTGCCACGTCTGCCTGCTCTCGCACACCGATCAGCCCGCGCTCTTTTGCGGCGACACGCTGTTCAACGCCGGCGCGGGCAACTGCCACAACGGCGGCCATCCGGCGGAGCTCTACAAGACGTTTTCCGCGCAGCTCGCGAAGCTTCCCGACGCCACGAAGATCTACCCGGGACACGACTACATCGAGAACAACCTGCGCTTCACGCTCGATCGCGAGCCCGACAACGCCGACGCCCGCGAGATGCTGGAGCGCCTCGCGGGTCAGGACCCGGGCAAGGCGTTCGTGACGACGCTCGACATCGAGAGGCGGATCAACACGTTCTTTCGCCTGCAGAGCCCGACGGTCATCGCCCGGTTGCGCGAGGCCTTTCCCGATCTTCCCGAGAAGCCCGATCAGCGGACGGTGTTCCTCAAGCTGCGCGAGCTTCGCAACAAGTGGTGAGTCGACGGCGCGCGAAAGCTCACGCGCGGCGATCCCACAGGTCGGCCGCCTGATACCACGCCTGGACCAGCGGCAAGAACCACGCGTGGCCGTGATAGAGCGGATGCGTGGGATGGGCGATCTCCGCGAAAGCCGTCGCGCCCTCGGCACTGCCGAGAACGCGATGGGCGACCTTGCTCCCCAGCCACGTCGCCATCACGACGCCTGAGCCGCAGTAGCCGCCCGCGTAGTGATAGCCGTCGATCGAGCCGACGTGCGGGAGGCGGTCGAACGTATAGGCGATCATCCCGAACCACGAATGGCTCAGCCTGACGTTCGCGAGCGCCGGGAAAAGCCTGTGCAGATAGGACGCCAGCCGCTTCGCGCTCTCCTGCGTGGAGATCTCGGTGTAGGCGGGGCGGCCGCCGAACAGGATTCGCTTCCGATCCGGCGACGGCCGGTAGTAGCAGAGGAGCCGGTTGGTGTCGGTGACGACGCGGCCGCGAGGCATCAGCGCGGCCATCAGGTCCGCGGGCAGCACCTCCGTGGCGATCATGTAGCTCGTCACCGGGATGACGCGGCGTCGCAGCGCGCGGGTGGGCGCCCCCGTATAACCGTTGGTGGCGACGACCAGGTCGCGCGCGCGAATCACGCCTGCCGAAGTCCTGATGGAGAATCCGTCGGCGGTTGCATCGGACGACAGAAATGCCGTCGACTCGCAGATGACCGCGCCGGCAGCGAGCGCGCAACGCACGAGCTCGCCGACGTACTTCGCCGGGTGCAGGCTCGCGTGGTGCCGATAAAGCCTCGCGCCGACGTACGCGTCGGTTCCGAGCTCCGACGGGAGGTCGGACTTCGCGACGACGTCGAAGCCGACGCCGGTCAGCCGGCGCAAGGCTTCGGACTCGCGCAGGAGTCCGGCGAGCTGGGTGTCCGACAGCGCGCCGGTGATGCGGCCCGAGCGCTCGAAATCGCAGCGAATCCCGTTCTCCGCAAGGAAATCCGGAAAGCGAGCGAGCGCGTCGCGGAATTCGCAGCACAGCCGCGACGCCATCTGCGCTCCCAATCGAGCGGTCATCTCCGCGACCGAAGGCTTCAGCAGGTCTCCGATCATGCCACCGTTGCGGGAGCTCGCGCCCTCCGCGACGCGACGCGCGTCGATGACGACGACCGACCTTCCGTGCCTGAGCAGCGTCAACGCGGCCGACAGTCCCGTATAACCGCTGCCGACGACGACGACGTCGGCGCTCGGAGGCAGCGGTCGCGGCGGGACCAGGATCGGCCACAGGCCCTCCCACCAGTACGGTGTCGTCTGCATCGAATCAGTGCTCCGCCGCGCGCACGCGCGTCGCGGTCGATCCGTCAGTACGTGACGACGTCGAACCGCTCCGGCGTCCAGCCCCCGCCCAGCGATTTCGCGAAATCGACGATCGAGATGCGCGCGTCGCGCGCGGCCTGGATCCGCAGCGTCTCGGAGGCGAGCAGCGTTCGCTGCGCGTCGAGCACCTCGAGGTACGACGTGCGACCCGCCTCGTAGCGCAGATTGGCGACCTCGAGCGCCTGGACGAGGAGGTCGCGCCGGCGCGTTTCGGCAGCGAGCACTTCCTGCGCCGACGTGTTCGTGACCAGCGCATCGTGGACCTCGCGGAACGCGTTCTGCACCGTTTGTTGATACTGTACCGTGACCGCGTCGCGGCGCGCAGTCGCGGCGGTGACGTTGCCCTCGATCGACTTCAGGTTGAGGATCGGCTGGACGAGCGCGAGGCCGAAGCGCCAGAACGTCGCGGGCGAGCTGAACAGACTGGAGAACGCCGCGGACTCGGTGCCGAGCGCGCCGGTCAGCGTCAAATCGGGAAAGTAGTCGGCGCGCGCCTGCTGGATGCGCAGATCCGAAGCGGCGAGCTCGGCCTCGGAGCGGCGAATGTCCGGACGCCGCGTCACCAGGCCCGACGGCAGCCCCGAGGGCAGCTGCGGCACATCGGTCGCTGCCTCGATCGATGCGCCGCGGGCGATCGCCGGCGAGAACACTTCGCGCGGCGACCGGCCGGTCAACGTCGCGAGCGCGCCCTCGGTGAGGCCGATCGCCTGGTTCGCCCGCGCGATGTCGGCGACGACCGCGGCAAGCTCCGCCTCCGCCTGGCGGAGGTCGTACTCGCCGATGATCCCCGCGTCGAATCGATCGCGCTGCAGGCCGACGGTGTCGGTGCGCGTCTTCTGTGTTTCCTCGAAGACGACGAGGAGCGCGTCGGCGGCGCGCAGCCGGAAGTACGCATCGGCGACGTCGGCCACGACGGTGATGCGGATCGTCTCGCGGTAGTAGCGCGACGCGGCGAGATCGTTTCCGGCGGCGAGCGCGCCGCTCCGATACTTGCCCCACAGGTCGAGCTCGTACGACATGTCGAGGCCGACGCTGTAGTCGTTGCTCGGGCCGATCGGAGGGAACCCGGCCGTGAATGCCGTGCTCTGCGATTCGCGCGAGCGCGCTGCGCCGGCGCGCACGTTGACGCTGGGGTAAAGGCTCGACTGCGCGAGCAGCACCTGCGATCGCGCGAGCTCGATGCGCGCGAGTGTGGCCTTGAGGTCGAGGTTGTTCGCGATCGCCTCGTCGACGAGCGCGGTCAGCACTGGATCGTTGAACGCGACCCACCAGTGCTCGAGCAGCGCATTCTGCTCTGCGGTCTCGGTGGGGGCGGGCAGATCGAGCTGCGGCGGTACGGGCTGGGTGACTGCGCAGCCCGCGAGCGCGCCGGCGACCATCAACGCAAAGACGCTTTTACGCATGGACGTCTCCGTGACCGGATTGCGGGGGATGCCCCGGCGTCGCGACGGGCGGCCGCTCGCGGAGCGCGTGCGCGTGATCGATCTCCGCGTGCAGCTCGTCCTTCGTTCGCGGCTCGGTGATCTTGCGATCGAAGATCAGCCGGAAGAACCACGGAACGAAGAAGATCGCGAGGAACGTCGCGGCGAGCATGCCGCCCATGACGCCGGTGCCGACCGACTGGCGCGCGCCGGCGCCCGCACCGGTCGATATCGCGAGCGGGAGCACGCCGAGGATGAAGGCCATCGAGGTCATCAGGATCGGCCGGAACCGCAGTCGCGCCGCCTCGATCGCCGCCGCGGAGGTCGACATGCCCTCCTCGTGCCGGCGCAACGCGAACTCGACGATCAGGATGGCGTTCTTCGCCGCGAGACCCAGCAGCGTGACGAGACCGATCTGGAAATACACGTCGTTGGTCATGCCGCGCAGCCACACCGCGGCGAGCGCGCCGAACGTGCCGAACGGCAGCGCGAGAAGCACCGAAAGCGGCAGCGACCAGCGCTCGTACTGCGCCGACAGGATCAGGAACACCATGATCACCGCGAGCGCGAGCGAGAATCCGGACGCGCCGCCCGATCGCTTCTCCTGGTACGACGTGCCGCCCCAGTCGAAGCTGAAGTCCGCCGGCAGCACTTCGGAGGCGATCTGCTCGATGCGTGCGATCGCCTGACCCGAGCTGAATCCCGGCGCCGCCTGGCCGATGATCTTGACCGCCGGCAGGTTGTTGAACCGATCGAGCGCGTCGGGACCCGACGTGTACCTGACCGTCGCGAGCGAGGAGAGCGGAATCATCTCGCCCTTTGCCGATCGCACATAGACTGCGCCGATGTCGTCGGGCCGCCGGCGATACACCGGGTCCGCCGACATCAGCACCTGCCACGTGCGGCCGTACTTGTTGAAATCGTTGACGTAATAGGTTCCGAGCGTGCCGGCGAGCGCGTTGTAGACGTCGTCGATCGGCACGCCGAGCTTCTTCACCTTCTCGCGGTCGGTGTCGACGTAGAGCTGCGGAACGGTGGCGCGCCACAGCGTCTGCGCGCCGGCGAGCTCCTTGTCGGTGTTCGCGCGCGCCAGGAACTGTCTGCGTGACTTCATAGAGCCGCTTGGCGCCGCCCTCGCCGCGGTTCTGGATGTAGAACTCGAAGCCGCCCGTCGAGCCGAGACCGAAGATCGCCGGCGGATTGAACGCCAGCACGAGCGCTTCCTTGATCCCCATCGTCTTGCCGAAGAGCTCTCCGACGAGGCTCGCCGCGGTCACCTTGCGATCCTCCCACGGCACCTGGACGACGAAGAGCGTCGCGGCGTTGTTGCGAAAGCCGCCGCCGATGAAGTCGAAGCCGGTGAAGGACACGATGTCCTGGTTCGCCTTGTTGGAGCGGATCGCTTCCTCCACCTGCTTCACCACTTTGTCGGTTCGCTCGAGCGTGGCGCCGTCGGGCAGGAACACCGCGCCGATGTAGAAACCCTGGTCCTCGTCGGGCACGAGACTTCCCGGCGTGGCCCTCCACAAGAAGGCCGTGATCGCCACCATGCCGACGAACAGCACGAGGCCGACGAAGCCGCGCCGGATCAGCCAGAGCACGCCGTCCGAATAGTGGCGGGTCACGCGCGCGAACCAGCCGTTGAACCAGGTGAAGAAGCGGCCGGGCGGCTTGTGACCGTGCTTCAGCATCAGCACGCACAGCGCCGGCGACAGCGTCAGCGCGACGAGTCCCGAGATGACGACCGAGATCGAGATCGTCACCGCGAACTGCCGGTAGAGCTCGCCGGTGAGGCCGCCGAGGAACGCGATCGGAACGAACACCGCGCACAGCGTCAGCACGATCGCGATGATCGGTCCCGTCACCTCGTGCATCGCCTTGACCGCGGCCTCGCGCGGCGCGAGGTGCCCCTCGCGCATGTTCCGCTCGACGTTTTCCAGCACGACGATCGCGTCGTCGACGACGATGCCGATCGCGAGCACCATGCCGAAGAGCGTCAGCGTGTTGATCGAGTAGCCGAGCATGTAGAGGCCGGCAAACGTCCCGATCAGCGAAACCGGGACCGCGATGAACGGGATCACCGCGGCGCGCCAGCTCTGCAGGAAGAGAAAGACGACGAGGAAGACGAGCAGCATCGCCTCGCCGAGCGTCTTCACGACCTCCTTGATCGACACTTCGACGAAGCGCGTCGTGTCGTACGGAATGCGCGTAGGTGAACCCTTCCGGAAATTTCTTCGCGAGCTCGGCGGCGCGCGCCCGAACGGTCTTCGCGACCTCGAGCGCGTTGGCGCCCGGCGACAGGAAGATGCCGACGAGCGTCGCCTCGTGGCCGTTGTAGCGGCCGATGAAGTCGTAGTCCTTCGAGCCGAGCTCGACGCGGGCGACGTCGGCGAGCCGCACCGTCGAGCCGTCGGGGTCCGCGCGAACGATGATCTGGCCGAATTCCTTCGGATCGGCGAGCCGGCCCTTGGTCGTGATCGTGTAGACGAGGTCCTGCTTGCCGCCGATCGGCGACTGGCCGACCTTGCCGGCGGCGAACTGGGCGTTCTGCTCGTTGATCGCATTGGCCACATCCGAGGGCGTGATCTTGAGCTGCGCGAGGCGGTCGGGCTTCAGCCAGATCCGCATCGCGTAGTCCTTCGCGCCGAAGATCTGCACGTTCGTCGTGCCGGGCAGCCGCTTCAGCTCGTCGAGCACGTTGAGCGTCACGTAGTTCGACGTGAAGAGATCGTCGTAGCGGCCGTCCGGCGAATAGAACGCGAGCACCTGCAGGAACGACGACGATCCGCGCTCGACGGACACGCCCTGCCTGCGAACTTCGAGCGGCAGCCGCGGCTCGACCTGCTTGACGCGATTGTTGACGTTGATCGCGGCGTCGTCGACGTTGGTGCCGATCTCGAACGTGACGGCGATCTGCGTGACGCCGTTCGCCGTCGAGTGCGAGCTCATGTAGATCATGCCCTGCACGCCGTTGATCGCGTTCTCGAGCGGCGCAGCGACGGTTTCCTCGAGCGTCTGCGCGGAGGCGCCCGGGTAGACCGCCTGCACGGTGACGACCGGCGGCGCGATTTCCGGATACTGCGCGATCGGCAGCGAGCGCATCGCCGCGAGCCCCGCGAGCACGAAGAACACCGAGATGACCGCCGCGAAGATCGGGCGGTCGATGAAGAATCTGGAAAGCATGGCGGCGGCTTTCCGCGATCAGGACTTGGGCGGAGGCGCCGCTTTCGCGTCGTCCTTCGCGACAGGGGCGTTGCCGCCCTTCATCCTGGCCGCGTCTGCAGGCGCCGCTCCCGGCGCACCCGGCGGAGGCCCAAGCATGATCGGGCCGTTCGGCTGCAGCTTGGCGATCCCGTCGACGATCACCGTGTCACCGGCGGCGAGCCCGGAATCGACGATCCACAGGTTGCTGCCGTCGATCTCGATCCATTCGCCGAGCACCACCGGGCGAACGACGGCGATGTCCTTGCCGTCCTTGTCCTTGCCGGTCACGTAGACGAACTTCCCCTGCGGCCCGTCCTGGACGGCGACTTGCGGCACCGCGAGCGCATTCGTGCGCACGGCGCCCTTCAATTGCACGCGCGAGAACTGGCCGGGCTTCAGCGCGCCGTCGGCGTTCGCGATCTCCGCGCGCATCTCGTACGTGCCGGTCGTCGGATTGACGCGCGTGTCGGCGAAATTGATCCGGCCCTTGCGCGGGAACACCGAGCCGTCGGCGAGCTTGATCGTCACGTCGTACGCGTTGTCCCTGGGCAGCGCGAGGCGGCCGGCAGCGACGGCCTTGTTGATCGCGAGCTGCTCGTTCTCGGAGATGGTGAAGGCGACCCAGATCGGATCGACCTGCCAGATGAGCGTGAGCAATGTCTCGTTCGCGGTGACGAGGCTTCCCTCGGACTTGTTTGCGCGGCTCGACAACCCGGTGATCGGCGCGTTGACGCGCGTGTAGCCGAGACTGAGCTTCACCTCGGCGAGCTTCGCCGCCGCACTCTTCTCCGCGGCGCGCGCGAGATCGAGATTCGACGCGGCGTCGTCGGCCTCCTTCTGGCCGACGGCGCGCCGCTCGGCAAGCGGCTTCAACCGCGCGAGCTCGCGCTCCGCCTGCGTGACCTGCGCGTGCGCCCGCGCGACTTCGGCCTCCGCTGCAGCGGCCTGCGCCTCGAGCGGCTTGGGATCGATGATGAACATCGGCTGCCCTGCCTTCACCCAGCCGCCCTCGGTGTAGAGCCGCTTCTCGAGGATCCCGCCGACGCGTGCGCGCACCTCGACTTCCTTGGAGCCCACGGTCTGCCCGACGTATTCGTACGAGACGGGAAGGGTCTTCGGCTGCATCACCATCGTGGTGACCGCGGCCGGTGGAAACCCGTGAAATCCGCCTTGCTGCTGTCGGCTGCAGGACGCGACGAGCGTCGCGATGGCGAGTCCTGCCATTGCCGCGACAATGCGGCGCGCGGAAGGGGAGGCGAGTGTCATGGTGGGTGACTCCGGAAGCGTCGCGTCTCGAAAGGAGCGCGACGGGCTTGACAGGTGCGGGCGCCTACGTTACATACATTCTTGAATGTTTGCAACCCTGGCCCGGAAAATCATTTTGTCTGCAATCTTCGGGCCAACGACCGGTCACGATGTAATGTTTACAACGCTGTCCCTGTTTGCGAGTCCCGCGTGGTGAGACGCACCAAATCGGAAGCCGCCGCGACGCGCGAAGCGCTGCTCGATGCGGCGCTGGGCGTCTTCCGCGATCGGGGGGTTGCGCACACGTCCCTCGAGGAGGTCGCCGCAGCTGCCGGAGTAACACGTGGCGCCGTTTACTGGCATTTCAAGGACAAGGCGGACCTCTTCACCGCGTTATGCGAGCGCGTGCAGCTTCCGATGGAGGCGATGCTGGTCCTGGCGGGCGAGACGCGCCACGACGATCCTCTCGGGGCGCTGCGGGCTCTCGCAGTCGACTGCCTGACTCGCCTCGCGACCGATCCACGCACGCAGGCGGTGTTCGACGTGATCTTTCACAAATGCGAGTTCGTCGCCGGCATGGCGTCGGTCGCGAAACGCCAGCACTCCACGGACAGCGGCTGCCTCGCGAGCGTCGAGCGCCTGCTCAAGCAAGCGGTCGCGCTGCGCCAGCTCCCTCGCGACACGGATACGCGGCTCGCGGCGCGCTGCATGAACGCATACATGGTCGGCGTGATGCACGAATGGGTGCAGCGGCCCGACGCGTACGATCTGAAGCGGGCGGCGCCCAGAATGATCGACATGCTCCTCGCCGGATTGCGCGAGGAGCCGCCGCGCCGTGCGGCAGCGCCCCGGCGCGCTCCGGCGCTGCGCCGCGCGCGCGCGCATACTGCCGGCTGAACGCGGCTTCCCGCTGCAACGAACGAGGAGTTCTTCAATGAGCGAGATTCGCATCGTCGGCGTGATCGGCGCCGGCACGATGGGCAACGGCATCGCGCAGGCGTGCTCGACCGCGGGTCTTCAATCGGTGATGGTCGACGTGAGCGAAGCGGCGCTGGAGCGCGGGCGCTCCGGGATCAGCGCAAGCCTCGACCGCATGGTCAACAAGCAGAAGATCGCGCCGGCCGACAAGATCGCCGCCCTGAAGCGCATCGAGGGAACCACCGACTACGGCGCGCTGAAGCGCTGCGATCTCGTCATCGAGGCGGCGACCGAGAACGAAGACGTCAAGCGGAGCATCCTGAAGAAGATCGACGAGCTGGCGCGGCCCGGCGTGATCATCGCATCGAACACGTCGTCGATATCGATCACCAGGCTGGCGGCGGCGACGTCGCGGCCCGGCAAGGTCATCGGCATGCACTTCTTCAACCCGGTGCCGGTCATGGCGCTGGTCGAGCTGATCCGCGGGCGGCAGACGGACGACGCGACGGTCGAGACGGCGAAGGCGCTGGTGAAGACGCTCGGCAAGACGCCGATCGTGACGAAGAACAGCCCCGGGTTCATCGTCAACCGGATCCTTTGCCCGATGATCAACGAGGCGGTGTTCGCGCTGCAGGAGGGGCTCGCTTCCGCCGCGGACATCGACGAGGCGATGAAGCTCGGCTGCAGCCATCCGATCGGCCCGCTGGCGCTCGCGGATCTGATCGGGCTCGACGTGATGCTCGCGGTGATGGAAGTGCTCCACCGCGACTTCAACGATCCGAAGTACCGGCCCGCGCTGCTGCTGAAGGAGATGGTCGCCGCGGGCCAACTGGGGCGCAAGACCGGTCGCGGGTTCTTCACGTACGGGTGAGTCGCCGTGCAGCTGGTTGAAGCGGAACGTGACTTCGCGGCGGGCTTAGGCGCTGCGGATCACGTCCATCTGCGGGCCCGACGCGGCACCGACGGACGGCCGCCTACGGCCGTCGCGTCGCGCGTCACCCGCGACGATGGACCGCAGCATGCGCTCGCTCGCGAACCGTCCGTCCGCTCACTCGCGACGTCGCGATCTCTCAGCGACCGCAAGCCCGCCGCGAACTCACGTTCCGCTCCGAGGCAGCGCAGCGAGACCTACCGTCCCGTATCCGCATCGGCGGCCTTTCTATAGAATCTGCCGGCCGGAGACCCCGAGTGGTCCGAAGAGGCCATCCCCAGGAGGAGCGCCGCCGTGCCGTCAGCCCCGAACGCATCGCCTGCGCTGGACACCTTCCCGCGCCTGCTGCTCCATCACGCCGAAGTTCGCGGAGGCCATCCCGCGTTTCGCGAAAAGGACCTCGGCATCTGGCAGACGTGGACGTGGAGGCAGGTCGCCGCCGAGGTGCGCGCGCTCGCCTGCGGGCTCGCCGCGCAGGGATTCGAGCGGGGGATGCGGCTCGCGATCATCGGCGACAACCGGCCTCGACTCTATTGGTCGATGGCGGCCGCGCAGGCGCTGGGCGGCATCGCCGTGCCGATGTACCAGGACGCGCCGGCCGCCGAATTCGTCTTCGTGCTGAACGACGCGGAGATCGCGTACGCGATCGTCGAGGACCAGGAGCAGGTCGACAAGGTGCTCGAGGCGATGCCCTCGGTCGCCGACGCTCGCGCACATCTACTACGACGATCCGCGGGGGCTGCGCAACTACGAGGGCGTGACGAGCTTCGAGCGGCTGCAGGAGATCGGCCGCGAGTTCGATCGCGCGCATCCGGGATTCTACGAGGGCGAAATCGCGAAGGGCCGCGCCGACGACATCTCGGTGATGCTCTATACGTCGGGCACCACCGGCAAACCCAAGGGCGTGTGCCAGACGCACGCCGCATTCATCGAGGCCGCGCGCGGCGGCTGCGAATTCGACCGGCTGACGGCGGACGACCGGATGCTGTCGTACCTGCCGATGGCGTGGGTGGGCGACCACCTCTTCTCGTACGCGGAGGCGATGTACGCGGGGTTCACGATCAACTGTCCCGAGTCGGGCGACACGGTGATGACCGACCTGCGCGAGATCGGTCCGACGTTCTACTTCGCGCCGCCGCGGATCTTCGAGAACCTGCTCACGCAGGTGATGATCCGGATGGAGGACGCGTCGGCGCCGAAGCGCTGGCTGTTCCACAGGTTCATGGCGGTCGCGAAGCGCTGCGGCGCGGAGATCATGGACGGCAAGCCCGGCGTCCCGCTCGCCGACCGCCTGCTCTACCGGCTCGGAAGCATCGTGATCTACGGTCCGCTGCGCAACGTGCTCGGCATGAGCCGGATTCGCGTCGCGTACACGGCGGGCGCTGCGATCGGCCCGGACCTGTTCCGGTTCTACCGCTCGATCGGCATCAATCTGAAGCAGCTCTACGGCTCGACCGAGACCTGCGCGTATGTCTGCCTGCAGCCCGACGGCCACGTCCGGCTCGACACCGTCGGCATCGCGGCGCCCGGGCGTCGAGATCAAGATCTCGGACAACGGCGAGGTGCATGGTCCGCGGACCGATGCTGATGAAGGAGTACTACAAGCGACCCGACGCGACGACGGAGACGATCGACGCGGAAGGCTATCTGCACACGGGCGACGCCGGCGTGATCGACCCCGACGGGCACCTGCGGATCATCGATCGCGCCAAGGACGTCGGCAAGCTCGCGAGCGGCGCGATCTTCGCTCCCAACTACATCGAGAACAAGCTCAAGTTCTTCCCGCACATCAAGGAGGCCGTCGCGTTCGGCGACAAGCGCGAGCGCGTGTGCGCGTTCATCAACATCGACATCGGATCGGTCGGCAACTGGGCCGAGAGGCGCGGCATCGCCTACTCGGGCTACACCGATCTCGCGCAGAAGCCGGAGGTCTACGAGCTCGTGCGCGAGTGCGTCGAGACGGTCAACGCCGATCTCGCGGCGGACCCGATGCTCGCCGCGTCGCAGGTGCACCGGTTCCTGATCCTGCACAAGGAGCTCGATCCCGACGACGACGAGCTCACGCGCACGCGCAAGGTGCGGCGCGGCTTCGTCGCGGAGAAGTACGCGGTGCTGATCGACGCGCTCTACGGCGGGAAAAAGGCGCAGCACATCGAGACGCTGGTGAAGTTCGAGGATGGGCGCAGCGGCATGGTTGCCGCCGACCTGCGCATCGACGACGCGAAGACCTCCGATCGCGCCCGCCGCCGCGGCCGCAGCCGCCTGAGCGCACTGCATGGCGACCGCCCAGGCCCGAATCGGCGACACGATCCTCAAGCTCGAGGGCATCTCGCTCGCCTTCGGCGGGGTGAAGGCGCTGACCGACATCAGCTTCGACGTTCGCGAGCACGAGGTGCGCGCGATCATCGGCCCGAACGGCGCCGGCAAGAGCTCGATGCTCAACGTCATCAACGGCGTCTATCGGCCGCAGCAGGGGACGATCACCTTCCGCGGCCGCGTCCGCCGCGACATGAACACGCACGAGGCGGCGGCGCACGGAATCGCGCGGACGTTCCAGAACATCGCGCTGTTCAAGAGCATGTCGGTGCTCGACAACGTGATGACCGGCCGCAACCTGAAGATGAAGGCGACGTTCCTCGAGCAGGCGCTGTGGATCGGGCGCGCGCGGCGCGAGGAGTACGCGCAGCGGGAAAAGGTCGAGGCGGTCATCGATTTTCTCGAGATCCAGCACATCCGCAAGACGCCGGTGGGCCGCCTGCCGTACGGGCTGCAGAAGCGCGTCGAGCTCGCGCGCGCGCTCGCGGCGGAACCGACGCTGCTGCTGCTCGACGAGCCGATGGCCGGGATGAACGTCGAGGAGAAGCAGGACATGTGCCGCTTCATTCTCGACGTCAACGAGCAGTACGGGACGACGATCGTGCTGATCGAGCACGACATGGGCGTCGTGATGGACATTTCGCGACCGTGTCGTCGTGCTCGACTACGGGAAGAAGATCGGCGACGGCACGCCGGACGAGGTGCGCTCCAATCGCGCGGTGATCGACGCCTATCTCGGCGTCGCGCACTGAAGCGGCGCCGGGCGCGCTTCGAGGCAACGAGGACGGCGGACAGATGTCATTCTTCTTCGAAGTCCTGATCGGCGGGCTGCTGAGCGGCATCATGTATTCGCTGGTCGCGCTCGGCTTCGTGCTGATCTACAAGGCGTCGGGCGTGTTCAACTTCGCGCAGGGCGCGCTCGTGTTCTTCGCGGCGCTCACCTTCGTGGGGCTGCAGGAAACGGGGCTGCCGTTCTGGCTCGCGCTCCCGGCGACGCTCGCGGTGATGGTGGTGCTGGCGTTTCGTCATCGAGCGCATCGTGCTGCGCCCGCTCGTCAATCAGCCGCAGATCACGCTGTTCATGGCGACGATAGGGCTCGCGTTCTTCATCGAGGGCCTCGCACAGATGATGTGGGGGGCGAACGTGCGCGGCCTCGAGCTCGGGTTGCAGGACGAGCCGATCCAGTGGATCTCCGACAACGACGGGGATGAACATCTCGAAGTTCGACCTTGCGGCGGCCGGCGTGGCCGCCGTGCTCGTCGCCGTGCTGGCCGTTTTCTTCAGCCGCACGCGGATCGGGCGGGCGCTGCGCGCGGTCGCCGACGATCATCAGGCAGCGCTGGCGGTCGGCATACCGCTGCGGCAGATCTGGACGATCGTGTGGGCCGTGGCCGGCGCCGTCGCGCTGGTCGCGGGCCTGCTCTGGGGCGCGCGCAACGGCGTCCAGTACGCGCTCACCTTCGTCGCGCTGAAAGCGCTGCCGGTGCTGATCCTCGGCGGCTTCGAGTCGGTGCCCGGCGCGATCGTCGGCGGGCTGATCATCGGCGCCTCCGAGAAGCTCGCCGAGGTCTACATCGGCCCGTACGTCGGCGGCGGCATCGAGGGCTGGTTTCCCTACGTGCTCGCGCTCGTCTTCCTGCTCGTGCGGCCGGAAGGGCTGTTCGGCGAGAAGATCATCCGGCGCATCTGAGCGATGTTCTACCGCGAAGCCGGGCAGTTCAAGCCGTCGTACGCCGCCGACGCGGCGATCTTTCCGATCTATCAGGACCGGATCGGGATCGCGGTCATCCTCGTGCTCGCCTTCGTCATCGTTCCATTCACCGCGACGCCGTATCTCTTCTCGGCGATCCTGATCCCGTTCCTGATCCTCTCGCTCGCCGCGCTCGGCCTCAACATCCTCACCGGGTACGCCGGCCAGGTCTCGCTCGGCACCGCCGCGTTCATGGCCATCGGCGCGTTCGCGTCGTACAACTTCATGCTGCGCATCCCCGGGATGCCGATCCTGCTCGCCTTCGCGGGAGGCGGCGTGATGGCGGCGCTCGTCGGCATCCTCTTCGGCCTGCCGAGCCTGCGCATCAGGGGCTTCTACCTGGCCGTCGCCACGCTCGCCGCGCAGTTCTTCATCCTGTGGGTGCTGACCAAGGTCGGCTGGATCACCAACTACAGCAGCTCCGGCGTGATCACCGCGCAACAGATCGTGATCCTCGGCTATCACTTCAACACGCCTGCGGCCAAGTACCTGCTCGTGCTGTCGATCGTCGCGGTGATGGCGCTCGGCGCGAAGAACATGGCGCGCGGAAATGTCGGCCGCTCGTGGATGGCGGTGCGCGACATGGACGTCGCGGCGGAGGTCATCGGCATCCGGCTGATGCGCGCGAAGCTGCTCGCGTTCGCGGTGAGCTCGTTCTACTGCGGCGTCGCAGGCGCGCTCTTCGCGTACGCGTATCTCGGCACCGTCGAGCCGGAAGCCTACAGCCTCGACCTGTCGTTCCGCATCCTGTTCATGGTGATCGTCGGCGGCGTCGGCACGGTGCTGGGATCGTTTCTCGGAAGCGCGTTCATCACGCTGATACCGGTCGTGCTGTCGGTGAGCGTGCGCTTCCTGGATTCGAGCCTGCACCTGGGCATCGCCGAGAGCACGATCTCGAACCTCGAGCTGATGGTCTTCGGCGGGCTCATCATCTTCTTCCTGATCGTCGAGCCGCACGGCCTCGCGAGACTGTGGCAGATCGCGAAGGAAAAGCTCCGCCTGTGGCCGTTCCCCCACTGATTTGCGTTGCAGCACGCCGTGGCGGCGCCCGCGGAGAGGGGTATCATTCCAGCGATTCGCGGTATTCAGAGCCAGTCAAGTCAGGAGGACATCAGATGAACGCAATCAAATCGGCCCTGCTGGGCGTCGCGCTGTTCGCCGGCGCCAGCGTCGCGTTCGCGCAGAACGAGCAGTTCATCCCGGTCCTGTCGTACCGCACCGGCCCCTACGCCGCGGGCGGCTCCGGGTATTACGGCGGCGCGATCGACTACTTCACGCTCGTCAACATGTCGGGCGGCATCAACGGCGTGAAATTGAAGTGGGAGGAGTGCGAGACCGAGTACAACGCGTCGAAAGGCGTCGAGTGCTACGAGCGCCTGAAGAAGAAGAACGGCGGCGCAACGACCGTCGAGCCGTTGTCGACCGGCATCGCGTACGGGCTGTTCGATCGCGTCGCGCAGGACAAGATTCCGATGACGACGTTCGGCTACGGGCTCGCGAGCTCCGCCGACGGGCGTGTCTACGACTGGGTGTTCCCCATCGGCACCACGTATTGGGACCAGATGGCGGCGATGATCGCCTACCTCGGGCAGAAGGTGGGCGGCCTCGACAAGCTCAAGGGCAAGAAGATCGCGTTCCTGTATCACGACTCCGCGTACGGCAAGGAGCCGATACCGGTGCTCGACGCGTTGGGCGCTAAGCTACGGATTCGACGTGCTGAAGATTGCCGTCACGCCGCCCGGCCAGACGCAGGAATCGCAGTGGCTGCAGATCCGCCAGGCGAAGCCCGATTACGTGATCGTCTGGACCTACGGCGTGATGAGCACCGTCGCGCTCAAGACCGCGGCGAAGACGGGCTATCCGAAAGACAAGCTGCTCGGCGTCTGGTGGGCCGGGTCGGAAGAGGACGTGATTCCGGCCGGCGACGCCGCCAAGGGCTATGTCAGCGCATCGTTCACGGCGTCCGGTCTGGGCTATCCCGCTCATCCAGGAGATCAAGACCAAGCTCTACGGCGCGGGCAAAGGCAATCTCGAGGATCCCACGTCGGCTCGGCAACGTCATGTACACGCGCGGACTCGTCTACGGAATGATCATCGTCGAGGCGATCCGCGTCGCGCAGGCGAAGTACGGCAAAGGCAAGGTGATGACGCCCGAGCAGGTGCGCTGGGGCCTCGAGCATCTCAATCTCGACCGAGGCACGCATCAAGGAGCTCGGCGCGCCGGGACTCTTCCCGCCGATCAAGACGAGCTGCGCCGACCACGAGGGCTCGGGGATGGTCAAGTTCCAGCAATGGGACGGCACCGGGTTCAAGCAGGTGACGTCGTTCATGGCGGGAGACCGCGCGATGACCCGCAAGATGGCCGAAGAGCAGGCCGCCAAATACGCGGCGGAGAAGAAGATCACGCCGCGCGATTGCGGCAAGGAAGACTGATCGTACGCGCGTCCGGCCGCGCCTTCGCGGGTGCGGCCGGCGCCGACGGGCGCGTGGCCGCGCGCCGTTCGATCCCGCAATGTCGACCGCGATGCCGAACCCGTCCGCAGCCGCGCCGCCGGTCGCCGCCGCCGCGGTGCCGTGCCTCACGGTCAACAACATCGAGGTCATCTACGATCACGTGATCCTCGTGCTGAAGGGCGTTTCGCTCGAGGTCCCGCGGGGCGGCATCGTCGCGCTGCTCGGCGCCAACGGCGCGGGCAAGAGCACGACGCTCAAGGCGATCTCCAACCTGCTGCGCGCCGAGCGCGGCGACGTGACCAAGGGCACGATCGAGTTCGAAGGCAAGCGCGTCGACCGCCTGACGACGAACGAGCTCGTGAGGATGGGCGTGTGCCAGGTGATGGAGGGCCGGCACTGCTTCTCGCATCTGACCGTCGAGGAGAACCTTCTCACCGGCGCGTTCACGCGGAAGGGCTCGCGCGGCGAGATCGCTGCGGCGCTCGAGAAGGTCTACCACTACTTTCCGCGGCTCAAGCTGCGGCGCAGCAGCCAGGCCGGGTACACGTCCGGCGGCGAGCAGCAGATGACTGCGGTCGGCCGCGCGCTGATGGCGCAGCCGTCGATGATCCTGCTCGACGAGCCGTCGATGGGCCTCGCGCCGCAGATCGTCGAGGAGATATTCGAGATCGTCCGCGACCTGAATCGCAAGGAGCGCGTTTCGTTTCTGCTCGCCGAGCAGAACACGACGGTCGCGCTGCGCTACGCCGACTACGGCTACATCCTCGAGAACGGCCGCGTCGTGATGGACGGCGCAGGCGAGCGAGCTCGCCTCGAACGCCGACGTGAAGGAGTTCTATCTCGGCCTGTCGACCGCGGGGCGCAAGAGCTTCCGCGACGTGAAGCACTACCATCGCCGCAAGCGATGGCTCGCGTGATTTCCGCGATGACGTGAGGCAGCTCGCCGCACGATGAAGGCCGCCGAGCATTTCGACGCGCTCGAGACCCGCGACCCGGAGGTTCGCGAGCGCGAGCAGATCGGTCAGCTTGCGCGGCAGATCGCTCACGCGAAGGCGAACGCGCCGGCTTTCGCGCGCCTTCTCGCCGCGATCGATCCCGCGGCGATCACCACGCGCGGGGCGCTGGCCAAGGTCCCCGTCACGCGAAAATCCGATCTCCTCGAGATCCAGAAAGCGGCGCGACCGTTCGGCGGCTTCGCGGCGACGCATTGGCGAAGGGGATCGACGGCCCTGCGCGCGTGTTCGCCTCGCCGGGGCCGATCTACGAGCCGGAAGGGCGCCGGCCCGACTACTGGAGGATCGCGCGCGCGCTCTTCGCTGCCGGCTTCCGCAAGGGCGATCTCGTGCACAACTGCTTCGCGTACCACTTCACGCCGGCCGGCTCGATGTTCGAGACCGGCGCGCACGCGCTCGGTTGCACGGTGTTTCCCGGCGGCACCGGACAGACCGAATTGCAGGTGCAGGCGATTGCCGATCTCGAGCCCGACGGTTATGTCGGCACGCCGTCCTTCCTCCGGATCATCGTCGAGAAAGCCGACGAAATGGGCGTGAAGATCACGAGCCTTGCGAAGGCGCTCGTGTCGGCCGAGCCGTTTCCCGCGAGCCTTCGCGACGCGTTGCTCGCGCGCGGAATTGCCGGCTACCAGGTCTATGGATCCGCGGATCTCGGCAACATCGCGTACGAGACCGAGGCGCGCTGCCGGGCTCGTCGTCGACGAGGGCGTGCTGGTCGAGATCGTCCGGCCCGGAACCGGCGATCCGGTCGCGCCCGGAGAGGTCGGCGAGGTCGTCGTCACGACGCTCACGAATACCGACTATCCGCTGATCCGCTTCGGCACCGGCGATCTTTCCGCGGTGCTTCCCGGCGCGAGCCCCTGCGGCCGCACGAACCTGCGCATCAAGGGGTGGATGGGCCGCGCCGATCAGACGACGAAGGTGAAAGGCCTGTTCGTGCATCCGGCGCAGGTCGCGGCGGTCGTCGCGCGCCACCCCGAGATCGGCAGGGCGCGGCTCGTCGTCGACACCGCGGAAGGCGGCGACCGGATGACGCTGCACGTCGAGGTCGCGCCCAACCGGTCGTCGAGCGCCGAGGCGATCGTCGCGTCGATTCGCGACGTCACGAAGCTGCGCGGCGAGGTTGCGTTCCACGCTCCCGGCGAGCTCGCCGAACGACGGCAAGGTGATCGACGACGTGAGGAAGTTCGAGTGACGCGGCGTCGCGCGGCGTGACGCGCGATTAGCGCCGGACGACGACCGCGTCGCAGACCGGCGGGAGTCAGCCCCGGGGCGTTTCGGCCGCTGCCTTCGCGGCGGGACGAGGCTCGCCGCCGGGCCGCAGCGTGACGAGCATCACGCCGCCCAGCACCAGCGCGGCGCCGGCGAGCTGGATCCAATGCACGGCTTCGCCGAGGATCATCGCGCCGAAGCCGATCGTGAACACCGGGCCGAGCGAGCCCATCAGCGAGGACGTGTTTGCGCCGAGCCTTCTCACGGCCTCGGCGATGAGCCAGGTCGGCACGACGGTCGAGAACACCGCCATCGCGAGCGACAGCGCGTAGATCGAGCGCGGGACCGCGAGCGCGGCGAGATCGCGCGTCAGCGCGAACTGCGCGAAGACGAACACGCACGACGCGAGCATCGCCCAGGCGATGAAGCGCATGCTGCCGAGCCGCGCGATCACGTCGCCGGCGCCGACGAGATACACCGCATAGGTGAGCGCGCTCGCGAACACCAGCGCACCGCCGATCCACAGCGCGCGATCATCGCCGCCGAAGGTGAGATCGTGGGCGAAGACGAGCGCGATCCCCGCGTAGGAGAGCGCGAGCGCAACGACCTGGCGCTGCGTGACGCGCAGTCCGCGCAGCGCGACCGAGAGCAGCAGCACCATCGTCGGATACAGGTACAGGACGAGCCGCTCGAGCGCTGCGGTGATGTACATGAGGCCGATGAAATCGAGGAGGCTTCCGAGGTAGTAGCCGATGAAGCCGAGCCAGGCGAGCGCGCGCCAATCGCGCCGCGTGATCGGTCGCGCGCCGGGCCGGCGTCCTGCCCACCACGCCATCGCGACGAAGAACGGCGCGGCGAACAGCATGCGCAGCGTGAGCAGCGTCACCGCATCGACCGGATGCCACGCGTAGGCGAGCTTGATCAGGATCGCCTTGAACGAGAAGCCCAGAACGCCCAGGACCGAGCACACCGGCCCGACCCACCGGGCGTCGCGCCCGGTCAATCCCACTTCACGAGTCCGGCGTACGCGGTGAGCAGCACCACGGCGCCGAAGGCGATCCGATACCAGGCGAACGGGACGAAGTCGTGGTGCGCGACGTAGCGGATCAGCCAGCGCACGCACGCGAATGCGGATACGAACGCCGCGGCGAACCCCACGAAGAAAGCCGGCGACGATTGCGAGCCGATCAGCGACGCGTCCTTCCACAGCGAGTAGAACGTCGCCGCGAGCAGCGTCGGGATTGCGAGGAAGAACGAGAACTCCGTCGCCGCGACGCGCGACAGGCCGAACAGCATCCCGCCGATGATCGTCGCTCCCGATCGCGACGTGCCGGGGAAGAGCGCGAGCGCCTGCGCGCAGCCGACCTTCAGCGCATCGGTCCAGCGCATGTCGTCGATCGATCCGATGCGCACGGTTTCCGGCCGCGACTTTTGCCGCCGCTCGGCCCAGAGGATGACGAACGCGCCGGCGATGAACGCGCAGGCCACCGGAACCGGCGCGAACAGGTGCGCCTTGATCGCTTTGCCGAACGCGAGTCCGAGCACCGCGGCCGGAAGGAATGCGATCACGAGGTTCGCGGCGAAACGCTGCGCAGCGCGGTCGGAGAAGAGCCCTCGCAGCACGCGCGCGAGCTTCGCGCGGAATTCCCAGCACACGGCGAGAATGGCGCCCGCCTGGATGACGATCTCGAACGTCTTCGCCTGCTCGCCGGTGTAGCCGAGAAGCGATCCGGCGACGATCAGGTGGCCGGTCGAGGAGACGGGGAGGAACTCGGTCAGGCCCTCGACGATGCCGAGGACGACTGCGGTGAGGAAGGTGGGTTGATCCAAGAGCGCGCGCCAGATGCAAAAAGGCCGGGTGAGACTTCCCACCCGGCCCTCGAATTGTAGCGCGAGCCGCCGCGCGATGCGTCAGGCGGCCCTGATCGGGTGAGCATCGCGAGCGCCTGCTCGACCATGTCGTTGTGATTGTCGGGCACTTCACCGTTGGGCGTCAGCTTGTCGACGATCTGCGGCAACATCTGCGCCAGGTTCCCGCGCAGCCTCGCCGTGCGACAGCCCGAGCTGCGCGGCGATCTGGCCGATCGTCCCGCTCCCGAGCACTTCCTGCAGCGCGCTTCCCGAGATCGGCAGGTTCTCCCCGGTGCTTTGCCACGAATCGGCCTGATCCGCATAGCCGCCCTGACGAAACTTGTCGAGCACGCCGGCCACGCCGCCGTTTTGCTGCAGCAGCTGCAGCGCGATCTGAAGCAACGGGTTCACCGGCGCTCCGCCATCGCTCGTCGCGCCTCCCAATGTCTTGCCGAGAATTCCGTCGAGCAATCCCATGGTCTCTTCTCCTCGAGGTCGATCACGTCGGATGAAACGCCCCGTCACGCGGTTCCCGGGAACAACCAGAGATCGTCCGCGGGCAGCTCCAGCCAGCGATCGGCATCGCTTGCCTCGCCGTAGCAGCGCAGGCGCAGCTCGCCGAGCTTGAACAAGTGCTCGCGGCGGTCGCCCATGAACATCGCGGTGACGAGCTCGGCCCCGACGCGATTTTCGCCGGGGAAGGCCGTCATCTTCGTCCGCTCGAGCCGGATGATTCCGGTCGCCTTGTCGCCGACCTTGAGGCTGCCGCGACGCGCGCCCCAGAGCTTGAAGCCCTCGCCGGCGAGCAGCGCGCGTCCATTCGCGACCTCGGCAATCGTTCCCGGGCAGGCGATTGTTGCTGCCCATGAACTCGGCGGTGAACTGCGTCTGCGGCTTGTTGTACATCTCGTCCGGCGTCCCCTGCTGCTCGATCTGCCCGAAGTTCAGCAGCAGGATCTTGTCGGACATCGCCATCGCCTCGGTCTGGTCGTGAGTGACGACGAGCGCGGACAACCCGAGACGGACGATCAGCTCGCGCAGCCACGCGCGCGCCTCTTCGCGCAGCTTCGCGTCGAGGTTCGACAGAGGCTCGTCCATCAGCACGACCGGCGGGTTGTAGACGAGCGCCCGCGCGATCGCGACGCGCTGTTGCTGTCCTCCCGAGAGCTGATGCGGCAGCCGCTGCGCGAGGTGGTCCAGCCCCAGGTTGGCGAGCGCCTGCGTGACGCGCTCGTCGAGCTCGCTTCCCGGCGTGCCGCGCAGCCGCAATCCGTAGGCGACGTTCTCGAACACCGTGCGATGCGGCCACAGCGCGTACGACTGGAACACGAGCCCGAGGTTGCGCTTCTCGACCGGCATGTCGACGCCCGCCGCGCCGTCGAACAGCACCGCGTCGCCGATCGCGATCTTCCCTCGGCTCGGCTGCTCGAGACCCGCGACCGAGCGCAGCAGCGTCGTCTTGCCGCTGCCGGAGGCGCCGAGAAGCGCGACGACCTCGCCCGGGTTGAGCGTCATCGAGACGCCCTTCAGGATCTGATTGTCGCCGTAAGCGAGGTGCAGATCCTCGACGACGAGCTTGTTCGCGGGTTTATTCATGGAGACGCACTCCAAAACGCAAGGCCACGGCGAGGCCGATCGCAACGAGGCCGATGTTGATGAGCGACAGCGCGGCGACCTGGTCGATCGCACCGGCGCTCCACAGCGACACGAGCATCGAGCCGATCACTTCGGTGCCCTGCCCGAGCAGATAGACGCCGGTCGAGTACTCGCGCTCGAAGATCATGAAGACGAGGAGCCAGCTCGCGAGGAGCCCGAAGCGGATCAGCGGAATCGTCACGTCCTTCAGCACGCGCGCCGGCGACGCGCCCACCGTGCGCGCCGATTCCTCGAGCTCCGGACCGATCTGCAGCAGCGCTCCGGAGATCAGCCGCAATCCGTAGGCGAGCCAGACGACGGCGTAGGCGAGCCACACGGAAAAGATCGTGTTGCGCAGGTCCTTCAACCCCGGCACGAAAAGGAAGATCCAGAGAAACGCGAGCCCGGCGAGGAGTCCCGGGACGGCGCGCGGGATCAGCACGAGATAGTCGAGCACCTTGGCCACGCCGCCGTGCTGCCGGTGACCGGCGAGGCCGATCGCCATGTAGCACGCGACCGCGAGCGCGCCGCCGAGCGTGCCGATCAGGAACGTGTTGATGATCGCGCGCACCTGGTCGGACTGGTCGAACACCTGGCGGAAATTGGCGAGCGTCAGCACGTCGGCGAGCTTGATCCCTTCGCCCCACTGCTCGACGAATGCGCGAAGCGCGATCCCGGAGATCGGCACGACGATCGTGAACGCGAGCCAGAGCGCGACGAGCGCGAGCGCGACCCACTTCCAGCCGCCCAGCGGCAGCAGCTTCTGCCGCGTCGCCTTGCCCTTCACCGACACGAATTTGCCGGCGGTCTTGAGCAGCCAGCGCTGCAGCAACACCAGCGGGAACGTGATCGCGATGATGCACACGGCGACCGCCGCCATCAGGTGATACGACGGCGTGCCGAGCTTGTTGGTGAGCTTGTACAGGTAGGTCGCGAGCACGAGGTGTCCCTCGGGGTCGCCGAGCACGAGCGGCAGGCCGAAGATCTCGAAGCCGAGGAAGAACACCAGCACCGCCGCATAGAGAAGCGCCGGCATCGTCATCGGCAGGCTCACGTTGAGCGCGACGCGCAGCGGATTCGCGCCGACGACGCGCGCCGCTTCCTCGACGTCGGACCCCAGGCTCTTCAACGCGGCCGACGAATAGAGGTAGACGTGCGGGACGTGCGTGAGCCCGGCGATTATCGCGATGCTCGCGAGCGAATAGACGTTCCACGGCACGTCGCCGACCAGGTCCTTCGCCCACAACGAGTAGAAGCCGACCGGCCCCATCGACACGACGTAGCCGAACGCAAGCACCATCGGCGAGACGAATACCGGGATCAGCACCAGCACTTCGATGGCGCGCTGTCCGGGCAGGTCGGTTCGCGTGAGCAGGAACGCGAGCGCCGCGCCGAGCGGCAGCGCGATCAGCGCCATCCCTGTGGCGATCACGATCGAGTTGAGCACCGCCTTCCAGAAATCGGGATCGTCGAAGATGAAGTCGTACGCGCCGAGGCTCAAGTGCCGCGCGGGATTGAAGAACGGCGCCGAGAGGAAGCTCTGCCAGAAGATCAGCAGCACCGGCGTAAGGACGACGATCGCGGTGACCGCGACGACGGCGGTGCGCGGAACGCTGAAGGTTCGTGCGCTCATCCAGGCCTCCCCCGGCCACGTTCGCCCGGGCGGTGGACCCCGCTGTCGTCAGGGCACCGCCCGCCCTCTCACTTGCGCCCGAGCGCCGTCTGCCACTGCTTCAGGAATTCGAGCCGCTTGGTCTGATCGAGGCCCTGCAGCAGATCGTTGTTCACCGCGATGGGCTTCACCGCGCTGCCGAGCTCCTTGGCGAACGCGACGCCGGAATCCTTGCCGGTCATGTCGGTGCGCACCGAATAGAGCTCCGCCTGCTCGGAGGTGATCGTCTGGCCGCGCTTCGACAGCAGGTAATCGACCCACAGGCGGCCCGCATTCGGGTTCTTCGCGTTCTTGGCGACGAAGACGAGACGCGAGAGCACGAGGTTGTAATCGGTCGTGAACACGATGCCGATCGACGGGTCCTTTTTCGCGCGCGTGAGCGCGTAGGAGCCCAGGATGTTGTAGCCGATCAGGTTCTCGCCCGACGAGATGCGCTCCATCATCGTGCCGGTCGAGCTCTGCATGTTGGCGCCGCGCGCGCCCATCGCCTTGACGAGGTCCCAGAACGCCGGATTCAGCTTCACGTCCTGGTTGACGAGCATGAAGCCCACGCCCGACTTCTCGGCGTCGTAGCTCGTGACCTTCTTCTGATACTTGTCGGCCTTGGTGTTGAGGAGCTTCGTGAAATCCGCGTGCGTCTTCGGCACGTCCTCGGCGGGGACCAGACGCTTGTTGTAGACGATCGCGATGGGCTCGAACGTCGTCGCGTACACGGTGTCCTTGTAGTGCGCCCATTCGGGGAGCGCCGCGCTCTCCGGCGACTTGTACACGGCGGCGAGCCCGTCGGCGGCGAGCTTCATCTGCAGATCCATCGACGAGCTCCACACGGCGTCGGCCGAGGCCGCGTTCGCGGCGCTTTCGCTGATGAACCGGTTGTAGACCTCGGTCGAATTGAGATCGGTGTACTCGACCTTGACGCCGGGGAACGCCGCCTCGAAGTCCTTGATGAGCGGCGTTCACGAGCTTGGCGTCGGTCGTCGAGTAGACGACGACCTTGCCTTCCTTCTTCGCGCCGTCGACGATCGCCTTGTAGTCGGCCGGATACCCGGCGGGAACCTGCGCCTGCGCGGCGGCGACGCAGAACGACAGCGACACTAGCGTCGCCGCGATGCGACCGGATCGGGTCATTTGGAATTTCCTCCTCGTCATGTCGGATTTCTGGCGGGCAGTGGCGAAGCGGCCCCCGTCTTGCACGAGCGGATACGACGCTGCAACCTGAGCGGCCGATATGAGCGCAATCCTACGCGTCCGCGATGCGGGATGGCAAGTTGGCCGACGCCGAGGGCAGGCACGGCCGGCGCCTATTGATCGTCGCGCGCGATGAGAGGAAGCTTTGTCGCGGAGCTTAGGAGGGTGAGAGATGCAGATCACGGGCATGCTCTACGGGTCGAAGCTGCTGCAGTTCGCCGGCTTTCCGACGGCCGAAGTGCTCGGCCCCGACGCGAGCGAGGAGGCGATCAAGGCGTTGATCGAACGCCACGGCTCCGTCTTCGTGAAGCCGGTGTTCAAAGGCGGCGTCGGAAAGAAAGGCAAAGCCGGGCTTCTCGGGCGGGCGAAGGATCTCAAGACCGCGCTGCAGGAGAAGGAGCGCCTCTACTTCGTCGAGCACCGCCACGGCAACCAGCACGCCAAGGCGAACGGCGTGACGTTCGAGGGCGCGGTCCCCGCCGAGCACGAAGTCTATTTCTCGATCACCGACTCCACGCATTTTCGCGCGCCGACGATGACGCTCACGCATCACGGCGGCATGGACATCGAGGAGCTCGACAAGAGCCTCGTCGCGAACGTGCCGTTCGACCCGCTGACCGGCCTCAAGGCCTTCGTCGTCGCCAACGCGCTGTCCGAGCTCAACGCGCCGAAGGAGCTCATCTCGCCGCTGGTGCAGCAGCTGCCCAAGCTCTGGGAGCTCTATCACAACTTCGGCATGACGACGCTCGAGCTGAATCCCATCCGCATGCGCCCGGATCGCCAGGGCCGGCTCACGCCGGTTGCCTGCGACTTCAAGTGCGGCTTCGATCGCGACGATCCGCGCTGGCAGCGGCTCGACCTTCCGGCCCACCTGTTCGCCGTCGACTACTCCGACTTCGAGCAGGAGATCAATCAGCTGCGCACCTACCAGGGGCAGAGCGACGTCTACGTGATCAACCCGCAGGGAACCATCCTCGCGCCGACCTTCGGCGGCGGCGCCAATTCGCTGGTGACCGAGATGCTCGGCGACGACGCGATCATTTCGTCGGACTTCGGCGGCAATCCGCCGTACGAGAAGATGAAGCAGGTCGCGAGCATCTGCTTCAAGCACTGGCTTCCGCAAACGAACGTGCTCTTCCTCATCGGCGGCAAGTCCAACAACACCGACATCTTCGAGACGTTTCGCGCGATCGCCGACGCGCTGCGCGAGCATTTCAGCCAGCGCGGGCCGGCGCCGGTGTACGTGGTGATCGGACGCGGCGGACCGAACCTGGTGCGCGGCATGAGCGCGATGCGCGACACGCTGGAGGCGCTCGGCCTTCCGTATCGCATCTTCGGCTTCGACTCCGACATGAGCGAAGTCGTCGACTACGCGCGCAAGGTGAACGCGTGGATGAAGTCGGGCGGGCGCGATCAGCTCGCCGGCAAGCTGCGGATCGCGAAGCCGGCGGCCGCCTGACGGGACTTCGGCTGACCGCGCAAACGAAGGAGGTCGTCGTGTACAGGCAAGGAGTAGGCGATTTCAAGTATTTCGTCGGCGTCAGCTCGCTCGCGCAGATCGCGACGCGCCAGGACCGCGTGTGCGTGCTCAACATTCTCGGCGGCGAATCGAGCGACGTGACGCCGGTCGGCCACGAATACTCGGGCGGCAACGTCGTCTTCGGAACCTCGCCCGGCCGGCGCGGCCAGGTGCTCGAGACGAAGATCGGCGACGTCCCCGTCTACAACAACGTGCGCGAAGGCCTCGTCGACGGCCACCGGTTCAACTGCGGCGTCATCTACCTGCCGCCGTCGGCGGCGCGCGACGGCGTCGCCGAGCTGATCCGCGTGAACCCCGACGTGAAGAAGATCTTCATGGTCACCGAGAAGATGTCGGTGCACGACGCGCGCGAGATCCGGGCGATGGGCCAGTCGAACGGCATCGACATCTTCGGCGCCAACTGCCTCGGCGTGGCGGACGCGTGGAACAAGGTGCGAATCGGCGGCGCGCTCGGCGGCGACGCGCCCGGCGAGGCGCTGAAGAAGGGCTCGATCGCGATCTTCTCCAACTCGGGCAACTTCACCACGACGATCGCCACGTATCTGCGGATGGCGGGATGGGGCACCACGACGCTCATTTCCAGCGGCAAGGACGTCTACATCCACTACGCGGCGCCGGAATTCGCCTTCGCGCTCGCCAACGACGCGCGCAGCAAGGCGGCGGTGCTCTACGTCGAGCCCGGCGGCTATTACGAGCTCGACGCCGAGTTCACGAAGCCCGTCGTCGCGTGCGTCGTCGGACGCTGGAAGGCGAAGCTCACGCGCGCGGTCGGCCATGCCGGTGCGATGGCCGGCGGCAGCGACGATGCGGCCGGCAAGGAGCGCTGGTTCATGGACAAGTTCGGCGTCGACGGCCTCTACACGCCGGACCGGCCGATCTTCTCGGCGAAGGGCGCCGTCGTCGCCAACATCGCCCACATTCCGATGGCGTTGACCGCCGTCATGCGCGAAAACGCGACGCGGCCCGACTTCGCCGCCGAAGGCAGCCTCTCGCTCAAGCCGTGGTTCGGCAGCCAACCAGGGGCTCGCTCTTCCGCCCGAGCTCGACCTGCCCGTCGTCGAGGCGATGCCGCCGTACGGCGAGCAGATCGCCGCGCTCGACAAGCAGATCGGCGCCGTGTTCCCGCGACAGCCGATGAAGGACTGCTCGGGCGCCTCGCAGATGGACGCGACGACGCAGATCACCAGCCTGCACGGGGTGTCGATGCTCGACGCCGCCCAATATCCGCTGGAGGCGAACGTCAACCTCGCGTTGCTCCACGAGCTCGGCGGCGAGAACGACAGGAAGCTCATCAACACCGCGATCGGCGCGGAGCTCAACCTGCATGGCAGTCCTGCGCTTGCGGCGGCGCAGGCGGCGCGCGACGCCGGCAACGCGCCGAACAGCGTGCTCGCCGCGGCGGCGAGCATCGTCGGGCCCAGGCGCGCGGAGGCTTCGCGCCGGGCAGTCGCAGCGTTGATCGATCTGTTCGCCGCCGCGGGCCTCAAGGACGCGCTGGACGAGGGTTTCGACGTCGGCGCGATCAGCACGGACGCAGCCACGCGCGCGCTTTTCGTCGCCGGCGAGCGCGACCCGAAGGCCGAAGCGATGCTCGCCGGTCTCGAGGCGCGCGGCGCGCGCTCGGTGTTCGTCCGCTACCTCGCGAGCCTGGGCGGGCATCCGACCGCGGACGCCGTGCACGGCGCGATCGCGACGACGCTCGCATGGGGCCGCTGACGCGCAAGCGCGTCTCGCGGCTCACCGCGGAGGCGGTTCCGTGGTGGACGCTGCTCTTCGGCACGATGATCGGCGCGTCGGTCGCCGCCGAACGGCACGAGCGCGACCGATTCTGCGGCATCGCGAACGCGGACATCGTCGGCAAGCGCTCGCTGACCGAGGTCGCCTACGTCGCATTGCTCGGGCTCGACCCGGCGCCGGCGAACCTGTTCGCGTTCCAGACGCTGGTCGGGCTGCTGCTGACGAACGGTCCCGGCGCGATCTCGGCGCAGGGCGCGAAAGGCGCGGTGTCCGCCGACGGCCCCGAGACGCCCGAGCGCGTGCAGCTCAACAAGGCGCTCGTCGGCTTCCTCACGCATTCCGGCTACACGCATGGCGGCAACGGCTACGAGGGAATCGCCTTCCTGCTCGACCAGTTCCGCGACGACGGGGCTCACCGACCCCACGGATGCGGCGCACGGCGTCGATCTCGCGGCGCTCGCGCACGCCTACGTCGACGAGTACGCGCGCTACAAGGCGAAGAAGAAAACGTCCGGCAGCCTCGACATCCAGAAGATTCCGGGAGTCAATCACCCGGTGTTCAAGGACCGGCCGGTCAATCACGACCCGCGCGAAGTCTACGTGCGCGAGCTGTTCAGGAAGCGCGGCGAGTACAACGTCTTCCACGACTACTATCACGCGCTGGTGCAGGCGTTGTTCGACGCCGGCGTGTCGCGCAACGTCTATTGCGTCAACATCGACGCGGTGATCGCGGCGCTGCTGCTCAAGATCCTGTGGCAGCCGTATCGCAGCGGCGCGTATCCGGAGCAGGCGCTCGAGACGGCGGCCTTCACGATCTTCCTGTACCCGCGGATGCTGGGCTGCGCATCGGAGATCGACGACCACATGAATCGCGGGCGCAACATGGACACGCGCACGCCCGCGTCGCAGTGCCGGTTCGTGACCTGACGCCGACGGGCCGTCAGCGATCGTTCGCGCCGACTTCGGCGCGGAGGCTCTCGACGATCGCTTTCAGCGACGAGAGCTCCTCGCTGCAGTTGCGCGACGTCGGCTTGCAGCGCGGCGATCTCCGATGTCGTGCCGGCATCCCTTCGCGGCTCATCGGTCGCGGGCCGGACCGCAGAAGGCGTCGAAGGCGCGCCCGACAAGAGGTGCGCCCAGCGCGCCTCGCGTGCGCCAGGCTGACGGCGGAAGGAGCACGACGAGCGCGCCCGACTGTCGCGCGGCGAGCTCCTGCAGAAACGCCTCGACCGCGGACGCGTCGGCAAACCGATGGAGGCGATCGGAGTTGATCCGCAGCTCGGCGGCGGTCTGCGGTCCGCGCAACATCAGAACGGCGAGCAGCGCGACCGCCTGCGTCGGGACCTCGAGCACGCGCCCGACGTTTTGCGCGTAGCGCATCACGCGCCCGCCGCTCGACTCGACGACGAGCGAGAGCATCTTCAGCCGATCGATGGCCGCCTGGACCTCGGGCTCGCTCGCGCTCACGATCGGATCGCGGCTCGTCTTCTGGTTGCAGCCCGCGGTGAGCGCCAGCAGCGTGAGCGGGTAGGTGTCGGGAACGGTGTGCTGCTTTTCGACGAGCACGCCGAGGACGCGCGTCTCGAGCAGCGAAAGGTCGGGCAGGGTCGGCATCGACGTGTGGATCGTGCAAGGCGTGCGGAAAGCGCCAGTTTGGCATTGCTGCTATCGTTGCGCCATCCGGGCGCCGCGGCGCCCTCTCTTCGATCCCCGACTGCCGGGCCCCCGCGCCCCGAGACCCCCGATGGCCCAGCCGACCGAAGTCACCAACATGGCGCTGTTCTGCGATTTCGAGAACGTCGCGCTCGGCGTCCAGGACGCCAAGTACGAGAAGTTCGACATCGGAAAGGTGCTCGAGCGGCTGCTGCTGAAGGGCAGCATCGTCGTGAAGAAGGCGTATTGCGACTGGGAGCGCTACAAGTCGTTCAAGGCGCCGATGCACGAGGCGTCGTTCGAGATGATCGAGATCCCGCACGTGCGGCAGTCGGGAAAGAATTCGGCCGACATCCGGATGGTCGTCGACGCGCTCGACCTCTGCTACACGAAGGCGCACGTCGACACCTTCGTCATCATCTCGGGCGACTCGGACTTCTCGCCTCTCGTCTCGAAGCTGCGCGAGAACGACAAGACGGTGATCGGCGTGGGCGTCAAGAACTCGACCTCCGATCTGCTGATCGCCAACTGCGACGAGTTCATCTTCTACGACGATCTCGTCCGCGAGAAGCGCAAGCAGGCGGCGCGGAAGTCGCCGGCGCGAGCGCCCGCGGCTCCGCAGAAGTCCGCGGCGAAGCCGGCTGCCGAAGAGGGCGCGGCCGCCGCCGAAGAAGACCGACGACGAGCGTCGCCAGGAGGCGCTCGACCTGATCGTCGGCACGGTCGAGGCGCTCGTCGCCGAGCGCGGCGACGAGGAGAAGGTCTGGGGATCGATGGTCAAGCAGGCGCTCAAGCGCCGCAAGCCCGGCTTCAACGAGTCGTACTACGGGTTCCGCTCGTTCAACGGGATGCTCGAGGAAGCCGAGCTGCGCGGGAGCCTGAAGCTCGAGCGCGACGAGAAATCGGGAGGCTATCTGGTCCGGCTGGCCGCGAACGGCGATTGACGCGCGGTCGCGCGGACGTGTGGGGACCGCGCGGTGCTGGCGCGCAGTGTCTTGACCCCGCGATGGCGGACGTCCCGCCTTGATTGCTGCGCGGCGTTCTCAGATGGGAGAGCCTGATGGGAGCCACCCGATGTCCACTGTCCGTCCCGCGGCCGTCGCGGGCCTTTTCTACCCCGGAGCGCCCTCGGCGCTCGCAGCGGACGTGCGCGCGCATCTCGCCGCCGCCGACACGCCGGCAAAGGCGCCGCTCCCGGCGCCGAAGGCAATCATCGTTCCGCACGCCGGCTACGTCTATTCGGGCCCGATCGCGGCGCACGGCTACGCGCGGCTCGCCGCGGTCCGCAAGGCCATCCGCCGCGTCGTGCTGTTCGGTCCGGCGCACCGCGTGCCGGTGCGAGGCCTTGCGCTGCCGTCGGCCCGGGCGTTCGCGACGCCGTTCGGCGAAGTCCTCGTCGACGGCGAGGCCGTTGCCCAGGCGCTCACGCTGCCGCAGGTCGAGTGCGACGACGACGCGCACGCGCACGAGCACTCGCTGGAGGTCCAGCTGCCGTTCCTGCAGCGCACGCTCGAGGATTTCCGGATCGTGCCGTTCGCCGTCGGCGCCGCGACGCCGGCGGAGGTCGCCGAGGTCATCGAGTTGCTGTGGGGTGGCCCGGAGACGTTGATCGTCGTGAGCTCGGACCTGTCGCACTACCAGCGCTACGCCGACGCGCGCGCGACCGACCGCGCCACGGTCGACGCGATTCTCGCGCTTTCGCCGGAGCTCGATCACGACCAGGCGTGCGGGGCGACGCCGATCAACGGGCTGCTGATCGCCGCGCGCCGCCACCGATTGCGGCCCGAGCTCCTCGATCTGCGCAACTCCGGGCGACACCGCCGGCGACAAGTCGCGCGTCGTCGGCTACGCGTCGCTCGCGTTCGACGCGCGCGAATGAACAACGGCTACCCGTACACTCCGTCAGTGCTTCCGGGCGCGCGCCGCGAGCTCGGACGCGTGCTGCTGACGATCGCGCGCTCGGCGATCGCCGCGCGGCTCGAGCTTCCCTCGAGCGGCGAGCCCGGCGATCCGGCGCTCGCGCAACCCGGCGCGACGTTCGTGACGCTCCACAGCCGCGGCGAGTTGCGCGGCTGCATTGGATCGCTCGAGCCGGTTCGTCCGCTGGGAGTCGACGTGCGCGAGAACGCGCTTGCCGCGGCGTTTCGCGATCCGCGCTTTCCGCCGCTTTCCGCGCGAGAGTTCGACGCGACGTCGGTCGACGTGTCGCTGCTTTCGCCCGCCGAGCGGCTCGCCGTCAGCGACGAGGAAGATCTCGTCGGCCGGTTGCGGCCCGGCGTCGACGGCCTCATCCTCGAGCACGACGGCCGCCGCGCGACGTTCCTGCCGCAGGTGTGGGAGGCGATCCCCGATCCGCGCGACTTCGTCGCCGCGCTGAAGGGCAAGGCAGGATGGCCGCAAGGCTTCTGGGGCGCGCGGATGAACGTTTTCCGCTACGTGACCACCAAGTGGACGGAGCGCGAATTCCCGAGCTACGAGACGCAGCGATGAGCGACTATCCGGGGCGCTGGTGGCATCGGCTCGACGACGGGCGCATCCAGTGCGACCTTTGCCCGCGCGACTGCCGGCTGCACGAAGGACAGCGCGGCGCGTGCTTCGTGCGCAAGCGCGAGGGCGACGCGATGGTGCTGACGACGTATGGCCGCTCGTCGGGCTTCTGCATCGACCCGATCGAGAAGAAGCCGCTCAACCACTTCTACCCCGGCTCGTCCGTTCTGTCGTTCGGCACCGCGGGCTGCAATCTCGCGTGCAAGTTCTGCCAGAACTGGGACATCTCCAAGTCGCGCGAGATGGATACGCTGATGGATTCGGCGTCGCCCGATGCGATCGCCGAGGCGGCCGTGCGATCGGGTTGCCGCAGCGTCGCCTTCACGTACAACGATCCGGTCATCTTCGCCGAATACGCGATGGATGCAGCGGACGCGTGCCATGCGCGCGGGATCAAGGCGGTTGCGGTGACCGCCGGTTACATCGGCGTCGACGCGCGGCGCGAGTTCTACGCGAAGATGGACGCCGCGAACGTCGACCTGAAGGGATTCACCGACGAGTTCTACGTGAAGCTCTGCGGCGCGCGGCTGCAACCGGTGCTCGACACGCTCGTCTACCTCGAGCGCGAGACCGACGTCTGGTTCGAGATCACGACGCTGCTGATCCCGGGCAAGAACGATTCGGACGCGGAAATCGAGGCGATGAGCGCGTGGATCGTCCGCGAGCTCGGCACCGACGTGCCGCTGCATTTCACCGCATTCCATCCCGACTACAAGATGACGGACCTGCCGCGCACGCCGGGCGCAACGCTCACGCGCGCGCGCGACATCGCGCTCAAGGCGGGGATCCGCTACGTCTACACCGGCAACGTGCACGACCGCACCGGCGGGACGACGTTCTGTCCCGGCTGCCGCAAGCCGCTGATCGAGCGCGACTGGCACGAGATCCTGCGCTACGACCTCACGGCGGAAGGCCGTTGCCGCCATTGCGACGCGCAGCTGCCCGGGCACTTCGAGGCGTTCGAGGGACAGTGGGGGCGGCGGCGAAAGGCGGTGCGCCTGGGTGCGGTCGCCTAGGTCCGCAACCGCGCCGCGCGCTCGCGTTTGCCCGTCACGACGCTCCGCCTTCGAATCGCCGGGGGTCGATGCTCGTCGTGTGCGTGGCGAGATAGACCTCGCGCAGGAAGCACGACAGCCCGCATATCACCGCGATCATCGCGCACACGAACAGCGCGCCGGCAAACCACCTCAAGTTCCTGCCGAAGAATTCCTCGACGAACAACGTGACGATGACGAGGCAGATCAGCAATGCCGCGGCGGTGCAGAAGTTGATCGACCAGCTGATCACGCGCCGGCGCTGCTCGAGGTGGTGGATCTCCTTCATCGCGGCCGCCTTCGCCGGGGCGTCCAGCTCGCGCCAGCTTTCCTCGAACGTGCGCGCGCGATCGATCACGCGGGCGAGGCGGTTCGCCATCACGCCGAGCAGCCCCGCGATGCCGGTGAGCAGGAACACCGGCGCGATGGCGAGCTGGATCGCGTGCGAGATGGCTCCGCTCTGCAGCAGATCAGGATTCATGTCGTAGGCTCCCCGGGGTCGGCAGGCGCGGCGCTGGCGCGTCAGGATAGCGCAGGGATCGTGTGATCGGTGGCGAGGGGCGACGGTACACTTCGCCGGGTCGCACGCTGCAATCGAGACCGAAGCACCACGCCAATGCGCCAAACCCTGGCCGTCGCCGTCTTCGCATTCGCCGCCGTCGCCGGTCCGGCCTCGGCGCAATCGGCGCCGCATGGACCCGACGGCTACCGCAACAACTATGCGCACGAGGCGCGCGGAAGCTTCTGGGCGTGGCAGTGGGAGCGGTGGCGCGACGGGCTCCCGTCGCCGCCGCCGGGAGGCTGGAATCTACCAGCCGTCAAGACGGACGCCGCAGCGCTGCGCTCAGGAGAGACCAATCCCTCGGTGACGTGGATCGGGCACGCGACGATGCTCGTGCGCCTCGGAGGGAGCAACATCCTGTTCGATCCCATCTTCTCCGAGCGCGCGTCGCCGGTGAGCTTTGCCGGTCCAAAGCGCGTCGTGCCGCTGCCGATCGACATCGTCGATCTGCCGCATATCGACATCGTGCTGATCTCGCACAACCACTACGATCATCTCGACGCCGAGTCGGTGAGGCGAATCGCAGCGATGCCGCAGGGCAGCCCGCTCTTCCTCGTGCCGCTGGGATTGAAAGCGTGGTTCGCCGAGCTCGGGATCACGCGCGTCGAAGAGCTCGACTGGTGGCAGCAGACGCAGCAAGGGAATCTCAGGATCACGTTCGTGCCCGCGCAGCATTGGAGCAAGCGCACGTTGACCGACGCCAACCAGACGCTCTGGGGCGGATGGGTCGTCGAGGGCGAGGGCCTGTCGGTCATCCACACCGGCGACACCGGGTTCTCGCAGGATTTCCGCGACATCGGCGAGCGCCTCGGCCCGTTCGACATGGCGTTCATACCGATCGGGTCGTATGCGCCGCGCTGGTTCATGAAGACGATGCACGCGGACGTCCCCGAAGCCGTGCAGATCCGCTCGGACCTTCGCGCCGCGCGCGCGATCGGCATGCACTGGGGCACGTTCGAGTCCCTCGCGGACGAGCCGCTCGACGAGCCTCCGCGCGTGCTCGCGCGGCAACGCGAGCAACACGGGCTCAGCGAGGATCAGTTCGACGTGCTGAAGATCGGCGAAACGCGGCGGTTGCTCAAGGCGCCGCCGCGTTGACTGCGCCGGCTTACCGAGCGCCGGGCGCTGACGGCCCGGCGCCGGGATAATGGGAAGCGAGCTACGCTAGCGGGCCGACAACATCCCGCTCTGCCTGCGCCGCGCGAAGAAGACGCCGCCGCCGATCAGCACCCCGGCGATCAACGCGATGACGAGCATCGACGATCCCGATTCCTCGACAGGGGGCGGCGGAATCTCCGGATCCGGGATGCCCCCCTGGCCTTCCTGAGCCGCCGGAGCGGCCGCGGCGGCCTTGTCGCGTTCGACGGCAGCCAGCGCGATCGCCCTCACGCGCTGCAGGTCCTCGGCGGTCGGTTGCGCCTGGGTCTGCGGTGCCGCACTCGGCGCATAGCCCGATTGCGCGGAGCGGTCCTTGTTCGCCTTGTATGTGCTCTTGCAGCGCGTGACCTCTTCGGGATCCCGCGCGTTGCTGGTTTCGCAGACGCGATACGCGCGCGCGTCGCGCGCCTCCTCCGACCCGACGACGCGGACGCATTCCTTGCGCTCTTCGGAGTTTACAAAGGGAAACGTGTTGTCGCAGTCGCCGAACGACCAGAGCCGCATGTCGGGCAGGTTCTTGGTTGCGCCTTCGGACACGGCAGCCTTGCCGGTACCGCTCGCAGCGGCCTGACCGTCGCGACTGCCTTGCGCCCCGACCTCGGAGGCAAATGCCGCAGCGAGCGCAAAGGCGCAGAGTAGACCGATCAATTTGCGATTCTTCATGTCTTGATTCCTCGTTCGAACACGACCTCGCCCGCGCACTGGCGCCGGCGTCGAGCGTAGAACCGCAAAATCCGCGCCAGAAGGCGGCCGCGGCATGACTTCGGCATAGCGAGGGGAAAAGCCGGCGGGTTCCCGGCGGGCGCGACCGGTAGCCTACAAACGGCTGTCGTTTCTCGGCAGTTCCCGACGCGTGTTGTCGCCTACGAGGCGGTAGCGGTCAATCGAGGTCGACGTACTTCGTCGCCCGCCCCCTGCGCCTTGTCGACCGGGTACTTCTCGCGGTTGATCTCGAGCTTCGCGCTCGCGGCCGCGACGATGTCGATGTCGAGGGAGCGGCCGAGCTCCAGCAGGTAGATCAGCACGTCGCCGATCTCGTTCGCGACCTCGGCCCGCTTGCGCTCGTCGAGCGCGAACGATTCCTCGCCCGTGCACCAGAGGAAGTGCTCCATGATCTCCGCGGCCTCGATCGCCACCCCCATCGCGAGGTTCTTCGGCGCGTGAAACTGCGCCCAGTCGCGCTCGGCGATGAATGCGTCGATCGCGCTCTGCAGCTCCGCAAGGCTGTCGGCCATCGTGCGGCTCGCGCGCTCAGGCGCGACGGTAGACTTCGGCGCCGCTCTCGACGAACTCGGCAGCCTTGGCTTCCATCCCCTTGGCGAGCGCTTCCGCCTCGGCGATCCCCTGCTTCGCGGCGAATTCGCGGACGTCCTGCGTGATCTTCATCGAGCAGAAGTGCGGGCCGCACATCGAGCAGAAGTGCGCGAGCTTGGCGCCCGACTGCGGAAGCGTCTCGTCGTGGAACTCGCGCGCCTTGTCGGGATCGAGCCCCAGGTTGAACTGGTCGTCCCAGCGGAACTCGAAGCGCGCCTTCGAGATCGCGTTGTCGCGGATCTGCGCGCCCGGATGTCCCTTGCCGAGATCGGCGGCGTGCGCCGCGACCTTGTACGCCATGATGCCGTCCTTGACGTCGGCCTTGTTCGGGAGGCCGAGGTGCTCCTTCGGCGTCACGTAGCAGAGCATCGCCGTGCCGTACCAGCCGATCATCGCGGCGCCGATCGCGCTCGTGATGTGGTCGTAACCGGGCGCGATGTCGGTGGTGAGCGGCCCGAGCGTGTAGAACGGCGCCTCGCCGCAGAGCCGGAGCTGCTCGTCCATGTTGTGCTTGATCAGGTGCATCGGCACGTGGCCGGGGCCTTCGATCATCACCTGCACGTCGTGCTTCCACGCGATCTGCGTGAGCTCGCCGAGGGTGGCGAGCTCCGCCATCTGCGCTTCGTCGTTCGCGTCGTACCCGGAGCCGGGCCGCAGCCCGTCGCCGAGCGAGAACGCGACGTCGTACGCCTTCATGATCTCGCAGATCTCCTCGAAGCGCGTGTACAGGAAGCTCTCCTTGTGATGCGCGAGGCACCACTTGGCCATGATCGATCCGCCGCGCGACACGATCCCCGTCATCCGCTTCGCGGTCATCGGGATGTAGCGGAGCAGCACGCCGGCGTGGATCGTGAAGTAATCGACGCCTTGCTCGGCCTGCTCGATCAGCGTGTCCCGGTACATCTCCCACGTGAGCTCTTCGGCCTTGCCGTCGACCTTCTCCAGCGCCTGGTAGATCGGCACGGTGCCGATCGGCACCGGAGAATTGCGGATGATCCATTCGCGCGTCTCGTGGATGTTCTTTCCCGTGGAGAGGTCCATCACCGTGTCGGCGCCCCAGCGCGTCGCCCACGTCATCTTCTCGACTTCCTCGTTGATCGACGAGGACACCGCCGAGTTGCCGATGTTGGCGTTGATCTTCACCAGGAAGTTGCGCCCGATCACCATCGGCTCGGTTTCCGGATGGTTGATGTTGTTCGGGATGATCGCGCGGCCGCGCGCGACCTCGTCGCGGACGAACTCCGGCGTGATGACGGCGGGGATCGCCGCGCCGAAGCTCTGCCCCGGATGCTGGCGCGTCACCAGCTCCGGCAGCGTGCGCAGCATCTCGTCGCGCTTGAGATTCTCCCGGATCGCGATGAACTCCATTTCCGGCGTGACGATGCCGCGGCGCGCGTAGTGCATCTGCGTGACGTTGGCGCCCGCGCCGCTGACGACTGCGGCCCGCAGCGGCTTGCGCTCGAGCGCGAAGCGCATTCCGGCGAGCTCCGGATCGTCGAGGCGTGCGCGGCCGTACGCCGACGTGGGGCCGTCGAGCGCAACCGTGTCGCGACGCTCGGCGATCCATCCTGCGCGCAGCGGCGGCAGTCCGCGGCGGATGTCGATCGTCGCGCCGGGATCGGTGTAGGGCCCCGACGTGTCGTAGACGACGATCGGCAGGATTCTTCTCGGCGCCGAAGGAAGCCGGCGTGTCGGATTGCGCGATCTCGCGCATCGGCACGCGCACATCGGGGCGCGAGCCTTCGACGTGGATCTTGCGCGAGTTGGGCAGCGGCGCGACGGCCGCGGTGTCCACGTGCGCGTCGCGCGCGTAGAACTTGTCGTTGGCGTTCATCGAAGCTCCTCGGCGAGTCTGGCGGTGCGGGGGAGCGAAGAGACGAGCTACGCTTCCCTGCGCCGGCATTATCCGCACAGGTACCAAGGGTTTGATCTCACCCGTCCGGGTCATCGGACAGGACCCCTAGCGTCACCACAAACGTTACGCCAAACTCTTCGGACCGGCAAGGCGAAAGCCTATAATGGCCGTCCCGTGCCCGAGTGCAACCCGTTCCCGGCGAGGCGCCGGCGTGAATGAAGCCGGCCGATCCTGAACGGGCTTCCGAGCAGCACCCGGGAACATCCATTCATCAACGACGATGAGGTGATCCATGCCCCTACGCATCGGCGACGACGCGCCGGACTTCACGGCGCAATCCACCGAAGGAACCATCAAGTTTCACGACTGGATCGGCGACTCCTGGGCGATCCTGTTCTCGCATCCGAAGGATTTCACGCCGGTCTGCACGACCGAGCTCGGCTACATGGCGAAGCTGAAGCCCGAGTTCGACAAGCGCAACACGAAAGTCGTCGGGCTCTCCATCGATCCGGTCAGCGATCACGAGCGCTGGGTCGGCGACATCGAGGAGACGCAGGGCCACAAGGTCAACTATCCGCTGATCGGCGACCCCGAGCTCAAGGTCGCGAAGCTCTACGACATGATCCATCCGAACGCGAGCGGCGCCGCGCCGCGCACCGCCGCGGACAACGCGACCGTGCGCTCGGTGTTCATCGTCGGGCCGGACAAGAAGATCAAGCTGATCCTCACGTACCCGATGAGCACCGGGCGCAACTTCGACGAGGTGCTGCGCGTGCTCGACTCGATGCAGCTCACCGCGAAGCACAAGGTTGCGACGCCGGTGAACTGGAAGCAGGGCGAGGACGTCATCATCGTTCCGTCGGTCAGCAACGACGAAGCGAAGACGAAATTCCCGGGCGGCTGGAAGTCGCCGAAGCCTTACCTGCGCATCGTGCCGCAGCCGAAATAGGACGACGCGGGGGCCATGCGACGCATAAGCCTCCGGGCTTCACGAGAACCGGGCGCCCTTCGGCTTACGCGCCGCGTGGCCCCCGCTTGCGCGACGTTCGAGGCGGAGGAATACCGTGCAGCGTGCTGACGCTGTAGCTGCCGCGGCCGCCTGGTTCGACGAGGGCGGGCTGCTCGCCGACGTGCGCCGGCGCGTCGCGTTTCGCACGGAGAGCCAGGAGCGCGAGCGCGCGCCCGAGCTCGCGCGCTACCTGACCGAGGAGATCGGCCCCGCCGTCGAGCGCCTCGGCTTTCGCTGGACGCTCTGGGACAACCCTGCCGCAGGCGCGCCGCCGATGTGCTTCGCCGAGCGCATCGAAGATCCGGCGCTGCCGACGATGCTGACGTACGGCCACGGCGACGTCGTCGCGGGCTACGACACGCAGTGGGCGGCGGGCCGCTCGCCGTGGGAAGTCTCGGAGGAGGACGGGCGCTGGTTCGGGCGCGGCACCGCCGACAACAAGGGCCAGCACTCGATCAATCTCGCCGCGCTCGATCGCGTGCTCGCCGCGCGCGGCCGCCTGGGCTTCAACGTGAAGCTCCTGATCGAGATGGGCGAGGAAGTCGGCTCGCCCGGACTGCGCCAGGTCTGCGAGCGCAATGCCGAAGCGTTGTCGGCCGATCTGCTGATCGCATCCGACGGGCCCGCGACTGCGCTCCGACCTGCCGACGATCTTCCTCGGCTCGCGCGGCGCGTTCAACTTCGATCTCGTCGTCGATCTGCGCAAGGGCGGTCATCACTCCGGAAACTGGGGCGGGTTGCTCGCGAACCCGGGCACGATCCTCGCGAACGCGATCGCGTCGATGGCGGACGCGCGCGGCCGCATTCTCGTCGACGCGCTGCGGCCGGCGCCGATTCCGGAGTCGGTGCGACGCGCGCTCGCCGACATCGAGCCCGGCGAGCCGAACGGACCCGAGATCGACGACGGTTGGGGCGAGCCCGGTCTCTCCGCGGCCGAGCGCGTCTTCGGATGGAACGCGCTCGAAGTGCTCGCGTTTCGCACCGGCAATCCCGATCGGCCCGTCAACGCGATTCCGCCGCGCGCGAGCGCGCACATGCAGGTTCGTTTCGTCGCCGGCTGCGACTGGCGCAGGTTCGTCCCGGCGATGCGCACGCATCTCGACATGCGCGGCTTCGGCAAGGTCGAGATCCGCGAATCGAGGTCCGAGACGATGGCCGCCACGCGCCTCGATCCGGAGCATCCGGCGGCGCAATGGGCGGCGAGCTCGATCGCGGCGACGACCGGTACAAAGCCCGCGATCCTTCCGAATCTCGGCGGGTCGCTGCCGAACGATTGCTTCGCCGAGGTTCTCGCGCTGCCGACGATCTGGGTGCCGCACTCGTATCCGGCGTGCTCGCAGCACGCGCCCGACGAGCACATGCTGGCGAAGGTCGCGCGCGAAGGCCTGATGATCATGACCGGATTGTTCTGGGATCTCGGCGAGCCCGGATCGGCGCCCGCGCGCGCGAAGCAATCGACCGCTGCAAGCTGAGCGACGCCGGCGTCGAACGGCCGCGCGCGAATTTCGCTACAATCCGCGCTGTCGCGGGTGTAGCTCAATGGTAGAGCAGAAGCTTCCCAAGCTTACGACGAGGGTTCGATTCCCTTCACCCGCTCCAGCGCTCGTTTGCGTCAAAACCCGATTAGCGTCAGGTTGAACGCGCGCTCGACGAGCCAGGCGAGCGCGACGAGCGCGATCGCCGCCGACCCGAAGACCACGATGACGCGCTGGTAGAGCGCGGTCGCGCGCAGCGCGAAGGCGATCGGCAGAAAGACGCTGACGATCGCGAGCTGGCCCGACCTCGACGCCGAGGTTGAACGCGACCAGCGCGATCAGCAGCGACTCCTGCGGCAACCCCAGGTCGGCCAGCACCGACGCGAAGCCGAAACCGTGGATCAGCCCGAAGCAGAACGCGATCACCCATCGCTTCTCGTAGACGAGCGGCCGGATGTTGTTGAGCGCGGCGAGGACGACGGAGAGCGCGATCGCCGACTCGATCCAGCGCGACGGCAGGCTCACGACGCCGAGCGCGGCGAGCGACAGCGTGATCGAGTGCGCGAGCGTGAACGCCGTCACGACCTTCACGACATCCCAGAACGCGGGCGCGAAGCCCGGCGCGGGCAACCAGCGCCGTTCGCGCGCGCTCGCGCGGACCAGCACCGCGGGCAACAGCAGCGACAGCAGAAACAGGACGTGGTCGAACCCGGTCCAGATGTGCCACACGCCCTCCTTGCCGTAATCGACGAATTGCTCCCATCTCGACAGCTTGGCGAGATGGAATTGCTGCTCGCGCTCGTCGACGCTGAAGATTCCGGCGCGCGTCTCGCCCGCGTATTCGAGGCGCAGCAGGCCGCGATGCTGCGGATCGAGATCGAAGAAGAGCCGGTAATCGACGACGAGCGTCTTCGGCGCCGCAGCGCACGTCGCGGTGAAGCGCAGCACCGAATACGCGCCGTCGCTGTGGTTGTCGATCAACTGTTCGCGGGCCTGCGCGGGACAGGGTGCACCGGCGGGGCCGAGGCGAAGCCGCGCGAGCGCGTAGGCGGCGATCTCCGCGTGCTTCGCCTTCACTTCACCCCACGTGATCTCGCCGTTCCGGTTCGCGTCGAGCGTGATCGCATAGTCGAGATCGCGGAGCGCGATGTCCCACTGGCCGTCGATCCGCTCGCCGTCGACCTTGAGCGTGAGGTAGCTGTCGGAAGGCTTGTGCGCATGCGCGACATGCAAAGACGCGGCGGCGATCAGCAGCGTCAGCGCAAGCCGCCACGCCGCCGCGCCGATCGCACGCGAACAGCGCGGGAGCACGCGCGCGCTTCATTTCGCCGGCGCCCGCGACACGGCGAGCGCGGCAACGGCCGGATACTCGAGTCCCGATTCAGCGAGCCATTGCTTGACGATCCCGAGCGCCGCGGCGTCGCCGGTGGCCGCCGCGGCTTCGGCGAGGATCCGCAGGTCGGCGGGCTCGCGCTGCACTTTCCAGTTGTCGCGCGCGAGCGCCAGCGCCTGCCGCGGGTTGCCGCCCAGGGCGAGCTCGAAGCGCGCGTGGTCGCGCTGATGCGAGTTGTCGCGCCGCGCGAGGCTCGCCTCGAAGCGCGCGCGCAGCGTTGCGCTCGACGCTGCGGTCTCCGGGCGCTTGAGTGCCGCCTGCGCGAGGGCGAGACGCAGCAGCAGCGCATCGACGCTCGTCTCCTTGCCCAGGAGGTCGATCACCTCTTCGGCACGCCCCTGGTCGAGCAGCCAATCGCTGTAGACGCCGAGCACGTAGATGTCGCGGTCGCCGGCGAGCGCAGCGCGGAAATGACCTTCGGCCGCGGGGTCGCCGCGGCGCTGAGCGATCTCGCCCAGCAGCGTTTCTCCCCAGGTGCGTCCCGCGCCGTCGATGCGCGAGGTATTGCGCAGCGTCCTGCGCACCGACTCGTACGCGGGCCCGTCGCTGCCGGTCACGCTGTCGATCGCGGCGATGCAGACGACTCGATAGACGTCCGGCGCGATGCCCGCGAGCCGGTTGCAGTCGCCGCGCGCTTCGCGATAGCGGCCCATCACGGTGAGCACGGTTGCGCGCGTGAGCAGCGCCTGGGCGTGCTTCGGCTCACGCTCCAGCACGCGCCCGAGATCGGCCAGCGCCGGCTCGAACTGATGGCTGCTTTGGAGGATCGTCGCGCGCAGGAGCAGCACCGGCGTCGGGGCCGCAGGATCCTTCCACCACGGAGCGAGCGCCGCCTGCGCGTAGCCCAGGAACCTCGGATCCCCTTCGACGCGGGACGCGCGAATGTTGGCGGTCGCAAGCGCCGTCGCGCGCGCGAGGTCCTTCGGCGATTGCGCGGACGCGGCCTGCATTGACTTCAGCTCGCGCAGCTGCGCCGCGGTACCGCCCGGGAGGCGCTCGAGCACCTGCGCATCGTCCGTCGGCAGATAGGGCGCCGCCGATGCGCCGATCGCGGCGAGCCAGATCGCTGCGGCCCGCCCTGCGAGCCGTGCTCCCTTGCGAAACCTCGTCGCGCTGTGATCCATCGTCATGCGCCTCCCTGTTGCGCACGCCGCACGTGGTCACCGGGCGGGCAGTCCCCGACAATCGTGGCAAAAAGGCCCAGGTCGCCCGGGGCCGACGCCGTGGCCTCGCTCTATACGCGAGGCGCGTCGAATCGGATGCGGGCGCGCCGACCCATGAGGCGGGCGGCCCGAGGCGCGGTGTTTCAGCGCGACGCGAGCGCGCTCTTCTCGGCTTGCCAGCGGTCGAGCTTCTCGCGCGCGCCGTTCCTCGCCGGATCCATTTCGTCGGCGTGCCGAGGCGTACGCGCGGTCAGCTCGATCACGTAGCCGTTGGGATCGCGAAAGTAGATCGAGTGGATGAAGTGATGATCGACGACGCCGCGCGTCTCGATCCCCCGCGCCTTGCCCTTCGCGAACATCGCCGTGAGCGTCGACGGGTCCACTTCGAGCGCGATGTGCAGGTCGAAGTCGTGCTGCGCCTTGAAATCGAACGGCGAGTCCGGCGCCTCGAAGAACGCGAGATACGATCCGTCGTCCATCCGGTAGAACGTGTGCAGCACGTGCGTCTCGCGCCCGGTCTTCGTTTCATCGATCACGAGCGTGCCGGCGAGAGGAAGGCCGAGGAAGTCCTCGTAGAACCGGCGCGTCTCCTCCGAATCGCGGCAGCGGTAGGCGTTGTGGTGCAGTCCCTTGATCATCGCGCGTGCGCTCCTTCTGTCGCTCCGCGAGCAAAGCGTGCGCGCGGCGCCGCGCGCACGCTCCTCGCCGATCCGTCACACCGCCTCGAACTCCTTCTCCTTCATCGCGCCGACGAAGCCGTAGAAGACTTCGTTCGCCTTCGCCCAGTTGGGCCGCGCCTTCATCGCGGCGTACCAGCGCGCGAGGTTCGGATAGTGCTCGTCGAGATCGCAGTGGATCACTTCGGTGAGCGAGACCATTCCCGCGCCGAGATAGTCGGCAATCGTGATGTCGTCGCCGCACAGGTATTTCTTGCCGGAGCCGAGCAGGTGCCTGGTCGAGGACCTTCAGCCAGAACTTCGTCCGCTCCTTGCCCCACTGGATGGTCCCGGCGTGCGCTTCCTCGCTCGGCCGCTTGTGATGCGGAAAGATCTGCGGGTAGACGAGACCGTAGCCGAAGTCGCGGTAGAAGCCGGTGTTGAGCCAGTCCATCATCTCGTTGACGCGCGCGCGCTTCTGCAGGTCCTTCGGGTAGGCCGGCGAGTCGACCTTGTCGGCGAGGTACTTGAGGATCGCCGAGCTCTCGGTCAGCCGGAAATCGCCGTCCTTGAGCACGGGGACGAGGCGGCTCGGGTTGATCGGCGCCGTAGGCCTCCTGCATGTGCTCGCCCTTCATCAGGTCGACGACCTGATAGTCGAGGGGAATGCCGCTGTCCGCGGCGAAGAGCACGACGGGGCGGCTCACCGTCGACACGGGGTGATAGTAGAGCTTCATCGAGCGTTCTCCTTCAAGGGGGCTACCGTCGCACGGCGCGCGAATGCGGGCAGCCATTTTACTCGCCGCGGCGATTGTGCGGAAATCGCGGTCGCCTCCACTACAATGCCGGCTGCGCGCGACGCATGCAGCATCGGCGCGACCCCACCGATGCGATCGCATACGACCGTGCCGCCCGTCCGCGATTGCGCTGATCACGGGCGCGGTCCTCTGCTTCGCGATGTCTCGACGCCGTCGTCAAGATACTGACGCAGCGCTATCCGGTGCCGATGCTCGTATGGGCGCGCTACGCGGTGCAGGCGCTCGCCATCGCGATCTGGCTGCTGCCCCGAATGGGAACGGCGCTGCTGCGCACGAAGCGCGTGCGATTGCACCTCGCGCGCGCCGCGCTGCTGCCGGTGTCGTCGCTCTTCTTCTTCAGCTCGCTCAGGTACCTGCCGCTCGCCGAAGCCACGGCGATGAACTATTCGACGCCGGTGCTCGTGATGGTCCTCGCCGTGGTCTTTCTGCACGAGCGAATGACGCAGCCGCGGATCGCGCTCGTCATTTGCGGGATCGCGGGGATGTTGCTCATCGTGCGGCCCGGCTCCGCGATGTTCCAGGGCGCCGCGCTGCTCTCGGTCGGCGCCGCGTTCTCCTACGCGACGTTCCAGATCCTGACGCGCAAGCTTGCGAGCGAGGACTGGCGCGTGCTGCTGTTCTATCCCGCGATCGTCGGCACCGCGATGATGACGGCGCTGCTGCCGTGGTATGGCGAAGCCCTCGACGCGCCGTGGACCGACATCGCGCTCATCGTCGCCACCGGTCTGCTCGGCACGCTCGGCCACGGGCTCTTCGTCCTCGCGTTTCAGCGCAGCCCGGCCTCGGCGCTGACGCCGTACACGTACATCCACCTCGTCTGGGCGACGCTCATCGGATGGATCGTCTTCGATCGCTTCCCCGACGTGTGGACGCTTGCGGGCATGGCGGTGATCGCCGGCAGCGGTCTTCTCATCGCGCTGCACGAGCGGCGGCGCGCGAGGAGCGTCCCGCAGGAGCCCACCGCCGTGGATTAGCGCCTGACGCCGAACGGCGGCGCGGAAGGTCATTCCAGGGAGGGCGGTGCGGTAGACTCGACACGCGCCGCTCTTCCATCGAAGGAACCTCATGAACGCAGAGACCAAACCGCGGATCGGCTTCATCGGCCTCGGGCTGATGGGTCACGGCATCGCGAAGAACCTCGTCACCAAGGGTTACCCGCTCACCGTGCGGGTGCACCGGAACCGCAAGCCGCTCGAGGACCTCGTCGCGGCGGGAGCGAAGGAGGTTGCCACCGACGCCGACGTCGCGCGGGCCTCCGACATCGTGTTCCTCTGCGTCACCGGCACGCCGCAGGTCGAGATGATCGTCTACGGCGTGAACGGGCTGCTCTCCGCGGCGCGCGAAGGGTTGATCGTCGTCGACACGTCGACGGCAGAGCCTGCGTCGACGGCCGCGATCCGGATGGATTTCGGCGCGAAGCGCGCGCTCTTCGTCGACGCGCCGCTCGCGCGCACGCCCGTCGAAGCGGAGCAGGGACGGCTCAACACGATGGTCGGCGCCGACGACGCGGTGTTCGCGCAACTGAAGCCGGTGCTCTCGGCGTTCTGCGAGAACGTCATTCACGCCGGCCCGCCCGGGCACGGCCACACGCTGAAGCTCATCAACAACTTCATCGCGCAGGCGATCGCCACGGCGACGGCCGAGGCGTGCGCCGCCGCCGTCAAGTCCGGGCTCTCGCTCAAGAAGCTGCACGAGGTGATCTCCGCGGGCGGCGGTCAACTCGGGCATCTTCCAGATGATCGTGGGCCGGATGCTCGAGGGCAACGGCGATCTGACCGGCCTCAAGTTCACGCTTGCCAACGCGATGAAGGACCTGCGCTACTACACGCATCTTGCGGAGACGCTCCCGGTGCCGGCGACCGATCGGCGAAGCCGTGCACCAGAGTCTCGTCACCGCGAACCTGCTCGGCTTCGGCGACAAATACGTGGCGTCGCTCGTCGAAGCGCAGGAGAAGCTCGCCGGCATCAAGATCGTGCCGCGCGCTGAGCGCGTAGCGCCGATGAAGCTCCTCGTGCTCGGCGGCACGCGGTTTCTGGGCCGCCACCTGGTCGACGCGGCGATTGCCGCCGGCCACGACGTGACGATCTTCACGCGCGGCGTGACGCCGTCGCCGTGGATCGATGCGCCGGTCGTGCATCTCGCCGGCGATCGCGATCCGCGCAAGGGACAGGGCCTGACCGCGCTCGACGCAGGCGAGTGGGACGCGGCGATCGATCTCTCGGGCTACGTTCCGCGGTGCGTCGAGGCGTCGGCGAAAGCGCTCGCGAGGCGCGTCGCGCACTACACGTTCGTCTCCTCGATGTCGGTGTACGCCGACTCGAGCCGGCCCGACCTCGACGAATCGACGCCGGTCGCCGCGCTCGACGACCCCGCGTCCGAGGAGATCATGGCGCACTACGGCGCCGCTCAAGGCGCGATGCGAGGACGAGGTCCGCGCGGCGTTCGGCGGGCGCGCGCTGATCGTGCGCCCCGGCCTCATCGTCGGCTCGCACGATCCGAGCGATCGATTCGCGTACTGGGTTGCGCGCTTCCTGCTGCCGGGCGAGCTCGGCGCGCGGCCGCCGGAGGCCGTCGTTCCCGCGCCGCCCGGCCGTCCGATCCAGTTGATCGATGCGCGCGATCTTGCGCGCTGGATGCTCGACGCGACCGTTGCGCGCATCGGCGGAACGTTCAACGCCAGCAGCCCGCCGCGGATGTGGACGATGGGCGTGCTCGTCGACACGCTCGTTCAGCGCACGCCCGCGGGCGTGAAGCCCGTCGTCGCCCCGCTGGATCGACGAGGCGAAGCTCGCCGAGCACGGGATCACGCCGTGGACCGAGCTGCCGCTGTGGATTCCGGCGACCGACGCCGAATCGGCGGGCTTCATGGAATTCTCGTCGGCGCGCGCGCTTGCGCACGGATTGACGATTCGTCCGCTCGCCGACACGATCGACGACACCGCCGCGTGGCTCGCGGCGCGGAAGCAGCAGTCCGCGTGGCGCAACGTGCTGTCGGCGGACAAGGAGCGGGCGCTGCTGGCGGCGTGACTTTCGCCGCGCGGGCTGCCCTCTTTCGGCCGTGCGATCATAGCGGCGACATGCGCCACGCCAACCAAGCCGCGACGATGACTCCGCCCGCGGCAGAATTCCTCGAGTTCGCGCTCGCCACCGCGCGTGCCGCCGGCGAGGTGATCCTTCCGCATTTTCGCGCGCCGCTCGACGTCGCACGACAAGGGGGGCGGCAAGGGCTACGACCCGGTGACGATCGCCGACCGCGCCGCCGAAAGCGTGATCACCGCGGCGATTGCGAACGCCTATCCCGACCACGGCATCCGCGGCGAAGAGCACGGACGGCGCGCCGGCGCGTCGCGTTACACGTGGGTGATCGACCCGATCGACGGCACCCGCAGCTTCATCCTCGGCCAGATGCACTGGGCGACGCTGATCGCGCTTCACGACGGCGAGCGCATCGTCGTCGGCGTCGCTCATCAGCCCTATGTCGGCGAATCCTTTGCTGCGACGGCCGGTGGGCCGGCGGAGTGGCGCCGGGGCAGCGAGCGGCGGACGCTTGCCGCCCGCCGCTGCGCGTCCGTCGCTGAAGCCGTCGTCGCGTGCACCGATCCGAAGATGTTCGAGACCGCAGCCGACCGCGCTGCGTTCGACCGGGTCGCGAGCACGCGCGCGCCTCACCCGCTGGGGCGGCGACTGCTACGCGTACTGCCTGCTCGCGATGGGCTTGATCGACGTCGTGATCGAGGCATCGCTCGAGGCCTACGACGTTCAGGCGCTGATTCCGATCGTCGAGGCGGCCGGCGGCGCGATGACCGACTGGGCCGGCGCTCCCTGTCACGAAGGCGGGAAGGTCCTCGCCTGCGGCGACCGATCGTTGCATCCGCAAGTCGTGGCGCTCCTCTCCGGCGGGACGGGCTGACCGCTCGATGCCCCCGGGCACCGGACGCCGGAGCACCCGGCTCGGGCGTCGCTTCCAGCCCTTGCGGTTCCGGCAGGACGCCCCCACAACGGCATGGGGGTATGTACCCGCTCGACCACTCGGTCGTGTAAAATCGACAGCTTGTCCCGCGGCTAGGTTCATAAGTGCTCACTCCTCTGGGATTCTCGCTGCTGCGCCAGCTCGCCGATGGCGAGTTCCACTCGGGCGAAGACCTCGCCGACAAGGTGGGGCTCACGCGCGCCCGCGTTTCCCAGGTGCTGAAGGACGCCGAGGTCGCCGGCCTCGCGCTCGAGCGGATGAAGGGCCGCGGCTACCGGTTGCTCGAAGCCCCGGATTTCCTGGACGCGAAAAAGGCCCGCGACTGGCTCGCGACGTTCGCCGAGACCCGCTCCGAGACGCTTCCGCTCGCGATCGAAGTGGTCGACCAGATCGAATCGACGTCCTCCGAGCTGATGCGGCGGACCCAGCGACGCGACGTCCACCGGGTCGCGCTTGCCGCCGAATGGCAGACGGCGGGACGGGGCCGGCGCGGGCGCGCGTGGACGGCGATCGCCGGCGGCAGCCTCACTTTTTCGCTCGGCTGGAACTTCGAGCAGGGGGCGGGCTTTCTCGCCGGGCTCTCGCTCGCCGTCGGCGTCGCCGCTGTTCGCGCGCTCGAAGCCGAGGGTTTCCGCGACGTCGCGCTCAAGTGGCCGAACGACCTCATCCACCGTCATCTGAAGGTGGGCGGCATCCTGATCGAGCTGAACGGCGACGCGCTCGGCCCGACGACCACGGTGATCGGCGTGGGCCTCAACGTCCGGCTGCCGCCCGCGGCGCGCAAGGACATCGCGGTCCCGGTGACCGACCTCGCCTCGATCGCGCGCCGCAAGACGCCGATCGATCGCAACCGGCTGCTCGCGCGGCTGCTTTCCGAGCTGACCGTCGTGCTCGAGCTCTATGCGCGCGAGGGCTTCACGGCGTTCGCCGCCGAGTGGCAGCATCGCCACGCCTACCAGGGAAAGGCGGTGAAGCTGCTCCTTCCCGATGGCGCGACCGTGACCGGCAAGGTCGCCGGCGTCGATGCGAGCGGCGCGTTGGTGCTCGCCGACGGTCCCGCGCCGCGCACGCTTCCTTTCGGGCGAGATCACGCTGCGGCGCGCGTGAGCCCCACCCTCGTCATCGATGTCGGCAACAGCCGGATGAAGTGGGGCCTGCGCGATTCGCGCGGGTGGCTCGTCCAGGGAATCACGCCGAACAGCGAGATCGGCGCGCTTGCAGTGCGCGACTGGCACAGCCTGCCGCGACCCGCTCGCGCCGTGGGCGTCAACGTTGCCGGCGAGGCCTCGCGCGTGCGCGTCGAAGCGCAGCTCGCGCGCTGGCGACTGACGCCCGAATGGCTCGTCGCGACCGCTTTCGCATGCGGCGTCACCAATCGCTATGCGCGGCCGTCGCAACTCGGCGCCGACCGCTGGGCTTCGCTCGTCGCCGCGTGGCGCCGGTCGACGGCGACCGATCTCTTCCCGCCTGCCTGCGTCGTCGTCAACGCCGGCACCGCGGTCACGATCGACGCGCTCGACGTCGATGGCAGTGTTTCACGGCGGCCTGATCCTGCCGGGAATGCGGCTGATGCTGCAGGCGCTCGCCGAGAACACCGCCGGCCTCAGGATCGCACCCGGCGGCTTCAACGCGTTCCCCGACAACACCGCGGACGCGCTCTATTCCGGCGCCATGCGCGCGGTGTGCGGGGCGATCGAATTGATGCGCGAGGAGATCGACACCGATCCTGCGCACGTCCGCTGCTATCTCGCGGGCGGCGCCGCGCCCGAGGTCGCCCAGCACCTCAACCCGCCCGTCGAGATCGTCGAGGACCTCGTGCTCGAGGGCGTGCTGGCGCTCGCGGGCGAGAGCGAGCTCGACTGACGCTGAAGGCGTCCTCGGGCGCACTGCGCTTACCATAAGCCCGACGTCCTCATCCCGATGCTCGAACTGACGACTGAGCGAGCTCGCCCGATCATGCGCACCGTCGTCATCTTCCTGCTCCTTGCGAACCTGACGTTCTTCGCCTTCACGCGTCTCGACGCGACGTCCGAGGGAGAGGCGGTTCGCCTCGTCGAGCAGGTCCAGCCGGAGAAGATCAAGCTGCTCACCCCGCAGCAGGTCGCGGCGCTGGGCCCGGCCAAGGTTGCCGCGCTTGCCGACGTGTGCCTCGAATTCGGGCCGCTGACGGAGGCCGACCGCGCGCGTGCGCTCGCCGACCTCGACTCGCTGGCGCTGGGCAAGCTCCTGACGCAGAAGCGCATCGAGACGACGACCTCGTTCTGGGTCTATCTGCCGCCGGCGCCGAGCAGGGCCGAAGCCGATCGGCGCGTCGCCGATCTGCGCACCCGCGGGCTCGGCGACGTTGCAGTCATCGACGCGGGGCAGCAACGCAATGCGGTGTCGCTCGGACTGTTCCAGACGGAGGACGCCGCGAACAACCGGCTCGCCGAGGCACAGAAGCTCGGCGTGGCGAACGCGAGAGTCGGCCCGCGCCAGCAGGTGATCGCGAATACGATGCTCGTGATCCGCGATCCGCAGGCGCAGGTGGTCGCCAAGCTGCGCGATCTCATGTCGGCCTATCCCGGCACCGAGGCGAAGGTCGGCAACTGCGACAAGGCGCAGTGAAGATGGCGACGTCGTCCGCGGCGACGCTTCGCGCCGCCGAAACGCCGGCGGACATCGCGCTCGCGCGCGAGCTCTTCGTCGAGTACGCGCGCTGGCTCGCCGTCGATCTGTGCTTCCAGGGCTTCGAGAGCGAGCTTGCGACGCTGCCCGGCGCGTACGCGCCTCCGCGCGGGCGCTTGCTGCTTGCCGGCGTGCGCCCCGGCGCATTCGGTTGCATCGCGCTGCGACCCCTCGAAGCGCATGGCGCGTGCTGTGCCGGCGCCGCGAGCGCGAACAGCGTGGAAGCGCTCGGCGAGGTCAAGCGCCTTTACGTTCAACCCGCGCATCGCGGCGACGGTTGGGGCCACCGGCTCGCCGAAGCGCTGATCGCCGAGGCGCGCGCGATCGGCTACCGCGAGTTGAAGCTCGACACGCTCGAATGGATGGACGAGGCGCGCAAGCTCTACATGAAGCTCGGCTTTCGCGAGTGCCCTGCCTACTACGACAACCCGCTTCCCGGCGTCGTCTACATGGCGCTCGAGCTTTGAGCGCTCCGACTACAGCTGCTCCCACGGCAGGCCATCCTTGCGCCAACCCGACACCGTTCCGCGATGATGATCGTCGTCGAGCGGGCCTTCGAAGCCGTCCTGCACGTTGTAAACCTCGTTGAACCCGGCCTTTTCCAGCGCAACGCCGGCGTCGAGCGAGCGGTGGCCGCTGCGGCAGATCAGCACGACGGGGCGGTGCATGCTCGCGACCTTCTTCACCTGCCCGACGAAGTGCGGATTGATCTCCCAATCGGGCCCGTCGTTCCAGGCGACGTGATGGGCGCCGACCGGATGGCCGACGAAGAAGTACTCCATCTCGCTGCGGCAATCGATGAAGACGGCCGAAGGATTGTCGTGCAGGAACTTGACCGCTTCGGCGGGCTTCAGGTGTTTCATGACGGCGAATCTATCACGCGCGGCCGTGCTCCGTTATGCCCTTCGCGAGCAGGCGTTATAACCGCTCGCCGCTCAGAAGTCGCGGGGGCTGCAGCCGGGACAAGCCTCCGGGCTTCACGAGAACCGGGCGCGCTTCGGGTTGCGCCTGCTGAAGTCCATCCGGGGCCGTGTTGCGCACAACCCTCCGCGCTTCACGAGAACCGGGCGCGCTTCGGGTTGCGCCCAACACGGCCCCGGGCGCGAATTGGAAGACCCGGGTGATAAAATCATCGGCCGACACCACCTACCGTCCCGTCGCTACACATGCAACCCGATCGCACTGCCGAGCTCGCCGCGCTCCTCGAACGAGCGGATTCTCATCCTCGACGGGGCGATGGGAACGATGATCCAGAGCTACAAGCTCGGCGAGGCCGAGTATCGCGGCGCCGCGTTCGCCGCGCACGACCATGACTTGAAGGGCGACAACGATCTGCTCGCGTTGACGCAGCCCGACATCGTCCGCGCGATCCACGACGCGTATCTCGAGGCCGGCGCCGACGTCATCAGCTCCAACACGTTCAACGCGACCTCGATCGCGCAGGCCGATTACCGGCTCGAGCGCCGCGTGCGCGAGATCAACGTCGCAGCGGCGCGGCTTGCGCGCGAGTGCGCCGACGCGTGGACACTGAAGACGCCCGACAAGCCGCGCTTCGTCGCGGGCGCGCTCGGTCCCACCAACCGCACGGCGTCGATATCGCCGGACGTCAACGATCCGGGCGCGCGCAACGTCCGCTTCGACGATCTCGTCGCTTCGTACGGCGAGGCGATCGACGCGCTCGCCGAGGGCGGCGCCGACCTCTTCCTCGTCGAGACGATCTTCGACACGCTGAACGGGAAGGCGGCGCTCTTCGCGCTCGAGACGTTCTTCGATCGAATCGGGCGGCGTTTTCCGGTGATCGTTTCGGGCACGATCACCGACGCATCGGGCCGCACGTTGTCGGGACAGACGACCGAGGCGTTCTGGAACTCCGTGCGCCACGTGCGGCCGCTCGCAGTGGGAATCAACTGCTCGCTCGGCGCCGCGCTGATGCGGCCCTACATCGAGGAGCTCGCGCGGGTGGCCGACGTTGCGATCTCGTGCTATCCGAACGCGGGGCTCCCGAACCCGATGGCGGAGACCGGCTACGACGAGACGCCGCCGCAGACCGCGCGGATGCTCGAGGATTTCGCGCGAGAACGGCTTCGTCAATCTCGTCGGCGGCTGCTGCGGGACCACGCCAGCGCACATCCGCGCGATCGCCGAGGCGGTGAAGACGCTGCCGCCGCGGCGCATCCGGGCCGCGGAAGCCGTTGCCGCGTAGCGCGCCCCCCGCGCCACCTCCGGCGGGCGTCATGCGCCTCGCCGGCCTCGAGCCGCTCAACGTCGGCGACGACTCGCTGTTCGTCAACGTCGGCGAGCGCACGAACGTCACCGGATCGCGCGCGTTCGCGAAGCTGATCCTTTCGGGCGACTACGCGGGCGCCGTCGAAGTCGCGCGCCAGCAAGTCGCCAGCGGCGCGCAGATCCTCGACGTCAACATGGACGAGGCGATGCTCGACTCGAAGGCGGCGATGGTGAAGTTCCTCAACCTCGATCGCCGCCGAGCCCGACATCGCGCGCGTGCCGGTGATGATCGATTCGTCGAAGTGGGAGGTGATCGAGGCGGGCCTGAAGTGCGTGCAGGGCAAGTCGATCGTCAACTCGATCTCGATGAAGGAAGGCGAGGCCGAGTTCCTGCGCCAGGCGAAGCTCGTCAGGCGCTACGGCGCCGCGACCATCGTGATGGCGTTCGACGAGAAGGGCCAGGCCGACACGCTGCAGCGCAAGATCGACATCTGCGCGCGGGCCTACGCGCTGCTGACCCGCGAGCTCGACTTCCCGGCGGAAGACATCGTGTTCGACCCGAACATCTTCGCGATCGCCACGGGGATCGACGAGCACAACAACTACGCGGTCGACTTCATCGAGGCGACGCGCTGGATCCGCCAGAACCTGCGCCACGCGAAGGTCTCGGGCGGCGTGTCGAACGTGAGCTTCTCGTTTCGCGGCAACGATCCCGTGCGCGAGGCGATCCACACGGTGTTCCTGTATCACGCGATCCGCGCCGGAATGTCGATGGGCATCGTCAACGCCGGCCAGCTCGGCGTCTACGACGAGATCCCGCCGGAGCTGCGCGAGCGGGTCGAGGATGTCGTTCTCAATCGGCGCGCCGACGCGACCGAGCGCCTCGTCGCGCTCGCCGAATCGTTCAAGTCGCAGGGCAAGCAGGTCACCGAGGACCTGTCGTGGCGCGCGGCGAGCGTCGAGGAGAGGCTCTCGCACGCGCTGGTGCGCGGCATCACCACGCACATCATCGAGGACACCGAGGAGGCGCGGAAGAATTTCGAGGCGAGCGGCGGGCGCCCGATCCACGTGATCGAGGGGCCGCTGATGGCGGGAATGAACGTCGTCGGCGACCTCTTCGGCGCCGGCAAGATGTTCCTGCCGCAGGTCGTGAAGAGCGCGCGCGTGATGAAGCAGGCGGTCGGCCACCTCGTCCCGTTCATCGAGGCCGAAAAGGCGGCCTCGGGCGACGCGGGCAAGCCCAAGGGCACCGTCGTGATGGCGACCGTCAAGGGCGACGTTCACGACATCGGCAAGAACATCGTCGGCGTCGTGCTCCAGTGCAACAATTTCGACGTGATCGACCTGGGCGTGATGGTGCCGGCGCAGAAGATCCTCGACACGGCGCGCGAGCGCAATGCCGACCTCGTCGGCCTCTCCGGGCTGATCACGCCGTCGCTCGAGGAAATGGCGCACGTCGCGCACGAGATGCAGCGGCTCGGGATGACGCAGCCGCTGCTGATCGGCGGGGCGACGACCTCGCGCGTGCACACGGCGGTGAAGATCGCGCCGAACTACAACGGCATCACCGTCTACGTGCCCGACGCCTCGCGCGCGGTCGGCGTCGCGAGCAACCTCGTCTCCGACGATTTGCGCGCGGCGTACGTCACGGAGGTCGCCGCCGACTACGAGAGGATCCGCGCGCAGCACGCGGGCAAGAAGGCGCCGCCGCTGATCCCGATCGCGGCGGCGCGCGCCAACGCGTTCAAGCCCGACTGGGCGCGCTACGCGCCGCCGGTTCCGATGGCGCCCGGCCGTCGCGAGCTGCGCAACGTCGATCTCGGCGAGCTCGCGCGCTACATCGACTGGGGGCCGTTCTTCCAGGCGTGGGAGCTCTCCGGGCCGTTTCCGGCGATCCTCGACGACCCGGTCGTCGGCGAGGCCGCGCGCACCGTCCACGCCGAGGGACAGGCGATGCTGAAGCGCATCGTCGAGGGACGCTGGCTCACCGCGAGCGGCGCGATCGCGCTGCTTCCGGCCAACGCGGCCGGCGACGACATCGAGATGTACGCCGACGAATCGCGCAGCCATGTTGCGCTGACGTGGCACAACCTCCGCCAGCAGAACGAGCGCCCGCCCGGCAAGCCGAATTACTGCCTCGCCGATTTCGTCGCGCCGAAGGATTCCGGCGTGAACGACTATGTGGGCGCTTTCGCGGTGACGAGCGGGCTCGGCATCGAGAAGAAGGTCCGCGAGTTCGAGGCGGCGAAAGACGACTACAGCGCGATCATGCTGAAAGCGCTCGCCGACCGGCTCGCCGAAGCGTTTGCCGAGTGGCTGCACATGAAGGTGCGCCGCGAGCTTTGGGGCTACGCGAAGGACGAAGCGCTCGACCTTGCCCGGATGATTCGCGAGGAGTACCGCGGCATCCGCCCGGCTCCCGGCTATCCCGCGTGCCCCGACCATGCGGTCAAGGCGACCGCTTGTTCGACCTGCTGCGCGCGAGCGCGATCGGCATGTCGGTCACCGAGAGCTACGCGATGCTGCCGGCGGCGTCGGTCTCGGGTTTCTACATCGCGCATCCGGACGCGACGTATTTCGCGGTCGGCAAGGTGGGCGAGGATCAGCAGGCGGATTTCGCGCGGCGCAAGGCGCGCTCCGGCTGATCGGATCCGGCCGCGGTTGGTTGTAGAGTTGCGGGCTGGGCGACGATCGCCCGATCGGGGAGGGGTCAACGGTGCACGAGGCGTCGGCGGTCGCGACCATCCTGTTCACCGACATCGAGGGGAGCACGCGCCTCTGGGACCAGGAGCCCGAGCGCATGCGGCCGGCGCTCGCGAGCCACGACGCGCTCGTGCGCGGCGTCGTCGAAGGTCACTCGCGGAACCGTCGTCAAGCTGACCGGCGACGGCGTCTACGCGGCGTTCGCCGATCCCGTCGACGCGATCGCCGCCACGATCGCGATGCAGCTCGCGCTCGCCGACCCCTCCGCGACGCACGGCGTCGCGCTGCGCGTGCGCTGCGGCCTGCACACCGGAACGCTCGAGCATCGCGACAACGATTACTTCGGCAGCGAGGTCAATCGCGGCGCGCGCATCATGAGCGCCGCGCACGGCGGCCAGGTGATCGTTTCGCAGGCCGTCGTCGACAGCATGGCGGGCCGGCTGCCGGAGGCGGTGACGTTGCGCGACCTCGGCTCGGTGCGCCTGCGCGACCTGTCGCGTCCCGAGCGCGTCTATCAGATCGTGCATCCGCAGCTGCGCCAGGATTTCCCGGCGCTGCGCTCGCTCGAAGCGACGCCGAACAACCTGCCGCAGCAGGTGAGCTCGTTCGTGGGCCGCGAAGAGGTGCTGCAGCAGGTGAAGAAAGTGTTCGCGACGACCCGGCTGCTCACGCTGCTCGGCGTCGGGGGCCTCGGCAAGACGCGGCTCTCGCTGCAGCTCGGCGCCGATGCGATGGACGACTATCCCGGACGGCGTGTGGTTCGTCGAGCTGGCGCCGCTTGCCGGATCCGCGCCTTGTCGCGCAGGCGGTCGCCTCGGCGCTGGGCGTGGTCGAAGAGGCCGGCCGTCCGGTGCAGGAGGCGCTGGTCAAGCACGTCCACGACCGGAAGCTGCTGCTCGATCCTCGACAACTGCGAGCACCTGGCGCTCGCCGCGCGCCGAGCTGGCGAAAGCGCTGCTCCAGGCGGGTCCGCAGATCAAGGTGCTCGCGACGAGCCGCGAGTCGCTGCGCATTTCGGGCGAGACGACGTTCTCGGTGCCGCCGCTCGCCGTTCCGCAGAAGAACCGCGCGCTGAGCGTCGCCGCGCTGACGCAATACGAATCGGTGCGGCTGTTCGCCGAGCGCGCGCTTGCCGCGCAAGCCGGCGTTCGCGGTGACGGAGAAGAACGCGCAGGCGATCGCCGAGATCTGCCACACGCTCGACGGCATTCCGCTCGCGCTCGAGCTCGCCGCGGCGCGCGTGCGCGCGCTCCCGGTCGAAGCGATCGCGACGCGATTGTCCGATCGCTTTCGACTGCTGACGGGAGGCGACAAGACGTCGCTTCCGCGCCAGCAGACGCTGCGGGCGTGCATCGACTGGAGCTTCGACCTGCTCTCGCAAACCGAGCAGAGCATGCTGCGCCGTCTCGCGGTGTTCGCCGGCGGCTGGACGCTCGAAGCCGCGGAGCGGGTGGGCGCGGATCCGATCGTCGACGTCTTCGAGGTCGTCGACCTGCTGACGCACCTCGTCGAGAAGTCGCTGGTGCAGCTCGAAGCCGACGGCGCCCGCTACCGATTGCTCGAAACCGTGCGCCAGTACGCGAAGGAACGGCTCGAGGAGGCGGGCGAGAAGGGCCAGACGCGCACGCGCCATCTCGCGTTCTTCGTCGATCTCGCCGAAGAGGCGTCGCCGCACCTGATGGGTCCCGAGCAGGGCGAATGGCTCGAGCGCCTCGACCTCGAGCGCGAGAACCTGCTCGTCGCGCACACGTGGTGCGACCGCGCCGAGCGGCGGCGGCGAGCTGGGACTGCGCCTGCTGAGCGCGTCGCGCGTCTACTGGATCGTTCGCGGCCTCGGCAGCTCGGGCTTCGCGTGATGGCGGAAGCGCTGGCGCGTCCGGGCGCGAAAGAGCGCGATCTGCTTCGCTGCCGCGCGCTCGATGCGGCGGCGTACCTCGGCTATTTCATGGGCCGCTACGCGGAAGCGAAGGCCTACGAGGACGAGAGCCTTTCGATCGCGCGCGATCATCGAGGACAACGATCAGACCGTCGCGGCGCTGACGTTGCTGGGCGCCGTGGCGCTTGCGCTGGACGACCGGGCAGGCGCGCGCGGACATCTGGAAGAATCGCTGGCGCTCGCGCGGGAGCTCGGCGACCCGCTGCGCCTCGAGCAGGCGCTGACGAGCCTCGCCGAGCTCTATCGCGTCGAAGGCGACCTCGACCGCGCCGAGCCGCTTTACGCGGAGTCGCTCGCGATGAATCGCAAGGAGGGCGACGGCAGGAACATCGCCGTCAATCTCCTCAACATCGCGATGGTGTCGATCGGACGCGGCGCGAGCGATCGCGCGCGCGAGATTCTGCTCGAGGCGCTGGCGATCGCCGAGAAGATCCGCTCGAAGGCGGCGGGCCGCGCCGCGCTCGACGTCGCGGTGGGGCTTGCGGCGCTTCTCGCCGACTGGGAGCGTGCGGCGCGGCTATACGGCGCGGCGCAAGCGCAGCTCGAAGAGACGGGGATTCATCGCGAAACCGCCGACGAGGCGTTCCTCGCGCCGTTGATCGCGAAAGCGCGCGAGGCGATGGGCGAGGCGGCGTTCGCCGCGAGCGTCGAAAGCCGGCGCCGAGCTGACCTACGAGGAAGCGATCGCCGAGGCGCGCGACTGGCTCGACGCCACCATGATCGCCACCTAGTTCGAAATTCACCCGAGCGTTGCGCGCTGCGCCAGCTTCCCTCGACGCGAGGCGAACAGCAGCAGCGCGCCACCCAGCAGCATCAGCATCATGGTTCCCGGTTCGGGAACGGATCCGGAAGTCTTAACCGCATCGAAAGTTGCGCCACCCTGTCCCGGCGGGGCGTCGGGATTGAAGGTGAATTCCGTGAACACATACGCATCGGATTCCGCGACGAATGTTGCATCGGCGAACGAGACTAGGTCGCCCAGCGCCGAGATTCCCTCGAATTCCGCCTACATCGTTCACGGTCTTCAAGAACGTGTCCAGATTCCAGAACTTAGCGAAGAGGTTCGGATCGGCATCGCCCAGGAACGAGAATTCGATATGCGCCGTCATCAAATCCAGCAGCGTGCCGTGCGTGAATATGATCTCATCAGTCACGAAACCGCCGTGGCCGTCCGATGCGATCTCGAGCTCGATGGTTCCGGAAATGAAATCGAATCCGCCGTCGATGGTGATAACCCCCGGGGAACGGCCCGGATGCAATATTCCCGTTGGGCCGACAAGGTTCAGACTGGAGACGGCGAGTGTCGGAGGACTGCAGCCGAGGATCGACGTTTCCCCATCCATGACGACGTTGCCGTGGAGCATCCCGCCGTTACCGCCGAGGCATCCAGCCGCTCCGATGTAGATATTCGTCGCGGTGATGCTGCTGCCGCTGTCCACATAGACGCTCGCGCTGCCACCTGTCGAACCACCCGGCGTCCCGTCGTGACCGATGCCGAACACGCTGTTCGCGCCCGCATTGATGCTCGAATTCCCCTGCAACTCCAATTGTCCTGTCGCGCCCGCGTTTGCGCCGACGATGATTTTGCCATTGTCGGAAATGGTGAGCGTACTTCCACCCACCATCGTCAGCAGTCCGCTGCCGTTGTCGCCGATCACCACCTGCGCGCCGGAACTGGTCAAGGTGATGCTGGCGCCGTTCGACGCGGCGTAGGTACCGTTTCCGCTGGCCTGGTTGCCGAGCATGAGCGCGCCACCGATCGTGTGCGCGCCGCCGTTCTGCGTGAACGTCCCGGTGCCGGCATCCCCGATGATGACGTCGCCGGTGGCGGCGAGCGTGCTGCCCGTGCCCGCGAGATTGATCGCGCCGGTCGAACCTGCGTCGCGGCCGACGACGACGTTGCCGAAGACCTGCACGTACGGCGCGTTCGTCGCATTGTCGAACGCGGGAGGCGGCGTGCCGGGGCTGTTGCCGGGATACCCACCCCATTGCACGTTGTTCGCCTGCCCGGACGTTCCGATGTTGTACGTTCCGTTGCCGGCAGCGCCGACTGTGAGCGTTCCCGCTGCCGCGGTTGCCACAGTCTGTCCGTTCGCCAGTACCTGCCCGTTGTACGCGCTTCCGATCGTGACGACCCCGCCGGTCTGCGTGTACGTTCCGATCGCCGGTCCGCCGAAAACCGGGCCGCTGCCCTCGAGCGCGGGGTTGTCGCGACCCAAGCGTCAGGTTCCCGCCGACCGTGTGCAGCCCACCACTCTGATTGAACGTGCCGATACCCTGAGATCCCACGACCGTGCCCTGCGTATTGAGCTGGCCATCGACGAGGGTGTAAAGCCCCGAGCGGGGGAAATTCGCCGTGTCGGGTGTCGCCTTCGGACCTTCGCCGAGGGCCAGAGTCCCCGCGACATTGTTGCGCGTCGAAGCACCGTTCTGCGTGAACTCGCCGTGACCGAAGATGCCGACCGATTCGCCGCTCGCGTTGATGACGCCGGTGCCGGCCAGGTTGTACGTGCCCGTTGCGTTGCCGCCGTTGCAGCCGCCGCAATTACCGAGCCACAGCGTCGGCGTGCTGACGGTCCCGCCCGTCTGGTTAAAGGTCCCCGTTCCTGACAGCCCCGACCTGCACGAGGCTCGCGGTCACCGTTCCGCCGTGGAGCACATAGGTGCCGGTGCCGCCGCCGAGATCGTTGATGCCGCCGCCGACGATCAGCGAGCCCGAGAAATCGTTGCCGCCGAGGCCGATGTAATCCGGATTGCCGAATGCGGTGCCCGTAACCGTGACGGAGCCGCCGTTCTGGGTGAAGACGTTGGCGCTTTGGCTCTGTCCGCCGATGACGATCTTTCCGCCGACGGTGAGCGCGCCCGTATTGAGCGTGTACGTGCCCAGCACCGCCGGCGAAAACGCCAACCGCGAGATCGCCGGCGACGTTGACGGTGTTTCCGGGATCGGAGAAGTTCGCGGCCCCCTGGGTGAACGTTCCTGTTCCGCCGATGCCGACCCCCAGCGCGCCGTTGGGCACGGGACGGGGCACGCCCGAATCGATATCCGTTCAATCCGGGCGGGTCGGTTTGGCCGAGGCCACCAGACGCGAAATTGACGTTGGTCTGCGCGTTGTTGCCGGTGATCGTGTAGCTGCCGTTGCGCCGAAGCGTCACCGCCGATGATGAGAAGGCCGTTGACGTTGTTGATCGCGCTCCCGCCCGAGCACTGTTGACGAAGACACCCGTGCCGCGATCCGCCGACAGTCAGTTGCCGGGTGTTCAGCGTTCCGCCCGAAAGCGTGTAACGTTCCGCTGCTGCCGGTCTGCCAACCGAGGACCAGCGCGAATTGGCCGAGACGGCGCCGCCGCTTTGCGCGAACGTCCCCACGGCTCCGTTGTTGGCGCCGACGACGAAAAAGGCGTCGATGTTCGGGTCGGTGCCGTGCACGCCGAGCGTGCCGCCCGTCATCGTGACGGTGCCGTGACCATTGTTGCCGACGTAGAGGAGTCCGGTATCGATGCTCGAGCCGCCGCCGAGCTGCAGCGTTCCGTTTCCGCTCGCCGTGTTGCCGAGCACGATGCTGCCGTCGTTCGGCAGGCTGAGCGTGCTGTCCCCCGTCATCGTGAAGAGACCGGTGCCGCTGTGCCCGATATTCACCGCCGGCGTCGCGCCGCCGCCGATGAAGCTGATGCTCGAGGCGCCCGACATGTTGAGCGTGCCGTTGCCGCCGAGCGCCGTGCGGGTTCCGCCGAGGTTGATCGCGGACCCGTCGGTGGCGGTGTCGATGACGAGCTGTGCACCGTTGACGAGGTTGAGCGTGCCGGTGCTACCGCTGCCGCGCCCGACGCGCACGCTTGCACCGAAATCAGGTTGACCGGGGGGGTTGAGCGCGAGGCCATTGAGCAGGACGGTCGCATTGTCGATCGTCGAGGTTCCGGTTCCACCGTTGTTGCCGTCGTGAACCACGACGCCGTGATCTGCGCGCCGTTCGATACCGTCAGCGTGCCTTGACCTCCGGGAGCGTTGCCGACGATGAGGTCTCGCTCGAGCGGTCCGTTGACGACGATCGCCGATCCGGCGTCGTGAACGTTGACCGTCCCGACCCCGCCATTGCCACCGATCACCAACCCTGGAGTCGCGTTGTTGGGAAGCGAGCCGGTGATGACGATCTGAGCGCCGTTCCGGACCTCGATCGTCGCAGTCGCATTTGTCGCGCCGGCGACGACGAGAGTCGCCTGCGCACCGGTTACCGGATCGCGAGTGATGTTCCACGTCGACCCGACGCCGTCGATGGTGACGTTCGCGACCGTATGCTCCGAACCGCTCGCGTTCGGACCGGTCGGCCCGGTCGACACCGTTGAGGCATGTGTGTTCAACGTCGCGCCGTTCAGTACCTGCAGCGTCGCGTTCGTCGTCCCCCCGGGCGTACCGAAATTGTTCGGCGGATTCGTGAACACGGCGGCGTTGCCGACAACGAAGCCGCCGCCGAGGTTCATCGTCGTGTTCGCGCCCGTTAGCGTCAGGCTGCCCGTGGATCCGGCAGCGTTCCCGACGTAGTTTTTGCAGAAGGCGGGTCCGCAATTCCCATTGCCGATCGCGGCGTTGACGATCGCGCCGTTCGACACCGTCATCGTTCCGTTGCCCCAATTGCCCACTTGGAGCGGGTTGGAAGCCGTTCGAGTTACTCGCCGGACCGTTGAGCGTGATGATCGTCTGTTGTCCGGTCGTCGCTCCAACGATGTTGACGACGCCCGTCGACGACTGGCCGCCGGCGACCACGAGCTGATTCCGTCGTGATCGAGCTTCCGGTGTTGACGTTCATCGTTCCGGAGCCGTTCCCTCCGACGGTGATCCCGAAGTTCTGCCCGGCCATCGTCACATTGCCGGCGTTCTGGACCGTCAACGAGCCGGTTCCCTGGTTGCCGATGCCGATCCCGGAACTCGCCCCGGAGACGCTGAGTTGTCCGCCGTCGACCAGCACACTGCCGTTGCTGCCGATGGATCCGGCGACTCCAAGGCCGGAGCCGGTCACGTTCACCGCGCCACCTGCATTGATCGTCAACTGGCTGAGCGCCGTGCTCGAGTTGCCGACCCCCATCGAGTTGCTAACCGTCAGCACTGACTGACCGACGCCTCCCCCGACAGTCGCCGTGCCTACGCCTGTTGTCTGGTTGCCAAGGCCGAAATTGACGGCGCTGACGCTTCCGCCATTGGTGAGTGTCAGCGTGCCGGTACCGCCGTTGCCGACGCCGAAGAACGCGTTTGACCCGTTGACGGTGAGCGTTCCTCCATCGACCAGCGCCGTACCGCTGGTTCCCGATGAATTGGCGACACCGAGACCGCCGGTGCCGTTGATCGTGACCGTCCCGCCCGTTTTGATCGTGAGACTGCCGCTGCTCCCCGTTGGCCCACCGATCCCCATTCCGCTGTTCGCCCCGGTCATGGAGACCGTGCCGCCGTTTTGGACGGTCAACGAACCGCCGCCCCCGTTGCCGACGCCGAAGAACGCGCTCGATCCGGTGAGGCTGATCTGCCCGTTGTCGACGAGGACGGTACCCGTGCTGCCGAGCGAGCCAGCCACGCCAATGCCGGCGTTGGACGCCACGGTGACTTGCCCACTGTTCTGGACGGTCAACGTGCCGGTGCCCCCATTGCCGACGCCGATGCCGCCCGTTGGCGCGGCCAGGGACAACGTGCCGCCGTTGACTGTCACGGCGCCGTGGCTGCCCGTTGCCTGGGCGATGGCAAGCCCGCCGGGGTTTGCACCCGTCATCGTCACCGTGCCGCCCGAATTGATAGTCAGCGCATTCGCCCCCGCGTTTTGCTGCCCGACGGTGATGGGGCCCGCGATCGTCAGCACGGATGAAGCACCGCCGACGGTAACCGTGCCGACGCCCGTCGTCTGGTTGCCAAGCCCCATGCCTGTCACGCTGACCTGGCCGCCGCTCAGAACATTCAGGGTGCCGTTGCCGCCGCTACCAACGCCCATGTTCACCGCGTTGAGGTGACCGTTGTTCTGAACCGTCAGCACGCCTGTCCCGCCGTTGCCGACACCCACGCCCGAGTTAGTCGCCTGCACGTTGAGTTGGCTTCCGATGCCGTCAACCAGCACGGTGCCGCTGCTGCCGGGGGCTCCGCCGATCCCCATGCCGCCATTCGCGCCGGAAATCGTGACGATCCCGCCGTTCTGGATTGTCAGCGTCCCAGCTCCGCCATTGCCGACGCCGATTCCCGGATTCGTCCCGGAAACGTTGAGCGTTCCACCGTTGACCGTCACGGCACCTTGGCTGCCGGTGTTCTGGGCGATGGCGAGACCTCCGCCGTTGTTGCCGCCGACCGTGACGGTGCCGCCAGTGTTCACCGTCAGCGAATTCGCACCGGTGCTCTGGTTGCCGACCGTGAGCCCGTTTCCGATCGACAGCGTGGAACCGGTGCCGCCGACAGTGATCGTTCCGAGACCCGTCGTCTGGTTGCCGGCCACCATGTCCGCGACGCTGACCTGCACCCCCGGTTGCGATCGTCAGTGTCGCAGCACCGCCGTCGCCCACACCGATGTAGGACGGGATTGTTCCGCCGGTGACGTTGACCTGACCGCCATTGTCAACGGTGAGCGTCGCCGTCGCGTTCGACGTCGCGGCCATGTTGATCCGCGCCTGGTTGGGCCCAATGGGATCTTCGGTGACCGACCACATCGAACCGGTGCCGCGGATGATGACATTGCCGTCGGTGTGCTCGAAGCCATTGGGGGCCCCGAACGCGCCCGCCGAAATGGTCGAACCTCCGATGGTGCCCAGAATCCCGCCGCTCAGGACATTTAGCGTGCCGGTGGTGCTTCCGCCCGGGGTGCCATATCCACCCCCAGATTGAACATTGGCCTGACCAACGTTCAGCAACCCCATGCCCGTGACGCTGCTCCCGGCTCCGCTGATCGTAAGCGTCCCGCTGGAGCCCGCCGCGCCGCCGATATCGTTGAATTGGCAGTTGGCGACCGTGCACACGACGCTCGCGCCGCCGGTTACCGACATGCTTCCGGTGCCCCAGCTGCCGATGTCGAGCCCGCTGTTGGGAGACGCGCCGCGAAGGATCGTGACGATCGATCCGGCGCCGTCGATGGTCACCGTACCCGTGCCCAAGCCTCCGAAACCGGCAGCGATCTGCGCGACGTTCAGATTTCCGCCGCCGGAAACATTGAGGGCGCCCGTCAAGCCCGTGGGCGTGGGCCCACCGGTGGTGCCGCCGAGCAATAGGCGCGTCCCGGTCAGATCGACGGGACTGCTCGTCGCCGGTATCGCCGGATTGGCGTCGCCCGTCGTCGAAACGTCAGGGGCGGCGCTTGCCAGCGGCGACAGCGCAACGAGGAGCGCGATCGTCGCCCCGCAGGACGCGGATCGCAGTGCGCCCCATCGCGGAGTTAGCGAGAGGCTCCGGGACAGATGGCGAATGAGGTCGAAGTGACGACCCTGGCTCGGCGCGTTACCATCGGTTCCCCCCTTGCCCCAAAATTTTTCGGTGACCGTGCTGCCCACCGGCGTCGCGTGCTTCGATGTTTCGACGAACAGAGCGCTTCTCGGGCTCCGGACGCCGCTCCCGGTTCTTGTCGTTTGACTCGGCTTAGTTGCTGCGACTACAACTAGGTGCAAGCGTGAATCAGGACCAACCCGTAGCAATAACCATGCTTATGGCATGTTCTATTTTCAATTCAATGCATTGCACGGACCAGCAAGTACGTCCACGCGGGGATTGTGTAAAGTTTGCCGACCGCGCTGCGCTGACCCCTCGCCACGCGGACCCTAGCACGACTTTGTGACTGCGAACCAATGAATCGACTGGAATTCTCCAAGTCCCTCGCCAGCGATGCCGGCCGGCTCGCGCACTCGGCGTTCGGGCAGTCTGCGACTTCGATGAAGGGCCGGCACGACGTCGTCACGGCGATGGACCGCGAGGTCGAGCGGTTCATTCGCAAGGCGATCGCCGCGCACTACCCCGACGACACGATCATCGGCGAGGAGGAGGGCGGCGGGGGCGCGACCGAGCGCGTCTGGCTGATCGATCCGATCGACGGGACCGCCAACTACGCGCGGGGTATTCCCGCATTACTGCGTGTCGATCGGCTACCTCGAGGAGCTCGTCCCGACGGTCGGCGTCATCTACGACCCGAGCCACGACTGGCTCTACGCAGCCGCGCGCGGCGACGGCGCGTGGCGCAACGGCGAGCGCCTCGCCGTCAGCCCGGTGAGCGACCTCGATGCGGCGACCGTCGAATGCGGGTGGTCGACCCGGCGCAGCACCGCCGACTACATCGCGCTGGTCGCCCGCGTGATGGAAGCGGGTTGCGCGATGCGCCGCGTCGGCTCGGGTGCGCTGGGGCTCGCGGACGTTGCCGCGGGACGCAGCGAGGCGTACTGCGAAATGCACATCAACGCGTGGGACTGCGCGGCGGGCATCCTGCTCGTGCGCGAGGCCGGCGGGCACACCAACGATTTCTTCGCCGGCGACGGGCTCGCCGCCGGCAACCCGGTCATCGCGACCAACGACGCGCTTTGCGCTAAGCTTGCGACGCCTGATCGGCATCGCCATTACAAGCTGAATTTCCGGAGGAGGAGATCCATGAGATTTCGCAATTGGCTTGTTGGGCGTGGCCGGCGCACTCGCGCTTGCGTCGCCGCTGCCCGCGCTCGCGCAGGGCGAGCTCGTCGTCTACTGCACGGTGCAGGAGGAGTGGTGCCGGCCGATGGTGACGGCGTTCGAGAAAGCGACCGGCATCAAGGTGCTGATGACGCGCAAGAGCTCGGGCGAGTTCTACGCGCAGCTGAAGGCCGAGGCGGCGAATCCGCGCGGCGACATCTGGTGGGGCGGCACCGGCGACCCGCATCTGCAGGCGGCCGAGGAAGGACTGACGCTCGAGTACAAGTCGCCGAAGATGGCCGAGCTGCAGGATTGGGCGGTGCGGCAATGGGAGCAATCCAAGGGCAGGACCGTCGGCGTGTATGCCGGCGCGCTCGGCTACAGCTACAACACCGAGCAGCTCAAGAAGAAGAACATTCCCGAGCCCAAGTGCTGGTCCGATCTCACGAAGCCGGCGTTCAAGGACGAGATCCAGGTCGCCAACCCGAACTCCTCGGGCACCTCGTACACGATGCTCGCGACACTCGTCCAGCTGATGGGCGAGGACAAGGCGTTCGACTACCTGAAGGCGCTGCACAAGAACGTCAATCAGTACACGAAGTCCGGCGCTGCGCCGGCGCGCGCCGCGGCGACCGGCGAGAGCCTCGTCGGCATCACGTTCCAGCACGACGCCGTCGTGCAGGCGATCGGCGGCGCGCCGCTCAAGATCGTGTCGCCCTGCGAGGGAACGGGCTACGAGATCGGCAGCATGAGCATCGTCAAGGGCGCGAAGAACCTGGAGAACGCGAAGAAGTGGTACGACTGGGCGCTCACGCCCGAAGCGCAGAGCATCGGCGCGCAGGCGAAAGTGTCCTACCAGGTGCCGTCGAACAAGAGCGCGAGCGCGCCGCCGCAGGCGCCGAAGTTCTCCGAGATCAAGTTCATCAACTACGATTTCGCGAAATACGGATCGTCGGCGGAGCGCACGCGCCTGCTGACGAAATGGGACAAGGAAGTCTCGACGCTGCCGAAGTGACGTTGCGGGCTCGCTAGGTGGTTGCAACCGCGCTTGCGCCGGCGGTCTTCGTACCGTCGGCGCGCGATCGCGCGACCGCATTTGTCGCGGCGTTCGCGATCGTTGCGCTCGCCGCGCTTGCCGTGGGCGCTGGAGGGCGGAGCGTCGGCGCTCGGCCTCGCCGTCGCCGGCGCGACCTTCGATGTGGCCGCTCCTTGCGGCCGCCGTCGCCGCCGCGGTCTTCGCGTGGCTCGGCCAGGATCGCGGCACGGCGATCGCCAGCGCGTTCGCTGTCGTGTGGGCGTTCGGCACCGGATTCGCCCAGAGTCCGGGCGGGCCCGCGTTCGGCATCGGCGCTGCGCTCGCGTTGACCGCGCTCACCATCTGCTTTGCGCGCGCGATCGCGCGTCGCGGCGTCTTTGGCGGCGATCCCGTGATCGCGACGATCGTCATCGTCGTCGCCGGGCTGCTGGCGATCTTCATCTTCTTCCCGGTCGGCAAGGCGCTGCTCGCCGCGGTGCTCGATCAGCAGGGACGTTTCGCGCCCGGGCTTGCCGTCGAGCGGCTCTTCACCGCGGACATCTGGAGTCTCGACTGCCTGCGCGGCGGCACGCGCTGCGGCGTCGCGATCAATTCGGCGCTGCTCGCGACCGTCGTCGGCGTGCTCTCCACGCTGCTCGGTCTCGCGCTCGCGCTCGTCGTCCAGCGCGGCGGGCAGCGCTACGCGGGACTGCTGAAGCTGATGTCGATCCTGCCGATCATCACGCCGCCGTTCGTGATCGCGCTGGCGCTGATCGTGCTGTTCGGGCGCACGGGGCTCGTGACGAGCTGGCTGTCCGGCTTTCGGCATTCCGCGCACGCGATGGATCTACGGCCTGCCCGGCCTGACGCTTGCGCAGATGCTGGCGTTCTCGCCGATCGCGTTCATGATCCTGCACGGCGCGTTGACCGCTGTCAGTCCCGCGCTCGAAGAGGCGGCGCAGACGCTGCGCGCGTCGCGCGGCTCGCGTGTTCCGCTCGGTCACCTGGCCGCTGCTGCGCCCGGCGCTCGCCAATGCGTTCCTGCTGGGCTTCGTCGAAAGCCTGGCGGACTTCGGCAATCCGATCGTGCTGTCGGGCAACTTCGAGGTGCTCTCCGTCAAGATCTTCTTCGCGGTGGCCGGCGCGCAACACGATCCAGGACGCGCCGCGGTCCTGGCTTCGGTGCTCCTCGGCTTCACGCTCGTCGCTTTCTGGCTGCAGCAGCGCTGGCTCGGTCACGCGTCCTACGTGACGGTGAGCGGCAAGGGCGACGGCGGCATGCCGGCGCAGCTGCCGCGCGGCTTGTGGCGCAGCTGTTTCGGCATCGCCGCCTTCTGGATCGCGTTCACGATCGTCTGCTACGTGGTCATCTTCGTCGGCGGATTCGTCAAGGACATCGGCCGCGGCGACATGACGCTCTCGCTTGCGCATTTCGCCGACGGCTTCGGGATCGAGTGGGGCGCGCGCGGACTGCTGTTCACCGGCTCGGCGTGGAACAGCTTCTTCACGACGATCGAGGTCGCCGCGGTGTCGGCGCCGCTGACCGCGATGCTGGGCCTGCTCGCCGCCTACGTGATCACGCGGCATCGGTTCGCAGGGCGACGATCGTTCGAGTTCCTGACGATGGTGAGCTTCGCCATCCCCGGAACGGTCATCGGCGTGTCGTACATCGTCGCGTTCAACGTGCCGCCGCTGGAGCTGACCGGCGGCATGGCGATCCTCGTGCTGTGCTTCGTGTTCCGCAACATGCCCGTCGGCGTTCGCGCCGGCGTCGCGGCGCTCGCGCAGATCGACAAGACGCTCGACGAGGCGTCCTCCACGCTGCGCGCGTCGACGGTGCGCACGCTGCGGCAGGTGATCGTGCCGCTGCTGCGCCCGGCGATCCTCGCCACGCTCGTCTTCAGCTTCACGCACGCGATGACGGCGGTGAGCGCGGTGATCTTCCTCGCCACCGCCAAGTACAACCTCGCGACCGTCTACATCATCAATCGCGTCGAGGCGGGCGAATACCCGCTCGCGATCGCGTACTCGTCGGTGCTCATCGTCTTCATGCTGGCGGTGCTGCTCGCCGTGCAGAAGGGCATCGGCGAGGCGCGGCTGGGACGGCGGGCGACGACGATGCTGGCAACGGGGCACTGACATGGACAAGAGCGCGGGCGGTGTCGTATTCGAGCACGTGACCAAGCGCTACGGCGAGGTGACCGCCGTCGACGACGTGTCGTTTCGCGTCGAGCCGGCCGAGCTCGTCACGCTGCTCGGGCCCGTCGGGCTGCGGCAAGACGACGACGCTGCGGATGGTCGCCGGGCTCGAGTCGGTGTCGGGCGGCCGCATCCTGATCGGCGGCACCGACGTGACGCTGCGCGCGGCGAACGAGCGCAACGTGAGCATGGTGTTCCAGTCGTACGCGCTGTTCCCGCACATGACGGTGCTGGAGAACGTCTGTTACGGCCCGATGTCGATGCGGATGGACAAGGCGAAGGCGAAGGAGCTCGCGCACGCGAAGCTCGCGATGCTCGGCCTCACCGGGCTCGACGCGCGGCTGCCGTCCGAGCTCTCCGGCGGCCAGCAGCAGCGCGTCGCCGTCGCGCGCTCGCTCGTGCTCGAGCCGGCGGTGCTGCTCTTCGACGAGCCGCTGTCGAACCTCGACGCGAAGCTGCGCCGCCGCGTGCGCCAGGAGATCCGCGAGCTGCAGCAGTCGCTCGCGCTCACCGTCATCTACGTCACGCACGACCAGGAGGAGGCGCTCGCCGTCTCCGATCGCATCATCGTGATGGAAGGCGGGCGCATCGCGCAGCAGGGCACGCCGCACGAGCTCTACGAGCAGCCGGCGTCGCGCTTTCTCGCCGACTTCATCGGCGACGCCAACCTGATCGACGGCGAGCTCGCGATCGAGGCGCGGCGGCGCGAAGTTCGTCGCGGGCGATCTTGGCGTGGTGATTCGCGCCGACGGCATGGCGCCCGGTCCCGCGACGCTCGCGATCCGGCCCCACCGGCTGCGCATCGTCGACCTGGGAGCGGGTGCGCTGCCCGGCGTCACGAAGCGCGCCGCCTACCTCGGCAGCCGCATCGAGTACGTGGTGGCCACCCCGTGGGGCGAGCTGCTCGTCTTCGACGGCGACGCGCGCGTGCCTCGCCGCCGCGACGAGCCCGTCGGCGTCGCGTTCGACAGCGACGCCGCGATCGTGCTCAAGCGTTAGCCGAGCCCGAGGAAGTCGCCCTTGCCGATTTCCAGTCCGTTATGGCGCAGGATCGCGTAGGTGGTCGTCGCGTGGAAATAGAAGTTCGGCATCGCGAACGTGAACAGGTAGTCGGAGCCCGTGAAGTTCACCGTGTTGCCGCGAAGCTTGCGCGTGATCTGCCGCGTTTCCGAGCCGTCGATCTGCGCCGCCTGGAACGAGCGCACGTAGGCGACCGCGGCATCGATCCGGGCGATCAAGTCGGCGAAGGTCTTCTCCTTGTCCTCGATCGCGGGAGGCTCGGCGCCGGAAAGGCGCGCCATCGTGCCGCGCGCCATGTCGGAGGCGATTTGCACCTGGGCCGAAAGCGGCAGCATGTCCGGATAGAGCCGCGCGTTGACGAAGACCGATTCGTCGATCTTCTTCGCCGCCGCGTGCGCGGCCGCCTTCTCCAGGATCGCCCTGAGATTGCCGAGGATCTTGATGAACACCGGCGCGGAGGCTTGATACATGGTGATGGCCATACGATCGTCCTTTTCGTGGGGGAGAGTCCGGAAACGCGGGACTCGCGTCACCGGAAAGTCGCGATGATACCTCGCGACGCGCGTCCGTCGGGTCGTGCCCGGAGCTAGAATCGGGGAGACGCCGGTTTCCCCGCCGCAGTCGAACAGGAGAGCGCCATGAACGCATTCGTCCTCGCCCGCAACATTGCAGGCGTCCTCGCCCTCGCAGTCGCGCTCGGTCGCCGCCGCCTACCCTGACAAGCCGGTCCAGTACATCATTCCGTTCGCGGCGGGCGGCGAGTCCGACATCGCGGCGCGGCTGCAGGCGCAGGCGTTCTCAGATCAAGTACAAGCAGGAGATGGTCGTCATCAACAAGCCGGGCGCGGGCGGCGCGCTCGCCTGGTCGCAGACTGAACAACATGCCGGGCGACGGCCACACGATCGTCGGCGTCAACCTGCCGCACATCGTGCTGCAGCCGCTCGAGCCCGAAACGCAATACAAGACCGAGGACATCACGCCGGTCTACTTCTTCCACTACACGCCGGACGCGGTGATCGTCGCGGCCGACAGCCCGTTCAAGACGTTCGCCGACCTCGTGCGCGCGGCGAAGGAGAAGCCCACCGCCGTCACGCTCGCCGGCTCGGGGACGAATTCGGCGAACCACGTCGCGCAGGTGCGCCTCGACCGCGAGCTCGGCATCAAGACGACGTACGTGCCGTTCAAGGGAACCGGCGACATGATCGCGTCGATCCTCGGCGGTCACGTTTCGGCGGCGATGTCCTATTCGACGCTCGCGATACAGCAGAAAGGGCAAGATGCGGATGCTCGCCGTCGCAACGGAGAAGCGCCTGCCGCAGTTTCCCGACGTGCCGACGTTCCGCGAGCTGGGATACAACTGGGTCGACGGCGCCTATCGCGGCATCGGCGTTCCGAAATCGACGCCGCCCGCGGTGCGCAAGCAGGTGTCCGACATGATGGATGCGCTCAACAAGGATCCGGAAATGCGGAAGAAGATGTTCGAGCAGGGTTTCGAGGTCACCGACATCACCGTCGAGATGATGCCGGCGTTCATGAAGGAGCGCACGCAGGAGTACATGAACTCGGCGAAGAACCTGGGTCTCGTCAAGTAGCGCCATGACGGACGCCATCGCACCGCAGCCGGCGCGGAAGAAAGCGGGCAAGGCGCCGCGTCCGGCCTCGACCAAAGCAGACAAGCGGCGCGGTGCGCAGCGCCGTCGCGGCCCGAGTCGATGGATCGCGCGCCTCGGTGACGCGCGTCGCCGATCTCGCGCGGGCGGGCCAGCACGCGCAGGCGATCGAGCTCGCCACCGACGGCGCTGGGCGCGGCTGGCGTTGGACGTTGCTGTTCGGTTGAATCTTCTCGACCTGCGCGCGGAGAGCTTCGTCGCGCTGGGCGATCTCGAGCGCGCCGGCGCGGACGCCGCCGCGATGCTCGACCTTGCCCGCAAGACGAAATCGGCGGCGTCGAAGGCGCAGGCGCTCAATCGCCAGGCGTTGGTGCAGATGCGCAGAGGCGAGGTGAAGGCCGCCGTCGCGAGCGCCACGGCGGCGCTGAAATCGGCGCGCGAGAGCAAGCAATCGCCGTTGATCGCGATGAGCCTGTTTCGTCTCGCCGAAGCGCAATACCGCGAAAAGCCCGGCGACCGGGTTCTCAAGAACGCGACTGGAAGCGGCCGAGCTGTTTCGCAAGCTCGGCGATCCCTCCGGTCAGGGGCGCGCGCTCTGGGTTGTCGCCATGTATCGCGGCTCACCAGGGTCGCGCCGCCGAAGGCAACAAGGCGGCGAGCGAGGCGCTCGCGCTCTGCCGCAGCTGCGGCGATCTGTACGGCGCGGGCAACGCACTCAACATGCTGATTTTCCACGAGGCCGATCTCGCCGCGGCGTTGAAGTTGTCCATGCTCGCGCTCGCCGATTTCGAAGCCGCCGGCTACGTCGAACGGCAGGCGATGATGACCGGCAACATGGGCATCACCTATGCGGCGCTCGGATTGTACCGGCGCGCCCGCCGGCTGTACCTCAAGGCGAAGGAAATCTATCGCCGCATCGGTGGCGGACGTCTCGCTCGCACAACGTCGCCATCCCGCTGATCGAAGCGGAGCTCCAGATGGGGCACCTCGAAGGCGCGCGAGCCTATATCGCCGAAATGAACGCGACGAAGCGCGCGGCGCGAAGCCCGTTGCACGATGCGATGGTCGCGAGCGCCCGTGGCCGGCTTGCGCTGCTCGAGGGCGACGCTGCGGACGCGCTGCGATTGTTTCCGAGCGCAACAGCGCATCGGCCGCGAGCTCGATCGCGTCGCGATCGAAATCGACGGCCTGATGCTGGTCGGCGAGGCGTCCCTCGCGCTCGGGAAACCGCGCGCCGCATTGACCGCCACGCGGCGCGCCACCGAGCTGCACAAGGCGCACGACCTGGCGGCGCTCGACGGCATGTCGCCGGCGACGTCGTGGTGGCGGCACAGCCAGGCGCTGCGCGCCAACAAGAAAGCCGGACGCCGCGCGCGAGGCGCTCGAGATGGCGTACGGGTTCCTGCTGCAGGGGATCGCCGGCTTGAGTGACGAGGGTCTGCGCCGCAACTACCTGAACAAGATCCAGAGCAACCGCGAGATCGTCGACGCGTGGCTCGCCGATGCGCGCAAGCGGCGGCTGTCTGCGGAGCGACGCGCCGCGCACCTCGCGGGCGAAGCGAACCTGCGAGAGCCGTTCGAGCGGCTCGTCGACACCGGCCTGCGTCTCAATGAGCTGCGCAGCGCCGAGGAACTGCATGAATTCCTGATCGACGAGGCGACCGAGCTCTCCGGCGCCGAACGTGTGCTGCTCGTGCTCGAGACTCCGCAGGGGCTGCAGCTCGCGGGCTCGCTCGTGCCGCGCGGCGAGGATGCGGGCGCGCTGCTCGGCGAGGTCGACCGCTTGCGCTCGCGGAAGTGCGGCGCACGCGTACCGCGAGCCTCGCCCACACGCCCGCCGGCGCGAGCGAGCTCGAGCAGCGCTCGCGCATCATCGCGCCGCTGATCGCGCAGCGGCAGCTTCTCGGCTACCTCTACGCCGATCTCGACGGCGCGTTCGGGCGCTTCCGCGAATCCGATCGCGACCTCCTCGGCATGCTCGCGAGCCAGGCCGCCGTCGCGCTCGACAACGCGCAGTGGTCGCAGGGTCTCGAGCAGAAGGTCGCCGAGCGCACCGAAGAGCTCAATGCGTCGAACGCGAAGCTCGAGCAGCGCGCGAACGAGCTCGCGATCATCAACAGCATCCAGCAGGGGATCGCGGCCGAGCTCGACTTCAAGGCGATCGTCGACCTCGTCGGCGACAAGCTGCGCGAAGTGTTCGCCACGCCGGACCTGGGCATCATCTGGTACGAAGAGCCGACGAACCTGCTTCATTATCTGTACGTCTACGAACACGGGAAAGCGCCTGACGCATTCCGCCGCAACCACCGCGACCGAATGGCAGCTTCGAGACGATGCGGCGGACGCGCCAGCCTCTCGTCATCAACAAGTCGGAGTACGCGAAGCACGGGGCAGCACCGATTCCCGGGACCGACAGCAGCATGTCGCTGATCAGATGTCCCGATCATCGGCGGTGACCGTGTGCTCGGATCGATCGTCATCGAGAACTACGAGCGCGAAAACGCGTTCGGCGAGGCTGAGATACGCCTGCTCGGCACGGTCGCCGCGAGCATGGGCGTCGCGCTCGAGAACGCGCGCCTCTTCGACGAGACGCAGCATCTGCTGAAGGAAACCGAGCAGCGCGCCGCCGAGCTCGCGGTCATCAACAGCATCCAGGAGGGGATGGCGGCCGAGCTCGACTTCCAGGCCATCATCGATCTCGTCGGCGACAAGCTGCGCGAGGTGTTCAGCACCGGCGATATCGGTATCAGTTGGTGGGACGAGAAAGCGAACCAGATCCACTTCCTCTATGCGTTCGAGCACGGGGTTCGACTCAACATTCCGCCGACGGCGCCGAAGGCCGGCGGATTGACCGAGAGGATTCTGCGGACGCCGCGAAATTCAGGTTGCCAACACCCTTGCCGAGCAGCGGGCCGTGGGATTTGCGGATCCGCTTCCAGGCACCGATCGGTCGATCGCGATCGTTCGCGTTCCGATCGTCGGCAGCGATCGCGTGCTGGGGACGATGCAACTGGAGAACTACGAGCGCGAGCACGCGTTCGGCGAAGCGGAAATCCGCCTGCTCACCACGGTGGCTGCGAGCATGGGCGTCGCGCTCGAGAACGCGCGCCTCTTCGACGAAACGCAGCGTCTGCTCAAGGAGACCGAGCAGCGCGCCGCCGAGCTCGCGATCATCAACAGCGTGCAGGAAGGGCTCGCCTCGAAGCTCGAGATGCAGGCGATCCACGACCTCGTCGGCGAACAAGATGCGCGAGATATTCGATGCGGACGTGGTCGGGATCAGTCTGTACGACGCCGCAAGACCGACTTGACGCGCTATGTGTTCCTGCTCGACCACGGCGAGCGCTTCCGTCCGGAGCCGATGGCGCCGCGCGGATTCACCGCGCACGTTCTCCGGACGAAGAAGCCCATCGTGATTCATACCGTCGAGGAGCTGAACCGGCGGATGGCGGAGCTCGGCGCCAGGAATCTCGGCGGCGACACGGAGGACAACTCGTTCATCTACGTCCCCATCCTGCACGGCGATGCCGCCAGCGGAATGATCTGCGTCGGCAAGCAGCGCGAGCACGCGTTCGCCGATTCGGACGTGAGTCTGCTGACGACGCTCGGCAAGCGATGAGCGTCGCGCTCGAGAACGCGCGCCTGTTCGACGAGACGCAGCGGCTGCTCAAGGAAACCGAGCAGCGCGCCGCCGAGCTCGCGGTCATCAACAGCATCCAGGAAGGCGTTGGCGGCCGAGCTCGACTTCCAGGCCATCGTCGACCTCGTCGGCGACAAGCTGCGCGAAGTGTTGCGGACCGAGGACATCGGCATCCGCTGGTACGACGAAGACCAAGCGGCTAGTCCACTATCTGTACGAGTACGAGCACGGCGAGCGCCTGACGATCCCCTCCGCGCCGCCGAAGCCCGACGGCACATGGGAGACCCTTACGTCGAGCGCGCAGCCGGTCGTGCGCAATACGGCGGAGGAAGTCGCGGCGGCAGGCATCGGTGCCGGGCACGGACAGCAGCAAATCGATCGTGTCGGTCCCGATCATCGGCAGCGATCGCGTGCTCGGCGGCGATCATCATCGAGAACTTCGAGCGCGAGCACGCGTTCGGCGATTCGGACGTGCGCCTGCTCACGACCGTGGCGGCGAGCATGGGCGTGGCGCTCGAGAACGCGCGCCTGTTCGACGAGACGCAGCGGCTGCTGAAGGAGACCGAGCAGCGCGCCGCCGAGCTCGCGATCATCAACAGCGTCCAGGAAGGGCTCGCGGCGAAGCTCGACTTCCAGGCGATCGACGACTCGTCGGCGACAAGCTGAGCGAGGTGTTCAAGACGCAGGACATCGGCATCCGCTGGTACGACGCCGCAGTCGAATCAGGTTCTCTTCGCCTACCTCAAGGAGCGCGGCCGCCGGCATCAGCGCGCCGCCGCCGCCGCTCGAGAGGCGTCGCCAAGTTCGTGATCGAGACGCGGCAGCCCTGGATCGTCAATCGCGACATGGAGCGCCGGATGGCGGAGGTCGGGTCGACGAACATCCCCGGCACGCAGATGGAGAAGTCGTTCGTCGCCGTTCCCATCGTCTCCGGCAGGATCGCGTCCTCGGACTCGATCGGCGTCTGGCAGACTACGAGCGCGAGGACGCGTTCGGCGAAGCCGACGTGCGCCTGCTCAGACCGTCGTCGCGAGCATGAGCGTCGCGCTCGAGAACGCGCGCCTCTTCGACGAGACGCAGCGCCTGCTGAAGGAGACCGAGCAGCGCGCCGCCGAGCTGGCGGTGATCAACAGCATCCAGGAAGGGATGGCGGCCGAGCTCGACTTCCAGGCGATCGTCGACCTGGTCGGCGACAAGCTGCGCGAGGTCTTCAAGACCGGCGACATCGGCATCCGCTGGCACGACTCGCAAGACCAATCTGATTCACTACCTCTACGAATACGAGCATGGCGAGCGCCTCGACGTCTGCCGCCGAGAGCCGTTCGGCCCGGCGGACGCGTGGGTCACGATCGTCGAGAACCGCCAGCCGCGTCATCACGAACCGACGCCGAGCAGGCAGGCCCTGGGCATCACGGTACGTTCCGGGCACCGACCAGAGCGCTATCGTCGGTGAGCGTTCCGATCCTCGGCAGCGACCGCGTGCTCGGCACGATCGCTGCTGGAGAACTATCGAGCGCGAGAACGCCTTCGGCGAAGCGGAGGTGCGGCTGCTCAGCACCGTCGCCGCGAGCATGGGCGTCGCGCTCGAGAACGCGCGCCTCTTCGACGAGACGCAGCGCCTGTTCAAGGAGAGCGAGCAGCGCGCCGCCGAGCTCGCGATCATCAACAGCGTGCAGGAGGGGCTCGCCGCCCAGCTCGACTTCCAGGCGATCGTCGATCTCGTCGGCGACAAGATCCGCGAGATCTTCGGCACCAAGGACATGTCGATCGCGCTTTACGACCGGCAGACCGGCCTGCTGTGCGATGCCGTACTACCTCGAGCATGGCGAGCGCTTCCCGATCGATCCGACGCCGCTGGGAACGGGTCTCACCGCGCACGTCATCCAGACCCGCCAGCCGCTCGTCATCAACGAGAACCTCATGGAGCGCGCGGCCGAGCTCGGCTCGAGGATGATCGGCGATCAGCACTACGGCGCTGGCGACGATCAGCTACGCCGGCGTCCCGATCCTGAAAGGCGACGAAGCGGTCGGCGTCGTCGCGCTCTACGGCGACAGGAGAACGCGTTCGCCGACTCCGACGTGCGCCTGCTCACGACGCTCGCCAACGCGATGACCGTCGCGCTCGAGAACGCGCGCCTCTTCGACGAGACGCAGCGCCTGTTCAAGGCCGAGCAGCAGCGCGCGGCCGAGCTCGCGATCATCACCAGCGTGCAGCAGGCGCTCGCCGCCGAGCTCAACATGCAGGGGATCTACGACGCCGTCGGCGACAAGATCCGCGAGATCTTCCATCAGGCGGACGTGGGATCCGCATCTACGATCCGCAGACCAACCTGATCCACTACCCGTACGTCTACGAGAACGGACAGCGGATCGAGATCGACTCCCGCCCGCTGAGCGACAAGGGATTCGCCGCGCACGTGCATCCGCACGCGCGAAACGCTCGTCATCAACGAGAACATGCGCGAGCGCGAGACGAGAAATACGGCAGCTACACGCTGCCCGGCACGCAGGACGAGAAGTCGGCGCTCTACGTGCCGCTCGTCGTCGGCGACCAGGCGCGCGGGCTCATCAGCCTGATCGACATGGAGCGCGAGCACGCGTTCAGCGATTCCGACGTGCGCCTGCTGCAGACGCTCGCCAACAGCATGAGCGTCGCGCTCGAGAACGCGCGCCTCTTCGACGAGACGCAGCGCCTGTTCAAGGAGAGCGAGCAGCGCGCGGCCGAGCTCGCGATCATCAACAGCGTGCAGCAGGCGCTCGCCGCCGAGCTCAACATGCAGGGGATCTACGACGCGGTCGGCGACAAGATCCGCGAGATCTTCAATCAGGCGGACATGGGCATTCGCATCTACGACCCGCAGACGGACCTGATCCACTACCCGTACATCTACGAAAACGGGAAGCGGATCGACATCCCGATCCGAGCCGCTCGGCGGCAAGGGATTCGCCGCCCACGTCCTGCGCACGCGCGAGACGCTCGTCATCAACGAGAACATGGCGCAGGCGATCGGCGAAATTCGGCAGCTTCACTGTTGCCCGGCACGCAGATGGAGAAGTCGGCGGTCTACGTGCCGCTGGTCGCCGGCGACCAGGCGCGCGGGCTGATCAGCCTCGCCGACATGGAGCGCGAGCACGCGTTCAGCGCCTCCGACGTGCGCCTGCTGCAGACGCTCGCCAACGCGATGAGCGTCGCGCTGGAGAACGCGCGCCTCTTCGACGAGACGCAGCGCCTGTTCAAGGAGAGCGAGCAGCGCGCCGCCGAGCTCGCGATCATCAACAGCGTGCAGCAGGCGCTCGCCGCCGAGCTCAACATGCAGGGGATCTACGACGCGGTCGGCGACAAGATCCGCGAGATCTTCAACCAGGCGGACATCGAGCATCCGCATCTACGACCCGCAGACCGAACCTGATCCACTTCCCCTACTCGTACGAAGAGGGGAAGCGGATCTCGATCGCATCGCAGGCCGCTCTCCGACAAGGGCTTTGCCGCGCACGTGCTGCGCACGCGCGAGACGCTGGTCATCAACAGGACATGGCGGCCGAGCTCGCGAAGTACGGCAGCACGCGTCCTGCCCGGAACGCAGATGGAGAAGTCGGCGGTCTTCGTGCCGCTGGTCGCGAGCGACCAGGCGCGCGGGCTGATCGAGCTCGGCGACACCGAGCGCGAGGACGCGTTCAGCGCCTCGGACGTGCGCCTGCTGCAGACGCTCGCCAACAGCATGAGCGTCGCGCTCGAGAACGCGCGCTCTTCGACGAGACGCAGCGGCGCACGCGCGAGATCGGCGGCGCTGGCCGAAGTCGGCCGCGACATCTCGTCGACGCTCGACCTGCCGACGGTGATGGACCGCATCGCGCGGCACGCCAAGGACCTGCTGGCCGCCGACAACAGCGCGATCTTCCTGCCCGACGCGGCGGCCGGACCTACCGGGCGATCGTGGCGGTCGGCGACATCGCGGAGGCGCTGCAGGCGACGGAGATCGAGCTGGGCGAGGGCATCATCGGCAGCCTGTTGCAGAGCGGTCGCGCCGAGTTCATCAACGACACGGGCGCGGACCCGCGCGCGCTCCAGATCAGCCGGCACCGACCAGCACGAGGAAGAGCGGCTGATGGTCGCGCCGCTGATGGCCGGCAAGGTCGTCAAAGGCGCGATGGCCGTGTGGCGCACCGGCGGCAAGCCGTTCGACCAGACCGAGCTCGATTTCCTCGTCGGGCTCTCGCTGCAGGCCACCGTCGCGATCGAGAACGCGCGGCTCTTCGCCGAGTCGCAGCAGCGCGCCGCCGAGCTCGCCACGATCAACACGGTGTCGCAGCAGCTCGCGCGGCAAGCTCGACATCGCGGCGCTGCTCGAGCTCGTCGGCGAGCAGATCCGCGGCGTGTTCAAGGCCGACGTCGCCTACGTGGCGCTGCTCGACCCGCGCACCGGAATCGATCGATTTCCCGTACCAGTACGGCGACGAGATCAAGCCGCTGAAGATCGGCGAAGGGCTTACCAGCAGGATCATCAGCACCGGCGCGCGCCGATCATCATCAACACCGACGACGACCGTCGCAAGCTCGGGCTCGGCGCCGGCGTCGTCGGCCGGCGAGCGCTCTCGTACCTCGGCGTGCCGATCATCGTAGGCGGCACCTGCCTCGGCGTGGTCAGCGTGCAGAGCACGCAAGATCGAGGGCGCCTACGACGCCGACGACGAGCGCCTGCTCAGCACGATCGCCGCCAACGTCGGCGTCGCGCTGCAGAACGCGAGGCTGTTCAACGAGACGAAGGAGGCGCTCGAGCAGCAGACGGCGACCGCCGAGGTGCTGCGCGTCATCAGCAGCTCGGTCGCCGACACGACAGCCGGTGTTCGACAAGATTCTCGAGAGCGGCCAGCATCTGTTCGCGACCGAGCAGCTCGGCATCTTCCTCGCCGGCGACGACGGCCGGCTCCACGCGGCCGCGTGGCGCGGCGCGGCCATCGAAGCGATTGCGAGCGCGTACCCGAAGCCGCTCGAGGACACGATGACGGCGGTAGCGATGCGCGAGCGCCGCACGGTCTACATCCCCGATGCCGCGGCGATGACCGACGCGCCGTCCGCCGGTCCGCTCGATGCTCGATCTTCTCGGCAATTTCTCGGTCGCGTGGGCGCCGATGATGTGGGAAGACGCAGGCATCGGGTCGATCTGCGTGGTGCGTCAGCCGCCGAGGCCCTTCTCGGAGAAGGAGCTCGCGCTGCTCAAGACCTTCGGCGACCAGGCGGTGATCGCGATCCAGAACGCGCGGCTGTTCCACGCAGGCGCAGGAAGCGCGCGCGGCGGCCGAGGCGGCGAACGAGGCGAAGAGCTTCCTCGCCACGATGAGCCACGAGATCCGCACGCCGATGAACGCGGTCCTCGGGATGAGCGGACTTCTTCTCGACACGCCGCTCAACACCGAGCAGCACGACTACGCGACGACGATCCGCGATTCGGGCGACGCGCTCCTCACCATCATCAACGACATCCTCGACTTCTCGAAGATCGAGGCCGGGCGGATGGACATCGAGGCGCAGCCGTTCGATCTGCGCGACTGCGTCGAATCGGCGCTCGACCTCGTCAGCGCGCGCGCCGCGGAGAAGCACCTCGACATCGCGTACCTCTTCGAAGGCGACGTGCCGCCGGCCGTCGAGCGGCGACGTGACGCGGCTGCGGCAGATCCTGCTGAACCTGCTGTCGAACGCGGTGAAGTTCACCGACGCCGGCGAGGTCGTGCTGAGCGTCACGGCCGCGCCCGTGTCGAAGGGCAGCGTCGAGCTCACGTTCGCCGTGCGCGACACCGGCATCGGCCTGACGTCGGAGGGCATGAGCCGGCTGTTCCAGTCGTTCTCGCAGGCCGACTCGTCGACGACGCGCAAGTACGGCGGCACCGGGTCTCGGGCTCGCGATCAGCAGGCGCCTCGCGGAGCTGATGGGCGGCCGGATGTGGGCGTCGAGCGCGGGCCTCGGCAAGGGCTCGACGTTCTCCTTCAGCATCCAGGTGCCGACCGCCGAGCTCCCCGGCGCGAGCCGCCGCGACTTCGTCGGCGAGCAGCCCGCGTTGTCGGGCAAGCGAATGCTGGTCGTCGACGACAACGCAACCAACCGGCGCGTGCTCACGCTGCAGACGGCGAAGTGGGGCATGGCGGCGCGCGACACGCGACTCGCCCGAGGAAGCGCTGCGCTGGCTTCGCGGCGGCGAGGCGTTCGACCTCGCGATCCTCGACATGCACATGCCGGAGATGGACGGCACGGAGCTCGCGCGGAAGATTCGCGAAGTGAGTCCCGAAGCTGCCGCTGGTGCTCTTCAGCTCGCTCGGCCGGCGCGAGACCGACGACAGCCTCTTCGCCGCGTCGCTCGCCAAGCCGATCCGCCAGTCGCAGCTCTTCGACACGCTGGTGGGCCTGCTGGGACACGACGAGGGCCCGAAGCCCGCGGCGGCGCCGGTCAAGCCGTCGATCGATCCGGGGATGGCGGCGCGCCATCCGCTGCGCATCCTGCTGGCCGAGGACAACGTCGTGAACCAGAAGCTCGCGCTGCGGATCCTGCAGCAGATGGGCTACCGCGCCGACCTCGCGTCGAACGGCATCGAGGCGGTCGAGTCGGTGCGCCGCCAGACCTACGACGTCGTGCTGATGGACGTGCAGATGCCCGAGATGGACGGGCTCGAAGCGTCGCGGCGGATCACGACGCAGTGGAGCGCCGCCGAGCGGCCGCGCATCGTCGCGATGACGGCCAACGCGATGCAGGGCGACCGCGAGATGTGCCTCGCCGCGGGCATGGACGACTACCTGACCAAGCCGATCCGCGTCGATCAGCTGGTCGAGGCGCTGCAAAGCGTGGTCGCGCGCAACGGTCGCTGAGATGGTGGAGGTGACGACGGCGGCACACACGAGTCGCAGCCGTCGCGCGGCACGCGCGAGCGCGCGCTGCGCGCGCGACCGCGATCCGAGCTCCTCGACGCGATCGCCGCGGCGCGCGATCTCGCCTGGGCCGGACAGCACGCGCCGGCCATCGATGTCGCGACGGCCGCGCTGGCGATGCGCGGCGGCGATGACGCCGCATCGACTCGGACTGCTCGAGTTGCGCGCCGAGAGCCTCTCGGCGCAGGGCGAAGTCGATCGCGCGCTCGCGGACGCCGAGGCGATGGTCGCTGATCGCCGAGCGCAGCGGTCGCCCCGACGCTCGCAAGCGCAGGCGTTGAACTGTCTCTCTCGCGTCCAGGCATTCTCCGGGGGAATCGATGCCGCGGTCGCGACGGCCGAGCGGGCATTGGCCGCGGCGCGTCGCAGCCGGAAGAAGACCGTCGTCGCGACGTGTCTGCTGAATCTCGCGGCGGCGCAAATGCGCATGCGGACGAGCGGCGACTCAGTGGACGCGGTGGAAAATGCCCGTGCCGCTGCGCGCCAGTTCGCTGCGCTCGGCGACGAGGGCAGGCGCGGACGCGCGCTCTGGGTCATCGCGTGCGCGCAGGACGATCTCGGCCACAAGGAGGAAAGCGAGCGCGCGGCCGACGAAGCGCTCGCGATCGCGAGGCGGTACGGCGACCGGTGGGGCGAAGCCTCGGCCCTCAACATCCGCTGGCGCCAGCACATCGATCTTGCGAAGCGCCTGCGCGGTCTGCATCAGTCGCTCGCCTGCTACCAGGCGTGCGGCAACGTCTCGGGACAGGCGGCGATCTACAACAATCTCGCGCTTGCCTACCGCGCGCTTGGGCCTGTACCGGCGCTCGAGCCGCATGGCGCTTCGATCGATGGAAATACGGCGGCGCCTTCACGACTATGCCAACCTGGTGAATGGGCTGACGATCGTGGCCGGCAACGCCTGCTTCGCGGGCAACGCCGAAATGGCGCGCATGTACCTCGGCGAGCTCGAGGCGAGCCGGTCCCTGCGCGGGCGCGAACAGCGGCGGGTTCTGGGCGCTCGCCATGGACTGGTTCTCCGGCATGGTCGCCAATCTCGAGCGCGACGGCGCGGCGGCGGTGCCGTTCCTCGCGAGCACGCTGCGCCGTGTGGAGCCGATGCCGGAGACCAGCTTCCAGATACTGGCTCTGACCGATCTGTGCACAGCACATCTGCTCGCCGGTGACACGGAGGAGGCGCTCGAGGCTTCGCGCCGCGCAGTCGACTTGTTCGCCGCACGGGAACGTCGCGCAATGGGTGCGGGTCTCTCGCCCGCTCACGTCTGGTGGTGGCGCCACCAGGCGCTGGTTGCGCACGGCGCAAGCAAGGAAGCGCAACGCGCGCTGCAAAACGCCTACGCGCTGCTGCTCGAAGGCATCGGCACGCTGAGCGACGAGGGCCTGCGTCGCAGCTACCTCAACAAGATCGACTCGCACCGCGCGATCGTGCGCGCATGGATCGAGCACGCGCGCGAGCGCCGTCTCCCGGCGAAGCGCCGCGCCGCGCACCTCGCGGGGAAAGCCGACCTGCGCGCGCCTTTCGAGCGCCTCGTCGACACCGGCATGCGGATGAACGAGTTGCGCAGCGCCGCCGAGCTGCACGAGTTCCTCGTCGACGAAGTCACCGAACTGAGCGGCGCCGAGCGCGTGCTGCTGGTGCTGGAGACGCCCGAGCGGACCGCAAATCGCCGGATCGCTCTTGCCGGCGGGCGAAGGACGCAGGCGCGACGCTGTCGGCGATCGCGCCGCTGCTCGACGACACGAGGCGCACGCGCGCGACGACCCTGCGCCACGTGCCGGAGACGGCCGACGCGCTCGACCAGCGCTCGAGCATCATCGCGCCGCTGATCGCGCAGCAGCGCCTGCTCGGCTACCTGTACGCGGACATCGACGGCGCGTTCGGCCGCTTTCACGACGCCGACCGCGACCTGCTGAGCATGCTGGCGGCGCAGGCCGCCGTCGCGCTCGACAACGCGCAATGGTCGCAAGGGCTGGAAGCCAAGGTGGCCGAGCGCACCGCGGAGCTCTCGGCGTCGAACGCGATGCTCGAGCAGCGGGCGAACGAGCTCGCCGTCATCAACAGCGTCCAGCAGGGGATGGCGGCGAAGCTCGACTTCCAGGCGATCGTCGACCTGGTCGGCGACAAGCTGCGCGAGCTCTTCCGCACCGGCGACATGTCGATCCGCTGGCGCGACGAGGACCGATCTCGTGCACTCGCTGTATGCGTACGAGCACGGCAAGCGATTCGAATCTGCCGCCGACTCCGTACAAAGGCGGAAGCGAAGCTCGCCAAGGCGCTGCTCGCGGGCAAGCCCGTCGTGCTGAGGAACCAGGCCGAAGCCGAAGCGATGGGCGTCAAGACGACGCCGGGAACCGACACGAGCCTGTCGTCGCGTCTTCGTGCCGATCTTCGTCGGCGATCGTCTGCACCGCTCGATCACGCTCGAGAGCTTCGAGCGCGAGGACGCCTACGGCGAAGCCGAAGTGCACCTGCTGAGCGCCGTCGCCGCATCGATGGGCCTCGCGCTGCGCAATGCGCAGCTCTTCAACGAGACCCAGCGTGGCGCTCGAGCAGCAGACCGCGACGGGCGAGGTGTTGCAAGCGATCAGCGCTTCGGTTGCCGATGCGTCGCCGGTGTTCGACGCGATCGTCGCAACGCGGTCAGTCTCTGTGACGGCATGTTCGCCAATGTGGTGTTGTTCGACGGCGAAATGCTGCACTTGACCGCGACGAGCAATTCCGACGCTCAGGTTCCTGAAGCTGATGCGCAGTCGCTACCCGATGAGCCCCGACGGCACGCAGATTTCGGGACGAGTGATTCTCAGCAAGGCTGTCGTCGTGATGGAGGATGCACTGACCGATCCGGAGTACGCCCACTCGCTGGCGATTGCCGGACGCTGGCGGCGGATGCTCGGCGTGCCGCTGCTGCGCGAGGGGAATCCGCTGGGCGTGATCACGGTTGGTTGGGACCAGCCGGGCCTCGTCTCGAAGGCACACGAGGAGCTGCTCAAGACGTTCGCCGACCAGGCAGTCATCGCGATCGAGAACGTGCGGCTGTTCAACGAGACGAAGGAGGCGCTCGAACGGCAGACGGCGACCGCGGACATCCTGAAAGTGATCAGCAAGTCGCCGACCGACGTGCTGCCGGTTTTCGATGCCGTGGCCGAGCGCGCGGGTCTGCTCTGTCACGCGGAGATGAGCCGCGTGTGGCTCGTGAACGGCAACGAGCTGCGCGCAATGACGACCTACGGCCCAGGGTATCCGGCCGATTCCCGCGGTGAAACGCTTGCGCTGCGCAGGACCACCGTCGGCGGTCGCGCCGCGCTCGAGCGTCGGGTGATCCACGTCGTGGATCTCGTTCCGCTGCATCGACACGGAATACCCGGACGTGCGCGAGATCCAGGCGCGGTATGGATTCCGCACTGTGCTGAACGTTCCGCTGTTGCGCGAGGGCGAGACGCATCGGCGTGATCTCGGTGGCGCGCAACACCGTCAGCCCGTTCACGCCCGCGGAGATCGCGCTGGTGCAGACCTTCGCCGACCAGGCGGTGATCGCGATCGAGAACGTGCGGCTGTTCAACGAAACGAAGGAGGCGCTCGAGCGGCAGACGGCCACCACCGAGGTGCTGAAGGTCATCAGCGAATCGCCGACCGACGTGCAGCCGGTGTTCGACATCATCGCCGAGCGCGCGGCCCGGCTCACCGGGGCGCAGTACGGGCTGGTCTTCCGCTTCGACGGGGAGCTGGATCCACGCCGTGAGCTCGTTCGGCGTCGACTCGGACGGGATGTCGCGACCTGCTGCGCGGCTTTCCGATGCGGGCCGACGGCCCTGCGATCTCCGCGCGGGCAATTCGCAGCGGCGAAGTGGTCAACGTGGCCGACCTGCTGGCCGAATCCGATGCCGACTATCCGGCCTTCATGAAGGACTCCGTCCGCAAGGCCGGCTTTCGCAGCGCCATGAGCGTGCCGATGCTGCACGACCAGCGCGTCATCGGCGCGATCAACGTCAACCGGGCCGAGCCCGGGCGCTTCGCGGACAAGGAGGTTCAGCTGCTGCAGACCTTCGCTCGCCAGGCGGTGATCGCGATCGAGAACGTGCGCCTCTTCAACGAGACCAAGGAGGCGCTCGAGCAGCAGACCGCCACCGCCGAGGTGCTGCAGGTGATCTCGAGCTCGGTGGCCGATGCGACGCCGGTGTTCGGCAAGATCCTCGACAGCTGCCAGAGGCTCTTCACGAGCGAGCAGCTCGGCATCTTCCTCCTCGACGACGACGACCGCGTCAAGGTCGGCGAATGGCGCGGCTCCGCGCTCGAGGCGCTGCGCAAGCACGCGTCGATGCCGGTGGAGGAGTCGTTCACCGGCCAGGCGATCCGCGAGCGCCGCACGATCCAGGTGGCCGATGCGCAGGCGCTCGCCCCGACGCACGAGAGCGCGCGCCGCGCGGTTTCGGCGGTCGGCAACTATTCCGCGATCTACAGCCCGATGCTGTGGGAAGGGCGCGGCATCGGCGCGATCTGCGTCTTCCGCCAGCCGCCGCGGCCGTTCAGCGACAAGGAGGCGGCGCTGCTCAAGACCTTCGCCGACCAGGCGGTGATCGCGATCCAGAACGCGCGGCTGTTCAAGGAGGCGCAGGAAGCGCGCGCCGCCGCCGAGGGCGCCAACGAGGCGAAGAGCGCGTTCCTCGCGACGATGAGCCACGAGATCCGCACGCCGATGAACGCGGTGATCGGCATGAGCGGGCTGCTGCTCGACACGCCGCTCGACGCCGAGCAGCACGACTACGCGTCGACGATCCGCGACTCCGGCGACGCGCTCCTCACGATCATCAACGACATCCTCGACTTCTCGAAGATCGAAGCCGGGCCGGATGGACATCGAGGCGCACCCGTTCGACCTGCGCGAGTGCGTCGAGTCGGCGCTCGACCTCGTCAGCACGCGCGCCGCCGAGAAGCAGCTCGACATCGCGTACGTCTTCGAAGGCGACGTGCCGGCGGCGATGAACGGCGACGTGACGCGGCTGCGGCAGATCCTGCTCAACCTGCTGTCCAACGCCGTGAAGTTCACCGAGGCGGGCGAAGTGGTGGTCACCGTCAGCGCGACGCCGCGCGATCGGCGAGATCGAGCTCGACGTTCGCCGTGCGCGACACCGGCATCGGTCTGTCGGAGGAGGGCATGAGCCGGCTGTTCCAGTCGTTCTCGCAGGCCGACTCGTCGACGACGCGCAAGTACGGCGGCACGGGCCTCGGGCTCGCGATCAGCAAGCGCCTCGCCGAGCTGATGGGCGGCACGATGTGGGCGGAGAGCGCCGGCCCGGGCAAGGGCTCGACGTTCTTCGTCACGATCCGTGCGCAGCCCGCCGAGCTGCCGCCGAACGCCCGGCGCGATTTCATCGGCGCGCAGCCGGCGCTCGCGGGCAAGCGGCTGCTCATCGTCGACGACAACGCGACGAACCGCAAGGTGCTCGCGCTGCAGACCGCGAAGTGGGGCATGGTGCCGCGCGACACCGAGTCGCCGGAGGAGGCGCTGCGCTGGCTCGAAGCGAGGGCGAGGCGTTCGACCTCGCGATCCTCGACATGCACATGCCGGAGATGGACGGCGTCGCGCTCGCCAAGCGGATCCGCGACCGGCGATCCGAGCTGCCGCTGGTGCTGTTCAGCTCGCTCGGCCGGCGCGAGGCGCGGCGACGCCGACAGCGCTGTTCGCCGCCTACCTCGCGAAGCCGCTCCGCCAGTCGCAGCTCTTCGACACGCTGATCGAGCTGCTCGCGCAGCGACGCCGCGCCGAAGGCACGGCAGCGCCCGCCAAGCGCAACGCTCGATCGCGGGCATGGCGGCGCGCCATCCGCTGCGCATCCTGCTCGCCGAGGACAACGTCGTGAACCAGAAGCTCGCGCTGCGCCTGCTGCAGCAGATGGGCTATCGCGCCGACCTCGCGTCGAACGGCATCGAGGCCGTCGAATCGGTGGAGCGCCAGACCTACGACGTCGTGCTGATGGACGTGCAGATGCCGGAGATGGACGGGCTCGAAGCGTCGCGGCAGATCACGCGCGAACTGGACGCGCGGACGAGCGGCCGCGCATCGTCGCGATGACGGCCAACGCGATGCAGGGCGACCGCGAGATGTGCCTCGCCGCCGGCATGGACGACTACCTGACCAAGCCGATCCGCGTCGAGCGGCTGGTCGAGGCGCTGACCGTGGTGGCAGCGAGGGGGGACCGACTGAGATGAACACGCAGCAGATCGCCGACCTGGCCTGGGCCGGGCAGCACGAGCAGGCCATCGCGGCCGCGACCGCCGCGCTCAAGCGCAAGGCCCTCGCCGCCGACGAGCGCATGACGCTGCTCGACCTGCGCTCGGAGAGCTACATCGCCGTCGGCGACCTGGAGCGCGCCGCCGCCGACGCGAAGGCGATGAAGGCGCTGGCCAAGCGCGAAGGCGGCGCCGCGCTGCATGGCGCGCGCGCTGTGCCGCGAGTCGTTCGTGCAGCGCGGCGCAGGGCGAGATGCGCGCCGCGGTGGCCAGCGCGACGGCCGCGCTGAAGGCGGCGCAGCAAGAGCCGCCAGCCGGAGCTCGAAGCGCTGAGCCTGTTGCGCCTTGCGCGCGCGCAGAGCGCTGCGCCGGATCGATCTCGACGCCGCGCTGCGAACATGCCGCGCGGGCGGCCGACGCTCTTCGAGTCGCTGGGCGACACCGTCCAGCAGGGCCGCGCGCTGCAGATCGAGAGCATGCATCCTCTGGATCCTCGATCAGACCGCCGAGAGCTCGCGAGGCAGTCGACCGCAGGCGCTGGCGCTGGCACGGCGTTGCGGCGACCTGCTTCGGCCAGGGCAGCGCGCTCAACTCGCTCGCGCTCAGTCGAGGCCGATCTCGCCACGGCGCTGCGTCTTTTCGGCCAGGCGCTCGACGCCTTCAAGGCGGCGGGCTATGTGCTGAGCCAGGCCACGGCGACCGGCAACCTCGGCGGCAGCTATGCGCGACCTGGGCCTGTACCGGCGCGCGCGACGCCTGACGCTCGAAGCGGCGGACATCAGCCGCCGCGCCGGGAGCGATGGCATCGCTGCTGGTGTGCGACCTGGAATCTCGCCGAATGGGCGTTCCAGGCGGGATCGCTGGACGACGCCCGCGCCTTCGGCGCCGAAGCGACCGCGCTGACCCGCACGCTGCGGGACAAGCGCTTCTCGCGCGTATCCCTCGATCGCCGCGGGCTGGCTCGCGCATGCGCGAGGGCCGGCCCGCCGTCGCCGCGCGCCACTTCGAGCGGGCGGTGCAGCAGGCCACATCGCTCGAAGCCGACGACGCAGCTGCAGGCGCTGACCGAAGCCGGCGCGGGCGCATCTCGCCGCCGGGCATCCCGCCGCCGCCCTGGCGGCGACGCGCCGCGCGGCCGCAATGCACCGCGCCATGGACTTCGCGCCGCTCGACTCGATCAACCCGGCCGCAGTGTGGTGGCGCCACAGCCAGGCGCTGCGGGCCAACGGCAAAGCGCGAAGCTGGCGGACGCGGCGCTGGAGCAGGCCTGGCGATCTGCTGCTCGCGCGCATCGCCAGCCTGAGCGACGAAGGGCTGCGCCGCAACTACCTCAACAAGCGCGAGGAGAACCGCGAGATCGTCCTCGCGTGGCTCGCGCATGCGCGCGAGCGCAAGCTGCCGCGCAAGCAGCGCGAGGCGCACCTCGCCGGCAAGGTGAGCCTCGAGCGAGTCGTTCGAGCGGCTGGTGGACACCGGGCTTGCGGCTGAACGAGATCAAGAGCCGAGGCCGAGCTCCACGAGTTCCTGGTCGACGAAGTGACGGAGCTCTCCGGCGCCGAGCGCGTGCTGCTGGTGCTGGAAGCGCCGGACGCGCCGCAGGGCCTCGCCATCGCCGGCTCGCTGGTGCCCACAGGCGAGGACGAGCACGCGCTGCTGGAATCGCGTCACGCCGTGGCTGCTCGGAGGCGCGCCGCAACCGCGCCGTCAGCCTGCGCCACACGCCCGACGGCGCCGAGGCGCATCGAGCAGCGCAGCCACCTGATCGTCCCGCTGATCGTGCAGCGCGAGCTGCTGGGCTACGTCTACTGCCGACATCGACGGCGCTTTCGGCCGCTTCCACGACGGCGACCGCGACCTGCTGGCGATGCTCGCGAGCCAGGCCGCCGTGGCGCTCGCCAACGTGCGCTTCGCCGCGGGCCTGGAGCGCAAGGTGGCCGAGCGCACCGCCGAGCTCGAGCAGCGCGCCGGCGAGCTCACCATCATCAACAGCATCCAGCAGGGCATCGCGGGCTCGCTCGATTTCCAGGGCATCGTCGACCTGGTGGGCGACAAGCTGCGCGAGGTGCTGAAGAGCGACGACATCGGCATCACGTGGATCGACCACGACGACGCGCACGATCAAGCGACCTTACGTCGTCGAGCATGGCGTCGCGCCTGCACCTTCCCGACCGAGGTCGATCGATTCGGACGAGCGCTGGGACCGCATCTGCGCGCGGCGCACGCCTCTCGTCGAGAACACGGTGGCGGAGCATGATCGCGGCGGGCAGCGCCGCCGTGCCCGGCACCGACCAGGCGCTGTCGATGGCGATGGTTCCGATCGTCGTCGGCGACCGGCGCGTGGGCACGATCACGCATGGAGAACCACGAGCGCGAACACGCGTTCGGCGAGTCCGAGGTGCGCCTGCTGACCACGATCGCCTCGTCGATGGGCGTGGCGCTGCAAAGCGCGCGCCTCTTCGACGAGACGCAGCGGCTGCTCAAGGAGACCGAGCAGCGCGCCGCCGAGCTGGCGGTGATCAACAGCATCCAGCAGGGCATCGCCGGCGGAGCTCAACTTCCAGGCGATCGTCGACCTCGTCGGCGACAAGCTGCGCGAGGTGCTGAAGACGCGGCGACCTCGGCATCCGGCTGGATCGACCAGACGACCGGCATGGTCCATTACCTGTACGAGTACGAGCACGGCCAGCGGCTGCAACATGGCGCCGGCTATGCCCCGACCCGGCGGTCCAGGCGACAGGATGCGCGAGACGCGCGCCCCGATCGTCTACAACACGCGCGCCGAGCAGAGCGCTGCCGGCATCGGCGTCGTGCCCGGCACCGACCACGCGCACGCCGTTGTCTTCGTGCCGATCTTCTCCGGCGACCGGCTGACTGGGCAGCTTGCTGCTCGAGAACCACGAGCGCGAGCACGCGTTCGGCGAATCCGAAGTGCGGCTGCTGCAGACGGTGGCGTCGAGCATGGGCGTGGCGCTGGAGAACGCGCGCCTCTTCGACGAGACGCAGCGCTGCTGAAGGAAACCGAGCAGCGCAACGCCGAGCTGGCGGTGATCAACAGCATCCAGCAGGGCATGGCCGGGTCGCTCGACTTCCAGGGCATCGTCGACCTCGTCGGCGACAAGCTGCGCGAGGTGTTCGAAGACCGGCGACATCGGCATCGCGCTGGATCGACCACGAGACCGGCACTGTTCCACTACATCTACGAGTACGAGCACGGGCAAGCGCCTCGACATCGCGCCGATGCCGCTGGACGGAGCCGCCGAGCAGACGCGAGACGCGCGGCCGTCGTCTACCACACGGCGGCCGAGCAGATCGCCGCCGGCAATGCGGCGCATGGCCGGGCACGGACCAGAGCCAAGTCCTACGTCAGCGTCCAGATCATCGGCAGCGACCGCGTGCTGGGCCGCATCCAGCTCGAGAACCACGAGCGCGAGCATGCCTTCGGCGAAGCCGAAGTGCGCCTGCTGCAGACGGTCGCGTCGTCGATGGGCGTCGCGCTCGAGAACGCGCGCCTCTTCGACGAGACGCAGCGGCTGCTGAAGGAGACCGAGCAGCGCGCCGCCGAGATGGCGGTGATCAACAGCATCCAGCAGGGCATCGCCGGCGAGCTGAGCTTCCAGGCCATCGTCGACCTGGTCGGCGACAAGCTGCGCGAGGTGCTGAAGAGCGACGACATCGGCATCGCGCTGGCATGGACCCGCAGACGGGCATGATCCATCGCCTCTACGTGTACGAGCACGGGCAGCGCCTGAACGTACCGCCGAACCGCACCCGTGCCGGGCGGGATGTGCGAGACAATGGTCGCGGACGCGGCGCGAGCTGGTCTACAACACGGTGGCCGAGCAGGCTGGCGGCCGGCATTGACGCTCGTTGCCGGGCACCGATCAGGTGCTGTCGATCGGTCGGCGGTTCCCATCATCGGCAGCGACCGCGTGCTGGGCATGCTCAGCATGTCGAGAACCACGAGCGCGAGCACGCGTTCGGCGAATCCGAAGTGCGCCTGCTCACGACCGTGGCTCGCCAGCATGGGCGTCGCGCTGGAGAACGCGCGGCTGTTCGAGGAGATCCAGCGCCGCACGCGCGAGAGCGCGGCGCTGGCCGAAGTGGGCCGCGACATCTCGTCGACGCTCGACCTGCCCACGGTGATGGACCGCATCGCGCACCACGCGAAGGAGCTGCTCGCCGCCGATCACAGCGCGATCTTCCTGCCGGAGGGCGCAGCCGAGGGCGGCGCAGCGGTCCTTCCGCGCCATCGTCGCGGAAGGCGAGGACGCCGCGCAGGTGAAGGACACGGTGATCGTGCCGGCGTGGGCATCATCGGCAGCATCATCGCGAGCGGCCGCGCCGAGTTCGTCAACGACGCGGATCACGACCCGCGCGCAGTCCAGATCGCCGGCACCGCGCAGGAGAGCGACGAGCGGCTGATGGTGGCGCCGCTGCGCGCGGGCAAGACGGTGAAGGGCGCGATGGCGGTGTGGCGCACCGGCCGGCAAGCCGTTCCAGGACAGCGAGCTCGAGTTCCTGGTGGGCCTGTCGCTTGCCGCCGCGGTGGCGATGGAGAACGCGCGGCTCTTCGCCGAAGCGCAGCAGCGCGCGGCCGAGCTCGACACGGTCAACACGGTGTCGCAGCAGCTCGCCGGCAAGCTCGACCTGTCGGCGCTGATCGAGCTCGTCGGCGAGCAGATCCTGGCGCTGTTCAAGCCCGACATCGCGTATGTGGCGCTGCTCGACCGCGCCACCGACATGATCCACTTCCCCTACCGGCACGGCGACGTCAGCGTGATCGCGGCGGCGCGGCGAGGGGCTGACCAGCAAGATCATCGACACCGGCGAGGCGCTGATCCTCAACTCCGACGTCGACCGCCAGGCCGAAGCGCTGGGCACGAAGCGCGTCGGCAAGGAGGCGCGCTCCTATCTCGGCGTGCCGATCACCGTCGACGGCCGCAGCCGAGGGCGTGATCAGCGTGCAGAGCACGCAGCGCGAAGGCGTGTTCGACGACGCCGACCAGCGCCTGCTGTCGACGATCGCCGCCAGCGTCGGCGTCGCGCTGCGCAACGCGCGGCTCTTCGCCGAGGCGCAGGAAGCGCGCGCGCAGGCCGAGGCCGCCAACGAGGCGAAGAGCTCGTTCCTCGCGACGATGAGCCACGAGATCCGCACGCCGATGAACGCGGTGATCGGCATGAGCGGCCTTCTGCTCGACACGCCGCTCAACGACGAGCAGCGCGACTACGCGGCGACGATCCGCGATTCCGGCGACGCGCTGCTCACCATCATCAACGACATCCTCGACTTCTCGAAGATCGAGGCCGGGCGCATGGACATCGAGGCGCAGCCGTTCGATCTGCGCGAGTGCGTCGAGTCGGCGCTCGACCTCGTCGGCGCGCGCGCCGCGCAGAAGCAGCTCGACCTCGCCTACCTGTTCGAGGGCGACGTGCCGCCGGCGGTGAGCGGCGACGTGACGCGGCTGCGGCAGATCCTGCTCAACCTGCTGTCGAACGCCGTCAAGTTCACCGAGCGCGGCGAAGTCGTGCTGACGGTGACGCGCGACCGCGAACGGACGGCGACGGCCGAGCTCACGTTCGCGGTGCGCGACACCGGCATCGGCCTGTCCGCCGAGGCGATCGGCCGGCTGTTCCAGAAGTTCAGCCAGGCCGACGCCTCGACCACGCGCAAGTACGGCGGCACCGGGCCTGGGCCTCGCCATCAGCAAGCGGCTCGCCGAGCTGATGGGCGGCACGATGTGGGCCGAAAGCGCCGGCGCTGGCCGCGGGTCGACGTTCCACTTCACGATCAAGGCGCCGACGGCCGCGCTGCCGGCGCAGGGCCGGCGCGAGTTCATCGGCGCGCAGCCGAGGCTCGCAGGGCCGGCGCGTGCTGGTCGTCGACGACAACGCCACCAATCGGCGCGTGCTGCGCCTGCAGGCGGCCAAGTGGGGCATGGTGCCCGCGGACACCGAGTCGCCCGAGGAGGCGCTGCGCTGGATCGCCGAGGGGCGAGGCGTTCGACCTCGCCATCCTCGACATGCACATGCCGGAGATGGACGGGCTCGCGCTGGCGCGGCAGATCCGCGCGAGAACGTCCGACGCTGCCGCTGGTGCTGTTCAGCTCGCTGGGGCGCAAGGAGGCGGGCGACACCGACGGCCTGTTCAGCGCCTATCTCGCGAAGCCGCTGCGGCAGAGCCAGCTGTTCGACACGCTGGTGACGATCCTCGCGCACGAGACGGCGCCGAAGGATGCGCCGGCGGCCAAGCCGAGGATCGACGCCGCGATGGCGAGCCGCCATCCGCTGCGCATCCTGCTGGCCGAGGACAACGTCGGTCAACCAGAAGCTCGCGCTGCGCATCCTGCAGCAGATGGGCTATCGCGCCGACCTCGCGTCGAACGGCATCGAGGCCGTCGAGTCGGTCGAGCGCCAGACCTACGACGTCGTGCTGATGGACGTGCAGATGCCCGAGATGGACGGCCTCGAGGCGGCGCGCCGGATCAGCGCGCGCTGGGGGACGCAGCGAGCGCCCGCGCATCGTCGCGATGACGGCCAACGCCATGCAGGGCGACCGCGAGCTGTGCCTCGCCGCCGGCATGGACGACTACCTCACCAAGCCGATCCGCGTCGAACGGCTCGTCGAGGCGCTCAACCTGGTATCCCCGCGAGAGGTAAGCTGACATGACCGCACCGACGATCGATCGCGCCACGTTCGACGAGCTCAAGGAACACCGCCGGCGCCGAGTTCGTCGTCGAGCTCGTCGACACCTTCCTGGTCGAGGCGTCCGGCGATGCTCGACGAACTGCGCCGCGCGCTCGCGGCACAGAATGCCGACCAGTTCCGGCGCGCCGCGCACTCGCTCAAGTCGAACAGCAATACGTTCGGCGCGCTCACGCTTGCGCGCCATGGCGAAAGAGCTCGAGCTGACCGGGCTCGCCCCCGCGCTCGCGGCGAACGGCGCGACGCTCGACGCGCTCGAGCAGGAGTACGCACGCGTTGCCGCGGCGCTGACGGAGCTCAAGCATGCGTGACGAGCGCACGCGGCGGCACACGGTTGCTCGTCGTCGACGACAACAAGGTCAACCGGCTGCTGCTCACGCGCAGCCTCGAGCAGCAGGGGCACAGCGTCGCCACCGCGGAAAACGGCCGCATCGCGCTGGAGATGCTTCGCCGCGAGTCGTTCGACCTCGTGCTGCTCGACATGGAGATGCCGGAGATGAACGGCTTCCAGGTCCTCGAGCAGCTCAAGGGCGATCTGCAGCTGCGCGACGTGCCCGTCATCGTGACGTCGTCGCTCGAAGGCATCGACAGCGTCGTGCGCTGCATCGAGCTCGGCGCCGAAGACTACCTGCCGAAGCCGGTCAATCCGGTGCTGCTGAAAGCGCGCATCGGAGCAAGCCTCGAGAAGAAGCGGCTGCGCGATCAGCAGAAGGTGCTGCTGCGCCGCTTCGCCGCGCCCGAGGTCGCGCAGGACCTGCAGAGTCGGGATTCGCGCTCGGCGGAAAGCACGTGCGAGGGCTCGGTGATGTTCTCCGACATCCGCGACTTCACGCCGCTCGCCGAGTCGCAGCCGCCCGAGGAGACGATCGAGCTCCTCAACACCTACTACACGCTGATGTTCTCCGCGATCAGCGGCCACGGCGGAATCGTCACGCTGATGATCGGCGACGGGCTGATGGCGATATTCGGCGCGCCGCTGCCGCATTCCGGACCACCGCGAAAGCGCCGTGCGCGCGGCGCTCGAGATGATCGAGCTGGTCGACCTCTTCAACCTCGAGCGCGCGGCCGCCGGAAAGCCCGAGATCCGGATCGGCATCGGCATCGCCTCGGGCGAGATGGTGGCCGGCTACACCGGCACGACCGACCGCGCGACGTACACGTGCATCGGCGACATCGTGAACCTCGCGTCGCGGATCGAGGGGCATACCAAGGTCGCGCAGCGCGCGATCCTGATCGATGGCGCGACGCGCGACGGCCTGGGCGAGCGCATCGCAGTCGAGCCGCTCGGACCGGTTGCGTTCAAGGGCAAGACGGTGCCGGTCGACACGTTCGCGGTGATGATCGGCGCAAAGCGCTGACGCCGCGCTACAGCTCGACCAATCGCTTCGAGCGCAGCGATTCGGTCACCGCGATGCCGACGCGCGTCGCCTCGGTCGCGTCGGCGAGCGTGAGCGGCGGCGCGGCATCGTCGCGAATCACGTCGACGAACGCCTGCGCCTCGTGCAGGAAAGCGTCCGCGAAGCGCTCGTAGAAGGTCGGCGTGCACTCGTTGCGCACGCCGTGCGCATCGGCGATGTCGACGCGGTTCACTCGCGGATTCGCGCCGACGGTGAGGCGCCCGGCGGTGCCGACGATCTCGGTCAGCGTCTCGTGGCCGTGCGCCATCGTCCTCGACGCGTAGATCGTCGCGATCTCGCCGCCCTCGAACTCGATCGTCGCGACGGCGTTGTCGACGTCGTTCGCCTCGCGCAGCCCTTCGTGCACGGCGATCGTGCCGGTCGCGAACACGCGCTTCGCGCGCTTCGCGCCGAGGAGCCAGCGCACGGTGTCGATGTCGTGGACGCTCATGTCGAGCAGGATGCCGCCGGAGGCGCCCGCATAGCGGACGAAGAAGCCGCTGGCGTCGTTCTTGTCGGCGGTCTGCGAGCGCGCGAGGAACGGCCGGCCGATCGCGCCGGCGCGAATCTTGTCGTACGCGTCGCGATAGCTCGGATCGAAGCGCCGGACGTAGCCGATCATCGCTTTCCGGCGCGGATGCCTCGCCGCCGTCTCCTCGACGCGCAGGCAGTCGGCGAGATTGAGCGCGAGCGGCTTTTCCGAGAACACGTGCTTGCCGGCGTCGAGTGCGCCGATGATCTGGTCGGCGTGCAGCGTCGTCGGCGTTGCCAGGAACACGGCGTCGAGCCCGGGATGCGCGAGGAGCTGCGCGTAGTCGGCATAGCCGTGCGTGACGCCGAGCGCATCGCGCGCCCAGGCGAGCTCGCCGGCGACGGGGCTGCACGCGGCGACGAGCTCTGCGCCCGTGACGCGTTGCGCGAGATTCGTCGCGTGGTGACGGCCCATGCGGCCCACGCCTGCAATCCCGATCCTTACGGTCGATATCGCCATTCGGTGTCTCCGTCGTTCCGCTAGAGCTTCATGTCCCACGTTTGCGCGACCAGATCCTGCCCGAAGCTCCGATGGCGGGTGCTCGCTCGCGAGCCGGAATCCCGCATGCTCGTAGATCCTGCGCGCCGCGTCGAGCCCGCGCTGCGTCCACAGCGTGATCCGCCGATAGCCTGCCTGCCGCGCGAAAGCGATGCACTCGGCGACGAGCCGCCGCCCGACGCCGAGCCCGCGCGCGCGGGGCTCGACCAGCAGCAGACGCAGCTTGGCGACGCGCTCGGACTTGCGGACGAGAAACACCGAGCCGACGATCTCGCCGTCGGCCTCGGCGATCCAGCAGCGCTCGCGCGCCGGATCGAGCTTGCGCAGGAAATCCGTCGCGATCTCGGCGACGAGCGCTTCGAACGACGCGTCGTAGCCGTGCTCCTGCGCATAGAGGGCGCCGTGCCGATGGACGACCCAGCCGATGTCGCCGGGCCGGTGCTGTCGCAGCGCGATCTTCGGCGGCGCCGCCGGCGCGGGGGCCGAGGATGCGTTCGATCGCCTCCATGGCGTCGACGAGCCGCTGCTGTTCGCGGACGGAACAGTCGGACAGCAGCGCGCGCACCGAGTCGGCCGAGCTCTGGTCCAGCCGCGAGAAGGCCTTGCGTCCCTCCGCGGTCAGCGAGAGGAAGCTTTCACGACCGTCTGCGGCGGACCGGGTCTTCGCGACGAGCGAGCGCTTTTCCAGCGCTCGCAGGATGCGGCTCAGGTAGCCGGGATCGAGCCCCAGCTCCGTCCCGAGCGCGGTGGCCGTCGGCCGGTCGCGGTGGGCGAGCTCGTAGAGCACGCGCGCCTCGGTGAGCGAGAAAGGGCTGTCGAGCAGGCCTTCCTGCAGGACGCCGATCCGCTTCGTGTAGAAGCGGCTGAAGCGGCGCACGGCGTCGATGCGCGGGTTCGCGACGGGGTGGGAATGGCTCGCCATCGACATTCGCTGTTCGACGACCTCGATCGCGCGACTCTGGGCAAAATAGTTGACTTTGTCAAGTATCTGCGCGCGAGCGGCCGGACGTCGATCGCGAGTCCCGCGCCGCCGCGGCTAGATCTCGTCCGTCCAGTAGTCGAGGTGATGCTCGGCGCGCGTCATGTGGCGGAAGTCCTTGCCATAGGCGCCGACCTTCTTCGAGTCGGGATACTCGCAGACCTCGGTCGGCATCATCGTGCTGATCGAGAGGTAGGCGAGCTCGCCGTCGGAATCGTTGACGATCTGGTGCGCCGTCTCGGGGCCGCCGGTGGGGCAGCAGATCACGTCGCCGGCGCGAACCTTTCGCGTCTCGTCGCCGTAGCGCAGCGTTCCGGTGCCCTTGACGATGAAGAACATCTCCTCTTCGCCGCGATGACTGTGGAACGGGCACGAGCACTTCCCGGGCGGGACCACGTCGTACGAGTAGCCGAGGTCCTTCGCGCCGAGCAGCGGCCCGATCCGCACGGCGTCGCTCTCGAACTTGTCGCCCTTCGCGAAATGCTCGAGCTTCAATTCGTCGATGTTGACGACCTTCGAATCGATCGCGCGCATGGATGCGGTCTCCGGGGAGGTGCAGTCGTTTGAATGAAAAGACCCCGCGGCTGCCCGCGGGGCCCTGAGCGAATTCGGCCGGGCGCGATGCGCGCGGGCTACATGCGCTCGATGATCGCCGCGATGCCCTGGCCGCCGCCGATGCACATCGTGATGAGACCGTAGCGGCCGCCGGTGCGCTGGAGCTCGTACATCGCCTTGATCGTGAGGATCGCGCCGGTCGCGCCGATCGGATGGCCGAGCGCGACCGCGCCGCCGTTCGGATTGACCTTCGCCGCATCCATCCCGAGCTCCTTGCTGACGCCGAGCGCCTGCGCGGCGAACGCTTCGTTCGACTCGATCGACGTCCATCTGCTCGAGCTTGAGCCCCGCCTTCTGCAGCGCGCGCTTGACCGCGGTGACCGGGCCGAGCCCCATGATCTTCGGATCGATGCCGGCGTGACCGTACGCGACGAGCCGCGCCATCGGCTTCAAGCCCTTTCTTCGCCGCCACCGACTTCTCCATCAGCACGACGGCGGCGGCCGCATCGTTGATGCCCGACGCGTTGCCGGCGGTGACCGTGCCGTTCTCCTTGATGAACACCGCGCGCAGCTTCGCCATGCCCTCCAGCGACGCATCGCCGCGCACGTGCTCGTCGGTGTCGAACATCACCGGGCCTTTCTTGCTCTTCAGCTCGATCGGCAGGATCTGGCTCTTGAAGTGGCCGGCCGGCGATCGCGGCCGCCGCGCGCTTGTGGCTCTGCACGGCGAACGCGTCCTGCTGCTCGCGCGTCAGCTCGCACTTGCTTCGCGACGTTCTCCGCGGTGACGCCCATGTGGATCGTGTCGAACGGGTCGGTCAGCGCGCCGACCATCATGTCGAACATCTTGGTCTCGCCCATCCGCGCGCCCCAGCGCTGCGTCGTCGACGCGTACGCGGCGCGGCTCATGCTCTCGGCGCCGCCGGCGACCGCCGCGTCGGTGTCGCCGAGCAGGATGTACTGCGACGCCGAGACGATCGCCTGCATCCCGCTGCCGCAGAGGCGGTTGAGCGTCAGCGCGCCGGTGTCGTGCGGCAGGCCGCCGTTCACGCAGGCGAGCCGCGAGATGTACATGTCCTTGCGGCTCGGTGTGGATCACGTTGCCGAACACGCACTGGCCGATGTCCTTCGGGTCGACCTTCGCCCGGCTGACCGCTTCCTTGACGACGCGCGCCGCCAGATCGCTCGGCGCGATGTCTTTCAGGCTGCCGCCGTAGTCGCCGATTGCCGTGCGCACGCCGCTCAGGATGACGACTTCTCTTTGCTCGCTCATGGTGGATCTCCGATCGAACGCGATGGAAAAGGACGTCGATTATCGCGCGAATCGGCGTTTGCTGCACTGCGAGCGCGGCAGGCGGTCGCCGGGCCTCCGGCGAGCGAACACCCGCTAGCGAACGAGGATGTCGCCGCGGGCTCGCCTGCGTGCGCGCCCGGCTTCGCGCCGAGGCTTCCCGGGCCGTAGAGCGGCGCGTTGACGTCGACGAAGCGCGAACATCGCGCCCATCTGCCGGTCGGCGCCGCCTTCGAAGCCGCACTCGCCCATGAACTGGCGCGGATTGCGGAACGTCCCGAACAGCATGTCCCAGAACGTCAGATCGGCGTAGTTGTAGTAGTGGACGCCCATCCGATGGTGGACGCAGTGCGCTTCCGGGCGCTGGATCAGGTAGCCGATCCATTGCGGCGTGCGCACGTTCCAGTGCTGGAAGAAGCTGTTGAAGGCGACGAAATAGCCGGTCAGCGCCGCGGCGAGCGGATCGAGGCCGAGCACGATCACCGTGACCACGAGCTGCAGCAGCGTCTGCACGACGATCTCGGTCGGATGAAAGACGAGCGAGCCGGCGATGTCGACCCGCCGCGGGCTGTGGTGGATCTGGTGGAAGCCGCGCCAGAGGAAGCCGACGTTGTGCGCGCTGCGATGCCACGCGTAGACGACGCCTTCGAGCACGACGATGCCGACGAGCGTGCCGCCGACGACCCCGAGGCCGCGTGCCGTCGATGAGGCGGTGCCGCGCGAGCCAGGTCTCGGGAATGAGCAGCGGAATCGACGGTCGAGAGCGTCATGACCATCACCAGAAAGCCGATGCCGATCCATTGCCAGCCCGTGCGCGGCGGAAACGTCCGCGCCGGCCACAGCCGCTCGGTGGCGAGAAAGACGAAATAGGTGACGGGGACGAGCAGTCCGACGATATCGACGGTTTCCATAGAGTCCTCCTTCGAAGCGTCTCGCCGGGTCGGCGAGCGGCTTGGCCTTACAATGTAAGTCTCATTGCGCGACTATACACTTACGGTGTAAGATTGCAAGAGGGGCACATGAAACTCGGACGCGAGACGACGACAACGGAACCGCCGAAGCAGCGGATGCCGGCGGCGCTCGTGCGCGGCGACGGCGCGGCCTCGCCGCGTCCCGCTTTCGCGCGAGCGCATCGTCGACGCCGGCGATGGCGCTCGTCGAGGATCACGGGCTGCCGGCGCTGACGTTACGCCGGCTCGGCGAGGCGCTCGGCTGCGAGGCGATGAGCATCTATCACCATTTCCCGAGCAAGCGGCACCTGCTGGATGCGCTGGTCGAGCACGCGATCGCCGGCATCGGCGAGCCGCCGGCCGATCTCGGACCCGATCGACCGGCTGCGCTTCCTCGGCTAGGAATATCGGGCGATGGCGCATCGGCACCCGCGCTTCTTCCCGCTGCTCGCGCTGCATCGCCTCAACATGCCGGCAGGCGTCGCGTTCATCGAGCGGATCGCTCCGGCACTTTCACGATGCGCTGCCCGACGACCGGCTCGCCGCGCAGGCATTCCGCATCTTCGGCTACTACGTGATCGGCGCGGCGCTCGACGAGACCGTCGGGCTATGCCGCAGGGCCCGTCGGCGGCCGAACCCGTCGGCGACGACTACATCGCCGCGCGAATGCCCGCGCCTCGCCGCCGCGGCGCCGTACTTCAAGCGCCCCTATTTCGACTCGACGTTCGAGCTCGGCTTCGAGATGATGCTCGAGGGCATCGCCGAATCGCGCGAAGCGCTGCTCGCGCGAGCTCGCCGCGCGCGCCGAAGCCCGTGGTGCGGCCGAAATCGTGACACGCAGCGGCGCGCATCGCGTTGGAGGCGCCGCGAAGTCGAAGTACCATCGGCTTCCCTTTCCCGGCCCGGACTCTCATGTCACAGCCGCAGCGCGGTTCGATCTTCGGCAGCATCCTCGGCATTCTCGTTTGCGGCGTCGCCGGCGGATTTGCCGCGTGGATGGTCGTGTCGACGGCCTCGGCATCGACGGCGTCACCGGCGCCATCGTCGCGGCGGTGATGGGCATGGTCGTCGCGACTGCGCTGTGGGCCGGCGGCTCCTGGCTGCTGCGCACCGTCGGCTGGCTGCGATGAGGTGCTCGCCGGTCGATGGCGACGCGGCGGCTCGCGCGCTCTAGCTGTAGTGCGCAATTCACTCCTTCGCAGCCGCGTCGAGATACGGTAAACTTGCGCCTCGCTTTCCACCCCCGCTCAATAAGACACTCTGGAGGAAACACGGAATGAATCGACGCGAAGCTGTTCATCGTGGCTGTTGCCGCGGGCTTGATCTCCGGCTGCGCCACGCCGAACAACCAGACCGCGCAGAACACTGATCCGGACGACAAGACCTACGTCACCGGCAGCCGGATTCCCGTGAAGGAAGGCGCCGCGCGCAGAAGGCGGCGGCGGACAAGGCAGCGAACAATCCCGACAAGGGGTTCGCCGATTGGATGCGGCGGGCGGCACGGCGACCGGCGGCGTGACCGGCGCCGCGGGCAACTAGCGGATTCGCTTTACGGCTGCGCGGCTCTCGGTCACGCGACCGTGAGCCCGCGCTTCGCGTGCCAGTCCGCGATGCCTTCCTTCGGGTATTCGCGGAAGTGCGTGTGTCCGCGTCCGCTCGGGAATCTCCGCACCACGGCGCGGCATAAGTCGAGCATGATCTCCGACCTCCTCCGGCGGCTTCGGCAGCGGCGTGTCGATCGCCGAAGCGAACGGATAGACCCATTCCGGCCAGCGCGGATCCCACACCCAGAGCGCGCTGCCGCATTTCGCGCAGAAGTGCCGGCGCGCCGGCGATAGCGTGCCTCGCGCGATTGGCCTTGTCGCGAACCCGCGCGCGAAACACGCTGACGAACTTCTTGCCGCGCACCGAGAGCGATGTCGGCGCTGCCCATGATGTTGATCGCGTACCCGCCGCCGCCCGCCGGTCTTGCGGCAGATCGAGCAGTAGCAGCGCATGTACGGGTAGGGCGTGTGCGACGCGACGGTGAATTTCACCGCGCCGCAACTGCAGGATCCTGCGAGCTTCATCTCCTTTCTCCTCGGCAGAATGTGATCATGCGGGATCGGGTCACGCGCGGTCAATCCAGCCGGAGACGCGAAGCGGCGATGATCCGATGCCGAGCATGCACTGCAGCGATCGCGCGTCGATGAGCGAGGACGACGGCAGCCTCGATCTCGACGCCTATCTCCGGCGGATCGAGTATGCGGGCGAGCGCGCGCCGTCGCGCGCGACGCTCGACGCGCTGCACCTCGCGCACGCGACGCACATTCCGTTCGAGAATCTCGACATCCTGCTCGGGCGCCCGATCCGCCTCGACCTCGCCAGTCTGCAGGCGAAGCTCGTCGCCGGCCGGCGCGGCGGCTATTGCTTCGAGCAGAACCTGCTCTTCGCCGCCGCGCTCGGGCGCTTGGCTTCGCGGTCACGCAGCTCGCCGCGCGCGTGCGGCTTCGGAACGGACGTCGCTGCGGCCGCGCACGCACATGACGCTGCAGGTCGAGGTCGACGGCGGCCGCGTGGCTCGCCGACGTCGGCTTCGGCGCCGTCGGCCTGCTGCTGCCGGTGTCGCTCGGCGACGGCGAGCTTCGCGACAGTTCGCATGGACGTTCGCATCGCGGATGAGGCGGGGCTGCGCGTGCTGCAATCTTCGCAACGGCGCGGGCTGGGACGATCTCTACGCGTTCACGCTGGAGCCGCAGCATCCGCGTCGACTACGAGATCGCGAACCACTACACGTCGACGCATCCGTCGTCGCGGTTCATCCAGGTCGCTGACCGCGCAGCGCATCGCGCCGGACGTGCGACGCATGCTGCGCGATCGCGACTACAGCGAGCATCGCGGCGACGCCGATCACGCACCGGACGCTCGCCGGCGACGACGAGGTGCTCGACGTGCTGGCCGACAATTCGGGCTGCGATTTCCGCGCGGCACGCGTTTCGCACGCGCCGACGACTCCTGCCGCGCGCATCGGCGATAATGAGTTCGATGAACGCTCTTCGCTCCCGATCGCCTGCGCTTCCCGCGCTCGCGTGCGCGGTGCTGCTCACGCTCTCGAACCTGTTCATGACGTTCGCGTGGTACGGGCACCTGAAGACCTGCAGGGCAGCCCCTGGTGGATCGCGGCGCTCGTGTCGTGGGGGATCGCGCTGTTCGAGTACCTGCTGCAGGTTCCGGCGAACCGGATCGGCTTCACGCGTGCTGTCGCTCGGCCAGCTCAAGATCCTGCAGGAGGTGATCACGCTGTCGGTGTTCGTGCCGTTCGCGGTGATGTACATGGACCAGCCGCTCAAGCTCGATTTCCTGTGGGCCGGGCTTTGCCTGCTCGGCGCCGTCTACTTCATCTTCCGAACCTGAAGCGTTCGCGGTCATCGCCGCAGCGATCGATGACGTCCCTCGCCATTCCGTTCGCGCGGCTGTATTTCGCGTTTGCGTCGGGCTACCTGCTGTCCTACCTGTTCCGGTCGGTCAACGCGGTCATTTCGCCGGAGCTGACGCGCGAGCTCGAGCTGACGCCTGCATCGCTGGGCCTGTTGACGAGCGCGTACTTCCTCGCATTCGCCGCGGTGCAGCTTCCCGCAGGCATGCTGCTCGACCGCTACGGGCCGCGTCGAGTCGAGCCGGTATTGCTCGCGATCGCGGGCACGGGGGCGCTGCTCTTCGCGATCGCCGAGGACGTGCCGGGGCTGGTTCTGGCGCGGGCGCTGATCGGCGCGGGATGCGCGGCGTGCCTGATGTCGCCGATGAAAGCGATCGTCAGCTGGTACCCCGTCGCGAGACAGGCGTCGCTCGCCGGCTGGATGATGGTCGCCGGCGGCATCGGGGCGCTCGCGGCGACCACGCCGCTGGAGCTCGCGCTGCGATTCGCGTCGTGGCGAACGATCTTCGTCGCGCTCGCGGTGACGACCTATGCAGCGGCCGCGTTCATCTGGCTCGGGTCCCCGACACGCCGAAGCCGCGCGACGACGGGGCTCGCAACGCAGTGGGCCGGCGTCAAGGAAGTCTTCGCGCACGCGCGCTTCTGGTGGATCGCGCCGCTCGGCGGGTCGTGATGGGCGCGTTCATGGCGGTCCAGGGGCTGTGGGCGGTGCCGTGGCTGATCGAGGTCGACGGCTACGATCGCGCCGCCGCCGCGCGCCACCTGCTCGTCGCTGGGCGTCGCGATCCTCGTCGGCTATCTGCTGATCGGCCTCTTCGCGACGCGGCTCGCGCGCCGCGGCATCCACGCCCGGCACCTGTTCGCCGTCGGCTTTGGGGCAACCTCGCGGCGCTCGCCGCGATCGTCGCGGGCCTGCCGGGAACCTACTTCTGGTGGACGCTCTACGGCCTCGGCGCCTCGGTCAACGTGCTGTCGTTCACCGTGCTGAACGACGGTTTCGCGAAGGAGCTCGCCGGCCGCGCGAATACCGCGGTGAACCTCCTCACGTTCACGGGCAGCTTCGCCGTCCAGTGGGGCATCGGGCTCGTCGTCGACGGCGCGCGCGCGGCGCTCGGGCTCGACACGCGCGGGCGGTCTCCAGCTCGCGTTCGCGCTCGTGCTCGCGCTGAACGTCGCGACGCTCGCGTGGTTCGCCGCGGGTTGGCGTCGCGAGCGGGCGCGTCCGCTCGCCGCAGGAGAAGGCGTGAAGCACATGCATCTGCACATCCTCGGCATCTGCGGCACGTTCATGGGCGGACTCGCCGCGATCGCGGCAGGCGGCCGGACATCGCGTCACCGGCTGCGACGCGAACGTCTATCCGCCGATGAGCACGCAGCTCGAGGCGCTCGGCATCGCGCTGACCGAAGGCTTCGATCCTGCGCAGCTCGAAGGCGTCGCGCAAGGCGCCGACGCGTTCGTCATCGGCAACGTCGATCTCGCGCGGCAATCCGCTGATCGAGGCGATCCTCGATGCCGGGCTTGCCCTACGCGTCGGGGCCGCAGTGGCTCTACGAGAACGTGCTGCGCGGCAAATGGGTGCTCGCGGTCGCCGGCACGCACGGCAAGACCACGACGACGTCGATGCTCGCGTGGATCCTCGAGCAGCGCGGGCCTGAATCCGGGATTCCTGATCGGCGGCGTGCCGCTCAATTTCGGCGTGTCGGCCCGGCTCACCGACAGCGCGTTCTTCGTGATCGAGGCCGACGAGTACGACACCGCGTTCTTCGACAAGCGCTCGAAGTTCGTCCACTACCGGCCGCGCACCGCGATCCTCAACAACCTCGAATACGATCACGCCGACATCTTCCCCGACCTGGCGGCGATCGAGACGCAGTTCCATCACTTCGTGCGCACGGTGCCGCCGTCGGGCCGGCTCATCGTCAACGGCGAGGAGTCGAGCCTCGCGCGCGTGCTCGCGCGCGGCTGCTGGTCGGAGGTCGAGCGGTTCGCGGCCGCCGAGTTCAGCGCGCCGGAACGGCGCCCGCGCCCGATTGGCGAATCGCCGACGACGGCAGCCGTGCCGCTCGGCGGCGCGCAGCACGGAACGCTGCGCTGGCCGCGCGAGCATCCGCAGCTCGGCCGGCACAATCGATTGAACGCGCTCGCGGCGCTCGCCGCGGCGCGCCACGTCGGGTGTCGCGGTCGACGCCGGGCTCGCGGCGCTCGCCGGATTCCGCGGCATCAAGCGCCGGCTCGAAGTGCGCGGGCACGGCGCGCGGGGTCACCGTCTACGACGATTTCGCGCATCATCCGACGGCGATCGCGACGACGATCGAGGGCCTGCGGCGCGAAGTCGGGCGCGCGCGGATCCTCGCGGTGCTCGAGCCGCGCACTCGAACACGATGAAGGTCGGCGCGATGAAGGACGCGCTGCCGGGAAGCCTCGCTCGACGCGGACCGGACGTTTTGCTTCGCCGCGGCGAACCTCGGCTGGGATGTCGCGCGCGCGCTCGCGCCGCTCGGCGCGAAGGCCGCCGTCCACGACGATCTCGACGCGCTCGTCGCCGCCGTCGTCGCCGAGGCGCGTGCCGGCGATCACGTCCTCGTGATGAGCAACGGCGGCTTCGGCGGCATCCACGGCAAGCTGCTCGCAGCGACTCGCCGCCGAGCGATGAGCGCGCCGACGATCGTCTACCTCCACGGCTTCAACTCGTCGCCGCAATCGGTGAAGGCCAGCTGATCGCGCGCGCCGCGGCGGCGCTTGCCGCCGATCCGCCGCGCTTCCACGTGCCGGCGCTCGCGCACCGGCCCGGCGCAGGCGATGCGCGACGTGTGCGCATGGATCGAATGCGAGCGCCCGCCGACGCGAGCTCGCGCTCGTCGGCAGCTCGCTCGGCGGCTACTACGCGACGTGGCTCGCGGAACGCTACGGCGCGCAGGCGGTCGTCATCAATCCGGCGATCCGGCCCGCGAGACCTGCGCCCGTTCATCGGTCCGCAGCGCAATCTGCACACGGGCGACGATACGACCTCACGCCCGCGCACTTCGTCGAGCTCGCGGCGCTCGCGGTCGCGCGGATCACGCGTCCCGAGCGCTATTTCCTGCTCGCTCGCACCGGCGACGAAATGCTCGATTGGCGCGCAGGCGGTCGGCTTCTACGCGGGCGCATTCCAGTACGTCGCGGGCGGCGGCGACCACGGCTGGGCAGGATTTCGGCGGCGAGGTCGCATCGGTGCTGCGCTTTTGCGGATGCGAGCGCTGCCGTCCGGGCGGACCTTCGACGTCGCCGTGATCGGCGGAGGGTTGGTCGGCGCGGCGGTCGCGTTCGGCCTGCGCTCGCTCGGGCCGAAGCTCGCGCTGCTCGACGAAGGCGATGTCGCGTATCGCGCGGCGCGCGCCAATTTCGGGCTGGTCTGGGTGCAGGGGAAGGGGGCGGGTCTCCTCGTACGCAGGCTGGACACAGGATTCGGCGGGCGAGTGGCCGCGGCTCGCGGGCGAGCTTCTGCGCGAGTACCGGCGTCGACGTCGCGCTTGCGCAACCGGGCGGCGTCCACGTCTGCGTCACCGCAAGGGAGCTCGAGCAGCGCGTCGCCTGCTCGACGCGCTGCAGTCGCAGCCGGGGTTTCGCCGCTATCCGATCGAAGTCCTCGATCGCAACGGCGCTCGCATCGCGCGTGCCCGGTCTCGGCGACGGCGGTCGCCGGCGGGACGTACTGCCCGCTCGACGGTCCACTGCAATCCGCTGAAGCTCCTGCGCGCGCTGCACGCGGCGACGATTCGCGCGGGCGCCGTTGTATCGGGCCGATCATCGCGTCGCGCGGATCGCGCCGCGCGGCGAGGGCTTCGTGCTCGACACGGCAGCCGGCGCTGTCGCGCCGCCAAAGAGTCGTTCTCGCGGCGGGGCTCGGCAATGCCGCTCGCGCCGATGGTCGGACTCGCCTCGCCCGTGCGGCCCCAATCAGGGCCGGTCATCGTGCTCGAGCGCGTCCCGCGGTTTCTCGCGCTGCCGCTGCAGACGATCCGGCAGACCGACGAAGGCACGGTGCTGATCGGCGACTCGCAGCAGGACCGCGGCTTCGACGATTCGTGCGGCATCGACGTGCTCGCGGCGATGGCCGCGCGCGCTGCGCGTGTTTTCCGGCGCTTGGCGGTGCGCGCGTCGTCCGCGCATGGGCGGGACTGCGCGTGATGACGCCCGACGGTTTCCCCGTGTACGAGCAGTCGGCCTCGCATCCGGGCGCGTTCGTCGCGAGCTGCCACAGCGGCGTGACGCTCGCCGCGGCGCACGCGTATGCGTTGGCGCCCGCCGTCGCTGGTGGGGGCTTGCCGACTCGTTCCATCGTTCAGCGCGACGCGGTTCGGCGCCGCAGGTAAGCGCAGCCACACGACGCGGCGCGCGCGAGCTGACGGATGAGCGCCGTCTACGACGTCGCGGTGATAGGGGCCGGACCCGCGGGGCTCGCGGCGGCCACATTCGCCGCGCGCTACGCATTGTGGACGGTCTTGTTCGACGAGCAGGCAGAACCCGGCGGGCGTCGCTACGGCCCGCCGCCGGCGGACATCCCGATGCGCCGATCCGCACGCCCGAGCCGATTCCGGCAATGCGCTCGTCGCAGCGTTCCGCCAGTCGGGCGCAACCTCGGTGCTCGATGCGACGGTCTGGTCGGCCGCAGCGGCGACGACGGGCTGTGCGAGATCGGCATCGCGTACGGGCCGCCGGAGGCGCGCACGTTCGCATCGTTTCGGCGCGCGCGATGATCATCGCAACCGGCGCGCACGCACGCCCGTTTCCCATTCCGGGGGGAACGCTCGACGGCTCGATCGGCGCCGCGGAGGCGCAGGCACTGCTCGATGCGAAAGGCGTCGACGCGTCGCGTCGCATCGTGCTCGCCGGAAACGGGCCGGCGCTCTGGCGGCTTGCCGCGCAATACCTCGACGCCGGCGTGGCGCTCGAGCCTTGCTCGTCACGACGCCGCGCGCACAGCGACGGCGCGCGCTCGCCAACGTCTGGAACTTCGTGCTGTCGCCGGACTGCTTACCCGCGCTCGCGCTCGAGCGCATTGTGCGGCGCCGCGTACGCGTGGTCCCCGACGTGACGGCCATCGTGGCGCGCGGCCGCGCCGCGTCGAGGCCCTCGAGATCGAAACGCCCCGCGGCTCGCAGATACTGTCGACCGACTTCCTCGTGTTGGATCAGGGGATGGTTCCCGACATCAACCTCGGGAGCGCGCTCGGTTGCGCCCATCGCTGGAACGACGCGCAGGCGTGCTTCGAGCCGGTCGTCGACGCGTGGGGCGGGAGCACGCTTCCCGGCGTTTTCTTCGCCGGCGACGCTGCCGGTATCGCGGGCGCCGCCGCTGCGGAGGCGCGCGGGCAGTTGGCTGCGCTCGCGGTCGCCAACGCGCTGGGGCGCATCGACGCGAAGGCGCGCGATGCGGCCGCCGTGAAGCCCCGGGCCTCGCTGACCCGTGCGTTGCGCGGGCGCGCTTTTCTCGATGCGCTGCATCGGCCGGCCGACGCCTTTCGGCTTCCGCGCGGAGCGACCGTCGTGTGCCGCTGCGAAAATGTCACCGCCGAACAGGTGATCGACGCGTTGCGCGAGGCGCTGCCGGGCCGAATCAGGTCAAGGCGTTCACGCGCTGCGGGATGGGTCCTTGCCAGGGGCGCTTCTGTGGCCTGACGCGTGACCGAGCTCGTCGCTCGCGAGCGAGGAATCTCTGCCGGACCAGGCGGGATACTTCCGGCTGCGCTGGCCGGTGAAACCGATCACGCTCGCCGAGCTCGCGGCGATGCCGAGCTCGGCGGAAGCCGAGCGCGCGGTCGTGCGCGACATACCGCATTGAACTTGACATCGGAGGATCCTCATGTCCATCTCGCAGCGCACGCCGTCATGCTCGCAGGGCGCGGAGCGCGCCCATGTCCTGCTCGCGCTCCTCGCCGCCGGTTCTCGTCGCCGGCGCGTACCGCCGACCGCGCTCGCGCAAGGCAAGGACGACCTGTGGGAGATCACCACGAAGATGGAAATGCCCGGCATGCCGATGGCGATGCCGGCGCAGACGCAACGGCTTGCATCGCGAAGAGCGGGAAGGACGACGACTACATCCCGAAACGGGAGGGCTGCCGCGTGCAGGACAGCAAGCGCGTCGGCAACAAGGTCAGCTACAAGATGGTCTGCACCGGGAAGGATTCGATGACGGTTTCCGGTGACACGACGTTCGGCGCGAACAGCTACGACGGGAAGATGGCGATGAGCGGAAAGATGGACGGCCAACAGGTCGAGATGACTCAGACCTATTCGGGGAAACGCGTCGGCGACTGCACGGCCAAATGATCGGAAGCGGTGGCGCGTATCCACGAGTCGCGCCCGGATGACCGCTTTGCATGGCTTACGGCTGAATCGAACCGATGACGGCATCCACAGCAGGACCGGCCGTGTAGCTTCGCGGATTGGCAAGCTCAATCCGAGCGGACAACGTTTGTCAGGTCTGATTCCGAGCGGCACAAATGATTGGCCGCGATGAGCGCGCCTCCCGCCCGCGCTTGCGCCCGAATCCGCGGGTGAACCCGACCGCTCGGTCTCCAAACGACGCTGCGGATGGTGCGGCGCAGCACGCCTTTTTCGAGCCACTCGGGTAAAATTTCGTCCTGCGCCGAGGTCGATCCCGGCGCGCAAAAAGGTCAAGCTGTCAGCGCCTTGGCTTGGGCCACGAGCCCGCCGTCTTGCTGGCACGTCTCCTGCTCTCCAGGTGACACGACCCGACTCTCACAAGGAGCATCGGAATGGATACTGCGCTTTCGCTGCCGGCGCCGCGCCGGCCCTTCGCACCACCACCCCCTCTCCGTCGATCGCGCGGGAGCGCCGCTACGCCGCGCGCAACTACGATCCGCTGCCCGTCGTGCTCACGCATGGCGACGGCTGCTGGCTCTGGGACGAGCACGGGCGCCGCTACCTCGACATGATCAGCGCGTATTCGGCGGTGAGCCACGGTCACGCGCACCCGCGGATCGTGCGGGCCCTCGTCGAGCAGGCGCAGCGGCTCGCCGTCACGTCGCGCGTATTCCACAACGAATTGCTGCCTGCGTTCCTCCAGCGGCTCACTGTCCGCACCGGCCTCGATCGCGCGCTGCCCGCCAACGGCGGCGCCGAATCGGTCGAGACCGCGCTCAAGGCCGCGCGCAAGTGGGGCCACAAGGTCAAGGGCATTCCCGCCGACCGCGCCGAGATCATCGTCTGCACCAGCAATTTCCACGGCCGCTCGATCGCGATCGTCGGCTTCTCGTCCGAGCCTCAGTATCGCGACGGCTTCGGGCCGTTCGCGCCCGGGTTCCGCCATGTTCCGTTCGGCGACGCCGACGCGCTGGCGCGCGCGATCGGGCCGAACACCGCGGCGTTCCTCGTCGAGCCGATCCAGGGCGAGGGCGGGATCGTCGTTCCGCCGGCGGGCTATCTCGCGCAATGCGCGCGCATTTGCCGCGAGCGCAACGTGCTTCTCATCTGCGACGAAATCCAGACGGGAATGGGACGCACCGGAAAATTCCTCGCGTGCGAGCACGACGACGTCAAGCCCGACGGCGTGATTCTCGGCAAGGCGCTGGGCGGCGGACTGCTGCCCGTCTCGGCATTCGTCGGCACCGAGGACCTGATGCAGGTGTTCACTCCCGGAGATCATGGCAGCACGTTCGGCGGCAATCCGCTCGCCGCGGCGGTCGGACTCGCCGCGCTCGACGTCCTGTTCGAAGAGGGCCTGATCGAGCGTTCCGCCGAGCTGGGCGAGCATCTTCTCGCGCGGCTCTCGACGGTGCGCAGCCCGCTGATTCGCGAGGTGCGCGGCAAGGGGCTCTTCGTCGGCGTCGAGGTCGACCGCGAGCGGATCGCCGCGCGCGACGTCGTCGACCGGCTCTTTGCCCGCGGCATTCTGTCGAAAGACACGCACGGGACCGTCGTGCGGTTCGCGCCGCCGCTCACGATCGACCGCGAGACGCTCGACTGGGCCGTCGAGGAAGTGCGCGCGGTTTTCGCGGAGCTCGGCGACGGCCTGAAGCGCGCGGCGTAGGCAGCACGCGGCCCTCACGACGCGGCGCCGGCTTCGCGTCGGGCGCCGATTCCACGCTGTACGGCGCACTGCAACGACGGCGCTATACTCGGTCCATGCCGAAGCCCACGCTCGCCGGCAAGCTCGTCGTCGCGATCAGCTCGCGGGCGCTGTTCGACCTCACCGAGAGCCACCGGATCTACACGGTCGACGGCGTCGAGGCGTATCACCGCTATCAGCTCGAGCACGAGGACGAGATCCTGGCGCCGGGCCCGGCGTTCGTGCTCGTGAAGAAGCTGCTGCGCCTCAACCGGCCGGACAAGCAGTACGTCGAGGTGATCCTGCTGTCGCGCAACTCGGCGGACACGGGGCTGCGCGTGTTCAACGCGATCAAGCACTACGGCCTCGACATCACGCGCGCCGCGTTCACCAAAGGCGAGCCCACGTCGCGCTACGTGCCCGCGTTCGGCGCGCACCTGTTCCTGTCCGCCGATCAGGGCGACGTGCGGCGCGCGCTCGACGAGGGCCACGCGGCGGCGACGATCTTTCCGAGCGGCGTGGGCACCAACGAGACCGACGAGCTGCGGATCGCGTTCGACGGCGACGCCGTGCTCTTCTCCGACGAGGCCGAGCGCGTCTACCAGCAGGACGGTCTCGCCGCGTTCTCGCAGAGCGAGGCCGATGCGGCGAAGCAGCCGCTCAGCCGGCGGGCCGTTCAAGGAATTCCTCGCGGGACTCCATCGGATCCAGGCGGATTTCCCGGAAGACGCGAGCCCGATCCGCACGGCGCTCGTGACCGCGCGCAGCGCGCCCGCGCACGAGCGCGTGATCCGCACGCTGCGCGCGTGGAACATCCGGATCGACGAGGCGCTTTTCCTCGGCGGTCTCGACAAGGGCGAATTCCTGCGCGCGTTCCGCGCCGACATCTTCTTCGACGACCAGCGAACGCACGTCGAATCGGCGATGAAGCACGTCGCCGCCGGCCACGTGCCGCACGGCATCGCCAACGAAGAGGACGCGCCGGCCCGGTGAGCACGCCGGCCAATCCGTTCACGCTCGCCGACTGGAGGCACACGGTCGCCGAGCACTATGTCGCGGTCCGCGCGCTCTCCGGCAGTGACGGCGCGGCCGCGTGGACGCAATTCCGCGCGGCGCGCGAGCGCCTGTTTCGCGAGCATCCGGACAGCCCGATCACGCCCGAGCGCCGACGCGCGTGGCCGGGGCTTCACTGGTATCGACTACGACAGGCGTGGCGCGCTGCGCGGCGATCATCGACACGTCGGCGCCGCGCGAGACGTTCGAGATTTCGCTCGCCTCCGACGGCGTGCTGCGCTGCACGCGCGTGGGCTACGCGAGGTTCGCGGTCGCCGGGAAGCCGAGTGCGCTCGCGATGTACTGGTTCGAGGGCTACGGCGGCGGCCTGTGGCTGCCGTTTTCCGACGCGTCGAGCGGGACGGAAACCTACGGCGGCGGCCGCTATCTCTACGACACGATCAAAGGCGCCGACCTCGGCATCGCCGGATCGCGAGATCGCTGCTCGACTTCAACTTCGCGTACAACCCGTCGTGCGCGTACGACGACCGCTGGTCGTGCCCGCTGTCGCCGCCGGAAAACCGGCTGCCGTTCGCGGTGACCGCCGGCGAGCGCATTCCGCTCTGAAGCGACGTCAGGAGCGGTATCGCGTCGCGGGCGCATGTCACCTGAGCCCGCGACGCGATGCCTTCCGCGCCGCGAGGCTCAGTCGGCGAGCACGCGCCCGTAGAACGGATACTGCGGATCGCTGTAGCCCGGCGTCGACGGATGCCCGGGTGTCACCAGCGAATCGACGAGCGCCTCGTCCTCGGCGTTCCACGGCGTGCCGATCGCGCCGACGTAGTCCTGCCATTGCTCGAGCGTGCGCGGACCGGCGATCACCGACGTGACGATCGAGTTCGCCCACAGCCACGCGAGCGCGAACTGCATCGGCGTGCGGCCCGTCTTCTCCGCGTGCGCCTTCGAGCTTCTGCGCGATCGCGAACGATTCCTCGCGGAACTCCGTTTCCATCATCCGCCGGTCCTTGCGCGCCGCGCGCGAATCCTCCGGGCACGACGCCGGGCGCGTACTTGCCGGTCAGCACGCCGCGCGCGATCGGCGAATACGGCGCGACGCCGATCCCGTAGTGATCGCACGCGGGCAGGATCTCGACCTCCGGGCCCGCGGTTGAGCAGGTTGTAGTACGGCTGGCAGACGACCGGCAGCGGCACGCCTTGCGCCTCGCATTCGCTCACGACCTCGGCGATGCGCCAGCCGCGATAGTTCGACACGCCGAAATAGCGGATCTTGCCGCTGCGGATCAGGTCGCCGATCGCGCCGACGGTCTCGGCGATCGGCGTGTCGGGATCGTCCTTGTGCAGGTAGTAGATGTCGATGTAGTCGGTGGCGAGCCGCGCGAGGCTGTCGTCGCACGCCTGCATGATCCAGCGGCGCGACAGCCCGCCGTCGTGCGGCCTGCGCCGTCATCACGTTGCCGACCTTCGTCGCGAGGATCCAGCGCCGCCGGTGCGCCTTGATCGCCGCGCCGACGATCTTCTCGGACGCGCCCTTGCTGTACACGTCGGCGGTGTCGATGAAATTGATGCCGGCGTCGAACGCGGCATCGATGATCTTGCTGCGACGTCGGCGGCGTCGGTGCGATCGCCGAACATCATCGTGCCGAGACAAAGCGGCGAGACCTCGAGGCCGCTTGCGCCCAGCCGCCGGTATTCGATCGCCATTTCGCTCGTGCTCCGTGACCGCGAGCCGCCGACTATGCAGCATCGCCGCGCGCGCGCAATGCCGCGGTGGCGGGATCGGCACGTTATAATTCGCGCGCGCGGCGGCCCGCACCCGGGCGCGCCTCCTGCACGTACCCTTTTCCCCATGCACGTCTTTTTCGAGGACGACGGCCAGCTGAAGGCCGGGACGGTCCTCGCCGACAACGACGCGTCGCTGCAGGTCGAGGCCGCGTCCGGCAAGCGCCTGAAGATCAAGGCCGCAGCGGTGCTGCTGCGATTCGCCGAGCCGGCGCCGTCGGCGCTGCTCGCCGACGCGCAGCGCATCGCCGCCGAGCTCGACCCGAATTTCCTGTGGGAAGTCTGCCGGCGACGACGAATTCGGCTTCGGCGATCTCGCGCGCGACTACTTCGGCCGCGCGCCCGCCGCCGGCGGAGGCGGCCGCGGTCGCGCTGGCGCTCGCCGGCGCGCCGATGTACTTCTACAAGCGCGGCAAGGGCCGCTACCGCAAGGCGCCGCCCGACGCGCTCAAGGCGGCGCTCGCCTCGGTCGAGCGCAAGAAGCGCGAAGGCGAGCAGATCGCGCAGTGGCGCGACGAGCTCTGCGCGCGATCGGCTGCCCGACGCGTTGCGCGCGAAGCTGCCGATGCTGCTCTACAAGCCCGACAAGAACGCGCTCGAATGGAAGGCGCTCGCCGCCGCGTGCGACGGCGCGCAGGACGACCCCGCTCGCGCTGCTCGCCGCGATGCGGCGCGATTCCGTCGTCGCACGACTACCACTTCAACGCGTTTCTCGCGCGAGGCGTTCCCGCAGGGCACGGCGTTCGCCGCCTACGGCGCGCTGCCCGACGCTGCCCGAGCTGCCCGCTCGCCGAGGTGCGCGCGTTCTCGATCGACGACGCGACGACGACCGAGATCGACGACGCGTTCTCGGTGCGCGACGCTGCCGAACGGCAACCGCGAGATCGGCATCCACATCGCCGCGCCCGCGCTCGTCGATCGCGCGCGGCTCGCCGCTCGACGCGATCGCGCGCGCGCGGCTGTCGACCGTCTACATGCCGGGCCGCAAGATCACGATGCTGCCCGAGACGGTCGTCGAGGCGTTCACGCTGGCGGAGGGACGCGCGCGTGCCCGCGCTGTCGCTCTACGCGGAGGTGACGCCGGACGGCCGCGCTCGTTCGGCACGCGACGCGCGTCGAGCGCGTGCCGATCGCCGCCAACCTGCGCCTCGACGCGATCGGCGAGGCGTTCGCCGGCGACTGCCGCGCGCCGGCCGAGCCGCCGTGGACCGAGGAGCTGCGCGCGCTGTGGCAACTCGCGCAGGCGCTGTCGAGCGAGCGCGGCAAGTCCGATTTCGCGCGCGTCGACTACAGCTTCTACGTCGACTGGGACGACGCAGCGGGACGGCGAGGCCGGGCGCGTGCGCATCGTCCCGCGGCCGCGCGGCGAGCCCGCTCGACAAGCTCGTCTCGGAGCTGATGATCTTCGTCAACAACACCTGGGGCAAGCTGCTCGCCGACGCCGGCGTCGCCGGGACTCTATCGCACGCAGTCGAACGGCAAGGTCAAGATGAGCACGCGGCCCGGCGAGCACCAGGGGCTCGGGCTCGCCCACTACCTGTGGTCGAGCTCGCCGCTGCGCCGCTACAGCGATCTCGTCAACCAGCGGCAGCTGCTCGCGGTCATCGCCGGCGCGAAGCCGCCCGTACGCGGACAACGACGCGGAGCTCTTCGCGGCGCTCGCCGATTTCGAGGCGACGTATTCCGCCTACGCCGAGTTCCAGGACCGGATGGAGCACTACTGGTGCCTGCGCTGGCTGCTGCAGGAGGGCGTGACCGAGACGACCGGCGACCGTCATCCGCGAGAACCTCGTCCGCTTCGATCGGCTGCCGCTCGTCGTCCGCCTGCCCGACATGCCGGCGCTCGCGCCCGACACGCAGGTGCGGATCGCGATCGGGCGCATCGACCTCGTCGAAGCGACGTTCGAGTCGCGCTACCTCGGGAAAGCCGACCCGGGACATCCGTAACCGCCGGATTCGCCTCGAGCGCGCGGGCGCCGACCGCGTGGCGCGTCGCGCTACTGTCGCAAAAGCGTCGCGCGATCGCGTGCCGCCGGTCGGAGCGCGACCGCCCCGCATACCCGTCGGCCGTCGCCATGCGCTAGGATAGAGCTGTTCCTTTCACGCGCGACGACTTTGCCGAGCCGAACCGCCACGTCCAGCACGCTCTTGCCCGCGCCGCCGGCCGCGAGGAAGACGGCGCCGGCGCCACGCACTCCGGCGTCGTCGAGCCGGTCCCGCAAGCGCTACAAGGTCGCGCCCTCCGCGAAATCGCTGTCGCGCTCGCCGTCGTTCCGCTTCCCGGACCTCGACGTCCGATCCCGGCGCGAACCGGCTCTTCACGTACGCGCTGGGCGCGTCGATCGTGCTGCACGCGGTGCTGCTCGCGGTCCGCTTCCATCCGTTCGATTTGAGCAAGCTGCAGGACAGCGCACCCGCCGCTCGAGGTGGCGCTCGTCAACGCGAAGTCGACGTCGAAGCCGACGAAGGCCGACATCCTCGCGCAGGCCAACCTCGACGGCGGCGGCAACACCGAGGCGCAGCGGAAGGCGAAGACGCCGCTGCCCGCGCTGCAGAAAGCGATCAGCGGCGAGGTCGCGGTCGCCACGCAGAGGATCGAGGCGCTCGAGATCGAGGCGAAGGAGCTGATGACGCGGATCAACGGCGCGCCGACGCCGCAGGCGGTTCCGAAGCCGGTCGAGGCGCCCGAGCCCGTCGTGCAGCCGACGGCGAGCGAGCTCGCGCAGCGCACGCTCGAGGCGATGCGGATGGAGGCGCGCATCGCGAAGGACATCGAGACCTATCAGCAGCGGCCGAAGCGCCGGTTCGTCGGCGCGCGGGCCGAGGAGTACCGCTTCGCGCGCTACGTCGAAGACTGGCGCGCGAAGATCGAGCGCGTCGGCAACCTCAACTATCCGGAGGCGGCGCGCGAGTTGAAGCTCTACGGCAGCCTGCTCATCACGGTGTCGATCCGCAGCGACGGCAGCGTCGAGAACGTCGAGATCAACCGCTCGTCGGGTCAGAAGGTGCTCGACGCCGCGGCGATGAGGATCGTCGAGATGTCGGCGCCGTTCGCCGCGTTCCCGCCGGACATCAAGCGCGACACCGACGTCCTGCACATCACGCGCACGTGGATGTTCACGAAGGGCGACGAGCTGCGCAGTGAATGAACGGCCGCGATGAGCGGCCCGTCCGCCGCTCGCGGCCCGTCGGCGGCGATCGCCCGTGCGCTCCTCTTCGCGCTCGCCGCGCTCGCCGCCGTCGCCTTCGCCTGGGTGCTGTGGATCGCCGCGCACATCGGCTGGTATCGCTATTACCCGCCGGGCGAGACGGCGTTCATGGCGGAGCGGATGGCGGAGGCGCGCGCGAAGAATCCGAAGGCGACGATTCGATATCGGTGGGTTCCCTACGCGCGCATTTCGCCGAACCTCAAGCGGGCGATGGTCGCCGCCGAGGACGCCAAATTCACCGAGCACGGCGGGTTCGACTGGGACGGGATCGAGAACGCGCTCGAGAAGAACCGGCGCAAGGGGCAGGTCGTCGCGGGCGGCTCGACCATCACGCAGCAGCTCGCGAAGAACCTCTTCCTCTCGCCTGCGAGGAGCTATTGGCGCAAGGGCGAGGAGGCCGTGATCACCGTGCTGCTCGAAGCGATGCTTCCGAAGCGCCGCATCCTCGAGCTCTATCTCAACGTGATCGAATGGGGTAACGGCGTGTTCGGCGCCGAGGCCGCGGCGCAGCGCTACTTCGGCGTGACCGCGGCGGATCTGACCGCCGAGCAGGCGGCGCGTCTCGCCGCGATGGCGCCCAGTCCGCGCCTGTTCGAGAGACGGCCGGATTCGGCCTATCTCGCGGGCCGCGACGTCGACGATCCTCGCGCGCATGCCGGCGGCGGCGATTCCCTAGGCTGTCGCATCGCCGCGGCAACGCGATGCGAGCGCGAGCCGCAGGGTTAGAATGCCGGCGGCTCATTCGCCGCGATGCTCTTCGACCACGACCGGCCATGCTCGAAACCCACACGAACGCCGATGTCGATCGGTCCGAAGCGCCCGCGAGCGTCCAGGAGGCGCTCGTCCGGGTAACCGGGCTGCTGCGCAAGCACCGGCTCGTCGAGGGGCTCGTGCGCGAGCAGGTCGGCGATGCGGGCGTGCCGGCCGCGGCGGAGCTCGCCGAATCCGCCGTCTACAAGAAGAGCAAGGCGGCGCTCACCGACGAGCTCGACCGGCTGCATCCGGCCGACATCGCCTACATCCTCGAGGCGCTGCCGCTCGACGAGCGGCTGTACATCTGGGACCTCGTCCGCGCGTCGCGCGACGGCGAAATCCTGCTCGAGGTGTCCGACGCGGTCCGCGAATCGCTGATCTCCTCGATGGACACCGAGGAGCTCGTCGCCGCGACGGAAACGCTCGAAGCCGACGAGATCGCGGAGCTCGCCCCGGACCTCCCGCAGGAGGTCATGGACGATGTGTTCCAGAGCCTGCCGATCGAGGAGCGCGAGCAGCTGCGCGCGGCGATGTCGTTCGACGACGACATGGTCGGCGCGCTGATGGACTTCGAGGACATCACCGTGCGCCCCGACGTCACGCTCGAGGTCGTGCTTCGCTATCTGCGCCGCTTCGACGAGCTGCCGTCGCAGACCGACCAGCTCTTCGTCGTCGATCGCGACGAGCGGCTCCTTGGCGTGCTGCCGATCAACAAGCTGATCGTCAACGACCCGGAGACGACGGTCGAGGCGATCATGCAGCCGCCGGCGGTCAAGCTGCTCCAGCACGAGAAGGCCGACGTCGCCGCGTCCGCATTCGAGCGCTACGACCTCGTGTCGGCGCCGGTCGTCGACACCCACGACCGCCTGGTCGGACGCGTGACCGTCGACGAGGTGCTCGACTTCGTCCGGCAGAACGGCGAGGAGGACCTGCTCGCGCAGGCCGGCCTGCGCGAGGAGGAGGACGTCTTCGCGTCGGTCTGGGCGTCGTTCAAGAACCGCTGGGCGTGGCTCGCGATCAATCTCGTCACCGCGTTCGTCGCGTCGCGCGTCATCGGCCTCTTCGAGGGCTCGATCGAGAAGCTGGTCGCGCTCGCCGCGCTGATGCCGATCGTCGCCGGCATCGGCGGCAACTCGGGCAACCAGACGATCACGATGATCGTGCGCGCCGCCGCGCTGGGCCAGGTGACGATCGACAACGCGCGGCAGCTGATCCGCAAGGAGATGACGGTGAGCCTCGTCAACGGCCTGGTCTGGGGCGGCGTCATGGGCACTCGTCGCGGCGGTGCTCTACAAGGACGTGCCGCTCGGCATCGTCATGGTGCTCGCGATGACGCTCAACCTGATGCTCGCCGCGTTGATGGGCGTGCTGATCCCGATCTCGATGCTGAAGCTCGGCCGCGATCCGGCGGTCGGCTCGTCGGTGATGATCACCGCGGTCACCGACTCGGGCGGCTTCTTCATCTTCCTGGGCCTCGCGACGCTCTTCCTCGTTCGAGGCTAGCGCCGCGTGGAATAACCGGGGAAGGCGGCCTGTTGGCAACGCCAGCGGCTGCAAGCCCGGCTTCCGCTCGCGCAGGAGTACCATGTGCCACGCGCGAGGCGCGGTCCCGAGTCCCTCCCCGAATTCGGGGCCGCGCATTTTTCTCACGCCTTCAGCAGCTCACGCGCCCGAACTCGATATCGTGCCGCCGCTCTCCTCGTCCGATGCGAAAGCGCTCCCGCACCCGGAGCTCGTCGCCGCGATTCCCGCGGCTCCGGCGCTATGCGCGGGTGCTGACGGGCGACGCGGTGCGCGCCGACGACCTCGTCCAGGACACGCTGGCGCGCGCATGGGAGAAGCGCCGTCTGTGGCGCGAAGGCAGCGACTTGCGCGCGTGGCTGTTCACGATCATGCACAACGTCCACGTGAACCAGATTGCGCTGTCGCGGCGCGAGGCCTCCAACGTGTCGCTCGACGCCGATACCGGCAACGCGTCGTGGCAGCCGCCGGTGCGCGCGAACCAGCTCGAGCGCGTCGAGCTGATGGAGATCGTCGAGCAGATGGGGCGGCTTTCCGCCGATCAGCGCGAAGTGCTGATGCTCGCCGCGGTCGAGGAGATGCGCTACGAGGACATCGCGAGCGTGCTGTCGATCCCCATCGGCACCGTGATGTCGCGGCTGTCGCGCGCGCGGGAAAAGCTGCGCAGGTTGCTGGGCGAGCCCGCATCGTCGCTGCGCGTCATCAAGTGATCCGGCGATCGCAACGATGAGCCCGACGAACCCCGCTCCGCTCTCCGACGCCGACGTCCACGCGTTCGTCGACGGACAGCTCGCGCCCGATCGCGCGCGAGCGCGTCGCGGCGGCGGTCGCGTCCAACCCCGAGCTCGCGGCGCGCGTCGCCGACATGCGCCAGCGCAACGCGCTGCTGCGCGAGGCGCTCGATCCGGTGCTCGCGGAGCCGATTCCCGCGCGGTTGCTCGACGCGGCGGAGGCGCCGCGCGCGAAAGCGCCCCGCGATCCGCTGGCTCGGACCCGCGTTCGCGCTCGCGGCCACGCTTGTCGCTCGGGATCGGCATCGGCTGGTTCGGCCGCGACGCGCTGATCGAGCGCGCAGGAACGCCGACGACGTTCGCGCGGCAGGCGGCGTTCGCGCACGCGCTGTACGCGAGCGACGTCAATCGGCCGGTCGAGATCTGGGCGACCGAGGAGAAGCGGCTGGTCGAGCTGGCTCACCAAGCGCCTCGGCTTCAGCGTTCACGCGCCGGACCTGAACGGCATCGGATACGCGCTCGTCGGCGGGCGGCTCGTCGCGGGCAACGAGAAGCCGACCGCGCTCTTCATGTACGAGAACGCCGACAAGGAGCGGCTGTCGCTGCAGGTGCGCAAGCAGGCGCGCGGGCACCGGCGAGGTCGGGTTCCGCTACGCGGTCGAGAACGGCGTCGGCGTCTTCTACTGGATCGACGACGCGTGCGGCTACGCGATCTCCGGCAAGCTCGATCGCGCGCAGCTGCTGAAGGTCGCGCACATCGTCTACGGCCAGCTCGCCGCCGCCGAAGCCGCCGAAGCGTCCGCGCCGAAATAGCATCGAGCGCCGGCCCCCGAGCGATCGGGCCACGGCGCCTTCCGCGTCTTCCTGGTGTCGCGCGAACGCCGCCGGGTTACGATGCGCGTGATGCAAGCCCTTCCCGCACGGCCCGGCGACTCCGTCGAGGACCTCGACACGCCGACGCTCATCGTCGATCTCGATGCGTTCGAGCGCAACCTCGACCTGATGGCGAATGCCGTGCGCGGCGCCGGCATCGCGTTGCGCCCGCATGCGAAATCGCACAAGTGCCCGGACATCGCGCTCGCGCAGATCGAGCGCGGCGCGGTCGGCATCTGCTGCCAGAAAGTCGGCGAGGCCGAAGCGTTCGTCGCCGCCGGCGTTCGCGACGTGCTCGTCACCAACGAGATCGTCGGCGAGGCGAAGCTCGCGCGCCTTGCGGCGATGGCGAAGACCGCGAAGATCGGCGTCCTCGCCGACGATGCCGCCGCGGTGCGCCACATCGGCGCCGCGGCAAGGGCGGCGGGCGTGGCGATCGACGTGCTGGTCGAGATCGACGTCGGCGCGCATCGCTGCGGCACCGCGCCCGGAGCGCCGGCCGTTGCGCTCGCGGAAGTGGTTGCGCGCACGCCGGGCATTTCGTTCCGCGGCATCCAGGCGTATCAGGGCGCCGCGCAGCACCTGCGCACGCCCGACGAGCGGCGCGCGGCGATCGCAAGCGCGGCGGCGCTCGCGCGCGACACCAAGGCAGCGATCGAAGCGGCCGGCATTCGCTGCGCGACCGTGACGGGCGCGGGAACCGGCACGTGGCAGCACGAGCGCGACAGCGGCGTCTACACGGAGATCCAGGCGGGATCGTATGTGTTCATGGACGCCGACTACCATCGAAACGCGCTCGCGCCGGACGAGCATCACTTCGAGCAGAGCCTGTTCGTGCTGGCCGGCGTGATGAGCACGCCCGCGCGCGAGCGCGCGATCGTCGACGCGGGATTGAAGGCGTTCGCATTCGACTCCGGGCCGCCGGTCGTCTACGGCGCGCAAGCGGGCTCACCTACCAAAGCGGCTCCGACGAGCACGGCGTGATCACCGTGGGCGCGGACGCGCGGCCCCCGATCATCGGCGATCGGCTGTGGCTGATTCCCGGGCCACTGCGACCCGACCGTCAACCTCTACGACTGGATCGTCGGCGTGCGCGGCACGCGTGTCGAGTGCGTGTGGCCGGTGGCCGCGCGCGGCGCGCTCACTTGAGGCTGGCTCCGGGTCGGATCTGCGCTCGAACGAACGGCGTAACGCGCGCGCGACTATCGCTTCGCGCCCTTCGCGAGCGCTTCCATCGCCTTGCGCTGGCGCTCCTCCTGCGCGCGGAGCTCGGGCGTGAACTCCGCGCCGAAGTCCTCGGCCTCGTACACCTGCCGGATCTCGATCTCGGAGTCGCCCGGCATCGGGTTCGGGCAGCGCTTCACCCATTCGATCGCTTCTTCCTTCGATTTCACCTGCCACAGCCAGAACCCGGCGATGAGCTCCTTCGTCTCCGCGAACGGTCCGTCGATCACCGTGCGCTTTGTGCCGGAGAAGCGCACGCGCGCGCCCTTCGAGCTCGGTTGGAGCCCTTCGCCGGCGAGCATGATTCCGGCCTTGACGAGCTCGTCGTTGAACTTGCCCATGTCGGCCAGCAGCTTCTGGTCGGGCAGCATGCCCGCCTCGGAATCCGCGGTCGCCTTCACTATCACCATGAATCGCATCGTCTTTCTCCTGTAGGTTCGGAAGCCGGCGCCGCCGTTCGCGGCCATCCGCAGAACGATCGCGGGCTCCAGACAATAGACGAACGGGCCGCGCCGAAATCGACATCGCCGCGGATCGCTTTTTCGTGCGGCTTGCCTCGATCAGAGCGTGACGATCCCCCGCGGCGTTCGCAGCATCGCGGCAAGACGCGCGTACGGATCGTAGGTGACGGGCAGCACGCCGGAGAGGCCCAGCGCCGCGAGCGCGCCGCGAATCGCCTCGGGTTGCGGGTGTGCGCGCCGGCAAACGCGGCGATCGAGACGCCGGACTCGGGCAGCGAATCGGCGGGGTGCGCGGCGACATCCCACTGGATCAGCGTCGGCACGATTCCCTTGCCGGGCGGCTTGCCGTCGTCGGTGATCGTGATCCGCCATCGATAGTCGCCGCGCGCGAGCGAATGCACGGTGCCGAGCGGGATCGGGCAGCGCGCCGCCGCGCGCTCGATGTCGGTCGGTTCGCGCGACCCAGTGAATGAGCCGCGGCCGCTCGGTGAGCTCGGCCTGAAGCGCGATGTTGTCGAGATCGAACCACCGTGGTCGAGCAGGCTTCGTTCCCGTCGGGATCGATCGCGATGCACTTCGAGAAAGACCCGATCGCCGAGGCGCAACAGCGCGTTGTGCGTGCCCATCGCGACGTGCTTGCCGCCCGGGTGAGGCGTGACGCCGGTGAGGCGGGCGACGTACTCGATGCCGTCGGCGAGCGTGGCCGCGCCGACGATCAAATGGTCGAGCACCGTCTCGACCGGCGCACTGCCCGGTCATTGCGGAGCCGGTTCCTCCGGCGAGAAGTCGAGCTCGACCTTCGCGCCGTTCGGGTCGTGGACGAACACCTGCCAGATCCCGGTTCCCTTCTGCTGGCGGCACGCGTATTCGACGCGCCGCGCCTCGAGCGCCGCGAGCGTCGCCTTGAGGCCGGTTGCCGAGAACGCCATGTGGTCGATCACCCCGGCGCGAAGCTCGTCGCGCGGACGCCCGCCCACGACGTGCAGCACCGGCTGACCCCCCGCGTAGAGCCACGCTCCGGGAAACCCGAGCGGCGGTCGCGGCCCGTCGGTCAGGCCGAGCAGGTCGCCGTAGAACTGCACGGTCCGCGGCACGTCGTCGGTGAGGATCGTGAAATGGTTGAGTCCCGTCGTCGCCATGTCGAGTCCCTCGCAGTGCGGTTTCGGCGGCGCCGCCGCGCGTCGCCGCGTGCCGGTGATCTTACTGCATCGCGTGCCGGACGAACGCGCCGAGGAGCGCGGTCGCGTCGGGCGCGCGCGGATCGTTGTACGGATGCCGGTCGTCGCCGCCGCTCCACGCGTGGCCGAGCCCGCCCACGAGCACGTGGCGAGCGACTGCGCGATCGCCGATCGCGCCATTCGCTCGTCGTGACGATGCGCGCGTCGGGAAGCGTCTCGACGTTCACGCAGATCGGGCGGCGGAAGCGCGTCGTAGGCGCCGTCCTCGCCGGCCGGATGACCGTTCAGCACGAGATACTGGCGGACGAGCTGCGCCGCGTTGACGGGCGCGACGACGTCGTCGTCGGCGCCCTGCACGGCGAGCAGCGGCACCGGCAGCGATCGCGGCGCCGCGCGAGCGCGCGCCTCGCGCGCGACGGCGGCGACATCGGTGTCGGCTCCGCGCTTCAGCACGTTGAGCGCGGCGAGCGCGGAGGACGCCGCGCCGCACGCGACGCCGGAATGGATGAACACGCCGGCGACCAGCTCGGGCCGCCTCACGCCGAGCGCGGCGGCGAGCGCGCCGCCCGCGGACATTCCGGCGACGAACACGCGCTTGCGGTCGATCCGGTACTTGCGGCGCACCGCGCGCACCTGCGCGGCGACGATCGCGGTCTCGCCGCAGCCGCCGACGCTCGCGGAGTCGAACCAGTTCCAGCAGCCCCACGCGTTCGCCCGCGGATTCTGCCGCGGCAGCAGGACGAGGCATCCGAGCTCGTCGGCGAGCGCGGTGATCCGCGCGCCCTCGGCGATGTCCTCGGCCTTCTGCCGGCAGCCGTGGATCAGCACGACGAGCGGGGCGCGCCGCCAGCGCGCGTGGCCGCGAGGGACGTAGACGAGGTATTCGCGCGACGGCCAGATCCACGGCGAGGAGGCGAGCGAGCCGCGCAGCGCCGATCGCGAATCGGCCTCGTAGCGTCCGGGCACCGGCTCCCGGCGGAAGAGCCGGGTGAAGAGCGACGTGACGCGCGACCACAGCTTGCGCAGCATGCGTTCCGGCGATCCGCGTGCCGAGTCGCGCCCGACGAGCCCGATGTCGGAGTCGCGAGGCCGCGAGGACACAGCATCGGCCGCGCGCTCAGATCAGGACGATGTCGTACTGCTCCTGCGTGTAGATCGACTCGACCTGCAGCGAGATCGGCTTGCCGATGAAATCGCCGAGCTGCGCGAGCGACTGCGATTCCTCGTCGAGAAAGAGGTCGATCACCGGCTGCGCGGCGAGGATCCGGAACTCGCGCGCGTTGAACTGCTTCGCTTCGCGCAGGATCTCGCGCAGGATCTCGTAGCAGATCGTCTGCGCGGTCTTGAGCTCGCCGCGGCCCTGGCAGGTCGGGCAGCTCTCGCAGAGCACGTGCGCGAGCGATTCGCGCGTGCGCTTGCGCGTCATCTCGACCAGGCCGAGCTGCGTGAAGCCGTTGACGGTGAGCCGCGTGCGGTCGCGCTCGAGCGCGCGGTTCAGCTCGGCGAGCACCGCGGTGCGATGGTCGGCGTTCTCCATGTCGATGAAGTCGATGATGATGATGCCGCCGAGATTGCGCAGGCGCAGCTGCCGCGCGATCACCTGCGCCGCCTCGAGATTCGTCTTGAAGATCGTGTCGTCGAAGCTGCGGCCGCCGACGAAGCCGCCGGTGTTGACGTCGATCGTCGTCATCGCTTCGGTCTGGTCGACGATCAGGTAGCCGCCGGACTTCAGGTTGACGCGGCGCGCGAGCGCCCGCTCGATCTCCTCCTCGACGGCGTTCAGGTCGAAGAGCGGCCGGTCGCCCGGATAGTGCTCGATGCGCTCGACGAGCGCCGGCGTGTATTCGCGCGCGAACTCCATCATCTTCGTGTACGTCTCGCGCGAGTCGACGAGAACGCGCGAGGTCTCCTCGGTCGCCATGTCGCGCAGGACGCGCTGCGCGAGGCTCAGGTCCTGGTAGAGCAGCGCCGGCGCCGGCACGTCGCGCGCGCGGGCGTTGAGGTCGCCCCACAGCTTCGTGAGGTACGCGATGTCGCCCTGCATCTCGCGCTCGGAGGCGGTCTCCGCCATCGTGCGGATGATGAAGCCGCCGGTGTGGCCGTCGGGAAGCAGCAGCTGGAGCCGCTCGCGCAGGTTCTCGCGCTCGGCTTCGTCGCCGATCCGCTGCGAGATGCCGATGTGCGAGTCCTGCGGCAGGTAGACGAGAAGCCGTCCGGCGAGGCTCACCTGCGTGGACAGGCGCGCGCCCTTCGTGCCGATCGGGTCCTTGATCACCTGGACGAGCAGCGACTGGCCCTCGTGCAGGATCTTCTCGATCGGGCGCGAGTCGCCGCCGTGCCCGTTCTGCCGATGCTCCCAGATGTCGGCGATGTGAAGGAACGCCGCGCGCTCGAGGCCGATCTCGACGAATGCGCTCTGCATGCCGGGCAGCACGCGCGCGACGCGGCCGAGGCAGATGTTGCCGACGAGACCCCGCGCGCTCGCGCGCTCGATGTGGAGCTCCTGCACGACGCCCTGCTCGAGCATCGCGACGCGGGTTTCCTGGGGGTTACGTTGATAAGGATTTCATGCGACATCGGCGGGAAGCGATTCGATGTGACCGCGGCGCTCGCTGGGCGCCGACGTAGATGGCGTCGCGGGCTTGTAGCGACCGAATGCCGTGCGAGCATGCGCCGCGCTGGTATCGCAGTCGTTATAGCACGGGGAAGCCGAGACCCGCGAGCGCCTGCGCGGTCTCGTACAGCGGCAGCCCCATGACGCCGGAATAGCTTCCTTCGATGCGGCTCACGAACGACGCGGCGCGGCCCTGGACAGCGTACGCGCCGGCCTTGTCGAACGGCTCGCCGGTCGCGACGTAGCGCTCGATCTCGTCGGGCAGAAGCTCGCGAAACGTGACCGACGACGTCGAGATCTCGGCGACCATCTGCTGGTCCCAGCACAACGCGACCGCCGTCAGCACCTGATGCGTGCGGCGCGAGAGCTTGCGCGAGCATCCGCGTCGCATCGGCCGCGTCCTTCGGCTTGCCGAAAATGACGCCGTCGAGAACGACCTCGGTGTCGGCGCCGAGAACCGGGTGCGGCGCGAGGCCGCGTTGCAGCATCCGCTGCCAGCCGATCGCCGCCTTCGTGCGCGCGATGCGCTCGACGTAGTGAAGCGGGGGCTCGGCGTCGCGTGCGCTCTCGTCGACGTCGCGCTCGCGGCCCGGCGCTTCGCGCACGCGGATCGCGCTGAATTCGACGCCGAGCTGGCGAAGCAGCTCTTCGCGGCGCGGGCTTTTCGATGCGAGATAGACGACAGGAGCGCTCATGGTGGCGTTTTTCCCTTGACGCTCGCAGCCATCGCGCCGGCCCTCATTCGCGATGATAGGGGTGACCGGCAAGCAGGCTGACGGCGCGGTAAAGCTGCTCGGCGACGATGATGCGAACGAGCCCGTGCGGCAATGTTAACGCGGAAACCGCCACGACGGCAGCCGCATCGCGCTTGACCTCGTCGGCAAGCCCGTCCGCGCTGCCGATCACGAACGCGACGTCGCGCGCCTCGTCGCGCCAGCGCGCGAGCGCGTCGGCGAGCATTCGCGTGGTCCAGGCCTGCCCGCGCTCGTCCAGCGCGACGACCCGCGCGCCCCGGCACGCGGCGGCGATCCGGACGGCCTCGGCGGCGAGAAGCTGCGGCACCGGCTTCCCGCGATCGCGCGGCTCCGGCTTCACCTCGACGAGCTCCAGCGGAAACGTCGCGCGGCATCCGCTTCGCATATTCGTCCCACCCGGCGGCGACCCACGCCGGCATCCGGTGACCGGGCGCGACGACGCGGAGCTTCATCGTCGAACGTCACGAATCAGGATCTCGCGAAATGCGCGCAGACGGGGCGCGAGAGGCGCGGGTCGAAGGGCGCCCGGTTCTCGTGAAGCCCGGAGACTCGCGCCTCCCGCGTCCCGCGACGACGCGAGCTTCACGCGGCCGCGCGGGCGGCGCTCGGCGCGCGACGCTTCGCCGGGGGCGGGGTCCAGAGCTCCTCGAGGTTGTAATACGCGCGCACCTGCGGCTGCATGATGTGAACGATGATGTCGCCCGCGTCGACCAGCACCCATTCGCCGGTCTCCTCGCCTTCGACGCCGACGATCGTCGCGCCGGCCTGCTTCAACCGCTCGCGCACGTGATTCGCGAGCGCCTTCACCTGCCGGTTGGATTCGGCGGAGGCGATGATCATCGTGTCGCAGAGGCTGGTGAGCTTGCGGACATCGAGAACGGTGATGTCGCGCGCTTTGATGTCTTCGAGAGCGGTAACCGCGGTTTTCTGGATCTTGTTAAGTCGCATCCGGGCGTGATCGATAGAGTTGGTTGCGGTCAATATAGGCCAAAACGGCGGCGGGAAGCAAACCGCGCACCGCGGCGATTCCTTCGGCGCCGCGCGCGAGCTCCGCGCGTATCGCCGATGCGGCGATCGCGTGCGCGGTGATCGGCTGGACGATGATCGATCCGGCCGGCTCGGCGGAGAGCGCGCGAGCGTCGTCGCGGAAGCGCGCCGCCCATTCGGCCGCGAGCGGCGGCGCCAGCGCGCGATCGAATGCAACCCCCGGGCGGGCGACGACGACGACGTGCGCAAGCTCGAAGAGCTCCTGCCAGCGGCGCCATGCAGGAAACCCGAGAAAGGCGTCGGCGCCGACGATGAGCGCGAGCCCGCGCGAAGGCGCCTCGCTGCGGAGCTCTTCGAGGGTCTCGACCGTGTAGCTGCGCCCTCGGCGCTGTATCTCGCGCGTGTCGACTTCGAGTCCCGGGTGACCGGCGATCGCGAGCTCGACCATTGCAAGCCGGTGGATCGCGCGGCGCGACCGGCGCGGCGCGATGCGGCGGATCTCCCGCCGGGATGAAGCGCACGGCGGCGAGATCGAGCGCCGCGCGAACCTCGCGCGCCAGCTCGAGATGCCCGCAGTGAACGGGATCGAACGTGCCGCCGAAAATGCCCAGGACCGAGCGCATGCCCACGGGATTGTAGCGCCGGCGCGCGCGAGCTTCGCTCCGCCGTGGCGAGCCGGCGATTCGTCGCGCGCTAGAACCGCGACCCCGGCTCGGCGAGGAACGCGATTTCCTCGGGCGTCGATGCGCGGCCGAGGATCGCGTTTCGATGAGGGTAACGGCCGAAGCGGCGAATGATCGCCGCGTGTTTCTCGGCCCACCCGAGCAGCGCGGGGTCGGCGGCTTCGTCCGCGAGCCGGGTGAAAAGCGCGATCGATCGCTGCTGGATTGCCGGGTCCTCCGCGTGCTGGAACGGCATGTAGAGAAACCAGCGCTCGAAGTGGTCGAGCGTCGCGTCGCGGCCTGCGTCGACGACGGCAATCGCCGTTTCGAGCGCCCGGCGATCGCCGGCGAATGCGCGCGGCGTATCGCGGAACGCGTTGCGAGTGAACTGGTCGAGCAGAACGACATGGGCGAGCGAATCGCGGACGTCGTCATCCGGAACGTGCGTGGTGCCCGCGAGCGCCGCCTCCAGCGCGTCGCCGAAGCGCGCGCGGATCGCCGCGTCGAACGCGGGATCCTTCCTGAACCATTCGGCGCGCGACGCGTGCGGCGGCGGGCCGAACCAGAACTCGAGGATTTCGCGGGAGAGGGGCGTCATGCGCTCTGTTATAGTGAATGAGGGCGTGCGCGAGTATCGCGAGTCGTCCCGATCGCCTCGGCGGCAGCCATGCGCACATCCTACCGCGATGTCTTCCTGTTGGCCTGTTGCCAGGCGCTGCTGCTCACCAATTCCGCGGGCCTCATCACGATGAACGGGCTCGTCGGCTACCGCCTCGCCGATACGAAGGCGCTGGCGACGCTCGGCGTGACGTCGTATGTGCTCGGGTCGGCGGCGGCGACGATGCCGGCGTCGCTGTGGATGGCGAAGGTCGGCCGGCGCATGGGTTTCATGGCCGGCGCGCTCGTCAACGTCGGCGGCTGCGCGCTCGCCGCGCTCGCCATCGCGATCGGCAGCTTCGCGCTGTATTGCGCCGCCACCGCCGTCATCGGCGTGTACACGGCGATCGGACTGCAGTATCGCTTCGCGGCGGCCGAAGTTTCCGCGCCCGGCGACAAGGCGAAAGCGATCTCGCTGGTGCTCGCCGGCGGCATCGTCGGCGGGTTTCTCGGGCCCGAATCGGTGCGGCGCGCGATCGACCTGTTTCAGGCGCCGTTCCTCGGCGGCTTCGTCGTGCTCGCCGTCTATGCGGTCGCAGCGCTTGCCGTGCAATCGACGGTCCGCGTTCCGAAGCCGACCGTCGAAGAAAGCTCGGGAGCGGGGCGGCCGCTCTCCCGGATCGTGCGGCAGCCCGTGTTCATCGTCGCCGCGCTCGCCGGCGGGCTCGGCTACGGACTGATGAACCTGCTGATGACCGCCACGCCGATCGCGATGAGCTTCTGCAATCACCCGTTCGGCGCGACCGCGCTCGTCATCGAGTGGCACGTCGTGGGGATGTACGCGCCGGGCTTCTTCACCGGCGCGCTCATCCAGCGCTTCGGCGTCAACAACGTGATCCTCGGCGGGCTCGCGGCGATGGCGGCGAGCGTCGCGGTCGCGCTCAACGGCATCACGGTCGCGCACTTCGTCGCTGCATTGGCGCTCGTCGGCATCGGCTGGAACTTCATGTACGTCGGCGGGACCACGCTCCTCACCGAGGCCTACTCCCCGGCGGAGAAGGCGCGAACCCAGGGCGCGAACGATTTCATCGTGTTCGCGACGATGGGCGTCTCGTCGCTCGCCTCGGGCGCCATGGTGTCGACGGCGGGCTGGGAGGCGATGAACCGCGCGGTGCTGCCGTTCCTCGCGCTGATCGCCGCCTCGGTGATCTGGCTCTCCTGGCGGCGCCGCCACCGCCTGCGCCGGGCAGCCTGACAGGCGGGCTGACGCCATCCGAAGCTGAAGCGGCATGAAGCTCTCCGTTATCATCCCCTGCTACAACGAAGTCGGCACCCTTGAGAAAATCGTCGACGCAGTCCGCAATTCCAGCTATCAGCCGAAGGAAATCATCGTCGTCGACGATGGCTCGACCGACGGATCGCGCGAAAAGCTCAATGGCCCGATGGCGGCGAAGGTCGACCGGGTGATCCTGCATGAGAAGAATCAGGGCAAAGGCGCCGCGCTGCGCTCGGGATTCGCCGCGGCGACCGGCGACATGGTCGTCGTCCAGGACGCCGATCTCGAATACGATCCGAACGAATACGCGCGCCTGGTTTCTCCGATCGTGGCGGGCAAGGCCGACGCCGTCTTCGGCTCGCGCTTCATGGGCGGCGAGCCGCATCGCGTGCTCTACTTCTGGCACAGCGTCGGCAATGGCCTGCTGACGCTCGTGTCGAACATGTTCACCAACCTGAATCTCACGGACATGGAGACCTGCTACAAGGTCTTTCGCCGCGAGCTCATCCAGAGCATTCGCATCGAGGAGGACCGCTTCGGCTTCGAGCCCGAGATCACCGCCAAGCTGGCCAGGAGCGGAGCGCGCATATTCGAGGTCGGCATCTCCTATTCCGGGCGGACGTACGCCGAAGGCAAGAAGATCGGGTGGAAAGACGGCCTCCACGCGCTGTACTGCATCGTCAAGTACAACGTCGCGCGATGAAGATCGCTCGTTATCTCGTCGTGGGCGGCGCGTCGGCGGCAGTCGATTTCGCCCTCTTCGCAGTTCTGCTGCTGATGCTCGGAACCTCGAGCTGGTTCGTGGCCGCGCTGCTGAGCTTCGTGGTTGCCACGGCGTTCAACTACGCGCTCTCCGTCCGCATGGTCTTCTCCGCCGGCGTCCGGTTCGCGATGCGGCACGAGATCGCCCTGGTATTTCTCGCGAGCCTGGTCGGTCTCGCCGTCAACCAGTGCGCTCTCTGGCTCGCCTATCAGGTCGCCGGATGGAACGTCCTCGTCGCCAAGTGCATCGGGACCGCCTCCGCATTCGTCTGGAATTTCTCGGCGCGGAACAGCTTCATCTTTCGCGAGAGCAAATGAGCGAGGAGCTCCTGGAGCCGTTGCTCAGGCGCGCCAGGGTCGCCAGGGCCCTGCCTGTCATCCGTAGATACCCGCAGTGCCGGTTGCTCGATTTCGGCTGCGGGTGGGAGGCAAAGCTGCTCAGGGACGTCGAGCCTTACATCTCGCGCGGAGTGGGCATCGACCGCAAGGCTCCCGCAGTCGCGAGCGACAAGCTGACGACGCTTCGTGTCGACCTGGAGGCCCCACTTCCGTTCGAATCCGATGCGTTCGACGTCGTCACGATGCTGGCTGTTCTCGAGCATCTCCACGACCCGTTGCGCGTGCTCGTCGAGGTGAGACGCGTCCTCAGCCCGCGGGGCACGTTGATTCTGACCGTGCCTTCGCACGCGGCAAAGCCGGTGCTGGAATTTCTCGCATTCAGGCTGCACCTCGTCAATCACGCGGAAATAGCCGATCACAAGCGCTATTACGGCAAGCGCGATCTGCACGAGCTGTCCGTGCAGGCAGGGTTCAGGCTGCTTGCGCACCGGTACTTCCAGCTCGGCTTCAACAATTTCGCGACCTTGGAGCCCGGACCCTCGGCGAATCGATGACGAATGGATAGATCCAGCGCAACGCGGTCGCGTCTGTGGCGCGCCGTCAAGCTCGGCGCGGCGACGCTGCTCGTCGGCTCCGCGCTGCAGACGAGCATCGTCAACCTGGTGCACCTGCATCGCGTCGTTCCTGCACCGAACGACTTCATGGCGCGCCACGACCGGCGATTCGAGCCGCTGAGAGACGCGCTGCCGAAGCGGGGGATCGTCGGATACATGAGCGATGCCGCGACGGAGTACGATCAGGAGCTGCGCCGCAGCCTCGCGCAATACTCGCTGGCCCCGCTCGTCGTGCAGTCGGATACGGGCCAGCCGCTGATCGTGGGCGAATTCACGGATCCCGCGGCAGTTGCCAAGGGTCGCGATCTCGGTCTGACCGTGCTGCGCGATTTCGGCGACGGGCTGGTCCTCTTTGCGCGCTCACCTCGGTAGCGTGCACGCCGCTGCCTCGATTCGAAGCGGGTCCGGCAGATGACGTTCGGACTTGCGTCGTCGGTCGTCGTCGCCTTCGCGGTGGGCTACGCCGCCGTCTCGCTGCTGTGGCCGATTGTCCAACGGCCGAGCGCCGCATTGCTTGCAACCAGAGTCTTTCTGGCATTGGGATTGGGGCAAGGGATAACGGCGTGCCTGGCATTCGTCTTTCTCGTCGTTCGCGGCCGCCTCGACCGATCGTATGTGTTCGCGGAGATCATTGTCCTTCTGGTGCTGAGCGTGCTGTACGCGCTGGCAAGACGGCGGCGTGTCCCGGCGACACTTCGCGCTCCCGCCGTGGCGGAGGCCTCGAGCCCTGCGTACGAGTGGCTGCTTGCGGTGATCTTCGGCGTCGCCATCGTCGTCGCGTTCGCGACGATCGGCACCGTGCTGGACAGGGTTCCACAAGGGGACTGGGACGCGTGGGCGATCTACAACCTTCGCGCGCGCTGGATCCATCGCGCGGGATACGACTGGCGCGACGCATTTTCCCCGCTGCTGCATCAAACCCATCCCGACTATCCGCCGCTGCTCCCGCTCGACGTCGTCAGGGCGTGGATCTATGCGGGAAGCGAGTCGACGGTGGCGCCGCAGCTGATCGGCGTCGTTTTCGTGGTGGCTGCGCTCGGGCTCGTCCCATCGGCGATCTGCCGCGTTGCGCGGGCGCCCCCAGGCCTGCATCGCAGGCATCGTGCTCGTCGGCAATGCGTTCATGCTCCGGCATTCTGCCTCGCAGTACGCGGACTTGCCGTTGATGTTCTTCTTCGTCGCGGCGTCCGCGCTGCTCGTGCTCCATGGCGAGCCGGACCGCGAAGGGGGCGGCGCAGGAACTCTGGCGTTGGCGGGTCTCGCAGCGGGATTGGCTGCCTGGACGAAGAACGAAGGATCGCTGTTCCTCGCGGCGTTCGCGATCGCGCACTTCGCAGTCGTTGCTCGAACTCGCGGATTGCGCCGGTATGCCGGAGAGCTCCGGCCGCTGGCCGCCGGCCTTTTGCCGGTGCTCGCCATCCTGATCTATTTCAAGGCGACGCTTGCGCCGCCGAGCGATCTCGTCACGCTCGCGGCGCAACAGTCCGTGTGGGCGAAGGTTACGGATCCCCGCCGCTATTCCATGATCGCAGGCGAGCTTCTGCAGCGGGCGCCGCTGCATGTCTACATGCTGCCGATCTACGCGATCTGCATCGGATTGGGCGCACGGCGAACCGCAGGCGTCGCGCAGGCGGCGCTTGCGTTTCTGTTGCTGTCCGCCGGGTATCTCGCGGCATACGTGACGACACCGTACGACTTGTCCTGGCACCTCTACACGTCGATGGACCGCTTGCTGGTGCAAATCTGGCCGACATTCGTGCTCGTCTATTTTCTGGCGCTGCGCACGCCGGAGGAGGTCCGCCTGTCCGGCTAGGAGCGCGCTACGGCTCGACGGTCACGCCGTGCCAGAACGCGACGTACCCGGCGATTTCCTTCGCCGCGTCTTTCGTCGTCGGGTAGTACCAGGCGCCGTCGTGATTGACCGCGTCGCCGACGACGATGTCGTAGTAGCTCGCCGTGCCCTTCCAGCCGCAGACCGTGTGCGTCGCGCTTTCGCGGAAGAGCTCGCGGCGGATCGCCTCGGGCGGAAAGTAGTGATTTCCCTCGACGACGATCGTCGCGTCGCTTTCTGCGACGACCGTGCCTTTCCACAACGCCCGTGCCATCGCGTCTCCGATCAGGTGCGGATCTGGCCCGAGCCGAGGACGATCCACTTGCGGCTGGTGAGGCCTTCGAGACCGACCGGGCCGCGCGCGTGCAGCTTGTTGGTCGAGATCCCGATCTCCGCGCCGAGCCCGTATTCGAAGCCGTCGGCGAAGCGCGTCGACGCGTTGACGAGCACCGAGCTCGAATCGACCTCACGCAGGAAGCGCATCGCGTTGCCGTGGTCCTGCGTGACGATCGCGTCGGTGTGCTGCGAGCCGTATTTCGCGATGTGCGCGATCGCCGCGTCGAGCGAGTCGACGACCCGGACGGCGAGGATCGGCGCCAGGTACTCGGTGTACCAGTCTTCTTCGGTCGCCGTCTTCATCGCCGGCACGATCGCGCGGGAGCGCCCGCAGCCGCGCAGCTCGACCTTCTTCCGCGCGTAGACGTCGCAAAGCGGCGGCAGCACGCGCGCGGCGATATCGGCGTGGACGAGCAGCGTCTCCATGGCGTTGCAGGGCGAATAGCGCTGCGTCTTCGCGTTGTCCGCGATGCGAATCGCCATGTCGAGATCGGCGGAAGCGTCGATGAACACGTGGCAGACGCCGTCGAGGTGCCTGATCACCGGCACTTTGGCCTCGCGCGCGATCCGCTCGATGAGACCCTTGCCGCCGCGCGGCACGATCACGTCGACGTGCTGTTCGTCGGCGATCAGGTGGCCGACTGCCGCGCGGTCGGTCGTCGCGACGACCTGCACGGCGTTTTCGGGAAGACCCGCGGCGGCGAGGGCTTCGTGCACGCACGCGACGATCGCGCGGTTGCTGCGGATCGCCTCGGAGCCGCCGCGCAGGATCGTCGCGTTGCCGGCCTTGAGGCAAAGCCCCGCGGCATCGGCGGTCACATTGGGGCGCGACTCGTAGACGATGCCGACGACGCCGAGCGGCACTCGCATCAGGCCGACCTGAATGCCGGACGGACGAAACTTGAGGTCGGTGATCTCGCCGACGGGATCCGGTAGCGCCGCGATCTGCTCGAGTCCGGTTGCCATCGACTCGACGCCGCCCGCGCCGAGCGTCAGCCGGTCGACGAACGCGGCGTCGTGCCCGGCGGCAACCGCGGCGCCGATGTCCTCGGCATTGGCGGCGAGGAGCTTTGCGGCATCGCGCCGGAGGTTACCGGCGATCGCAGCGAGCGCAGCGTTCTTGGAACGCGTATCGGCGCGCGCGACCTCGCGCGCGGCGGCCCGCGCCGCAGCGCCGACGCCGAGCATGTACGCGCCGATATCGGCAAACGCGCCGAGACCGGGCACGGCGAGATTGGTCATCGCGGAATTGTACTGCGGGCGGCGCTGCGAAGCTTCTCGGACCTCTGCGAAACGGCCCGGCCGGCGTCGGTTATGCGATGGGTTTCCGGTCCTGGACCCGCAGCGTTCGCACGCCCGAGTCCGTCCCGAGCAGGATCACGTCGGCGCCTCGCTGCGCGAACAGACCCACGGTGACCACGCCGACGATGGCGCCGATCCTCGCTTCGAGCTCGGCCGGATTCGCGATCGACAGGTTGTGCACGTCGAGGATCGCGTTGCCGTTGTCCGTCGTGAATCCCATTCGCCACGCGGGCTGCCCGCCGAGCAGCACGAGCTGCCGCGCGACGTAGCTGCGCGCCATCGGGATCACTTCGACGGGCAGCGGGAACGTCCCCAGCATGCCGACCAGCTTCGACGCATCGGCGATGCAGACGAATTTCCGCGCGACTGCAGCGACGATCTTCTCGCGTGTCAACGCGCCGCCGCCGCCCTTGATCATCGCGCCGTGCTCGGTCACCTCGTCGGCGCCGTCGACGTAGACAGGCAGGTCGGCGACGTTGTTGAGCTCGTCGACGTAGATGCCGTGGCTCTTCAGGCGCTCGGCCGTCGCGACCGAGCTCGCGACGGCACCTTTGATCCGGTGCTTGATCTTCGCGAGCTCGTCGATGAAATGGTTCGCCGTCGAGCCGGTTCCGACGCCGATCATCGCGTCGTCGTCGACGTACTTGATCGCCTCGCGGGCGACCGCCTGCTTCTGCTCGTCCTGCGTCATCGCATGCCTCGGGCGCGGCTCGTCGATGCAATCGCGGCGGAAACCGTTCATTTCTTCCGCGCCGGCGGCAGGTCGGTGCACACGCCTTCGAAGAGCTCGGCGCCCAGTCCGATCGATTCGGAGAGCGTCGGATGCGGATGGATCGTGCGGCCGATGTCGGTTGCATCGGCGCCCATCTCGATCGCGAGCGCGATCTCGCTGATCAGATCGCCGGCGTGCGTGCCGACGATGCCGCCGCCGACGATCCGGTGCGTCGCGTCGTCGAACAGGAGCTTCGTGAAGCCCTCGTCGCGGCCGTTGGCGATCGCGCGCCCCGACGCCGCCCATGGAAAGACCGCCTTGCCGACCTTCGTTCCCTTGGCCTTCGCCTCGTCCTCGGTGAGGCCGACCCAGGCGATCTCGGGGTCGGTGTAGGCGACCGACGGGATCACGCGCGCGTCGAAGTACGCCTTCTCGCCCGCCGCGGCCTCCGCGGCGACGTGACCTTCGTGCGTCGCCTTGTGCGCGAGCATCGGCTGCCCGACGATGTCGCCGATCGCGAAGATGTGCGCGACGTTCGTGCGCATCTGGTTGTCGACCGGGATGAACCCGCGGTCGCTGACGTTGACGCCCGCGTTCTCGGCGCCGATCTTCCTGCCGTTCGGGCTGCGGCCGACCGACATCAGCACGAGGTCGTAGGGCTGCGGTCCCGCGGGTGCCTGCTCGCCCTCGAAGGTCGCGTACACCGCATCCTTCCTCGCCTCCATCGCGACGGTCTTCGTCTTCAGCATCATCCGGTCGAAGCGGGGCTTGTTCATCTTCTCCCAGACGCGCACGAGGTCGCGGTCGGCGCCCTGCATCAGGCCGTCGAGCATCTCGACGACGTCGAGACGCGCGCCGAGCGTCGAATAGACGGAGCCCATCTCGAGCCCGATGATGCCGCCGCCGACGACGAGCATCCGCTTCGGGATCGACGGCAGCTCGAGCGCGCCGGTCGAATCGAAGATGCGCGGATCCTGGGGCACGAACGGCAACTGGATCGATTGCGAGCCGGCGGCGATGATCGCCTTCGCGAAGCGCACGACCTTTTTCGCGCCGGTCTTCTCCTGCCCCGCGCCGTCGGTCACCTCGACCTCGACGTGGTACGCGTCGAGGAACTTGCCGTAGCCGCGCACGACCTCGACCTTGCGCGCCTTCGCCATCCCGGTGAGCCCGCCGGTCAGTTTGCCGACGACCTTGTCCTTCCACCCGCGCAGCTTGTCGAGATCGATTTGCGGCGAACCGAACGCGATGCCGTGCTCGGCAAGCGTCTTCGTTTCGTCGACGACCGCGGCGATGTGCAGCAGCGCCTTCGACGGAATGCAGCCGACGTTGAGACACACGCCGCCGAGCGTCGCGTAGCGCTCGACCAGCACCGTCTTCATTCCGAGATCCGCGGCGCGGAACGCCGCGCTGTAGCCGCCCGGGCCCGAGCCCAGCACCAGCATCTCGCATTCGACGTCCACCTTTCCCGCGTAGGTCGATGCGCCCGGTTGCGGCTGCGGCGCCGGAGCGGGCTTCGGCGAAGCGGCCGAACCCGCGCCGGTCGCCGGCTCGGGTTTCTTCTCGCGGCGCGGGCGAAGGCGCGGCCGCTGCGGGCTTCGCTGCGCCGGCCTCGGCGACGTCGAGCACGACGATCACCGTGCCCTCGCTCACCTTGTCGCCGACCTTGACGCTGACGCTCTTGACGGTGCCCGCCGAGGGCGACGGGACGTCCATCGTCGCCTTGTCCGATTCGAGCGTGACCAGCGAATCCTCGGCAGCGACGGTGTCGCCCGGCTTGACGAAGATCTCGATGACGGGAACGTCCTTGAAATCGCCGATATCGGGGACTTTGACTTCGACTGCGCTCATTTTTGCGGCCTCCTCTCTGGCGGCGGGCATGCGGCGCCGCTTACAGCGTCACCCGGCGCATGTCGGCGAGCACGGCGGCGAGGTACGCGGTGAAGCGCGCCGCCGCCGCGCCGTCGATCACGCGGTGATCGTACGAGAACGACAGCGGCAGCAGCAATCGGGGGACGAACGCCTTGCCGTCCCACACGGGTTTCGTCACGCTCCTCGACACGCCGAGGATCGCGACTTCGGGCGCATTGATGATCGGCGTGAACGCGGTGCCGCCGATCCCGCCGAGGCTCGAGATCGAGAAGCAGCCTCCTTGCATGTCGGCCGGTCCGAGCTTGCCTTCGCGAGCCTTGGCGGAAAGCGCGGACATCTCGGCCGCGATCGCGAGGACGCCCTTCTGATCGGCATTCCTGATGACCGGCACGACGAGGCCGTTCGGCGTGTCGGCGGCAAAACCGATGTGAAAGTACTTCTTCAGCACCAGCGTGTCGCCATCGAGCGATGCGTTGACGTCCGGAAATTTCCGCAGCGCGGCAACGCACGCCTTGATCAGGAACGCGAGCATCGTCACCTTGATGCCGGCCTTCTCGTTCTCCTTGTTGAGCGCGACGCGAAAGGCTTCGAGCTCCGTGATGTCGGCCTCGTCGAACTGCGTGACGTGCGGAATCACCACCCAGTTCCGCGCGAGGTTCGCGCCCGAGATCTTCTTGATCCGCGACAGCGGACGCGGCTCGATCGGGCCGAACTTCGCGAAGTCCACGCTGGGCCACGGCAGCAGGTTGAGCGTCCCGCCGCCTCCGCCGGCTGCCTGCGGCGCGCCGGCGCCGCGAATCACTCGCTTGACGAATTCCTGGACGTCCTGCTGCAGGATGCGGCCCTTCGGACCGGACCCGGTGACGCGCGCGAGATCGACGCCCAGCTCGCGCGCGAACTTGCGCACCGAGGGCGACGCGTGCGCCGCCTTGAACGACTCGGCGTCGACGGGCGCCCGCGGCGCTTCGCGCGTGGCCGCGGATTGCGGAGCCGCTGCTTTCGCCTCCGGCTCGGCGGCGGGACGAGCCGCCGGAGCGCGCAGACTCGCGTCTCGGGAGCGGGCGAGGGCGGCCGCGTCGGCGCTGCAGCAGCCTTGGGCGCACCGGCGCCCTCTGCCGCTGCCGCTTCGAGCAACACGATCGACGCGCCTTCGCTCACCTTGTCGCCGGCCTTGACCTTCACTTCCTTCACCGTGCCCGCGGCAGGCGAGGGAACATCCATCGTCGCCTTGTCGGATTCGAGCGTGACGAGCGAGTCCTCGGCCTTTACCGTGTCGCCCGGCTTGACGAAGACCTCGATCACCGGAACGTCGGTGAAGTCCCCGATGTCGGGAACCTTGACCTCGATCGTGCTCATCGCCATCGTTCCTCGCGCGTCGCTCAGACGAGCCACGGCGCCGGCTTGGCCGGGTCGATCCCGTACTTGCGCATCGCATCGATGACCCTTGCAGGGCGGCATCGCGCCGTCCTCCGCGAGCGCGCGCAGCGCGGCGACGGCGACGTAATGGCGGTCGACCTCGAAGAAGCGGCGCAGCTTCGCCCGCGTGTCGGAGCGGCCGAAGCCGTCCGTGCCGAGGACGAGGTAGCGGCGCGGCACGTACGCGCGGATCTGCTCGGCGAACGCGCGCACGTAGTCGGTCGCGGCGATGACCGGACCCACCGTCTCGTCGAGGCACTGCGCGACGTGCGAAATCCGGGGCTTGCCCGTCGGGTTCAGCAGATTGTGGCGCGCGACCCTCATCCCGTCGCGCGCGAGCTCGGTGAAGCTCGGGCAGCTCCACAAGTCCGATTCGACGCCCCAGTCGGCTCGCAGCAGCGCGCGCGGCCTCGATCACCTCGCGAAAGATCGTTCCCGACCCGAGGAGCTGCACGCGCAGCGCGCTCGACGTGCTCTCGCCGGCGCGGAACAGGTACATCCCCTTGATGATCGACGGCGCCGCGCCGTCGGGCATCGCCGGCTGCCGGTAATTCTCGTTCATCACCGTCAGGTAGTAGTAGACGTCCTCCTGCTCCGCGTACATCCGGCGCAGCCCGTCCTGGATGATCACCGCGACCTCGTAGGCGAACGTCGGGTCGTACGAGATGCAGTTCGGGACCGTCGCCGAGATCTGGTGCGAGTGGCCGTCCTCGTGCTGCAGCCCCTCGCCGTTCAGCGTCGTGCGGCCCGCGGTGCCGCCCAGGAGGAAGCCGCGCGAGCGCATGTCGCCCGCCGCCCACGTGAGATCGCCGACGCGCTGGAAGCCGAACATCGAGTAGAAGATGTAGAACGGGATCATCGGCACGTCGTGCGTCGAGTACGACGTCGCCGCCGCCATCCAGTCGCACATCCCGCCCGCCTCGTTGATCCCCTCCTGCAGGATCTGGCCGTCCTTGCTCTCGCGATAGAACATCAGCTGGTCGGCGTCCTGCGGCGTGTAGCGCTGCCCCTGGTGGTTCCAGATGCCGAGCTGCCGGAACATGCCTTCCATGCCGAACGTCCGCGACTCGTCGGGGACGATCGGCACGATGTGCCTGCCGATGTTCTTGTCGCGCACCAGCGTGTGCAGGATCTGCACGAACGCCATCGTCGTCGAGATCTCGCGGTCGTCCGAGCTCTTGAGGAAGCCGCTCGAACGCGGAGAGCTCCGGCGTGACGAGCGGCTGCGACTTCTGCCGCCGCGCGGGCAGGTAGCCGCCGAGCGTCCATCCGGCGCGCGCGCATGTACTCGAGCTCGGGCGAGCCTTCGGGAAAGGTCACGTAGGGGACTTCGTCGAGCTTCTCGTCGGGGACGGGAATGCCGAAGCGGTCGCGGAAGCGGCGGATCGCGTCGTGCGACATCTTCTTCTGCTGGTGCGTGATGTTCTGCGCCTCGCCCGCCTCGCCCATCCCGTAGCCCTTGATCGTCTTGGCGAGGATGACGGTCGGCTGATCCTTGTTGATTGATCGCCGCCTGGTACGCCGCGTAGACCTTGAACGGATCGTGGCCGCCGCGATTGAGCGTCCAGATGTCGTCGTCGGAATAGTCGGCGACGAGCTCCTTCAGCTCCGGCGTGTTGAAGAAGTACTCGCGGACGTACGCGCCGTCCTTCGACTTGAACGTCTGGTACTCGCCGTCGACGCACTCCATCATCCGGCGCATCAGGATGCCTTTCTTGTCGCGCGCGAGCAGCGGGTCCCAGTGCCGGCCCCAGATGACCTTGATCACGTTCCAGCCGGCGCCGCGGAAATCGCTCTCGAGCTCCTGGATGATCTTTCCGTTGCCCCGGACGGGTCCGTCGAGGCGCTGCAGGTTGCAGTTGACGACGAAGATCAGGTTGTCGAGGTTCTCGCGCGCCGCCATCCCGATCGCGCCCATCGATTCCGGCTCGTCCATCTCGCCGTCGCCGCAGAAGCACCAGACCTTGCGGCCTTCCGTCTTCGCGAGCCCGCGGTCCTGCAGATATTTCATGAAGCGCGCCTGGTAGATCGCCATCAGCGGTCCGAGGCCCATCGACACCGTCGGGAATTGCCAGAATCCGGGCATCAGCCACGGGTGCGGATACGACGAGACGCCCTTGCCGTCGACTTCCTGGCGGAAGTTGTCCATCTGCTCGGGAGTGAACCGGCCGAGCATGAACGCGCGCGCGTAGACCCCCGTCGCCGAGTGGCCCTGGACGAACACGAGGTCGCCTCCGTGCTCCTTCGACGGCGCGTGCCAGAAATGGTTGTAGCCGATGTCGTAGAGCATCGCCGCCGAAGCGAAGCTCGCGATGTGGCCGCCGACGTTGGTGTTCTTGTTCGCGCGGAGGACCATCGCCATCGAGTTCCAGCGCACGTAGCTGCGGATCCGGTGCTCGATGTTGAAGTCGCCGGGGAGCTTCGGCTGTTTCTCGACGGGGATCGTGTTGATGTACGCGGTATTCGCCGAGAACGGCAGATAGGCGCCCGATCGGCGGGCCTTGTCGATCAGCTGCTCGATCAGGAAGTGCGCGCGGTCGGGTCCCTCGGCTGCAAGCACGCCGTCGAGCGCGTCCAGCCATTCGCGCGTCTCCTGCGGATCGCTGTCGGGAAGCGTGTCCATTCGGGAGTTCCTCCTATGCGGCTGTCGCCCGCGCCGCTCGCGGCGGCATGCACGGGCTTGTCGGCGCGTGCGAGCGGGCAACAGTGGCGACCGTCTTCCGTGAAGCTCGTGGCGGTCTCGCCGAGCGCTCGATTCTACGCGCGCGGGCGACCGCGCCGACACCGCCCAACGCTTTGAATGCAAACGTCTACTTGCGATGCCGCACGACGAGCCGCGCGCCGCTTGCCAGCACGAGGGCTCCGAACAGCGCGAATGCGGTGCGATAGCCGCTCGTCAGTCGCCGAGATCAGCGCAAAAGCCGGTGGCCCGACGAGCACGCCGCCGAAGGTGATGAATCCTGCCGCGCCGGTCACCGTACCCGCCTGCCCCGGCGGCGCGGCGCGGGCCACCTCGGCGAGTTGCACGCCGTTCCATCCGATCGCCGTCATCCCGAAGACCACGGATACGGCGATCACCGCGACGGGCGGCCAGTCGATGCCGAAGAGCGCGGTGAGCCACGCGCAGAGACCGGCGCCCACGCCTATCATTCCGAGCAGCGTGCGCGGCGAAACGAAGAGGTCCGCGACGGCGCCCCACACGATCCGGCCGACGATCCCGCCGAGATTCGCCGCGGTGAGCGCGAATCCCGCCGCGACCAGCGAATAGCGGAGCGACTCGGTCAGGTAAATGACGAGAAAGCTCATCAGGCAAACCTGCAGCGCCGCATAGACGAAGCCCGCTACCGCAAGCTCGCGAAGCGCGGGCGTGTGCAGCACCTGGTTCAGCGGAGCGATCACCCCGGCAATCGAAAGCGCTCGCTCGCGAACGCGATGCGCATCGAGGCTCCCGCGCGCAAGCTGCGCGACGATTGCGATCGCAACGCCGGCGGCGGCGACCGCCAGGAACGCCGTGTGCCAGCCGACGCTCACCGCCAGCGCGGGAAGGAGCGCGCCCGCGAGTGCCGCCCCGACGGGGACCCCGGTCTGCTTGATCGAAAACGTCAGCGCCATCCGCGACGGCGGCGCGGTTCGCGCGAGGATATGAGACGACGCGGGCGTGATCGGGCCGTACCCGATCCCCATGACGACGGGCGCGACGACGAGCAACGGCAGCAGCGCGTCGGGCCGCGCCGCGTACCCGACGACCATCGCCAGGCCGGCCGCGCAAAGCAGCACGGCGACCTGCGACACGCGTATTGCGCCGTAGCGCTCGACGAACCCGCCGGAGGCGAGGCTCGCAGTCATCGCGCCCGCGTAGATGAGGCCGACGAAAACGCCGACGAGCTTGGGCGCGATGCCGAGATCGCGGCCGATTTCCGGCGCGAGCACCGACGTCGCGGTCGCCGCGAGCGACGTGAACACCTGGATCGCCAGCGTGATTGCGAGTGCGAAGGCGGCCGTGCGCGCGCGAGGATGGCGCCATCCCCGGTCGCTTGCGCTCATCGGGCCGGCACGACGATGCGCGATTCGGTGACGATCGCGTCGACGGCGACGTCGTGCGGTGCGGCGGGCACGCGCTCGACGATCTGGATCTCGAAGGCGCCGGCGACCCGCGCGGCGCGCGGCGGCAGCAGCGGCAGCAGCCGGTCGTAGTAGCCGCCTCCGTAGCCGAGCCGCCGGCCCGCGAGGTCGAACGCGACGCCGGGAACCAGCACGAACTCGATCGCGTCGCGACGGACCTGCGGCTGGATCGGCCGCGGCTCGGGGATGCTCAGATGACCGGCGACGATGTCGCGATCCGGATCGGCGATCGAATGGAGCTCGAGCATCCGCGCCTGCGTGTCGACGCGCGGGACGACGACGGTCTTCGATGCGGCCAGCGCGGCGTGGACGAGCGGCAGCGTGCTCCATTCGCTGCGAAAGGCGAGCGTCAACAGCACGATGCGCGCCGCAGCGAATTCCGGCAGCGTCGCGATCTGCGCCGCGATGGCGGCGGACGCGGCGGTCCGCGCTTCGGCCGGCTGCGCGTCGCGCCGCTCGAGGACCTGCCGGCGCAGCGCGAGCTTCGCCTCGTGCAGCGCGACGCCCTGCGGTGCGATCGCGTCGCGGCCGGAGGCGGGCTGAGGCATGCTGGAATGGTAACGCATCGCCGCCGCCGGATCGCCGCCTCCGCGTCGGGGCTTCGCGAAACCACTATAATTGCCTCTTCCACCCGAGGTTTCCGATGAACCACAACCACCAGGTCTACCGCGATCGCCGCGCCGCGTTGCTGAAGGAGATGCGCGCGCACACCGGGCGGCGGGCTTGCGCTCGTGCCCACGGCGGCCGAAGTTCCGCGCAACCGCGATTCGCTCTATCCGTTCCGTCACGACAGCTATTTCTATTACGTGTCGGGATTCCCGGAGCCCGAGGCGGTCGTCGCGCTCGTTGCGGGCCCCGACGGCGACCGCCAGATGCTCTTCTGCCGCGAGAAGAACGCGGAGCGCGAGATCTGGGACGGGTTCCGCTACGGCCCCGACGCTGCGCGCGAGATCTTCGGATTCGACGAAGCGCATCCGATCGACGAGCTCGACAGGCTGCTTCCCGATCTCGCCGCGGATCGGCCCGCGCTCTACACGCCGCTCGGACTCTTTGCCGAATGGGACCGCCGCGTCACCGACGTCCTCAACGAGGTGCGCGCCCGCGCGCGTACCGGCGTCTCGGCGCCGGCGGAGATCGTCGACGTGAGGCAGACGCTCGACGGCCTGCGGCTCGTGAAGGACGCGCACGAGCTCGCGCTGATGCGCCGGGCCGCGCAGATTTCGGCGAAAGCGCACCGGCGCGCGATGGAGCGCACCCGCGCCGGCTGGCACGAATACCAGGTCGAAGCCGAGCTCGCGCACGAATTCCTGAGCTCCGGCGCGCAAGCCGTCGCGTATTCGCCGATCGTCGCCGGCGGACCCAACGCCTGCGTGCTCCACTATCGCGACAACAACCGGCAGCTGCAGGACGGGGAGCTGCTGCTGATCGACGCCGGTTGCGAGTACCGCGGCTACGCATCCGACATCACGCGCACGTTCCCGGTCAACGGCAAATTCAGCGGCCCGCAGAAGGCGATCTACGAGCTCGTTCTCGCCGCGCAGCAGGCGTGCATCGACGCGGTGAAGCCCGGCGCCGACTTCCACGAATACCACAAGGTCGCCGAGCGCGTGCTCGCGCAAGGCTACATCGACCTCGGGCTCTGCAAGGGCACGCTCGACGACGTCCTGGCGAACGGCAGCTACAAGCAGTTCTACATGCATCGCGCCGGACACTGGCTCGGCATGGACGTGCACGACGCCGGCGCCTACCAGGTGAAAGGCGCGTCGCAAAAGCTCGCGCCGGGCATGGTGCTCACCGTCGAGCCGGGAACCTACATTCGGCCGGCGGAAAACGTCCCGGCGCGAATTCTGGGACATCGGCGTGCGCATCGAGGACGACGTGCTCGTGACGGCCGCAGGGCGTCGAGAACCTCACCTCGGCGGCGCCGAAGACGGTCGCCGACGTCGAAGGCGCCTGCCGGCGCTGATCAGGCCTCGCCGCCGCCCGCGGCGGCTCGAGGGTTGCCGATGCTCGCTGACGTCGTCATCGTCGGAGCCGGCCCGGTCGGCGCGACGCTCGCGCTCGCGTTGGCCGAGGGCGATCTCGACGTGCGCGTGCTCGACGCGCGCGCCGCGGGGGAGACGCTGCGCGGCGATCGCTCGCTCGCGTTGTCGCACGGCGCGAGGCTCATTTTCGAACGGATCGGCGTCTGGGGTGCGCTCGCGGCGACTCCGGGCGCCGCGACGCCGATCACGCGCATCGACATCTCGCAGGCCGGCGGCATTCGGCGCGATGGAGCTCGCAGCCGAGGAGCAGGGCGTGCCGGCGCTCGGCTACGTCGTCAGCTATCGCGCGCTGCAGGCTGCGCTCGACGCCGCGCTCGCGCGCTCGCGCGTTGCGGTGCGGCACGCGACGACGGCGAGCTCCGTAGGCGGCACACCCGCCTACGCGGCGGTGACGCTCGCGGCAACCGAATCCGACCCGCTGCTTGCGCGGCTCGCCGCGGTCGCGGACGGCACCGGCGCGAGCGTCGCGGGAATCACGCGGCGCCGCCACGATTACGGGCAGGTCGCGGTGATCGCCAAGGTCTGGAGCGAGAAGCATCACGACGGGCTCGCGTACGAGCGCTTCACGCCGGACGGCCCGATGGCGCTCCTGCCCGAAGGCGACCACTACGGCCTCGTCTGGACCGCGACGCCCGAGCGCGCGCAGGCGCTGCAGGCCGAAGACGACGCCGCCTTCCTTGCCGAGCTCGCGCGGCGATTCGCGAGACGCGCGCGGCGCGTTCACGAAGGTCGCAGAGCGGCGCTCGTTTCCGCTCGCGATGGAATACGCGAGCAAGCCCGCCACCGCCCGCTGCGTCGTTCTCGGCAACGCGGCGCAGACGCTGCATCCGGTCGCCGGACAAGGATTCAACGTCGGGCTCCGCGACGCGTGGGAGCTTTCGCAGATCGTGCTCGACACGCCGCGCGACGCGGTGGGGGAAGGCCCGATGATCGACCGCTACCTGCGCGCCCGGCGCACCGATCGCATCGCAGGCATCGCGTTCACGCACGGTCTCGTCCGGATTTTCGGAAACGATGCGCCGATCGTTCGATGGCCACGCGGGTTGGCGCTTACTTTGCTCGGCGCGGTGCCGGCGGCGAAGCGCGCATTCACCCGCGCGATGCTTTTCGGGCTGCGTTGATCGCGACGACGACGCGCACGTCCGCATCCAGGCATCGTTTTTGCGAGCGACACGTGTGATGCACAAAGAGGTTTGCCTGCGGGACTCGCGGCGGACGCGTTCCAAAAAGCGTGCCATGTCGACACCGATTTGTCGTCGCGCAAAGAATCTGCTTTCTCGCTTTGCATCGCTCGCGGAACGGTTATAATCCGCTCCCCCGCTGTCGATTCCCGCGTCACGTTCATTCGATTCCGTGCAAATCGGCCCTCACGCTCTCGCGAACAACCTCGTCGTCGCGCCGATGGCCGGTGTCACCGATCGGCCGTTCCGGCAGCTGTGCAAGCGACACGGCGCGGGCTACGCGGTGTCGGAAATGGTCGCGTCGAATCCGCGCCTGCGGGCAACGGAGAAATCGCAACGCCGCACCGATCATCGCGGCGAAGTGCGTCCGATCGCCGTCCAGATCGCCGGCGCGGACCCCGCGCTGATGGCGGATGCCGCGCAGTACAACGTCGCGCGCGGCGCCGAGATCATCGACATCAACATGGGCTGCCCGGCGAAGAAGGTGTGCAACGCCGCCGCCGGGTCGGCGCTTCTCGCGAACGAAGCGCTGGTCGCGGCGATCGTCGATGCGGTCGTGGCCGCCGTGGACGTCCCGGTGACGCTCAAGATCCGCACGGGCACCGATCCTGCGCATCGCAACGCTCTTCCGATTGCGCGCATCGCGGAGCGCGCCGGCATTCGCGCGCTCGCCGTGCACGGCCGCACGCGCGCCTGCGCCTACGTCGGGCCCGTCGAGTACGAGACGATTCGCGCGGTCAAGCAGGCGGTTTCGATCCCCGTGATCGCGAACGGCGACATCGCAACGCCCGAGCAGGCCGCGCGCGTGCTCGCGTACACGGGCGCCGACGCGATCATGATCGGCCGGGCCGCGCAGGGACGCCCGTGGATCTTTCGCGAAGTCGGCCACTATCTGCAAACGGGCAGTCATCTGCCGCCCCCGGCCGTGGCCGAGGCGCGCGCGGCGATTGCCGAACACCTCGAGGATCATTACCATTTCTATGGCGAGGCGGACGGCGTGCGCATTGCGCGCAAGCACCTCGGCTGGTATACGAAGGATCTGGCCGGCGGCGATGCTTTCCGCCGGGAAGTGAACGCGGTGGAAACGGCCGCAGCGCAGATCGCGGCGGTCCACCGATTTTTCGATAGCCTTGCCGAAGCAGGCGAGCGTCTCGAGTACCGCGCGCTGCGTGCGGACATCGTCGACGCCTCCACCGCGTTCGGCTGGTCACGACAAGAATCGCTAAAGGGTGGGGAGGCCCTTGCCGCGTGAGAAAAACGCTACGCATCAACGGTGGTAACGAGATCGGCAGGACGGTCGAAAAATCGCTCGACGAATATTTCCGCAAGCTCGACGGCGAGGCGCCTCACGGCATCTACGACATGGTGATCAACCATGTCGAGCGTGCGCTGATCTCGACGGTGATGGACCGCGCCGGCGGCAACCAGACGCAGGCTGCCGACATGCTCGGAATGAATCGGAATACGCTGCGCGCGAAGCTCAGCAAGTACCACATACGCTGACGGCGGCGGCGGCGCCGTCTCCGGTCGAACCCTGTCGCGGCACCGCCCGCGCTTTTGCGTAGCCAAGTCATGTCCGCGCCCGTCACGCAAGCGCTGCTCTCGGTGTCCGACAAGACGGCGCTCGTCGACTTCGCGCGCGGCCTGGCTCGTCTCGGGATCGAGCTGCTGTCGACCGGCGGCACCGCGCAGACGCTCGCGCAGGCCGGGATCAAAGTCACCGAGATCGGCGAGTACACGGGTTTTCCCGAAATGCTCGACGGCCGCGTGAAGACGCTCCATCCGAAGGTGCACGCCGGAATCCTCGCCCGTCGCGACGACCCGGCGCACATCGCGGCGCTCGAGATGCACGCGATCCCGACGATCGACCTCGTCGTCGTCAACCTCTATCCGTTCCGCGAGACGGTCGCGAAGCCGGGCTGCACGCTCGACGAGGCGATCGAGAACATCGACATCGGCGGGCCGACGATGGTGCGCGCCGCCGCGAAGAACTGGCAGCACGTCGGCGTCGTCGTCGAACCGTCCGACTACGCCCCGCTGCTCGCCGAGCTCGAGGCGAACGGACGCGTGCTCTCGGCGGCGACGCGCTTCGCGCTCGCGCGCAAGGCGTTCTCGCACACCGCGTCCTACGATGGCGCGATCTCGAACTGGCTCACCGCGCGCGGTCCCGACGGCGCGGCGGTCGCACTTCCCCGATCGCTTCAACCTGCAGGCGATCAAGGTGCAGGACCTGCGCTACGGCGAGAATCCGCATCAGCGCGCCGCGCTCTATCGCGACGAGCGTCCCGGCGCCGGCACGCTCGCGACGTACCGGCAGCTGCAGGGCAAGGATCTCTCGTACAACAACCTCGCCGATTCCGATGCGGCGTGGGAGTGCGTGAAGACGCTCGCGCGACCCCGGGAAGAGCGCCGCGTGCGTGATCGTCAAGCACGCGAACCCGTGCGGCGCCGCCGTCGCCGACTCGCCGCTCGCCGCGTACGGCAAGGCGTTCGCGACGGACCCGGTCTCCGCGTTCGGCGGCATCATCGCGTTCAACCGGCCCGTCGACGGATCGACGATCGAGGCGGTGGCCGCGCAGTTCCTCGAGGTGCTGATCGCGCCCGGCTACACGCAGGATGCGCTCGCGGTGATCGCGCAGAAGAAGAACGTCCGCGTGCTCGAGGTGGCGCTGCCGTCGTCTGCGCCTCCCGCGCAGCTCGACCTGAAGCGCATCGGCGGCGGGCTGCTCGTGCAAAGCGCCGACACGGCGAACGTCGGCGCCGTCCGACGTCAAGGTCGTCACGCGAAAGGCGCCGAGCGCCGAGGAGCTCACCGACCTTCTCTTCGCCTGGCGCGTGGCGAAATTCGTGAAGAGCAACGCGATCGTCTATTGCCGCGAAGGTCAGACGCTCGGCATCGGCGCGGGCCAGATGAGCCGCGTCGACTCGGCGCGCATCGCGGCGATCAAGGCGCGGACCGCGGTGCTGAGCCTTGCCGGCTCGGTCGCCGCGTCCGACGCCTTCTTCCCATTCCGCGACGGACTCGACGTCGTCGCCGACAATGGCGCGGTCGCCGTCATTCAGCCGGGAGGCAGCGTTCGCGATGCCGAGGTCATCGCCGCTGCCGACGAGCGCGGCATCGCGATGGTGTTCACCTCGATCCGACATTTTCGCCACTGAACGGGACTACACTCATGCGACCGAGCCGGATCCGCGTCCTCCTCGCTGCGATTCTCCTCTGCCTTTCAGCGCCCGCTGCGGCGGGCTGCGACGACCTGTGGGATTGGCTGAACAGCCGGCTGCCGCCGGCTCGTCGACACCTACGAGCACGGCGGCAACGACTTGATCGTCTCCGGCTATGCGTGGCACACGCCGTGGACGTGGACCGCGCGAGAAGCGCGAGGAGGAGAACGAGAATGCGTGGGGCGGCGGCTGGGGCCGCACGGTGGAGCGGATCAACGGCGACACCGACACCGTCTTCTTCCTCGTGTTCAGCGACTCGCACAGCCGGCCGCAGTACAACCTCGGGTATGGCTGGTCGACCTACTGGGGCAAGCGCAGCGGGCTGCAGGGCGGACTGGGCTACACGCTGATGCTGGTCGCGCGGAACGACATCTTCAACGGCTGGCCGTTTCCCGGCGGTGCTGCCGCTCGTCTCCGTGCGCTACGACAAGGTCACCGTGTACGGCACGTACATTCCGTCGCTCGGCGGCGTCAACAACGGCAGCGTCGTGTACATCTTCGGCAAGATCGCGCTCGACTAGGTCACGGCGATCGCATGAACATCCTGATCGTCGGAGGCGGCGGACGCGAGCACGCGCTCGCGTGGAAAGTCGCGCAGTCGCCGCGCGTCGCCAAGGTGTTCGTCGCGCCCGGCAACGCGGGAACGATGCGCGAGCCGGAGCTGACCACGGTAGCGCGAACCACGATCCCCGACCTCGTCGCCTTCGCGCGGGACGAGGACGTCGCGCTGACGATCGTCGGTCCCGAGGCGCCGCTCGCCGCGGGTATCGTCGACGCGTTTCGCGCGGCTGGGCTCAGGATCTTCGGGCCGACGCAGGCCGCGGCGCAGCTCGAGAGCTCGAAGGACTACGCGAAGGCGTTCATGGCGCGTCACGGTATTCCGACCGCGGCGTATCGGACGTTCACCGATGCCGCTGCCGCGCGGCAGCTACGTCGCCGAGCGCGGCGCGCCGATCGTCGTCAAGGCCGACGGCCTCGCCGCGGGCAAGGGCGTCGTCGTCGCGACGACGGTCGCCGAGGCGCACGCAGCGATCGACGCGATGCTCGTCGGCCGCGCGATGGGCGACGCAGGGGCGCGGGTCGTCGTCGAGGACTTTCTCGCCGGCGAGGAGGCGAGCTTCATCGTCATGGCCGACGGGCGGCACGTGCTGGCGCTCGCCTCGTCGCAGGACCACAAGCGGCTGCGCGACAACGACCAGGGCCCGAACACGGGCGGGATGGGCGCGTATTCGCCGGCGCCGGTGATCACGCCGGCGGTGCACGCGCGGATCATGCGCGAAGTGATCGTCCCCGCGGTCAACGGAATGGCCGCCGACGGCATTCCGTACGCCGGGTTCCTGTACGCCGGCGTGATGATCGACGCCGCCGGCAACCCGAAAGTCATGGAATTCAATTGCCGGCTGGGCGACCCCGAGACGCAGCCGATCATGCTGCGTCTCAAGTCGGATCTCGTGGAGCTCGCGCTCAATGCGGTCGACGGCACGCTCGACCGCGTCGAGGCCGAATGGGACCGCCGCGCGGCGCTCGGCGTGGTGCTCGCCGCGCACGGCTATCCGGAGAATCCGCGAGCCGGTGACGCGATCGAAGGGCTCGAGCGCGTCACGCACGACGCGCATCCCGACTGCAAGGTGTTCCACGCGGGCACCGCGGAGAAGGACGGCGTCGTCGTGGTCTCCGGCGGCCGGGTCCTTTGCGTCACCGCGCTCGGGGATTCGGTGAAGCAGGCGCAGCGCGCCGCGTACGCCGCCGTCGCCGAGATCCGCTTCGCCGGCATGCAGTATCGGCACGACATCGGCCAGCGCGCGGTCGGTTCACGGCCCGCTTCCGCGGTCGAGCAGGGCCCGCATCCATGAACGTCGCAGCGACCGCGCGATTATTTCGCCGGTCTGCAGTCGAGGATCGTCGGCGCGCTCGAGGCGATCGAGGGCCAGCCGTTCCGCCGCGACGCGTGGACGCGCACTGAGGGCGGCGGCGGCATCGCGCAGGTCGTCGAAGAGGGGACGGTCTTCGAGCGGGGCGGCGTCAATTTGTCGCATGTGACCGGAGAGCGCTTGCCGCCCTCGGCCACCGCGTCGCGCCCCGGCATCTCGGGACGCGCGTGGGAGGCGATGGGCGTCTCGCTCGTCCTGCATCCGCGCAACCCGTACGCGCCGACCGTCCACATGAACGTCAGGATGTTCGTTGCGCACGCTGCGGCGAGCTCCGGCGACGACGACGCATGGTGGTTCGGCGGCGGGATGGACCTCACGCCCTACTACGGCTTCGACGAGGATGCCGTTCACTTTCACCGATCCTGCCGCGACGCGCTCGCTCCTTTCGGCGCCGACGTCTACGCGAGATACAAGCGCTGGTGCGACGAGTACTTCTACCTCAAGCATCGGCGCGAGCCTCGCGGCGTCGGCGGGATCTTCTTCGACGATCTCGCCGACGGAGGATTCGAGCGCTGTTTCGCGCTCGCACAAAGCGTCGGCGACCATTTCCTCGACGCGTACATTCCCATCCTCGAGCGGCGCAGAGGCCTCGCGTATGGCGAGCGCGAGCGCGACTTCCAGGCGTATCGGCGCGGGCGCTACGTCGAATTCAACCTGGTCTTCGATCGCGGCACGCTCTTCGGGCTGCAGTCGGACGGCCGCACCGAGGCGATCCTGATGTCGCTGCCTCCCCTCGTGAAGTGGCGCTACGACTGGAAACCCGCGGCGGGAACTCCCGAAGCGCGTCTCTATTCGGATTTCCTGATCGCAAAGGATTGGGTCGAATGAATGAGCGGGGCGAAGCCCAAGCCCGAAGGGCCTGTCCGCGAACGATTGAGGCGGCCGACAGCGCAATGTTCGGATATTCGGTAACGGGCTATGGAGGCCGCGGAGGAGCGTGAGCGACGACGCCCATCTGGTCGAGACGAAGGTGTCGTCGGAACAGGTGTTCGACGGCAAGCTCCTGCACGTGCGGCGCGACACGGTAAGGCTTCCCGACGGCAGCCTCGCCACGCGCGAATACGTCGTGCACCCGGGCGCCGTGCTCATCGTCCCGGTGCTGCCCGACGGGCGGCTCGTCGTCGAGCGCCAATACCGCTATCCGGTAGGGCAGGTGTTCATCGAGTTCCCCGCCGGCAAGCTCGACCCGGGCGAAGCGGAGATCGCGACCGCGCAGCGCGAGCTCGCAGAAGAAGCGGGCTATGCCGCCGCGAAGTGGACGCCGCTCGGGCGCATCCACTCGGTCGTCGGCTATTCCAACGAGGCGATCGACTTCTACGTCGCCGAGGGGCTGACGCACGTGGGCGCCAGGCTCGATGCCGGCGAGTTTCTGGAGATCGTCACGATGAGCGTCGACGAGATGCTCGCCGCGCTCGATCGCGGCGAGGTGACCGACGCCAAGACCGTCGCCGCGCTGCTGCTCTATGCGCGGCGCCGTCAGATCCTGATTCGATGATCGCGCGGAGGCTGACGATCCGCGGTCGCGTGCAGGGCGTCGGATATCGCGCCTGGATGGTCGAGGCGGCGACCGCGCTCGGCGTGTGCGGGTGGGTGCGCAACCGGCGCGACGGCGGCGTCGAGGCGTTCGCGCAGGGAGAGGCGCGCGCGCTGGAGAGCCTGGCGTCTCAGTGCAGACGCGGACCGCCGGCGGCGCGCGTCACCGAGGTCGCGACGCTCGACGCGACTCCGGATCCCGGGCTCGACACGTTCGGCTGGCGCTCGACCGAGTAGCGGCTCGGGTCCGGCCGCGCGAGGGCTCGGCGGTCGCAAGCCTCGAAGCGCTTCGGCGCGAGCTGGAAATGAAGCCCAGATCAAACGGGCGCATCGCGAATCCCGAAGATGTCCTTCCACGCCGCGTAGCTCGACGCTGCCCACAGCGGCAGCGCGAGCGCGAGACCCAGGCCGAACGTCGCGAGCCCGAATCCGAGGAGCACCATCGATGCGGCGCTGTAGACGAGGAGCGGCATCGTGTTCAGCACGAACGCCTTCCAGCTCGCGGTGAACGCGGGAGCGGGCCGCACCTGCTCGAACAGCACGTGGAAGACGACGAACATGACCGGGAGCGAGGCCAGGATGCCGAGCGCGAGAATTCCGCCGACCGCCGCAGCCGAGAGCTCCGCCGACGCGGATCCCGGATCGATGAGATTGACGTCGGCGATCCACCACGCGGCGAACGCCTCGGCGACGAACGCGACGAGCGCCGACGCGATGATCGCTGCGATCGCATGCGGCGGCGCCCGGAATGCGCGGATCACATCCCGGAGCGAGGGCGTCGAGCCGCGATCGGCTGCCGCCGCGGCGTAGACCATCCCGCATGCGACGAGCGGCGTGACGAGTTGACTCAACAGCGTTCCGACGCCGGGCACGGTCTTGAGCACGATCTCGGTGACGACCGTCACGACCGCGAGGCCGACCCACGTCCACGGGGCGCGCTTGAAGAGCCGCATCGCATCCTCGTACCAGGCGAGCGCGTGCTGCCACGGAACGGCGCGCGGATGGAGATGCGCCGGCGGCGGCTCGAGGTCGAATGCGGACGGCGTTCCGTTCATCGCGCGCCGTGAGGCCGTCCGGTTGACGCGGGACCCCGAGCGAAGCTCAGGCGACCTCGCCCAGATAGGCGGCGCGAACCGCGGGATCGTGCAGCAGCGTCTTCGCCGGACCGGAAAGCGTGATCTCGCCGGATTCCATCACGTAGCCGCGGTGGCTCACTTCGAGCGCGAGCTTCGCGTTCTGCTCGATCAGGAGGATCGTCACGCCTTCTCCCGACACGCGCGTCACCGTTTCGAACACCTTCTGCACCATCAGCGGCGCGAGACCCATCGACGGCTCGTCGAGCAGCAGCAGCGTCGGCTTCGACATCAGCGCACGCGCCATCGCCAGCATCTGCTGCTCGCCGCCCGACAGCGTTCCGGCGGTCTGCCGGCGACGCTCCTTCAGCCGCGGAAAGAGCTCGAACACGCGCTCGACATCCTGCTTGATCCCCGTCCTGTCGTTGCGGACGTACGCGCCCATCGCGAGATTCTCTTCGATCGTGAGCGCGCCGAACACGCCGCGGCCCTCCGGCACCATCGCAAGGCCCCTGCGCACGAGCTCGAACGACGGCCGGCCGGTGACGTTTTCGCCGTCGTAGCGGATCGTGCCCGCCTTGACCGGCTGCAGCCCGGTGATGCCCTTGAGAGTCGTCGTCTTGCCCGCGCCGTTGGTGCCGATCAGGCAAACGAGCTCGCCCTTGTCGACGTGCAGGTCGATTCCCTTGACCGCCTGGATGCCGCCGTAGGCGATCTCGACCCGCGCGAGCTCGAGGAGCGCGTTCGATGCGGGGCGGCCGCGGTGATCACGCCTCGGCCTCCGCGCCGCGCTGAGGCGACCGCGCGTCGGCCTCGCGGCGATCGCGGTCGCCGAGCTCACGCGCCCCTTGAGATTCAGCGCGACGTCGCCGCCCAGGTACGCCGCGATCACCTTCGGATCCTTCTGCACCTCGGACGCGGTCCCCTCGGCGATCTTCTTGCCGTAATCGAGCACGAGCACGCGATCGCACACGCTCATCACGAGCTTCATGTCGTGCTCGATCAGCAGGATCGTCGTGCCGTCGCGGCGGATGTCCGAAAGCAGGCCCTTGAGCGACGCCGTCTCGGTCGCGTTCATCCCGGCGGCAGGCTCGTCGAGCGCGAGCAGCTTCGGCTCGGTCGCGAGCGCGCGGGCGATCTCCAGCCGCCGCTGGTCGCCGTAGGCGAGATGCTTGGCGAGCGTGTTGGCGCGCTTCGCCACGCCCGACGTATTCGAGCAGCTCGTGCGCGCGCTTCTCGATCGCCGTTTCCTCGGCGCGCGTGTTCGCGTCGCGCAGGATCGCGCCGATCACGTTCGCGTGCGTGCGCACGTGGCGGCCGATCATCACGTTCTCGAGCGCCGACAGGTTGGCGAACAGCCGGATGTTCTGAAACGTGCGGGCGATGCCGCGCGCGGCGACTTCGTTGGGCTTCAGGCCCGCGAGCGGCAACCCGTCGAACGTGAACGTCGCCGCCGTCGGCCGCGTAGATTCCGGTCAGCACGTTGAAGAGGCTCGTCTTGCCGGCGCCGTTCGGCCCGATCAATCCGTAGATCTCGCCGTGATTGATCGTGAAGTCGACGTCGGCGAGCGCGTGGACGCCGCCGAAGCGCTTGCTGATGCCCTTGGCGGTGAGCAGCGCGAGCGCGCCGGGGCTCATCGCGCCACCCCGTTTCGTGCGCGCGGAGCCTCCAGCTCGCGCTTGCGCAGCGCGGAGGGCAGGATGCCGGCGGGCCGGTAGAGCATCATCAGCACCAGCGCGAGGCCGAACAGCAGCATCCGGATGACCTCGGGCTCGATCAGCATCCGGCCGAACAGCGCGCGCTGCACCGGCTCGACGGTGTAGCGGAGCACTTCGGGCACGAACGACAGCAGCAGCGCGCCGAGGATCACGCCGAAGACGTTGCCCATTCCGCCGAGCACGACCATCGACAGCACCATGATCGACTCGACCAGCACGAAGACTCTCGGGCTGATGAAGCCCTGCGTCGCCGAGAAGATGCCGCCGGAGATGCCGCCGAACGACGCGCCCATCGCGAACGCGAGGAGCTTCATGTTGCGCGTGTTGATGCCCATCGCGCGCGCGGCGACCTCGTCCTCGCGGATCGCCTCCCACGCGCGGCCGATCCGCGAATTCTGCAGGCGCAGGTTGAGGACGATGATGACGATGACGAGGACGACGAGGAAGTAGTAGTACTTGACGGGCCCGGTGAAATCGAGGCCGAGGATGGTCTCGCGCTTCGCGAAGTTGAAGCTGCCGATGCGGAACGGATCGATCAGCGTGATGCCCTGCGGGCCGTTGGTGAGGTTGACCGGCTGCGACAGGTTGTTGAGGAAGATCCGGATGATCTCGCCGAAGCCCAGCGTGACGATCGCCAGGTAGTCGCCGCGGAGCTTCAGCGTCGGCGCGCCGAGCAGCACGCCGAAGAAGCACGCGACGGCGGCGCCGATCGGCAGGATGATCCAGAACGGCAGGTGCAGGTCGAAGTGCGGCGAGGCGAGCAGCGCATAGACGTACGCGCCGACCGCGTAGAACGCGATGTAGCCGAGGTCGAGCAGGCCGGCGAAGCCGACGACGATGTTGAGGCCGAGCGACAGCAGCACGAACAGGATCGCGAGATTCAGTGATGCGCACCCACGCGGTGCCGATCCCCGCGAGCACCCACGGCAGCGCGACGAGCGCGACCGCGACGAGCGCGATGCCGATCCATGCGGCGCCCGGATGCTCCTTCGTGTCGAAGTATTGCTGCACGCCTCGGCTCCTTACGCGCGATCGCTGACGCGCTCGCCGAGCAGACCCGACGGCCGGAAGATCAGCACGGCGATCAGCACGAGGAACGCGAACACGTCCTGGTAGTTCGAGCCGAACAGCGTGAGGTTCGGATCGTCGACGCAGCGCCGCGCGATCGCGTCCGACCAATCCGAGAGCTGGCAGAGGTTGGTGAGGTCGCCGACGTAGCCGGCGCCGAGCGCCTCGATCAGGCCGAGCAGCACGCCGCCCAGCATCGCGCCGGCGAGATTGCCGATGCCGCCCAGCACCGCCGCGGAGAACGCCTTCAGGCCGAGGATGAAGCCCATCTGGTACTGCGCGATGCCGTAGTACGTGCCGACCATCACGCCCGCCATCGCGCCGAGCCCCGCGCCGATGACGAACGTGAGCGCGATGACCGTGTTGATGTTGATGCCCATCAGGCCGGCGACGTGCTGGTTCTGCGACGTCGCGCGCATCGCGATGCCGAGCTTCGTCCGGTAGACGAGCGCCGAGCAGGCCCGCCATCATCGACGACCGACGTGACGATGATCGCGACCTGCACGTTGGTGATCGTCGCGCCGTCCGGATTGCCGGTGATGTGGATCGGCGTCACCGTGATGATCTGCGGGAACGCGATCGGGTTGCGGCTCCAGATGATCATCGCCAGGTGCTGCAGGATGATCGACAGGCCGATCGCCGTGATGAGCGGCGCGAGCCGCGGCGCGTTGCGCAGCGGCCGGTAGGCGACGCGCTCCAGCGTGTAGCCGACCGCCATGCAGACCGGGACCGCGACCAGCACGCCGCAGACGACGATCGCGAGCGGCGGCAGGCCGGTGTGCGCGCCGGCGATCGCGGTGATCACGGAGAACGACACCATCGCGCCGATCATCACGACTTCGCCGTGGGCGAAGTTGATGAGCTGGATGATCCCGTACACCATCGTGTAGCCCAGCGCGACGACGGCGTACACGCTGCCGAGCGTCAGGCCGTTGATGATCTGCTGCAGGAAGATGTCCAAACGAGCCTCCCCCGGGGCACGCCGGGAATCCGTGCCGGGCGCTCGCCGCGATCCGGCCGATGCCGGTCTGCGGTTCGTCGAGTTCGGCGGATTGTGCGGGTTGGCGGCGCAAGCCGGGGCGAACGCCCAGAAACAAAAACGGCGCCCCGAGGGACGCCGTTTTCGTCGATGCGAGTCGCGCTTACTTCTTCGGCGCGTCCTTGCCGGCGCTGCCGCCGGTGCCGCGCGGCGCTGCCGCCGGAGCTGCCGCCGGTGCGGCCGGCGCCGCTGCCGCCGCGCCTTCCGAGCCGATCTTCGTCGTCTTGCCGGCCTTGATGATCGCGACCGGCTCGACGTTGCCGTTCTTCATCTGGAAGATCGTCATCTCGGCGTCCTTGCGGTCGCCCTTTTCGTCGAACTCGATGTGGCCGGTCGCGCCGTCGAACTTGATCTTGCTGATCTCCGGCAGGTACTTGGCCGGGTCGGTCGAGTCCGCCTGCTGCATCGCGGCGATCAGGATCTTGGTGGCGTCGTAGAAGAACGGCGCGTATTGCTTGACCTCGCCGTACTTCGCCTTGAACGCGTCCTGGAACTCCTTCGACGCCATCTGCGTCGGGATGCCCGCCTGCGAGCAGATCATGCCTTCCGACGCGGGGCCGGCGAGCTTGCTCATCTCGCTCGTGCACGCGCCGTCGCCGAACGCGAAGACCGCCTTGATGCCGAGCTCGCGCGCCTGCTTGAGCATCGGGCCGCCGGTGGCGTCCATGCCGCCGTAGAAGATCACGTCGGGATTCTTGCCCTTGATCTTCGTGAGGATCGCCTTGAAGTCGGTCGCCTTGTCGTTGGTCTTCTCGCGCGCGACGATCTGCACGCCGGCGGCCTTCAGCGTCTTCTCGACTTCGTTGGCGAGGCCTTCGCCGTACGCGGTCGCGTCGTCGGCGATCGCGACCTTCTTCGCCTTCAGCTCGTTCGCGACGTAGGCGGCGACCGCGGGGCCCTGCTGGTCGTCGCGGCCGACGGTGCGGAACACGACCTTGAAGCCCTGCTCGGTCAGCTTCGGGTTCGTCGCCGAGCCGGAGATCATCGGGATGCCGGCCTGGTTGTAGACGGCGGAGGCCGGGATCGACACGCCGGAGTTCAGGTGGCCGACGACGCCGGCGACCTTCGCGTCGACGAACTTCTGCGCGATCGTCGGGCCCATCTTCGGGTCGGCCTGGTCGTCCTCGCTCATCATCTCGAACTTGATGACCTTGCCGCCGATCTTGACCTTCCTCTGCGGTGGCTTCGTCGACGGCGAGGTGCACGCCGTTCTCGTCGTCCTTGCCGAGGTGGGCGATGCCGCCGGTCAGCGGACCGGCGTGGCCGATCTTGACGGTGACGGTCTCCTCGGCGGGGCGGCGGCAGTGCCGGCCTTGGGCGCTTCGGCCTTCTTGGGTTCTTCCTTGCCGCAACCGTAGAAGGTTACGAGCGCGGCCGCAATCGAGCGTCAGGCCGAGCGTATGGGTCGATCTTCATGAACGGACTCCTCCGGAGGGAATAGGTTACAAACAGGTTGCAAACAGGCCAACAGACAATTATTTGCTGTCTCGGACGGCGTGTCAATGTACTATGCCGGGCGTCTCGCGGATGGCGCAGGCGGCTCGCGCAGCGCTTGCCCGCCGCCCGTCGCGCCCGGGCGCGGCTCGTCGCAGCGCGCTTCTCCGGGTGGGGTCGCCGGCCTAAACTACGCAGTCTTTCGAATCCGAACCACGGTTCCCGCGCATCCAAGCGGAGACAACGTCCTAGCGAGTGGACCCTTCCGGCACCCCGGAAGGGGTTTTGGCGCATCGGGAGGGCCGCCGCATCGGGCGGCCGCCTTCAGGGGGCACGCATGGCAAATTTCAGATGGACCCGCAGGCGCGTGGTCGGCGATCGCGGTCGCAATGCTCGTCATCGGCGCGATCGGCGGGACGGTCGCGATGCGCCTCGTGAAAAAGGGCGCCGACTGCGGCGGCTCGCAGCAGACCGTCACGCTCGAGTTCACGCCGGCGGACCTCGCCCGTGTCGAGGCAAAGCCCATTGCGCGCTGGCTGCCGGTGTCGGGCGACCGTGCAGCCGGTCCACCAGGCGACGGTCAAGGCCAAAGTGTCCGGCGACGTGCGCCAGATCACGCGTGCGCGAAGGCGAAACGGTGCAGGCGGGGCAGCTGCTCGCGCGCATCGACACGGCCGACCTCGAAGTCGAAGCTGATCGAGCGGATGGGCGCGCTCGAGTCGGCGAAGGCGCAGCTCGCGCTGGCCGAGAAGAATCGCACGACGAACAGCGCGCTGCTCAAGCAGAACTTCATCTCGCAGAACGCGTTCGACACATTCGAATCGAGCTTCAACGTCGCGCAGGGCAACATGAAGTCGGCCGAGGCGCAGGTGCAGATCGCGCGCAACGCGCTGAAGGACGCGATCGCGACGTCGCCGCTCACCGGCATCGTCGCCAAGCGGCACGTGCAGCCCGGCGAGAAGGTCGCGTTCGACTCGCCGCTCGTCACGATCGTCGACCTGAAGGACCTGGAGCTGCAGGCGATGGTGCCGGCGGTCGACGTTCCCGAGCTTGCGATCGGCAAGACGGTCGAGCTCACGATCGACGGCTTCGGCGAGCGCAAGTTCACCGGACGGATCGAGCGGATGAACCCGTCGACCGAGCCGGGCACGCGGGCGATCCTCGTCTACGTCGGCATACCGAATCGCCGACGGCGCGCTGCGCGGCGGGATGTTCGCGACCGGCCGCATCGCGCTCGCGGCGAGCGGCCCCGTCGAGACGTTGCCGGCGACTGCGGTGCGCATCGAGGCCGGGCAGACGTACGTGTGGACCGTCGAGAACGGCAAGCTCGTGCAAGCGCATCGTGGTCACCGGCCGCCGCGACGAGGCCGCCGGGCGCGTCGAGCTGAAGACCAAGCTGCCGCAGGACGTCCCCGTGCTCGCCGCGAAGTTCGACAATCTGAAGGACGGCGCGCCGGCGATCGTCAAGGTGCCGCCCGCCGCCGTGCCCGCGTCGGCTCCGGGATCGGCGCCCACCTCCGGTACGACGCAGGCCGCGGGCTGAAGGCGCGCGACACGCGAAGGGAGCGATAGCCATGTGGATCACGCGCGTCTCCATCAGGAATCCCGTCTTCGCGACGATGGTGATGATCGGCATCGCGGTGCTCGGGATCTTTTCGTACAACCGGCTGCGCGTCGAGCAGTTGCCGGACGTGACCCTTCCCTTCGTGCTCGTGCTGACCGCTTACCCGGGCGCGAACCCCGAGGTCGTCGAGACGGACGTGACCAAGCCGCTCGAATACGCGATCAACACGGTCTCCGGCGCGAGCCTGATCCGCTCGAACTCGAAGGAGGGTCGCAGCGAGGTCTTCGCCGAGTTCCGGATGTCGACCGACATGTCGAAGGCGATGCAGGACGTGCGCGACAAGATCGCGCAGGTGCGGCCGAACTTCCCGCAGCGACGTCAAGGAGCCGCTCGTCATCCGCGCCGACCAGGAGAACCAGCAGCCGGTGGTCATCGCTCGCCGTGCTGTCGCCGACGATGAGCCTGCGCGACCTCACGTCGCTCACCGACCAGACGATCGTCAAGGGGCTCGAGAACGTTCCCGGTGTCGCGCGCATCGACGTCAACGGTCGCGATGACGCGCCAGATTCTCATCCAGATCAAGCCCAACGCGGTGTCGGCGCTCGGCATCGGCGTCGATCAGGTGATCAACGCCGTTCGCGCCGCGAACCAGGACGTTCCCGCGGGCCGCATCACGCGCGGCCAGTCCGATTCGATCGTCCGCGTCGAAGGCAAGATCAAGGACCCGGCGCAGTTCGCGCGGATCGTCGTCGCGCAGCAGGGCGGCGCGCCCGTCTACCTGTCGCAGGTCGCCGACGTCATCGACGGCGAGAAGGAGCAGGACTCGATCTCCCGGATCAACGGCCGTCCGTCGATCGCCCTCGACATCCAGAAACAGCAGGACGCGAACATCGTCGACACCGGCCGCGGCGTCCACGAGGCGATCGCGGCGCTGAAGAAGCGGATTCCGCCCGACGTCGAGCTGCGGCTGGTGAACTCGACCGCCGACCAGGTCGAGAAGAGCGTCAACCGCGTGAAGTCGACGATCATCGAAGGCGCGATGCTCACCGTGCTGATCGTCTTCCTGTTCCTGCACAGCTGGCGCAGCACGGTGATCACCGGGCTCACGCTGCCGATCGCGGTGATCGCGACGTTCATCGCGCTGAACGCCTTCGGGTTCACGCTGAACTTCCTGACGCTGATGGCGCTGTCGCTGTGCATCGGCCTGCTGATCGACGACGCGATCGTCGTGCGCGAGAACATCGTCCGCCACCTCGGGCAGGGGAAGGACCACAGGACCGCCGCGCAGGAAGCGACCGACGAGATCGGCCTCGCGGTGATGGCGACGACCTTCGCGATCGTCGCGGTGTTCGTGCCGATCGCGTTCATGAGCGGCCTCATCGGGCGCTACTTCTTCCAGTTCGGCGTGACCGTCGCCGTCGCGGTGCTCGTCTCGCTGTTCGTCTCGTTCACGCTCGACCCGATGCTCTCGTCGGTGTGGCACGATCCGCCGGGATCGCGATTCAAGCGCGTTCCGTGGCTCGGCCGGTTCATGGACCAGGTCGAGCGCTTCATCGAATGGCTGCACGCCGTCTACGGATCGGTGCTCGAATGGGCGCTCACGCACCGCAAGAGCGTGATCGTCATCGCGCTGGTCTCGTTCTTCGCGAGCTTCGCGATCGTTCCGCTCGTCGGGACCGAGTTCATACCGGAAGCCGACGAGGGCTTCATCTCGCTGCGGCTCAACACGCCGGTGGGCTCGAGCCTCGAATACACCGACGGCAAGGTGCAGCAGGTCGAGGCGATGCTGAAGGACATTCCCGAGGTCGCGCTCGCGATGACGACGATCGGCTCCGAGGAGGGTCGCAATTACGCCCGCGTCAACCTGCGGCTCGTCGAGCGCAAGGACCGGAAGCGCTCGCAGAAGGAGATCGAGCGCGCGATCCGCAAGCAGCTGAAGCCGGTGCCGGGCATCGAGCTCGCGTTCGGCTTCGACCGGCCGGTGTGGGTGAACCTGCTCGGCCCGGATCCGGAGACGCTGACGACGCTGATCACCGAGTTCGCGCGAAGGTCGCGAAGGTGCCGGGCATCGCCGACCTCGAGACCTCGGAGAAGGCCGCGGCGCCGGCGCTGTCGATCCGCCTGCTCAACGACGCCGCGGCCGACGTCGGCATCACCGTCCAGCAGGTCGGATCGACGATCCGCCCGCTGCTCGCCGGCGACACGGTGAGCTACTGGCTCGGGCCGGACGGCCAGAACTACGAAGTCAACGTGCAGCTTCCGAAGGACAACCGCCGCGTCGCCGCCGACCTGAGCAACCTCTACCTCACGACGACGAAGAAGGGACCGGACGGCGAGATGCGGATGGTGCCGCTGCGGCAGGTCGCCGAGCTCGTCGAGACGACGTCGCCGCAGATCATCAAGCGGCAGGAGCTGCAGCGCCGCGTCGCCCTCTATGCGAACGCCGAAGGGCGGCCCTCGGGCGACGTCAACAAGGACGTGCAGAAGATCATCAAGGAGATGACGCCGTCGCTGCCGCCCGGATATCGCTTCGACGTCGGCGGCCAGGCGAAGGACATGGAGGAATCGTTCCAGGCCGCGCTCGCCGCGCTCGGCCTCGCGGTGATCTTCATCTACCTGATCCTCGCTTCGCAGTTCGCGAGCTTCACGCAGCCGTTCGCGATCATGGCGTCGCTGCCGTTCTCGCTGATCGGCGTGTTCCTCGCGCTGCTGCTCACCGGCACGACGCTCAACCTCTTCTCGATGATCGGCTTCATCATGCTGATGGGACTCGTGACCAAGAACGCGATCCTGCTCGTCGACTTCGCCAATCGCGCGCGGCGCGGCGGAGCGAGCCTGCACGACTCGCTGCTGCAGGCGGGCCAGGTGCGGCTGCGGCCGATCATGATGACGACGGCGGCGATGATCGGCGGGATGATGCCGCTCGCGCTCGGCATCGGCGAAGGCGGGGAGACGCAGGCGCCGATGGGTCGCGCGATCATCGGCGGCGTCATCACGTCGACGCTGCTCACGCTGGTCGTCGTGCCCGTCCTCTACACGTATCTCGACGCGCTCTATCAGCGTCGACGCAAACGGCGCGAGGCGAAAGCGGCCGCCGCGCATGCGGCACCGGCGCATGCGCCGGGGGATTGAGCTCGATGCCACATGAGATAATGCGCGACATGGCGAAACCCATGGACATCGAGCAGGCGCGCTTCAACATGGTCGAGCAGCAGATCCGCACATGGGAGGTGCTCGACCAGGGCGTTCTCGACCTGCTGTTCCTCGTGCGGCGCGAGGACTTCGTCCCGCCCGAATATCGACTCCTTGCTTTCGCCGACCTCGAGATTCCGCTCGGCGATCACCAGAAGATGTGGGCGCCGAAGATGGAGGCGCGGGTGCTTCAGGAGCTGCAGGTCGCGGAGGGCGAGAGCGTGCTCGAGATCGGCACGGGCAGCGGGTACCTGACCGCGCTCCTCTCGCGTCTCGCAGCGAAAGTGACGAGTGTCGAGATCAACCCGCGGCTCGCGGCCGACGCCAGGGCGAAGCTCGCGCGCGCCGGCATCGGATCGGTCGAGCTTGCCGTGGGCGACGGCGCGCGGGGCTGGGGAGGCGAGACTTACGACGTGATCGTGCTGACCGGGTCGACGCCGGTGCTGCCCGATGCGTTCATCGAGCAGCTGAGGCCCGGCGGCCGGGTCTTCGCCGTGGTCGGCGAGCCTCCGGTGATGCTCGCGCGGCTCAACCGCCTGGTCGCGCCGGGCGCGCTCGCGAAGCGCATCCTGTTCGAGACCGTCGTCGATCCATTGACGAACGCCGCCACGCCGGCGCGTTTCGAGTTTTGATCCCGCAGCTCGCGCCGACCGAACTCGCTCGCTGGCGCGACGATGCGTCGCGCGAGCCGCCGGTGCTCGTCGATGTCCGCGAGCCCTGGGAATTCGATCTATGCCGGATCGAGGGCTCGATCCTCGTTCCCCTCGGCGAGCTCCCGCGTCGCGTCGAAGAGCTGCCTCGCGGACGCGCGCTCGTCATGGTCTGTCACACCGGGCGCCGCAGCCAGAACGCCGCGATGTTCCTCGCCCAGTCCGGGTTCGACGACGTGCAGAACCTGAAGGGCGGCGTCGAAGGGTGGGCCGTCGAGGTCGACCCGTCGATGAAGCGCTACTGATTCGCGCACCGACCGCGAGCACCGAGAAAAGAACGCGCGCGAGACGCGCGAGGACGATGGAATGCCGACGATGACCCGAGTCTCCGCTCTCGCCCTTGCCGTGGCATTCGGTTTTTCCGCAAGCGCGGGCACCGCTGCCGGCGAGGATCTGCTGCAGATCTATCGCGAGGCCCTCGTCGCCGATCCGACGCTCGGCGCCGCTCGGTCGACCTACACGGCCACGCAGGAGCTGCTGCCGCAGGCGCGCTCCGGCCTGCTTCCCGTGCTGAGCCTGCTCGGCAACGCGAACTACCAGAACTTCAACGAGAACCTCCACGTCGATGCAACGCCTGACGCACCATCGACCTTTCAGCAAACGTTCCCTCTCTACAGCTACACGGTGCAGGCGAGCCAGCCGCTGTTCCGGATGCAGAGCTGGATCGCGTTCGACCAGGCGAAGCAGCAGGTCGGCCAGGGCGAGTACGTGCTCGCATCGGCGCAGCAGGACCTGATCGTCCGCGTCGCGCAAGCCTACTTCGACGTGCTGCTTGCGCAGTTCACGATCGAGCTCACCGAAAGCCAGAAGGCCGCGGTCAGCGAAAACCTCGCGCAGGCGAAGCGCAACTTCGAGGTCGGCGTTGCGACGATCACCGACACGAACGACGCGCAGGCGAAGTACGATCAGATCGTCGCGCAGGAAATCGCGGTGCAGAACGATCTCGCCAACAAGGTGGCTGCACTGCGGGCGATCATCGGTCGGGCGCCGAAGGAGTTGAAACGGGTCGAGCGCGGCTTCGAGCCCCAATTGCCGTCGCCGAACGCGCTCGAGCCATGGATCGAGAAGGCCGTCAACGAAAACTACCAGGTCCGGATCGCCCAGGCGAACTTCGACATCGCGACGCTCGAGGTCGATCGGCAGCGCGCCGGTCATCTGCCGACGGTCGACCTCGTCGCGAACTTCAATCAAACCTACCAGGGCGCCGCGGCTTCGACCAATGTCGCCGCCAATTTCGCCCAGGACACGCGAACCGGCTTGATCGGCGTCCAGTTGAACGTTCCGCTCTACGCGGGCGGCCTGATCAACTCGAGGGTCAGACAAGCGATCGCGAACCTGGATGTCTCGCGGCAGAATCTCGAGGCCGCGCGTCGCGCCGCGCAGTTGCTCGCGCAGACCTCCTTCTCCGGCGTGACGAACGGCGTCGCGCAGGTGAAGGCCCTCGAGCAGGCGGTCAAGTCGGCGCAGGTCTCGTACGACTCGAACAAGCTTGGTCTGGAAGTCGGCGTGCGCACCAACCTCGACGTGCTGAACCAGCAACAGCAGGTGTTTCAGACGCGCTTCAACCTCGCCCAGGCGTACTACAACTTCGTCATCAACGCGCTGAGGCTCAAGCAGGCCGGCCGGCACGCTCTCCGACGAAGACGTCGAGACGGATCAACCGCGAACTCGGAGTCTGAGCCCGCTCGCCTCGAGCCGTCGGCGCGAGCCAGCGCCACAGCCTGTCGGCCGCGCCGCGGTGCGCGGCATGGAACGCGAGCGCAGCGTCGCCCATCGCGGCCCGGCGCGCGGAATCGCCGAGCAAGCCGCCGACCGCTTCGACCAGAGCGCCGGCGTTCGCCACTTCGAGCGCCGCGCCCGCTGCGCGCGCCTTGTCGGTCGCGTCGGCGAAATTGAACATGTGCGGTCCCGACGAGCGTCGGCCGTCCCAGCGCGATCGGCTCGATCAGATTCTGTCCGCCGAGCGGAAGCAGGCTGCCGCCGATGAAAACGACGTCGGCGGCCGCGCAGTAGCCCGTCATCTCGCCCATCGAGTCACCGAGCACGACGTCGATGTCGTCCGGAACCGGTGCGTTGTCGCTGCGGCGCACGAACGGAATGCCGCGCTCGCGCAAGAGCGCCGCGACTTCCGCGAACCGTTGCGGGTGGCGGGGAACGATGACGGTGAGTGTCGCGGGCGGCAGTCCGCGCGCGGCGATCGCGTCCAGGATCAGCGCCTCCTCGCCTTCGCGCGTCGAGGCGGCGAGCCAGACGGGCCGCGTCTCGCCGAAGCGAAGCCGGAACTCGCGACCGAGCGCAACGGCGGTGTCGGCGATGTCGATGTCGAACTTGAGGTTGCCGATCACGGCGGGGCTCGGCGCGCCCAGCGCGGCGATGCGCGCGGCGTCTGCCTCGCTCTGCGCCGCAACGCCGGCGAGCGACGCCATCATCGGGCGCGATAGCGCAGGAATCCGCGCATAGCCGGCCGCGGATCGCTTCGACATCCGCGCGTTGACCAGGAAGACCGGAACGCCGCGCTCGTGCGCGAGCGCGATCGTGTTCGGCCACAGCTCGGTTTCCATGATCAGCAGCAGCCGTGGCTTCCAGTGCGCGAGGAAGCCGCGAATCGCGAACGGCACGTCGTACGGAAGCCACGCCTGAACGACGCGATCGCCGAAGAGCGCCTGCCCGGCCGCGCGCCCCGTCGCCGTCATGTGCGTCACGAGCAGCGTCGCGTCGGGATAGGCGCGGCGCAGCCGGTCGATGAGCGGTACCGCTGCGCGCGTCTCGCCGAGCGAGACGGCGTGCACCCACAGAACGGGCCCGCGCGGCGCGCGATCGGTCTCGTCGTAGCGTCCGAATCGCTCGCCGATGTGCTCGCGATAGCCGGGTTCGCGCCGCCCCCGCCACCACAGTCGCAGCGGCAGGAGCGGCAGCACGAGATATCCCAGAAGCGTGTAGAGCGCGCGCATCGGCGGCGGTTGCTAGCAGCGTCGGCGCGAGCCGCAACAGCGCGCCGGCCGCATCGAGGACGGCGTCGACGGACGGGATCTGCCCGACGCCGCCGAGATCGCGCGCGACGCGACTCGCGCGCTCGACGCCCGCGAGCTGCGCGTCGGTGGCGACGAAGAGCGACACGGTCGGCGTGCCCAGCGCCGCGGACAGGTGCACGAGACCCGTGTCGACGCCGACGACGAGCTCCGCGCGCGCGATGAGTCCCGCGAGCGCGTCGAGCGGCTGGCGCGGCGGAACGCGCGCGGCCGCCTCGCCGGCGGCGAGCCGCTCGCTGCGCGCACGCTCGTCGTTGCGTTCCCCACGGCAGCAGCACCGCGAAGCCCGCGCGCGCAAACGCGCCGATCAACGCGCGCCAGTTCGCTTCCGGCCACGTCTTGTCGGCGCGGCTCGTCGCGTGGAGGAAGATCATGTACGGCCGATCGGGCATCACGCCGGATGCGCCGAGCGCGGGGGCGACGAACCCGAAGCGAGGCGGACCGTCGGCGCGATAGCCGAGGGCGGCAGCGGCGAGTTGCCGGCAGCGGTCGATCAGGTGCTGGTTCGGGTCGATCGCGTGATGAACGTCGTGCGCGAGCGTGGCAACCGGCTCGCGGATGCTGGCGCGGTCCGGACCGTGGCGCACGCCGCGCGCGAGTCTCGCGATCAGCGCACCTTTGACCTGTTCCTGCAAATCGAGCACGGCGGTATAGCGCTCGCGGCGCAGGTCGTCGCGGAAGCTCGACAACTCCCGCCACGTCGCGCGCCGACAGGAAATGACTGCGCCATCGGCGAAGCGCGACGGGCACGACGCGGCGAACGCCGCGATCGAGCGCGACGAGCGAAGCGAAGCCCTCTTCGGCCACCCAATCGACGGCGGTCCCCGGCCGATGTGCGCGCACGTCGGCGACGAGCGCGGACGCATGGACGATGTCTCCCAGCGAAGACGGCCGCACGACGAGAATCGCGCTCGCCGCGCTCACGCGGGCTCCGTTCGACCGCCGGACGATCGATGGACCGAGCGCCGGGTGCGCGGCCAAGGCGCGACGAAACCCCGTAGAATGTGCGCATCGTCAACCTGCGCCGCGCCGACGGCTCCGCGATCGTCACGCGCATGCCCTCCCAGCTTCCGTTGAGCCTCTGTGTGATCACGCGCGACGCGGCCGGACAGCTCGCGGAGTGCCTCGCGTCGGCGCCGTTCGCCGGTGAGATCGTCGTCGTCGATTCGGGCAGCAGCGATGATACCGTGGAAATCGCCCGCCGCTGCGGCGCGCGCGTGATCGTGCAGCCGTGGCAGGGATTCGGGCCGCAAAAGAACTTCGCGGTCGCGCACGCGGCGCACGACTGGGTTCTCTGCCTCGATGCCGACGAGCGCGTCACGCCGGAGCTCGGCACGGCGATTCGTGCGGCGCTCGGATCGGCGCCGGCGGCCGTCGCGTTTGCGATGGCGCGGCGCAACCGCTTCCTCGGCCGCTGGCTGCGGCACGGCGAAGGTTACCCCGATTGGATCGTGCGCCTGTTCGACCGCCGGCATGCGCGCTGGACCGACGATCCCGTCCATGAGAACGTGACTGCAAACGGCTCGATCGCGCGCCTTTCCGGCGACCTGCTGCATGCGTCGGCCGAATCGCTCGACGCCTACATCGCCAAGCAGAACCGGTACACGACGATCCAGGCCGAGGCGATGCACACCCGCGGCGAGCGCGCGAGCGTCGTGCGGCTCGTCGGCTCTCCGCTCGCGCGATTCATCCGCTTCTACGTCGTCCAGACTCGGTTTCCTCGACGGCATCGCCGGATTCGTTCACATCGCGATCGGCTGCTTCGCGAGCTTCATGAAATACGCGAAGCTGCGGGCGCTCTCCGGGTGAGCGGGGCGGCGGTGGGCCGCGTGCTCGTCACCGGCTGCGCCGGTTTCATCGGCATGCACGCCGCCGAGAAGCTCCTCGATGCCGGCGTGTCCGTCCTCGGCGTCGACAACTTCGACCCCTACTACGACGTCGCGCTCAAGGAGGCGCGCGCCGCGCGGCTCGGCCGGACGTCCGGGATTCCGGCTCGAGCGCATCGACCTCGCCGACGCCGCGGCCGCCGATCGGCTGTTCCGCGACCACGCGTTCACGCATGCCGTTCATCTCGCGGCGCAGCCGGGCGTGCGCTACTCGCTCGTCAATCCGCACGCGTATTTCAGGAACAACCTCGTGGCATTCGGTCACGTGATCGAGGGCTGCCGCCGCGCGGGCGTCGCGCACCTCGTCTACGCGTCCTCGTCGAGCGTTTACGGCGCGAACCACGCGCTGCCGTTCTCCGAGGACCAGAACGTCGACCATCCGGTGAGCCTGTACGCGGCGACCAAGAAGTCGAACGAGCTGATCGCGCACAGCTACAGCCACCTGTACGGACTGCCGACGACCGCGTTGCGCTTCTTCACCGTTTACGGGCCGTGGGGGCGCCCGGACATGGCGCCGATGCTGTTCACGAAAGCGATTCTCGCCGGCGAGCCGATCCGCGTGTTCAATCGAGGAAAGATGCGCCGCGACTTCACTTACGTCGACGACATCGTCGAGGCGACCGTCCGCGTGATCGAGAAGCCCCCGGCCGGCGCGCCGGGCGCCGCTCCCGCTGCCGTCTACAACATCGGCAACCACGAGGCGGTCGAGCTCGAAGCGTTCATCGCGATCCTCGAGCGGCTGCTCGGCCGGGACGGCGGTCAAGGATCTACGTTCCGATGCAGCCCGGCGACGTCCCGGCGACCTTTGCCGCGACCGACCGGCTTGCCGCCCTCACCGGCTTCGCGCCGCACACGCCGCTCGCCGAAGGGCTCGCGCGGTTCGTCGGCTGGTATCGCGAGTATCACGGTGTCCGCGCGGCATGAGCGCGCGCCGATGATAGAATCCGTCCGCGCCGCGCGTATCGCTGCGCGCGGCACCGCATTCGAGCCGTCCTCTCTGTCCCGATGATTCTCGTGACCGGCGGCGCCGGGTTCATCGGCGCCAACTTCGTGCTCGACTGGTTCGAGCGCTCCACCGAGCCCGTCGTCAACCTCGACAAGCTCACGTACGCTGCCAATCTCGGCAGCCTGGCCTCGCTTGCCGGCGACGCGCGGCACATCTTCGTCCGCGGCGACATCGGCGACCGCTCGTGCGTCGACGCGCTGCTCGCCGAGCATCGCCCGCGCGCAATCGTCAATTTCGCTGCGGAGAGCCACGTCGACCGGTCGATCCACGGCCCCGCCGCGTTCGTCGAAACCAACGTCGTCGGAACGTTCACGCTGCTCGAAGCCGCGCGCGCGTTCTGGTCGGCGCTCCCCGCGGCCGAGCGCGCGGCGTTCCGCTTCCTCCATGTTTCGACCGACGAAGTCTTCGGTTCGCTGCGCCCGGACGACCCGCCGTTCACCGAAACCACGCCGTATGCGCCGAACAGCCCCTATTCGGCGTCGAAAGCGGCCGCCGACCATCTCGTTCGCGCGTATCACCACACCTACGGGCTGCCGACGCTGACGACCAACTGCTCGAACAACTACGGGCCGCGGCAATTTCCGGAAAAGCTGATTCCGCTGATGATCGTCAACGCGCTTGCCGGAAAGGCGCTTCCGGTCTACGGCGACGGCAAGAACGTCCGCGACTGGCTCTACGTCGGCGATCATTGCGCGGCGATTCGCGCGACGCTCGCGCACGGCACGCCCGGCGAAACCTACGCGATCGGCGGCAACGCCGAGATGAGCAACCTCGACGTCGTCCACGCGATCTGCCGGATCCTCGCGGAGCTCGTTCCCGGCCGCGACTACGAGCGCCTGATCACCTTCGTGAAGGATCGCCCCGGGCACGATCGCCGGTACGCGATCGACGCGTCGAGGATTCGCCGCGATCTCGGGTGGACGCCCGCCGAGACTTTCGGCACCGGGATGCGGCGCACCGTGCAGTGGTACCTCGACAACGAGGCGTGGCTCGCCGCGGTGACGAGCCGCGAGTACCAGAAGTGGATCTCGCTCAACTATGCGCAAGCGCCGGCATGAAGACGCCGCGGAGACGCGCGATGACTGAAGGCGGCGCGCAATGACGCGCAAGGGAATCGTCCTCGCCGGCGGCTCCGGCACGCGGCTCTTCCCGGTCACGCAGGTCGTGTCGAAGCAGCTGCTGCCGGTGTACGACAAGCCGATGATCTACTATCCGCTGTCCACGCTGATGCTCGCGGGAATCCGCGACATCCTGCTCATCTCGACGCCCGAGGACACGCCGCGCTTCCAGGCGCTGCTCGGCGACGGCGCGAAGTGGGGCCTCAATCTGTCGTACGCGGTGCAGCCCTCGCCGGACGGTCTCGCGCAGGCTTTCATCATCGGCCGCAGCTTCGTCGGCAGCGATGCGTCGGCGCTCGTGCTGGGCGACAACATCTTCTACGGGCACGATCTCTCGCAGCAGCTGCTGCGGGCGAGCGCGCGCGCCGACCGGCGCGACGGTATTCGCGTATCCGGTCGCCGATCCGGAACGCTACGGCGTCGCCGAATTCGACGCGGACGGGCGCGTGCTGAGCCTCGAGGAGAAGCCGCAAAAGCCCAAGTCGCGCTATGCGGTCACCGGGCTCTACTTCTACGACAACCAGGTTCTCGACATCGCGGCCGGATTGCGCCCGTCGGCGCGCGGAGAGCTCGAGATCACCGACGTGAACAAGGCGTATCTCGCGCAGGGCGCGCTCGCCTGCGAGGTGATGGGACGCGGGATGGCGTGGCTCGACACGGGCACGCACGAGTCGCTGCTCGAAGCGGCGCAGTACATCGCGACGATCGAGCGCCGGCAGGGGTTGAAGGTCGCCTGTCCGGAGGAGATCGCCTATCGGCTGGGCTACATCGGCGCCGCCGAAGTCGAGAAGCTCGGCCGGGAAATGGCGAAGAACGGCTACGGGCAATACCTGCTCGCCCTCCTGCGCGAGCCGGACGTCCGATGAAAGTGAGCGCAACCGAGCTCGACGGCGTCAAGCTGATCGAGCCACGGGTGTTCGGCGACGAGCGCGGGTTCTTCATGGAGAGCTGGAACGCGCGCGCGTTCGCCGCGGCCGGCCTCGACGCGGCGTTCGTGCAGGACAACCATTCGCGATCGCGCAAGGGCGTGCTGCGCGGGCTGCACTATCAGATCGAGCACGCGCAGGGAAAGCTCGTCCGCTGCGTCGCGGGCGAAGTGTTCGACGTCGTCGTCGATCTGCGCCGCAGCTCGTCGACCTTCGGCCGCGCGCTCGGTCTCGCGCTGTCGAGCGAGAACCGGCGAATGCTCTGGGTGCCTCCCGGATTCGCGCATGGATTTCTCGTGGTCTCCGAGTTCGCCGACTTTCTCTACAAGACCACCGACTACTGGTATCCGGAGCACGAGCGCACGCTGCTGTGGAACGATCCCGCGCTCGGCATCGCCTGGCCGCTCGCCGGCGAGCCTGATCCTCACCGCGAAAGATGCCGCGGGCACCCCGCTCGCGGCCGCCTCTCTCTACGACTAGCGCGAGAGCGCTGCGATGCGTCCGACGATTCTCGTGACCGGCGCGGGAGGGCAGATCGGATTCGAGCTCGTCCGGCTGCTCGCGCCGCACGGCGAAGTGATTGCCGCGGATCGCGCGTCGCTCGACCTCGCCGATGCCGATGCGATCGTCGCCGCCGTTCGCGGCGCGAAGCCGGAGCTGATCGTCAACGCCGGCGCGTACACGGCGGTCGATCGCGCCGAGTCCGAGCCCGCGCTCGCCGGTGCCGTGAACGGCCGCGCGCCCGGCATCCTCGCCGAGGAAGCGAAGCGGCGCGGCGCGCTGCTCATCCACTATTCGACCGACTACGTGTTCGACGGGGCGGCTGCGACACCGTATCCGGAAGAGGCGCCGACGGCGCCGCTCAACGTCTACGGCGCGACCAAGCTCGAGGGAGAGCGCGCGATCGCGGAAGTCGGCGGCCACGCGCTCGTCTTCCGCACGAGCTGGGTCTACGGTCTGCGCGGCAAGAACTTCCTGCTGACGGTGCAGCGGCTTGCCGCCGAGCGCGACGAGCTCTCGATCGTCGCCGATCAGATCGGCGTGCCCAACTGGTCGCGTGCGCTGGCCGAGGCGACCGTGCGCGTCGTCGCCGCCGGTCTTTCGGCGGCCGCCGAGCGTGCGGGGTTGTACCACCTGTCGGCGACGGGCCGCGCGAGCTGGTACGAGTTCGCGCAGGCGATCGTCGGGGACGCGCCGAGTCCGCGGGTCGTGCCGATCGCGACGCGCCGAATACCCGACGCCGGCGCGCCGCCCGGCGTACGGCGTGCTCGCGACGCAACGCTTCGAGGCGGCGTTCGGTTTCGCGTTGGCGGAGTGGCGCGAGACGCTCGCGCGCTGCATGGCGAGCGAGCGCCGCAGCGAAGCCCCCTGATCGCGGGACGCTACCTCAACCCGGACGCGTACTCGGCGAGCGCCTTCATCTGCGGGTCGCTCATCCGCGCCGCCACGGTCGCCATGATCTTGCCGTTGTAGTCCTTGCCTTCCTTGTCCGTGCCACGCTCGCCGTCGCGAAACGCCTTGAGCTGCGCATACGTGTATTCGGCGTATTGACCGGCAAGGCGCGGATAGTTTTTCGGCACGCCCGCGCCGTTCGGCGAGTGGCAGGCCGCGCACGCGGGCATTCCGGACGCGATGTCCCCGCCGCGGTAGAGCTTCTGTCCGGCCGTGGCCAGCGTCGCGTCCTTCGCCGCGAGCCCCTTCGGCTTCTGCCGGGAGAAATAGACGCCGAGCGCCTTCATCTCGTCCGGTTTGAGCGCTGCCGCCATCCCCTGCATGATCGGATTCGTGCGGATGCCCGACTGAAAATGCTGCAGTTGCAGGCTGATATACTCGGCGCCCTGCCCGGCAAGGCTCGGATTCGTCGGGCTCGCGCTGTTGCCGTCGGCCCCGTGGCATGCCGCGCACACTTCCTTGACGATGGATTCGGCCCGGGCGAGATCGGGCTTGCCGGCTGGAGCCTGCGCGTGTGCTGCGGCCGCGGCCAACGTGCCGGCGACTGCTGCCAGCAGCAACGTGCGTTTCATCGCTTGACTCCTCGAAGGCGGCATCGCGGATCCTGGCTCTCGCGCCAGTCGCGCCACGTGCGCGGGATGCCGGTGTGCAAAAGCAGCGCATTGTAGCGGAATCGCAGGACCCGGCCAAAACCCGCGCGAGAGCGCCCGGCGGAAGATCAAAGACTGTGGCAGCGCACCCGATCCAACAAGCGGAGTTTCTGCTCACTGTCGCGAACGACGAGCAGCTTCCGCCACCTGGTCCGCCCGAGATCGCTTTCGCCGGACGGTCGAATGCCGGCAAATCGAGCGCGATCAACGCGCTCGCGAACCGCTCGCGCCTCGCTTTCACCAGCAAGACGCCGGGGCGCACGCAGCAGATCAATTTCTTCCGCCTGCGCGGTGGGGCGCTCCTCGCCGATCTTCCGGGGTACGGCTTTGCCGCCGTGCCGAAGGCATTGAAGCAGCACTGGCAGGGATTCCTTGCCCGCTACGTCGCGGCGCGCCAGTCGCTCGTCGGCCTCGTGCTGATCGTCGACGCGCGGCACGGACTGTCCGATCTCGACCGGACGCTTCTTTCGGCGTACCTGCCCAGCGGACGGCCGGTGCTCGTTCTCGCGACGAAGATCGACAAGCTCGCGAACGCGGCGCAACGCGCGGCAACGCGAGCGATCGAGCGCGACATCGCAGCCGCCTTCCCGGTGCACACGGCGCAGATCGAGGTCGTGGGATTCTCGGCGACGCGGCGGATAGGCGTCGAGCGGGCCGAGACGGCGCTTGGCGCGTGGTTGACCGCAAGCGGCGCTGACGCTTGAAAGAAAGAGCCCCGCGCTCAAGGGGAATGGCGCGGGGCCCGAAAGACCCCCGGCAGGAGTGGTCACCGCCGAGGGCACCCGCTCAGGGAGGAAAGCGGGAGACGTCACCGTCTGAGGAAATAGACCGCCTGCCGCTGGGTGAGTTCCGCGCGCGGCGGCGATTCAGGATTCGCGCGTGGCGGACTCTGTTCCCTCGTCGCGAGCAAGGATTTCGACGAGCTCGTCGATGTCGAGTCGCACGTCGTCGTCCTGGCGCGGGCGGTTGCGCCGCTGCTGCGCCGTGAGGATTGCGATCCGCACAGCGGCGCGCGACGAGTCGATGCGCAAATGCGCGGCCGTGTCGTCGGCGCGCGGCGGCAGCGCCGCGTACGCGACGCCATCGCCGGCGAGCGCGATCTCGACCGACTTCGGATCGTCGGCGACCAGCTCGAGCCGGACGTCGCTGTGCTCGCCCGCCCAGCCTGCGGCGACGCCGCCGACGAGCAACGGCTCCCATCGGGCAAGGCGACGCATCCAGCCAAGCGCCTCGACGCGCTGGCGGCGCAATGCGGCGAGATGCGCATCCCCGCCGAACAACGCGTGGTGATCGGCAAGCGCAGCCTCGATCTCGTCGTTGGACGGGAGCCCCGTCGTTTCGGGCAGCATCAACTGCCGCGCGGCCTTGCGCTTGGCGAGCGTCCAATCGGTGAGGCCGTGCTCGGCGATCAGCCGCGCCGCGGCCTGCGCGATCCGGATGCGATCGCGCCCGCGACGAAGCGTGTCCGTCCTGCCGGAGCCGCGGCTCGCTGCCATGCTGCTGGAATCGCTAGAAGAGCTGGTCGCGGATGTCCTTGCCGGCCTTGCCGGGGCTGCTCATGCTGTCGTCGCGGCCGCGCGGCGGGAATTCCGCGAAGAAGTATTCGGTGAGACCGCCGTCGTCGCGAAGCCCGGTCTCGGAGTTGATCGTCATGGCGACGATGCCGCTCGGCATCGGCAGGTTCGCGTCGGGCGTTCCCTTGAGCGCCTTCGCCATGTAGGCGATCCAGATGGGGAGCGCCGCCTTGGATCCGGTCTCGTCGGTGCCCAGCGTGCGCGGCTGGTCGAAGCCGATCCACGAGACGCCGACCATCGCGCCGTTGTAGCCGCAGAACCACGCATCGACGTTCTCGTTCGTCGTGCCGGTCTTGCCGGAGAGGTCGGTCCGGTTGAGCGAGAGCGCGCGCGTCGCGGTCCCGACCCGGATCACGTCCTTCAGCAGCGACGTCATGATCCACGCGTTGCGCGGGTCGATCGCCCGCTCGGCGTTTTCGCCGGCGACGACCGGCGACGCCTCGGAGAGGACGTTGCCCTTCGCGTCGACGATCCGCGCGATCACGTACGGCGAGATGCGGTAGCCGCCGTTCGCGAACACCGCGTACGCCGCCACCATCTGCAGCGGCGTCGCCGAGCCGGCGCCGAGCCCCATCGTCAGGTACGCCGGGTGCAGCTTCGGGTCGAAGCCGAACCGCCCGATGTAGTCCTGCGCATATTGGGGCCCGATCGCCTGCAGCACGCGGACCGTCACGAGGTTCTTCGAGCGCGCGAGGGCCGCGCGAATGCGCATCGGGCCGTCGAACTTGCCGTCGTAGTTCTTCGGCTCCCAGTCCTGGCCGCCGGCCTTGTCGGCCGGCACGAAGAACGGCGCGTCGTTGACGATCGTCGCCGGCGTAAAGCCCTTCTCGAGCGCCGCCGAGTAGATGAACGGCTTGAAAGCCGACCCCGGCTGCCGCTGCGCCTGGGTGACGTGGTTGAACTTGCTGCGGTCGAAGTCGAAGCCTCCGATCAACGAGAAAATGGCGCCGTCGCTCGGCCGGATCGAGATGAACGCGGACTCCGCCTGAGGCACCTGGCTCACCTCCCAGCGGCTCTTGGCGTCGCGCGCGAGGCGGATGACCGCACCGGGCCGGATCCGCGTTGCCGCGGCCGCCTTGTCGCCGAGCGACCGGGAGACGAACTTGAGGCCGTCGCCGGAAACCTCGACGGCTTCCCCGTCCGAGAGCACCGCCTTGATGAGCGCCGGCGTGGCCTCGGTGACCACGGCGGTGACGAGCCCATCGGACTCGCTCGAATCCTGGAAGAGCGATTCGAGCACCGCCTCCCGCTCGGTCGGATCGGCGGGGAGGCTCGCATAGGCCTCGGGCCCGCGATAGCCGTGACGATGGTCGTAATCGAAGACCCCGCGCCGGACCGCGGCATAGGCGGCCTCCTGGTCGGCGCGCCGAATCGTCGTCTCGACCGTGAGCCCTTTCGTATAGGCGTCCTCGCCGTAGGCCTCGAAGACGACCTGCCGCGCCATCTCGGCGACGAACTCCGCGTGCACGGTGATCGCTTCGCGGAACCCCGGGCGAACGTTGAGCGGCTCCGCCTGCGCGTCGCGGAACTGATCGTCGGTAATGTACTTCAGGTCGTGCATTCGCCTGAGAACGTACAATTGCCGGCTTTTCGCACGTTTTGGGTTGCTGATCGGGTTGTACGCCGAGGGTGCCTTCGGCAGCCCGGCGAGCATCGCGGCTTCGGCCGGCGTGACGTCCCTGAGCGCTTTCCCGAAGTAGATCTGCGCCGCCGCGGCGAACCCGTAAGCCCGCTGTCCGAGGAAGATCTGGTTGACGTAGAGCTGCAGGATCTCGTCCTTGCCGAGGCTGCCCTCGATCTTCCAGGCGAGCATCACCTCGCGCAGCTTGCGGGTGATCGTCTTCTCGCGGGTCAGGAAGAAATTGCGGGCGACCTGCATCGTGATGGTCCCCGCCCCCTGCTGCGTCCCGGAGGAGAGGTTCGACGCCGCAGCCCGCAGGACGCTCAGGTAGTCGACGCCGCCGTGCGAATAGAAGCGCTCGTCCTCGGCCGCCAGGATCGCCTGCTTCATCACGTCCGGGACTTCGGAGATGTTGACTACAGCTCGTCTTTCCTCGCCAAATTCGCCCAGCAGGTCACCCTCGGCCGAGACGATCCGAAGCGGGATCTTGGGCCGGTAATCGGTGAGGGTTTCGAGGGACGGGAGCGTCGGGTAAAGGAGCGCCAGGACGAAGGCGCCGAGCAGCGCGCCCACGGTGGCGAGCCCGAGCACCACCGTCCCGATGTAGAGGAGCCAGCGCCTTAGCATAAGGGAATATAACTTGCCCGGCGGGCGGGGTGAAGCGTCGATTATAGGCGGACTTACAACAACCGATTGCCCGAAGGGAAAACAATTTGACAACCTTCATACTTGCTGCCAATCTTTAATGTAGATTATCAGCATTGCGCCGAAGGTCGCCATGCTCGCAGAAAAACTTAATTCCCTTCTCGACCCCTTCAAGACCAAGTACCCGTCGCTGATCGGGATCGACATCAGTTCCACGGCGCTGAAGCTCGTGGAGCTCTCCGAGACGGGAAAAGGCACCTACAGGCTCGAGCGCTACGCGATCGAGCCCTTGGTGCGCGACGTCGTCGTCGACGGAAACATCGCGAACCTGGACCTGGTCAGCGACGCCCTGAAGCGCGCGCACAAGCGGCTCGGCTCGCGCCATCGGAACGCGGCGCTTGCCCTTCCCTCGGCCATGGTCATCACCAAGAAGATCATCGTCCCGGCCGGCCAGAAGGAAGAGGATCTCGAGCTGCTGGTCGAGGCCGAGGCGAACCAGTACATCCCGTTCGCGCTCGAGGAGGTGAACCTCGACTTCCAGACGCTGGGACCCGCGCCGAACAATCCCGACGAGTCCGAGGTGCTGATCGCCGCGTCGCGGAAGGAAAAGGTCGAGGACCGGGTAGCCGTCGCCGAAGCCGCCGGCCTCAAGCCGCGGGTGATGGACGTCGAGTCCTACGCGATGCAGCAGGCGTTCGAGCTGATCTCCCCGACGTTGCCGGCAAGCGGGCGCGACCAGAACATCGCGCTCGTCGACATCGGCGCGCACGTCACCCACTTCTACGTGTTGCGCAACGGGCAGTTCCTCTTTTCGCGCGACCAGGCGTTCGGCGGCAACCAGCTCACCCACGACATCCAGCGGGCCTTCAACCTGACGCCCGACGAGGCCGAGTCGGCGAAGAAGAGCCAGGGCCTCCCCGACAATTACGACGCGGACGTGCTGCAGCCCTTCATGGAGACGCTCGCGCTCGAAGTGACGCGCGCGCTGCAGTTCTTCTTCACGTCGACGTCGTACAACCAGGTCGACCAGATCGTGCTCGCCGGGGGCTGCGCGCTGCTTCCGGGGATCGACGAGCTCGTGGCGAAGCGCGCCGGCGTGGCGACGATGATCGCGAATCCCTTCGCCAACATGGCGACCTCCGACCGGATCCGGCCGCGGCAGCTCGCGCAGGACGCTCCGGTGCTGATGATCGCCTGCGGCCTCGCGCTGCGGGGCTTCGAATGATCCGCATCAACCTGCTGCCGCACCGGGAGCAGAGGCGCCAGGCGCGCCAGCGGCAGTTCGTCTCGCTGTCGATCGGGCTCGCCGTGCTGGGAATCCTGGTCGTGTTCGTCGTCCACGGGATCTTCGTCGCGCAGATCGAGAACCAGCAGAGCCGCAACCAGCTGCTCAAGACCGAGATCGGCAAGCTCGACGAGCAGATCAAGGAGATCGACAAGCTGCGCGAGCAGACGCAGGCGCTGCTTGCGCGCAAGCAGGTCGTCGAGACGCTGCAGTCGAACCGGACCGAGGCGGTGCACCTCCTCGACCAGATGGTGCGTCAGCTGCCGGACGGGATCTACCTGCGGTCGATGAAGCAGGTCGGCGCGAAAGTCACGCTGATCGGGTACGCGCAATCGAACGCCCGCGTCTCGACGCTGATGCGCAACATCGAGTCCTCGCCGTGGCTCACGCAGCCCGAGCTGGTCGAGATCAAGTCGGTTCCGTCGCCGATCAACAAGGATCTGCGCGTGAGCGAGTTCACGCTCAACGTGCAGGTGAAGAAAACGGCGCCGCCTGAAGAGCCCAAGGTCGCGCGGCCGCCGGCAGCCCCCGCCCCGGCGCCCGCTGCCCCGGCGGCCCCCGCCAAAGGTAAAGCCGCGATATGAACCTCGACGACATCCGCCGGCTCAATATCCGCGAGGTCGGCAACTGGCCGCTGCTGCCGCGGATCCTGATGCTGCTGCTGATCTTCGTCGCGATGCTGGTCGCCGGCGCAGTGCTCGACTGGAAGGACCGGTACGAGGAGCTCGACGCGAAGAGGCAGGAAGAAGGCAGGCTCAAGGAGCAGTACGCGACCAAGAAAGCGAAGGCCATCAACTACGACATCTACGTCCAGCAGCTGAAGGAGATCGAGCAGTCGTTCGGCGCGCTGTTGAAGCAGCTGCCCAACAAGGCCGAGATGGACGCGCTGCTGACCGACATCAACCAGGCGGGACTCGGTCGCGGGCTGCAGTTCGAGCTGTTCAAGCCGGCGGCGCAGGAGCGGCTCGCCGACTTCTACGCCGAGCTGCCGATCGCCGTGAAGATCACCGGCAACTATCACGACATGGGCGCGTTCGCGAGCGACGTTGCGCAGCTTCCCCGCATCGTCACGCTGAACGACGTCGCGATCCAGAACGACAAGGGCGTCCTCACGATGGACGCCGTCGCCAAGACGTTCCGCTACCTCGACGAGGAAGAGCTCGCCAAGCAGCGCAAGGCAGCGAAGGACGCGAAGGACAAGGAGAGAGCGAAGAAATGACGCGCTGGTTGGCCCTGGCGGCAGCAGTGTGCCTCGCGCTCGCCGGATGCGGCGGCGAGAGCCACCAGGACCTGCGCGCGTGGATGGCCGACCAGGGCAAGGGCGCGCGCGGGCGCGTCGACCCGCTGCCGCAGATCAGGCCTTACGAGCCGTTCGCTTACAACGCCTTCGACCTCCCCGACCCCTTCAAGCCCCGCAAGATCGAGCCGACGAAGGGAGGCAGCAAGCTCGCGCCGGACCTCGCGAGGCGGCGCGAACCGCTCGAATCGTACCCGCTGGAATCGCTCACCATGGTCGGCACCCTTGCGAAAGGCAAGACCATGTATGCGCTGGTGCGCACGCCGGACAAGGACGTATACCAGGTGACCCAGGGCAACTACCTCGGGCAGAACTTCGGCGTGATCACCGGCATAACCGACAGTGAAGTTCGCTTGAAAGAGCTGGTGCAGGACGGGAGCGGCGACTGGACTGAGCGCACGGGCGCGTTGCAGCTGGTCCAGGCCGACACCAAGACACAGGAGCGAAGAAAATGAGCGCGTTCGTTTGGCTTGGCACCATCGCGACCCGGGTGGGACGGACCCGCGGCGCGTGCGCGTGGGTCTTCGCTGCGCTGGCGTTCTTCCTGTCCGGTGCGGCCTATGCGCAGACCAACAGCATCGACTCGCTGACGGTATCGAAGGGAGCATCGGGGCGGACGATCGTGAGGTTCACGCTGAAGAACCCGCCCGCCAACCCGCCGGCGGGCTTCGCGATTGCGCAGCCGCCGCGCATCGCGCTCGACTTTCTCGACACGGGCAACGGACTCGGGACGACGCAGCGGGCGATCGAGGACGTCGCGCTCCGCAGCGTCAACGTGATCCAGGCCGGGAACCGGACCCGCGTCGTCTTCAACCTGAATCGCCCGCAGACGTTCGAGACTGCGGTCGAAGGCAACAACGTGCTGGTGACCCTCTTCGACCAGAGCGAGCAGCTCGATGCGAAGCAGCAGGTCGTGCAGAAGTTCGCCGAGGCGCGCCCCGGCGACGTGCAGCACACGCTGCGCGACGTCGACTTCCGGCGCGGCCCCGCCGGCGAGGGCCGCATCGTCGTCGATCTTTCCGACAACTCGACGGGCATCGACATCCGCCAGCAGGGCAAGGTCCTGATCGTCGACTTCGTCAAGACGTCGCTGCCGCGCAACCTCGAGCGCCGTCTCGACGTCCAGGACTTCGGCACGCCGATCCTCAACGTGGACACGTTCACGCAGGGTCCGAACGTGCGGATGATCGTCGAGCCCAAGGGGGTGTGGGAGCACTCCGCGTATCAGACGGACAACCGCTTCATCCTCGAGGTGAAGTCCGTCGTCGAGGACCCGAACAAGCTCGTCCAGGGCTCGCGCCAGGGCTACAAGGGCGAGAAGCTGTCGCTCAATTTCCAGAACGTCGAAGTGCGCGCGGTGCTGCAGGTGATCGCCGACTTCACCGGCCTCAACATCATCACCAGCGATTCGGTCTCCGGCAGCCTGACGCTGCGCCTCAAGGACATTCCCTGGGACCAGGCGCTCGACATCATCATGCAGACCAAGGGGCTCGACATGCGCAAGAACGGCAATGTCGTGCTCATCGCGCCGCGTGAAGAGCTCGCCCTCAAGGAGAAGCAGCAGCTCGAGGCCGCCAACGAGATCAGCGAGCTCGAGCCGCTCGTTTCCGAATCGTTCCAGCTGAACTACATCAAGGCGAGCGACATCCTCAACATCGTCACGTCGAACCGGCAGCAGCAGTTCGGCCTCGGCGCCGGACAGACGGCGACGACCGGAGGACAGGGCTCGATCATCTCGAAGCGCGGCGTCGCCTTCGTCGACCCGCGGTCGAACATCCTGTTCGTTCAGGACACGGCGTCTCGCCTCGAGGAAGTGCGCAAGATCATCCGGCAGATCGACACGCCGATCCGCCAGGTGCTGATCGAGGCGCGGATCGTCATCGCCAACGACGTGTTCAGCAAGCAGCTCGGCGTGCGCTTCGGCGCGGTGACCGGGTTCAAGATCAACAACCGCTACGCCGTCGGCCAGACCGGCAGCCTCAGCACGCAGCCTGTCGTCAACCCGCAGGGCGCCACGCTCCTCACCTCGCCGCGCGACACGCGCACGCCGACCCCGTACGAGCTTGCCTCGGGGATCGCGCCGGCGAGCTACTCGGATTCGCCGGCGCTCAACGTCAACCTGCCGGTGACGAACCCCGCCGGCCAGCTCGCGTTGACGCTCATCAACCTCGGCAGCGGCAACCTGATCAATCTCGAGCTCTCGGCGCTCGAATCCGACAACCGCGGCAAGGTGGTGTCGAGTCCGCGCGTCGTCACCGGCGACAACCAGAAGGCGCAGATCGAGCAGGGCACGGAAATCCCCTACGTGACGCCGGGCAGCGCGAACAACCCCGCGACGGTGCAGTTCAAGAAGGCGGTGCTGCGCCTCGACGTCACGCCGCAGATCACGCCCGACAACCGGATCATCATGAACGTCGAGATCCGCAAGGACTCCGTCGGACAGCTCGTCAATCTGGGCGGCGGCTTCCAGGTGCCGTCGATCGACACGCGGAACGTGACCACGCAGATCGCCGTCAACAACGGCGACACTGCGGTCATCGGCGGGATCTACGAAGAGGCGATCACCAATTCCATCGAGAAGGTGCCGCTCCTCGGCGACATACCGTTCCTCGGGTACCTCTTCAAGACGACGACGCGCGGAAGCGAGAAGCACGAGCTCCTGATCTTCCTCACGCCGCGCGTGGTCAAGGAGTCGGTCACCGCGGTGAAGTAGCGGCCGCGCGTCGGCTCGTCCGGCCCTTCCGTTTCCACTACAATGCCCCGGTGCATTTGCATCGGGGCAATCTGTTTCTGGTGGGACTGCCCGGCGCGGGCAAGTCCACGCTCGGCCGCCAGCTGGCGCGGCGCCTCGGCAAGACCTTCATCGACGCCGACGCCGAGCTCGAGCGCAAGCTCGGCGTGACCATCGCGACGATTTTCGAGATCGAAGGCGAGGCGAGCTTCCGCGACCGCGAAGAGGCGGCGCTCGTCGAGCTCGCCGCGATGACGAACATCGTGCTCGCGACCGGCGGCGGGGTCGTCATACGGCCCGCGAACCGCGAGCGGCTGAAGGCGAACGGCATGGTCGTCTACCTGCACGCGCCGCCGACGACGCTGTACGAGCGCACGCGCCGCAGCCGTCATCGGCCGCTGCTCAACACCTCGGACCGCGCTTCGCGCCTCGTCGAGCTCTATACGGTGCGCGATCCGCTGTACCGCGAAGTCGCGAGCTGCATCGTCGAGTCGGGCCGCGACGAGATCGCCCAATTCGCGCGGCAGCTCGAGGACGCGCAGTCGGACGCGCTCGGCGCATGAACGGCTGAGCCGATGCATACCGTCGACGTCGCGCTGGGCGAGCGCAGCTATCCGATCCACGTCGGGCCGGGACTGCTGTCGCAAGCGGGAGCGCTGCTCGCGCCGCGGCTGCCGCGAAAGCGCGTGATGGTGGTCAGCAATCCCGTGGTCGCCGCGCACTGGCTCGATCCGTTGCGCCGAAGCCTCGCCGCCGCGGGGATCGATGCGGAAGCGCTCCTCATCCCCGATGGCGAGGCGAACAAGACGCTCGACACGCTTGAAGATCTGCTGACGCGCTTCCTCGAGCACGGCGCGGATCGCACGACGAGCGTCGTCGCGCTCGGCGGCGGCGTGGTCGGCGACATCGCCGGCTTCGCCGCCGCCGTCTATCAGCGCGGGGTGCCGCTCGTGCAGATACCGACGACGCTGCTCGCCCAGGTCGACTCGTCGGTGGGCGGCAAGACGGGCGTCAACCACGCGCTCGGCAAGAACATGATCGGCGCGTTCCATCAGCCGCGTGCCGTGCTGATCGATACCGACTGCCTGCGCACGTTGCCCGATCGCGAGTTCGCGTCGGGTCTCGCCGAGGTGGTGAAGTACGGGGCGATCCGGGACCTCGCGTTCTTCTCGTGGCTCGAGAGCGAGATGCCGAGGCTTCGCGCACGCGACGCCGATGCGCTCACGCATGCGATCACGCAGAGCTGCCGGATCAAGGCGGACATCGTCGCCGCCGACGAGCGCGAATCCGGCGAGCGCGCGCTGCTCAACTTCGGGCACACGTTCGGACACGCGATCGAAACGGGCATCGGCTACGGCGAGTGGCTGCACGGCGAGGCGGTGGCGGCAGGCATGGTCATCGCCGCGAAGCTTTCCGCGCGCCTCGGCTGGATCGAAGAGGACGACGTCGCGCGGCTCGCCGCATTGCTCGAGAACGCCGGACTTCCCATCGAAGCGCCGCGGATGGACCTCGCGCGCTGGCTCGACGCTCCTCGGCCGCGACAAGAAGGTCGACCGCGGTCAGCTGCGCCTCGTCCTGTTGCGCGCGCTCGGCCGCGCAGTGATCACCGCCGACTTCGATCAGCAAACGCTCGAGGCGGTGCTGGCAGCGTAGCCCGCTGTCGCGGCTCGCACGTCTTCGAGTCGACTGCGACGCGCAGGCGCAAACGAAAGGGCGCCCGCGGGCGCCCTTTCGATCGGTGGAGCGTTAACACCGTGCGTGCTACGGCAGGTGTCTCGTGGCTGTACGGCGATCGCGTCTGCTGCAGTGCCGTCGAGGACTATCTGGCCGCGGTGACGTGTCGCTGTGGTCCGAGCCAGGTGTAAACGTTGACCGGGCTGGAGTCCGGACGCAACACGGTGACCGCTTCGAGGAGCCGACTCACCGCCGGCGATCGGAAGATTCGGCTCGATTCGTGACTCTGGTCGAAGTCGGTCGCGGTTGACCGCTGCGTGACCCGTACGTCGCGGTCGTGCCCGCACTCCGCTGAACTGCGACAGGTCAGGGTGCTGCGCCGTAATCGGTGTCCGACGCGATGAACGTGAACGTCTTGCCGATCGCAGGCTCCGGTTCGGCAACGCGGGCGGCGCGATGGCGAGCGCTGGCGCAGGCGTCGGTGCCGGACGTCCGTCGTTGCCTCGCGTTATGCAACGTGCGGTAGTTTGTCGCCGGTTGCATCCACAATCGAAAAGGTCAACGGATCGACGCAGCGTCCGTTGGTGATCGCCGTGAAGCCGCCGCCCGCCACGGTGACGACGCTCGGATCGACAGCGTGAGGAACTGCGGGAATGTGTGACGTGACACGTGTAAGGAGGCTGGCCGCCGAAGATGTAATAAGTCGGTGCGGACGCCTGACGAGCATGTCTGCGTGTCGGGCCCGGTGATTGTGACCGCATCGGGGAGCACGACGAGATCCGCTGCGTTGCCGTCGGTCACCGGCATGATCACGAACGTGCCCCGGACGAAGGCGCCCGCGCTCACGTCGGTTGCCTGCACGATGCGCGATCTGCGTGGGTCGCACCGGGGATCGCGCGGATGCGCGCGACCGCAGTCCGCGGTCTGGTCCGTGGGCACCGTCAGGTCAGCGCGAAGGTCGGCTGTCTGCGCCGGGAAGCTCGGTGAAGATCTGGAAGGCGCCCTGAGACGATGTCGAATCGAACCAGCGCGGCCAACGAGCCGCCGCACCCGGAGCTGCCGAGCACGTGATCGCGACGGATCCCCGTCTGCCCGGAGCAGATCGAATGTCGAAACGACCTCAGTCGGTGGGATTGGCGCTGCCCGTCGGGATTCGGGCAGCCCGCGACGGTAAGGGTCGACCTTCAGCTTGATCGAGTTGATCGCGACGGAGTCGAGCTGCACCGCAGACGGCATTGTCCTGTAGCCGCGATCGCGGACCGTCATCGTCACCGCTGTCGCCGCGGCGACGTTGTTGCCGGGAAGACACGGTCATCGGTGCCGCCGACGTCCGGGTGCAACGGGAAGCGCCGACTGGATCGGACGAGAATGACCTGTGTAGGGCGGCGTTCCTCCGGACACGGTCACCGTCGCCGGCGTTCCGGCATAGACGGTGACGGGGTCGCGGTTGAGACTGGCAGCGCCCCGGGCGTATTGAATACGTTGTTCGGCGCCCCGCTCCCGCCGCCGCAGCCACTCAGCCCGATCAACCCGGCCAGCGCGACCAATCCCGCGAGAGTGCGCGCCCAGACGGCGAAGTGGCGGTATTCCGTCATAATGGATTTCCTGATGATGTTGTCCTAAAGAGCGGCGGGGTGAGCCGAGCTGTTTTGGATGCTGCAACAAGCCTCTAGCCCATTTTGTTCAGATTAAAGCCTAAGAATGCGATCGGCGCAAGTCTTTTGCTGAACCGGTGCTGCGCGCCGACTGGCTGCTGTTGTACGCTGAACCACAGCCTGACGCCGAGGGGCTCATGCCTTGCCGCAATGCAGCATCGCTGCTACTGTGTATAACTTTCGCCCCACAAACCCGATTCGGGAGCCGGACGCCGCCATTTGTACAACGGACCCCGCCTCCCAGCGGCCTTTGAGGTCATCGTGAACGAGCGATCCCGCGAACGTCACCAGCCTCCTGCGAGGCAGGGGATTTACGATCCGGCGAATGAGCACGACGCCTGCGGCCTGGGATTCATCGCCCACATCAAGGGCCAGAAGCGCCACGCGATCATCACGCAGGCGCTTTCGATCCTCAAGAACCTCTCGCACCGTGGCGCCACCGGCGCCGATCCGCTGCAGGGCGACGGCGCGGGCATTCTGATCCAGCTTCCCGACCGCTTTCTGCGCCGCGTGTGCGGCGCGCAGGGACTGACGCTGCCTGCGATCGGCCAGTACGGCGTCGGCATGGTGTTCCTGCCGAAGGAGCCCGCCTCGCGCATGGCGTGCGTGCAGGAGATCGAGCGCGCGATCGCGAGCGAGGGCCAGGTGCTGCTCGGCTGGCGCGACGTGCCGACCAACAACGCCGGACTGTCGCTGCGCACGAAGGAAGTCGAGCCCGTCATCCGCCAGGTGTTCATCGCGCGCGGATCCGCGATGGACCAGGACGCGCTCGAGCGCAAGCTCTACATCATCCGCAAGAAATCCGGCCACGCGATCCAGGCGCTCAAGCTTCGCCACGGCAAGGAGTTCTACGTTCCCTCGATGTCGTCGCGAACGCTCGTCTACAAGGGGATGCTGCTCGCGCACCAGGTCGGCGAGTATTTCGTCGATCTCACCGACGAGAGCATGGTGTCGGCGCTCGCGATGGTTCACCAGCGCTTCTCGACGAACACGTTCCCGACGTGGGACCTCGCGCACCCGTTCCGGCTCGTGTGCCACAACGGCGAGATCAACACGCTGCGCGGGAACGTCAACTGGATTCGCGCGCGGCAGCAGGCGATCGCGAGCACGGTGCTCGGCGAGGACCTCGACAAGATCTGGCCGCTCATCTACGACGGTCAATCCGATTCGGCGTCGTTCGACAATGCGCTCGAGCTGCTGCTGATGGGCGGCTATCCGCTCGCGCACGCGATGATGCTGATGATCCCCGAGGCGTGGGCCGGCAATCCGCTGATGGACGAGGACCGGCGCGCTTTCTACGAGTACCACGCCGCGCTGATGGAGCCCTGGGACGGTCCCGCGGCGATGGCGTTCACCGACGGCCGCCAGATCGGCGCGACGCTCGACCGCAACGGGCTGCGCCCCGCGCGCTTCGTCGTCACCGACGACGACTACATCGTCATGGCGAGCGAGGTCGGCGTGCTCGACATCCCCGAGCGCAAGATCGTCAAGAAGTGGCGGTTGCAGCCGGGCAAGATGCTGCTCGTCGACATGCAGCAGGGCCGCATCATCGACGACGACGAGTTGAAGCGCACGCTCGCCACGCAGAAGCCCTATCGCGACTGGATCGTCGCGCTCGCGGATCGCGCTCGACGAGCTGCCGGCGCCGGCGCCGCCGATCGCGTCGGAGGTGCCGCTGCTCGACCGGCAACAGGCGTTCGGCTACACGCAGGAGGATCTGCGGATCATCCTGGCGCCGATGGCCGAGAGCGGCGAGGAGGCGGTCGGCTCGATGGGCAACGACGCGGCGCTGCCGGTGCTCTCGCATCGGCCGAAGACGCTGTACAGCTATTTCAAGCAGCTCTTCGCGCAGGTGACGAACCCGCCGATCGACCCGATCCGCGAAGAGCTCGTGATGTCGCTCGTGACCTTCATCGGGCCTCGGCCGAACCTGCTCGGCATCGACGTCACCGATCCGGCGATGCGCCTCGAGGCGACGCAGCCGATCCTCACGAACGACGCGATGGAGAAGATCCGTCACATCGCGCTTTTCACCGACGGCGCGTTCAAGTCGTTCGAGCTCGACATCTGCTACCCGGCGGCGTGGGGCGCCGACGGGATGGAGGCCGCGCTCGCGTCGCTCAGCGCGCAGGCCGAAGACGCGATCCATCTCGGCTACAACATCCTGATCGTCTCCGACCGCAAGGTGTCGGCAGACCTCCTGCCGATCCCGGCGCTTCTCGCGACCGCGGCGGTGCATCAGCACCTGGTGCGCAAGGGGTTGCGCACGAGCACCGGCCTCGTCGTCGAGACCGGCTCGGCGCGCGAGGTCCATCATTTCGCGCTGCTCGCAGGCTACGGCGCAGAGGCGATCCATCCGTACCTCGCGCTGGAGACGCTCGTCACGCTCGCCGGCATGGGTGCGGACCCGGCGCCGCACGAATCGGCGAAGCGCTTCCTGAAAGCGATCAACAAGGGCCTCTACAAGGTGATGTCGAAGATGGGCATCTCCACGTACCAGTCCTACTGCGGCGCGCAGATCTTCGAGGCAGTGGGCCTGCAGCGCGAGTTCGTCGACAAGTATTTCACCGGCACGCCGAGCAACATCGAAGGCGTGGGCCTGTTCGAGATTGCCGAGGAGGCGGCGCGGCTCCATCGGCTCGCCTTCGGCGACAACCCGTTGCTCGCCGACGCGCTCGATGCCGGCGGCGAGTACCAGTACCGGATACGCGGCGAAGAGCACGCGTGGACGCCGGATTCCATCGCGAAGCTCCAGCACGCGGCGCGCTCGGGGAGCTTCGCGACGTATCGCGAATACGCGGCGCTCATCAACGATCAGTCGGAGCGGATGCTGACGCTTCGCGGGCTGTTCGAGCTCAAGTTCGCGCACGTGCCGATCCCGCTCGAGGACGTCGAGCCGGCCGAGGAGATCGTCAAGCGCTTCGCGACCGGCGCGATGAGCCTCGGCTCGATCTCGACGGAGGCGCACACGACGCTCGCGGTGGCGATGAACCGGATCGGCGGCAAGTCGAACACCGGCGAGGGCGGCGAGGACGCGCGGCGCTATCCGCCGATCAGGAAGGGCGAGACGCTGCGCTCGCGCATCGACAGCGCGGTCGTCGACATCGCGCTCAAGGAGGGCGATTCGCTGCGCTCGAAGATCAAGCAGGTCGCCTCGGCGCGCTTCGGCGTCACCGCCGAATACCTGGTGAACGCCGATCAGCTGCAGATCAAGATGGCGCAGGGCGCGAAGCCGGGCGAAGGCGGTCAGCTGCCGGGCCACAAGGTCTCCGAATACATCGCGCAACTGCGCTTCGCGGTCCCGGGGGTCGGCCTCATTTCACCGGCCCCGCACCACGACATCTACTCGATCGAGGACCTGGCGCAGCTGATCCACGATTTGAAGAACGGCAATCCCGAGGCATCGATCTCGGTGAAGCTCGTCTCGGAGGTCGGCGTGGGCACCGTCGCCGCCGGCGTCGCGAAAGCGAAGGCCGACCACGTGACGATCGCCGGCCACGACGGCGGGACCGGCGCGTCGCCGGAATCGTCGATCAAGCATGCGGGCACGCCGTGGGAGCTCGGTCTTGCGGAGACACAGCAGACGCTGGTGCTGAATCGCCTGCGCGGCCGCATCGCCGTGCAGGTCGACGGCCAGATGAAGACCGGGCCGCGACGTCGTCGTCGGCGCGCTCCTCGGCGCCGACGAGTTCGGGTTCGCCACCGCGCCGCTCGTGGCGACCGGCTGCATCATGATGCGCAAGTGCCACCTCAACACGTGCCCGGTCGGCATCGCGACGCAGAATCCGGAGCTGCGAAAGAAGTTCACCGGCCAGCCGGAGCACGTCGTCAACTACTTCTTCTTCGTCGCCGAGGAAGTGCGCGAGCTGATGGCGAAGCTCGGGATACGGCGCTTCGACGATCTCATCGGTCGCTCCGACCTTCTCGACAAGCGCCGCGGCATCGAGCACTGGAAGGCGAAGGGACTCGATTTCTCGCGGATCTTTCATCAGCCGAAGATGCCCGCCGAGGTCGCGCGCCACCATTGCGAGGTGCAGGATCACGGGCTCGAGCGCGCGCTCGACCATCGCCTCATCGCCGACGCTGCGCCGGCGATCGAGCGCAGCGAGCCCGTGCGTCTCGCCTATCGGATCCGCAACGCCAACCGCTCGGTCGGCGCGATGCTCTCCGGCACGGTGCCGCCGTGGCTGCGGCGCGGAATCCGGATTGGCTGCGCCGGTCCCGTGCATCCGGCACGCAGTTCGGGAAGGGCGGATTGAAGCCGAACGCGGTGAGATACGGGCGGGGATCGCCGTCGGCGTTGGTCACGTTCTCGGAGGCGCCAATCGTCAAGATGTTCTTGGCGACCGCCTGCGGCCCCAGAAAGTTCTGGTCGAAGCGGCCGTCATTGTTCAGGTCTGCTTCGTTGTTGTGGGCCGCAAACATCACCAGCGCTTCGGGATTGAGATAGGCGTAGCGGTCGATCCGGCCCGAGGTGTTGTTGTAGGCGTTGGGCCCGCTCGCCCCCCACGAGTTCGTGTGGATGCGCGCGCCCATCGCAAACGCGTCGCGGAACCCGTTGAGGAAGGGCCCGACGTTGAAGGCCGGAGGAATCACCGGTGGCACTCCGAACAGGTTCGCGGAGTGGAACACCACCTGCGCGCGCGGCGCCATCCCGCGCGGCACCGAGTTGTTGGGCGATGCGGGGGTCGGCGCAGAGCCGTGCGCCCGTCTCCGAGGATGCTGCCGACGACGTGCGTGCCGTGCGGGGCAAAGTCCTGGCTGCTGAACGCGGGGTTGTGCAGGTTCTTGGCGCCGTTTGGATCGGATCGGGGGCCGGCGGCGGCACCCGCAGGATCCCGCTCGCATTCAGGACGCCGGGCGCACAGAAGTCCGGGTGCGCGTTGCCGAGCGGACCGGTGGCGGCGGTGGGAAACACGCCGTTGTCGAGGCCGCTGTCGACGACGCCGATGATTTCGCCGGTGCCGTCGAGGTTGGTGAGAAAGTTGATGGCCCCGAGACTCCGCACCTGATTCGTGCCGAGAATGACGCCGGCGCGCTGGTTGGCGAGCGTCTCGGTGCGGTGCGCCTCGAGCGCCTTGACGCCGGACACGCCGAGCAGTTCGACGACCCGGTTGGCGCCGATGTTGACAATGAAGTCGTAGCCGCTGTCGGTGACGACGTGCGCACCCGCGGCCTCGATCGCGGCGCGCATCGCCGACGGATCGCGATCGGCAAAGAACGACACGCGAATGGAGCCTTCCGGCCGCGCGGTAAACGCCGCGGCCGCCGGCGACAGCGACGCCAGATCGGCAGCGGGGTAGGCTCCTCGCGGCCGGCGAGCTCGAAGCTCAGCATAGGCCGGGTGAAACAAGCCGACCCACGAGACGAAGTCGCCGCGCGCGCGGACATCGGCGCTCTGGCCGGCGGTCAGCAGGTAACACCGCGGCGTGCACCGGCACGTCCTCGACGAACACGCCGCCGAGATCTTCGATGGCCTGCACCCACTCGGTTTCCGGCGCGACGATGAACTGGACCAGCATCTAGGCGGGGACTCGCCCGAAGGCATCGTCGCCGACAGCGGCGGAAAGGGGACCGGTTCGGCAGCCTCCGGGTCGAACACGACCGCCGGCAGTTGAATCACGTCGGCTTCTTCGTGCGGCTGCACCTGGATGCCTTGCTCCGTGAATCGCGCGGCTTGCTCCTCGGTCAGCGTGACCCACACAACGTCGCCGACTTCGTGCAGGATGGCTACGCGTTCGCGCACGAAGTCGAGCTGTTCCTGGCGCCGTTCCGGATCGAACCGCAGGATCGCCTTCATCACGCCTCCACGTCGACGTGGATGTCAATCGGTCGGTGCGAGCTCGGCGGCGCCCCGGGGCTGCCAATCCGCTGGATCCGCGCGCCCTCGTCGGCGCCGAGCGCCCGCGTCGCCTTGAGCTCGATCTCGGCGCGGAACTGGAGCCGTCTGGTGTTGGCCGTGGGCGCGGTCCCGCTCGCGAGCTGCAGGCCCTTGATTTCGATTTCGGCGCCGTACTGGTCTTCATCCAGGGTCTCGGCGCCGGCGGCGGCCAGCTGGGGGCGATTGAGCGAGATAGCGGCCACGGCCAGCGCTTCGGCCTTGTCCGCTGTTGCCGAATCGGGCGCCTCGAGGACGAGCGTCACGACCTGTCGGTACCTGAGCCTGGCGAAGACCGCCGTCACACCGTAAAGCACCTGCACACCGATCACCCCGGTCAGCCCGCGATCGGGGCGCAGGGCCAGCGAAAAGCGGGAGAGCTCAACGGGGTCGAACTGCACTTCGGGGTCGGTGAGCGCAATCCGGTCGCCGAGCGACGTGGTGAGACGCACTTTGCGCGGGCCGCCGTCCGGTACCTGGCTCAACATGTAGGGGCCCTGCGGTTGCGCGCTGTCGAACGGCAGGTTGTCGAGGCGGTCGTCAGGCCGTGGTTCGCTGGCCTGAGCGTCGGCGGAGCTCGCGTCGAGCTCGAACAGCTCGCCGATGACGGTCGTCCGCACGTGCGGCGTGACGCCGCCGAACAGGGTCGGCAGTTCCCGTGCCAGCAGCAGCAGCAGCGCTTCATCCAGATGTCCGGTCACCGGTGGCTCCCTTGGCCTTGCCGAGCTCCTCTTCGATCACCTGGATGGCGCCGCTGATTCGCAGCAGCGTCTCGCGCAGCCGTCGCTCCTGCTCTTCGATCTCCTGCAGCCGGGCCTGGCCGGCCTGGAATTCCTTTTTCAGTTCTTCCAATCTGGCGTGTAGTTGTTCCTGCATCGCAGCTCGCAGACGAGGTCAGATTTCGATGCCGAGCCACTGGATGTGCCACGACATGGAGTTGGCAGATGCCGGTGTCAAGGCGGCGTCGGTCGCCCATCTCAGGTAGACAGTGAATCCGGTTGCACTCGGCACGTAGATGCTGGTGTGGCCAACCACGGCCCAGTGGTTGCTGATGCCGCCGAGCGCCTCAGATATGTCGGTGTTTTCGAGAATCCTGCCGCAGTCGTGTCGACAGTGACGAAAATGCCATTGGTGCTGTAGACCTGCCAGGCCGTCGACCCAGGCGGGGTCTTGCCGATGCCGATGCGAAAAGGATTGCCATTGAAGACATTTCCGGCGCCCAGCGGTCCGACGACGTTCAGCGCCCCGAGCATGCTGATGTTGCCGTTCGCCGCGACGACCATCTTGTCGGTGTTCGCGATGCGCAAGCGGATGTTCGCGGGCGAGTTCAGAAAGGTCAGCCCACTTCGCCGCCGGCAGCGCCCTGCATCAACGCGTAGTTCGCCGCGTTGGTTTGATCCAGTGTATTGGCTCCGACGAAGCTGTACGGGAGTTGCCGGTGGGCGGCGCCGGCCACGGGCCGACGTGAGCGTGCCAGCCTTGACGCGGCCGTTCACGTCGAGCGGCTCTTTCGGCGTCGTCGTGCCGATGCCGACGTTGCCGTCGATGGTCAGCGGCCCGGTAAAGCGATCGCCGGCGCGATTGGCCTTGGCGCTGTCCAGCCTGATGACCTCGGCGAGCGCGTCGTTCCAGTCCTTGGAGCGGACATTGTCCCCTTGCGTTTTCGGAAAAGGCGGATCCGGTGTGAAGGGCATGTGAAGTCCTTGTCAGCTCAAAAAGTGACGTCCCAGAGCATGGTCAGCTTGAAGGCATTGGTCTTGGTGACCGGCTCGAAGACGACGCGGTTGTACATGACGCCGCCGCTCGCGGCGGTGAAGACGCCCGCTTCGCGCAGCGGCGTGGTCAGGTCGTTCGCGTCGGCGAAGTCGAACACGGCCTTGAGCGTCGCGCGGACGCGCCGCACCGAACCGGCCTGGCTCTTGTCGTCCACCTCGACGTAGGTCACTTCGATGATTTCCTTGCGCGGCGCGCGCTCGGCGACCAGCCCCGTCTGATTGTCCGTCTCGGCGCCGGCCCCGGTGCCGACCGCCATATGCGTCACTTTCGTCGGCGGCGTCCCGCCGGCGACCCCCGCGAACAGCTGGGCGACCAGGCCGCCGGCCCGACTTGACGATGCGGTTCGAGTGACGCGTTTCCTGCACCACGTTGCCGTCGCGGTCGGTCAGGAGCAGGGTCAACGCGCCTTTCATGTCCATGTGATGGTGCGTGGCGAATCCCCCGGGCTACAAATCCGAACGGGCCCTCGAATCTGGTGATATCGAACACGGCGGCGAGCGTGAGCCGCTCACGCATGTCGTGACTCTCGTCCTGGTCGTTGGTATTGGCCACCAGCAGGCTTTCATTCGCGGCCGCGTCGTCGGCGAAGCGCCAGCCCACGTCTCCGCTCAGCTGCTCGGAAACCGCGTGGTCCTCGAAGAATTTCAGGTAGAAGCGGACGCTGCCGCGAACCCCGGCGGCGCGCGTCTGGTCGACGACTTCCTGAATGTGATCGAGCGGGAT